>NZ_OU659204.1:2400000-3600000 GCF_915403165.1 Providencia alcalifaciens
AAAGGGAAGAAATTTACCCCTGAAAGCGTCAGTAAATTGCTTGAAAAAGTGAATGCGAGTGGCTATGGCGATAAACGTTTATCACCAAAAGAAAGTGAAGTTCTACGCTTATTTGCTGAAGGCTTCTTAGTCACAGAGATTGCTAAAAAACTAAATCGCAGCATCAAAACCATTAGTAGCCAGAAAAAATCGGCGATGTTAAAGCTGGGTGTTGAAAATGATATCGCACTGCTGAATTACCTTTCATCAGTCAGTATCGACAATAGCCCTTCTGAATAACCGTTTTTTTACGCTAGAATAGAAGCCCGTTCAGGGCTTTTATTTTTTCTATTCAATAGATTAGCTATTTAATCAGTGAGTTATTCACTAGGTTTAACATACTTCACCAATGATTCCCGTAGCACGCTAATTGATGTAGGCTTCGAGAGACAATCATTCATACCTGCATCAAGACAGCGCTGTTTCTCTTCCGCCATGGCATTTGCCGTTAACGCCACAATAGGCTGCTTAAAGCCTTGTTCTCGCAACGTGCGTGCCAATTGATAACCATCCATATTGGGCATATTCACATCAGAAAGAACGATATCCGCATGATTATGCTCAAGGAATTTCAACGCATCCAATCCATCGACTGCTGTGCTTGTCATAAAGCCAATGCTTGCCAGCTGCTCTGTCAATAGCATTCGGTTAATAGGGTGGTCATCAACAATCAAGACTTTAAATGTATTCAAGTCTGCATCGGCATCTTCGAGGTCATGGTTCTCTAAACTCTCTTTAGTACCTTGAACCAACTTAACAATGATTTTATCAATCAACATTGGCAATTTATCAAGCTGATAAGTGTTATAGAGCCAATTATTTAGTTGAGTTTCAAATAATTCACCTGAATATAAGCTACTGAGTTTAAGTAAGTTTTTATTCTTTAAGGCCATATTTTCCTGACTATCCGTGATCAACAAATCATACGTTTCATTGGTATCAATGGATGAGCCCGTCACCACATTAAAATCATGGTGTTCGAGCAATCTTACAAGGAAATCAATTAAGAATGTATTTTGTCCCGTTACGGCTATACGGTAATTTTTTCGATACTCAGGAATGACAGGTTCTAAATATTGCTGGCCGTATAGTGGAATGCGGATCGTAAACGTACTTCCCAGCCCCGCTTGAGAATCCACGCCAATATCACCATCCATCAAGTTGATAAGTTTCTCGCAAATAGCGAGCCCTAATCCTGTCCCTTTGTGCCCATTATTTTGATCGTATACTTGGAAGAATGGATCAAATAATTGCATAACCACCGCCGGGGTCATTCCAATGCCCGAATCTTTGACCTCAATTTTTAAATAATTTTCATCTTTCCAGACATGCAGCATCACAAAGCCAGAGTCCGTGAACTTTATGCTGTTATTCACAATATTGGAGATAACCTGTTGTAAGCGAACAGGGTCGCTAAGCATCAGATCTGGAATATTAGGCTCAATATAAGAGTAAAGCGACACTTGTTTTTTAGTCGCTAAAGGAACGTAATTAGCAAGTACATAAGCAAATACATTACGGCAATTGAATAGTTTATTTTCTATTTTCAATTGCTTAGACTCAATCTTGGAGAAATCCAAAATATCACTGATAATCTGCAACAACAGCGATGATGAGTTATCCATCGTAGAAACTAATCGAAGCGCTTTATCTGATAAATCATATCGTTGTAGTAATTCAATATTACCGATAATCCCATACAGCGGTGTTCTTAATTCATGGCTCACCGTGGCTAAGAACATCGATTTCGCCTGGTTCGCCTGATCAGCTGCATCTGCGACATCCTGCAATGATTTTTCCATCTGCACACGGATACTAATATCGATCAATACGCAGATAGCCACATCTTCATTTTGGTAACGTGAATTCACAAAACTAATCTGTAGATGGGTGCCATTCGTTGCAACAACATCAATATAGTTGCTGGATTTTTGGCGAATAATCATCAAGATACGCTGTTTATCATCTTCACTCAGTAAACGAAAATAGTTATGTGCGAGCTCATTGCTCAGAATATTGCCGCCATCACTTAGCCTTAGGATAATAATCCCAACAGGTGCTGAGGCCACAATTTTATGGTTAAACTGTTCATGCTCTTCAAGACGAATAGCCGTATTGGCCGCGGGTTCTAGCATTCGTCTTTCTAATAACCAAATTAAAAAGAAGATTAACGTACCAGATAGGATATTAATTAATATTGCGTAAATTATTGATGTTTTTAAGTTATCAATTAAATACGATGTCTGGATTGAATAAATAACAGTTAGCTGCGAAGGCGCTAAGCGCTTCTTAAAAAACAGCTGAGTATAATCGGAATTAAAACCGAAATAATTTATCTCTCCAGATGTCAGTAATGGTGAATTTTTAATGTTCGCATCTGACGAAGTGTAGAGAACGGGTTGATTTGATGAGTTAATTAATGTGATTTCAACGGACGGATTATTACGTAAATTAAACTGATTTAAGTTAATCGCGCGCTCAATCCCAATAAAACCGACAATTAAGCTTTTCTCATAAATAGGGAGCATCAAATAAAGCTGGCCATTTGATGATTGGGAACTATGGGTGATGGTGTATAAATTACGCTCTTGTCCCTGCTGTTTTAGCTGTTTGTAGATCCGCACATTGTCATAAACCACTTTTTTTAACGTATCAATATCAGAAACTGCGGCACGAATTGAATAATCCATCATGCAATAACTACCTGTTCCAAAAACAAATACGTGATTTAAGCCTTGGGGGGCCGCAATGCTGTCTTTCCAGAAAATATTGAGTTGTTCAAAAGCAGAAAGATAGTTCTGAGTTCGCTGCTTAAATACATCACAATCTGCCGATGGAATGAGTGGGTATAGCGAGTATGACGTGGATGTGGGTAAAGTGACATCTTCTTGTTGAATACCCACTTTTTGTTGATGTTCTTCGTCTTTGAGTCGCTGCTGATCCGTCATGGAATGAATAAGGCGAAGCGTTGCATTTGACTGCTGAATGTATACTTGTAGGTTTTCATAACCAGAATGGAATTGCTGGCGCAGATCAGATTTATGCTCATTAAACTGCGTATAAAGGAAAAACAGAGTGATGAAAAGCCCCATTCCCCATAGCATAACGCCTAGGACACGAAAAAGATCTCTAGATAATCTGAGGGATGTTTTAAACGAGGGTAAATATCTCAATCCGTTACCTACAAGTACATTATCACTAATACTGAGTATACTCGATTAACCCAATGAAAAGCGACAACCAATAACTTCCATGTATATTGCTAGTGTAAAGATACAAAAACGGGCGGATAATCCGCCCGTTTCATTTATGAATAATACTTACTGTTCGGTATCTACATCAGTCTGCACATCACCGTCAACATCAATACCATCTTCATCGGCATTTTCATCGTCTTCAGTTTCAGCAACACGTTGTAAACCAACTACTTTTTCATCTTCAGCCGTACGGATCAACGTCACACCTTGAGTATTACGCCCAACGACGCTAACTTCAGAAACGCGGGTACGGACCAGAGTCCCTGCATCTGTAATCATCATAATTTGGTCGGTATCCTCAACTTGGATAGCGCCAACGACATGACCATTACGCTCGCTCACCTTAATGGAGATAACCCCTTGAGTTGCACGAGATTTTGTTGGGTATTCCGTTTCTTCAGTACGCTTACCAAAGCCGTTTTCAGTCACCGTCAGAATATGGCCTTCACCACGAGGAATAATTAAAGAAACAACTTTATCGTCGTCCATTAATTTAATACCGCGAACACCAGTCGCTGTACGCCCCATTCCGCGAACGGCATCTTCTGCAAAGCGAACAACTTTACCTTGTGCAGAGAACAGCATGACTTCATTGCTACCGTTGGTTAAATCAACACCAATCAGCTCATCGCCTTCGTTCAAGTTCACGGCAATAATACCGGCACTTCTTGGACGACTGAAATCTTGCAGAGGGGTTTTCTTCACGGTACCGCTCGCGGTAGCCATAAAGACATAATAGCCCTCTTCGTATTCACGCACAGGTAAAATAGCGGTGATACGTTCATCTTGCTCAAGTGGCAATAAGTTCACAATTGGACGTCCACGAGCACCACGGCTAGCTTCAGGTAATTGATATACTTTCATCCAATATAAGCGGCCACGACTTGAGAAACACAGGATAGTATCGTGGGTATTCGCCACCAACAGACGCTCAATAAAGTCTTCTTCTTTAATGCGTGCTGCGGATTTACCTTTACCACCACGGCGTTGTGCTTCGTAGTCAGACAATGGCTGATACTTCACATAACCTTGGTGAGATAGCGTTACCACTACATCTTCTTGGTTGATCAAATCTTCAATATTGATATCTGCGGTATTTTCAGTGATCTCAGTACGACGCGGGTCGTTGTAAACATCACGAATCACTTCTAACTCTTCACGAATGACTTCCATCAAACGTTCAGGGCTACGCAAAATAAACAGTAACTCTTCGATTTGTTTCAGAAGTTCGCGGTACTCTTCCAGCAGTTTTTCATGCTCAAGGCCCGTTAATTTCTGTAAACGTAGATCCAAAATCGCTTGTGCTTGTTGTTCAGTCAGGAAATATTGACCTTCATGGACACCATATTGTGGCTCTAACCACTCAGGACGCGCAGCATTATCACCCGCACGTTCCAACATTGCAGCCACATTACCCAAAGCCCAAGAACGGGAAATCAGCCCAGCTTTTGCTTCCGCAGGCGTTGGTGCTTTACGGATCAATTCGATAATTGGGTCGATATTTGCCAGTGCCACCGCCAACGCTTCAAGGATGTGCGCACGGTCACGGGCTTTACGCAGTTCGAAAATAGTACGTCGGGTAACCACTTCACGACGGTGGCGAACAAACGCGGCTATAATATCTTTCAGGTTCAGAATTTTTGGCTGCCCCTGATGCAGAGCGACCATGTTGATACCGAAAGAAACTTGCAATTGAGTCAGTGAATACAGATTATTCAGCACCACTTCGCCGACTGCATCGCGCTTAATTTCAATAACAATACGCATACCGTCTTTATCAGACTCATCACGTAGTGCACTGATGCCTTCAACACGTTTTTCTTTAACTAATTCTGCAATTTTTTCAATCAAGCGTGCTTTATTTACTTGATAAGGAATTTCATGGACGATGATCGTTTCACGGCTCGTTTTCTCATCGACTTCAACTTCTGCGCGAGCACGAATATATACTTTGCCGCGACCCGTGCGATAAGCATCAATAATACCACGACGACCATTGATGATAGCTGCAGTCGGGAAGTCTGGTCCCGGAATGTGCTCCATCAAGCCTTCGATACTAATATCTTCATCTTCGATATAGGCTAAGCAACCATTAATCACTTCCCCTAGATTATGAGGCGGAATATTGGTTGCCATCCCGACCGCAATACCAGACGAACCATTCACCAGTAAACTAGGAATTCGAGTTGGCATCACTTCAGGAATTTGCTCTGTACCATCATAGTTAGGGACAAAGTCTACGGTTTCTTTTTCTAAATCAGCCAGCATTTCATGGGCAATTTTCGCCATACGGATTTCCGTATAACGCATTGCAGCGGCGGAGTCTCCGTCAACTGAACCAAAGTTCCCCTGACCATCTACCAGCATGTAGCGCATAGAGAAAGGCTGCGCGAGACGGACGATTGTCTCATAAACGGCGCTGTCTCCATGTGGATGGTATTTACCGATGACGTCCCCGACGATACGGGCAGACTTTTTATAGGGTTTATTCCAATCATTTCCCAGTACATTCATCGCAAATAACACTCGGCGGTGTACTGGCTTCAGTCCATCTCGAACATCTGGAAGTGCACGACCGACGATAACGGACATTGCATAATCCAAATAGGAACTTTTCAGTTCTTCTTCGATATTGACTGGGGTGATTTCTCTGGCAATCTCGCTCATGGAACCACTGTCCCTCATAACTTCAGATTCAAAGAGTAAACTATACCACAACTCCCTTATTTAATTAAGAGATAAGAGAAGTGAGTATTTGTCTTTCAAGCTATGTATAATAGCGGAAAAATGCGCTTATGTGTCCGAATCTTGTAGATTTTCAAGCAATAGTCTCTCAAGGATTTTCATATTTGGCTCATAATCCCAATAAATTAACTCACGGGCGACTATCGTCCCATTACGAATTCCAACCTATTTTTGTATTTTGCAAAATAAATATAGTCCAATAGGTAAAAATAAGTAATGCGAGGATAGAAATAGATATAGGAGTTCCTCAGATGAATGATACCCAAGACCAAACGTACCTAAACGTCGACAAACAAGAAATTGAAAAGTTTGAATCGATAGCGTCACGTTGGTGGGATCTTGAAGGCGAATTTGCCCCATTACACCGCATTAATCCGCTGCGTTTAGGCTACATCATGCAACGTGTAGACGGCATTTTTGGTAAAAAAATCCTCGATGTTGGCTGCGGTGGCGGTATTTTATCTGAAAGCATGGCGCGCGAAGGTGCGGATGTCACGGGTTTAGATATGGGCGCAGACCCGTTAATGGTCGCTCGTCTACACTCTCTGGAATCGGGTATTCCTGTGGAATACGTCCAAGAAACCGTCGAACAGCATGCGGATAAACACCCTCAGAGCTACGATATCGTTACTTGCATGGAAATGCTTGAACACGTCCCAGATCCACAATCTGTAGTCAGAGCCTGTGCGAAGTTAGTTAAACCTGGCGGACATGTCATTTTTTCCACCATTAACCGCAACAGAAAAGCATGGCTGATGGCGGTTGTGGCAGCCGAGTATGTGATGAAAATGGTTCCGAAAGGCACCCACGATGCCAATAAGTTTATTCGCCCATCCGAATTAATTAGCTGGGTCGATAAAACGCAATTAAAAGAACAACATATGATTGGTCTGCATTATAATCCAATCACTGATAAATTTTGGTTAGGGCCTAACGTTGATGTGAACTATATGCTGCATACGATCAGCGAATAAATAGCAAGCGGTACGTTTAAGAAAGCAGCAAACGGTCCCAACTTTACAAAATAATTTTTAGTCGAATGTCGGTAAGTCAATTTTTAGCAACTCCACTTCTCATGCTGCTTACCGACATGATCAATTTTTCTTATCCAGCTGTTATCCACAAGAACCGTCAAATTTGTACACTTGATAAAATCACACATTAACATTATCTTGTTATTAGATTCTTAACAAACTACTACATATAGTGGTATTCGTAAATTTAATATACAAGTCTCATGATCACTCATCATGAGCTTTTTTACGTTTGGGACTCCCTATTTGTAACTCAACCAAGGTGTACTTGCTCATGAACCAGAGTCTGTTAGTCACAAAACGTGATGGACATAAAGAACGCATTGACCTCGACAAAATCCATAAAGTTATTACATGGGCGGCGGAAGGTCTTAGTAACGTATCAGTTTCACAGGTGGAGTTACGTTCTCAGATTCAGTTTTATGATGGGATCAGAACTTCTGATATTCACGAAACGATGATTAAAGCCGCTGCTGACTTAATCACCGGTGAAACACCAGATTATCAATACCTTGCTGCACGCTTAGCGATTTTTAACCTGCGCAAAAAAGCCTATGGCCAGTTTGAACCACCAAAATTATATGCCCACGTAAAACATCTGGTTGAGATGGGTAAATATGATAAGCATTTGCTGGAAGACTACTCTGAAGCAGATTTCGAGCAAATGGATGGTTTTATTGACCACTGGCGTGATATGAATTTCTCCTACGCAGCTGTTAAACAGTTAGAAGGGAAATATTTAGTTCAAAACCGTGTCACCGGTGAAATCTACGAAAGCGCCCAATTTTTATATATTCTGGTTGCAGCATGCTTGTTTTCTCACTACCCACAAGCAACCCGTTTAGATTACATCCGCCGCTTCTATGATGCGGTATCGACATTCAAAATTTCTTTACCTACGCCAATTATGGCGGGGGTACGTACACCTACACGTCAATTCAGCTCTTGTGTGCTGATTGAGTGCGGTGACAGCCTTGATTCTATCAACGCAACCTCAAGTGCTATCGTGAAATATGTGTCTCAGCGTGCCGGTATCGGTATCAACGCGGGTCGCATCCGTGCACTGGGTAGCCCAATCCGTGGTGGCGAAGCATTCCACACCGGCTGTATCCCATTCTATAAGCATTTCCAAACTGCAGTAAAATCTTGCTCTCAAGGTGGCGTACGTGGTGGTGCAGCAACTCTGTTCTACCCTATCTGGCACTTAGAAGTAGAAAGTTTATTAGTGCTGAAAAACAACCGTGGTGTTGAAGGAAACCGTGTTCGCCATATGGACTACGGTGTGCAGCTCAACAAATTAATGTATGAGCGCCTGATCAAAAACCAAGATATCACCCTATTCAGCCCATCTGATGTTCCGGGCTTATACGATGCATTCTTCGCTGATCAAGACGAATTCGAACGCCTATATGTGCAATATGAGCAAGATGAGAAAATCCGTAAATCTAGCATAAAAGCGGTTGAATTGTTCTCATTAATGATGCAAGAACGTGCATCTACAGGTCGTATCTACATTCAGAACGTTGACCACTGCAACACCCACAGCCCATTTGATCCGCAGATTGCCCCTGTTCGTCAATCCAATCTGTGTTTGGAAATTGCACTACCAACTAAGCCATTAAATAACGTCAATGACGAAAATGGTGAAATTGCCCTGTGTACGCTATCTGCATTTAACTTAGGCGCGATTGAAAGCCTCGATGAGTTAGAAGAGTTAGCTATCCTAGCGGTTCGTGCATTAGACGCATTATTAGACTACCAAGATTACCCAATCCCTGCGGCGCAAAAAGGTTCTATGGGCCGTCGTACTCTGGGTATTGGTGTGATTAACTACGCTTACTATTTAGCGAAGCACGGCGTTCGTTACTCCGATGGCAGTGCCAATAACCTAACGCACAAAACATTCGAAGCGATTCAATATTACTTACTGAAAGCCTCAAATGAATTAGCGAAAGAGCAAGGTGCTTGCCCGTGGTTCAATGAAACCACCTATGCACAAGGCGTGTTACCTATCGACACTTACAAACGTGAGCTAGATAAATTAACTGATGAGCCGCTGCATTATGATTGGGATACACT
This sequence comes from Providencia alcalifaciens, assembly GCF_915403165.1. Taxonomy (NCBI): domain Bacteria; kingdom Pseudomonadati; phylum Pseudomonadota; class Gammaproteobacteria; order Enterobacterales; family Morganellaceae; genus Providencia; species Providencia alcalifaciens. The sequence goes on from NZ_OU659204.1 coordinate 2,409,155, forward strand.
GCGTAACGATATTAAACAATATGGCCTGCGCAACTCGACACTGTCTGCATTAATGCCATCAGAGACCTCGTCTCAGATTTCTAACGCGACCAATGGTATCGAACCACCCCGCGGATATATCAGCATTAAAGCATCAAAAGACGGTATCCTACGCCAAGTGGTACCAGATTACGAAAATCTGAAAGGTGCTTATGAGCTATTATGGCAAATGCCTTCCAATAGCGGCTATTTGCAGTTAGTTGGGATCATGCAGAAGTTTATCGACCAGTCGATTTCTTCGAACACAAACTATGACCCAACCCGTTTCCCAAATGGCAAAGTGCCAATGAATCAGCTGTTAAAAGATTTATTGTTAGCCTATAAGTTTGGTGTGAAAACACTTTACTACCACAACACCCGAGATGGTGCTGAAGATGTTCAGGGGGATCTGGAAGAGGTTGTTGAAACCGCAGATTCTGATTGTGAAGGCGGAGCTTGTAAAATTTAATAGGGATGGTTATGTCACATTCATACACGATTTTTTCTCAGAAAAAAAATAACCAACTGCTGGAGCCGATGTTTTTCGGCCAACCTGTGAACGTTGCTCGTTTTGATCAGCAAAAATATCCTATTTTTGAAAAACTGATTGAAAAGCAGCTCTCATTCTTCTGGCGTCCAGAAGAAGTTGACGTGGCGCGCGACCGTATAGACTACAATGCGCTACCAGATCATGAGAAACATATTTTTATCAGTAACCTGAAATACCAAACGCTGCTCGACTCTATTCAGGGTCGCAGCCCTAACGTGGCATTTTTGCCACTGATTTCAATCCCAGAATTAGAAACTTGGGTTGAAACTTGGTCATTCTCGGAAACTATTCACTCACGTTCATACACACATATTATTCGTAATATCGTGAATGATCCGGCGATTATCTTCGACGATATCGTTGAGAATGAAGAAATTCTGAAGCGTGCAAAAGATATTTCTGAGTACTACGACACGCTGATCGAAATGACCAACTATTACCATATGTTTGGTGAAGGAACGCATACTCTTGGTGGTAAACAAATCACCGTTTCACTGCGTGCACTGAAAAAGCAACTTTATTTATGCTTAATGAGCGTTAACGCCCTTGAAGCCATTCGTTTCTATGTCAGCTTCGCGTGCTCTTTCGCCTTTGCTGAGCGCGAATTGATGGAAGGTAACGCAAAAATCATCAAGCTAATTGCTCGCGATGAAGCGCTGCACTTAACGGGAACTCAGCATATGTTGAACCTGTTACGCTCAGGCCAAGACGACCCTGAAATGGCGGAGATTGCCGCTGAGTGTGAAGACGAATGCTATCGCCTGTTTGTGGATGCGGCAGAACAAGAAAAAGAGTGGGCTGAATATCTGTTCAGTGAAGGCTCGATGATTGGTCTGAACAAAGATATTCTGTGCCAGTATGTGGAATACATCACTAACATTCGTATGCAAGCGGTTGGCCTGAAGCTTCCATTCAAAGGACGTTCTAACCCTATTCCATGGATTAATGCATGGTTAGTGTCTGATAACGTTCAAGTGGCACCACAAGAAGTCGAAGTCAGCTCTTATTTAGTCGGCCAGATTGACGCTGAAGTTAACACCGATGATTTGAGTGATTTCGAACTGTAATTATGGCAAGTCATAAAATCACCCTGCGTCTTACGCAGGGTGTGCAGGTCCCCTACCACACCGACGTTCACAGCAGTTTACTGGACGCCCTTGAAGATAGCCGAGTGCCTGTCGAGTACCAATGTCGAGAAGGCTACTGTGGCTCTTGCCGCGTGAACTTACTCAAAGGCAAAGTCGGATATAAACACAAGCCCATTGCGTTTATTCAAGAGGGTGAAATTCTGCCCTGCTGCTGTCATCCGCTTTCCGATATTGAAATCGGGTAGCGGCGTTAGTAATACGGTATATTTAACAATAAAAAGCGATTGCTTTGATGACTCAAGCAATCGCTTTTTTGCTTATAAAATAATAGTCGGGGAGCATACATAAGTATGTGACCCGACTAACTAAGAGCAGCTAACACCCCTGTAGCTTGAAGTATGACGGGTATTTTTATAAATAACCGTACATCGCAGCAAATACCCAACCAAACACACAGGATACACCCACCCCGATTAAGCCCGGCAGGATAAAGCTATGGTTGATAACAAACTTACCAATGCGCGTGGTTCCAGAACGGTCAAACTGAATAGCCGCAAGGTCACTTGGATAAGTTGGCAGGATATAGTAACCATAACACGCTGGTGCAGAAGCAATGATATATGCAGGGTCAACACCAATCCCCAGCGCGATTGGGACGACTGCAGCTAACGCCGCGGCCTGTGAGTTCACAAACTTCGATACCAACAATAAAACGATAGCATATGCCCAAGGGAAATCTTTAACCAAAGTACCTAAAGTCCCTTTGATTTCATCCATATGAGCACCGAACATGGTTTCTGCCATCCATGCGATACCATATACCGCAACAATAGCTATCATCCCTGAACGGAACACTTCGTTTTTAGAAATCTGCCCTGGATTGGTTTTACAAATAATAATAATCAGCGCACCCGCTAATAACATAAACATCTGAATGACCAGCACCATCGATAGTGGCTTGCCATTTACAAGAGGCCTTAGTTCAGAAAATGCGCCAAGGATCGTCACAACAGCAATTGACGCTAAGAAAATCCACATTGCGACCCAATTGATTTTAGGCAATTTGGTATCTAACAGTGTCACGTTGCCGCCGTACACATAATCATGGTTTTCTGGTACTGAAATAAATTCTTGGAATACAGGGTCTTTATCGAGATCTTTACCTCTAAACCAGCTAAAAATACCGATGGCTAAGATACCCAGTAGTGTTGAAGGGATGGTAATCGCCAATAAATCGAGAAATCCAAGGGACTGACCATTAATTGTTATCCCATTTAACATCGCGACTAAGGATACCACGGCAACAGAGACTGGGCTGGCAATGATACCCATTTGCGCACCAATACTACTCGCCGCCATTGGTCTTTCAGGACGAATATTATTCTTGATTGCAGCATCGTAAATGATTGGCAAAATGGTATACACCACATGCCCAGTACCACACAAAATGGTTAAAATACAGGTAACGAAAGGTGCAACAATAGAAATGTATTTTGGATTTTTACGCAGTAAACGTTCTGCGATTTGTAGCATAACGTCCAAACCGCCTGATGCTTGTAAGGTTGCTGATGCTGCAACAACAGCAATGATAACAAGCATAACGTCTACAGGCGGTTTTCCTGGCGGTAAACCAAAGCCAAAGACAAGTATAACTAGGCCAACACCGCCTAGCAGCCCGAGCGCCATACCCCCTTTTCTTGCTCCGTAGAACAAGCAGACAAGAATAATGGCAAGTTGAATCATAAAGTCCATAGGTCCATCCTTATTTATAGGTTTCCCCTATTATCCAGATGGTCTTAAAGTATTAATTTGATTTATATTAATTTAAAAAACAATATTGTTTTATTTTCATTTCTAATATTTTGCCCCCATCACAAAATTTCCCTTTAGTAGCTGCCATAATGCTCAGTTAAATAATATAATGAGTAAAATCAATCCAATAAACCCCGTTTTTTAACATTTAAACCCCATCAGATTTACCCTTCTCGCTATTCTTTAACGTTATTTCACACATTGTTATCAACAGCTCCTTTAGGAGAAACATTAAAGAATCTTTTAGCTTATTTAGACTGTTAACATTTATTTACACCATCTGTAATTCAGATTTGACAGAGTAATCGCGATCGCATAATCTGCTTAAATTATTAATAACCCGAATTCAATCAGAGGAATTTGTGAAGAATCGTACCCTTGGCAGTATTTTGATCGTGGCAGGAACAACAATTGGTGCAGGAATGCTAGCAATGCCGCTAGCGGCAGCAGGTGTTGGCTTCACTGGAATAGTATGTTTGTTAATTGGTTTATGGATGCTAATGAGTTATACCTCATTACTACTGGTCGAAGTTTATCAGCATAATCCTGCCAATATGGGTCTCGGTAGTGTCGCGAAAAAGTACCTCGGTCCCGTCGGTCAAATTGTCACTGGTTTGAGTATGTTATTACTGATGTATGCTCTGACAACTGCCTATATTGGCGGAGCTGGAGTGCTAATCTCTGATAGCCTATCCTCTTGGTGGGGGATCACCGTTTCGACTCAAACAGCCATTATCATGTTCACTATTGTTGGTGCTGCTGTGGTTTGTGTAGGAACACACTCTGTTGATTTTATTAACCGTATTCTTTTTACCGCTAAGACGATTTTCTTAGTGATCATGCTTGCCGTTATGATGCCCCATGCTGAGGCTGTCAACTTAAGCACCATGCCGCTGGAAAATGGCCTTATACTCGCCGCTGTTCCGGTGATTTTTACCTCTTTTGGATTCCACGGAAGCGTACCTAGTTTAGTCAATTACATGAATGGTGATGTGCGCAAGCTGCGTATCATTTTCATTACAGGGAGCGCGATTCCTCTCGTTGCCTACATTTTATGGCAAATTGCGACGCTTGGCGCTATCCCATCAAATACATTTATGGGGATCCTTGCCCAATCTTCAGGTTTAAATGGATTATTAACCGCAATTCGTGATGTGGTTGCCACCCCACGCGTGAATATGGCGGTTGCCCTGTTTATGGATTTAGCGTTAGCGACTTCGTTCTTAGGCGTGGCTTTAGGTTTGTTTGATTACCTTGCAGACTTATTCAAGCGCAGCAATAATTTCATTGGTCGTGCTCAAACCTCGCTGCTGACCTTCGTACCACCGTTACTCGCCGCATTGTTCTTCAGTAGTTTTGTACAGGCATTAACTTACGCCGCTGTCGCATTATCTGTCCTCGCATTAATCATACCGGCACTGTTAACCATGCGAGTACGCAAGTTAGAAGCAAATGGCATTTACCGCGTCAAAGGCGGCACACCAATCCTCACTTTAGTTCTGCTGTGCGGTATCGCGGTCATCGCCATCCAGTTCGCCATCGTGGCCGGCTTCCTACCAAACGTAGGTTAATCCCTAGAGTTTCATTCATAAAAAAACACCCCAAATTGGGGTGTTTTTCTTGGCGTTTTTTGATGTTTTTTTGAAAAACTATCACTGCCATTTTTCAACACATAATGAGCACTAGCATTATTCTCTAAATAGTTTGAATTGTGGCTAGGCGGCAAACGAGGATATCTTGGGGAGCATACATGAGTATGTGACCCGAGTAGCCGAGTGCAGCCAACAACGCCACAAATCAAAATATGACGAGAATATTAGAATGAAAGGCCAGCGCCCACATACCACCCGTCTGCCAACTTCTCATTACGATCATCATGCGCACCTTTCATCTCAATCAGACGATAACCCGCATCAACCGACAGCGGTTTAAACACGGTGTAACGAGCACCTGCTTTCGCTTCCATGTAAGATTTGCTGCCTGACGTCAGTGATTCTGGTGCGCCATACGCTTCACCGTAGAAGCTTAATGATGGCAGTGCTTGCCAGCTTAAGCCGCCGCCCAATGCTGCCGCTGCACCATCGGAGCCATCTTCTGGAGATAAATACAGCGCTTTACCGCCAACATAGGCATTAAATGGTCCTAATGGCAGGCCAAACGTTGCACCTAGGCTACCTAATTGACCATTGTGGTCACTGCGCGCCCATGAGCCATTAAATGCTAAACCAGAACCTTGAGTTCCTAAACCAGCACTTAATTCTGTAAAATGTTCACCCGCACTGAAATCAGCAGAAATTGCTTGAGCAGCACCCATATAAAATGCAGAGGTCGCTGCAACAGCTAAAAGAACTTTGCGCATTATCATTTCCTTTATTATTAAAAATTAAAGTATCGTGACGATGTTACGTGATTTAGTGCACGTACTCAGTCTTTTTTGCTTAAATTTACGTTAGAACACCGTTTAACGCACAATAAGTGAAATTCATCAGTGGTTTACTTCAATCTAATACTTCATTTCCTGACTAAACTTCTTACTATGATTACAGTGATTGGTCAGAGCGATTAGATAATTAATTCTTTGCTCATTATACTGTTCATCAAGTTTATTATAGAGATGAAGTGATATTCTACAAATATTCATCCAGTTAGTTACTTTTGTGTAGTCTATAAATCTAATAGTTGGGAGTATTGTGATGAAAAAAAGAGGTCTAACTACCGCTTCAGGCGCGCCTGTTGTGGATAACAATAACGTGATGACTGCGGGTAAACGTGGCCCGATGCTGTTGCAAGATGTTTGGTTTCTGGAAAAGCTCGCCCACTTCGATCGTGAAGTGATCCCAGAGCGCCGTATGCACGCTAAAGGTTCAGGGGCATTCGGTACTTTCACTGTCACCCATGACATTACCCGCTATACCCGCGCTAAATTATTCAGTGAAGTCGGCAAAAAAACGGATCTATTCATACGCTTCTCCACCGTAGCGGGTGAACGTGGTGCCGCCGATGCAGAACGCGATATTCGTGGCTTTGCGATGAAATTTTATACCGAAGAAGGCAACTGGGATATGGTGGGTAACAATACCCCTGTATTCTATCTGCGTGACCCACTGAAATTTCCTGATTTAAACCACGTTGTCAAACGCTGCCCTTACACCAATATGCGTAGCGCCGCCTATAAATGGGATTTCTTCTCCCACTTGCCTGAAGCGCTTCATCAATTAACCATTGATGTCAGCGACCGTGGCTTACCAAAAAGCTATCGCTTTATGCATGGTTTTGGTAGCCATACCTATAGCTTTATCAATGCGAATAACGAACGTTTCTGGGTGAAATTCCACTTCCGTAGCCAGCAAGGCATCGAAAACCTTATGGACGACGAAGCAGAAGCGCTGATTGGTAAAGATCGTGAAAGCTCTCAACGTGACCTGTTTGATGCTATCCAACGTAAAGAATATCCTCGCTGGAACTTACAGATTCAGATCATGCCAGAAAAAGAGGCGTCAACCGTCCCTTATAACCCATTTGATCTAACCAAAGTGTGGCCACACAAAGATTATCCATTGATGGATGTGGGCTATTTTGAACTGAACCGCAACCCAGATAACTATTTCTCGGATGTGGAACAAGCTGCATTTAGCCCAGCGAATATCGTCCCAGGGATTGGATTCTCTCCAGACAAAATGCTGCAAGGCCGTTTGTTCTCTTATGGGGATACTCAACGTTACCGTTTAGGTATTAACCACTATCAAATTCCGGTGAATGCCCCACGCTGCCCATTCCACAATTATCATCGTGATGGTGCAATGCGTATTGATGGTAATAGCAGCAATACCGTGACCTATGAGCCAAATAGTGCGGGAATGTTCCAAGAACAACCTGACTACAGTGAACCACCATTATCCATTGAAGGTGCGGCTGATCACTGGAATCACCGTGAAGATGAAGACTACTTCAGCCAGCCTCGTGCATTGTATGAATTACTGGACGATGCCGAACATCAACGCATGTTCCAACGTTTAGCAGGCGAGCTGATTGAAGCATCAGAAGAGACACAAAAACGTCAAATCGAGTTGTTTAAGAAAGTACACCCAGAATACGGTGCTGGTGTTGAAAAAGCGTTGAATGCGCTGAAATAATGCGGTATTGATATTGGTGGAAGGAATAAACCTTCCACCCTTTATTCCCTTTCAAATGCAATTTTCATATCGAAATATAAAAGCATCTTTTTTGAGCACCATTAAAATTCATTTTTATATACAAATCCATCAGCTATTTGGAATAAAAATGATTACCAACACAGAAAATAAAGCAATAACTCCAGTGCTTTCTTTAAAAGATAGCATTGAAGATACATCGCTTAGCTCATCATTAGTATCGGTTAAGAATAAAACAGAAGATTTCAAATATCTCGAATATCGCCAATACATTAAAGAAAATTTCTTTAGTGATAGCAATGAAAACCCCTCACAAAAAAATGGAATTGTTAAGTACGGATTTGCTGGGCCTCGAATGACAACCACTAAACTTCTCCAGCAATCAAAGTTTGAAAAACCCATATTTAACATTGACTATATCAATATAAGATTAAATTTAAAAAATTCATTCGCCTTTACTAATAGCAATAGTTTAAATCAGAAAAAAAATGATATTAATTCAATGCTACAACCATTTAGCCCTATAACTCTTAGCGAAAAAAGTTTGGAACCTATCACTGTTTGCTTAGAAAATCCAGATAACACTAAATTAGTTTATGACAAAGAAGTTCAGGATTATTTTCTATCTAATTTCAAATTACCTAGCAATAAAATGAACCTCGATTGGCGAGACTTTATTAATCAGCATCGTAATAAAGTTGATATTTTTAATTATATTAATGAAAAAGTGCTCCCGTCATCAAAAAAAGATGAAAAACTCACCAGCCTAATATTAAAAAATCTTCTTCCATTGTGTGGTGAAGAGAAGTTCAGCCATAATGATCTAACAAAAATTTTCGATTTCATGAAAGAAAAAGATATTTATGACTGCAAAAACATTGATGATTTTCGTTTAAAACTATTAAGCTTATCGAATGAAGAATTATTTAATCATTCAACTGAAATAAATCGTTTGATATTTATAACCATGATTCATTTCTTCAGAAATACGAGTAAAATCGGCTTGGATTTTTTAGTAAAAGAGAATTATCACATCCTTTTTACATGGGATAATTATTACAATGACTTTATCAGTGATGAAGATATCCATCAAAAAACATACAAAAAACACTTTCAAGATGCTGATGATTCATTCAACAAATATGAGCCTATTACTTATTCTGAAATAAGACATTTATATAAGAATAAAGATAAATTTATTAATCACCTACATCGCGTTGCTGTTATAGAAAAAGAGCAAGACATTTATTTTGCTGCCGGTTTTAAAGGTCTTTGGTTTGGGTTCAAAAATCATGATTTCATAGTATAGCGAGGCAGGGAAGGCAACCTTCCCTTTCCTCTCATTATATCGTTATTCAAATACATAATAATTTCATTTTTTACTATCTATTTGAACTTGCACCCACTGCTTCACCTGCTGGCGAGAAACTTTAATCCCCCCAGCTTTCAATTTCGGATCTAAACGATAAAACGCCATTGGGAATTGATATGGGGCTAATTTATCTTTTAGCCAATCCGCCAACATGTTCAAGTCGATTGATTCATTAGCTTCGATCACTGCCACCGGACGCTGCCCAAATTGCACATCATCAACAGGAACAATAAAGCTTTGGTGCACATCAGGGTGAGCATTGATCACCGCTTCAATATCTTCCGGCTGCACACACTCTCCACCACTGATAAACAGATTATCCAGACGGCCTAAAATCTGATATTCACCATCAATAAATGCGCCTTTATCATTGGTTTTAAACCATCCATTCACTAAATTTAAAGGATGTAATTGACCATCAAACCAATACCCTAAGGATTGGCTATCCGACTGAATTTGAATTTCATTATCCACCAGCCGAACTTGTTTACCCGTCAACGGAAGCCCCACGCCTTTCTTACCATCTGTACGTTTAGCACACACGGTTGACGCCATTTCTGTCATCCCATAACCGCTCCAGCATACAATTCCGCGCTGCTCGGCTAGATCCGTTAAACGGGTTGGGATCATGGCTCCACCCAACAAGACTTCTTTTAACGAAATATTTAATGGCATCTCGTCATTCAGTAACCGCCATAGCTGAGTCGGCACTAATGATACATGGGTGACACCTTGTAATGCTTCTTGCAATGGTGTTGAACGAATGGCGAGTTTTGCACCGCTCAGTAACCAACGCCATACAATCCCTTGCCCTGAAACGTGAAATAATGGCAATGAAAGTAGCCAGCAATCATCTTGCTGATAATTCATGGCATCTAGCACGCCAGCCGCACTGTTCAAATGAGCAGAAACACTGTGTACTGCGGCTTTAGGTAACCCCGTAGAACCTGAGGTTAAAATTAACGTTGCAGGTTGCTCAGCGGCTTTTTGAAAGCTTACTGAGGGGAAGCTATCATTCTCAATAAAATGATAATAAAGCTGGTGGTCCAAATGGCGATAATCCGCTAACGCGTTCTGCTCATCAGTAAAATCAATCACTGCGCTAATATCAAGATGCGGTAGTAATTCATTCAGTAAGCGTTCTGGAAGACGAGGATTGAGAGGCAAAACTTTCGCCCCACAAGCTAGCAATGCTAATTGACTAAATAGCAGCTCGACGGAATTTTTACCGCGCAAAGCGACACATTGCCCTTCTTTCACCCCTTGCATCGTGAAGTAAGTGACTAAATCAGCAATTTGCTGATTTAACGCCGCCCACGTTACCGCGTCAGTATCCGTAAAAAGTGCAATGTTGTTCGGTTGAAGACTGGCCCAATGCTGCCAAGGCCAGTCGGTAAAGCGGCTAGACGATGATGCTAACTCTGCCATACAACTGTCAGCTCATCTAACTGTTGAACAGGAATTTGGCATTGTGGCCAAGGTCTCACTAACTGAGATTGGATCAGTGAAACCGTATCTAAACCTGGAATAGTGTTCGGTGTTAACCAATGTGCGACCCGCGCCAATTGGGTTAAACCAAAGCTACTTTCGATGGATGAGCTGATCACTACCTGCATCCCTAACTGATGAGCTTGTTCCACCAAACTACGGCAATAGCTCAAACTGCCCGTTAAGGTCGGTTTAATGATAATCGCCGTCACACCCGGTTGCGCTTCAACTTTGAAGCCTTCTTCACGCACACTTTCATCCCATGCGATAGCGATGCCAGTCTCCGCAGAAAATTGCAAAGATTCCTCACGGGTTTTGCATGGCTCTTCAAGGAACGCAATTCGTGCACGGTAATCTGGGTTCACATATTTAGCAAAACCATCGGCTTTTGCTCGAGTCCAGCTACGATTAGCATCTAAACGCAGTTTTAGCTCAGGTACCGCTTCCAATAATAAGTTTGCCACCATGCCATCACGCACAGCTTCATAAAGCCCCACTTTCACTTTGGCGACTTTTTCCCCGTCCATGGCATCAAGGCTTAGGATCAAGTCATCGGGGTCACCGCTACATAATGGTGCTTTACGATAATCCGCTTGTTGTGGAAGCTCACCGGTCAGCTCTGCTAATGCACAGCTACAGCCAAAGGCAACTGAAGGTAAATGGCTTGGCGTCATTGTGCCTTCATTCACCCATTCATTTAGCCATGTGATGGTGTCCGCGGTTGCTTCTTCCAAGGTTTCACGGCTAAATTCCGGCAGAGGTGAAATTTCCCCCCAGCCTTCGCTATCCCCATCTTGTAAACAGACTAAAAGCCCATCACGGGTTTTCAATCGTTGATAGCGAAGGATAACGCCTGCCTCCATCGGCAGGCTGAACGAGTAAAGTTTGGCTTTTCTCATTATGGATTACGCTTATATTTAGAGAAATCTGGCGCACGTTTTTCGTTGAATGCGTTACGCCCTTCTTGACCTTCATCTGTCATATAGAACAGCATCGTTGCGTTACCCGCTAACTCTTGCAGACCCGCTTGACCATCACAGTCCGCGTTCAGTGCTGCTTTTAAGCAACGTAATGCCATTGGGCTGTTTTCCAACATTTCACGGCACCAACGCACAGTTTCTTTTTCTAAGTCAGCATAAGGTACAACGGTGTTTACCAGACCCATTTCTAACGCTTCTTGCGCATTGTATTGGCGGCACAGGAACCAAATTTCGCGGGCTTTCTTTTGACCGACGATGCGTGCCATATAAGATGCGCCCCAGCCACCATCAAACGAGCCGACTTTAGGACCTGTTTGACCGAAAATCGCGTTATCGGCTGCGATGGTTAAGTCACACATCATATGTAAAACATGACCGCCACCGATGGAGAAACCGGCAACCATTGCAACGACTGGTTTTGGACAGGTACGAATTTGGCGTTGGAAATCCAATACGTTCAGATGGTGCGTACCGCTTTCATCGCGATACCCGCCGTAGTCACCGCGGATTTTCTGGTCACCACCTGCACAGAAGGCTTTTTCACCTTCACCCGTTAGGATGATAGTCCCGATATGGTCGTCATAACGTGCGTCTGACAATGCTTGGATCATCTCTTTCACGGTTTGAGGACGGAATGCATTGCGCACTTCAGGGCGGTTAATGGTAATTTTAGCAATCCCTTCTGGGGATTTGTGATATCGAATATCGTCAAAACCTGCTGAGCAATCTTGCCACTCAATCGGTGCGTACAGTTTTTCTTCGCTTGGATAAATCATTATCAAGTTCCTTTAACCACAGTGTGATAAAAAATAGTGAAGTGCAGCAGCATAATGTTGGGGATTTTCCCGATGCGCATTATGCCCTGCATTCTTAATTAGCGTAAACGGCAATGCATATTGTTGCGAAACGCCTCGAAATTTTTGGTCTTTCTCACCGCAAAAATAGCAGTAAGGGGCCGATAATTGCTTTAATGACTCAACTAAAAACGGTTGTTTGGATAACGACGTATTTTCCAGCATATCGGCAACGGCCAATGGGTTATTTTGACCACGTAATGCCACCAATTTTTCACGCTGAGTAAGCGTAAGGTCAGCAAAGACTGGTTGTTGGTACCAATCACTCAAAACCTGTTCGATAGGTTGATATCGAAAACGTTCAGCCCAGCGATGGTCATTATCGGCACGCGCAATACGTTCCTTCTCATCCTGTAAACCGACGTTACCGCCTTCTATCACCAATCCTTTTAACCCTTGATGGGAGCCAAAGCAGGCAAAGTGCATCGCCAAGCGCGCGCCGAGCGAATAGCCAATCAACACATATTGCAAAACAGAATAATGCGCTAACAACTCCGTCAGTTGCCTGTCAAAATCCGCAAAACCTTGGCAACTGATATTGTGTGAGTCACCATGCCCCGGTAAATCGACCACTAAACGCGGATAATTGGGGCAAGCCTCAACAATCGATGACCAATCATCGTGACGACCTAATAAACCATGAAGGAAAACTAACCACGGTGTTTTTTCGCCGTTGGCAGGTTGTTCCTGACTCGAATAATAGTGCGCAGCTAGCACGGTAAACTTTCCACGTCTTGCAGCAATTGTTTCAGTGTTCGAGCACCTTCATCCCCATCAACCACTAACTCAATCAGCAGTGTCCCGTGTTGATTGTTTTGATTATGTGGATTAAGCCAAAATTCTTGCACCGTCTCTTTTAAGCTCGACCAGTCTGTCGGGGAACAATACTGCAAACCAAACATCATCGCCGCACCCGCAAAGCTCACATTTTGAGGCATACAATAATAGTTTTGGCGAGCTTCTGGGGAGGTAGGTAGCATCGAGAAAATTTGTCCCCCATTATTGTTCACAATAATCAATACACTAGGAGCAGAAGGTTCACGCAATAATGCCAAACTGTTTAAGTCATACAGGGCAGAGATATCCCCGACGATACCCAGTGTCGGCTTCGCCGTTGCTCTCTGTACTCCAGCCATCGTCGAGATCAACCCATCAATACCGCTGGCACCACGGTTACTGAATACGGGGTAACCCGCTGGCAATTGTGCGAGTGCATCAATTAAACGCACAATTAAGCTATTCCCCACGAAAAGTTGTCCACGAGGCGGGAGAAGCTCTGGTAATTGATGTGCCACTGCCGCTTCAGAGAACCTACCTTGCAGCTGGGCTTGAACATGTTGCAACGTGCTGTTTGTCAAATCTGTTAAGCCTTCACACCATGCACCGCGCGGTTGAGCAGGATGTTGCTCTATCCACCCTTTTATGCTGCAAGTTAGCTTACGACCTTGATGGTTGGCAGGATCTAAGCGCCCTGGGATAGTATCAATTATCCAATACTCTTGAGGATGGCATTGACTTTGCCACTGTAATGCGCGTTTTCCCGTTAAGCTTGATCCAAACTGAACCACTAATTCTGCTTCATCTAACCAGACTTTAGCATTCGGGTGCTGTAACCATAAATCAGCGCATGGATAAGGTTGCCCTGTCTGAGAAAGTACATCACCGATAACTGGCCAGCCAAGTTCTGCCGCCCATTTTGCAACAAGCTCGCCATCGCTACTGCTCATACGACCAGCGATCACTACCCCTTTTTTCTGTCGCCAGAAATACCAATCAGCCACTAATGCGACAGTATGAGTCGGAGGTTCGCTTAACCACGGGTGAGACGATTGCCACCAATCACCTAAACTGGCTTGCCAATCGGCTTCCCCTTCGGTTTCACCATATAGCGGTTCAGCAAAAGGACAGTTCACATGAAATGCCCCATGGCGCAGCTGATTCATCCCGTTATCTAGCGCAGAAACCAACCATTTCGCTGAAATATCGCGTGTCGGTCTTGGCAGCATTAAACTTTCGAACGGATGGCTAGCAAAAATATGGGTTTGGCGGATAGCCTGATTGGCACCACAGTCAATTAATTCTGGCGGCCTGTCTGCTGTGAGGAAAATGACTTTTTCCCCGGTTAATCCGGCTTCTATCAATGAGGGATAAAGATTAGCTACCGCCGTACCCGAGGTGACAATCACGCCAACAGGTTCGCCACTCGCTTTTGCAAGCCCAAGAGCAAGATGACCTAATCCGCGCTCATCAAAGTGCGTATGGCAATGAAGTTTTGTGTTATTCACGGCGGCTAACGTTAACGGCGTGGAGCGGGAGCCGGGAGCAATACAGATATTTTTCATTCCGTGACGGGCTAGCGTCTCAATAATTACCTCAGCCCAACGGAGATTAAATGCTGAATTCGACATAATGTGCTCGGTAAATTATTCATGATGCTGAGTGTAATAGGATTGAGAAAAATTTCTTGATCTCAAAACAATTTTTCATGAACTAATTGAAAATAAAAAGAAATAACCATTTTAGCTATAGGGTTTTTAGGCTGTTTTTTCATTGTGCTTTCAGTAAAGATTTTAACCCAGCCGCTTTGTTTTCAATTTCTTCCCACTCTTGCTCTGGGTCTGAACCACTCACAATCCCTGCCCCTGAATAGAGAGAGATTTGAGCGCCATCAATTTGAGCGCAACGCAGCGAAACCGCAAATTCACTGCGATTTAAACTGATAAAACCACCTGTTCCTGCATACCAACCACGGGAAAATGGCTCGTGCTTGGCAAGAAATTCACGGGCAACACGACGGGGTAAACCACATACTGCAGCCGTCGGTTGTAAACGCTGCAAACAATCACTGTCTGAAGGCGCTAATAGCGTCGCGGCAATGGAGCGATATAAGTGTTGAATTTTTCTCAGGCGGATCACCTTCGCGGATGAAACATCAATACCTGTTACTGCACCTTGTAATTGCTGACAAATATCATCAACTACCACTAAATTTTCATGCTGGTTTTTATTGTCTTCCATTAACCATTTAGCATTTTCAGCCGCAATCCCATCATCAATATGGTTCGCTACCGTGCCAGCTAATGCCTCAGAGTTAAGTTGAGTGCCTTGGCGCAAGTAAAGACGCTCTGGCGTCGATGACATAAAACCGGCATGGGCACTAAACGCCATCATAAAATGGTAGCAATGGTGATTCACTTTTTGGCTTGCGGATAGAAACTCCGCCACAGTTATGGGCTGGGATAGTGACAACTTGGTTTCCCGTGCCATCACCACCTTTTCCATTTTGCCTGCACGCATGTCTTGAATTGCCCCAGTGAGTAACGCACACCACTCATCATGATCAGGAATATGCTGTTGCCCAATGATTTGAGTGGATAATGGGGATACGCCATGCGATGCCGAATTTAGCTGCTGTATAAATGCAATGGCGGCTTGGATATCCTGTGCACCATCAATGTTTAGAGCAACAGTCACCGTTGAACGCAAGCGGAAGATTTCTAATCGAGGCAGAAAATAGTGTGCGGATTCTCGCTTAAGGGTTTCGCTAATACCTTCACCCACACCATTCCAACCATTGAGCCCCCATAATCGCATATCGGGAATTTCAGTATGCTGGGCGATAAATTGCTCAGCATCCGTGATCGCATTAAATGATTTTACTGTGCCTAAAGCACTGCATTCCTCTGACCCCGTACGATGATACCAATAGAACTGAGGGTAGCTATCTTGGGACGATAACCACGCTAACCCCGGAAACGCCTCTTTTGCGTCCATCTTCCACGCTAAGCGGGTATATTCGTTAGGATTGAGTACTAATGTAGACAAATGGGTCAGAATTTCAGCTAATAATTTATCAATTTTTGTTTTTGTCACTTTAGATTCCCACTGCACCATCACAACGACATCGATTTACTTATAATTATTATATATCGCAATGTAATTTATTAATACATTCATTATTAATAGCACAAGATGTTTAAAAAACCGTCAGAGAGGAATCAAAAATGATAAGCTGACGACGTGTACACGTTTTCAAAATCATGTCATATCAAACTGTTAAATAAGGCCTTACACGCTTCTTTTTTGTATAAACCGACTATTATGGTATAAATTAAATATAAAATATTAATAATTCAGCTTATAAACTACTTTTATTCTTTAATTAATTCTAAATATTGAGCCATAATTAAGATTAATTCTTTGTCATTTAAAAACTATAATTTTCATTTTATAAGCTTAATAATGACTCTATATCTAATTTTGAAAACGGCCATCAATGTAATAAATAAATATTTAAAAATACAACCAATGAGTTATTTTTTAGCGCTGATTTTCATTTTTTAATATCAACATAAGCCCTGCGTTTCTAGTAGGTTATGATTTATAAATTTGAACGTGATAAGCCTCTTGTTTATTACTATTAAAAACTTATAACGATAAGAATTTCACAGTCACTAAAACTTCATCATCATTAGAGTCTTATACCTATTAAAAACGAAACGTAAATAGATAAATTAACCATCTAAGCAATAAGATAATTAGTTCTCTAATTTTATCATTCAATCTTTATCTAATTAATTGGAAATCCAGAATGAATACTCAGTTTAACTATGACAGAATTATTAAAAAGGAAAACATTGGCGATGCAACATTGGCATTATTAACCAATCAAGATTCCTTATCCGCAAGATCTACAGGTATATTTACCCTTGAAGATTTAATTGATATTCACCGACACGTCCAGTTTGCTTTAACCCTTCCCATTAAAGAAATTGATATTTTAAAATGGTTTGGTATTAATGATGACAATGATTCATTACTGCCTACTAGTGAGTTAACTGAGGCGATTATGAATATACGTAAACACGCCAACACCTGGGATAATGTTGAACTCAAAGTAAAAGAGCAATCCATCGACTTGTCTTTAACCAGTCGTAACATCATACAAACTGGCGATCAAATTCTTGAATATATTAATCACATGCCGATTATTCAAAAAATCTCAGACAGCTTAGAAGATTTATCTGAAAGTGATTTAAATCAGATTACCTATCAAAACGATGACCAACAAATTGCCACTGAACTTTTAAGTATTTTGTATTTAATAAAAGGAGATATAAAACAGCAATCGATTAAAACCATTCAAATTAAAAATACAGTCTCAGATTTTCGTGCTCATATTACTGGTGGATATCTTTCAGACTATACCCATGTAGATTCATTACTCTTCACAACAAAAGGACTATATCAACAATTAGAGACTAACGAGGATCCTAGCAATAATGGGTCATTCTATAAAGAACTTATCGCCTTTAAGAAAAACGAACTATACCAATTAGAGCAGGAATATAGCCATTTTGTTAAGCTTTGCTTTACAGGGCTTGCGGGGGGTATTATTGGCTTAGTGATTACAGGCAGTATTTTTGGTGTAAAAGCAGAAAATATCCGTAATAGGAAAAATCAATTAATTAAAGAAATCGAAGAGATAAATCATAAATTTCATCAAGAAGAGCTACTACAAAAAACTATCTTTGATATTCAAATTAATTTGCAAAAAATTGAAAGCTTATTTAGAGATGCACGTCTCGCTATTGACCACTTAGATTATATGTGGCTTGTGATCCTCACCGAGGTTAAACAATCTATTGATATATTTGCAAGGATAAATAATGCAGAAAAACTGATCCGGTTTATCACGCAATTCAAACGTATCATCACATCTTGGAATTCTATTCAAGATTATTCAGTTCATTTGATTAAGCTATTTGATGAGCTACAAATCAATGAAAAAAAATCACAATAAAAGGCGTTAATATGTATGATAACCTCGATTTACCTATGTTACCCTCTATTGACATCTACCAACTAAGGTGTATTTCAAATAGCATTAGCTCTTTTAATAAAAATATTCTTAATTATGATTATATAATCTATGGCCGAATTCAAAAGATCGCAATTAAGATTGAAAGGCTCAATGAACTGATTAGAAATTCCGTTCCCATTCTAAAAATTAAATTAAATTATGTCATTGGAAATGATGACCATGCATTACTTTCATCTGAAAACAATGATGATGACCTCTCAGATATCCGCCGAAAAATTGCGATTACAAGCTTTGTAGAAGATTTAATGGATGTCAAATTCGAACTTGAAAAACTTATTTCAAAAACACGCTATACATTAGAATCATTATTGGTTTTTCATTTAAATGAACCTAACAAATTAAAGCTTTCACAATATAGCAATCAAAAAGAGTTTCTCGTCAACTCTAAAAATAGTAAGCAATCAAAGATTAACGAATTAAATAATAATCTCTCTGTGATCCTAGCTGCGGAAGATATTATATTAAAACATAAAATCACAGATTTCTTTGACCGATATTTTCAAGGAAAAGAACTTATCGATTCTATTGATATTCAACCCAATAAAAAAGACATTCTGAAAGCGGCTATTAGTTATATTCGTAACTTATTAACGATGGTGGATAATGGGCTCGAATTTAGTCAACTTGTTGGTGTAAGAATCTATATCAGTGACCAAATTATTGAGGCGCGTGAAGAAATAAATGCGATAGATAATAATATATTTCGACTCTCGCAGCTCATGAGCTATGCCAATGATATCAATCAAATAGAAACCCACAAACAGACCATTATCACTCAATCTAGTGCTTTAAAATCTTATTGGGAATCTTGGTGTGGTTTTATGAGTGAGAAAGTCTCTGAGGAGTGTTTGAATTTCGGTCAAATTAAAACCGTTAGCCAAATGCTAATGACCTATTTGAACGATATTGAGTATCAATATCAACGACAATTGCCAGATTAAAAAAAGCCCCGTTACTTAACCGTAGCGGGGCCTTTTATCGGAACTGACTTGTTTACAGAAACCTAATTATTGACTAAAACCAAATTGCTTACTGCAAACAAGTTATTTACCAAAACTCAGCTCAGTGCTGGCAATGTTGATGTTGCAATATCAATAATCGGTTGTGGCCACAGACCAAACACGATGACCGCTATCGCACACAGGGCTGCAAACACTGTTCCTAACGTCATTTTTTCTGGGCCAGTATAACGGTCAGCATGTTCTGCATCACGGCTATATAAGCTCGCCATAAAGCGTAAGTAGTAGAATAATCCAAGTGCACTACCTACCACCACAGCCCCTGTTAGCCACCACAATTGTGCATAAACGGCCGAAAGGATGGCATAGAACTTACCGATGAACCCAAGCGTAATTGGAATACCCGCTAGAGATAACATCATCACCGTCATCACGATCGCCAATACAGGCTTGTGCCAGAATAAGCCGCGGAATGCACTGAAGTCATCTTGGTCATCACCACGGTATGGGCTCGAAATCACGCTAACCACACCAAATGCCCCCAAGCTTGCTAACAAATAGCTCACCAGGTAGATAGCAATGGTGACTTGTGCCAATTGAGCATCAACACGCATTGCCACTAACGTGACCAGTAAGTAACCCATGTGGGCAATAGATGAGTAACCAAGCAGACGCTTCGCACTCTTCTGAGTCAATGCCAGTAAGTTACCAAACAAAATTGACGCAATCGCAATCACACCAACAACGGCTAATAACGTATCTGTTTGCGCGATGCCATCAACATGCGTAATCGGCGCTTCTAAGAAGATGCGAACCAACACCGCAAAGATAGCGATTTTACTGCCGGTTGCTAAGAAAGCGGCAACTGGCGCAGGCGCACCTTGATAAACGTCAGGCGTCCATAATTGGAATGGGAATAACGATAATTTAAAGCCGAAGCCCACAATCATCATGCCTAAACCGACTAAAATCAGCGGCGCGTGAATGCTGCTATTCGCTAAGCTTTGACCGACTACGCTGAAGCTTAAGCTACCTGATTCTGCGTACAGTAAGGCAATACCAAACAGCAGGAATGAAGATGCTGCTGCGGATAACACCATATACTTGATACCCGCCTCTAAAGTACGGCTACGTTCAAAGGTATAAGCAACCAGACCAAATAGTGGAATAGAGATCAATTCAATACCGATGAACATCGAAGCCATATGGTTCGACATCCCCAGCAGAACGCCACCCGTCACCGCAATGCTCAATAAGAGGTAAAACTCTTCTTTGTTATCATTAAAGCCTTCTAACCAATGATAAGCAAAAATAGCGGTACCCATACCTGCGATCAGAACCAGTCCTGAGTAGAACAGTGCAAAACCATCAACTAACAGCAATGAAGTCACAGCTCTTGGCAGTAATGCTTCCCCACCAGTATCTGTAGGAACGATATAACCGTTAACCCAAATCAGTGAAACAAATGTCAGGAGAAAACCAACAACCGTGATTGCGGCGCTGGTTAAATGATCTCGCCGCCACGCAATTGACAGCATCACAATCACTGCGGTTAATCCAGAAAGGATTAACGGCAGCATTGCTAACAATTCTAAAGGTGTTATTGTCATGGCGAATTACTACCCTTGTGTTGAAAGTGAAGCAGAATACAGGTTATGCAGTGTTTCCATCGAGCCCGCAGACGTATCTAAGATAGGCTGTGGGTAGAAACCAATGATAACCAATAAAGCCGCCAGAACCAGTAAAACACCGAACTCACGAGCTGTTAGCCCTTTCAATTCAGTTTCTGATTTCGGCGTTCCGTAGTAAGTCTGCTGCATCATCCATAGTGCATAGATAGAGGCAAACACCACACCAAACACCATAATGCAGGTGACTAATGTGAATTGGCTGAAGCTACCGAAGAAGATCATGAATTCGCCGATAAAGTTACCTGTGCCCGGCATACCTAAGGTTGCTGCGGCAAAGAACAGGGATAAACCCGGTAACCATTTGATGCGTTTCCATAATCCACCCATCATGCGCATATCACGGGTCTGAGTACGTTCGTACAGCTGACCACTGATAATAATCAGTGCCGCACCCGATAGACCGTTGGTGATCATTTGCACCACAGCACCTTGATATGCCAGTGTCGATGCCGCGTAGATAGCCACAGTCACAAAACCCATGTGGGATAAGCTACTGTACGCCGCTAAACGTTTAATATCCGTCTGTTTGAATGCTAGCCATGCACCGTAGAAGATACTGATTACGCCCAGTGTCATTGCCACTGGTGTAAATTGCAGTGAAGCTTCAGGGAACAGTGGCAGTACAAAACGTAATAACCCGTATGCCGCTGTTTTCAGCATGATACCGGAGATATCGACAGAACCCGCCGTTGGCGATTGTTCTTGGGTATCGGCCATCCACCCATGGAATGGCACTAATGGCATTTTTACTGCAAAAGCAATAAAGAAACCCAGCATCAGCAAGAAGCTAGCCGTACCTGACAACGCACTTTCAGTACCCAGCAACGCGTTATAGTCGAATGTCAGCTCATTGAACGCAGTCCAGTGAAGGATAACTAAGCCGATAATCGCCACCAGCATGATCAAACCGCTGACTTGCGTATAGATAAAGAATTTTGTCGCTGCATTAACATGCTGACGGTTACCTGACCCTTTGTGCCCCCAATTCGCAATCAGGAAATACATCGGGATCAACATCATCTCCCAGAAGAAGAAGAATAAGAACAGGTCAACCGCCGTAAAGATCCCCATCACACCTGCAATAATCCATAGCAGGTTAAAGTGATAAGCTCCTTGGCTCTCTTGCTGTTCGCTCCACGAACTGAGGATTGAAAACGCCCCCATGATGGCAGTTAACACCACCATCAACAGCGATAATCCATCAACCGCTAACGAAAAATTGATACCTAGCGCAGGGATCCATTCCGTTGAGTATGTACTTTGCCACTCTGGAATACCTTGCGGGTTAACCAGCGAATAATCCCCTTGCGCCCAAAATAGTACCGCAAGGATAAGCGTGATTCCCATTGTCCCCAGCGCAACCCAACGAGGTGCGCGGTGACTGAATCGGTCAGCCTGCCAGCTTAGCAGGGCACCGATAAAGGGAATAAGTATTAGCCAATATAATTGCATGGCGCAATGTGTCCCTTAATTAAACCAAAAGCAGCAGAGCAAGAATCAGCACTGCACCCAGCCCCAGAGAGGCAACATACCAACGGATCTGACCGTTTTCACTCACTGCTAGCCCTTTATTTGCCCAACGTGAAAGATGTGCAGGGATATTCATCAGTGAGTTAATCGGATCGCTTTCGAGTAACCATGCAATCCCTTTGAAAGGTTTTACAAAAATTACATCATACAACCAGTCGAAGCCCCATGCGTGGTACCACCACGTTGAGAAGAAACGACCAATCGCTGTTTTCGCAATCGCATCAACGATAGAGCGTCTAAACAGATAGAGGAACGTCGCAATCAACAGACCTGCGATAGCAAAACCACCCGAGATAGCTTCGATAAACAGTTTACCGTCTTCAGCTTCCATTGGTTTTGCAGGGAATACGCCCTCTAATGGCTGATGGATCATCGCACCCACGAAGGTCGCGAGGATAGCCAAAATAGCCAGTGGTACAGTGTGAGTGATGCCTTTAACTTTATGTGCTTTGATTTTAGCTTCACCGTGGAAGACGATGAAAATCATTCGGAAGGTATAAATTGCGGTCATTAATGCACCGATGATACCTGCCCATAACAGCACAGTTTGCCCATCCACTTTCGCGCCCCACAAGATGGCATCTTTACTGTAGAAACCAGAAGTAAACAGAGGCAACGCGGCCAATGCACTACCACCGATTAACATCACAATATAAACGAATGGAATTTGCTTACGCAGCCCACCCATCTTGAAGATGTTCTGCTCGTGATGACACGCGATGATCACCGAACCTGCAGACAGGAACAGCAACGCTTTGAAGAAGGCGTGAGTCATTAAGTGGAAAATTGCCGCATCCCATGCTTGTACGCCCAGAGCCAAGAACATGTAACCAATCTGGCTCATCGTAGAGTAAGCAAGAACACGTTTGATATCCGTTTGAACCAGTGCTGCAAAACCTGCAAACAGCAGCGTTACCGCCCCCACAACACCCACTAAATGCAGAATGTCTGGTGTTAACAAGAATAATCCATGAGTACGTGCAATTAAGTACACACCGGCGGTAACCATGGTTGCGGCGTGGATCAGCGCAGAAACTGGGGTTGGACCCGCCATCGCATCGGCTAACCATGTTTGTAATGGTAGCTGAGCCGATTTACCGACCGCACCGCCTAATAACATCAGCGTTGCCCAGTTCAGCATGGATAAGCCTTCTGGAGATAACTGAGTAGCACGTTGTGCCATTTCACTGAAGTTTAAGGTGCCCAATTCGTTGTACAGAATAAACATGCCGATCGCCAAGAACACGTCACCGATACGGGTCACGAAAAAGGCTTTCATTGCCGCTTTACCGTTATCTGGGTTGGTGTAATAGAAACCAATCAACAGATAACTGCACAGCCCTACCCCTTCCCAACCGAGATACATCAGCATCATGTTATCGGCCAGCACTAATACCACCATGCTCGCGATAAACAGGTTAGTGTAAGTGAAGAAACGTGAGTAACCTTCCTCGCCACGCATATACCAAGAGGCATATACATGAATAAGGAAGCCCACACCCGTTACCACACCTAACATGGTCAGTGAAAGACCATCAAGAGATAGGCTAAATGGGATAGTGAAATTACCCACAGACATCCAAGTCCATAACATTTGTGGATAAACATACCCAGCTTCATGAGTTAAAAACTCAGAGCCTGCATAAAATGCGACTAGCGCGGCCAGACCGACTGAGCCTGCACCGATAATCGCGGATACATTTTCTGACCAACGACCGCGGGAAAATGCGAGAAGCACAGACCCTAACAGCGGGAACAGAATCGTTAAATAGAGTAAGTTCATTCGCGCATCTCACTGACTTTATCAATGTTCAGGTTTTGACGATGACGATGGAGTTGCAGTAACAACGCCAATCCAATACTCGCCTCCGCTGCCGCCAGAGTGATTGCCAGAATATACATAATCTGACCATCTGGTTGCCCCCAAAAACTGCCCGCGACCACAAAGGCTAATGCCGTTGCGTTCACCATGATTTCCAGTCCGATCAGCATGAAAAGCAGGTTGCGGCGAATAACAAGACAGCTCAGTCCCATTACAAAGATAATTGCCGCTAAAATCAGACCATGTTGAAGAGGTATCATTGTTTCTCCCCCGCATTACGGCTGTTGCTGACAAGATCAGCGCTGTTTTCTGAACGGTCACGACCCACGTGGAAAGCAACAACCAGACCCGCGAGTAACAATAACGATGCTAATTCAACGGCTAAGACGTAAGGACCAAACAAGCTGATACCCACTTCTTTCGCGGTGATAATCACACCTTCCGTTTTTTCTTGGTGAGAAAGGCTGGCTATCCCATACACTAAAATACCCAGTAAAACAGCAGATAGCACTGCGGGACCAATCCACGTTTTCGGTGTTAACCAAGCGCGCTCTTGTTCTTGTACTGAGCGACCTAAGTTCAACATCATCACCACGAAAACAAACAAAACCATAATGGCACCAGCGTAAACGATAATCTCCAATGCTCCAGCAAAATACGCACCGAGCGAGAAGAACACCATTGACAGCGCCAACAGAGAAACCACCAGATACAGTAGCGCATGTACTGGGTTGGTATTAGTAATCACCCTCAAAGTTGCTAGAACAGCAACTAGACCGGCGATATAAAATGTAAATTCCATGAATATCGCTCCTTACGGCAACAGGTCTTTGACGTTGATAGGTTTCGCTTCGTTATCCGCTTCGCCTTTATCTTTACCTGCGATCGCCATACCTGATTTACGGTAAAAGTTATAATCAGGATATTTACCCGGTCCTGAAATCAACAGATCGTTTTTCTCATAAACCAGATCCTGACGACGCCAATCTGCCATTTCGAAGTCTGGCGTTAATTGGATTGCCGTAGTTGGGCAAGCCTCTTCACATAGACCACAGAAAATGCAGCGAGAGAAGTTCACGCGGAAAAATTCGGGATACCAGCGTCCATCTTCGTGCTCGGCTTTTTGCAGTGAGATACATCCCACTGGGCAAGCAACTGCACACAAGTTACACGCAACACAACGCTCTTCACCGTCAGGATCGCGCGTTAGCACGATACGCCCACGGTAACGGGGTGGCAGATAAACCGGCTCTTCTGGGTACATTTGCGTTTCCCGTTTATCGAACGCATGTAGACCCACCATCCAAATACTGCGTACTTGGGTGGCGAAACCGACCAATAACTCTTTTAATGTCATGGTTCAATCACCCCTTACTGAGCGTTGTATAAAATCACTGCTGCGGTACCCAGCAGGTTAAGCAGTGTCAGCGGCAGACAAATTTTCCAGCCGAAGGACATTACTTGGTCATAACGTGGGCGCGGTAATGAAGCACGGATCAAGATGAACATCATCATGAAGAAGGCTGTTTTAATCGCAAACCACAGGAAAGCAGGCAGGAATGGACCATGCCAACCACCAAAGAACAGCGTTACAATCAGCGCGGATACGGTCACGATACCGATATATTCACCTACGAAGAACAGACCGAATTTCATACCGGAATATTCCACGTGGTAACCGTCGGCAATCTCTTGTTCCGCTTCTGGCTGGTCAAATGGGTGACGGTGACAGACCGCGACACCCGCAATCGCAAACGTGATGAAACCAAAGAATTGTGGGATCACGTTCCACATACCCTCTTGGGAATTCACGATATCGATTAAGTTGAATGAACCCGCTTGCGCGACAACACCCATCAGTGACAAGCCTAAGAACACTTCATAACTCACCGTTTGAGCCGATGCACGCATCGCACCCAATAAGGAGTATTTGTTGTTACTTGACCAACCGGCGAACAGTACCGCATACACTGCCAGACCTGCCATCATCAGGAAGAATAAGATCCCGATGTTCAGGTCAGCAACGTGCCAAGTCGGGCTGACTGGCACAATGGCAAACGCTAAGAACAGAGAACAAAATGCGATAACCGGCGCAAGCGTAAAGATTTTCTTGTCCGCAAACTCTGGGATCCAGTCTTCTTTAAACAGCATTTTGAACATGTCGGCAATCAGTTGTCCCATTCCAAATGGACCCACACGGTTAGGACCGTAACGGTTCTGGAATAGACCGAGAATACGGCGCTCGCCGAGACTCATGTAGGCCCCGCAGGTCACGACAACCAGCAAGATAACAACGGATTTAAGGATGGAAATCAGGACTTCCATCACCGCAGGAGAAATCCAATCCATCATGCGCCCCTCCGCAGATTATTCACTGACACGCCCGCCATCACTGGAGCGATTCCCGGCATACCCAGAGGTAAACCGATTTGACCCACAGCAAGGTGCTGACTAATGCGCACTGGCAGATTAAAGGTTTGACCTGCATGACTAAACTCAGCTTTCACGCCAGCATTGAGACCCAGTGTCGCCGCATCTTGCGCATTCAACATGATATAAGGCTCTGGCATACGCTGCTGGATCACATCAGAACGTTGTGAGGTCTCATCACTACCAAACAGATGGTAGTAAGGTGCCACAACCCACTGTGCTTCGCCGCCTTGGTAAGGCGCAGGAACCTCGGTAAAGTACGCCAATTTGCTTTCTGTCGAATTGAATAAGCGCACGCCCGGATCACCAAACAATAAGTGTCCGCCCACCTCTGCTTGGAATTTGTTCCATGCTTGCGGTGAGTTCCAGCCCGGTGCCCATGCAAATGGAATTTGCTGGCGTGGTGCTTTCGGTTGGTTATTCCCTTCCATTGAGAATGCAAATGGTGAGTCAATATCTTGCGGTTGGCGCGGTTCATGAACCGATTTATTTGCCAGCATTGACGTACGACCGCTGTAACGATGCGGTTCACGCGCCAGTTTCTGTCCGCGAATACGGAAAGAGGCTTTCGGTGCTGTATCTCTAATACCTGCAAATTGCGGCAGTGCAGCCACACACTCTTCAATAACGTGGTCTAATTGCGACCAATCTGCATCACGTTGCTGCGTTTCAGTTTGCAGTGAATGCATCCAGCGCCAGCTTTCGTTCATCACGATGCTGTTATCGTAGTAAGTTGGGTCAAAGACTTGGAAGAAGCGTTGAGCACGACCTTCTTGGTTGATAAGCGTACCGTCTGCTTCAGCAAAACTTGCCGCTGGCAGCACTAATGTCGCCTTATCCATGATGTCAGTGTGCTGATGGTCTGCCACAATCAGGTGCTTCAATTTCGCTAATGCGCTATTGACGGCATCCACGGAGCTATGACGGTAAAGGTCATTTTCCATCACGATAGCCACATCAGCTTCGTTAGCTTCAATGCGCGAGAAAGCATTTTCTAATGGCAATGCGTTCATCATCGCAAGACCAAAGCTGTTGGCATGAGACGCGACATAAGACAGACCGACGTTCGCACCCTTCGCTTTCAGCGCAAATGCCACGTTAGCTGCGGCTTCGATCATCGCATCGCTAGCGCTATGGCTACCACTGATAATCAGGGGTTTCTTCGCACCCGCTAAAGCTTGAGCCACGGTTTCTACTTTCGCTTTCACATCAGCCGGTAAATCATTCACCGCTGGTGCATCACCGTTGATCATGTTAGCAATCGCAAAGCCGAAACGCGCTTGGTCAGCCACTGGTGCACGATAGTTGTAAGCCGCGACATCATCTAAACGCGTATCATCCACGTTAGTGATAAACAGTGGGTACTTAGCGTGTTGACCAATGTTTTGGATCGCTGCGATTTGCCAGTCAGCCACTTTTTGTGCCGCTGCCATTTCACGGGCTTTACCTTTCACCGCTTGGCGAACAGATAAGGCCATACGTGCGCCCGTCTGAGTCAAATCTTCACCCAGAACTAACACCGCATCATAGCCTTCGATTTCACGCAATGTTGGAGTGTAAACACCACCGTTTTGCAGGATGTTTTGCATCAGCGCTAAGCGACGCTGTTCATCCTTAGAAATACCAGAATAGAAGTTTTCCGCGCCGACTAAAGCACGCAGTGCATAGTTGCTTTCAACGCTAGCACGAGGGGAACCGATACCAATCACTTTCTTCGCTTGATTGATGATCTGCGCACCGCTTTGCATTGCTTCAATCGCCGAAACCACCTGCTGTACGCCATCTTTCGTTAACAGCGCTTGGCGAGGACGGTCTTTACGGTTCACGTAACCATAACCGAAGCGACCACGGTCACACAGGAAGTAATGGTTTACAGAACCGTTATAGCGGTTTTCAATACGGCGTAGTTCACCATAACGCTCACCTGGGCTGGTGTTACAACCGATGCTGCACTGTTGGCAGATACCCGGTGCAAATTGCATATCCCATTTACGGTTATAGCGTTCTGAGTGCGTTTTGTCAGTGAATACCCCTGTTGGGCACACTTCGACGAGGTTACCGGAAAATTCACTTTCCAGCGTGCCGTCTTCAGTACGACCAAAGTAGACATAGTTATGCGCGCCATACACACCTAAGTCGGTGCCATCTGCATAATCTTTGTAGTAACGAACGCAACGGTAACACGCAATACAGCGGTTCATTTCATGACTAATGAATGGACCGAGATCTTGGTTTACGTGAGTGCGTTTTGTAAAACGATACTTACGCATGGTATGACCGGTCATCACCGTCATATCTTGTAAGTGGCAGTTACCGCCTTCCTCACAGACTGGACAGTCGTGTGGGTGGTTGGTCATCAGCCATTCAACAACACTTTCACGGAATTGTTTGGCTTCTTCATCATCGATTGAGATGTAAGTGCCTTCCGTTGCTGGTGTCATACAAGACATCACGAGGCGACCACGAGTGTCATCCGCGTTTTGATACTGCTTCACCGCACACTGGCGGCAAGCGCCAACGCTTCCCAGCGCCGGATGCCAGCAAAAATAAGGAATATCTAGCCCCAACGATAAGCAGGCTTGTAACAGGTTTTCAGACCCGTTTACGTCATATTCTTTGCCGTCTACATATATCGTAGCCATAGTCAGCATGCTTCCCAAAGGCCCGCTTTAGCAGGCGTTAAACATAAATACGTTCTTCGTCAAAAATTCGTTTAGCGGTTGCTCAATCGCTAAATGCTTACCAACGCTGCTTGAGCAGGTTTGGCTGGATCCCGGCAATCTGCACGATGTTGCGCAGATCTTTTTTCGAGATACCCGCTTCGAACTCTCCACGGAAATATTTGATGGCGCTTTGTAATGGCTCAACCGCACCCGGTGCGTGTGCACAGAACGTTTTGCCTGGTCCTAAGAAACGGCAAAGTTGTTCAAGAGTTTCGATATCCCCTTCTTGACCTTCGCCTTTTTCCAGTGCCTGTAGAATTTTTACGCTCCACGGCAGACCATCACGGCACGGTGTACACCAACCACAGGATTCACGGGCGAAGAAGGTTTCTAAGTTACGTACTAAAGAAACCATATTGATTTCGTTATCTACCGCCATCGCCAGCGCTGTACCTAAACGGCTGCCTGCTTTCGCGATGTTTTCGAAATCCATCGGTAAATCGAGGTGATCGTTGGTCAGGAAGTCAGTTCCTGCACCACCCGGTTGCCATGCTTTGAGTTTTAATCCATCACGCATACCGCCCGCGTAGTCTTCTAAAACTTCGCGCGCCGTTGTACCAAATGGCAGTTCCCACAGACCCGGATTTTTCACGCGTCCTGAGAAGCCCATCAGCTTAGTTCCCGCGTCTTTACTCTTGCCCGCACTTAAATCGATATACCACTGGTCACCGTGCTCTAGAATTGCAGGCACGTTACAGATAGTTTCGACGTTATTAACGCAGGTCGGTTTACCCCATGCACCTGAACTTGCAGGGAATGGTGGCTTAGAGCGTGGGTTTGCACGACGGCCTTCAAGGGAGTTAATCAGTGCGGTTTCTTCCCCACAGATATAACGACCAGCCCCGGTATGCACAAATAGCTCAAAATCAAAACCAGAACCGAGAATGTTTTTACCTAATAAGCCCGCGGCTTTGGCTTCTTCGATGGCGCGACGTAAATGTTTCGCCGCTTCAACATACTCACCACGTAAGAAGATATAACCACGGTAGGCTTTTAATGCGTAAGCCCCGAGGATCATCCCTTCCACTAATAAGTGTGGCAGTTGTTCCATCAGTAAACGGTCTTTGTAAGTGCCCGGCTCCATTTCATCCGCATTACATAAGAAGTAACGCAGTTTCATGTTTTCGTCTTTCGGCATTAAGCTCCACTTCAGACCCGTCGAGAACCCTGCACCACCACGACCTTTCAGTCCGGCGTCTTTGACAAGGTTAACCACTTCATCAGGAGCCATGCCTTTGAGGGCACGTTCGACACCTTTGTATCCGTTTTTGCTGCGATACTCATCTAACCAGACTGGCTGCGCGTCATCGCGCAGACGCCAAGTTAATGGATGAGTTTCCGCAGTACGGATCACAGGGTTTGCGGAGAAGTTTGTCATGGATACTGCTCCAGTAGCTTTTGAATATTTTCAGGCTGCACATGACTGTGGGTATCTTCATCGATCATCATCGTTGGCCCCTTGTCACAGTTACCTAAGCAACAGGTTGGCAGCAGCGTAAAGCGACCATCAGCGGTGGTTTGGCCTGGGCGAATACTCAGCTGTTTAATAATTTCAGCTTCTAAGCCTTGATAGCCCGTAATATGGCAAACAACGCTGTCGCAATAACGAATAATGTGGCGACCCACTGGTTGACGGAAAATTTGGCTATAGAATGTTGCCACGCCTTCTACGTCACTCGCAGGAATGCCTAAAACCTCAGCGATAGCATGAATAGCGCCATCTTCGACCCAGCCACGATTTTTTTGCACAATTTTCAGCGCTTCAATTGACGCCGCGCGGGCATCTTCGTAGTGGTGTTTTTCCCCTTCAATTTCCGCACGCTCATGCTCGGTTAAAACAAAACCGTGATTGGCTTGCGGTTCGAAGGTATTCACCACGTCAGATTGACTGTTACAGCCGCATTGGCCGGTGCCACATTGACCTTGTTTATCTTGTTCATTATGCATGGTTAGCGATCCACATCCGACATTACAAAATCGATACTACCCAGATAGACAATTAAGTCAGAAACCAAGCTACCTCTGATTGTCGCCGGAATTTGCTGCAAGTGCGCATAACTCGGGGTACGAATACGTGTACGGTAGCTCATGGTGCTGCCGTCACTGGTTAGGTAGTAGCTGTTGATCCCTTTGGTTGCTTCAACCATCTGGAATGATTCGTTCGCTGGCATTACCGGGCCCCAAGACACTTGTAAGAAGTGGTTGATCAGGGTTTCGATATGCTGCAATGTGCGCTCTTTCGGCGGCGGCGTTGTTAGTGGATGGTCAGCTTTAAATGGACCTTCTGGCATATTCTTCAGGCATTGCTCAAGAATACGGATACTTTGACGCATCTCTTCCACTTTGATCATTACGCGGTCATAGCAGTCGCCGTTATGGGCGATTGGAATGTCGAATTCAAAGTTTTCATAACCTGAATAAGGACGTGCTTTACGTACGTCAAAATCCACACCCGTTGCACGTAAGCCTGCACCCGTCACGCCCCACGCTAATGCCTCTTCCTTGGTGTAAGATGCCACACCAATAGAACGACCTTTCAAAATGGAGTTTTTCAGCGCAGAAGTCACATAGGATTCTAGACGTTTCGGTAACCAGTCTAATAATTCACGCAGTAATTTATCCCAGCCGCGCGGTAGATCGTGAGCAACCCCACCGATGCGGAACCAAGCTGGATGCATACGGAAACCGGTGATTGCTTCAATGACGTTGTACACTTTTTGTCTATCAGTAAACGCAAAGAACACCGGTGTCATGGCACCAACGTCTTGAATATAGGTACTGATATACAGCAGGTGGCTGTTGATACGGAACAGTTCAGACATCATGACACGAATAGTTTTTACGCGATCCGGTACTTCGATACCTGCTAGTTTTTCAACAGCAAGAATATATGGCATTTCATTCACACAACCGCCGAGATATTCGATACGGTCGGTATAAGGAATGTAGCTATGCCATGACTGACGCTCGCCCATTTTCTCTGCACCACGGTGGTGGTAGCCGATATCGGGAACGCAGTTAACAATTTCTTCACCATCCAATTGCAGCACGATACGGAATGCACCGTGAGAAGATGGGTGGTTTGGACCCAAGTTCAGGAACATGAAATCTTCGTTTTCATTTCCGCGATCTAAGCCCCACTCTTCTGGTTTGAAAGTCAATGCTTCCATTTCCAGATCTTGCTTTTGCTTAGTCAGAACAAATGGATCGAATTCCGTGGCACGCGCAGGGTAATCTTTACGCAGCGGGTGACCTTCCCAGCTTGGAGACATTAGTAGGCGACGTAAATTCGGGTGACCTTGGAAGGTGATCCCGAACATGTCCCACACTTCACGCTCATACCAGTTGGCATTTGGGAATAAAGAAACCACCGATGGCACGTTTAAGTCTTTCTCATTAAGAGCCACTTTCAACATGATATCGCGGTTTCGGTCAATGGAAATGATGTGGTAGAACACACTAAAGTCCGCTTCTGGCAGACCTTGGCGATGAATACGCTGGCGTTCATCGACTCCGTGTAAGTCGAACAACATCACATAAGGTTTAGGTAGTTTCTGTAAGAAATCTACAATTTCCAGTAATTGTTCACGACGTACCCAAACCACTGGCATGCCAGTGCGGGTTGCTTGAACTGAAAAGGCATCCGGGCCAAATTGGTTGCGCAGTTCCAGAAGCACAGGATCATTAATATGATCTTGTGTCTGCCATTCTGGCTGATTATGACTCGCTTGCGCTATCTGATCTGTCATCATTCTTCACCATAACGCTTGATCAGGTTTATTATTTCGCAACAACATTGCTCTGTTACGCTGTATGGCTAAAAGCCTTAAATTTCGTCAGGGGTACGCAGGTTGGTTACTGCAATACGTTCACCGTGTTTTCTTTCTCTTTCTGACTGCATATTCGCACGATAAACACCCTGATCACCGACAACCCATGAAAGTGGGCGACGCTCTTTGCCGATGGATTCTTGTAATAGAAGGAGAGCCTGCATGTAGGCTTCAGGGCGTGGTGGGCAGCCTGGAATGTACACATCCACGGGAATAAATTTGTCGACGCCTTGCACTACGGAATAGATGTCATACATCCCACCTGAGTTCGCGCATGAACCCATGGAGATAACCCATTTTGGTTCAAGCATTTGGTCATAAAGGCGCTGGATGACAGGAGCCATTTTGGTAAAACAAGTTCCCGCAACAACCATAAAGTCGGCTTGACGAGGAGAAGCACGCAGTACTTCCGCACCAAAGCGGGCTACGTCATGAACAGCCGTGAACGACGTCACCATTTCTACATAGCAACATGAAAGACCGAAGTTGTATGGCCACAGGGAGTTTTTACGTCCCCAGTTCACCACATCATGAAGTGCATGAGATAATTTCCCCATATACACACTGTTTTCAACTTGCTGCTCAAGGGGATCAGTAACAATTTCTTGAGTTTGCAGTGGGTAACGGTCGTTCTCACCGTTCGGATCTATGCGGGTGAGCGTATAATCCATTGTATAATGCCTCGCTTTTTACTGCGGATGACGATTGCTGATTTTAATAACTTCACTAGGACCTTTAACTGCGCGACGTGAACGGATTGGAGTCCAATCGAGTGCACCAACGCGGATCAGATAAAATAATCCCGCCAACAATACCAAGATAAAAATAGCGGCTTCGATGAAACCGACCCATCCCGCTTCGCGGATGGCGACAGACCATGCAAATAAGAACATAGCCTCCACATCGAAGATCACGAAAAACATCGCGACCAAGTAGAACTTGGCTGACATACGAAGACGAGCACTACCGACAGAGTCAATACCTGACTCGTAGGGAACGTGTTTTGTTCTGGCTTTGGCGCGGCTACCTAAGAAATGACCTGCGGTCAACATGAAAGCGCAAAGACCAATAGCGCCGAGAAAGAATATAGCAAAGCCCCAGTTATGGGCTAACTCTAGGATTGATGTAGACATACTCGTTGCTTACTCATTACTTATGGTACTTAACTGCTCTTTTTTATAACACGGCAGTATTGCACCACAATTGCCCAGTTAATCGAGAAGAAAGACCAAAATTGACCTTAAAACTAAAAGATCCCCCAAACTAAAATCAGCCTGACGACTGCTGTTTGGTTTGTCCCTCTCTCACTACATTTTATTTTGCTCAAATGAGACAAAATAACCGTATTTATTACAAATAATTCACACGCAAAAAACATTCATGAAACAAAAATAACTCATTAACTGCTAAAACGTGTCAGTGTTACTATACACAAATAAACACGCAAAGTAGTCTAACTGATTATTCGTTTTTACTACACCATTATCTCAGGAAAAACCTGTCTTAACAGACGAAAAAATGTGCTTTTTATTTGATCTAACGCACAGATTTATTGAAAAAATACTCAATTTGTTTACATAACATCCGAATTTAATTTAAGAGGCAGTAACGAATTTTTATTCATCAGCCCTACTAAGCCTATGACTACTCTCAGCTATTTTATCAATTCAGCAAATAAATATTGTTAACGACGTAACATATCGTTAACTAACTAATGAATTTCATGTTATGCCGTATACATCACAATTATTTCATGCTCTTACGCGTAAATCCATACTTAATAAGTGGTTAATTCGTGTATTTTGTCACCTATTGAGCAGAAACATTGTTCACTATTTTGTCACCTGAACTTTAAGTGAAATATCGTACTGTCAAAATCCCCTTCCTTCCCGATTAACCACTTAATGAGTACGGTCAGTAAATTTCAGTTAAAAACAATTTGATAACAATATAAATGCGTAAAATAGTCAGGTAGGTTTTAAGGATGGATATCGATGGAAAAAAAACGGCTGAGCCAGAATTAACTGACTCAGCCGGATAAATATATTTTGGTTAGCTTGTCACTTATCTTTGATAAAAATCCTATTTTACCGATAAGGACAAACCTCTATCTTATTGAGCGCTGTTCTCAACTTGCTCAGCAACGGAATAAGAGATTTTTTTGTTTTCAATCGCATTAAAGACAGTGAGCACGAAATCTTTTTGCTCATCCGCATTTTTATATAGCCAGTACTGAATATCTGGCAAGCGAGGTAAGCCATCTGACTCGCCTAAAATACGCAGATCCGCATTTTGCATTTCCATTGGACGTGCAGTCACCCCAACTTCAGCATTCACCGCTGCACGAACAGCAGGTAATGATGCCGCTTCATAAGCCACATGCCACGGTAAGCCCACTTCATCTAATGCATGAGTACATAACTTACGGTATGGGTTAGTTTCATCCATGACAACCAATGGGATTGGCTCATTTGGGCGTAACTGAAAATCAGGGGCGCTGTGCCATAAAATCGGGACAGTTCTTAATGCTGTTTTTGGGTGCTGGGGAATACGGGTTGTCGTTAATGCTAAATCAATTTCATGATTATCTAACATTGACTCAATAAACTGAGCACGTTTAATTCTCACTTCTACCGCGATGCGTGGAAATACGGAGGCAATACGGTTTAGTAAGAAAGGTAATAAGATATCGACTGTATCGTCGGATGCCCCGATACGCAATTCACCATCTGCATCGTTATAAGTCAAAGATGCGGTGGCATCATCATTAGCGCGTAAAATCTGTCTCGCATAGCCGAGTAATTGCAGACCATGGGCAGTTAACAACTTATTACGCCCGTGACGTGCAAATAATTCACGACCAACTAATTGCTCTAAACGTTGCATCTGCTGACTA
This sequence comes from Providencia alcalifaciens, assembly GCF_915403165.1. Classification (NCBI taxonomy): domain Bacteria; kingdom Pseudomonadati; phylum Pseudomonadota; class Gammaproteobacteria; order Enterobacterales; family Morganellaceae; genus Providencia; species Providencia alcalifaciens. The sequence continues at coordinate 2,445,233 of NZ_OU659204.1, forward strand.
ACAGCGGACTGGGTTCGACATACTGCGGCAGCAGCAGCGGCAAAAGTATTAAGATCAGCCACTGCGACAAATGTGCGTAGTAAATCGAGATCTAAGTTCATTATGGGACGATTGGAATTTATCATCGTACATTCTCTTTATATAATTTTATGATACCTGGTGTTTCTGCTCTCCTCCGTGAGAATCAGCGAGTCTTAAAAATAATCCAACTTTTTGCATTTCTAATCCGTAGATTTGCATTTATGGTATTCAATACTCTATATTGCTACATCTATTTGATAATTAACTTAAACAGCTCAATTATCCAATTAGTGTTTTAAATTTCTATCAATTAAAGCGAGGTTGATTAACATAAAACTCAATAAGCACGAAATAATTGAAGAAGACTAAATAGTAACATATTTAATGTAGTTGCAATTATTTTAATGTAAGCTCTTTATGTAACATATGATGTAAATTAACAATTTTATTAATTATCAATACACTAAACATTATAACCACGGTTTCACTAAGAATATTCTCATTAAAATAATCAATATTGCTAACAAAAAAAGCCAAAAAACCCCAAAAAAGCCTCTGCCAATAGTTAAATTTATTTTTAATTTAATGATTTAAGGTACAAACTTACAGAGTGATACAATTTTTGTCACTTTGTCATTACGTAACTTTTTCATTATTTATGACGACTCATTCACTGACACACTCCAAAACTACGATGATTATCAGAATTAGATTCTGACTTAAAAGCCATAACTAGAACCATCATCTGACTTATTCAATACTTTAAGATAGCATATATCTGATTTATGTCTAAACCAACCTTTTGCACCAAAAATTATCTAGCATCTTCAAAAGCTTCCGAGGGAGGAGTACAGTAGATAGTAATGCCGGAAGTCCCCTATGATTGCGAGCCCGTTAGGGTAATGAGAGAACCATGAATACGATAATGAAATCCAATAAGCTTGATAATGTTTGCTATGACATTCGCGGGCCAGTTTTAAAAGAAGCAAAACGCTTAGAAGAAGATGGTAATAAAGTCCTAAAACTGAACATTGGTAACCCGGCACCTTTTGGCTTTGAAGCACCTGATGAGATCCTCGTTGATGTCCTACGCAATCTGCCAAGCTCGCAAGGTTACTGTGACTCCAAAGGCTTATATTCCGCGCGTAAAGCAATAGTTCAACACTACCAAGCCCGTGATATCCACGATATGACGGTTGAAGATGTCTATATTGGTAACGGTGTTTCTGAACTAATCGTTCAAGCAATGCAAGCGCTATTAAACAATGGCGATGAGATGCTAATTCCCGCGCCTGATTACCCTTTATGGACGGCTGCCGTCTCTTTATCTGGTGGTCATCCTGTTCACTATATATGTGATGAACAGCAAGGCTGGATGCCGGATATCGAAGATATCCGCAAGAAAATCACCCCACGTACCCGCGGGATTGTCATCATCAACCCAAATAACCCAACAGGGGCGGTGTACAGCAAAGCGCTATTAATGGAAATCGTCGAGATTGCTCGTCAATATAGTTTGATTATCTTTGCCGACGAAATTTACGATAAAATTCTGTATGACGATGCGCAGCACCACTCTATCGCAGCACTGGCCCCCGACTTACTGACTGTGACCTTTAATGGGTTATCAAAAACTTATCGTGTCGCAGGTTTCCGCCAAGGCTGGATGGTCTTAAATGGCCCGAAAAAGCATGCTAAAGGCTATATTGAAGGCTTAGAAATGCTGGCCTCTATGCGCTTATGCGCGAACGTGCCAATGCAACATGCTATCCAAACTGCATTAGGTGGTTATCAAAGTATCAGCGAATTTATCCAACCGGGCGGTCGTTTATATGAGCAGCGTAATCGTGCATGGGAATTGATCAACCAAATTCCAGGAGTCTCCTGTGTTAAGCCACAAGGTGCCCTGTATATGTTCCCGAAAATTGATATTAAACGTTTTAATATCCACGATGACCAAAAAATGATCCTTGACCTGCTACTGCAAGAAAAAGTGCTATTAGTTCAGGGAACCGCATTTAATTGGCCACACCCAGACCATTTCCGTATCGTCACCCTGCCTTATGCAGATGACTTAGAGATGGCGATTAATAAATTTGGACGTTTTCTTGAAGGTTATTCGCAGTAATTAGAACATGACTAAGATTTTTATTAATAAATAGCTCCTCTGTGAGCTATTTATTTTTCATTATCTATAAAATGAAGCGTTATTATTCTAAGCAATTAAAATAAAAAATAGTGTGAATCATTGACATTGAATCCTACTATCTCCAGTTTAATGTCTAAATTTCGCCGAAGATAATCATCTAATCTGTATTAGTTTTTCAGAGCAACTGCCTGACTTCGGAAAAGCAACATAGGCAGTTTTGGCCTCGCCATTGATACCGATAATAGCTTTTCCATTATCCTCATCCTTGATTGAACAAGTGAAATAACCATTGGTAGAGTATATTTTGCCATCCATGGTATGTACCATCACTTTCCAATAGTCTAATGGCGAAAACAAACCTAGCCGATAATAAAAATAAAATTGATAGTCTACTTTCTCACCGTGCTCTATATCGTTAACAGAGCCTTCTGTTTTTTCTGAGCCGCTCGATTTGTGTGTGATATAAATTGTGCTTACTTTAGTTCCCCAATAATTTTCAATTGAACCTAATCCTTTTTTGCCATTCATCATATTATCTTCTCCTTTATTAGCATCCACTTTATTTAGTTAGTTAAAACAACTTAATTTATAATTAAAATTACTTTAAATACGTTAATGAGTAGAAATACAATTAATATTTAACCGAGAAATAAAATAGCTCTGGAAGAGCTACTTTATTCGTTACATATTCAAACCTCTTAATTCGATAATCATTATTTGATAGTCAAATAATAGAAATAAGATATACCGCCGCAAGAAAAAACAACACTAATATTACTGGAAAGTATTTCATAAAAACCTCGATTTACTGATAATTTGGAGTGATCGCTGGTGATTATAAATCATTATTATCTTATATCAATTATTCGACTACTAAATTAAATTTAGATCTATTTAAGAGCGTCTTTATAAGATTGACTTACTAACTTATCTAATTAACACTATCTACGAATTAACCGCGTGCTACAGCCACTAGAATGTGTAAATGCCACATACATTGTTTTGGCATCACCATTAACGCCAAGAATCACAGGATCTTCATCCTCTTCCGTGATATCACAATAAAAATTATCTTTCGTTAAATAGCGCTCACCACTCACAGTCTCAAATTCTAAGAACCAATAATCATGGAAACCGGCGTACTCTGCGTGGCCCGCTTTATGTCTTTTTTCACCCAGCTTTAGGTTATAAATTTCAAAGTTAGTGGGCTTCTGGTAGAGCGAATGATGTTTAAATTTAACGACTTTCAAATCCTCATACCAAAAATTTTCAAAAGTAATAAATATCAATCTTGGATTGAATGTTTTCATCGCTATTTCCTGTAAAAGAAATTTTTTTGATAAAAAACGGACTAATATAGAGACATTTTTACCGAAAAAGTCCCGGATACTGGATATGAAACATTTAATTGCTTATTTTTACCGTCAACAGATAATTTAACCCGCCCAATTTTTTTATCCTCCTCACCAATTGAACACAAAAAACCCTCTGGCGTAGTATAAGAACCCGATGCCGTGACAATATGAACACGCCAGTAATCATCTGTTTGTCCAACATCATGTTGAATAACATATTCAAATGCATTCTCAATCAGCTCATTATTTTGTATCCCCCCAAGCGAAATTGAAGCCTCCCTAATTGAAGTATGCCGCAAATTGGCCATCAATATCTCTTCCCCCCAATGGTTTTCAAATGAGGCAATACCACCACTTAATTTTTGCATCGTCATACATTCCTCTTTTTAGATAGAATCTCATCATAGCGGTATTTAAATAATCTAAAATCAATTGTTTTTATTAGCTTTTTCTAAAAAAAACCAATTAATTCCCTGACACAATAAACTTACCAACCTCATAAATTTTGAGATATAATTTTGGTTATCATCGGATCAAAGAAGAGGAATTATGAGCTACTTTTTCGCCCACCTTGCTAGAATGAAACTTATTCATCGCTGGCCATTAATGCGTAATGTTCGTACCGAAAATGTTTCCGAACACAGTTTACAAGTTGCGATGGTTGCTCACGCCCTAGCGATTATTAAAAATCGCAAATTTTCTGGTAATGTTAACCCCGAGAAAATCGCTTTATTCGCCTTATATCATGATGCTAGTGAAGTTATCACTGGCGATTTACCAACCCCAATTAAGTATCACAATCAGCAAATTGCACACGAATACAAGAAAATAGAAAAATTCGCGCAGCAAAAGCTACTCGATATGTTGCCAGAAGAGTTGCAAGAGGATTTTAAATGCTTGCTCATGGAAGAACTGCAATCTGAAGAAGAGCACTTTATTGTGAAACAAGCAGATACGCTTTGTGCTTATTTAAAGTGTTTAGAAGAGCTTTCCGCCGGAAATAGCGAATTTAAGCTAGCCAAAAAACGTCTGGAAAAAATGCTAGAAGAAAGAAAAAGCCCAGAAATGGACTATTTTATGAAAACTTTTGTTCCCAGTTTTACACTATCCTTAGATGAAATTAGCCATTAAATTAAATACAAGGAATGAAATCCCTCATTCCTTTATTTAAATCACTCAGCTATAACACCTGAAATTAGTTAACCTGTTTCAAATAAATATAACAGCCCGAATAATTTGAAAAATTCACATAGAACTTTTTATCGTCCCTATCAACACCTAAATTAATATAATTATTATTATCACCATACCATAATGAGCATATGCATTCACCGACCGGCTTATATATTTTACCCGAGTTTGTTTCTAGTGTGATATCCCAATTATCTATATTATCAGCAATAGCGCAAAAACCATTTGCGTCATATTGTTCATCATTACACAGTTCGATATTTTTACGAAATGGAAAAACTAACACTCTTTCTATCGTTGCGCCATCTGACATAAAATTAATTGTTTGAGTTACAAATTCTCTTTTTCCTAAGCTATCTGTACTTGTTAACCAATGGGATAACTTAACCAACGATATATCTTCACCCCAATTATTTGTAAATGAACAATATACTTCATTTTCTTTATGCATTTATCACTCCCCACTACATTATTAGTATATTCATAGTTCAATTTTTAACTACAGAAATCATGACTCATTAAATTACATTCATTTCAGTTGAACAATCACCTGAGGCTAAATAACTCACATAGAGTCGTTCTGACTCTCCATTAACACCGAGGATCACTCTTCCTTCGTCTTCATCATAAATCGAGCAACTAAATCCATGAGTTGATTGATACTTTCGACCACTTGCCGTCTCTATTCTAATAAACCAATAATCTGATGATTTTCCAATTCCTCTTTGATAAATAAATTCTAAAGCATCTGGAATAATCTGCTTATCAGCAATGTGGGCCAATGTTATTTCTGAAGTTCTTAGTGATGTATGGCGCAAAAAAACAGATTTTAATTCCTCACCCCAGAAATTTTCAAATGTTGCAATTCCTTTTTTTGTTTTAATAAATTCCATATTTCCTCCTAATGTCAAAATTTAATAATTATGCCTTATTCATAAAAATTAAGGCTCGTTTTACAATCTGATGATTTAGGGAAATGAACATACATTGAGCGGGCTTCACCATTAACACCAATAGTCACTTCACCTTTATCTTCATCTGCAATAGAACAATAAAAACTCTCTTTATTTTTATATTTCTTACCATCTAAAGTTTCTACTTCCATATACTAATAATCTTTTGGTGCCACCCATCCTAACTGGTATTGAAAAATCAATGTTTGATGATACGTCGCTTGATTTAGCACATTAAAATGCATGCAAGATTTAGTTAAAAAACCTCTATGTTTTATATAGGCACTAGAAAACATTTCTCCTCAATAGTTTTCTAATGTTATAAAACCTGATTTTGGTAACCTAATTCCCATAAAACCTCTAATATAAGTTAACTTATTGTGTTAGATAATATTTTATATATCGAGAGTTTATAATTCAAAAAGCAATAAACTCCCTCCATTTTAACTATGCTATTTTTTAGCTTAACTTAGTACTACAACCGCTAGAACTTGAAAATTCACTATCAGCATTTTTTATCATCATTAACGCCTAAAGTAACTTTCGGATAACCATAATCCATAACAGAAGAGCAGAACCTCATTTCCGCTCGGTATCCTCGGCCATTCATACCTATTCCTTATTTTAAAAAATAATGACATTCCAGATTAAATTAACAAAATTGAAATTAAGAAAAAAGATTAAATGTTAGCAATTAAATTCATGAAATTATGAATAGGAGTATCACCTAACTTTAACTTTAACTTTAAATCACTTCGATTAATTTGGTACTACAGCCACTAGATGACGAAAAACTGACATAAAAAGTTTTTTCCTCACCATTAACACCTAGTGTTATATACTCTGAATCCAGAAAAGAGATTGAGCAATAAAAATTATTTTTAGTCTTAAATATCTTCCCGCTTTTAGTCTCAAAAGCAATATCCCAATAATCATATTTATCAATTGCTACTTTCTGATATGTAATCACCAGGGCCTTTTCTTGTCGTGTTTTATCCTGAATGTTGGTGATACGATTAAATGAGCCGTGAGTTACACTTGTATCAAAAAAACCAGAAACATAATGTTTCAAGTCCAGATTAATAATCTCCTCTCCCCAATAATTTTCAAAGCTACAATATCCATAATTAAACTTTTCATAGCTATTGACCTCACCATGATTCATATTAATCACCTCTTTCAATTTAGGTCTTAATCAAAACTTAGATTACCTATTCATCGGATGGAATACTCTACAATACGTTATTAATATAGTTTCAAGCTTGTTTTACAATCTGCTGATTGTGGATAATGAACATACATCGTTTTAGCATCTCCATTAATACCAATGGTCACTTTCCCACGATCTTCTTCCACTATAGAACAAGAAAAATCGCTTCTTGCTCTATATTTTTCACCGGATAATGTTTCTAATCTAACAAACCAATAATCCAACTAATTAGATAAACCTACTTCATATTTAAATGAAAATATATCTTTACATATTGGCTCATTGGGCAAATCATTAAAAATGTCTCTATTATAGTAACGTACTATATCTGTATTACCTTCTATAATACCCATATCTATAATTTTCGTATTAATATAGATTCAATTTCGTTTTACAATCTGACGATGCTGGAAAACTGACATACATTGTTTTTTCTTCTCCATTCATGCCTATTGTAACTTGCCCTTTATCCTCTTCACTTATGGAACAATAGAAATTATTTTTTGTTCTATATTTTTCCCCAGATAATGTTTCAATTTCCATATACCAATAGTCTTTTGGCGAACCAATACCTAATTGATATTGAAATATTAATGCATCCTTATAAATAGCACCATCAGGCATATCAAAGTGCGTTCTGACTTTAGTCAAAAATCCTGTATGAGATAAATGTACACGCTTGAGATGTTCACCCCAGTAATTTTCTAATGTAACAAACCCTGTTTTTGGTAATGTAATATTCATAATATCTCCGGTATATAAAATTAATTTACAGAAATAGACTACAAATTTTCCATTGAAATAAAAACAACCATAATTAGCAGTATCTTTTTATTTTGATACTGTTAATTATGGTTATTACTTTTCATGATGTAATAGGCTCTATTTGTTAGAACCTATTATTGTTCAAAAAGGGAATAAAACAGGGATCACGGCCACACTGATGAACATAACGATAATCGTAAATGGCACACCGATTTTCAGAAAATCTGCAAATTTATAACCGCCAGGGCCCAATACCAATGTATTCACAGGGGAAGAAACAGGTGTCATAAATGCAGCGGATGCCGCAATACCAATCACCATAGCAAAAGGCAATGGAGAGACTTCCATTTGATGCGCGGCGGCAATCGCAATAGGAGCCATGAGTACCGCTGTTGCGGTATTAGAAATAAATAATCCAATGGTGGCACACAAGATAAACAGGCACAGTAACATCACATGAGGTCCCAATCCGCCAGCAACCTTCATCAATGCATCTACCGCTAGGGCTATCCCCCCAGTTTCCTGTAAAGCGATAGCAAATGGCATCATACCTACAATCAAAATAATGCTCGGCCAGTGAATTGATTTATACGCACTTTCCATATCAATACAACGAAATTTCCCCATTAATAAGCAGGCAATTAATGCCGCAATAAAATTAGGAATTTCATTGGTGACCATCATCGCCACCATGAGTGCGAGGCAAAATAACGCATGTGGGGCTTGTGAGGCTGCCGGGGCAACGGCCTCAACTTCGGCGGCTAAGTTCAATACGATAAAATTACGTGGTTTGGTCGAAAGGACTCGAATAAGTTTCCAATCCCCTATCACTAAGAGAATATCCCCTAAACGCAGAGATTCATCCACTAGCTTTCCATCAAGGGCCTTTCCATCACGGCGGATCCCAACGACGTTTAAGCCATATCGGGTACGAAATTTAATCTCTCGTAAACTTTTACCCAACAATTCTGAGTCTGGGTTCATGGAAACTTCCGCCATCCCCACATCTCGTGATTGCTCGGAAAAATAATCCCCGCGCAAGATCATCGGCTCAAGAAGTTGTTCACTGCAAAATTGGCGCAGTTCATCGTCAGTCACTGAAATATCAATCAGCAAAACATCGCGCTCGCGTAACTCAGTTCCCCCTGTTGCACTCACCATCACTCGACGAAACTTACGCCAACGCTCAATCCCCACGACGTTTGCACCATAACGGGAACGTAAATGAAGCTCATCAAGCGTGTGTCCAATCAGTGAAGACCCTTTACGAATAGCTAATCGGCGGGCACGCCCTGCCAGTTTATAATCGCGGATCAGATCACGGAAACTACGTTGGTATTTAACGGGTTGTTTATCCGGTTCATTGCTGCCCAACCAGCGACGAGTCAGCCACATGTAACCAATACCGGCGATTAAAATAAGCAGCCCTATCGGGGTAATTGAGAAAAATTTAAAGCTGGGTAATCCTTCGCGAACTAATTCGCTGTTGACCACCATGTTGGGCGGCGTTGCGACTAATGTCATCATGCCGCTGATTAAGCCAGCAAAGCCCAGCGGCATCATTAATCGACTAGGAGAGGTTTTCATCCGTGCTGCGACACTGAGCACCACCGGAATAAAGATAGCGACCACGCCAGTGGAGCTCATAAATGCACCGAGCCCCGCCACCGTCATCATTAAAAATACCAGCATTTTACTTTCGCTGCTGCCTGCAACTCGAACGAGCCACTCCCCCATTTGGTAGGCAATTCCGGTACGAACCAGACCATCACCGATGACAAATAGAGCCGCAATCAACAAAACGTTTGGATCCGAAAAACCCGCCGTTGCCTGTTGTAAGGTCAGTGTGTCGCTTAATACAAACGCCACAATCACTAACAAGGCAACTACATCCATGCGGACTTTATTGGTAGTAAATAGAACAACCGCGATCAATAGTAGGGTTAGTACCCACAGCAATTCTCCGTTCAAAATATCCCCTTTCGACGAAAAAAAACAGGCTAAAGATTTTAGTTAGTTAACCATGTTTTTCAGAGGATTTCTTTGATTAGATCGCAATTAGACGTTTTTCGACACGAAAAGCTCAAAATAGCCACTATCGTCAGGACCAGTCACGGAAATTTGTTCTAATGTACTAATAATTGCAGAGATTTCATCTCGTCTTGGCATGCCTTCAGGAGCATGAACCGCAATAACTTGGCAACCCGCACTTAATGCTGCATGGATCCCCGCTGGCGCATCTTCAAAAGCAATGCACTCGTCAGGAGGTAATTCGAGGCTTTTCGCCCCTAATTGGAAAGGCTCTGGGTCTGGCTTGCCTTTAGACACTTTTTCAAACGTGACCCAATGTTTAGGTTCAGGTAAACCCGCTGCTGCTCGGCGTCCGTGAGCAATTGGCACTGTACCCGATGTCACAATCGCCCAAGGGGCACCTAATGTATTGAGTAAAGATAACAGCGCTATTGCACCTGGCAGTGCAACAACGCCGTCCATATCTTCGCTTTCCATTTTCTCTAACCAACGAAAATGGCTTTGTAGCTCTTCTTCGCTTGCATTAGGCAGGAAATGACGCAATGTGGTCATTGCAGGTTTTCCATGGATATAGTCGATAATTGCTTGTTTATCTTCGCCAATTCTATCGCCGAATAAACACCAACAGCGCTCAACAACAGCGAGTGAATCCGCCAACGTTCCATCGAGATCGAATAAAAAACCTTTTGCTTTTAACTTCACATCAAACCCTTTTTTAGAAAATCATGCTGCCTAATACAAGACGTAAATGCATCCACCTAAAGAGAGAGGTTAAGCATTGAGAATTTGAGAAACTTCAACTGCTGAAAGGTGATATTGACGAGGACAAGCTTGCCAAATTTTCAGCATTCTTAAATATTTATCCCACATTGGTGTTTGTGAGTTAAAGCCATGAGTCCCACTATCGAAATGGGTGTAGCGCCCTTCTGTATTGACCATAAAGCGCACATAACTCAGATAACGCGCTTCAGTTGCGGCATCAAAGCCCAAAAATTGCACACGACGGCCATCCACACCATGTTTATCTTCCATATTGCCATAAGAAACTTGCAGCGCATGGTACATTTCCATCACGTCAATAACCGTACGACACGTTTGCTCGCTGAGTTCACCAAAATCCCTATCCAGCTCGCGCATTTGTAAACCAAATCCACGCTCAATGATAGTTTGCAGACGGCGGTAACGCTCCGCGTTATCCGGGTCTAGCATGGTCATCATTTTATATTGATTGGATAAAATTAAGCGTTCAGCATTAGTCATTTCCATCACAGCTCTCCGTAGATAATTTTCTGTCATCTTCGCATTCAACGTTGATAATGCACAGATTAAATATCACTTTTATTGATCTAAACAGTTATTTTTCGTTAATTACTGTTAAATAAAGGTTTGTTATCAAATTGAATGCTAAATAAGGTTCAATGAACCGTTTAGATATCTTCCATAAAGGTATGATCTAACTGATTGAACGCTTTTTTCAAAAGCTCGGCTAGCGCCATGTAGTCAGGCTGCTGCTCAACGGGCGTCATCGCAATTCCCGCTGCAGTAAATTTATCTCGAATTTCATAGAACCAGCTTAATAATCCAGCCGGTAACGGCGTTACGGCACGCTTACCTAACCACCATAATCCTTGCATTGGCAAGCTACACGCAAATAACGCCGTAGCGACAGCTGGACCTAACTGCCCGCCTAACGCAATTTGCCAAGCCAGCGTAAATATCGCAATGGGCGGCATAAAGCGGATCCCAAACCGAATCGCTTTATTGATACGTAGTTCAGGAAACAGTGGCGTTAGCTTTTTTTCCATAGGGAAAACCTTCAGATAGTGATTACCTAATCTGAAGCGTTTAAAAAAACCCGGAGGGGTACTCTGCATTGTGCTCATCAATTAATTCCCTACTACTATTAATTTTCCACTTCGATTGATTTCCAACTGCCATCACAAAAACAATATCAATCTATGGCTAGCTTACGTCAAATTGAGTGTGAACGCACACTCAGTTTTTAAGTTAATTTTCACAAATTTAGCGTTAATCAAGCTAACTTAAATGAAACCCGCTATTCTCTTGAATACGTAACTCACCGCTATAACTACCCTTTATATGGCATTTATGATTTTAATCAACCAAACACCTTATTTTTAAAAAAAACGTATAAAATATAAAATAGTTTTAGTAGAATCGACCGTAATTAGAATTACTGCCGAACTATGTTACTTAATAGTTCTCTTTAATAAGTAAACAACAGTGATATATTGGGGTTCTGCGCGCTATTTCAATACGATACCGTGACTTATTTTTCACAGTTACTTAACCGTATTACGTAACGTTTTCGCGAGAAAACCCTGTAAAATCATCGATCCATGTACTTTTTTGCACATATCATGATATCAATCATGAATTGGTCGGATATAAATGCGCTAGGCTCTAGCGACTTACATTTTTCAACTAAGTCTGTGTGTCCTCATAACGGGCTTCACAACATCAACTAAGATAGGTATTTCCATGTCAAGTAAGCTGGTACTGGTTTTAAACTGCGGTAGCTCCTCACTGAAATTTGCAATCATCGATCCGACTAATGGAGATGAATTTCTATCAGGTTTAGCTGAATGTTTTAATTTGCCTGAAGCTCGCATTAAATGGAAAATGGACGGTGAAAAACATGAGGCACCTTTAGGTGCAGGCGCTGCGCATAGCGAAGCACTGAATTTCATCGTAAACACGATCCTTGCTGCTAAGCCTGAATTGTCAGCACAAATTACCTCTATTGGTCACCGTATTGTTCATGGTGGCGAGAAATTCACTTCTTCTGTTGTTATTGATGACGAAGTTATCGCGGGTATTAAAGCTGCAATCCCATTTGCACCGTTACATAACCCTGCCCACCTTATCGGTATTGAAGAGGCGAGAAAATCATTCCCTCATCTGATCACGAAAAACGTAGCAGTATTCGATACGGCATTCCATCAGACAATGCCTGAAGAAGCTTACCTGTATGCACTGCCATACGAATTATATTCCGAGCACAGCATCCGTCGTTATGGTGCGCACGGTACTAGCCATTTCTACGTTTCTCGAGAAGCTGCGAAAAAACTGAACAAGCCAGTTGATGAACTGAACGTTATCACTTGCCATTTAGGTAATGGTGGTTCAGTATCGGCTATCGTTAACGGTAAATGTGTTGATACATCAATGGGTTTAACTCCATTAGAAGGCTTAGTAATGGGTACTCGTAGCGGCGATATCGACCCTGCGATTATTTTCCACTTACATGATTCATTAGGCATGAGCGTTGACCAAATCAACAAAATGCTGACCAAAGAATCTGGCTTACTGGGCTTAACTGGCGTGACTAGCGACTGCCGTTATGTTGAAGATAACTACGGCACCAAAGCAGATGCAACCCGCGCAATGGATGTGTTCTGCCACCGTTTAGCAAAATATGTTGGTGCGTACAGCGCGCTAATGGAAGGTCGTCTTGATGCAATCATCTTCACTGGCGGTATCGGTGAAAACTCTGCGCAAGTGCGTGAAATTACGCTGAAGAAACTGGCAATCCTTGGTTTCGAATATGACCACGAACGCAACTTAGCAGCACGTTTCGGTAAAGAAGGTGTTATCACCACCGATAACAGCCGTCCGGCACTGGTTATCCCAACCAATGAAGAGTTGGTGATTGCCCAAGATGCTGCACGCTTAACAGCATAAAGACTTTCTTGCCGCCAGCCTTATGCTGGCGGTACTGCTTAAGAGTAACCAAAAAACGAGGTTCCTGTGTCCCGTACAATTATGCTAATTCCTACTGGCACCAGCGTTGGTTTAACCAGCGTTAGTCTGGGTGTCGTCCGCTCAATGGAACAAAAAGGTGTCCAGCTGAGCGTGTTTAAACCTATCGCACAACCACGCGTTTCCGGTAATAAAGACCAAACCACCGAAGTTTTACGTTCACACTCCAGCATCACGACCATTGTTGAGCCTTTAACAATGGAATATGTTGAGTCTCTGCTAACCTCATCGAAGAAAGACATTCTGATGGAAGAGATCGTGGCGCGCTACCACGAACACACCAAAAATGCAGAAGTAATCCTGATCGAAGGTTTAGTCCCAACTCGCAAGCACTCTTTTGCACAATCACTGAACTACGAAATTGCCAAAACCTTAGGCGCTGAAATTGTATTCGTTACGGCTCCAGGCAATAGCTCAATCCAACAAATGCAAGAGCGTTTAGAGCTAGTTCGTAACGAATTCGGTGGTCAACGTAACGAAAGCATCATCGGTGTTATTGTTAATAAAGTTAACGCACCTGTGGATGAGCAAGGCCGTACTCGCCCTGACCTGTCTGAAATTTTTGATGATTCTACCAAAGCGACAGTGGCAAATATCGATGCCAAAGCGCTTGAGTGTTTAAATCTGCCAGTATTAGCATCAATTCCTTGGAACTTTGACCTGATTGCCACTCGTGCAATCGATATGGCAAAACACTTAAATGCACAGGTCGTGAACGAAGGTGAAATCAATACTCGCCGTGTAAAATCCGTCACTTTTTGCGCACGTAGCATTCCACACATGCTAGAACACTTCCGCCCAGGCTCATTATTAGTCACCTCTGCGGACCGTCCTGACGTACTAGTTTCAGCCTCTTTAGCTGCAATGAATGGCGTAGAAATCGGGGCTATCTTATTAACTGGTGGCTATGATATCGATGCACCTATTCGCAAACTTTGTGAACAAGCATTCGAAACGGGCTTACCTGTGTTTATGGTGAATAGTAACACATGGCAAACTTCGCTGAATCTGCAAAGCTTCAGCCTTGAAGTTCCAGCTGATGACCATGAGCGTATCGAAAAAATTCAAAACTATGTGGCTCGCCACATTAGCAGTAACTGGATTGAATCTCTGGTTGCTGATTCTGAGCGCCCTAACCGTCTGTCTCCTCCTGCATTCCGTTACCAATTAACTGAACTGGCTCGTAAAGCAGGTAAACGTATCGTCCTGCCTGAAGGTGATGAGCCACGTACCGTTAAAGCGGCATCGATTTGTGCTGAACGTGGTATCGCGACCTGCGTATTGTTAGGTAATCCTGATGATATCCGCCGCGTTGCGACATCTCAAGGTATCGAATTAGGCGCTGGCATCGAAATCGTTGACCCAATTAAAGTTCGCGAAGAATATGTTGCACGTTTAGTGGAACTGCGTAAAAGCAAAGGTATGACTGAAGTTGTTGCTCGTGAACAACTGGAAGATAACGTTGTTCTGGGCACATTGATGCTGGAAAAAGGCGAAGTGGATGGTCTGGTCTCTGGTGCAGTTCACACCACTGCAAACACCATTCGTCCACCACTACAGTTAATCAAAACTGCGCCGGGTAGCTCATTAGTTTCTTCTGTATTCTTTATGTTGCTGCCAGAGCAAGTGTTTGTTTATGGTGACTGTGCGATTAACCCAGATCCAACAGCAGAGCAACTATCTGAAATCGCAATTCAATCTGCGGATTCAGCAAAAGCCTTTGGCATCGAGCCTCGCGTTGCGATGATCTCTTACTCTACGGGTAATTCTGGTGCAGGTAGTGATGTTGAGAAAGTACGTGAAGCAACTCGCTTAGCGCAAGAAAAACGCCCTGATCTGATGATCGACGGCCCGTTACAGTACGATGCTGCGGTAATGGCAGATGTGGCTAAATCTAAAGCGCCAAACTCGCCTGTTGCAGGTAAAGCAACTGTGTTTATCTTCCCAGACCTGAACACAGGTAATACCACCTATAAAGCAGTGCAACGTTCTGCTGACTTGGTCTCTATCGGTCCGATGCTGCAGGGTATGCGCAAACCTGTTAACGACTTATCTCGTGGCGCACTGGTAGACGATATTGTTTACACTGTTGCATTGACTGCGATTCAAGCGGCACAAAACGAAAACGCATAATCTTAGTTATTAAGCATTGCGTTAAAAGGTCAGTCCAGAAACGGGTTGACCTTTATTTTTTCATCGCTATATGAAAATAACATTTCCCCTTTTTCATATCATTATCCTCTATATTTTCACAAGAATATTGAGGATGATTATGATTCTCCCCCAAAGAGTCAATATTAAGTTTGAACAGATAAAATTAACAAATCATTTTAAAAACACAGCTGAAAATGAGTTTTCCCGCAATATAATTGGCATTAAAAATATGCAAGAAGCCGAAAAAGGTGTCTGTTATGGATTAACACACGCTTTTTTATTTTATGCCCATGCTAATGATGAAAAAACATATATAAAAAATCTGGCTCGCGCATTAAAAAAAATACATAGCATCAAAGAAAACACTCGTCACTATCGCACTTTTTTAAATGATGCTTTCTGTCAAATTATCTATAAACAAGCATTAATTGATTATGCCCTTCACATTGACTATGTCATGAAAAAATTTGATTTTTCAAATGACAGCAGTGAATTAAAACAAAAAAATACGCTTAATTCTATCAATGAAATCTTTTTTAAAAATAGTGCATTGTTACTCGATAATATAAGAGAAGATGATGCTATCAACTTTAAAAGAGCATTACATCAGCTATATTCTTATACCTATTCCACATCGGAAAGCACTAGAGAAGATATATTAAAAGGGAAAAGCCGCTTTGAATGTCATTTAATAAAGCTAACTGCTCGAGAAATTAAGAAAAAATGTTCTAACTTTACACTGACTGACTTATCACTCAAAGACATGAAACCGTTTTTTGAACTGGTTAAAAATCACCAGAAAAAAATCGTTAAGCACCAAATAATACAAAAAAATAGTCAATACAATATAAAATATGACACCTATACGATTATTGATAATAATGTAAAATTAAATTCACAAAATTATATAACCCTTGAGCAATTCAAACAGCGCATTAATAATCGACTACAGCAACAGAAGGATACCATTTGTGATTTTATTACTAAAAATCATGCCATGGGGATAACAATTAAACATATTAATGATAAGGTCATATTCAAGTTCTTTGAACCTAATAAAGGCCTTTATATAACAGAAAATAAGAAAAAATTTTTTAATCTCATTGAAAAAACAATGGCTCAGCAAGCGTGCTTAGTTAATACTCAACATGAGAAAATCATCGAGATTAATACTTCCTACGCTGATAAACTTCATCAATATCCGCTATCCAATAAAATCAAAGAACCTAAATTTTATAAATCATAAAAATACAAAAGGACTACCGAGGTAGTCCTTAATTCAATATCCATATTTATTCTGGGCTTGAACAGCTAATGGCTTTATCCGCTTCATTATTGCGTGTTAACCATAATGACAGTGCTTTGAGCGAATCTGGCGTGAATTCATCGCAACGAGCGGTAATTTCCTTGGGAGTCAACCAACTTACTTCCACGACTTCACTTTCTTGCAAAGCAAAAGGGCCGTGGCTCACACAACTAAATAACCCACCCCACACACGGCAGATTTCGTTTTCATAATAGAAAGTGCCATGCTCTGCAAACGGAACACCTGCAATCCCCAATTCTTCTTCTGCTTCACGCTTGGCTGATTCAAGGATCTGTTCATCTTGCATCACAACACCACCCGCCGTCGCATCCAAAAGCCCTGGGTAGAAATCTTTAATGTCCGTTCTTCGTTGCACCAGAATTTTACCCATTCCATCGTGTACCACGATATAAGTCGCACGGTGGCGTAAGTTTTCTGCACGCATTTGGCTACGGGTTGCTTGCGCTATTACATTATTATCTTCGTCAACGATATCTACCCATTCGACGAATTCGGTCTGTTGTTCCATCCTGAAAACCTTATTTAGCTTGTCCACCAAAATACTTTGATACAAGGTATTCTTTTCGCATATATGTTGCAAGAGATCCTAACCAAATTTGACCTTGCTTTCCATCACAAAAATCAATGCATCTCTTTAAGATACAGTACAAAATTCTTTTTTGTGAAGCGTTAACTGAAACCCAACAATTCCCATTTGCAAATGCTATAGTTATCTTTATAGGGTGGTAAAAATTGGATTATTTAGAGCGTGATAGTGCTTTAAATATGGGGGAGAAAATATGAGAATTCTAATAACAGGTGGAACAGGGTTAATTGGCACCCAACTGGTTCAAACGTTAGTGATGCATTCACATCAGGTCACCGTATTAAGCCGTTCACCACAAAAGGTATACAGTTTATTTTGTAAAGCCGTTGAATGCTGGACAACCCTTCAAGATAAAACTGACCTTGATAGCTTTGATGTGGTCATCAACCTTGCCGGTGAACCTATTGCTGAAAAACGTTGGACAGCCGCCCAAAAACAGATCCTTTGTGATAGTCGCTGGAAAATTACGCAGCAATTGACAAACTTGATCAAAGCCAGTCAAAACCCTCCGAGCGTATTCCTGTCAGGCTCTGCCGTTGGTTACTATGGTGACCAAGGCCAATCCGTCGTGACGGAAGAGGATCAACCCCATGATGAATTTACTCATCAGCTAGCTGCTCGCTGGGAAGCTATCGCCCAAGAAGCGCAATCGGATAAAACCCGAGTTTGCTTATTACGTACAGGGTTGGTTTTATCCCCTAACGGCGGTTTGCTCGCTAAAATCCTGCCTATTTTTAAAATGGGCGCTGGCGGGCCGATTGGTCAAGGAAAACAGTATATGCCGTGGATCCATATTAACGATATGGTGAAGGCGATTTTATTCTTGATGAAGACGCCAACCCTTAGTGGTCCATTTAATATGACCTCGCCTTATCCTGTCCATAATGATCAATTTGCCGCCATGATGGGGGATGTTACCAACCGCCCTTCCTTTATTCGCACCCCTGCATTTGCAGTTAGAGGTGTGCTTGGGGAATCCGCGACATTATTGCTTGGTGGACAGCAGGCCATACCTAAACGTTTAGAAGAGGCTGGCTTTGAATTTGAATTTATTGAGCTAAGAATTGCGCTAGAGGATTTGTTAGCACCAAAATCGTGATTATTTTGAATAACAGGCGCTATTTAGCCCCCTGCCAACGGATGAACAAGTCCTGTTCAAGTTGGATATCAAATTGGTCGAGTACGCGGTTAACGGTTTGGTCGACAATATCTTGAATTGATTGAGGCTGATGATAAAACGCAGGCATTGGGGGCATGATCACCGCGCCCATTTCTGCGGCTTGAACGAGCAATCGCAAATGCCCCAAGTGCAGGGGGGTTTCTCGTACCCCTAATACCAGTTTTTTCCCTTCTTTTAAAACGACATCGGCAGCACGGGTGACTAACGTGTCTGTATAGCTGTGAACGATGCCAGAAAGGGTTTTCATAGTACACGGCATGATAACCATACCTACAGTCCGAAAAGAGCCGGAGGAGATGGCAGCGGCAATATCGCGGCTATCATAAACATGGTCTGCGAGCTGTTGCACATCTTTAACACTAAACGCTGTCTCCAGCGCTAATGTCTGACGCGCTGCAGCACTCATCACCAGGTGGGTTTCCACATCTTTCACAGGTTTGAGCACTTCCAGCAATCGAATACCGTAGATTGCTCCACTCGCGCCTGTTAACCCAATGATAAGTTTTTTCATGTTCAACCCCAATTCACGTAATTTCCTGCATTATATACCAAATATCGTGAAGTAGTGAGTGAGAGGCGAAGTGTGGAGGTCAGGATAGTAAAAATACAGAGCAAAACTTTACTCACGGAATAAGCAGGCATCAATAAAGGAAACACGAGCGGAGGACAATTCAGACTAACTTCATTTTCAACTTAGTTTTTAGATTTAATCCTCTAAATAATTCATGTTGTAGCTAGGCAGCTCGCCCCAAATATCATTAATTTTCTATATAGTTAGAGTTACAGCTAGGCGGCAAATAAAGCTAGCCCAAGGAGCATACAAAAGTATGTGACTTGGGTCGCTGAATGAAGCCAACAACGCTGTAGCCCTAACTATGACGAAAATTTAGCCTTCGTTGTAAATCTCTAAATCCTCAACATCACTCTGATCTTTCAGCTTCAACTCATCATCTTTGCGCAGATTTTCCAGATAATCTAAATAGCTTTGGTCGATATCTTTAGTCACGTAGATGCCATCAAATACTGAGCATTCAAATTCGTTGATTTCTGGGTTTTCTTCACGAACCGCATCAATAAGGTCGCTGAGATCTTGGAAAATTAGGCCATCTGCGCCAATCAGCTTACGGATTTCATCCACTTCCCGACCATGTGCAATCAATTCATTCGCATTTGGCATATCGATGCCGTATACGTTAGGGAAGCGAACTTCTGGTGCGGCTGAAGCAAAGTAGACATTCTTTGCACCCGCTTCACGAGCAAGTTCAACAATCTGCTCTGATGTGGTACCGCGCACAATCGAGTCATCCACCAGCAGAACGTTTTTATCGCGAAACTCTGCACGGTTTGCATTCAGTTTACGGCGCACAGATTTACGACGTTCTTGTTGCCCAGGCATGATAAAGGTACGTCCAACATAGCGGTTTTTCACAAAACCTTGGCGATACGGTTTCTCTAGGATATGGGCGATTTCTAACGCAATATCGCATGAAGTTTCAGGGATTGGGATCACCACATCAATATGCAGGTCTTCCCATTCGCGAGCAATTTTCGCGCCCAATTTTTGCCCCATACGCAATCTTGCGTTATACACCGAGATTTTATCGATAAACGAATCTTGGCGAGCAAAATAAACATATTCAAAAATACACGGTGTCAGCTGAGGGTTTTCTGCACATTGGCGGGTAAATAATTTACCATCTTCAGTAACATATACCGCTTCGCCTGGCGCAACATCACGTAGGAATTCGAAGCCTAAAGTATCGAGTGCCACACTTTCAGAGGCGACCATATATTCGTGTTCGCCAGTTGCTAGAATACGGCGACCAAGTACTAATGGACGGATACCGTGTGGGTCACGAAATGCCACCATCCCGTGGCCAATAATCAGTGACACGCAAGCATAGGCACCACGGATTTTTTTGTGCATTGATGCTACGGCACTAAAAATGTTGTCGGGTTCGAGAGGAAAATGGTCAAACTTATCTAATTCGTATGCTAATACGTTTAGAAGAATTTCGGAGTCTGACGTGGTATTCACATGGCGACGTGCTGTTTCAAATAGGCTCCGAGCGAGTTCGTGAGCATTTGTCAGATTACCATTATGTGCAAGGGTGATACCAAAAGGAGAGTTAACGTAAAAAGGCTGAGCTTCGGATGCGCTGGAGCTACCCGCAGTTGGGTAGCGCACATGTCCAATACCCATTGAGCCTTGAAGGCGCAGCATGTGGCGCGTTTCAAAGACATCTTTTACTAAACCATTTGCTTTACGCAAACGGATATTGTTTTTACCATCAATAGTCGCAATACCCGCTGCATCTTGCCCACGATGCTGTAGCACCGTCAACGCATCATAAATTGATTGGTTTACCGGTGAAACACCGGCGATACCGACAATACCGCACATTTAGTCTTTCCTCATCAGCCAGACGGAGAGATATTCTCCGGTAGGAAACTTGACGCATTTTGCAGGTAGTCAAAGAACCACCTAATAATATGACTGAACTGCGGAATAAGCTGTGAACGATGCCAATCCTCACTTTGAGGAAGCGGTGTAAATGTATCGAGAAAGAACAATAGCGCCGATACAATTAATACCCCACGCAACGCACCGAAGCAGATCCCCAGTACACGATCTGTACCCGATAATCCGGTTTTTTGTACTAATGAGCTAATCACATAGTTCACCACTGCACCAACAATCAATGTCGCGATAAACAGTGCTGCAATCGCAATACCATTACGAACCAAAACATCCTCAAAGTTCGTAAAGTAACTCGCTAAGTAAGGATAAAACGTACTTGCTACGAAGAACGCACAACCCCAAGTGATTAACGATAATGCCTCACGTACAAATCCACGGATCAGGCTTACCAGTGCCGAGAAGCCAATAATGGCGATAATTGTGTAATCAATCCAGACCATATTTCATTCCAAAATTCGCATTCACGTCAGCGGCGAATGCATTCTAACAGAAAACGAAAACGTTTGCGTAACCATTTTTCATTGAATTTAAAAAAATCAACGGCGAAAAGAAAAAATCATAATCGCCGCAGTAAGTTACTAAATACCCTTATTTTTTAGGGATAACTGAATATCAATTTAAGGCTTAAAGGCTTGAATTATCCCTTTTGTACCGGTAATTGCGTTCAATTCAGGTAAAGCAGATTCAAGCTTCTGCCTTGATGCTTCTGGTCCCACATAAATACGGGTTAATTTGTTGTTCACCGGCTGCGCTGGCACCGTATAAACCTGATATCCAGACAGTCTTAGCTTCGCCACAATTTCTTCAACCTTGCTGGCATTATTGAGGGCAATCACTTGCACCACATACGCTTTACCTTGAGGTTCTTGTTTCGGCTCTGGTTTTGGTTCCGGTTTTGGTTCCACCTTAGGCTTAGGCTCAGGCTTAGGCTCAGGCTTAGGCTCAGGTTTTGGCTCAGGCTTAGGTTCCGGCTTCGGTTCTACTCGTGGTTTTTCTGGGGTGACATTAGCAGGAATGGCACCTCCATTTTGATTCACCACGTTTTGCCCCGTATTACCTTGATTTGCACTGCTTTGATTTGCACTGTTTGCGGCTACAGGAGGCTGCTCACTTTGCTTTTGCTCAGTAATAGCTTCCGATAACATCGCTTCAGAAGTTCCTTCCGAAGACGCGGTCGATGCACTGTGTGTAATTGGTGCAATTGACTCAATATCTTCTTCATCACCCGGTTTGGGAATAATCGGAATGGCTGCAAATTCATTCTCATTGTATTTCTTATCGCCATCCAGCAATGCAGGCAATACGATGACCCCTGCAGCGACTAAAACAATAGCGCCAGCAAGACGATTCTGGAATTTACTAGCCACTGGCTTTATCCTTCTGTTTTCTCTAATAACATCATGACGTGAGCCACCGTGTGGAATGATCCACACACCACAATCACATCTTGTGGTCGCGCATCCGCACACGCTTGTTGCCAAGCTGCTTCCACGGAATCAAACTCATGGGCACCGTCAACATGCTGACTAAGCTCAGTCACATCAGCACCACGAAACTCTTTCAGAGGTGCAAGATACCAGTCAGTTACCTGCTGGGATAAACAGGTTAATGTCCCATTAATATCTTTATCCCCCAGCATTCCCACCACCGCACGAATTCGACGACCATCTGTCACTGGTAATTGTGCGAGTTTGGAAACTAAATAGCCTGCAGCGTGAGGGTTATGAGCCACATCCAAAATCATTAACGGATGTTCGCCAATTATCTGAAAACGTCCCGGTAACTGAGCAATACTTAAACCTTGATGAATAGCTTGGTCAGTGATTTTCTGCGCTAACTGGGCATCAATCTCCATCAGGCAGCTGATCACACCCATCGCAGTTGCTGCATTGGCCAGCGGGACATTCGGTAACGGTAAATTAGCCCATGACCGCTGAGAACTTTCCCAAGACCAATGTTGCCCCTGCTCTTGGTAACGCCAATCCGTGCCACGACGAAACAGCATAGTGCCAATTTTGTCTGCATAAGCGCCGATAGAGGCTGGCATATCAGGCTCACCCACCACGCCATAATGACCTTGTCGGAAAATACCCGCTTTCTCATAACCAATATGCTCACGGTCGGAACCTAGCCAATCGGTATGATCAAGCGCAATACTGGTGATTGCCGCGATATCCGCATCTACCACGTTAGTTGCATCAAGGCGACCGCCCAACCCTACTTCAAGGATCACAATATCTAACTCAGCTTGCTTAAATAATTGTAGTGCAGCTAAGGTGCCATATTCAAAGTAGGTTAACGAAATATTTCCACGCTGCGCTTCGATAGTCGAAAATGCTTGGCAGAACTCACTTTCAGTAAGCTCTTTACCTTGGATTCGGACGCGTTCCGTGTAGCGCACTAAATGTGGGGAACTGTAGACTCCCACCTTCAAACCCGCAGCCATCAAAATAGACTCAAGTGTATGGCAGGTTGTGCCTTTTCCGTTGGTTCCAGTGACAGTAATGACGCGAGGAGCAGGTTGAGTGAGATGCATTTGACGGGCAGCTTGCCCTACTCGTTCCAACCCCATATCGATATTTTGGCTATGCAGGTCAGTAAGATAAGAAAGCCAAGCCTCCAATGGAGACTTGGCTGTAGGAATGATTGGATTACTCATCATCTTTTTTATGTTTAGCGCCTTTTGCTTTATCTGCACCTTCGGCAGAGTCAGCAAGATCAATTTCCACGTCAACCGTTTCAACAACCAGAGTTGGAGCGGTATTCAGACTTGGTTGATTCATTAACATCGCCAGTACATCAGCCAGACGATCACGCATATCTTGACGACGCACGATCATGTCAATTGCCCCTTTTTCCAGCAGGAATTCACTGCGCTGGAAACCTTGAGGTAGTTTTTCACGAACGGTCTGTTCGATAACACGCGGCCCCGCGAAACCAATCAGCGCTTTAGGCTCGGCAACGTTGATATCACCCAACATCGCTAAACTTGCAGAAACACCACCCATGGTAGGGTCAGTCAGTACAGAAATGTACGGTAAGCCACGTTCTTGCATTTTCGCCAGTGCGGCACTGGTTTTCGCCATTTGCATCAGAGACAGTAACGCTTCTTGCATACGCGCACCACCACTGGATGAGAAGCAAACTAATGGACAATTATCTTCCAAAGCTTGTTCTACGGCACGGACAAAACGTGCACCCACAACCGATGCCATTGAACCACCCATGAAGGAGAACTCAAACGCCGCCGCAACAACAGGCATCTCTTTGAGCGTACCTTTCATGACGACGATGGCATCTTTTTCACCCGTCTCTTTCTGGGCTGAGCTAAGTCTGTCTTTGTATTTTTTCGAATCACGGAATTTGAGCATATCTTTTGGCTCTAATTCACTGCCTAATTCCGTTGTTGAGTTTTCATCAAGGAAAGATTCAAGGCGTTGACGAGCATGAATACGCATGTGGTGGTCACATTTCGGACACACTTGCAGATTACGCTCAAGCTCGGCACCATAGAGTACTTGCCCGCAGCTATCGCATTTAGCCCAAACACCTTCAGGGATGTTTGCTTTATGGGATGGGGTTGAAGTACCTTTTTTTAAAATTTTCTCAATCCAGCTCATTAATGGACCTTTTCGTCTGATTGCACTCTGACAACACTTCGAACAATACCGCCACTGAATTTCAGGGTGTGGTTATATAAGAAGCATCTATCAGTATGTTAATTTTTGCCATTAAACCACAATGATATCTCACTGTAGATAAAAACTTTTTTTAAACCGATTATTGGTTATCGTTTTTTTGCGTCGCCGCACTATTTGCTTTTGCCACTGCATTTTTTTCTTTTGCAGCAGCTCGACGGTGGCGAATAATTTCAATGACACCCGGCAGAATTGAAATAAAGATAATCGCGACTATCAGTAATTTCAAATTCTTTTGTACTATCGGTAAATCACCAAATAAATACCCTGCATAGGTAAAGAGTAGCACCCATAATAGCGCACCTGTCACATTATAAAAGGCAAAATGACGGTAAGACATTTTACCCATACCCGCAACGAAAGGTGCAAAAGTTCTCACGATAGGTACAAAACGTGCCAAAATAATCGCTTTTCCGCCATGTTTTTCATAAAACTGATGGGTTTTATCCAAATAGCTACGACGGAAAATTTTTGAATCTGGGTTTTTAAACAGTTTCTCACCAAAGATACGTCCAATGGTATAGTTCACTGCATCACCAATAATTGCCGCAATAATCATCAACAACACCATAATGTGTACGTTTAAATCATTACTTGGCAATGCGGCTAAAGCACCAGCAACAAATAATAATGAATCTCCAGGAAGGAAAGGCGTGACCACCAGCCCCGTCTCACAGAATAGGATCAGGAATAAAATTCCGTAAACCCAAACACCATATTCGGCGACCAATTCCGCAAGATGCACATCAATATGTAAAATAAAATCAATGATAAAACTGATAAACTCCATGGGGTTCCTCATGTGGAGATTTATATTAACGACCTTTAAAGCAGCTCATCCGCGAGAAATAGAGGCCCCATCACATTCTGTGGCAGGTCAAATTTTTCAGGATAATCCACGCTCACTAAATACAATCCTTCCGCTTTGGCTGTCGCCGCCGCTTTCGTTCTATCTTTTAATTCTAGAAGATGTGCCATCCAATCAATATCTTGATTACCACTGCCTATCTCCAACAAACTGCCAACAATGTTTCTCACCATATGGTGCACAAACGCATTGGCTTTAATATCCACAACCACATAGTTTCCGTGACGCGTTACATTAACGTGCATCACATTACGCCAAGGGCTTTTTGACTGGCACTGCACTGCTCGGAATGAGGTAAAATCACGCTCACCCAGCAATGCTTGCGCTGCTTGGTGCATACGTTTTTCATCAAGCGGAAAATGAAAGTGCGTTACACCATTCGATAAAATTGCAGGTCGATAACGGTGGTTAAAAATCACATAGCGATATCGACGTGCGGTTGCACTAAAACGCGCATGAAACTCATCATTCACAGGTTTACACCAGCGAACCGCAATATCGTCAGGAAGATGGGTATTCGCCCCCATCGTCCATGCTGCCTCTTTGCGGTTGGCTGAAGTTTCAAAATGTACCACCTGCCCAGTTGCATGAACACCTGCATCCGTACGCCCTGCACAATTAACGGTGATTGGTGCCGCGGCAATTTTAGACAGGGCAGCCTCAAGGCAGCCCTGTACACTTTTCACTTCTTGCTGACGTTGCCAACCATAATAACGGCTACCGTTATACTCAATTCCGAGGGCAATGCGATGCAACTTTGGGGACTCCAACATTAGTAATACAGCTCCTGAGCCAGTTTTTCTGCTGTCTCAACTGCCATTAGTGCACCACCAAAACGAACGTTATCCGCCACTGACCAGAACTGTAAAATTTCCGGTATACCATAATCGTTACGAATACAGCCGATGCTTAAAACGTCATTACCTGATGCGTCAGTCACTTGAGTTGGATAATCACCCACTTCTGAGACCTGAATATCATCAAAACGTTCAAATTCTTCGCTCGCTTCTTCCGCGCTAACTGGGCGTAATGTTTCTAAGTACACCACTTGGGCATTACCATAAAATACGGGTGACTGAATAAAGCTTACGGAGACTGGCAAACCGTCGTCTTGCAGCACTTTACGCACTTGCTCAACTAAACGGCGCTCTTGCACAACACTGCCTTCACCATCTGCTAATAATGGCAGCATGTTAAAGGCTAATTGCTTAGCAAAACGACCTTCTTCCGCAGGGATACCATTCAATAAACGTGCGCTTTGACCCGCTAATTCATCAACGGCTGCTTTACCGTATGCTGACATCGACAGCATATTGGTCAGTGTAATACGTCCTAATCCAGCCGCATCCATTAACGGTTTGATAGAAGTTAAGAGCTGGCTCACATAACTATCTGCCACCGAAATAATATTGCGATTACGATAATCCGCTAATACTTGCGGGTTAACACCCGGTACCACTAACGGTACATCAGGGTCTAACGCAAAAACACCGCTGTTATCAATCACAATGCAACCTTCTTGCGCCGCTAATTCCGCATACTGTGCTGCTGCTTCTTCGCCTGCTGCAAAAAAGGCAATTTGCGCCTGCGACCAATCGAAGTCCGCGACATCTTGCACTTGATAGCTTTTACCGTTGAAGCGAATGCTCTCCCCTGCACTGCGCTCACTGGCTAGTAAATAAAGCTCACCAACGGGAAACTCTCTTTCTTGAAGCAGGGAAAGAATGCCTTCGCCCACTGCGCCTGTTGCCCCGAGTAATGCAATATTCCAACCTTCTGTCATGGTTTTTCCTCTAAAAAAATCAAAGTGAAACAAGCTGTGCTTAGCCGCTCATTTCACCTAAAAGAATCTGTTATTAAATTTTGCGTTAAAACCTAATTCGCTCAGTAACTGGGCTGTCTCTTGGTTATCGCATTGAACTGTTAACGATGACCATTCACGGCGTTCTTGGTAGTGTTTACGTAATTTATCGAACTCACCGGGAATGCCAGCTACTGCACGCAATGATGCATCATCACGGCGCACATCATACACGAGATGCACTAATCTTTTGAGCTGGCTTTGCGTTAATTTACCATTGAAATTAATGCAGTCGATATCCGGTTTCGGTAACAGCGATGCCAGAGACACATTCGCAGGCTTACCTAGGAATTCGCAATAAGCTTCAAAGACTTGGGTTGTACCTCGCGCTTTACCTTCTAAAGTATAGCCTGCAATATGCGGCGTACCGATATCCACATACGCCAGCAATTCTGTATCCAGATCAGGCTCAGGCTCCCACACATCCAATACCACACTCAGCGGCTTACCTTGTTCAAGCAACTGTAATAGCGCTTGGTTATCAACTACTTCACCACGGCTCGCATTCACCAAAATGGTACCATCGTGTAGATTTGCTAGTCGAGACGCATCCATTAAGTGGAAAGTAGAATATTCGCCTTCCATGTTGAGCGGCGTATGGAAGGTTAAAATATCAGACTGCTCCAGTAGCGAATCGAATGGAACAAAAACTTCTTGGTCGCCTTTATCTGCTCGAGGAGGGTCACATAATACGGTATTTACGCCCCACGCTTGCAGACGTTTATACAAGCGCCCTCCCACATTACCAACACCCACTATCCCAACGGTTTTATCGCGCAAATCAAAGTTATCGCGTTCCGCCAGCATCAATAATGCAGAAAAAACATACTCAACGACAGCAATGGCATTGCACCCCGGCGCTGAAGAGAATCCAATATTGGCTTCGGCAAGCCACTGGGTATCAACGTGGTCAAACCCTGCTGTTGCCGTGCCGACGAATTTTACTGGCGTATTGCTCAGTAATGATTTATTCACTTTGGTAATTGAGCGCACCATTAATGCATCTGCATCAGTCAGTTCCTGTTCTGGCACTGGACGCCCAGGTACTGCTTTAACCTCGCCTAGCTCACTAAATAGTGTTTGAGCATATGGCATGTTTTCATCAACCAAAATTTTCACGGAATTCGTCCCAATAGAATGTGTGTCATGCCCGATTTGGCTGCCACACTATACTCCAAATCGTCGATAGGCTGAATCATTTACATGACAATGCTTTTAGTTGAAATTGATAGGCTATTCGGCGACATTTAATTTTTCTTTTTATTAAACAAACTTACAGATGAGTCTGACTACCTATTCCCAAAGATTTCATGTTTAATCAGCAAAACTACATTAAAAGTTATTCATTTTTCAGGAAGGCATTTATTTTGAAAGGCATATTGATTGTGAAAAAGGTATTACTGTCGCTACCCCTAATGTGCTCGTTTTATGCCTATGCTGGCGAGCAAAATTGCTCGGCGGACACCATTGCCATCAACAACTTTAATAATTTCATCTTTGCTCAAGAGCGCCCATTTAACGATTCGTTAAAAGAGATGAATGCACACACCGCCAGCCAAGATGATTACATCAACAACACGGTTCAAACGAAGTTTGATGATTGTGGAGCCTTAATCGAGTTAACCGGCCATGAAGTTATCAAATTCAGTATCCACGACACAGTGACAGTCAAATCCATTGATATGAGCATGAAAAAAAATGGTAACGGATGGGACTATAAATCAGCATTTAAACTGTCTGTAATTAATCAAGATAATGTTGAAAAAACCATCTTGCAGCAAAAAATGACTGGGAAGTTTCTCACTGATCATAATGGAAAAATAACCGAAGCCAAAGATTCTTCTTATACGACAACTCTCGACAAAGAGCGCATGCTAACAAGAGCAGTAACTCGTTTTTTAACTGATGATATGGGTCGATTATCTGAATCCAACCGAGTCAGTACACTCGAAAATGATAGTGTGAAAACAGCCTTTCACTATGATGCGAAAAATCGCTTAATTCGCATGCAGTCTGACTCAACCGTTGAAGAGTTTACCTATGGTGATGATGACAGAATGTTAACCAACAAAACCATTGAAGAATTTTTTACCACCGAAACAACCGTGACGACCTGTAAAAGCTGGAATACGTTCGGAAGATGCACCGATGCGGAACAAACTATAACCACGTTAATTAAAGATGAACACGGCGGAAAAGATAGCGTGTACAACTACCACGCTAATATCAAATACGATTATATATATTAATTTTTCCGCTGCTATGGGGTCAGCTCTTTCATACGAAACCGGTCAGGAGTGACCCCTGAAATTTGCTGGAACATCGCAATAAATGCAGATGCCGAGCTATACCCCACATCCAAGGCAACTTCATGAACACTTTTACCTTTGTCCAATCCTGCCACCGCATGTAAGTAACGCAGTCGCTGCCGCCACTCGCTGAATGACATGCCCAATTCTTGTTGGCAACGGCGAGACAACGTGCGCTCCGAGGTATAAGCCCGTTTTGCCCACTGGGCGAGCGTTGTATTATCCGCAGGATCTTGCTGTAATTCCGCTAAAATAGGCGCTAACAATTTATCTTTGCTGGTGGGTAAATAGGTATCTTGGCACGGAGAAATAGCAAACTGGTCAATCAATACCTCACCCAAACGAATGTCCTGCTCAGTTTCGGGCTGCACAATCCCCCGTTGATACATATCCGTCATAATCGTGTGGAATATGGGGCTTAATCGCACAACACATGCCTTACTGGCAAGCAGTGGCGTATAGGCTTGGGCAAAATCAATAATACGAAATTTAACACTCTGCTTATTAAAACTCGCATGTTGGGTATTGGCAGGGATCCAGATGCAAAACTCTGGCGGTGCCATATAATGCTTGCCTTCCACTTCCATTTCCATAATCCCGCAGACCACATACAGCAATTGACCAAAGGCATGGGAATGGGATTTGTACTCGGTTTGCTGGTTGATCTGCTCATGACGCAAAGCAATAAATTCAGGCTCAATAATATTGCATTCGTTAATTTGTAGAACATCACTTTTTAAATTATTCATAGGCTGTCTGAAAAACGTTATCGATTGTCTGAATATCAGTATATATAATATTTCGGACAGATGTATACTCCTGTGACTGATTAGGGAGAACGTTGTTAATGAAATATTTCCTGTTTCCGCTGACCGCGGTTTTATTATGGTCCATAAATGCCATCGTCAACAAAGCCGCTGCAACGGCGATTGACCCTGCTGCCATTTCGTTTTATCGCTGGGCTCTGGCATTTTTAGTCATGACCCCATTTGTTCTGCGCTCGGTACTGCGCCATGCCAAAGTGGTTAAGCAACATTGGTGGCAGCTGGCCATCTTAGGTGCTTTGGGGATGATGCTGTATCAAAGTTTAGCTTACTATGCCGCACATACAGTTAGCGCGACGTTTATGGGTGTTATGAACTCATTTATTCCGCTATTAACTGTGGTAATTAGTATTTTTGTTCTGAGGGTGATCCCAACCGTTGGGATCGTTGTGGGCTCCATGCTGTCTCTATTTGGATTAGCTTGGTTAGTTAGCCAAGGAAACCCCGGTTCATTACTGGATAATGGATTGGGCCAAGGCGAATTGCTGATGATCGTCGCTTCCGCCGCTTATGCACTGTACGGTGTATTGACCAAACGTTGGTCGATTCAGCTTTCCAGCTGGGATTCTCTGTATGTTCAGGTATTTTTTGGGGTTTTATTATTAATTCCAAACTTCTTGATGGCAGATGATGTGAGCCTTAACCGCGATAATATCGGGTTAGTTTTATTCGCAGGGATTGCCGCATCGATTCTGGCTCCAGCAATGTGGATCCAAGGCGTCCTTCGTTTAGGTGCCAATACCACCTCTATCTTTATGAACCTTGCTCCGGTATTTACTGCCGTTATCGCGGTATTCACTCTTGGAGAAGAGTTAAAGAGTTACCACTTAATTGGGGGCGGCATCGTGTTACTCGGTGTGATGTTAGCCCAACAGCTGCGCACTCCGCTCACTCAGCTATTTTCCCGCAAGAAAAAAGCGCTAGAAGAAGATACTTGTCAGTAATTGATTCACTGTCATTTATTACTAAAAACAATAATGCAATGTCGTATATTCATCCGCCCCACGTTGTGGGGCTTTTTTATCCGCATTGGTTTTATCTATATTGGTTTTATTTGCATTAGCATCAATCACATACCCACTCTTTAAATTCGCCCCTCCACTTAAGCCAAATAATCAGGCGGAATCTGATTGCATCTTATTTATATCTCCTTAGACTCAGCTAGATATCCACTTATTTTATAAGGTTTTTATGTAGCCATGACGTATTTGTTCGATATGCCTATAACGATTATGGGATATCACAAAATACATACCCATTGAGACAAATAACGATGACTAAACAACTGAAAATAGGCCTTTTTATAATTTTAGTAATTACCATTTCAATTGGTATTTACTTTGCAAATTTCTCCAGCAAGTCCAATCCAGCACAAGCTGGTTACGATTTATATCAACAAGGCGAAACTGAAGCCGCTTTTACGCTATTTCAAAATAACGCAGAGAGCGACTCTCAATCTGCTTATGCATTAGCCATGATGTATAAAGACGGCATTGGAACACAGCCAGATGACAAAAAAGCCCAATATTGGTTGGAAAAATCTGCCTCACAGAGCAACAAAAGTGCACTCTATAATCTTGGTTTTTATCGTTATAACCAGAAACTCGAGGGGACTTCTGACGACCCGTATGGTTTAGTCTCGTTAACAAAATCTGCAGATCTGGGTGTACCAGAAGCCCAAATTATGGTCGGTGGTATTTACATTGCAGATGAGAGTGAAAAAATCCCACAAAACATTGAGTTAGCTCGTCAATATTTTACACTTGCCGCAAAGCAAGGATCACAATTCGCGCAATTTGCCCTTGGCTATATCGCCTATGATTTTGACAACGATAATAAAAAAGCAGTCGAAATATTAACCCCTCTTGCAAGTAAAAGTTTTCCATTACCAGCCATGTTGCTCGCAGAAATTTATGCAGAGGGAGGGAATGGTGTCACACCGAATAAATTTTTTGCTGAAAAATATGAAAAAATGTCAATGGCATCAGCCTTAGACTTTATTTCAGATGCAAATGAATTTGAGCCAGCTCCACTGCCTATTTATGGTTCTCAGACACCAGAAGAAAAGCAAAAAATCATTGAAAATTTAGACAATAGAGCTCGTCAAGGCGATGAGGTCGCCATTTATATTTTGTATCAAAAATATATGGCTGGTGACGGTGTCAGAAAAAATAAGAATATTGCATCGGCGTATTTGCGTCCTTTAATACAAAAACGTTCCCCCAAGGCTTTATACTTAAATTATCTTACTGATAGAAATAATACCGATGATTTAATCGAAGCCGCTGAACATAAATACCCAGATGCGATGTATCAAGCATACCAAATATATTCGGGGAATACCTTTGACAATAATATCGACCGTAATGACACGCTCGCCAATCAATATCTCGAAGGTGCTGCTGACTCAGGTCATCATGATGCTCTAGTGAGGATCATTGAAAAGTCAATCAACAGTTACCAGTTTCCAAATCGTCAGTTAGTTGATTTGATAACGAAATACACACCAATATTAATGGAGAAATACCCTAACTCGCCGGAAGCCATTATTGTTGCTAGCCAAGTATATAGCGAAGAAAATAGCCCATTATATTCGCCAGAAAAAGCATTTTCTGCGCTAGAGAAGTCTAATGAACTTTCCCCTAGCTATGATGTTCAAATTCAATTAGCTCGTTATTATATTCAAGGTTTTGGTACAAAAACAGATTTAGAAAAAGCGGTTAATATACTCAAATCCAATTTAGATGGCCAAGGCCGCCCTTCAGCTGCCGACCGTTTATTAGTTCAACTCTATTATCATACTGATATTCAAGCGTATATAGATGAAAAAACGATCATTGATATTTTGAAAAATGACATTATAGAAAGAGAAAATTACACATTAGCCCATTTCTATGCCAATTATTTATTACAAGAGAACCCAGAAAAGAATAGTCAGCTTGCATTCGAGCTATTCGAAAAATCGATTGAGTATACCCAGAATGCTCGAATTTACTATGCCGCCGCATTATTAAAATATAAGCCTGAACAAACCGATCTTGCCGTTGCACTTAT
The DNA here is from genome assembly GCF_915403165.1 of Providencia alcalifaciens. Lineage (NCBI taxonomy): Bacteria > Pseudomonadati > Pseudomonadota > Gammaproteobacteria > Enterobacterales > Morganellaceae > Providencia > Providencia alcalifaciens. The sequence goes on from NZ_OU659204.1 coordinate 2,479,034, forward strand.
TGTCGGCTTGCTCTCTTCCGAAAGTAATATGGCGGAACTGACCCCTAAAGAAAAAGATACCGCTAATGATATTCTTCTCAGTATTGCCTTACAAACAATTGAAACTAAACGCTTACTGGTAAATTTAGCGCTATTTGACCTCAACCCGAAGGCCCTCGCACTCGTAGAGCCACTCGTCGGTAATGATGCGGATATTACCTACTTGTATGGCATGACAAAGCTCTCTCAATTAGACAATGTAAATCGTTTAAGCGACGACGAATTAAAACCCTATTATGACACGCTTCTCAATGCGGCTGAATTAGGCAGTTCATCCGCTTATTTATATATCGCTCAAAATCTTGATGCCGTTAATTACTATAATGATAGAACCGCCTATTATAAAAACCGATTCCAACAAATCACTGGCCTCATACCAAAAGACCTAATTCCCACCTATAAGAAATGCGCAGAATTAGGCAATAACCGATGCTTATATGAATTAGGTGAAATTTATCAAGAGGGGAAATATGGAGAAAATTCTAACTATGATATTGCATTGGAATATTATGGAAAAATATCAGACCCCGATTTTAGTTTTTTAAAATCACGTAAAAAAGAGATTGAAAAAGCAAAAGCCAGTTTTATTCAGATTCAAAATGATGCGAATAACAATGACCCTGAAGCATTACGCATACTCGCTAATGCCTATAAATTTGGTAATTATGGGCAAAAAATTGATGAGAAAAAATGGCTTAACTATTTAACTATGAGTGCAAAGTTCAATAATAAGCAAGCCTTAAACGACTTAATCGATTATTACAGTCAAGACGAGTTTATTGATGCAAATAAAACCAAGATATTGGCTTACTATGACCAACTCACCGAGTTAGGCGACCAAAGTTATACCCGAGAATTAGCGCATCAATATTTAAAGGGTAGTCGCCTTGTTGAATCTGACCGCCAAAAAGCTCGTGAATATTATATTAAGTCCGGGAGTTGGGGCGATCAGTATCTTCGATACATGAACACATATGACCTTGGCATGAAAATGTTAAATGAAAGCCCATCGGCGAAATTCAATGTCGGGGATGCTTATTTATATGGTAATGGCGTAAAACAAGATACCAATGAAGCGATTAAATACTTAAAACAAGCCAGTGATGAAGGCAATAATTTAGCCATACAGCGTTACACCGAACTACTCTACATGGGTATTTATGATAAAGAAAAACACAAATGGATCACAGAGCCAAATTGGGATGAGGCCATATTCTATTTAAGAAAACACACCGAGCCTAAGCGTGTAAAAACCTATATTGAAGTGTATGAGACCCTCGTCGAACCTGCACAAAAAGGCGATGCTTCCGCTTATGCCAAATTAGGTGACTGGTATTTTACTTGGGGAAACCACCCAGCGGCGCAACTGTACTATATCAAAAGCATTGATGCCGGTAACATTGCAGCTTATCAACTCTTAGACCGAGTCACTGAAGATCCTGCCGTGAAACGCCAAAATTATTTGGATGGAACCGCCAAGGATGACCTTTTTTCCAAGGTACAACTTGCTCGCGTTTATTTAAATGACGCCAATGTTGATAACAATTCACCGGATTATCATCTTGCTCTGCAATATCTTGATATTGGAATGGAATCTACCGATGCTGCAATCTCAGAAAGTGCATTTTTATTATTAGCCGATTTATATAAAAATGGTATTTTGTTGAAAAATGATCAGGTTCTACGTAGTGAAAATAATGAAAAGTATCTTGAACTCATTCAGCAGCAAGCTGAAAAGCGCCCTGAAGCCTTAATTCGTTTATATCGCTATTACGCTAACATTGATAATCCCAAAGCGCTCGATTACTTATATCGTGCTCATCAGCAAGGGGACTTAAATGCCACCTTCATGCTATATGAAATCAATAATCCAGGGGAATACTGTACTAATAGTCTTAATGCAGATATTGATAAGTCGAGTGTTTATTTAAAAGTATGGCTCGACAAAAAACAATTTGGAAAAAATACAGATAGAAGCTATATCCAAGAACCCGAAAGTTTAAGCAAACACATGGGCGATATTTACCTAGAGGGTAGTTGCGATATGCCCAAAAATATCGATAAGGCAATTGAATGGTATCAAACCTCGTTAAAATATCATGATACTTATGCGTTAAGTAATTTGTATCAAGCCTATGTAGAAAAAAAGGATGCAAAACAAGCTTACTATATTGCATTACGTTTAGATAAAGCCCCTGAAGACATTGAGTTATTAGACACATTGTCATCGCAAGAACGACAAGAAATAGAACAAAAGTTTGCCGATGAGCAAGCATTCCAAAAATATGGCCGTTTTGCTCAGCAAATTGAAGAAAAACGCCTCAAAGCTGAAGCCGGAGATCGTATCGAAGCATTTTCATTAGGCATCAGCTATGCTCGAGGAGAAATGGTACCGCAAGATACGCAAAAGATGATCTATTATTATGAACTAGCAGGGAAAAATGGCTACTCACGCGCCTATAATATCTTAGGAAATCTTTATCGTAAGGATAATGAAAAAGGGATTGAAAGAGATTACCCTAAAGCACTTTATTACTTTGATTTAGGTGCAAAACAAAATGACAGTAATACCGCGCATTTAGCCGGAGATATGCTCTATTTTGGACAAGGCGTTCCTAAAGATTATGCACAAGCTGCAAAATATTATGAAATCACTGACTTAGAACAAGGTGCCCATCATGCTATGGCAAAATATAAGCTTGCCTACATGTATTATAACGGCTTGCTTGGTACTAAGAGCAAAGAAGATATTCAAAAAGCCCGTGACTATCTTGAGATTGGCGCAAAATACTTAGATAAAGACTCGACCGCAGCATTAAAGGAATGGGACTTTAGTATTTTAAATCAATAGTGAGATATCTCCCCATCAAGTTACCTCTAATCTAATAGCGAACAAAAATCCTCACTGAGTGGGGATTTTTCTCGTGTTGCTATTTACATTAACGATATTGAATGAATAAAAGGATGAAATCCCCCTATTATAGTAATAGACTTAACCTAAATTTTAATAATCTATAAGTAAAGGAAAGGGAATGTCCGCAAAATTCAGCGGTAAGTCTTTAATATTGGGTGGTATCAGTGCCGTTATCATCGGTAGCGTGCTTTTCTACACATTTTCTCCATCAAAAAACCTCGTAGAAAAAGGCGGCGTTCAGCAAGAAAAAGATACCTCATCACAAACAGTCACACCGCCATCAAAGCAGCAATTAATTGACAGCCAAGCAGAGTTTGATCTTGCCATGATGTACTGGGATGGAAAGGGTCAGCAGCAAGATCGTTTAAAATCCAATGAATTACTCATCAAGTCCGCTAAAGTTGGCAACCCAAATTCACTATACAATTTAGGTGTCTTTCGCTATCTACAATTAATTGCAGACACCCCAGACGACCCATTCGGATATCGCTCACTTGAAAAAGCCGCTGACCTCGGTAATAGTCGAGCTCAAGTTTTTATTGGCATGCGATACTATTTTGATGACAAAAAAATTCTTCCTGAAGATTTAAAGAAAGCGCGTCACTATATTACATTAGCAGCAGAACAGAATGAGCCATTTGGCTTATATGCCTATGCAGGGATACTGGATCAAGAGGACCAAAATAGCCAAGAAGCCGTTAAGATCCTGACACCCTTAATTAATGATGGCTTCTTGCTAGCAAGCTATACATTGGCGTCAATTTATGAAGAAGGAAGAAATGGCGTTGAAAAGGATCCTCAACTCGCCAAGAAATATGCTGAAATATTCAATGAGCTGCTCAAATGCGCCAATGAAGAAACATTTAATCCCCCGCCTTTACCAATATCGATGTTTAGTGTCTTATCCCCTACTGAGCGAGCCAATAAATTATCTGAACTCGAGTCATTAGCAAAAGAAGGTAACAGTGATGCGATTTATCAACTTTTTGATCTCTACAATTTAGGTGATGGTGTTATTGAAAATAAATCTAAAGCCGCTGACTACCTTAAGCCATTAGTTGATAAAAACGATCCCAAAGCGCTCTATCTTCGCTATACCGTAACGAAAAAAAATCCAGATGATGTCATCACTGCCGCTGATAATGGTTATGCTCCCGCGGCATATGATCTATACCGCGTTTACTCTTTCGCCATAGAGGACAACAATTTTAATTACTCCCCTGAACTTGCTAAAAAATATCTTCATCAAGCTGCCGATCTTGGCAGCAAAGGAGCAATGTCATACTTTATCTTAAGCATGCTTGAAGATAGTAACTACCCGAATACTCAACTGAACCAACAATTGACTTATTATGCCAATAAATTATTAACTGATTATCCTAATGACCCAATGGCGCTGACTTATGCCAGTTATGTCTATTACGATAAGAAAAGTGAAATTTATGACCCAAATAAAGCCTTTGAATTGACTCAGCGAGCCTTTGAAATATCCCCAGAGAGCTACCTTCGACTTAATTTAGCAAATAAATATGCTTATGGTATTGGTACGGCACAAAATCTAGAAAAAGCAGTTCAACTATATAATGAAAATATCATTAAATTTCCTGCTGATACTCGCTCAAAACGTTATCTAACGGAACTCTTTTATACTTATGATCTTTCTGCTTATCTCGATGAGAAAATCATTATTGAGTACATTCTCAATGATATAAAAGATAAAAGCTATTATCTGCAAGCCTACTATTATGCAGACTATCTACTTCAGACTGACGCTAAGAAAAATTATCAGCAAGCCTTCGAACTTTATGAAAAGCATAGTAACTATAATTTAAAGGCAAAAATTCATTATGCTATCGCTTTAATTAAATATCAGGATAACCAATACGCCCAAGCCATCTCCCTAATTGATGATGTATTTAAGAATAAAGAATACAAAAACACGCTTTCAAATAAAGAACTTGATGCAGCTTATAAAATATTGATGGATTATGGACTTAAAAATGCAACTGCGAAGAAATTATTATTAACATTAGCCGTTAATGATGATTATCCAAACGCAAAAGATTTTGCGCTTCCATTAATCGGGAAAGACCCCGATATCACGTTCCAATATGCGATAGAGCAGCTAAAAAAGATAAACAATATTGACGAGGTTTCGGATGAAGAACTCAAATCTTATTATGATTTGGTCTTTAAAGCTGCAGAGATAGGCAGCACGGATGCTAACTTATATATCGCTCGAAATCTTCAAAATTACAAAGTTTCGACTGAATGGCCTTATTTCTCCTCTCGATTTATGTCAATTACGCAATTTCCTGAAGAGGCAACAACACAATGGCTTGAAAAATGTGCTGACCTTGGTAATAACGACTGCTTATATCAACTGGGTGATATATTCGAAAGAGGACGCTACAAAAACCCCATTAATTATCAAAAAGCGCTAAGTTATTACGAACGAATTACGGATAAAAAATACCCTTATGTACAATCAAATATTAAGGCGATTAAAGATGTATTAGCCCAATTCGATGAGCATAAAAGAAAAGCCCATGATGGTGATGCTTATGCCAACTTAATGGTTTCCGATGCCTATAAAACTGGTGAGTTTGGACAACCTATCGATGAAACACTCTGGCTCAAATATCTTGACCGTAGTGCAATGCTCGGTAATGACGTTGCACTTCAACGAATTATTTATCACTACGACAATGCAAACTTACGCGAAGAAGATCGCCCCAAATTACTCGGTTATTATTTGAAAGCCGTCGAAATGGATTATGAGAATTTTACTTATAAGCTTGCACACTACTATTTCTTTGGTAGTGCAATTACGCCGATTAATCGGGATAAAGCCAAGGAACTCTATGCAAAAACAGGACGTTACGGACGAGACGATCTCGATAAAATGGAGAAGTTCGATGCTTATTTTAACCAAAAAGATAATGATCCACAGGCATTATATGAGCTAGGGAAAGCGTATCTCTATGGTAATGGCACACCGCACGATAATATAAAGGCCAAAGATTATTTCCGCCAAGCTGCAGAGAAAGGCAATACCGATGGCATAATCGCTTATGCTGAGTTACTCAAAACGGGCGTCGTCGATAGAAGCACAGAAACAACACTTGAACCCTCAAATTGGGATGAAGCGATTCTGTGGCTCAAGAAAATCCCTGATAGCCCATCAGCTAAAAACGATTTAGCGTTTTATCAATCCACTATACTCCCTGCTCGAAGCGGTGATGCAGATAAAGCCCTCGACCTGGGGTATTGGTATTCCAGAGAAAATAACGATACAGAAGCATTGCAGTGGTTCAAAGTAAGCTACCAAGCTGGCAATATCAAGGCTATCAGACCACTCTATTTAAATAGTGACATCAACATTGAAGAACAGAAGAAATTACTACAATCTGGTGTCGACAAAGGTGACCTTTTCTCTATTGATAAACTTGCCCAGTTAATTATTTCATCGCCTGAAGTAACGACTGATTCAAAAGAATATCAAACCATAATTACCAACCTTGAAAGTAATTTGCACAGTAATGATGAACATTATCAATACAGTGCTTATTCACAGCTGAAAGAACTTTATGGTAATGGTATTACAATTGATAATCAGTTAATTAGAGAAAAATCACCCGAAAAATATGTCGCACTACTAGAGCAACAATCAGTTACCCGCGTCGATGCGTTATATAGTTTATATTTTCATTACCGTGATAGCGATTTCAATAAGGCAGTCAGCTATCTTGAGAAAGCCGCTAAAATGGAACCCAAAGAAGCCACATATAAGCTCTTTAGTGCCTATTACCCCTATAAAAACTGCTCCAATAAAAATATGGACATAAAAAAAACAGAGCAATACTTAAAAAGCTGGTTAACCTTATCTGGCGCACCAGAGGAGGAGCAATCCTATCGACCGAATACTTATGCCAAGGAAAGCAAAGATCTAGGGGATATCTATTTCAATGGAGACTGTGGCATCCCAAAAAATCTGGATAAAGCCATCCAGTGGTACCAAATATCATTGGAAAATCATCCTTACCATGCAGCAGAAAGCCTATATAACGCTTATCTTTCCAAACAAGATGCAAAGCAAGCCTATTACTATGCTTTAGTGCTGAAAAAAAATACGGAAAATGTTCCTCTCTTTGAGCAACTATCACCAAAGGAAAAAGAGACAATTAAAGCGCGTTTACAAAAAGGTAACCGTCAATAAAAGCATGTTATTAGCCCTTTTTAGCGGTGTGAAGTGACCCCCAGTAATTGGTTCTCCAACGATTGGGGGTCACTTCAGTTATGGGGCTTTGTTTATTTTCGCCAATTACACAGACTAAACCGCACCTAAAAAGGTGCATAAATTGGATAGTGACCGTTTTTAGGTGCAAACTAAGTAATTCCTAGCTCTTTGCCCCCTAAATAGCGAGCATGCAAAAAGGCAAGTTCAACAGCATCTATATCGGCTCCAGTGATACCGTAATCCTCAAAATAGTTACGCCACTCTCTAACAACCAGCCAAATTTTATTAATTTCATCAATTGCTTGGTTTCGGTTTAAACCAAAACGTTCACACCAAGAAAGTGCATTATTCAGTGTCGCTTCCTTACCAAACTCACCAACACCAAGATGTAATCGTCTATATTGTGAATGTGAAGGCCGAGGAACCACATCGTATAACGGACTAAGACGCCACCGTAAAGCAACTGGGGTACTAAGCGCTCTTCTTTCTATCGTTGGAATTTGCTCTGGATATTCTTTCAGCAGAAACCCATGATTACGTAAATGGTCATCATCATTATTCACGAAAATATTGAATACCATTCTTCGATATAGCTCTTTTAAATCATCAACAAGATATTCAGCATCTAAATAGCGTCGCATTGCATCGGCTAACGCTGCATAACTACTCTCAATGGATGACATTTCATGAATATTCATTAAAGTGAGCGCTGATATAAAATGCCGTCTTCCTGTCGTATCTCCTGCCCCAACACGGTCAAAACGCTTAATCAGCATAGCAAAATTACCTGAACCAACTTCTTCAAGACGCGTCTCAGGTACATTTAATCCGGCGGCATCAGCTAATCTTAATGTGGCATGCTCGATAGCCGGATAACAAAAACCACGATCGGTATTAGAAGCAAATTTTGCAAGCCAATGCGTTCCATCTTCCACGATGACCGTCGCTTTTGGGCGCATCCCTCCCATACTCGAGCCTGCATCAAATATCCCATGCAAATTAGCGGGTAAAGGTGTACCATTTTCAATACGTTCAGCTGCATCAAAAAGATATCCCAATGACTTAATATCTGGTGATGTTCTAAGCTCTCTAGCTGAACTACCTTCAAGAGTAATATCCAGCGCTCCTGTTCTATTACTGCCAGCCTCAAGAAGATAAACCGATTCTGGTAGAGAGTTTGCTGGTGCGCGTTTTTTAGCTTCAATAACCCTCCGCCCCCATGCATCAGGAGCAGCATCTCGGATCCCACCAAATAATGTTGACTCATGAGCAAATAATTTTTGCCCCGCCACTAATTGTCCTTGAAGCATCCCAAGCCCAATAGGGTCAATTTCTATTGCACCGTTACGGTGCAAATATTTCAAACCATAAACAAAGCTTGAGCTTAATAGCTCAGAGTCTTCTTCTTGTATGTGTAGTTTTCCCGCAGGAACAGATTCGATAGTACAGGGCAAGAATGCATGTACCATTAGGTTTTTATTAGAAATCATACTCTTCAAGTTCCTTGTCACTTAATGGACTCGCTCTTCGAGGTTGATTCATTGCTTCCAATGCGCTTACTGCATTATCTTTTTTATTCAATGCATCGGCGAGTGTGGCACCTGCACGAACAATGTCTAGATAACGCAAAATCTGACCAATGGCGATGCCCGGATCACCATTTTCAATTCGACTCACAGTATTACGGCTCAGATTTGCTCTGACGGCAACTTCCGCCTGCGTCATTCTGCGGGCAATTCGACTTTGCGCCAAGGAATTACCTAACGTAGAGAGCTGAAGTGATTGTTCTTGTGAAAGTAACGTCTGCTGTGAACGCTTCATAATGCACCTAAAATAAGTCACAAAGTCTATAATGTTTTATTTTAGGTGCAATTGAATAAAATTCAATCTATTCGATGCTTTGGTTTTACTCAATTGTCTGTTTGAATATTTAATTGGCTACCATGATATTAATGCCCACTAGGCTTTCTTCGGTGCCCGGCTCGCTTTCAAGGTGATCCGCACCAACAACCCGCCGAGATGTTCACTCTTTAGCAGCTGCAAGTCTGAGCCGTGATAACTGGCGATATCTTTTACAAGCGCCAATCCCAGCCCTGAACCTTCCAGTCCTTTGGCATTATTCAAGCGCATGAAGGCTTTTAATGAGCGGTGAATATATTTATTTTCAATACCGGGTCCTGAGTCTTCAACTTCCACTTTAATCATGGATTTATGGCTTTCATCCTCCACAATGCGCACAGTGACAATCCCCTTCTCTGGGGTATATTTGATTGCATTATCAATTAAGTTCGCGCACATTTCCGCCAGCAAAATAGCATCACCTTTGACCCAACAATGCTCTAGCCCCTCATAGCCTAAATCAATCTGCTTGCTCTCGGATTCTCCCAAGCGGGTAAAACAGACTTGCTGAACAATTTCGACCAGATTAACCGCACGATAGAGCCTTATCGCCTCTTTTTCGTGCTCTTTTAAACGCGCAAGCTGCAATAAGCGGTCAGTTAATACGATGGTGTTATCCAACGTTTTATTAATCGCCTGCAAACTTTGCTGTTTTTGTTGTTCATCATCGCTATTGAGAGCCACTGAAACTTGGGTTTTTAATACGGCTAACGGGGTTTTTAATTGATGAGAAGCATCGGCACTGAAACGTTCTTGGCGTTTTAACATGCGCTTTAAACGCTCCACATAGCGGTTCAAGGCATCCACTAGAGGCGAAAGTTCAGACCATGGCAACACATTCGGTATTGGCGTGAGATCATTCGCGGCACGCCCCAACATAAGATTGGAAAGCTTTTTCAGCGGTGTTAATAATTTACGTAGTAGCAAATACGCCAATATCAATGTCACAACCACCACAGTACCTTGGCTCATCAACGCCGAGATAAGCAGTTGATTGGCAAAATCTTGCCGAGCATACACCGTTTCAGCGACGCGGATCTCCACCATACCTTGGATCCCACCTTCGTTAATCGGCTGGAAAAAGGTCGCCACGCGAATGGGTAGCCCCATATATTCCGCATCATAAAAGTAGACTAAGGCAGTGTAATGTTGAGAGCGCATCCAGTAAGGGGGGATTGGCGGTAGGTCATCATAGCCAGAAATGGTTTCCCCGTGAGGGGCGATGACTTGGTAAAACAAGCGATCATTGTTGTTCAGCTCAAAGCTATCAAGAACCACATAAGGCACATTCACGGAAAGATGTTCATCCACCACCTGCAAGCGCTCCGCCACTGTTCTCGCCGACGCCAGTAATGTCCGGTCATAGGCAAGGTTTGCGGCGTTTTTAGCACTATAATAGTGGGTATAAACGGAGAAACTTCCCAACAAAATGAGGGGGATACCGAAAAAAATCAGTAACTGATGAAAGAGAGAGCGTGGATGAGAGACTAATTTCATACACTACACTGCTCTAATCGGTATCCCAAGCCGCGTAAAGTATTGATATTGACATCTGAACCCGCGAGCTTTTTGCGAACCCGATGCACATACAATTCAATACTTTGTAAATTGGCTTCATCCGACAGTGAGAATACCTGCTCGAATAATTGTGTTTTTGAAACAGGTCGTCCTCTACGATGAAAAAGGGTATTCAATACCGCGTATTCTCGCGGGGTTAAGCCTAGCGGTTCCGCCTTCAATGAAAAATAACCGTCGTCATGAAAACAGAGATCACCAAAACACTGGTCACTATTCACATTCCCTTGGCTACGGCGTAATAACGCACGCACTCGGGCTTCTAGTTCCGCAATATCAAAGGGTTTAGTTAGGTAATCATCCGCCCCTGCATTTAGCCCTTTTACGCGGTCAGCCACATCTGAATTCGCCGTTAATAACAGCACGGGCGTTTCTTGATGACGTTTGCGCATCTGGGCTAGCACATCCAAGCCACTCATGCGAGGTAATGAAACATCCAATACCACCAACGAATAATTTTCAGTTTGTAATAGCTGGTCAGCGCTATAGCCATCACCGGCAATATCAACAGCAAATCCCGATGCGGTTAAGGCTTTTTGTAACCACAATGACAACTCGTCATGATCTTCAACCAATAACATTCTCATTCGTCGCCCACTCATTATGATTATTTATGCGTATAAGTTGGCACTCTCTCGATTGAATGAAAAGTATTAAACGTGATTTTTACCGAAGCTATCACAACAATCCTTCGTTAACCTGCTGCCACAAATAGAAATTAACATTAAATTAACAAATTTAAGAAGGGATAATATAAAACAATCTGATATGTATCACATAAAAATAATTTTATTTGTTAATGAAAGGTAAATGAAAGGTTCTCAATACAATGATGAATAGCGAAAAAACATTACCCACAGTTATTTATCTACAAAAACATATTCATCTACAACGGAATATCCATAACGACATAACCAACAACAACCAAGTAACTTAATTATTGTCTAGTGAGGAATGAAGCATGAAGAAGTTCACAATCAATACCTTAGCAGCAGCAATTTTTTTAGTTGGCATTAACCAAGCAATGGCGTTACCCGAAAGAACAGAATGTATTGCCCCTGCCAAACCTGGCGGTGGCTTTGATTTAACCTGTAAACTCGTTCAAGTCTCCATGCTGGAAACCAAAGAAATCGAAAAACCAATGCGTGTGACTTACATGCCCGGTGGAATTGGTGCCGTCGCCTACAATGCCATTGTGGCTCAACGCCCAGCTGAGCCGGGAACCATCGTCGCATTCTCTGGTGGCTCCTTGCTCAACCTTGCTCAAGGTAAATTCGGTCGTTACAACGAAAATGATGTTCGCTGGCTCGCGAGTGTTGGCAGCGACTATGGCATGATTGCCGTGCGTGCTGACTCCCCATATAAAACCTTAGGCGAACTGATGGATGCCTTCAAAAAAGATCCAAACAGCATTGTCTTCGGTGCAGGTGGCTCCATCGGTAGCCAAGATTGGATGAAAACGGCGTTACTGGCCAAGGCTATCGACTTAGACCCACGCAAAATGCGCTATGTTGCTTTCGAAGGCGGCGGCGAAACACTAACAGCCCTGTTAGGTAACCACATCCAAGTGATTTCTGGCGATATCAGCGAAATGACCCCGTATATCAGTGACGGAAAAATCCGCATCCTAGCGGTGTACGCCGATAAGCGCTTACCGGACGGACTCGCTAATATCCCAACCGCTAAAGAGCAAGGCTACGACATTGTTTGGCCTATCATTCGCGGATTCTATATGGGGCCAAAAGTTTCCGATGCCGATTACAACCAATGGGTTGAAGCCTTTCAAAAATTACAACAAACCGATGAATTTAAAAAGCAGCGTGAATTGCGTGGCTTGTTTGAATATAACCTATCGGGTCCAGAACTAGACGCTTACGTGAAGAAAGAAGTTGAGAACTACCGTGAGCAAGCTCGTTCCTTCGGGTTAGCGAAATAACGGAGCCGCTATGAGCCAACGCATATTTGCCATAGTCTGGCTAATACTGTGTGGGATCGGGCTGTATATAGGCTGGGGCATCCAAAGCGAGTTTAGCTATGAACCGCTAGGCCCCCGCCCCTTCCCGATAGCCATACTGTCATTAATGACCCTGTGTGCACTCGCACTCCTGTTGGGTCGCCAAGAAGCGGTTGAATGGCCAAAGCCCTATGTCTTGCGCCGTTTAGTCTTGTTAATCATTGCATTAGTCATTTATGCATGGGCCTTTGAGTGGTTAGGATTCCCATTAGCGACCACCTTATTAACCATCAGCGTTGCCCTGTTATTTGATGCAACCCCGATAGCCGCCCTAATTTCCGGTCCGATTCTTGGTCTTTCGCTGTTTTACGCCTTCGACAAATTGCTCGATGTGACATTGCCAATCGGCGAACTTTTTAGCTAAGGAGAAAAGTATGGAAACTTGGATGTATTTATCTCAAGGCTTTGAGGTGGCGCTGATCCCTCAAAATATTATGATTGGGCTGATTGGTTGCTTTATCGGTACGATTGTCGGCATGTTACCGGGTCTTGGACCCATTAACGGCGTGGCTATTTTATTACCTTTAGCGTTTGCGTTAAAGCTCCCTGCTGAGTCTGCACTTATTTTACTGGCTACCGTCTATCTAGGCTGTGAGTATGGAGGGCGAATTTCTGCCATCCTATTGAACGTTCCCGGTGATGCCGCCGCAATTATGACCACGTTAGATGGTTACCCAATGGCGAAGCAAGGCAAAGGCGGCATCGCACTTTCGATTTCTGCCGTCAGTTCATTTATCGGTTCTACCATTGCAATTGTTGGGATCATTTTATTTGCACCACTACTGGCACAATGGTCGCTCGCCTTCGGGCCTGCTGAATATTTCGCATTGATGGTATTTGCTATCGCGTGTTTAGGTAGCATGATGAGCCAAAACCCCGTCAAATCGCTGCTCGCGGCATTGATTGGTTTGGCGCTAGCAACCGTCGGTGTCGATGCCAACTCTGGGGAATACCGTTTTACCTTTGACAGCGTTAACCTATCCGATGGCGTCCAGTTTATCGTCGTAGTTATTGGTCTGTTCTCTGTGAGTGAAATATTACTCATGCTAGAAAGCACGGCGTCTGGACAAGGATTGATCCGCAAAACAGGTCGAATGTTATTTAGCAAAAAAGAAGCTAAGGCCTGTGCTGGCCCAACATTACGATCCTCATTTATTGGCTTCTTTGTGGGGATTTTACCGGGTGCGGGGGCGACTATCGCTAGCGCCATCACCTATATGACAGAGAAAAAAATTGCAGGTGATAAAGGGACATTTGGTGAAGGGGATGTTCGCGGTGTCGCGGCACCTGAAGCCGCCAACAACGCCTCTGCCTGTGGATCATTTATTCCGATGTTGACCCTCGGTGTTCCAGGTTCGGGCACAACGGCAGTGATGATGGGAGCGCTGACGCTGTATAACATCACCCCAGGTCCGGGGATGTTCACTGAACAACCACACATCGTTTGGGGATTAATTGCTGCGCTTCTTATTGCTAACGTCGTATTGTTAGTGATGAATATTCCGCTGATCGGTCTATTCACGCGTATGCTCACCGTACCACTGTGGTTTTTAGTCCCTGCAATTGCCTGTGTCTCTGCGGTGGGTGTTTATGCGGTACACAGCACCACTTTTGACTTGTTACTGATGATGGGGCTTGGAGTATTCGGCTATATCTTGCGGAAGATGAATTTCCCACTATCTCCGCTGATCCTTGGGTTTGTTTTAGGTGAGATGTTAGAGCAAAACCTGCGCCGCTCGTTGTCTATCAGTAATGGGGATTTCAATATTTTGTGGAGCAGTACTATTTCTAAAAGCTTATTAATTCTGGCGGTATTGGTGCTGGTGTTACCACCGATTGTGAAGCTTATTCGCAAACGTCGTCGTCAAACCGCGCAAGCATAATTCCAAACTGTACGTTATGACAGTCAGACTTCGCCCCATGCAAATGGGGCAGGTCTACTGATGAATTACCATAGTAAAACGCTTAACTTAATAGCTGATAGTAACTGATTAAGTGCAATACCGTTACTTTCGTGAAAATTGGACACACAAAACCCCTAGGATCACTAAACCAATACCCACCACTTTCTCAATTGGGATAGGGTTTCGATTCATACCAAACCAGCCAAATTGCTCAATAAGCGCAGAAATAATTAATTGACCCGCAATTACCAAAACAAAAAATGTCGTACTGCCAATTTTAGGGACTAAAATCAAAGCCGAAGTGAGATAGAGCATCCCTGCGATACCACCAAACCAGATCCAAATTGGTTGATTAAATAGTTCAGTACTAAAATGGGGTTTTGGTACCTTAAAAATAATTAAAAGTGGAATTAATACAATTAAACTGATCACCAGCGATGTTGCACTTGCCCATAACGGATGACCTAATTGCCGAGCAAGTATGGCATTACTTGCTGCTTGGATTGGTACAACCGCACCTGCCAATAATGCAACAAAGGCCAGAATGATCCCTGTGATTGAAAATGCTGACATCAAAACCTCTTCATTAATATTGACTTAAGTTGAATGGTTGCCATAGTAAAGAGAGATAACGACATTGGAAAATGAACAATTTTATAAGGCACTATTCGTAGGATGAATAACTTAAGGAAATTAGATTTAAATCAACTCGTGACGTTGTCAGTCTTATTGCGGGAGCGTCATGTAAGCCGAGCGGCAGAAGCTTTACATAAAAGCCAGCCCGCAGTCAGTCATGCATTAAATCAATTGAGGGACATTTTTCAAGATCCATTATTGGTTCGCCGAGAAGGCCAATATCAATTAACTAGCAAAGCTGAGTCTCTTTATCTCCCATTAAATGAAGCATTAAACCAGTTAGATGATTTGATTGCCCAAAAACAGTTTTCCCCACTCAGCTGCCAAAGACGCGTTAATATCGCGATGTCCGACTATGGGGCGGCTTTAATAACTGTCAAATTGGTTTCTTATCTACGTAAATATGCGCCCAATATTGATCTCAATATCTGGCACTGTAGTCGGGAAGAAATGCAGAATAAATTGTATGAAGGGAGCTTAGATTTAGCATTCGGTATATTTAATACTTTGGATTATTCGTTACGAAATCAAACTGTCTTTACTGATAAATTTGTCAGTTTGGTTGATCGTCAGCTCGGTTCGCAAGGCAAAATGGATTTAGTTGATTGGCTATCCTACCCCCATATTTTAGTGAGTATGAAGCCTTTTGATGCTAACGAAATAGACCATCAACTTCAATTAATTAATCAACAACGCCGTGTTGCAGTGACTGTGCCTTACTGGCAAATTGCCCCCCAATTATTAACAGGGACTGACCTGATCCTAACGGTGGCGAAAAAAGCGATACCTCCATCCATGTTAGGCAAATTTACGTTATTTACGCCGCCATTATCTCTTCCTGACTTGGATTTCCAAATGGTATGGCACCAACGCAGTGATACTGATAAAGCATTAGAGTGGCTTAGAGGCATTATCGCTGAACAATTAAAAGATGACCGAGAGTTTTATGGCGAAAACGAGGATTAAAAGGGGCAGCATTTCTGCTATCTATCAGAATTTATAAAAAAAGCGAAAGCCTTGGCTATCGCTTTCTATTCTTTATATGACCCATCCTAAATATTTTGTTTCGGATAGCCCTGCTCGCGTAGCCATTCGCGACCCACATCAATAGTTGGCGTTTGCACAATAAAGACAAATAATGCGCCGATCATGCCCCCTAACAATGCGCCGCCTAGAAAACCACCTGAAAAGAAACCAAAGAAAAACAACATAAAAGCTAATACGGCGGAAAGTAAAACCGCGAGTCCTGTGAGCTTCCAATATTTCGCACCCATGCGTTTTTTACCTTCTTTCAGGCATTGACGAAACAGACGCCCTTGCTCTTTTCTCTCTAACCCTGCTAATTCTGGAACACTCTTCGCCGTCCAATACGCCATCTTATCTACCTTTCTTTTTAATTAAATTTTGTCTAACGCATTTATACGCAGCTTAGAGGTAAGATACTTGCGGATAACTCTGATAAATCAGATTAAGTACTTATAGAGACTTCAATATCTTGAAGAAGGTATTCTGTCTAAAGCTGATTAATTCTAACTATCTTAGTTTTGATGTTATCCGATTATGAAATTAATTCACAAATTCCACCACTGTGTCGCACAAGTGTAGTTTTATTCTATGTTTTACAGCCAGGCTTCTGAATCTAAGTACGTTCATTCGAATGCCTTAATTTTTCATTTCATGAAGTAAATTTACGCTTTCTCTGAGTTCATTATCCTTTAAATTATATCTTGCATTTAATCCACACCCTTATGACTAAATTCACAAACGCTAACTTATTATGACTTTTATTAAATTTAATAATCAATATAATAAGCTCCCTCAGATTTTATTATTCAAAAGGAATAAAATGTCACTTGAACCAAGACATGAGCTATCCAATCAAGGAGCTCCAAACTTTATTTTCATTTTATTAATGATCATCGGTATCCCTTGCATTCTTTTCCCTACCTTAACTTTGTTTATTATACCTACTGTTATATTCATTTCCTTTTGCTTCTTTATTCACTACTTATATTCCGAAGGGCATTTCTCCGAAATGCTTTCAGGTATCATTATAGGGATTATAATTACCGTTGTTGCAATGGTAATTCCTATTGTAGGGCCAATAATCTTAGTGCTTTGGATTATCTATAATATAGCCAAAGCGGTTAGTAGCATTAAAGGGTTAGTCCCAGATGCTATTATCAGTATTTTATTAGTAGCCAGTTTAATTATTCCATTTATTTTGGATGTTAATCGCTCTTCTTACCGCCATCGCGATGATATCTCTGAAAGAATTGCCTGTGCAGCAGCCTATATTATAGTTTCTGCAATTTATTATTTCAGAATGAAAAAGCAGCCGATGACCACAAAAGACTATCTTTTTAGATTCTCTATCTTATGGATTTCTGGCCCCTTAATTATGCTGCTAATCATCATGATTGCGATGTCTATAAAAGCAGCATTTAGAATTGCGGTAAATACTACATTCACACCAACCACAGTAACACAGAATGTCTCCGCACACATGAGAGGTGAAGTTGCTATTAGCGCTTATACCAGAGAAGTTACTCGTAATATCGCAACAACTACGACTAGCATTCTTCCGGGTACAGGTGCCGTTACAGCATCAATATTAGGGGAGGTTGCACCTAAAATTAGTCAGAATGAATCAGAAATAAGCGTGGAGTCCTTGCCTCTTAAGGATCATAGTTCATTGGCAGACAATTTTTATCAAACTAACACTGAGCATAATTTCTATCGCCGCGATGATCTTGATAACAAAAAAATCAATAATTTTGTTCAGCGTGCTAACGCTAAATTCCCTAATCATCATATTAATAAAAATGATATTTTGTTTTATTACAATGAGACTGTATTTGGTAGTGGTGATAATGGCGTTATTTTAACATCTGAATTTGTTTGCTGTTCGTTAGGTCGATTATATGAAAGCTTCATTATTCGTTATGCAGACATCAAGCATGTCAGCATAAAAGGGTCGTTGAATAAAACAATCACAATTCTTAACAAGAAAAATGAAAAACATAAAATTGAACTGACACAATCCAACAAAGGTGCAATGAAACTATATGAATTAATCAAGAAGTTTAGTTCATAACGCTTAGAGCCAGCTCTCCTGATAGGCTATCAATCGAGTATGGAAATAGCCTGAAAAGGCTAAGACATGATTAACCATTAAATATTCTGTGGGCTGGGTGGTTTATCGTGGCCAATAAAATTTGCCCCATAAAGATCTCGGGGCAAACTTTTTATTAATAAAACGGATATTTCGTATAACTCAGCAAGGTAACATTCTTATTACCCATGCCTTCGCCATAATAAACATATTTTGATGGTGGCGTGGAAACCTCAGCGGCTTCTTTTTGTCGTTTTTCAAAAAGTGGAAACGTGATTTTAGTGTTAAATGCACGCTTAATTTTGGCTGGGAACAGCCCCTTAATACTTTTAATCAATGCATTACCCAAAATTTTTAAATCATTTTTCCAAATCTTACACCGTGTGAAATCCATATTAGCTCCTTATTGATACATTAATGGAGCAAATATCATGGCACTATTTTCATTACGGTAATTTAATAAAATGATGATTATGGTGGTAGCGATAATTAAAGCATAAAAAAAGCGAGAGCCTTAGCCCTCGCTTTCTATGCAGTGCATTTCAGTGAATGAAGCTTATGCTTTGTATTTGCTCATCACTAACGTTGCGTTGGTTCCACCGAAACCGAAGCTGTTAGACATCACTGTGTTCAGTGCTTGCTCCGTTGGTTTGGTGATGATGTTCAAGCCTTTCGCTTTCTCATCTAAATTCTCAACGTTGATGCTTGGTGCGATAAAACCATGCTCTAACATCAGCAAGCTATAAATCGCTTCTTGAACGCCTGCTGCACCTAAAGAGTGACCTGTCATCGCTTTGGTTGCAGAAAGTGCTGGGCAATCGTGGCCAAACACTTCTTGAATAGCTTCTAACTCTTTAGTATCACCGACTGGCGTTGAAGTACCGTGAGTGTTGATGTAGTCGATTTTATCAATACCGTGCATTGCCATTTGCATACAACGCACTGCGCCTTCACCAGATGGAGCCACCATATCAGCACCGTCAGACGTTGCACCGTAGCCAACTACTTCTGCGTAAATATGTGCGCCACGCGCTAATGCGTGCTCTAACTCTTCAACCACGACGATACCACCGCCGCCTGCAATAACGAAACCATCACGATCTTGGTCATAAGTTCTTGATGCTTTTGATGGAGTTTCGTTGTACTTAGTAGACAGCGCACCCATTGCATCGAACTCACACGTCATTTCCCAGCTTAGTTCTTCACCGCCACCAGCAAACACAACATCTTGTTTGCCCAGTTGGATCAGCTCAACCGCGTGACCGATACAGTGTGCAGAAGTTGAACATGCAGAACTGATTGAGTAGTTAACGCCCTTGATTTTGAACGGGGTTGCTAAGCAAGCAGAAATACCGGAAGCCATTGCACGAGTCACCATATATGGACCCACACCACGCAGACCTTTTGCACGCATACCGTCAGAGCCAGCCACTTGGTTACGAGGGGAACCACCACCAGAGCCAACAACAACACCCGTACGCAGGTTAGACACTTGGTCTTCCGCTAAACCTGAATCTTTAATCGCCTGTTCCATTGACAGGTATGCATAGACAGAGCAATCACTCATGAAACGGCGGACTTTACGGTCAATCAGACCTTCAGTATCCAGCTTGACATCACCCCAGACATGGCTACGCAGCCCTGCCTCTTTAAATTCTTCTGAGAAAGTGATCCCGGAACGACCTTCCTTCAGAGAAGCCAGTACTTCTTCCTGGTTATTACCAATGCTGGAAACAATACCTAGGCCAGTTATGACTGCACGCTTCATTCGTTACCTCATGTCTATAATTATATGATTACGGGATTACAGGTGTCACTTTAGCTTACACTTGTACGCTGAACAAGTCCGATCAGGGTAAATATTTGTATTTTTTTTATCATGGCACAAATAAGGCTTTTATGTGACGGTAGCCTTACAGTGATATCAGCGTTAGAATTTGAATATGATTTTGCAATAACGGGCTTAAACGTGAAAAAGACAGCTGTACAAACCGCTCACCTCAGTTGGAATGAGGAAGGTACACCGATTTCAGAACAGTTTGAAGACATCTATTTTTCTAACCAAAATGGGTTAGAAGAGAGTCGCCATGTGTTTTTGCAGGGAAACCATTTTCCACAGAGATTTCTAACACACCAAGATGAAACTTGTGTGATTGCCGAGACCGGATTTGGTACTGGATTGAATTTTCTCGCTTTATGGCAGGCCTTCAACCAATTCAAAGCCGAAAATCCCAATGCAAAATTACAACGACTACATTTTATTAGCTTCGAAAAATACCCTTTATCAAAAGCCGATTTAATCGCCGCACACCGTTGTTGGCCTGAGTTAACCGAGCTCTCGGGGCAATTATGTGAACAGTGGCCACCCGCTCTACCCGGTAACCATCGAATTATTTTAGAAAATGGCACAATCACCCTCGATTTATGGATTGGTGATGTAAATACGCAAGTATCCATACTTAATGACAATTTAAACAATAAGATAGATGCGTGGTTTTTAGATGGTTTTGCCCCTTCCAAAAATCCACAGATGTGGAGCGAACAGTTGTTCGCTGCAATGGCAAAATTTGCGCGTCAAGGCGGAACATTTGCTACCTTTACGGTAGCCGGATTTGTCAAACGCGGATTACAACAAGCTGGCTTTACTATCATGAAGACCAAAGGATTTGGTCAGAAGCGTCAAATGCTGACAGGGGTACTAGAAAATAATCTGACTCGCCCGATGGCACCTTGGTTTGCGCGTCAACCTGCATCTCATACCGACGATATCGCGATTATTGGCGGTGGAATTGCCAGCCTCGCCTTAGCCCGTTCACTCAGAAAACGTGGAGCGAATGTCACGATTTATTGTCAAGACCAACAAGTCGCCCAAAACGCATCTGGAAACCGTCAAGGCGCAGTCTACCCCTTATTAACTGGGAACGATAACGCCCTAGAACGCTTTTTTGTCAGTGGTTTCCCGTTTGCAACTCGCTTTTATCAGCAGCTTAGCGCGCAAGGTATCGAGTTTAATGGGCAATGGTGCGGGGTAAGCCAAATGGCGTATAACCCTAAATCCACCAAAAAAATCGACAATATGCTGCAAACTGAGTGGCCGGAAGAGTTTGCCGTTGGTAAAGATAGACAACAACTTAGTGAGCTTAGCGGCGTGGATGTCAATCATCGAGGTATTTATTACCCAACTGGTGGCTGGCTCTGTCCTGCGCAATTATGCGAAAGCTTAGCGCAGAAACTCGCTGAAGAAGGCGTTAATTTCTATTTTGGTCTGTCAGTCACCAGCTTACAGCGTTCAGAGGAAGGTTGGGAGCTAACACTCGATAACCAGAAAAAATCCAATCATCAAACCGTGGTGATTGCCAATGGTCACTTACTGAATCAGTTTGAGCAAACGAAAAACTTACCTATCACGCCTGTACGCGGACAAGTGAGCCATGTTCCGACTAACCCGGCATTGCAGCAATTAAAAACTGTGCTGTGCTTTGAAGGTTATATGACGCCAGAAGATGCCACAAACCAGCACCATTGCTTGGGGGCGAGTTATCAACGAGACAATTTAAGTCTTGAGTACTCCGAGGAAGAGCAGCAAGAAAATCAGCAAAAGCTACTCACCAGCCTACCGGATGTGGATTGGACTGCGCAGGTAGATATCTCCGGCCAACAATCTCGCCAAGGGATCCGTTGTGTGATCCGCGACCATATGCCGTTACTTGGCAATGTGCCTGACTTCGATGCCCTGATGCAGCAATATACGGATTTACCCGATCAACTGCATCACGAAAAATCTATCTCGCCATCGCCTGTATATCCAAATCTATTTGTGTTCGGCGCATTAGGAGCTCGAGGACTTTCCACTGCGCCACTTTGCGCTGAAATATTAGCCGCACAAATTTTTGATGAGCCGATGCCTGCTGACGATGACGTACTTGCCGCATTACATCCAAATCGTTTCTGGGTAAGAAAACTGCTGGCGGGACGCCCAATCACCACGAAAGAGGCGTAAACAAAAGGCACATAAACGAAAAAAGGCTTCCATTTGGAAGCCCTCAGAACGAAGCAATATTGAGATTAATTAACGCTCAACTTCATAGCACAGCGATCAATCGCTTGAAACCCTGCATCCATTTCGTGTTGCAAGATATCTTGTAATTCACTCGTCAATTGCGCCTCTTCCATTATCGAAAAACCAAGACGCTGATAATACGGTGCATTCCACGGAATATCACGAAATGTGGTCAGTGTAACCTGACCAATCTGTTGGGACTGTGCGAACTCGATAACCTGCTGGATAAGCCGCTTACCTAAGCCCTGTCCCTGCGCTGACTGCTGAACTGAAAGCTCCACAATATGCAGGCTATCGCTTAAATGCTCCGCCATAATAAAGCCAACTGGCTGATCATGATCATCCACAGCGAGCCACTCTAAGCCATTAGCGATGCAGTTAACGTGATTTTCTACGGGTTGAATCTCACTGTGGGCAATCCAATCAAACTTAGGGTGTCCGGCAAACGTTTTCCCCGCAGACGCTTCCACTTCAGGTAAGAATTGGGCATCTTCATGGGTTGCTAATCGAATGGAATACATGCAGCTAATAGAATCCATAAAACTAACGCACGGTATCTAACAGCGTTTTCCACATACCCAGCACCAGAATTTGGTCTGGTGGGGTCAATTCACCAGCTTTGATGGCATTTTGGATACTCAGCTCAACGCGCTGATACAATGCATCAACACTGCTTTCGTTCTCTTCTTCCAGCTCTGCCACAGCAAGGGTTAAGTGACCACGCAAATAGCCACCAGCAAACAGCTCATCATCGCTGGCGTGTTCAACCATATCATCAATTCTTGTCAGTATGCGTGTTTCAAAATCCGCAAGCATGCTTAATCCTTACTGTAGTGAGTGATTCTATTAGGCGAAAATATCTTCCGGATAGGGAAACAGTTCCGCGCAAAGTGGGGGTGTATTGTAAAACGATTGTAACGCATTAATAAAGCGCAGTGGTCTCTCTGGGATACCTTTTTCGAGGTACTCCATCACTTGGCCATGCACTTTGCGCATAAAGGCGATACGGTCGGGTTCAAAATCCCCTTCCAAATTGTCGCAACTCACATTAAACGGAATACCCGTTGCCACACAGAAAAACCAATCCAATGCTTGAGGTTTGATTTCGACCACTTCAAAGTCACACTGGGTTTTCTCATCGCGGCCATCTGGGCAGTACCAATAACCGTAATCCATTTGCTGGCGACGTTTTTCCCCAGCAATGCACCAGTGAGAAATTTCATGGAGTGCACTGGTAAAAAAGCCGTGCGCAAACACAATTTGGCTGTATGGTGTGGTACCATCGGCAGGTAAATAGATAGGCTCGTCGTCCCCTTTTACCAATTTGGTATTGTACTCTTCGCCGAAACACTGTTCGAA
This sequence comes from Providencia alcalifaciens, assembly GCF_915403165.1. Classification (NCBI taxonomy): domain Bacteria; kingdom Pseudomonadati; phylum Pseudomonadota; class Gammaproteobacteria; order Enterobacterales; family Morganellaceae; genus Providencia; species Providencia alcalifaciens. The sequence continues at coordinate 2,502,789 of NZ_OU659204.1, forward strand.
AATATCAATAAGTTGCTGATAATGATGTTGGGTCATGGAACGCTTAAATCATCTTAAAATAATGTGAGAAACCAAGCTTTAATATCATCACCGTGGCTGTCATTTAACAGCTTAATACTCATTAAGAGTGAAATCACGACGATCATCGGCCTGATAAGTTTTTGCCCTTTGGTTAACACTAAGCGAGCGCCAAGTCTCGCACCAACCATTTGGCCGGCAAGCATAACAAAACCGAGTACCCAAAGAACATGACCTCCGATAATAAAAAAGATCAAAGATCCAAAATTGGAGGCGAAATTTAACAATTTTGCATGTGCGGTGGCTTTGGCGAGGTTATACCCTAATAACAGGACATAAGCGAGTGCTAAAAACGAGCCAGTTCCTGGTCCAAATGCCCCATCATAAAAACCGATACTCATCCCCGCAGCAACCCCAAAAATTGGCATGCTAACGCGCTGAGGCCTATCTTGGACACCCAAAGATGGCGTGAGTAAGAAATAGAGCCCGACGCAGATGACCATCACAGGCAGCAGCTGCTTCAAAAAAGCAGTATCAATGGATTGAATTAAAATTGCCCCGAGCATAGCCCCTATTATGGTCATGATCACCGGGAAAATTTGCTCTCGCAAATTAATAGCTTTACGCCTTGCGAAATAGAGGGTGGCAGAGAATGAACCGCCAATGGCTTGTAATTTATTGGTCGCCAAGGTTTCGATGGGAGTGATCCCCACAGAAAGCAGTGCAGGAATGGTCAGTAAGCCACCGCCCCCTGCGATAGAGTCAATAAAACCGGCAAGTAGCGCGACAAAAAATAGCAGAGCGTAAACTTCAGGGGCAACGGCAGTAAGCCAATCCATTTCACATTCCAGATAAGTAAACTATCACGATGCAGATTTGTTATTTATTGATTATCTTATTAAAAGCTAAGCAATATCACAGCCCGGATGGATTATAATCGAGGTTTCATCCTAACCTTTAACTCACAGTGGATACACTTGCCAAGCAAGAATATCCACTGAAAAACGTCAATGACTTATTCGAATGGCGCTATCGCTGGCACAACATCCGCACACTGCCCACGGTGACGTAAAAAGTGGTCCATCAGCACAATCGCCATCATGGCTTCCGCAATAGGTACCGCGCGAATCCCCACACAAGGGTCGTGGCGACCTTTGGTGATCATCTCAACTTCTTCACCGTCGCGGTTCAAGGTTTTTCCTGAAACGGTAATACTAGAGGTCGGTTTCATGGCGATATGGGCAATAATTGGCTGGCTGCTGCTAATGCCCCCTAAAATCCCACCGGCATGGTTCGACGTAAAACCGTGGCGAGTGATTTCATCACGGTTTTCGCTGCCTTTTAAGCTCACGACACCAAAACCATCACCAATTTCTACGCCTTTTACCGCATTAATGCTCATCAGAGCATGAGCAATATCCGCATCTAAGCGGTCAAAAACTGGCTCACCTAAACCCGCCGGAACATTTTCAGCCACAACAGTGACTTTCGCACCGATGGAATCACCCTCTTTTTTCAAGCCACGTAGCAGCTCATCAAGGGCATCCAATTTGCTCGGATCTGGGCAGAAGAATGGGTTTTCTTCGACAATCGACCAATCTTTAATTTCACACTCTACGCTGCCCATTTGGGTCAGACATGCGCGAATTTGAATGCCAAATTTCTCTTGCAGGTATTTCTTAGCAATCGCACCCGCAGCAACACGCATCGCTGTTTCTCGGGCAGATGAACGCCCGCCACCGCGATAATCACGCAGACCATATTTCTGTTCATACGTGTAATCGGCGTGCCCTGGGCGGAACACGTCTTTAATCGCACCATAATCTTGGGAACGCTGATCGGTATTTTCAATTAATAGACCGATACTGGTGCCTGTCGTCACACCGTTAAAAACCCCCGATAAGATTTTCACTTGGTCGGGTTCACGGCGTGCAGTGGTATAGCGCGATGTGCCCGGACGACGACGATCTAAGTCGATTTGTAAATCTGCTTCTGTCAGTGCTAATCCCGGCGGAACACCATCAACGATGCAGCCTAATGCTAGCCCGTGTGACTCTCCAAAGGTGGTCACACGAAACAGTTGCCCAATTGAATTTCCAGCCATTCCCTGTTTCCTATTTGCTTGCGATTCTTATACTTGTTAAGAAATATGATGTTATGCGTAATTATTATGTTTTATGTGATTATGACAAGTAACGCAACTCTATTATTAATCAATATATAACGCAAAGTGTTCGTGATGTTCCACCAACTGTTCACGGGTTAACATAAACACACCGTCACCACCAAATTCAAAATCTAACCAGATAAATGGAATATCTGGATATTGGTCAATCAGATGCACCATGCTGTTACCCACTTCACACACTAAAATTCCCTCTTCCGTTAAGAAGCGCGGAGCGTTAGCGAGAATGCGGCGAACCAGTTTCAGACCATCGCTACCGGCTGCCAATGCCAGCTCAGGCTCAACACGGAATTCTTGCGGTAGATCGTCCATATCTTCAGCATCCACATACGGCGGATTGGTGACAATCAGGTCATATTTAACATCAGGCATGTCACGGAATAGATCCGAACGAATTGGGATCACTCGGTGTTCTAAACCATGATTCGCAATGTTTTGCTCTGTCACAGCCAAGACATCCGTAGAGATATCCACGGCATCCACTTCCGCTTCAGGGAATTCATGGGCGCAGGCAATCGCAATGCAGCCACTACCTGTGCACAGGTCGAGGATAGTTTGTGGCTCGTCAGACAGTAAGCCCACAAAGTGGTTGTTAATCAGTTCCCCAATAGGCGAACGCGGGATCAGAACGCGCTCATCCACATAAAACTCATGCCCACAGAACCACGAGCTGTTAGTCAGATAAGCAACTGGAATACGGTCATTAATACGGCGTAATACACGCTCAATAATGCGGTGACGCTCCGTTGGTGTCAGGCGCGAAGTGAGTAGCTCATCCGGTAAATCCAGCGGTAAATACAGGCTTGGCAAAACTAACTGTAAAGCTTCATCCCATGGGTTATCGGTGCCGTGACCATAATAGATATTGGCAGCATTAAAGCGGCTCATGGTCCAACGTAAAATGTCTTGAATGGTATGAAGTTCTGCGATGGCTTCATCAACGAAGATCTTTTCCAAGAAGGGATTCTCCTGCCTGTGGATTAAAAGGGAAAATTTGAATGGCTAAAGTTTGCCACGAAGTGAAAGACAAATCAGCAGATTAATGCAAGAAAATACGCAGATAAGCACTTGTTTGCGCATTTTGGCGCTAAAAATAACCGCGCCCCGGATTTTCATCAAGGGCGCAGTGTCTATCATGATATTAAAAACGTTACGCTAATTCTTCGACTTCTTCCGTAGGTTTTTCCGGTTTTTTCACCTTTCCTGATTTTTTCACTAATAGCGCGTAAGCAATGGTGAGCAACAACAACCAACCGATACCCACATACAGCGCAATTCGGGTACTTTCGAAATAGCCTAATACACCGAAAATAAACACCATAAAGGCAATTGCAAGGATCGGCGCAACTGGCCACATCGGCACTGGGAATTTCAATTGCTGAACTTGCTCTGGCGTCATCTTACGGCGCATCGCAAATTGTGCCAGTAAAATCATTAACCAGACCCAAATCGTGGCAAAAGTTGCAATTGAGGCGATCACTAAGAAGACATCTTCGGGGATCAGATAGTTCAGCACTACGCCAATTAACAATACCAGCACCATGACTAACACCGTCATCCATGGCACCCCATTTTTGGTTAACTTAGTGAATGACTTAGGTGCCTGCCCTTCGTGGGCCATGCCATACATCATGCGACCCGCACCAAAAATATCACTGTTAATTGCCGAAATGGCCGCGGTGATCACCACCACGTTCAAGATATTCGCCGCGGCTGAAATCCCTAAGCTATCAAAAATCTGTACAAACGGACTGCCATTTTGGCCAATTTGGTTCCACGGATAGATGCACATCAGTACAAACAGCGTTAATACGTAGAACAGTAAGATACGTACAGGCACTGCATTAATGGCTTTTGGAATAGTCACTTCTGGGTTTTTGGCTTCGCTCGCCGTGATCCCGATGACTTCGATTCCTCCAAAGGCAAACATCACCACCGCAAATGAGGCGATTACCCCACCTATCCCATTTGGCATAAACCCGCCATGGTCAAATAAGTTTGATACCCCAACCGCATGTTCAGAGGCTTGACCGAAGCCAAACATCATAATGGCCGCTCCGCCGACGATCATTGCAACAATCGCCCCCACTTTAACAATCGACAACCAAAACTCCATTTCACCGAATGTTTTGACGTGGCACAGGTTAATGGCACCGATAAAGCAAATAATACTGAGTACCCAAATCCACTGAGCCACATCAGGGAACCATAATTTCATATAGACCCCAAATGCCGTGACGTCAGCCAAGCAGACAATTAGCATTTCAAAAACATACGTCCAGCCTGTGAAAAATCCCGCTCGCGGACCTAAATAGTGGCTAGCATATTGGGAAAATGAGCCCGCCAATGGGCTGCGAACCGCCATTTCACCGAGCGCGCGCATCACCATAAAAACAGCCGCGCCCCCAATAATATAAGCCAGTAAAACGGCCGGGCCGGCAGTTTCAATGGCTTTGGCTGAACCATAGAATAACCCCGTTCCTATTGCTGAACCGAGGGCCATAAATCGGATATGGCGCGCAGAAAGCCCACGCGCAAGTTGTGATGTGCTTTGCATGTTGTGTCCTTCGTATTTTTATCAGTCGTTTCGAAGAGAATTCGCAGCCGATACATAGTCGGCTGCTTCTAAAACACTTACTTATAGGAACTATCGGTATATGAACGACAGGTTTTTATGAATGAAAAACCGAGTTTGCTGCAAACAACGTGGCAAGTTTATGTTGATCAATCAGCGAGATAGCCGCCTCGATATCCGGCGCGAAATAACGGTCTTTATCGTAATACGCAACTTTATCACGCAGTGTTTTACGGGCTTTTTCCAGCTTTTCGCTCGATTTCAAGCCATCACGGAAATCCATTCCCTGACACGCAGATAACCATTCAATGGCTAAAATGCCCGTCACGTTTTTCGCCATCTCCCATAAACGGCGACCTGCCGCAGGTGCCATGGAAACGTGGTCTTCTTGGTTGGCGGATGTTGGTAAACTATCCACGCTAGATGGGTGCGCTAATGCTTTGTTTTCACTGGCTAATGCTGCTGCCGTCACCTGTGCAATCATAAAGCCAGAGTTTACGCCACCATTGTTAACTAAGAATGGTGGTAATTGGGACATATGCGTGTCCATCAGCATCGCAATGCGGCGCTCTGATAATGCACCAATTTCGGCTAATGCCAGCGCAATATTGTCCGACGCCATGGCAACTGGCTCCGCATGGAAGTTACCGCCAGAAATAATGTCGCCATTATCGGTAAACACCAGCGGGTTATCGGATACCGCATTAGATTCAATTAAAATCACTTCTGCCGCTTGACGGATTTGCGTTAAACACGCGCCCATCACTTGAGGCTGACAGCGTAATGAATATGGATCTTGGACTTTCGAACAATTCGCGTGAGATTGTGACAATTCGCTGCTTGGTGATAATACATCGCGGAATAACGCCGCCACATCGATTTGGCCTTTTTGACCGCGAACTTCTTGGACACGGGCATCGAATGGTTTACGCGAACCTAATGTCGCTTCCACGCTTAACGCCCCACACACAATGCCAGATAACAGCAGATTTTCCGCCGCAAACAAGCCTTTTAACGCAAACGCTGTCGAGGTTTGTGTTCCGTTCAGGAGCGCTAAACCTTCTTTAGCTTCCAGCGTTAATGGTTTCAAGCCCGCTTTTTCTAACGCTTTTTTCGCAGGTAACCATTGACCTTCAAAGCGCGCTTGACCTTCACCAATCAGAATCAAGCTCATATGTGCAAGCGGTGCTAGGTCACCAGATGCGCCCACTGATCCTTTTGCAGGAATGAATGGGTAAACTTGTGAGTTAACCAGTGCAATCAGCGCTTCAATCACTTCAAGACGAATACCTGAAAAACCGCGCGCAAGGCTGTTGATTTTTAATACCATAATCAAGCGAACCAGATCATCGTCCAGTGGCTCACCGACGCCAGCTGCATGGGACATCACAATAGAGCGCTGTAAAGATTGCAGATCTTTACTGGCAATACGGGTGTTAGCAAGTAAACCAAACCCAGTGTTGATCCCATACGCGGTTTTATCTTCCGCAATAATTTGATTTACGGTCGCAACGCTTTTTGCGATAGCGCTGTGGGCATGTTTATCTAACGTGACGGTCACTGGCTTTTGGAAGACAACGCGTAATTCGTCGAGTGTCATTTTCCCCGGATGGATAGTTAATTTAGTCATCAATGGCACTCCTTAACGTGTTTTTAGCATAGGTAAGTTTAAGTTTTTCTCTTTAGCGCATTCGATAGCGATGTCATAGCCCGCATCCGCGTGGCGCATCACCCCTGTCGCTGGGTCATTATGCAGTACGCGAGCAATACGCTCCGCCGCCGCATCTGTACCATCACAAACAATCACCACGCCAGAATGTTGAGAAAAGCCCATTCCGACACCGCCACCATGGTGTAATGACACCCATGTCGCGCCGCTCGCCGTATTTAATAGCGCGTTGAGTAACGGCCAATCCGACACCGCATCCGAGCCATCTTTCATCGCTTCCGTTTCACGGTTTGGGCTCGCTACCGAGCCTGAGTCTAAATGGTCACGACCAATAACAATCGGTGCAGAGACTTCGCCACTTCTAACCATTTCATTGAACGCTAAACCTAACTTGGCGCGATCCCCCAAGCCAACCCAGCAAATACGCGCCGGTAAGCCTTGGAAGCTAATACGCTCACGCGCCATGTCCAGCCAACGATGCAGATGCTTATCGTCCGGCAGCAATTCTTTCACTTTGGCATCCGTTTTATAGATATCTTCAGGATCCCCTGATAGCGCCACCCAGCGGAATGGGCCTACACCGCGGCAAAATAGCGGACGAATATAGGCTGGAACAAATCCAGGGAAGTCGAACGCATGTTCAACGCCCATTTCCAACGCCATTTGACGAATATTGTTACCGTAATCGAATGTCGGAATGCCTTGGGCTTGGAAAGCCAGCATGGCTTTCACATGTTCCGCCATGGATTTTTTCGCCGCCAGTGCAGTACCTTGTGGGTCTTTCACACTCTTTTCGCGGTATTCATCCCAACTCATGCCGATCGGCAGATAACCATTGAGCGGGTCATGGGCACTGGTTTGGTCGGTGACCATGTCTGGCTTAATGCCACGACGAACCATTTCAGGTAAAACTTCAGCTGCGTTCGCGCACAGTGCGATAGAAACGGCTTTGCCTTCTGATGTGTACTTTTTGATGCGCGCTAATGCGTCATCCAGATCAGTCGCTTGTTCATCCACATAATGGGTTCTTAAACGAAAATCGATGCGGCTTTGCTGGCACTCGATGTTTAATGAGCAAGCCCCTGCTAATGTTGCCGCTAATGGCTGTGCGCCACCCATTCCACCTAGACCGGCCGTTAATACCCAACGCCCAGTGAGGTCGCCATTGTAATGTTGGCGTCCCGCTTCAACGAAGGTTTCATAGGTGCCTTGCACAATCCCTTGGCTACCAATGTAAATCCAGCTCCCTGCGGTCATTTGACCGTACATGGCTAAGCCTTTTGCATCCAACTCATTGAAATGCTCCCAATTTGCCCAATGCGGTACAAGGTTGGAGTTAGCGATTAATACGCGGGGAGCATTTTCGTGGGTTTTGAATACACCGACAGGTTTTCCTGATTGCACCAGCAGGGTTTCGTCGCTATCTAGCTGTTTCAGGGATTCAATAATTTGGTCATAACATTGCCAGTTACGGGCTGCGCGGCCAATACCACCATAAACGACAAGCTCATGGGGATTCTCTGCCACGTCAGGGTCGAGATTGTTCATCAACATGCGCAGTGGCGCTTCTGTCAGCCAACTTTTAGCTGTTAAGGTCGTTCCACGAGGTGCTCGAATTTCAATATTGCGATATTTGTTATTTAACTTTGTCACGAATATACCCTCACTTAGATGCGTGTTTGACTTATTGCGTCTCCTTATAGATATAGTTGTATATACATGTACAATCAATTTATTTTTTAACAATCAGAGAGGTAAAAACATACAGCATTAAAATATTTTATTTAATAAAAACAATAACATGAAAAAATAACCCTTGATTTTATTGACGTTTTTTTATTCTAATTCTGCCTACCAGATCACATTTGATTCACACTTAGTTTACATTTGTCATGAGGATGATTGAGGCCAGCACAGCCATAATGGCTGCGCTCATGTCGACGGGATGGTCTTATTTCATACCACTAGGAAGAAAAACTGCCTTTGAGTTTATATCGATGACCGGGAAACAATAACTTCGTACTAGTCACAATATGGCTTTGTGACCATGTTCGGCGGGTAATTTGCAGGCACGATGCGCCCACATGCACTTGCAAAAGCCGAGCACTGCGGTCATCCGCTTCTACCGCTTCAACAATATGCTCACCCTGAGTCAGCGGCGCAACACGGGATAAATAATCGTGGGGAGTGATGGTCAGAAAGTCTTGTTCCAGATAATCAGGTGCTGCCAGCGCATTCACAAAACGGTCTTCAATTTGTACTGGAATATCATTCTCCAAATGGACAATCACAGAATGATAAACCGGCGTTTCTGGGGAAATATTTAACTCTTTTGCCAGTGTGACTGATGCACTGACTTGCTCTAATTTATTAATTTTGCAGCTGTATTGATGATTTCTAGCGAGTATCTCATCTTCAATGCTGTGGATTTCAAACAAGGCGGATTGCCCTTTAGGCTCAGCAACAAAGGTGCCAACCCCTTGAAGACGCACCAATAACCCTTCAGCGGTAAGCTCCCGTAAGGCTCGGTTTGCCGTCATTCGGCTACAATCAAACTGCACAACCAACTCGGCTTCTGAAGGCACACGATCGTTGGCTTGCCACTCTCCTGCTTGTATTTTTTCAATAATTGACTGCTTAACTTGCAAATACAATGGAACAGGAGTTTTCAGCTTCGGTTTTTTTTCGGCTGTCACGTTTATTTCCAAATAAGTAATGTGTGTGAGTCGTCAACATTGAAAATCAATCAAAATAATTACTGCCTATAGTGGAGGTGATATTCCTAGGCAGCAATCAGAACTTTATGAATAAATAGTATTATACTCGTCATACTTCAAATTGCAGCGTTGTTGACTACGCTCATTCGCACTAGTTACATACTTATGTATACTCCTAGCGACTCATTGACTTGTCGCCTAGCTGCACCTCGAATTATTTAGAGTATATAACCTGAAAATCAGAAACGCTTTTCTATTTTAACTCAAATAAACCATTAATTTTTGTGGGTGACTTTTCCTTGATAAACACGCTGATTTAATGGATTGCTGCCCTGTTCATAAATCATTTCTACCGGATCCTTTGCATTCCATACCACAAAATTGGCTTGATAACCGACGCGTAATTGCCCAAGGCTATGTTCTCGTCCTAATGCTTTCGCCGCGTGGCGAGTCACCCCTGCCCAAATTTCTTCAGGAGTTAATCTAAATAATACCGCCGCCATATTCATCACCATACGCAGTGAGGCAAATGGGCTGGTGCCTGGGTTAAAGTCCGTGGAGATGGCCATAGGTACTTGGTTTTCGCGTAATAGTTCAATCGGTGGTAATTTTGTTTCACGTAAAAAATAGAACGCACCGGGTAATAATACCGCCACGGTTCCACTGCGTTTGAGGGCTTGAATACCTTGGAGATCTAAATATTCAATATGGTCGACTGATAGCCCGTTAAATTCTGCTACCAGCTCACTTCCCCCTAAATTAGAAAGTTGCTCCACATGCCCTTTTACTGGAATTCCTAATTTTTTCGCTGCTAAGAATAATTTCTCGCTTTGTTTAAGAGAAAAGCCAACACTTTCACAGAACACATCCACCGCATCAAATAGCCCTTTTTTCCATAACTGCGGCATAATTTCATCGCAAATAAGGTCAATATAATCGTCAGCTTTACCTTTATATTCTGGTGGAACAGTATGCGCGGAAAGTAATGTCGAGCTCACGTCGATCGGATAAGCTGCAAATAATCGTTTTGCCACTGACAGCTGTTTCTCTTCATTGGCAAGATCTAAACCATAACCCGATTTCATTTCAACGGTGGTGACGCCTTCACGGATCAACGCTTCTAAACGCGGTTTAGACACCTCAAATAGCCCATCTTCACTCATGGCTCGCGTGGAGCGAACGGTGGAATTGATCCCGCCACCTTGTGCACTAATCGTTTCATAGGAGACGCCATTCATACGCTGTTCCCACTCTGCGGCTCGGTTACCGCCAAACACTAAGTGGGTATGGCAATCAATCAGTCCCGGCGTGATTAAGCGCCCTTCTACATCGATAATGTGGCAGCCGTTGGCATCAACTTGGTAGCTTGGGTGAATGGCAATGATCTGCTCACCACGAATGATTAAATCGTAATTTTCCAGTAACCCGTATGCCGTTCCAAGTTCAGTATTCATTGTGGCGATCCGCCCGTTACGCCAGATCACATCATTTGCGTGTGCTTTAAATAACATATTTCATCCCATGGCAGCAGAAACCCGATTCGGCTTCACATATGAAAAGTACAGATATAAACGTATATATATGTATATACAATTAGACTACTTATCGGTCTGTTGTCAATGTCTACTCACGTAAAAGTTATAAATTTGTTACGTGGCGCTAAAAATATTCTATGATAACCGTTCATGGGAAAAATGGGTTACACTACGGGTCTGTTTCGCCCATCCAAGAAAGCATCATTTATTAACAATTGATTTATAAACAATGACTAAAAATAAATTCGCCTTAGAAGACGGCGACATCAATCTCTTTAAAGACGCTATTCAAGGTGCTAAGAAAATTCACCAAGACCAAATAGTGCATGCCCCTATTCGCGCGAAAGTCACTCAACCATCCAGTAAAAAAGTTCAGCAAGAACAAGTGGATGCTTCTTTTTATTTTTCTGATGAATTTCAACCGCAGTTAGATAATGAAGGCCCTACTCGTTATTTAAGACCGGATGCCAATCCGTATGAGTTGAAAAAATTACGTCGTGGAGACTATGTGCCGGAGTTATTTCTGGATCTTCATGGGTTGACCCAAATGGAAGCTAAACAAGAAATTGGCGCGTTAATTGCCGCCTGTAAGCGGGAGAATGTCCATTGTGCCTGTATCATGCATGGGCACGGTAAGCATATTTTGAAGCAGCAAACCCCACTGTGGCTTGCTCAACATCCTGATATTGTTGCTTTTCATCAAGCCCCTAAAGAATGGGGTGGCAACGCGTCGCTGCTGTTATTAATTGAAACGGCTGAGAGTGCTCGCCGTTAAGCACTCACTTCATTTTCATCACCTAGGATGCTCAAACTTAAGATTGGGTCAACGAAATCTGTGATGGGCTGAGCATCCATTCTAAGTGACATTTCATCTGCTCAGTATCCACTTCAACACATGCGATCGTCGATGTTGTAAACATTGGCGGTGCTTCGTGGGGACATAATTCCGAGACCAAATAGCCAACCAGTGGCAGGTGCGAAACCACCAAAACTGCTTTGGCACCACTAAATGCATAATCTCGAATTTGAGAGGCAACCCAATCCGCATTTCCTCCGGGGGTTAACCCTTCCATGATTTGCACTTGTGCTGGCAGCGATAACGCATCACGCATCACTTGCAATGTCTGCTCTGCGCGTAAATAGGGGCTCACTAATACCGTATCAATCTGAGGTTGACGGGCTTGTAACCATTTCGCCATCAGTACCGAATCATCTTTTCCCTTTTGGGTTAATGGTCTTGCTGAATCACTCGCTGCCTGAATCGCCGCATCACCGTGACGCATAATATAAACTTGCATAATCCACCATCTGTGCCGCTGTCCCACAGGAGAACTCGGGTCTTTTTGTTAAGATAATTATTGTTAAAGATAACCATCAGTTGGAGTGAGGAGAGATTCTGCAACAAACCCGTTGCAAATAAAATGATTTACATTGTTTTTTACTGACATTTTTCGTTATTCGACCATAAAAAAACCTGATAACCGCAGCGTTTAACTGCAGCATCAGGTTGATCAAACAGCGATTATCGCTTAATAAATGTCGCTATTCTCTTCCGTCGAAGATGCATTTTTTTCATGATCATTCACCGGATAAAACGTGCGGTTAGACTGTGCCATTTCAATCAATAAGTCGCACGGCGCAAACTTATCGCCATGTTTTTCCGCTAAGTGTTGCAAAGTTTCTACGGTTTTATTGATACCAAGGCTATCTATATAGCGGAAAGGCCCCCCAAAGAATGGCGGGAAACCAATACCAAATACTGCACCAATATCCCCATCTCGTGCGCTACGGATAATCTTCTCATCTAAACAGCGTGCAGCTTCATTGAGCATTAACATGACACAGCGTTGAGCGATATCCGTTTGGCTCATTGACGTTGAGGGGTGAATGTTTATCAGTGAATAAATACCCTGGTCAACTTGACGTTTTTTTGATTTTTTCCAGAAGGCCAGCATACTTTTTGATTGCCCGTAAACATAAAAACCACGGCCGTTTTTCTTCCCTTTACGGTCATCATTGATCACTTTTTCGAGAGCATCGGGGGCTTTAAAACGGTTACCGAAACGCTCAACGAGAATAGGTAAAATTTTGGTTCCGACATCAATACCTACTTCATCAAGTAGATGGAAAGGTCCAACAGGGAAACCAAACTTCACTAATGCCTTATCAATATGGTCAATCGCCTCACCTTCCACAAGGCACTGCGCCGCTTCACACAAATATGGTGCTAAAATGCGGTTCACATAGAAACCCGCATCATCGCCAACAACGATGGCGGTTTTACCTTGGCGCTTAGCAAAGGCAATAGTGGTTGCGATGGTGGTGGCATCCGTTTGCTGGTGCGGGATCACTTCCACCAACGGCATTTTATCTACGGGGCTAAAATAGTGCAGCCCAATCACTTTCTCTGGATGTGGGCTACCTTCCGCAATACGACGGATGGGTAATGAAGAGGTATTTGAAGCAAAAATCGCTTTGCCATCGGACATTTTTGCGGTTTCTTGCACCATTTTACGTTTCAGTGCCAGATCTTCAAACACGGCTTCCACCACAATATCCGCTGACTCTAGTCCTTGATAGGTCAATGTCCCCGAGATCCGAGCCATAATTGCATCCCGCTCCCGAGGCTGTAAGCGCCTTTTACTCACTCGCTGGGAAAGCAAATCCCAGCTATAACGCAGAGCTTGAGCGATACCTTTGTCCGAAATATCTTTAATGCGTACTGGATATTTACCCAATACCGCACTCACATAAGCGATGCCGCCGCCCATCAACCCGCCGCCAAGCACGCCCACTTGTTTGATAGTTTGCGGTTTAGCGTCCGCCCCAGTTTCATTTTTCAATGCGGTAGAGGCAAAAAATAGGCTACGTAATGCGGCAGATTCTGGCGTCATCGCCAGTTCACCAAACGCTTTGGCTTCTTCGGCGAATCCCGTTTTTAACCCGCTATTCATACCCGCCTTCACCACCTGAATAATCTTTTCTGGTGCCGGATAGTGTCCTTGAGTTTTACTTAATGTTTTCTCTTTCGCGCTGGAAAACACTTTATTACGCAATAAGTTGCTACTGAGTAAACGCTGTTGCCAAGGGAGAGGTTTGCGTTTTACGCCTCCTTTCTGTGCCAGTTCAACCGCCGTATCCAGTAGAATCGAAACCGGAACCGCGTCATCCACCAGCCGCATTTTTAACGCTTGTTTGCCTTTTAATTGGCGTCCTGTCAGCATCATATCTAAGGCATTTGGGATCCCAATTAAACGCGGTAAACGCTGAGTTCCGCCGGATCCTGGTAGTAACCCTAACTGTACTTCAGGTAAACCCAGTTTGGTTTTATCGTCATCAGAACAAATGCGCGCATGACAAGCGAGCGCTAACTCCAAACCACCACCAAGGCACACGCCGTGGATAGCCGCAATAATCGGTAGTGGGTAATTTTCAATTTTATCGAACAGAGTGTGCCCCTGCTTAGATAGCTCGCTCGCCTGCTCTTTACTGGTGCAATTAGCGATCATGCTAATATCCGCACCTGCGATAAAACTGTCTTTTTTACCCGAGGTGATCACCAAGCCTTTCAGGCCTGATGTCGATTGTGCTTGCTGTAAAATGGCATGAAATTGCTGTGCAAACTCCGCCTTTAGGGTGTTCACTTTTTCATTAGGAACATCAATGTAAATCACCCCAACATTGCCATTTACTATTTTTAATGTAAATGCAGGTTCCGCGATGACTGCTGAATGTTGCGTCATTATTCCGCCTCCAAAATCATTGCCACACCAAGCCCACCCGCCGCGCAAGCTGTGGTTAGCCCAAACCCACCACCGCGTCTACGTAGCTCATTCAATGTTTGTGTCACCATTCTCGCCCCTGTCGCGGCAAAAGGATGACCATAAGCAATAGAACCGCCTAGCACATTAAATTTGTCCATATCAATTTCCCCAATCGCCTTCGACAAACCAAGCTTTTCTTGGGCAAATTTCTGACTGGCAAACATTTGAATATTGGAGAGTGTTTGGGCAGCGAACGCTTCGTGCATATCAATCAAAGTTAAATCTTGCAGAGAAAGCCCCGCTCTTTGTAATGCAATCGGTGTGGCATAGGAAGGTCCCAGTAGCATATCTTCCCACACATCAATTGCAGAGAAAGCATAACTTTTGATATAGCCTAGCGGCGTATAACCCAATGCTTTTGCTCGAGATTCAGTCATCATTAACACAGCAGCCGCCCCATCAGTTAATGGGGTGCTGTTAGCTGCGGTAACGCTACCGTGTTTTCTATCAAACGCAGGTCTGAGTTTTGCATAAGAAGCGAGCACTGAATTTTCACGCACATTATTATCCTGCGAGAATGCTTGCTTGTAAGGTGGCATATACGCGGTCATCACCTCTTGCTCTAACACGCCGCTTTTCCAAGCTTTGGCAGCCAGTAAATGAGAGCGATGGGCTAATTCGTCTTGTTGCTCACGGCTAATATGGTAACTTTTCGCCATCTGCTCGGCGGTGTCTCCCATGCGTAGCCCAGTGGAGTATTCTGCGACACCCGGTGCAACGGGCGCTAAATCTTTCAGGCGCAATTTACTGATAAGCGATAATTTTTGCCCAAATGATTTGGCTTTGCTTAATGCCAATAGTGTAGCGGCGAGCTTTTTCGATACGCCGATAGGCAGCACAGAAGATGAATCCGCCCCACCTGCGACACCCACTGAGATATCCCCCACCATCATGCTTTGTGCGACATTCACAATGGCTTGAAAGCTGGTCGCACAGGCGCGAGAAATACTGTAAGCATCCGTCGATACGCTCATGCCTGTACCCAACACAATTTCTCTCGCAATATTAGGCGCTTCCGGCATTTGAACCACTTGCCCAAAAACTAATTGCTCAATAATCGATGGATCTATATCACTACGATGCAGTAGTTCTGCAACGACGGTTTTGCCTAAATCCACCGCGGGAATATTGAGATAAGCGGTAGATTGCTTAGCAAAAGGCAAACGTAATCCACTAACGATAGCAATCCTTTCTTTTGTGACATGCTGATTATCGCCATGGTGGGAGAGTTGATTCATGGTCGCTCCTGCTAAAAGAAAAATAAGTAGAATTGTTGAGATTAAATTGAGAGGTCTGACCTGTATCGATTGTTAACATATTCTTCACACTTATCAATCAGAGTCGATAAAAAATGCGAGCTCACACACAAGTTACAATTAATTGGCAATAAAGAGGGGAAATTAGGTAAGTTTTTAGCAATAAAAAACCCATTCACTTCTAAAGATGACGCATCCGCGAAATAATAGAGTCAATGGGCTTTAAAAAGGAATTCAAACGTTTGATTAACGTAAGCCTAATTGGAAAATCAGACTTTCTGCTTCACAGCTAAATGTAAAGTTAGCCGATAACTCTACACCACCCGCAACTGGGTTGATTGAGTGAGCAATTTCACACGGTTCTGACTCAACAGATTTGGCTTTTTCTGTGAGCATTTTCAGCATCGCTTCAGCTTCTTGCTGAGTCGCAAAAACATGCTGATACGATGCGGTGCAATCTTTATTTTCCAAAACTGTACCAACATCTACACAGCAGCACGCAGCTGTTTCATCCGCGCTACAACGTTTAATCGCATCAGTCATTTTATTCTCCCAATGAACAAACTGTTAAGTAAGTATCATAACGCTGAAAAAGTGACAAACACTAGTGATATCAAAATTAATTGCTAATAATCCAACATAAGTTTGATCTAGTTCCTTATATGAGCATTTCTTACTCGTTAAGCTCACTTGAATGTTGCTATTTTGTTAATTGCATCGCATTTTCGAAAAGAAAGATCGCACAAAAACAAAACAACCTTGCAACATACCCAGTGGTCAGACCTATACTCAGTGAACTGGTCTGATTTGTCGTAGAGGCAAGCGACCCTACAATTCAGCGCTTCTTGCGATAGAAGTCGCTTATTTAAATAAAACTACTAGAGGGTTTTGGTCATGAACCAGAAAAACCTATTTGCTCGATCAGCTTTAGCAATCGCAGTGGCTGTTATTTCTTCCAATGCAAGCGCAGCTGGTTTTTTGCTGAATGAATATTCAACCTCAGCCTTAGGACGTGCATTTTCAGGCGCAGGAGCCGTCGGCGACAACGCAAGTGAAGGCAGCCGTAACCCAGCTGCAATGATGTTATTTGATCGACCAACCATGTCGGTTGGTGCCGTGTATATTGACCCTACCGTTGATATTAAAGGCCGTACTAGCGATGCATTTACTGCCAATAATATCGCCCCCAATGCCGTAGTACCTAACGCTCACTTTATCTTCCCAATTAATGATAAGTGGGCAGTGGGTACTTCAATGACCACTAACTTTGGTCTTGCTACTGACTTTCATAAAGATTACGCCGCAGGCCCTATCGGTGGAAAAACAGATTTAAAAACCGTTAACTTAAATTTAAGTGGTGCATATCGCATCAATGATAATTTTAGTTTTGGTGTGGGCGCTAATGCTGTTTATGCCGATGCTGAAATTACCCGTCATATGGGTGTCGGTGCAGGAGCTGTTCCTCCAATGTTTGGTGTTACCCCAAGTACAACAGCAGCATCATTGAAAGGTGATGATTGGGGCTATGGTTGGAATGCTGGCTTACTATATGAAATCAACCAAGATAACCGCTTAAGCTTCACTTACCGTTCAAAAGTAAAAGTGAAATTTGAAGACGGTAAATATTCTAATGACTTGCCTAAGCAAATTGGCGGTTTAGGCGGTACTACCGTTAAAGGGACTTTAGATCTTAACTTACCAGATATCTGGGAGTTTTCCGGTTACCATAAAGTCGATCCTAAGTGGGCGCTGCACTATAGCGTTTCTTATACTGGTTGGAGCACCTTTAAAGACCTAACGGCGTACCAGAAGAGTAACGGTAAGGAACTGTTCCATAAACCAGAAAACTTTGATGATGCGTGGCGCTTAGCATTAGGTACTACCTACTACTATGATGATAATTGGACATTCCGTACGGGTATTGCTTACGATGAAAGCCCTGTGCCATCTAAATATCGTTCAATCTCAATTCCAGACCAAGACCGCTACTGGCTGACCGCAGGCACCACTTATGCATTTAACAAAGATGCCTCTGTGGACTTAGGTATTGCCTATATGCACGGTAAAAAAGTGAATATTAACGAAAAACTGGCAGAAACACCTAGTTCCCCTGTAATTGCTTTCAAATCTGAAGGATCTGCATGGTTATACGGCGTTAACTTTAACTATACATTCTAATCAGTTAGATCTTATCGGGGGAGTTCGCTCCCCTGATATCTCCCTTTTCTATCTCTTCCTCTGCTCCACTTTCTTTTTATGCTCTTCGCAGAAAAATCATCCTCACGCTAAATTTTTTCTTGACTTTTTTTTGTACAGATTTATATATTAATTATAGCCCAATGTTATTTTATTGTTAAAAACATTCCTGCGGCTTATTCATGTACTGATCCCAGTCATAAGTATCCACCCAACCATTTTTTATATCGATATTTAACTGCAATGCTGCCCTTCATCTTTTTGACATGAAGACGCAGTAGAGTTGCTCACTAAGCGATTATCTGAGGAAAACCATGGGAAAAACATAGGAGGGCATTATGGGAACATTATTCACTATCAGCTTTGTTAGCGTGTTGGTCGTCAGTGCCGTGATTGACACAGTCATCCAACGAGGAAAACAGGACAATGACTAGCAGTTTATTTATCACTCTCTGATGTCCAAAAAAACATAGAGAGTGATAAACCCCACCAATTAGTCAATCGAATCCAGTTCCCCTTCAATGACCGCCGCATTTGGGTTATCTGCTGGTTGCAGAACTCCACCTTTCGACAAGAAATCATTACGTTGGAAGTAAGCTTCGCGGAACATTAAGTAAGGGTCGGACGAGCTTTTCAGCAATCCATCGGAATCAAGTAATCTTGCACGGGTTTCAATCCCTTCCAATGCCCATTTACCCGCCGACATCCAGAACGTTAAATAACTCAACATTGGGTAGAGATCGTCTGCTAGGTTACCGCCTTGCTCACGCACTGTTGCGCTACCATAACCCGGTAAAACCACATATGGGCCATAACCCACATCATAGTAACCTAATGTATTCCCAAAACGCTTCGGTTCTTCTTTGACTAACTGAGGGTTTGCCATGCCAGCAACATCAATTAAGCCACCGATACCAAACACCGAGTTCAAGAAGAAGCGGTTAAAGTGCTTAAAGCCTTGCTCCACTTCCCCACGGAAAAAGCTGTTTAACATGCTGGCTGGTTCTTCAAGGTTGCCAAGAAAGTTACTGAGTCCGTTTCGAGCAGGCATCGGCACGTAATCATTCCAAGCAACGGCTACAGGTCTTAAGACATATGGGTCTAAGACATTATAGTTAAAGTTAAACATTGCTCGGTTAAAGCCTTCTAACGGGTCTGAACGCTGCTGCGTTTCTGGGTCAACGCTCGCGCACCCAACCATTAAAACTCCCGCGAGAAGAACGCTACTTATGCGAAACTTCATCATTCTCTCCATCCTTTATTCCACCTTGCCATGGTGTTTTTATCGTTATTGCTAATCGCTTTATCATAAAAGCAAATAGAAAAACCTGTTAAGCGTTTTGAGTGGTTTAGTTGCTATATAGATATAATTATAACCCATTTAATTATCAACTTATCATAAGAAATACATCCTAATGACCCCAAATGCCAGAGTAGTATCAGTAAATGTAATTAATTAGTGAATTAACATAGAGATAGACTTATCTGAAATTATTTTAGGCTAAACCGTAAGATGCTTAAAAATCCAACAAAGAAAGGAATAAAAAAGATAAAAGCAGAGAATTTGGGTGTAACAGCTTGATTCGATGGAAGGTGGACAGTAAAATGCCAAGCGCTATTACGCAGCATCTCAATGTCCCCTTAGTTAAATGGATATAACGAGCCCCTCCTAAGGGCTAGTTGCAGGTTCGATTCCTGCAGGGGACAGATTCCTGTTTTAAACTCTCCCCCCAAGAACTTTCTCAATCTTTCTTCGCCCTATTTCGCTTTTATTTCATCCCCTATATTATTTTTCTCATATTCCTATTTGATGGGCTGACCACGATGCGAACACTTTTTGCCTTATTGATTGGTATTCTTCTGATAGGCTGTACGATGGAGAAATCACCTTCCGTTACTATGTCAGGAATGACATCAAACCAAGTGATGCAAATAGAAGGTACGCCGGATGAGCAAGCGAAACAGGATGGTTATCAGCTAATTGTTTATCATGATAAACAACAACCAGAAGCCACAACTCAAATGACAGATCGCTGGTTTATTTTTAAGAACGGGTATCTGTTAGAATATTCTACGCAATATTTAAATTCGTCTAATACGATAAATACTCCATTGAGATTAACTGCAAAACAAATATTATCTCAATGGATAGATAGCCAATCCTTACCAACAAACCCCTCTGCTCACATGAACTAAAAGATAAACTGGTGACATAAAGATTGTTATATTTCTTTAGAAAGATAATGCCGCTGCATGCCTAATTCAGGGAAATTAGGGAGTGACATTTGTTTCACATATCCCAGTTTTTCATAAAATGGTAAAGCTTGGAAACTAAAGGTATCCACTAATGCATTGTGGCAGCCGAGTTTTTTACTCTCTTCTTCTGCAACGTGCATTAATTGGCTACCTAATCCATTCTTACGCATTGACTCATCCACCCACAGATAATCAATACATAACCATCGACCCTTGATGGATGCGAGAAGCCCTCCCTTCATGACCCCATTTTCATCTTTGCTATACACACCAAGTTGTCCGAAATAGCTATTTTGTAAAAAAGATCGATTATAGCTTCTTAACCCAGTAAATAACGCCTCTTTATCTTCAGGGGTAATCTCATGTGTAACTGTAATTTTCATAACAACCTCATTTTATTTATCAGTATTTTTTATTATGCAGAAAACATCCAGCCAACAAATTAACTATCGCTTATTGCTCGAATAACATCGTATTACGAATATCTTAGCTAGACACCATTTACTTAATTAAAAACTAAACGTTTTTTATCTTGCCTGCGATTTTATTCACCGTAAAATCCCCCTAATCTTTCAGAAAAAATGTGAATAATATGACTCTTACCATTATTATTTTTGTACTGGTCTATATCGCCATGGCATTTGGCAAACTGCCCGGTTTTAAAGTTGATAGAACGGGCGCGGCCGTCATCGGTGCATTAGCCATGATGGCCATCGACAGCATTACACCACCTCATGCCTGGAATGCTATTGATTACCGTACTATCGGCATGCTATTTGGTTTGATGGTGGTATCGGCTTCGTTTGTGGTTTCGGGCTTTTATAGCTGGACAGCAGATCGCGTAGCGATGCTCAAAGTTAGTGCTCCTACGCTACTTGCAGTACTGATCGCCGTTGGTGGATTACTTTCAGCACTTTTAACCAACGATGTGGTTGTCGTCGCGATGACGCCGTTACTGGTCTCTATCACACTATCTCGCGGGCTTAACCCCATTCCGTTTCTGCTTGGATTCTGTTTTGCCGCCAATAACGGTGCAACAGGCTCACTGATTGGTAGTCCACAAAATATGATTGCGGCACAGGGGCTAGATATTTCCTTTGTGGGTTTACTACAATCATCGGCAATACCTGCATTATTATCTTTACCACTCACATGGCTGGTATTGGTGTGGTTATATCGCAACCGCTGGTATTTAGCTAAAGAACCGAGTAATACACCAAAAACGGTCTCCCCTCCAACGCCACTAGATACTTGGGAAACCGCTAAAGCCGGTGTTATCACACTCGCGGTGATTGTGGCTTTTGTGGTGAGTGATATACCAAAAGAGTTAATCGCATTAACGGCGGCGGGTTTCCTATTACTAAACCGATCCATTGCTTCTAGCGATATGCTTAAGTTAGTGGATGGAAATTTATTACTACTAATCATGGGATTATTTGTCGTCAATGCGGCATTTGCTGGAACAGGATTACCGCAGCAAATGCTGAATGATTTACGCGCTCATGGTGTTGAGCTCAATAACCCTTTCATTCTGTTTTTAGTCACCGGCGTCCTCAGCACTATTGTCGGCAATAACCCCTCCGTCATGCTGCTGGTTCCTTTTTTAACGCCTGACGGTAACGCCGATGCATTAGGTGCCGCATTAGTGCTTGGCTCTGGTTTTTCCAGTAACTTATTTGTGTTTGGCAGTTTAGCGGGAATTATTGTAGTAGAACAAGCCGCAGCTTATGGTGTGAAAATTTCATTCTCAGAATTTGCGAAATCGGGGGGAATTGTTGCAGCGCTCTGTATGCTATTAGCCACCGCATGGATTTTGTTCGTGTTATAAAGCTGATGCCTTTCTCAGTCTATTTTGCTGAGAAAGGCGTTTAAGATTTTCAGGGAAGAATAGCAAATGAGCGAACAGGAAACCCACTCGCATTATTAGGTTTAGCCACGATATTAAAAATCACGGCACCACGAGTCGGTAATTGATCCAAATTCGCCATCAATTCTATTTGGTAAGTGTCTTGTGCTAATACGTAATACTCCCCTAATAGCGCATTATTTTGGCGAAAATCTTTCGCTGCATCAGTATCGAACGTTTCATGCCCAATGGCTTTAATGCCACGCTCTTCAAATAAAAATTTGAGCGCATCCATACCCCATCCCGGAATTTGGTTATTACCTTCAGCGTCTTTATTATCCATGGCTTCCTGAGAAGGCCAACGCTTATGCCAATCTGTGCGTAGCGCCACAAAACTATCCGGCTCTATTCGCCCATGCTCACGCTCAAAAGCTAAAACATCGTCACGAGAAAAAGCAAAATTAGGGTCTTGTTTCACTCGCTCAGATTGGTCGATAACAATCAGCGGTAAGACTAACTCTTGCAGTTCCAATTCATGCAAAAAGCGTTTTCCTTCAACAAAATGGCAAGGAGCGTCAATATGCGTACCGTATTGCCCAGAAAAGGTAAATTGCTGAGCAAAAAAGCCGTCAGAGTAGCCAAATAATGTTTTAAATTCTGCAGAGTCAAACATAAAGAAATGAGGAGAGTCTTTATCAAAGCTGTGCGTTAAATCTACCCATTTTTTGGATTTTAATACCTTTAGTGCATTTAAAACCTCGTTAGCCATCATTTTTCCCTATCTGGTTTTGGTCTTTATCAAGACAGTTTTATTTTGCTGTTTTTATTTGTTCTGAATAGGTAATAACCAACTCTGTAGCGTTTGTCTATCTTTCTAAGCAACCTGTTGCCAATTCTTTCACCGAGTTGGCAACGAGAATTCGAATATTATTTAGAATAATTTGCCCACGCAGCTGGTTCAATAAAACCATCATAAAGGCGCTGAGAGCGAATATAATCAGCATACTCTTTTGATTCAAAAGCCTCTTTTAAATCTTTAGCCCATTGGGTATCGAGATCTTTTTGTAGAACAGAAACCACAACACGATGCTCAAGTGGTGAATCCTCAACAACTAAACCATCGGCAATACGCTGCCCTGCACTCGCCACATAGTTACCATTCACCACCACAAAATCCACATCATCCAATAGACGTAAACCTTGCGCAGCATCTGTTTCACGGATATCGAGTTTATATTTTGCCGGTTCAATGTCATTTACGCTAAAACTGAGCGTACTGACATTCGGCTTGATTTTAATCCAACCCAGTTGCTCTAAAATTCGAGCACCACGTTCCGCATTTATAGGGTCATTTGACAACGCCACAATCATGCCATCTTGTACATCATCCAGCGTTTTGTGTTTATTAGAACGTAAACTCTGCGGTGCGCTTGGCGAATCTGCTAATGCGACCATATTAATGTTATTTTTTTGGTTATACGCTTCCATATAAGCGCGACTTTGGTTTACTGATGCGTCAATTGCCCCTTCTTCAAATGCAGGGTTAATTTGCCTATTCTGTGAAAACTGACGTAACGTCACTTGGTAACCTTTTTTCTCTAAAATAGGCACAATACCTTTATCGGCCTGGTCAATATAATTCCCGACACCGAAGCCAATCGTAATTTGCTTTTTATCTGAGCTGTCTTTTTCTTTATTATCACCACATCCTGCCAATACAATGATTGCGGTTGCCACTAAAGATAGATTTATTATTTTTTGTTTGAACATTTGATATTCCCTATGGTGATTACTTTTTAATTACTTTCAGTTTTTAATATTGTCAATTGACCGGAGTATAAACAGGATTTATTTAACGTCTTAGATCCGTTCGTTATAACTTAAATAAAAATGAATATAAAAATAAGACAAACCAAAATGGTTATAACCATATAACAAAATGGTAGTTCGAATAATGATGTGATTGATATGTAATGAAGGAGATAAAAAATTTAAATAAAGTGAGTTATTTATGACAGTAAAATTTGATTTAATTAACACGATTCTTCACCTGACACCAGACTCGGAATTAGCAAAAAAACGCGCAGAAAGACCCGTTGCAACAGAAAATACTCAAGCCGCTTTTGAGACTATTTTTTCTGTGCCATCTCAAGTATTGCCTCTAAATGTAAAATATTATTTTGCGCTTTCCGTGGCAAAAATTACTGGTTCAATGTTACTCGCACAATATTATGCTGAATTATTATCATCACAATCCATCGTCGAAATAACACCTGACATTACGCTTGCTGAAAAATATTTGCGGATATTAACCAGCAATCCAAATCAAGCGGATTACGCTTTAACGCAACAATTTATCCAGCAAGGATGGTCTGAGTCCGATATTATTTTATTGGCTCAGTTAATTACCTTTGTGACTTATCAATCTCGCTTAGTCTCTGGCTTGGAATTATTAATTGGACAAAATCCGATTTCAGATAATAAATCAAACCAATATTTTCCAATTACCGCAGGAAATTGGCGTCACGCAACGACAACACATTTAGGACAACCATCACCAACCGCCTTTACACAACAGCAATTAGGTTGGGAATCTTGGTTATCTGCGCGAGATGTAAATTCGTTAAGTGATGATGAAACTCAAACTCTGAAAAAGCATGGACAATTGAGTTCTGAGTATTTCCTTTTGTTAGCTCATCAAAGTGAAGTTTTAGCACTACGTACACAGATAGACCGCGGTATTTTTTATACCTCAGGTGGGCTACCTCGTTGGGAAAGAGAGTTTGCTGCCGCTGCGGTCAGTAAAGTGAATGGCTGCATTTATTGCGCCTCAGTTCATGCACGCAAAGCTAGCCAGTATGCAAAAGAACATTTCGGTGATGTCGAGAAACTGTTAGCGACTCCCGCAGGAAATGTGCTTGCTGAAGGCTATGAGCCGAGGCTTTTAGCTGCCGTATCTCTTGTTGCTTCGCTCTCCGCTACGCCTATTCAAGCCTCCGTTGAGCAAATCGATCAACTGCGTTCATTAGGGGTTACGGAGCTAGAGTTACTCGATTTAATTCAATCCAGTGCTTTTTTCTCATGGGCTAATCGCTTGATGCTGACATTGGGAGAACCGTTTGAACTCCCTGAACATAAGGAGTAATACCATGGATAAGGTCATTGGATTAGCCGCTCTCGAGGCGCAAATAAATCAGGATCTGCAGTACCTTAATTTGCCGATTGGCTCATGGTCTCTGTCAGATGAAGATCTTGATAAGCAAAAGATTAATGTCGCCATTATTGGTGCGGGCATGTCGGGAATTACTGCATCCTTTGCCCTAAAATTACGAGGCGTTAACGCCATCGTTTTTGACCAAGCACCTTCCGGCAAAGAAGGCCCTTGGCAAACACCAGCCTTGATGGAAACCTTGCGGTCACCTAAACAGGTTGTTGGCCCTGCTCTCGCCTCCCCCTCTTTAACATTCCAAGCATGGTTTAAAGCTCAATTTGGTGATGATGCGTGGGAAAATCTCGATAAAATTCCACGCTTACAATGGGGGGAGTACCTACAATGGTTTAAAACCATGACGGCCCCCACGCTGCTGAATCAGCATCAATTAGTCGATGTTAAATTAATCCCTCAAGGTCGTGAGTTAACGTTTGAGACTCCCAATGGGCAGGTCTCTTTTGTCGCTCAGCATGTTGTGATTGCAACCGGCATGGAATCATTTAGCGAGCCTAATATCCCAGAATTTATGGATAAAATTCCAACCCAATACTGGGAGCATTCATATGCGGGTAGCAACTATGAGCGATTTAACGGACTCGATATTGGTGTTGTGGGCTACAGTGCAGGTGCGATGGACAGTTCAGCCACTGCATTAGAACATGGTGCTAAGTCTGTTGAGTTATTGATCCGAGCAAAAGAGATGCCTCGAGTAAACCGAGGAAAAGTTGCTGGAAGTGCCGGTTTTACCAATGCCTATGGGTATTTTACCGATGCACAAAAATGGCATTATGCCGACTATGTTTTGAAAGCGAAAACCCCTGCCCCTCATGGCAGTACACTGCGTGTTTCTCACCATACTCATGCTTATTTTAACTTCAATACGCAAGTCAATGATGTCACCGTCAAAGAAGATAAATTGCAAGTTTCTACCACCCAAGGGGATTTCTCTTTTGATTACCTCATTTTAGCGACAGGCTATCGACTGAATTGGCAGAAACATAGCGCATTTCATCGCTTGGCACCGTTTATTAAAACGTGGAGAGATGTTTATACCCCCCCTAAAGGTGAAGAAAATGATGAACTTGCCACGCATCCCTATCTTGGTAAACACTTTGAATTACAAGCAAAAGCAGGTTATGAGTTTCCGTTTATTGATCACTTTTATTGCTTCAATTTAAGTGCCTCTCTCAGTATGGGGCCCGTAATTGGTCTGATCCCAGGCACTAATACTGGGGCTGAGCGCTTAGCGGATCATATTGCCGCTAAATTGTATCTGGCCCATCGGCAGCAGCACCTTGAGTTGGTTAAAACCAGTACAGAGAATGAATTATTAGGTGATGAATGGCAACCTGCCTTGCCCCCCGCTCAGCGCGTACAACTGATTGAAAATGTGGAGTAAAGGATGATTGAATTTAACAATGTCCAAAAGATCTATGAAAAAAATGGGCAGTCCTTAGTCGCTCTACAAGATATTAATTTGCATATCAATAAAGGTGATATTTTTGGTTTTATTGGTTATAGCGGTGCAGGTAAAAGCTCCCTCATCCGCTTAGTTAATCAATTAGAAAAGCCAACCAGTGGCTCCATCAAGGTCAATCAGCACAATTTGGCGGAGCATACCCCATCACAAATACGGGCACATAAAAAAAGCATCGGAATGATTTTCCAGCATTTCAATTTGTTGGAAACGAAGACCGTCGAACAGAATGTTTCTATGCCTCTGGTTTTACTCGGCATTGATAAGCATGAAATTGCCCGTCGCGTAGATAACATTCTCGAATACGTTGAACTGAGTGATAAAAAACACCAATACCCTAACCAGCTTTCTGGTGGGCAAAAACAGCGAGTTGGAATAGCCAGAGCGTTAATTAATAACCCACAAATCTTGCTGTGTGATGAAGCAACCTCTGCATTGGATCCTCAAACTACCGCCTCTATTTTGGCATTACTGCAAAAGATCAATCGGGAACAGAGAATTACCATTTTATTGGTCACACATGAAATGGAGGTCATTGAGCAGATTTGTCATCGTGTCGCAGTCATGGAATCCGGTCGCATTGTTGAAGAAGGCACAGTGCTTGATATTTTTGCCAATCCTCAACATTCAACCACGCAAAAATTTGTGGGTACTGTGCTCAATGAAAAAATTCCTGACCGTGTACTTCATCAGCTTGAACATCAAGAGGATGTCTATCGATTAGAGTTTTTAGGCAAATCGGCACAAGAGCCCGTGGTGAATGAGCTTATCATCAAGAATATTATTAAAATCAATATCCTGTTTGCCAACATGAAAGAGATCAATGGCGTCGTTTTGGGCAGTATGTTTGTTCAAATGTTAGGAGATAAGCAACATATTGATGAAGCCATAACCTATTTACGCCATCGTGGCGTTGCAGTGAATAAGGGAACAGTATGAGTGAGTTTTTTGAAACAGCACTGACAAGTAAACAATTTTTATTGGCCATGTCAGAAACATTCACTATGGTGAGTATTGCGCTTGTCCTAGGCTCGCTATTTGGGATCTTATTGGGAATTTTATTAGTCATTACTCGCCCAGAAGGGATTTGGGAAAATAAACGCATTTATCGCGTGATTAACCCTATTATTAATATATTCCGTTCATTACCTTTTATTATTTTATTAGTGGCTATAATCCCACTAACGCGCTTTGTAGTGGGCACATCTATTGGTACCACCGCGGCAATTGTGCCATTAGTCATTTATATTGCGCCTTATACGGCAAGATTGGTCGAAAATTCATTGCTCAGTGTCCATTCAGGAATTATTGAAGCCGCCGATGCAATGGGGGCGACCAACTGGCAAATTGTTTGGCACTTTATTTTACCGGAAGCGAAGTCGTCATTAATTTTAAGCTTAACGGCTGCCAGTATAACGCTAGTTGGAGCAACAGCGATGGCTGGTGCAGTTGGCGGCGGAGGTGTTGGTGACCTTGCGTTAAATTACGGCTATCAACGCTTTGATAATGTTGCTATGGCAATTACGGTTGTGACCTTGGTGATTATAGTGCAAGGAATACAGTTTATTGGTGACACTTTGGCAAGAAAGGCGCGCTTTCACTAGTTAATATAAAGTCGATGAAATATCTTCATCGACTTTTATTGATTTCTCATACAATTACCCACCCCCTTTCCCTTTTCAATTCCACCGCAAAAAATATTTACACATAAAAAAGTAGCTTTTAACTCGAGTTTAATAAAAAAACAGGCTATTTTTAAAAATTAAATTTTAAAAAGTGCAGTAAAATACCAATATATTTCAAATGATTCATATATAATCATAATAATATACATCATAATGTTTATTTGGCCTCTTGGGACTGAAAACACTATCAAATGTATATTTTAGTCACTTTGATAACATCTTTAGCTACCTCGCGCGCTTTACGATGCATCGTCAGCGTTTTATTCACCTCTAACTGAAAACTGATTATGCCGACTATCGAACAACTTATATTGCTTTCATCCATATTGATTTTACTCGGTATTTTTTCGAGTAAATTGTCAGCAAGGCTTGGTTTGCCTATGCTGGTTATGTTTCTCTTTATTGGCATGCTGGCAGGTGAGGATGGCTTAGGGAAAATTACCTTTGATAACGTCAATGTTTCTTATGCTGTCGGCTCTCTCGCCCTTGCTCTAATCCTTTTTGATGGTGGACTACAAACCTCAGTAAAATCCATTAAGTTAGTCTGGAAACCTGCGTTCACCTTAGCTACCGTTGGTGTTTTGATTACTGCGGGTATCACAGGGTTAGCCGCCGCCTATATTTTAGGTATTCCACTTCTTGAAGGGTTACTTTTAGGAGCCATTGTTGGCTCAACTGATGCCGCCGCCGTATTTTCACTGCTACGCAATGCAGGCATTTACCTAAACGAGCGTTTACAGGCGACTTTAGAAATAGAGAGTGCAACTAACGACCCGATGGCCATATTTTTAACCGTTGGGCTGCTGCAACTACTAATGAATCCACAAGCCTCCGGTGGTGAATTGGCTTTATTATTTGTTAGCCAAATGGGAATCGGTGCTGCAGTTGGGATCGGTGTTGGTTGGATTTCAATAAAGATCATCAACAAAATTAAGTTACTCGCTGCGGGTCTTTATCCCGTTTTAGTGGCAGCCTGTGGTTTATTTTCATTCGGTGTCGCCAGTAATTTAGATGGTAGTGGCTTCTTATCTATTTTTGTCACGGGTGTGGTTATTGGTAATCACTCATTTGTTTTCCAGCGCAATACCTTTTTATTCCATGATGGGCTGGCATGGTTAAGCCAAATCATCATGTTCGTTATGTTAGGTTTACTGGTTAACCCTAGCTCGCTGATTGAGGTATGGCAGGAAGGATTACTCATTGCGCTGGTATTAACCTTTGTAGCAAGACCACTCGCGGTTGTCCCTGTACTCAAACTATTTCGCTTTACACGAAATGAGATAGCTCTGATCTCTTGGGTGGGATTAAGAGGCTCTGTCCCGATTATTTTGGCTATTTTCCCATTTATTTTTGGATTACCGGGTGCCAACCTCATTTTTGATGTTGTCTTCTTCGTGGTTCTAATTTCTGCAACATTACAAGGTTCCACACTGCCTTACTTTGCCCGCAAGTTAAACCTTATGCAGCCACCACCGCTTCTACCCGCAGCGACATTAGATATTACCGCCGTCGACCAGATTGATGCTGACTTAGTAGAATATACGCTGGGTGAGGACTGCTCTGCCGTAGGACGCCGATTGTCTCAATTAGCACTACCGGACCAAACAGTGATTGCGATGATCACCCGAGAAAAAAGTGTATTACCACCACGCGGGTCAACAATCTTAATGGCGAATGATCATTTGTTTGTCGTACTAAAACCACAAAATCGCTTATTCCTAGAAAGATTATTCTCCGAACAAACTTCTTCGGAGCCAACCATTATGGATCTACCTGAGTCGGGGTTAAGCTTAAAAGGCACAACGCGATTAAATGAAATTTATGAGTCGTATGGAATTTTGCTTGAAGTTGATTCTGATAAAACACTCAATCAATTTATTCACGTCAATACTGAAAATGAACCCACTCAAGGGGATGTGGTTAAGATAGATAACATACAAATAAAAATTGATGAGATGATCGGCCCACGTATCGTTACCGTTATTTTAGAGCCAGTAAAAATCCAGCAGGAATAATATGTTAAAAGTGGTGATAATCAATTTTCATTTTTCCAAGCTTATTTTCTAAATTTGATGTATAAAAAAAATAAAAGCCCTTAAGGGCTTTTATTTTTATAAGTACGCTACATAAGAGAGAATTAATATATTCAATGACTTTTACTAATTAACTTATGTTAATTAATTTACCGTTCTCATCTGAAACAACTTAATTACTGTACTTAATTTGTTTCATTATGAAACGCGTGCAAAGAATTAATATTATACAAGAGAATAAAGCGAGTCGTTAAACCCTTTAGATTCTCTTTCCTCAGAGGCGTTCGTATCATCCTGGAGCACTTCACTGAAGAACTCTCCCATATTTACGCCTAATACCTTTAATACGCGAACTAAACAATCGATATCAATACGATTCACACCTCGTTCATAACGAAATAGTTGTTGTTCACTGATGTCGATCTCTTTAGCTAATTGAAAAACTGTATAGCCTTGAGCTTTTCTTAAAGATTTAATTTTTTGTCCAACTGCACAAGCGACAGGATATTTTGTATTCATAAACATTCTCGCTTCAATCTATATTAATTGAATAAAAATTAGCAGATATTTTCTGCCATTTTCATTGTTATTTTATATGTACTGTATAGTTCATTGATAAAAACATGGTGATACATCCAACATCACTAAGAGAATGATATACTAGCCTTCTAATTAGTTTCAACTAGTCCAAAAATGACATTGCAACTATGTAACAAAATATTTTTCTCTATACAAATAAGACGAGTTAGTGAATTGATCTTTATTTATCAATCACTTACGTAAATTAATAGCCAGTGAATATCACCTAGTAAACTCAGATGAAAGAGCATATCACAAGATAATTCACTAAAAACCAATTACTTTCCCGTCAATAAATCCAAAAATAAAGGAAATAAACAGAATAATTTAACACTGTAACAAAGTTAATCGTTTCACGATAACATTGGTAGTTTTTTGAGTCAAAAACCATACTAAGTGAGCATTTTCTGTAAAAGAAAGTAAAAAATATATGTTTTACATATATAACTATTTCGCAACACAAAACATCAATAACTTACATTTTCGAACCGCATGCTACAAATTAATTAAACACTATATTTTTAAAGTAACCTAGTGAATTTAATGCACCTACATATTCAACATAACAAAACATTAACGTTAAGGAAGTCGAACATTCACTTTACTTGATGAATATCACAAAAATATGAACATTACTGATTATCGATAATCTTATTTTAATATTACAAATACATAAGCACTCGGAAATTATTGAATTTTAAGATTATCAAAACGCGAATAACTAGAATTATTCACCAATATACTACTTTGCAGATGTTCTTTTGTTGTAATATCAATGAAAGCTTTGTTTGTTATTTCTTTAACACCACCTAAGAATATTCTTAATAATTTATTTAATCCAAACCAACATAAAGCTGTTCATATGGTATGACATAATTTAATTCCTACCATAGTTTTTAATAAAAATTCACTTTAGATAAAACTATAAATGCATTAATCCATTAGCATCACCATTTAAGTGATTTCACCTACAGCATTGACATGCTTTATTTTTATTAACTAGATTTTGATTTAAAAAAAACTGAAGACCACGCAATACAAGGAAAAACCTCGTTGTCGTTTCATTTGATATATTAATTCATTAAAAATTCAAAAGTTTATATTAGTAATATAATGGTCAACATAGCGAAATATTAATTCTTAATGGGAATAATATTTTATGGGTAACATGAATATTTAAGCAAAATAAACGAAGAATGCCAGTAAGAGGGGATAGTGAGATTTTATTGGATACAGTTCTGTACAAATTAATTAAAATCAGTAATTTACGTTTTAAATTAAGAGTTTGAGATGTGTTTTTTGATAAGAATGAAGTGGTGGGCGATAGCGGGCTCGAACCACTGACCCCCTCCTTGTAAGGGAGGTGCTCTACCAACTGAGCTAATCGCCCACTTCATGACACTACTTTAGATTGTGGGTCGTGCAGGATTTCTCGGCCTTTGGCCTCACCCTACGGGTCGAACCTGCAACCATCTTGTTAGTCGCTAATGTTCACACCGAATAACCCAAACATCTTTCAAGTTACAGATTTTAATGGTGGGTCGTGCAGGATTCGAACCTGCGACCAATTGATTAAAAGTCAACTGCTCTACCAACTGAGCTAACGACCCATATTCAAGTATCTGTACTGCTTGAATGATTTACTTCATTTAGATGGTGGGTCGTGCAGGATTCGAACCTGCGACCAATTGATTAAAAGTCAACTGCTCTACCAACTGAGCTAACGACCCATCTGTATTTCTGAATTGTTTTAATGCGAGAAGAAATGAAGTGGTGGGCGATAGCGGGCTCGAACCACTGACCCCCTCCTTGTAAGGGAGGTGCTCTACCAACTGAGCTAATCGCCCACTTCATAATAATCACATTGTCATAAATAATTGGTGGGCGATAGCGGGCTCGAACCACTGACCCCCTCCTTGTAAGGGAGGTGCTCTACCAACTGAGCTAATCGCCCAATCATTTATGTTTTCATCGTCAACGGTGGTGGGCGATAGCGGGCTCGAACCACTGACCCCCTCCTTGTAAGGGAGGTGCTCTACCAACTGAGCTAATCGCCCCGTCGTCGATGGAGGTGCATTATAGGGATACTGTGTTCTGAGTCAACGGTTTTTGAATAGATTTTTTCTGTTCGTTGCAAAAATAATCAAGATGTTTTATTTATCACCTACGAAGTACCCTTTTTAATCAATTAACTACATTATCCTACTAAATTTTATTAGAAAAAAATCATCCAAAGCTCACCAGACTAAAAATTTTAGCGGTTATTTTCTCAATTTGATGATTTTCTTTATCTGTATAGAGAGAAGCAGATTGAGGATTCACTACAGGGTGATAGAATAGAGCAACTTTTAGCAATGCTTACGATGATCATAAGCGCATTAAGAAACAACGTTTCGCAATTAAGGCAATCTCGATGAGTAAAATCAAAACCCGTTTTGCACCAAGCCCAACTGGCTACTTGCACGTTGGTGGTGCTCGTACCGCCCTGTATTCCTGGTTATATAGTCGCCACAATCAGGGCGAATTTGTCCTGCGTATTGAAGACACCGACTTAGAACGTTCAACTCAGGAAGCTATCGACGCCATTATGGACGGTATGAACTGGTTGAATTTAAATTGGGATGAAGGCCCTTACTATCAAACTAAGCGTTTCGATCGCTACAATGCCGTGATCGATACCATGTTAGAAGCAGGTACAGCTTACCGCTGCTACTGCTCTAAAGAACGTTTAGAGGCTTTACGTGAAGAACAAATGGTCAAAGGCGAAAAACCTCGTTATGACGGCTGTTGCCGCGACCATAAACATAACCACACTGCGGCAGAACCGCATGTTGTTCGCTTCCGTAACCCACAAGACGGTTCAGTGATTTTCAATGACACCATTCGTGGTCCAATTGAATTTAGCAACCAAGAGCTTGATGACTTAATCATTCGTCGTACTGATGGCTCTCCAACGTATAACTTCTGTGTGGTTATTGATGACTGGGATATGGAAATTACCCACGTAATTCGTGGTGAAGACCATATCAATAACACCCCTCGCCAAATCAACATTCTTAAAGCATTAGGTGCGCCAGTTCCTGAATATGCTCACGTTTCTATGATTTTAGGTGATGATGGTAAAAAACTGTCTAAACGCCATGGCGCTGTTAGCGTTATGCAATACCGCGATGACGGTTACCTTCCACAAGCGTTATTAAACTATTTAGTACGCTTAGGCTGGTCACACGGTGACCAAGAGATCTTCTCAATTGAAGAAATGAAAGAATATTTTTCTCTTGATGCAATCAGCAAGTCAGCGAGTGCATTCAACACTGAAAAATTACAGTGGCTGAACCATCACTACATCAATACCCTGCCAGCTGAAGAAGTGGCAACCTACCTTGCATGGCATATCGAACAGCAAAATATCGACACCAGCACAGGTCCACAGTTAGTTGAGTTAATCAAATTACTGGGTGAGCGCTGTAAGACACTGAAAGAAATGGCGGAATCTTGCCATTACTTCTATCAAGACTTTGAAGAATTTGATGCTGATGCCGCGAAAAAACACTTACGTCCAGTTGCACGTCAACCATTAGAAGTGGTGAAAGACAAATTAATCGCTATTTCAGATTGGACGGCTGAAAATGTTCATCAAGCGATTGAAGCAACTGCGGCTGAATTAGAAGTGGGTATGGGTAAAGTGGGTATGCCTCTACGTGTAGCCGTAACTGGCGCGGGTCAATCTCCTGGACTAGATGTTACCGTTCATGCTATCGGCCAGGCTCGCTCTGTGGCTCGTATCGAAAAAGCCTTAGCGTTTATCTCAGAACGCGAAGCATCCGCACAATAATTTTCTAAACACAATAATTTTCTAAACAAGAAGCCTCTCTCTATATACTGCCTCTGAACTTAAGGGGCAGTTTTTTTCAGCTCCCGCATCAAATGGGAATTGATTGCAAAATGTTCTATATTTCAGCAGTTAAACCCAAAAAACATATTAATATATTGACACTCCAACCGAGCTTGAATATCATGCCTCCCGTCCAAAAGATTTTGTTTGGGGCTATAGCTCAGCTGGGAGAGCGCTTGCATGGCATGCAAGAGGTCAGCGGTTCGATCCCGCTTAGCTCCACCATCTAAAACCCAATTTAGATGGCTGAATTTCATAACAAAATACTTCATTTGGGGCTATAGCTCAGCTGGGAGAGCGCTTGCATGGCATGCAAGAGGTCAGCGGTTCGATCCCGCTTAGCTCCACCAAATTCTTTCTATCCCCCTTTGATTCACTTTTTGCTTTCTGAAATCCTATTTACAGTTATTCTTAATCATCTAATCTAACTCACTTCCCTCTGCTTTACCGTCTATTCACATTTAATTTACTCATATATAATTAGCTTATAATTTTATTTAAATAGAATTATTCAGATGTGTCATCGCACATCGTCCGTATTCCATTTCAACTAGGTGAGTTATGCCACACATAGATGCCGATATCATTGTGATAGGAGCAGGCGTTTCAGGTTTATCAGTCGCAAATCAGTTACAATCCCAACATAAAACAGTCCTTATCTTAGAAGCTCGCGACCGTCTTGGTGGGCGTATTCATACTCACGAAATTGATAACCAATTTTATGATTTAGGGGCTTCTTGGATACACGGTATTACCGATAATCCCATTAATGCCATTGCACAACAGCATCATATCCAAACCGTTGTTTTTAATTACCAAGATGCTATTTTCTATAAGAAAAATGGCTTGGTTTTGTGTGAAGATGAAAAAGAAGCTTTCGAAGCGGGTCTTGATTATTTAATGGAACAGTTTGAAACCATCTCATCACCCTGCCAATTTAATAATGCAGCCGAAGCGTTAAATAGTTGGTTGCAAAGCCCTGAATTTCACCATTTATTGACCGTAGATCACCATGCAAGTCAATCCCTGTTTGAACAGCTACAAACAGGTTTACATGAATTTTTTGAAGCTATCGCTGAAGATCCCTGTGCTTGCACATTAGAGACATTATCCCCCCATTTTTTACAACTCGAGGGCTTTTGTGAAGGTGATGAAGTTATTTTCCCTCGTGGATATTCACAAATTATCGAAACGCTATCAAGTGGGCTGGATATTCACCTTAACCACCCTGTTGAACATATCCATTACTTAGACAATTATGTCACTGTCACTACGTTTGATGGACAACAGTTCAATGCCAATAAAGTCGTTGTGACCGTACCACTTGGGGTATTGAAGAAAAATAAAATTCATTTCACACCTATACTGCCTGAAAAAACTCAAGAAGCCATTAATCAGTTAGGTTTCGGTGTATTCAACAAGTTATTTGTCACCTTTGAACAGGCTTTTTGGCGTAAAAACGCACTCAACAACGTCAATAGTATGTATATCCATGAGTCTGATTATTGGCTAAATTTTATGGATGTGAGTGGGATTTACCAAAAACCAACGTTACTGTTTTTATTCGGTGGATTGTCCGCAAAATGGCTAGAGGAGTGTGATGAACACACCGCATGGCATGAGCTGCAAGAATCGCTCAGTAAGGTATTTGATGATGTACCCGCGCCTATACGACTGATAAAAACCGAGTGGGAAAAGGATATTTACGCTTATGGTTCGTTTAGCTACCCCGCTCCTAACTATTCTGTGGATCAAATTGCCCAATTAAAGCAGCCTATTGATAACAAAATTTTCTTTGCAGGAGAACATTTAGCGTTGTTAGGGGCCGGTACGGTGCATGGGGCTTACCAATCGGGTATAGACGTCGCTACCACGGTACTTAACGCACAATAACCATCGATTAAGCCTCTAACCCTTATTTTCGTTTTAGGGGCTTAACAATGCTCTCTAGCCCTTCTATCTTCAGCCCGAGCGTCATCTCCATTAATTGCCCCAATCGCCCTGCCGGAAACTCCCCTTTTTTATAAAACCACAGTAGATATTCCTCGGGAAGATCAATCAGGACGCAACCTTTATATTTACCAAATGGCATCGATGTATTGGCGATATCAAGTAAGTCTTGTTTTTCCATTTATCCGCTCTTGTTTTAGATATAAAAAAACGGCATTCACTGAATGCCGTTTCTCACTGTAACACTTTTTGCCGAGATGACTACAGGATTAATCCAACCACCGCAGCAGATAAGAAGCTTACCAGCGTTGAACCGTACAGTAATTTCAGGCCAAAACGTGCAACGGTATTACCTTGTTTTTCGTCTAACCCTTTAATTGCACCAGCAATAATACCGATGGAAGAGAAGTTAGCGAATGACACTAAGAATACAGATAGGATGCCCACAGAGCGGTCAGATAAACCAGATGCCACCGCTTTTAAACCATCCATTGCCACGAATTCGTTAGTCACCATTTTCACTGCCATGATGCCACCAACTTGTAGCGCTTCATTCGCAGGGATGCCTAACATCCAAGCAAATGGATAGAATACATAGCCCAGCATAGTTTGGAACGTCACACCAAAAACAGCTGAAAAAATACCATTAATCATCGCAATCAATGCGATAAAACCAATCAACATCGCAGAAACGATAATCGCAACTTTAAACCCAGCAAGAATATATTCACCCAGCATTTCGAAGAAGCTTTGACCTTCATGCAGGCTGCGCATTTGGATCTCTTTTTCCCCTTCTGGTGGGTACGGGTTGATCAGTGATAACACCACGAATGTACCAAACATGTTTAAGACCAGAGCGGCAACCACATATTTTGGGTCTAACATGGTCATGTATGCACCCACGATGGACATTGAAACGGTAGACATCGCCGTTGCTGCCATGGTGTACATTCTTCTTTCTGACATGCTGCTTAATTGATCTTTATAGGCAATAAAGTTTTCGGACTGACCCAACAGCAATGAACTTACTGCGTTGAATGACTCAAGTTTACCCATACCGTTTACTTTCGATAACACCGTACCGATGATACGGATCACGAAAGGCAGGACTTTAATATGTTGTAAAATACCAATCAGCGCGGAGATAAAGATAATTGGACACAACACTTGCAGGAAGAAGAATGCTAAGTTGCCTTCAATCATTCCTCCGAAGATAAATTTGGTCCCTTCTGCCGCATAACCCAATAAATGGGTAAATACGCCAGCAACACCAAGAACGAAAGACTCACCGATACCTGATTTTAAGAACAGGTAAGCGAGTGCGATTTGGATCACAAGCAATTGAATAACATAGCGAGGGCGGATCCCTCTACGGTTGCTACTCGCTAAAATCGCGAGAGCGCCGATGATGACGATGGATAAAATAAAGTGCAGGATCGAGGTCATTTTTGACTCCAACAAAGTTACGAATCAGTCTATGCGCATATTCTATGTAATAGACAACATTTAAATGAGATTAATGTCACATTAATATGAAAACTGACTCAGCCTATCTTTCAAAAGTCACGAGCAGATCACGTTTCACGAGTAACACATTAATAACAACTGTAAAAATGTTAGCCAGAAAATAAGAAATGCCATTATCACGGTGGACGATAATGGCATTGCGCATTAAATATAGGTCACGATTAGATATTCAGCAAACGAATTAATTCTTCTTCATCAATGACTTTTATACCCAATTCTGTCGCTTTCACTAACTTTGAGCCTGCCGCTTCACCGGCAATCACCAGGTCGGTTTTCTTCGATACACTGCCCGCTACCTTCGCACCTAAAGCCACCAATCTATCTTTAGCATCATCGCGGGAAAGCGTTGACATCGACCCAGTCAGTACGACCGTTTTTCCCGCAAAAGGGCTATCAATTTCAGCACTGTTAATCACTTTCACTTCAGGCCAGTGGATGTTCGCAATGGTCAGTAAATCATGAATAACTTGGCGATTGTGCTCTTCGCGGAAGAAATGCACCACATGCTTCGCCACCACTTCACCAATATCTTGAACGGTTTTCAGTGATTCTTCATCCGCCGCCATCACCGCGTCTAATGATGCATAATGCGCCGCGAGGTTTGCCGCCGTCGCCTCACCCACTTCACGGATCCCTAATGCATAGATAAAGCGAGCCAGTGTAGATTGTTTGGATTTTTCGAGCGCATCAATAAGTTTTTGCGCGGATTTTGGTCCCATTCTTTCTAGACCAGTTAATTTACCCGCTGATAATTGATAGAGCTGCGCCGCATTTTTCACATATTCCGCGTCGACCAACTGCTCAATAATTTTATCGCCCATCCCATCGACATCCATCGCACGACGAGAAACAAAATGTTTCAGTGACTCTTTTAATTGTGCACCACAGGTTAATCCGCCAGTACAGCGAGCCACCGCCTCCCCCTCAATACGTTCAATATCAGAACCACACACAGGGCAATGGGTCGGGAATAGAATTTCACGACTATCCGCTGGGCGTTTATCCATAACGACACTCACGATTTGAGGAATAACATCCCCTGCGCGGCGGATCACGACGGTATCCCCAATGCGGACGCCCAAACGGTCAATTTCATCTGCGTTATGGAGTGTGGCATTGCTCACCACAACACCGGCGACTTGCACTGGCTCTAAACGAGCCACTGGCGTAATCGCTCCTGTGCGCCCCACTTGGAATTCGACATCTTTCAGTAAGGTGATTTGTTCTTGAGCAGGAAATTTAAACGCCGTTGCCCAGCGCGGTGCTCGGGAAACAAAACCTAATTCTTCTTGAGTGGCAATATCATTCACTTTAATCACGACACCATCGATATCAAAACCGAGTGTCGGGCGAATGTTTTCAACATGATGATAGAAATCAAGCACTTGCTGGCAACCAACACGTAATTGCACATGCTCACTCACTGGCAGCCCCCACGCTTTAAACTGCATCAAGCGTTCATAATGGGTATCTGGCAATGTTTTTCCTTCCACCACCCCGACACCATAACAGTAAAAGGTTAATGGGCGTTTAGCCGTAATACGCGGGTCTAACTGCCGAAGAGAGCCCGCCGCCGCATTACGTGGGTTAGCGAAAATCTTACCATCCGTTTTACGTGCTTCTTCGTTCATGGCCTCAAAGCCTTTTTGAGGCATAAAAACTTCACCACGAATTTCAACACGAGCAGGAATATTATCCCCGCGTAAACGCAGCGGAATCGCTTTGATTGTGCGTACGTTGGCCGTGATATTTTCGCCAACAGTACCATCACCACGGGTTGCCGCTTGAACTAACTCCCCATTTTCATACAACAAGCTGACAGCTAGACCATCTAATTTGAGTTCACAGCAAAATGTCAATTCAGTGTGGTTATGCAGTCGGTCTTTCACACGTTTATCAAATGCAAGATAGCTTTCTTCATCAAATACGTTATCTAAAGAGAGCATTGGAATTTCATGGCGAACCGTATCGAATGCGGCTAATGGTGCAGCGCCCACTCGCTGGGTTGGGGAGTCTGTGGTGATCAGCTCTGGATGCTGCGCTTCGAGGCTTTTAAGTTCCTGCATCAGCTTGTCATATTCCACATCGGGAATTTCTGGTGCATCCATAACGTGATAGAGGTATTCGTGATGGCGCAATTGTTGTTTTAATGCGTCTATTTTTTGCGTGAGTGCGTCTGGGATTTGTTTCGTCGTCATGTTTCACCAATAGATATAAAAAACCCCCTGAATCGGGGGTTTTAATTAACTTAATGTATTTCGAATTCTTGCATGATACACCTCTATTTTTTGAGGTGTCAGTATTTTTCGTTCATCATCCAACACAACACCACCTGCATCTGATGCAATACGTTGTGCCGCTTGGAGCATTAATTTAAAGTTCTGGCTAGCTTCACCATAAGACGGCACCATCATAAAGATGGAGACGCCCGGCGTGGTGAAATCAGACATGGCTTCTGGGTCAAATGATCCTGGTTTCACCATGTTTGCCAGACTAAATAATACTGGCCCCGATCCCGCTGGATGAACGTGACGGTGGAAGATATTCATGGCACCGAATTGGAAGCCAGCTTGAAGAATACTTTGCAGTAATGCCTCACCTTCAAGAACCTGCCCATGATGCGCTGCAACATGCAGTACCAGAACAATTTCTTTTTC
Source organism: Providencia alcalifaciens (assembly GCF_915403165.1). Taxonomy (NCBI): domain Bacteria; kingdom Pseudomonadati; phylum Pseudomonadota; class Gammaproteobacteria; order Enterobacterales; family Morganellaceae; genus Providencia; species Providencia alcalifaciens. The sequence goes on from NZ_OU659204.1 coordinate 2,543,880, forward strand.
ACTTGCAACTGCTGCTTTTTCTGCCGGCGCATTTGATACTTCGAGCTCTACTTCGGTGTGAGGCTGAACCACTGGTTGTACCGCTTCTTGATGAGCAGACATTTGTGGTACAGACTCTTGCTCTACAGAAACATGGATTTTCGGCTCTGTATGAATGCGTACAGGCTCTGAAACATGCTCTTGTAAATCAGCTTCATCCGCCATATTAATCGTCAATTGCTCAGGGGGCAGACGATTATCAACATGTGGAGCAAACACAGGCTCAGAAGCCGTTGGTTTAACTGACTTTGAAGCAGGCTGTGGTGAGTGCTCTGCAGTTAAATTAAACTCAGGCTCAGCGTCACGTTGAATTGTATGGGGTTGAGAGACAGTCTCAGCACGCGGCTCCTCTTTCACCATATAGATAGGCTGATCTTCAACGGCGGCTTTTTGTACCGGTTGATTTTCAGTAAACAGAGCAGAATCATCATATTCTGATGAATTTTCCTGCGTGTCATTCTTTCTACGTTTTACAGGTCTGTCGCGAAATAACTTAGAGCGCTCTTTACGGCTGGTCCATAAACCATGCAGTAATAAAGCGACAATGGCTATCGCACCTACGACCACTAATATTAGACGCAAATCCTGCATCGCTGCTATCTCTAGTTGATGAATAATGATGCCATCACGGCGGAAACTACCTTAAGATTATTTCTCAATTGCTCTAAGTGCAACCCTCAGAACGATTTTCTTACAAGAAAGAGAATATTCCGCCTTCGTTTGCTGCTTTTTTATACAAAATTATCACTAGTCAGTGTAATTTCATACCTATATGATACATGCTCACCCGCAAAGGAGATAATAAGAAGTATGACCCAATCGACATTTTCGCCACAAAAAAATCACTCTGGTTTTTATTACTTTTCACAAGGGTGGCGACTAATCACTCGTCCAGGCATTAAGCGTTTTGTTCTTTTACCCCTATTAGCAAACATTCTGCTTCTTGGTGGCGCTTTTTGGTGGTTATACAGTAAGCTTGGCGGATGGATTGAGCAGGTTATGAGCTACATCCCTAGCTGGCTACAATGGCTTGACTATCTGATTTGGCCTGTTGCCGTCATTTCTATCTTACTGGTTTTTAGCTATTTCTTTAGCACGATTGCCAATATCATCGCGGCTCCGTTTAACGGTTGGCTATCAGAGCATTTAGAAGCTGAACTGACAGGTAACCCCGCACCTGATACGGGAATGGCTGAATTGCTAAAAGATGTACCGCGCATGATTAAACGCGAATTTGTGCGAATTGCTTACTATTTACCGCGAGCCATCGTGTTATTGGTGCTGTTCTTTATTCCGGGTATTGGGCAAACTGTTGCACCCGTTTTATGGTTCCTGTTCGGCGCTTGGATGATGTCCATTCAATATTGCGATTACCCATTTGATAACCATCGAGTTGGATTCGACGACATGAAGCAAGCTCTCTCAAAAGACCGATTGAATAATATTCAATTTGGTGGTGCCGTCAGCTTATTAATGATGATCCCGATTTTAAACTTAGTCATCATGCCGGTTGCAGTTTGTGGCGCAACCTTAATGTGGGTTGACCGTTATCGCGCTCGCTACGCTCGCTATTAGCCCTTCTCGAAACTAACACTTTCTAGGGATATGCAGGTACCTATCTGCATATCCCTCCCCCTCTGATTCTGCTCTCAATACAGCCCAATACCAGACCTTTCCTATTAGTTATAATAACGGAGCTTTAAATAACCTACGGTTATATTCTAGCGTTAAATCATATTTGCAATAATTAGATGTTCGAGTATGTTGAATTCATATTCAATTTTGAAAACACACCTAATTCTTGGCTAACCGTTAATTTTAAGGATGTCCCATGAGCAAAATTTATGAAGATAATTCGTTGACCATTGGAAATACCCCATTAGTGCGTTTACAGCATTTTGGCAACGGTAATATTTTGGCAAAAGTGGAATCTCGTAACCCAAGCTTCAGTGTGAAATGCCGTGTGGGCGCAAACATGATTTGGGATGCAGAGAAAAAAGGCATCCTGACAAAAGATAAAGAACTGGTTGAGCCAACAAGCGGAAATACGGGTATTGCCCTCGCCTATGTGGCTGCAGCTCGCGGTTATAAGCTGACGTTGACCATGCCAGAAACCATGAGCGTAGAACGCCGTAAACTTTTAAAAGCCCTTGGTGCTAATTTAATCCTGACTGAAGGTGCCAAAGGTATGAAAGGTGCCATTGCTAAAGCGGAAGAAATCGTCAACAGTAACCCAAGTAAATATCTGCTATTACAGCAATTTAGTAACCCAGCCAACCCTGCGATTCACGAGAAAACTACTGGGCCTGAGATTTGGAATGATACCGATGGCAACGTAGATATCGTTGTTTCTGGCGTTGGAACTGGCGGGACTATCACTGGTATTGGCCGTTATTTAAAGCAGACAAAAGGGAAAAAAGATGTGGTGATGGTTGCCGTTGAACCCGCAACGTCTCCAGTGATCACTCAAGCCCTTGCAGGTGAAGAAATTAAGCCGGGCCCCCATAAAATCCAAGGTATCGGTGCTGGCTTTATCCCTGGCAACTTAGACCTTTCTATTATTGACAAAGTCCTGCAAATTACCGATGACGAAGCGATTTCAACCGCCCGTGAGTTAATGGAAAAAGAAGGCATTTTAGCAGGTATTTCATCTGGAGCTGCGATTGCAGCAGCCGCTAAACTCGCTGCACTCCCTGAATATAAAGACAAAAATATTGTGGTCATTTTACCATCTTCAGGAGAGCGTTACTTATCCACTGCACTGTTTGCAGATATTAATGCCGAATAATGATTATTAGGTTAACATTACGTTAAAAAAGCACCAATTAGGTGCTTTTTTTGTGGGTGAGATCATAGATTAGCACGGATTGGGATGATTTATTATGCGGCATTTAGTATTAAACATAGTAATTATTTCACACCTCGAAATTAATCATTTTTTAGCCACTCATCGATTGAGTGGCGAAATACTCACTAAAAGCGTCGTGTGAAACTTAAGCTAAAAAAATGATAATTTGGTTGATACCAAACAAAGTAGAAAACCAAAGGAATCGTTGATAATCTAAATTATACGCATGCTCAGCATATTTCATCTACAATAGGCTGTGTCATCATAAAAAACTTAAAATCACTGAGGAAATATTATGTTCCAGCAAGAAGTTACTATTACAGCACCTAACGGTTTACATACTCGTCCTGCGGCTCAATTCGTTAAAGAAGCAAAAGCATTCACTTCAGATATTACGCTGAGTTCAGGCGGCAAATCAGCTAGCGCAAAAAGCCTGTTCAAACTACAAACATTAGGTTTAACCCAAGGCACCGTAGTCACCATTTCAGCTGAAGGTGAAGATGAGCAACAAGCAGTTGAATTTTTAGTTAAACTGATGGGCGAATTAGAATAAATCGTCACTTTGCCATCTTGTTTTAACGTAATAATTCCCTGTCCCTGAATAGATTATTCGGGGACACCTGCTTAATCACTTATATCTACTGTTGTCTCTGCAACATCAAAACTCCTATCAGTAGTAAGGTAATATTATGATTTCAGGAATTTTAGTATCCCCAGGTTTTGCTTTTGGTCAGGCTCTCATCCTCAAAGAAGATCCTATTGTTGTCAGCACCCGTAAAATCACTGACGAGCAAATTGATAAAGAGATCCAAAACTTCATTGATGGACGTAACAAATCAGCTGAGCAGCTTAGCCTTATCAAAGATAAAGCAGAAAAAAATCTTGGTGCGGAAAAAGCTGAGATTTTTGAAGGTCATATCATGCTGCTGGAAGATGAGGAATTAGAGCAAGAAATTGTCACCCTCATCAAAGGTGATAAAAAAACCGCAGATGCGGCGGTCTATTCAGTGATTGAAGACCAAGCTCAAGCATTAGAAGCTTTAGACGACGAATACCTCAAAGAGCGTGCTGCCGACGTGCGCGATATTGGGAAACGCCTACTTAGAAATATTCTTAATATGCCGATTGTGGATTTAAGCGCAATCACCGAAGAAGTTATTTTAGTCGCGCCCGATTTGACGCCTTCCGAAACCGCTCAGTTAAACCTAGACAAAGTATTAGGTTTTATCACTGACCTCGGTGGACGTACTTCCCATACCTCTATCATGGCGCGTTCACTGGAAATTCCTGCGATTGTCGGTACCACCGACGCGACCAGCAAAGTGAAAAGCGGTGATTTTATTGTGCTAGATGGCGTGAACAACACCATTTACCTCAATCCATCTGAAAGCGAAATTGATAAGCTAAAAGCTTTCAGAAATGAGTACCAGCAAGAAAAAGAAGAACTGGCAAAATTAAAAGATTTACCCGCAATAACCTTAGACGGTCATCAAGTTGAAGTCTGTGCAAACATCGGTACTGTCCGTGATGTCGCGGGTGCTGAGCGTAATGGTGCAGAAGGCGTAGGTTTATACCGCACTGAATTCTTATTTATGGACAGAGACGCTCTGCCAACAGAAGAAGAGCAATTCCAAGCGTATAAAGCTGTGGCCGAAGCCATGGGCAGCCAAGCAGTAATTGTACGTACAATGGATATTGGTGGCGATAAAGACTTACCTTACATGAACTTACCGAAGGAAGAGAACCCATTCCTTGGCTGGCGTGCAATTCGTATTTGTCTTGACCGCAAAGAAATTCTACACTCTCAATTAAGAGCTATTTTAAGGGCGTCTAAATTTGGTAAACTGCGTATCATGTTCCCGATGGTTATTTCTGTCGAAGAAGTTCGAGAACTGAAAGCAGAACTTGAGATGCTTAAAGAGCAGCTACGAGAAGAAGGCAAAGCCTTTGATGAAGCGATTGAAGTCGGTATTATGGTGGAAACGCCAGCTGCAGCAGTCATTGCACATCATTTGGCGAAGGAAGTTGATTTCTTTAGTATTGGGACGAATGATCTCACTCAATACACTTTAGCGGTTGACCGTGGTAATGAGCTGATTTCACACCTTTATAATCCGATGTCTCCAGCCGTCTTGAACTTGATTAAACAAGTGATTGACGCTTCTCACGCAGAAGGTAAATGGACGGGTATGTGTGGTGAATTAGCAGGTGATGAACGTGCGACCTTATTGCTGTTAGGCATGGGGCTGGACGAATTTAGTATGAGCGCAATCTCAATTCCTCGTATCAAAAAGCTAATTCGTAATGCGAATTTTGCAGATACTCAAGCGCTAGCGGAACAAGCACTTGCTCAACCAACAGCCGATGAATTGATGAAACTTGTCGATACCTTTATCCAAGAAAAAACGTTATGCTAACAGCAGCACATTAGTTCGGTCCCATATAAAACGATTAGGAGAAGGTCCATGGGTCTGTTTGACAAACTGAAATCACTAGTTTCGGAAGACAAGAGTAGCAGTGGCAATATTGAAATCATCGCGCCATTATCGGGCGAGATAATCAATATTGAAGAGGTACCAGACGTTGTGTTCGCAGAAAAAATTGTTGGCGACGGTATTGCTATCAAGCCTTCTGGCAACAAAATTGTGGCTCCGGTTGATGGTACAATCGGTAAAATCTTTGAAACTAACCATGCGTTTTCTATTGAATCTGATGATGGTATCGAACTGTTTGTTCACTTCGGTATTGATACTGTTGAACTCAAAGGCGAAGGCTTTAAACGTATCGCAGAAGAAGGTCAATCTGTGAAAAAAGGCGACGTTGTCATTGAGTTTGACTTAGCCCTGTTAGAAGAAAAAGCAAAATCAGTTCTGACTCCAGTTGTTATTTCAAACATGGACGAGATCAAAGAGCTGAATAAATTAAGCGGTACCGTGACTGTCGGTGAAACAGTCATTATGCGTATTAAGAAATAATTGCGCTAAACCTTAAGCTAAACCTTAAAAAGCAGCTTAATAACAAACCACCAGCGACATTTTTGCCCTGGTGGTTTTTTGTTGGGTTCTCTTTTCTAAATAATTACTTATCAAAAAACGTTTACTTATCAAAAACACCTGTCGACAAATAGCGGTCACCACGGTCACAAATAATCGCCACAATCACAGCTTTAGGGTTCTCATTTGCCACTCGCAACGCCCCCGCTACCGCACCACCTGAACTGACACCACAGAAAATACCTTCTCGTTTTGCTAAAGCGCGCATCGTGTCTTCAGCTTCTTGCTGATTAATATCGAGCACAGTATCCACTAATTTGCTGTCAAAAATCCCCGGTAAATATTCTGGAGACCAACGACGAATCCCCGGGATTTGGCTCTTTTCAGCGGGTTGTAAGCCAACAATTTCCACGTCTTTTGATTGGCTCTTTAAGTAGCGGCTCACGCCAGTGATGGTGCCTGTCGTCCCCATACTAGAGACAAAGTGGGTAATTCGGCCTGCAGTTTGTTGCCAGATCTCAGGTCCTGTGGTCTTAAAATGGGCTAAAGGATTATCAGGGTTATTAAATTGGTCTAAAACCTTCCCTTCACCTCGGTTTGCCATTTCTTGAGCTAAGTCCCTTGCCCCTTCCATTCCTACTGTGGTGCTCACTAAAATAAGTTCTGCACCATAAGCTTGCATGGACGCTTTACGCTCTTGGCTCATGTTATCTGGCATTAACAGCTTCAGCTTGTAACCTTTCACCGCAGCAATCATCGCTAAAGCGATCCCTGTATTGCCGCTGGTTGCTTCAATAAGCGTATCTCCCGGTTTGATCTCCCCGCGTTTTTCCGCTTCGTCGATCATCGAAAATGCAGCTCTATCTTTTACTGAACCGGCAGGGTTATTCCCTTCAAGCTTTACCCAGATTTCAGCATCCAAACCTTCCGTTAGACGTTGCAAGCGAACCAACGGCGTATGACCAATATACTGTTCCAACGTTGACACTGTGTTTTTCCTTATAATAATTTTTTATTGATTGATAATATAATTAACAATTAATTCTAAAATCAATCATCCCTATTAATCTACGCACTTTTAGCTAGAGAAGGGAAAAATAATGGGTCTTTACCCTGATAAATTTGTGTTTGTTGGCTGCCGAGATAATACTGTTCCCCCCTTATAGGAACAGTACGCGCATCCTGCCATACCACGGACAAGGTTTCCTCACTCCACCCTAAAGGTTGCACCGTTAATTGCCAAAAGTGCCCTCGAGGGCCTGATTCAATGATCCTTACTGGCAGCTGGTGTTGCTCATCCATTTCTTTTTGCAAACGAATATCCCAAGGGCGAATAAACACATCGACTTCCCCTTGCTGAGCACTAACCTGCTCGAGTGGGAAGGTAAAGTTCGCTATCTGCAACTGTGAACCACGGATCTGTCCAGAGATTTTATTAACCTCCCCCATGAATTCAAGCACAAAACGCGTTTCCGGTGATTGCCAAATTTCATTAGGAGTGCCTACTTGTTCGATATGCCCTTGGCTCATTACGACAATGCGATCCGCAACTTCCATCGCTTCCTCTTGGTCGTGAGTCACGAATACACTGGTGAATTTCAACTCTTCATGAAGCTGGCGCAACCAACGACGTAACTCAATACGCACCTGCGCGTCTAGTGCCCCAAACGGTTCGTCTAACAGCAAGATTTGCGGCTCTACGGCTAATGCTCTCGCTAATGCTACCCGCTGTTTTTGTCCCCCTGAAAGCTGAGAAGGAAAACGCTCAGCTAAATGGGCTAATTGCACCATCTCGAGCAGCGCCATCGATTTTTGCTTAATCGCCGCTTTTGATGGTCGCTGTTTTCGAGGTAATACCGTCAAACCAAATGCTACATTCTCGAAAACCGTCATATGACGAAACAGCGCATAATGTTGAAAAACGAAACCGACATGCCTATCTTTCGCATGTACTTGGCTCACATCTTGACCATGGAAACGTAACGAACCGTGGCTTTGCTGCTCTAGCCCCGCAATAATGCGCAACAAGGTGGTTTTCCCAGAGCCTGATGGCCCCAGTAATGCCACCATTTCCCCTGAGCCGATATCCAATGAGATATTGTTCAATACTGATGTTTTACCAAACAATTTACCAACATGATTAATTTCAATACTCATAATTAATGGACTCCTGACTCAGTTTGCTGTCGGCTTAAATGCCATTGCAAAGCACTTTTCACTATCAAGGTAATCATCGCTAATAACGCTAAAATAGCCGCAGCCGTAAACGCGCCTACCGTATTGTAATCTTGATGAAGCAACTCCACTTGCAGAGGCAATGTGTAAGTTTCACCACGAATAGCGCCCGATACCACAGACACCGCGCCAAACTCACCAATTGCACGCGCATTGGTTAATACCACGCCATAAAGCAGCGCCCAGCGAATATTAGGCAGAGTGACTCGCCAAAACATTTTCCAACCTGAAGCACCCAATAATGTTGCTGCTTCGTCCTCTTGGCTTCCCTGACTTAGCATCAATGGCACTAGCTCTCTGACGACAAATGGGCATGTCACAAAAATAGTCACTAATGCCATTCCCGGCCATGAAAACATCACTTGAATATCAAAGCCTTCTAACCAGCCGCCGAACCAACTATTCGAGCCATAAAAAAGTAAATAGAGTAACCCCGCAACCACTGGTGAAACCGCAAAAGGAATATCAACTAAGGTCAATAACAGTTGGCGTCCTGGAAACTGAAAACGCGTCACCAGCCATGCCAGCATCACGCCAAAAACCAAGTTAACAGGTACTGTGATCAACGCGATAAGGAGAGTTAACCCGATAGCATGGAGCATATCTGGGTTGCTTAAGTTAACGAGGACTTCCCCCAATCCTTTCTCAAATGCGGTGATAAAAATCCAGATAATTGGCACCACCAGCAGCAATACTGAGAAAAATAGCCCAATGCTAATGAGCGCCCATTTTCCCCAATTAATATTTCTGCGTTGAGTGACTGGAAATGGTGTTACTTGTCCCATTAATGCCCTCCTAAGCGCTTACCAAAACGACTTTGGATCACATTCACTGTGAATAAAAGAAGCAATGACACCGCCAAAATAACCGATGCAATCGCACTGGCGGCAGGGTAATCAAACTGCTGCAATTGGCTGAAAATCATTAAGGAGACCACCTCTGTTTGCCACGCAATGTTTCCGGCGATAAAAATAATCGCCCCAAATTCACCAAGGCTGCGTGTAAAAGATAAAACAGTTCCCGCTATCAGCGCAGGAGAAACTTCAGGTAACACAACGCGACGGAACGTTTGCCAGCGTGTTGCGCCTAGCGTCTGTGCTGCTTCTTCGTATTCAGGTCCCAGCTCTTCCAATACCGGCTGAACCGTTCTGACCACAAATGGAATACTGGTAAAGGCCATCGCTACGGCGATACCTAACCATGTATTCACCACTTTTATATCGAACTGATGCAGATACTGCCCATACCAGCCCGATGTGGCAAATAAGGTCGCGAGTGTCAGCCCTGCTACCGCCGTAGGTAGTGCGAAAGGTAAATCCACCAACCCATCTAAGAACAAACGTCCAGGAAAGCGATAGCGCGTTAAAATCCATGCCAGTAACATGCCAAAAACCGCATTAAACAGGCTTGCGACCAGAGCCGCCAATAAGGTTACTTTATAAGCAGCAACCACTTGAGGGTAACTGATCACAGCCCAATACTGCTGCCATGTCATATCGGAAAGCTGCACCACAAGAGCGCTTAAAGGCAGCAGTAAAATCAAACAGATGAAAAACAAGCTGCTGCCTAACGTCAGTCCGAAACCGGGCAAAAACCGCTTTCCTGATTTACGCATTAACGACGACCTTGTTCCATAAGTTGATCAAATTCCCCTCCCGTCGAAAAGTGGTCATTCATCACATTGTTCCAATTGCCAAATTGTGATTCCACTGTAAATAGCTGAGTCGATGGGAATTTACTCTTATTCGCTTCCATTACCTGCTTGTCATTCACTCGATAATTAAAACGAGTAATAATATTTTGTGCCTCTGGTGTGTAGAGGTAATTCAAATAGGCTTTTGCCGCTTTTTCTGTGCCATTTTTTTGCACATTTTTGTCTACCCACGCGACAGGAAATTCCGCCAAAATATCGACCGGAGGCACTACCACTTCGTAGTCTGATTCGCCATATTGGCTACGGATATTATTCACTTCAGACTCAAAGCTAATTAAAACATCCCCTAATCCTCGCTCGATAAATGAGGTTGTCGCACCACGACCGCCCGTATCAAACACTTCAACATTTTTCAGAAGTTGCTGCATTTTCTCGCGGGTTTTTGGGCTATTTTTACCATTTTCTTGATTAAATGCCCCCCATGCGGCTAGGTAGGTATAGCGACCATTTCCCGAGGTTTTAGGATTTGGGAAGACGAGTTTCACATCACTACGTGCGAGGTCGTCCCACGTTTTAATGCCTTTCGGATTGCCCTTACGAACTAAAAACGCCATTGTCGAATAATAAGGCGAGCTATTATTCGGCAAACGCGCTTGCCAATCTGCAGGGATTAACTGTCCCTTATCATGGAGAATTTGTACGTCGGTCACTTGGTTAAACGTCACCACATCCGCTTTTAACCCTTGCAAAATGGCCAGTGCTTGCTTCGATGAGCCCGCGTGAGATTGCTTGATTGTCAGTGGGTCATTAGGGTTTTCCTGCGCCCACTGTTTTTCAAATTCAGGGTTTAACGCAGCAAATAACTCTCTTGAAATATCATAGGAACTATTCAGTAATTCAGCTGCCGTCAGGGATGCGCTACTCATTAACGAGAACATCGCCAAACTCGCTAAGCCTGTATTTTTAAAAATTGATTTTTTCATATGATCCCTACTCGTGACTAAACCCAAACATAATCTAAAAAACAATGTATATGTTTTGGTTATAACTTTGTAGTTAACAATCATCTTTTGATATATCAAGTTGGAATAACAAAGAGGTTATAGCAATAAGCCATAAAATTCAGAGGGAATTGAAGAAGTTAATGTAATGAGGAAGGTTCATTCAAGCTGCCGCTATCCGCGACAGCTTGAATTATCGCGATAAGATTATAGGGATAATAATCTTTCAATTGATGGCGCGTAGTAATAGCTGCCAGAAACGGCTTTAGTCATACGCAGCAGATCATCATATTTACCATCAGTTTCACCAAACATGCTCAGTAATTGCTGTTCAATATTATGGATGGTTGCGCAATAGGCAATAAAGAATAAACCGTGTTTACCGCTTGCCGTGCCGTATGGCAAGCTATGGCGCATAACAGAGAGTTCTTCCCCCTCTTCTTCAATCACCACGCGAGAAACGTGAGATGTTTTATTACGCACATCTTCGTCTAATTCAACGCTATCGTGTTTAGTACGACCAATCATTTTCTCTTGTTCATGCTCAGAGAAACGCGACCATTTTTTCAGGTCATGTTCATAGCGTTGTACCATGACATAGCTACCACCAATGTCATCGCCTTGATTAATCAACGTCACTTCAGCAATTTCTTCGCCTTGAGGGTTTTCTGTACCATCAATGAAACCGCTTAAATCTCTATCTTCAACCCAACGGAAACCATGAATTTCTTCAACCACTTCAATGGATGAGCCAAATGCTTTTAGCGCGGCTTGTGCCAGAGAAAAGTTAATATCATGACGTAATGATTGAATATGAATAAACATATCGCGCTGAGTCGCAGGCGCTAGCCCTTTGCCGAGTGTACGAAATGGCTTTAATTCTGGTGAAACGCCAGCGTGTCCGAGCTGCTTCCAAACATCTGAACCAAATGCAATCACAGCACCAAGACGATCATCAGGGAATTTTGCTTGTAGTTTGGTTAATTCATCAACAAAAACCTTGCACCCTGATTTCACCTCTTCGAGCGACCCGGTCACCATGGATTCAATAAAAATACCAAAACGACTATGTTCCTTCAAAATACCACTTTGGGAATGAGACATGCATAAACCCCTTAGAATGAATAAATTACACAAACCTATACTTTAAATTAGTTTATCGCATTAATAATGATTTTCACCTTGTTTTAACGCAAGAGTTGGTCAGTCTAGAAGATATCAGAAGGGTCTGACTCGAAAGGAGGATAAATGCAAATATTATCAGTAAATTAGAACCGTAAGTTATTGCCTATTAAATCAAATAACTTACGGTCTTTTGTTCAAAATCTTAGCGAAGTAACTTATTTATGCCAAATAATTTGCGACACTTTCCATGTTTTCAGCACTTCATCGGCTGGCATTAAATTCTCAGGCCCTTGCCATTTCCCGCTAAATTTATAAACCACTTTGCTACTTTGCGGTGCAACACACAGTACCGTCGGCACATTATCAACCACTTCCCCTAAGGAACATGAGCCGTAGGCCTTCTGATAAATGTCGCTAAACTCAGTACCAATTTGAGTATCCCACTCAGTGAGCATATCAGGATCATTCACGACAATACGCGATACTGTGCCTTTTTCAGGACCAAAGACTTCGACTTCAACGTCTAAATCCTTCATCGCTTGAAATACAGAAACCATTTCACCATTTTCAAGCTGCATGCCACCACGTACTGCATAACGATCATCAAGTTGATTATTAATTACATCACGATCCATTGGGGTCAAACTTGTGATCGCCCCCACACCCGCTTCAGAAATCATCAGAGGGCTATGAAACCATGTGGATGGTGAAAATAGACTTTTACCAGCACAGCCCGATAGCACCACTGCGCCACCGAGTAGAGAAACTTTAAATAGGGTTACGAATGCGTTTTGGGACATATCATCCTCTTTAGCGGGTCATATAATGCATACTGAGACCGTCCATTTCATAAAAGATTCACGCTATTTAGCCAAACCTTCAAGAAAATAATTACCGACAGTTTAGAAATCCACTTCGTGAGTCAATCTTTTTGAATAAATTAAACGCTCAGTTTGCTCTTCTTCATATAACATTTTTTCAAACATGCAGATTGCCGAATCAGACTCTTCGCTAACCAACAATTCAATTCTGCCACAGCCACGGGCAATCAATTTTTTCTCTAAACGACTCACTAACGCGTTAGCAATACCGCGCCCGCGAAACTCAGGATGAACGGCTAAATACACGGCGGTACCACGAATACCATCGTAGCCCCCCATAATGGTTCCGACCACTTCACCCGATACCTCGGCTACAAGGAAAAGATCGGCACCGCATTGTAGTTTACGCTCAATATCTAATTCAGGATCACCTGAAATTTCATTCAATTGACAGCGTTCCCACAATGTAAGCACCTCTTCATAATCATTTTGGCGAAATATGCGTATTTCCATCATCTTGTCCGTTTGAGCTAAACTGTCTGCCATTATCACTGCTTTTGATACACAATCAATAATCAATATGCCTTTTTTACCTCAACGGGGTATACTTTATCCAATTTATCTCTCCCGACGGTTTTATTAAAAAACAATGAATTACCTAGATATTGATCGCGTAAAAGCCTATTTGCAAAGCTTGCAAGATACCATCTGCCAAAAAATTACAGAATTAGATGGCAAAGAAACTTTCCTTGAACAAACTTGGGAACGCACTGAAGGTGGTGGTGGACGCAGCCGAGTTTTAACCCAAGGCGCACTTTTTGAACAAGCTGGTGTGAATTTCTCACATATCAAAGGTGAAAAAATGCCTGCATCAGCCACAGCGCATCGCCCTGAATTAGCAGGACGTAGCTACCAAGCCATGGGCGTTTCATTAGTTATCCACCCTCTCAATCCTTATATACCGACCACACATGCCAATGTGCGCTTTTTCATTGCTGAAAAAGAAGGTGCCGACCCCGTATGGTGGTTTGGTGGTGGTTTCGACTTAACCCCCTATTATGGATTTGAAGAGGACGCTGTCCATTGGCATACCGTCGCTAATGAACTCTGCACTCCTTATGGAACAGAGGTTTACCCTAAATTCAAGCAGTGGTGCGACGACTATTTCTTCTTAAAACATCGCAATGAGCCTCGTGGTATTGGCGGGTTATTCTACGATGATCTCAATCAATGGGACTTTGAATCTTGCTTTGCATTCACTCAGGATATCGGCAATGGCTTTTTACAAGCCTATGTACCGATTGTTGAAAAACGTCGAGATATCCCATGGGGTGAGCGTGAACGCCAATTCCAACTTTATCGTCGTGGGCGCTATGTGGAATTTAACCTTGTCTGGGATAGAGGCACACTATTTGGCTTGCAAAGTGGCGGGCGTACAGAGTCCATTTTGATGTCTATGCCACCATTGGTACGTTGGGAATATGATTATCACCCAGAAGCGGGTAGTCCAGAAGCTAAGCTGTATACCGACTTTTTAATCACGGATAAAAATTGGCTCATACACAATAAATAATACAAACTTTTGTAATTAATCAGATTTCTATCTGCTGATTTTCCTAATAAAAATTAGCAGACACTAATTTAATTAGTTAATTATCATGTAGTTACAATAAAATCACAACCATTTATGATTCCATTTCGTCAAACAAAATGGAGTTATAAATGAATCAGATACTTGGTCGTTCACTATTATCACCTAGCTTAATCTCTCACTTCTATCAAGAAAGCCAATGCCATGATTTAAAATCAACCTTATTTCATATCAATGACATTATGAGCCGTACTTACACTGAAGAAGATGCAAACTATCAACATCAATTATTGGCTAACGCTTGTAACATCACTGGCGGCACCTACAACCGAGTGATCCGTGATGCTCAACAACGTGTAGAAAATTACACTCACAACCACTCTAGCCTACCTATTTGCCGCCGCGAAGAAATGCCAGCTGATGAGCATATGGCACATAACGATTTCGCCGTTATTATGCGAGAAGAGGATAAGGTGGCTCCGACCGTACCGGCGCATCGCGTATTCGATGCTATTGGGCTGATCCGCTCATTCCTCAAGGAGAAACTCAATATTGATCAGATGTTTGGTTGTGATGCTGATATCAATGCGGTTATCCATTATGACAAAAACTACTCCAATGCATTTTGGAATTCTCAAGCTATTTTCTTTGGGGATGGTGATGGAACTGTTTTTGGTCCGTTCTACAACGATATTGACATAGTCGCTCATGAACTCGCTCATGGATATATTAGCTCACAAGCTGACTTTGACTATGTCGATCAATCTGGTGCATTAAATGAATCGGTGGCTGACGTTTTAGGAGTCATGACAAAGCAATATGTTCAAAAACAAACAGCAGCACAGTCCAACTGGTTACTCGGTGAAAAATTGTTTATTGATAAGAAAAAAGGACCTGCATTACGCTCAATGAAAGAGCCTGGTACCGCTTACTATTTCACCAAATCAAATAATGACCCTCAAGTGGGGCATATGGACCAATATCGTAATTTACCTCGCCATGTTGATAATGGTGGCGTGCATATTAACTCGGGTATTCCAAACAAAGCCTTCTATTTACTGGCAACAAGACTGGGTGGTTATTCTTGGGAAATAGCAGGGAAAATCTGGGTTGCCGCAGTGTCAGATCCAAACGTATCAAATACGGCGACGTTTATTGAATTTGCTCAGGCAACAATTCATTCAGCGAAAAACCTATTTGGTGATCAAATTGAGCTGGCAACCCGCCAATGCTGGCTAGATGTTGGGCTACGTGTTCAATAAAAATGAAGTGTCATTGTAACTTATACACCATTGTCGGCCCATCGAGAGGCTGACTTTTATCTAAAATTATAATAAAAAAGGCCAAGTACAAATGAGTTTCAGGTATCTCATCCTCAGCCGTTTTTCACTTCAATATCTTTTATTTCGTCATTTGCCCAATTAACGTTTTTTCTTTTTACGTCCTGGCTGGGTAAATTTCTTTTTCGGTGGTTCAGCATTTGCTTTCGGTTTTTGGCTACCTGCGCCTTGTTTTCCGGCTGCCTTTCCACTACTGCTACGTGCTTGAGGTTTTGCCACTTTTTTGGGCTTAACATCGGACTCTGATTTTTCAATCAAATTAAACAGCTCGATAAGCTCATCATCCGTTAAGTCGCGCCACTCACCCACTGGAATACCCGTGAGCCCCACATTCATAATCCGCACACGTTCTAGCTTCGTGACTTCGTAACCAAAATGTTCGGTCATACGACGAATTTGGCGGTTTAAACCTTGAACCAGTGTAATACGGAAAACAAACGGTGCCTCTTTTTTGACTTTACATTTCTTAGTCATGGTACCAAGAATTGGCACACCAGCACCCATACCACGAATAAATTCATCGGTCACTGGCTTGTTCACTGTAACGATGTACTCTTTCTCGTGATCATTACCTGCACGTAAGATTTTATTCACTAAGTCGCCGTGATTCGTCAGGAAGATCAAACCTTGGGAGTCTTTATCTAAGCGGCCGATTGGGAAAATACGAGTACTATGATTCACATAGTCCACAATATTATCTTTTTCGCCACTTTCTGTAGTGCTGACAATCCCAACTGGCTTATTCAGAGCAATCAAGACTAGATCTTCTTCGTTGCGTGGTTCAATTAACTGCCCATTGACCTTCACCACGTCTCCTGCGGAAACTTGGTCGCCAATGCCTGCTCGTTTACCGTTAATGAACACATTGCCTTGCTCAATATAACGATCAGCCTCACGTCTAGAGCAGATACCGCTCTCGCTAATGTATTTATTCAGGCGTGTGGTTGAATTGATTTCCATGGTTTTCCTCAGTCATTAAAACAACTTAAATTTTAGGGCTGTGGCGAGCTAACAAATAATAGTAAAAAGCCGTAACAACCTAATCGGGTTACGGCTTTAGTCTGTTTATCACGCTAACAGTTGGCGATTAGCGTTTTTTCAAATGCTGCATCAGACGCTTACGTTTACGTAATTGGGTTGCCGTCAGTTTATTTTTCTTATCTGCATATGGGTTTTCACCCTCTTTAAACAGAATACGAATTGGCGTTCCCATCACATTTAATGAACGGCGGAAATAGTTCATTAAATAACGTTTATAGCTATCTGGTAAATCAGAAACTTGGTTACCGTGGATAACAACGATTGGTGGGTTATGGCCCCCTGCATGCGCATATTTCATCTTCACGCGGCGACCACGGATCAATGGTGGCTGATGTTCATCTTCCGCCATTTTCATAATACGCGTTAACAGTGCGGTACCCACACGGCGAGTCGCTGACTCATACGCTTCTTGTACAGATTCAAACAAGTTACCCACGCCGCTACCATGTAGCGCAGAGATAAAGTGAATACGGGCAAAATCCACAAAACCAAGACGCAGTTCCAGCATATCCTTTACATGCTCGCGATCTTCAGGCTTCATGCCATCCCATTTATTCACTGCGATAACTAATGAACGGCCTGCGTTCAAAATGAATCCTAATAGCGACAAATCTTGGTCAGAAATACCTTCTCGGGCATCGACAACCAGTAAGACAACGTTAGCATCTTCAATCGCTTGCAGCGTTTTGATAACTGAGAATTTCTCTACAGTTTCAGTCACCTTACCGCGCTTACGTACCCCAGCGGTATCGATGAGAATATATTCACGCTCATCACGCTCCATTGGGATATAAATACTGTCACGGGTGGTACCCGGCATATCAAAGACGACCACACGGTCTTCACCAAGAATACGGTTAGTCAGGGTCGATTTGCCCACATTTGGACGCCCTACGATAGCCAGTTTTATTGGCAATGTACTCGGGTCGAAATCATCGTCTTCATCTTCGGATAATTCGCCTTCTGCTTCCAGCTCAGCCCAATACGCGGCATTAGCTTCTTCGTCAGTGAGTTCGACTTCTTCGTCTTCGACCTCGATAAAAGGTTTTAAAGAGTGCTCAATTAACTGAGTAACACCGCGACCATGAGTGGCGGCAATAGGGTAAATCTCCCCAAGACCCAGTGAATAGAAATCACCAACAACGATATTGGCATCAATACCATCAGTTTTGTTGGCAACTAAATAAGTTTTTTTCTTGCGGCTACGTAAGTGCTTAGCGATACCTTCATCCGCTGGCATTAAGCCTGCTCTTGCATCTACCATGAAGAGAACAACGTCAGCTTCTTCAATCGCTTGAAGCGACTGAGCCGCCATATGGGTTTCTACGCCCTCTTCTGTACCATCGATACCACCAGTGTCGATAATAATAAATTCGTGCCCTTCAACTTCTGCACGACCATATTTACGATCACGGGTCAGACCGGGAAAGTCCGCTACAAGTGCGTCACGGGTACGGGTTAATCGGTTAAATAACGTGGATTTTCCTACGTTTGGACGCCCAACCAGCGCTACGACGGGTATCATTCTTCAGTGCCTCACAACTTTAATTAACTAATAGAATTCTGAGGCTAAACTCAGAAAACAAAAAAACGAAACGGCCCCTGTATTCAGGAACCGTTTATTTTATCGATAAATCGTCTGCTTGTCAGAAAATTAACGTGTTAACAGGTAAACTGTTCCGTTTCTTGTCTGAACCATCAGTTTATCACTCGCAATGACTGGGCGGCTGTGGATCCCTGAACCATTCAGTTTATTTTGAGCCACAAAGCCACCTGTGCTGGTATCTAACCAGTGCAGATAACCTTCTTTGTCACCCACAACAATATAGCCGTTATAGACTTCTGGCGCAGATAACCCACGGTTCAGAAGCTGATCTTGAGTCCATAATGTCACGCCGTCACTCTTACGAACAGCTAGCACACGGTCGGTTTGGTCAACTAAATACAGGGTATCGCCCGATAACACCATATCATTGATGGAGCCTAAATCACGCTTCCATAACATTTGACCAGAACGCATGTCCAGTGCCGCTAATGTGCCGTTATAGGCAATCGCGTACACTTTGCCATCATCAATTACAGGCGTCATATCCACATCGTTCAGACGACCAATTTCTGTTGAACTGGTGACTAAAGAGATACGTTGTTGCCAAATCAATTGACCTTGAGACAGCAGAACTGCACTCACTCGACCGTTATCGCCACCGACGATAGCCGCACCGAATGCAACCGCTGGCGCAGATTCACCGCGTAATGACAGTGATGGAGTATCCATATTCACTGTCCACTTAATCGCGCCTGTCGCTGTATCCAGCGCTTGTAATTGACCATTGCTAGTGTGGATAACCACCATATCGCCACTCACGACAGGCTTGGACAAGGCTTCGCCTGCCACTTCCACATCCCACAATACTTCACCATTTTCTTTATTTAGCGCAATAACTGTACCACGCTCAGTACCGATGAAAATTTTGTCATCAGAAATGGTCAAGCCACCAGACAGTAACGCAGATAAATTGGCAGAAAGAAAACCAGTACGTTTTGATAAATCGACAGACCACAGTTCTTTACCGCTATCAAGTTCCAGCGCTTTAACTAAGCCTTTACGATCCGCAGCGTAAATTGCTGAACCATCCCACACAGGAGAAAGTTCAGAATAGAACTGCTCAACACCATTACCGACGGATTTATCCCAAACAATAGAAGGTGTAAATTGATTCTCAACCTGTGGTAATGGCGCCATCACAATAGAATCAGTTTCGCTGGAACAACCGGCAAGTAAAGCTGAAGCAACCAGGCCTACCAAAAGAGTTTTGCGCAACTGCATAGTGTGTCGTTTCCTTTCTTCTTATGAATTAGATACGTTGTTCAATTTCAGAGTCAAAATACCTCTGAGTGATTGAGAACCTTCACTTTCTAACCCCTGAGTGTATGCCGCTTTAGCGCCGGATTTATCACCCTTATGGAGTAAAGCATCCCCACGGACATCCTGTGCCGTAGCTTGCCATGACTTACCTTGGATCTTAGCAACAGAGGCGATAGCCGCATCCGCATTACCGAGTGCAAGTTGGATACGCGCTAAACGCAGGTTAATCACATCTTGCAAATCAACGGTTTTTGCTTTCGCTAATGCGTCAGTCAGTGCTTTTTCAGCACCTGCTAAATCGCCTTTATCAGCAAAAACTTGCGCCAGTTCCAGCCCAGTCATTGAACTGTAAACATCGTTAGTTTCTGCTGCAAATTTTTGTGCAGCTTGAATGCCTTCCGCAGAACCTGAACGCAACTGAGTATTGACGGTTTCGTATTTTGCTGCACTTTCTTGCAACACATTCGACTGGTGTGATTGCCAATAGTTCCAACCAAACACACCACCAACACCAATCACCAGTCCAACCACTAATGCAACGCCGTTGTTAGCGAAAAAACGTTTGATCGCCTCAACTTGATCTTGTTCGTTTGTATAGACTTCCACTTGTCTCTCCTTAACCTAACAGCGCTGCGATACGCGATGCCATTAGTTGCTGTGAAATAGTTTCTTGCTCACCCGTGCGTAAATCTTTTAACGTCACTTGGCTATTATTGATTTCGTCTTCGCCTAAGATCAGAGCAATTTTTGCCCCTTGCTTATCAGCGCGTGCGAGCTGCTTCTTAAAGTTACCGCCGCCGTGGTTAGTCATTAAACGCAGAGTTGGCAGTTCATCACGCACTTTTTCTGCGACTAGCAATGCAGCTTGTTGGCTATTCTCACCAAAAGAAGCCAGATACACATCCGCAACGGATGTATCTGCTGTAAATTCTGGGTTCACTTCTTGAACCAGTAGAACCATACGCTCCATACCCATTGCAAAGCCAACTGCTGGAGTTGCACGACCGCCCAGTTGTTCAACCAGACCATCATAACGACCACCGGCACAGACCGTACCTTGGGAACCTAACGCAGTTGTCACCCACTCAAACACAGTGCGGTTATAGTAGTCTAAACCACGCACTAAGCGTTGGTTAACACGGTATTTAATGCCCGCGTTATCTAATAATTTGCACAGGCCCTCAAAGTGTTCACGAGATTCCGCGTCCAGATAATCAAACAGTGCTGGTGCATCATTTAATAATGCTTGAACGTCTTGGTTTTTAGAATCCAAAACACGCAGAGGATTACTGTACATACGACGCTTGCAATCTTCATCCAGTTTATCTTTATGCTGTTCAAGGAAAGCAACTAATGCATCACGGTAGTTTGCGCGAGCTTCTAGTGAACCAATGGAGTTCAGTTCCAGAGTGACATGCTCGCTTATTCCCAGCGCACGCCACCAGCGGGCTGTCATTAAGATCACTTCCGCATCAATATCTGGGCCTGCCAGACCAAATACCTCAGCACCAAGCTGATGGAATTGGCGATAACGCCCTTTCTGTGGACGCTCATAACGGAACATTGGCCCTAAATACCATAAGCGCTGTTCCTGATTGTACAGCAAACCATGCTCAATACCGGCACGCACACAACCTGCGGTATTTTCTGGGCGCAGTGTGAGGCTCTCTTCGTTACGGTCGTTGAAGGTATACATCTCTTTTTCAACAACATCAGTCACTTCACCAATCGCTCGTTTGAATAACGGGGTCTGCTCTACAATCGGGGTACGAATTTCGCTAAAACCATAACCCTGTAAAATATTTTTCAATGTTGCTTCGATTTTTTGCCACACTCGAGTATCTGCTGGCAAGTAGTCATTCATGCCTCGGATGGCTTGGATATTTTTTCCCACTTTATTTCTCTATTTTCAGAATTACATAAGGTCGATTATAAGAGCGAAATGTCATCAGGTTCAATCAACAAACTGCAAATCCACTGTGGAATCGGGAATTATCTGTTGATTTTGGTCGCTATGGCCTAATTTTAAGGAAAAATGACCGCGATTAACACAGCTAATCACGGTGATAAATAAAAAAACTGACTCATGATGAGCCAGTTTCTAAATATTATTTATCTATCTGATTAACATTTATTCGCATGCTTTCGTCTAGCATTGCCGCTTTGGCTCGAATTTTAGCTTCTAGCTGATCAATGATATTGTTATTATCAAAGCGTTCTTTTTGACGAATACCATCTTCGTAGAATCCGCTCTTGGTTTTCGCACCCGCGACACCCAATGTAGACACTTCAGCTTCACCTGGGCCGTTCACTACACAGCCGATGATAGACACATCCATTGGCGTGATAATGTCTTCAAGTCGCTGCTCTAACGCGTTCACCGTACCAATCACGTCAAATTCTTGGCGTGAACATGTTGGGCAAGCAATAAAGTTGATGCCACGGGAACGAATACGCAGTGACTTCAGAATATCAAAGCCCACTTTGACTTCTTCAACAGGATCGGCGGCAAGCGAAATACGCAGTGTATCCCCGATACCTTCAGAGAGCAGCATTCCTAAACCAATAGCTGATTTCACGGAACCTGAGCGCGCGCCCCCCGCTTCAGTAATGCCAAGATGAAGTGGTTGATCAATTTTTTGAGCAAGCAGACGATAAGAGCCCACGGCAAGGAATACATCAGAGGCTTTCACACTGATTTTAAATTGGTCGAAATTCAATCTATCCAGAATATCCACATGGCGCATGGCTGATTCAACCAACGCTTCTGGTGTCGGTTCACCGTATTTTTCTTGAATATCTTTTTCCAGCGAGCCACCATTCACACCAATACGAATAGGAATATTGTAATGGCGAGCGCAGTCAACCACTTGGCGAATTCGCTCTTCGCTACCGATATTTCCCGGGTTGATACGCAGGCAATCAACACCGTATTCAGCCACTTTCAGGGCAATACGGTAGTCAAAGTGAATATCAGCGACCAGAGGGACATCAACTTGCTGTTTGATTAATTTAAAGGCTTCTGCGGCATCCATCGTGGGTACCGATACGCGCACAATATCCACCCCAACACGTTCAAGGGCTTTAATTTGGCGAACAGTTGCTTCAACATCGGTTGTACGGGTATTGGTCATTGATTGAACAGCGATAGGTGCGCCGTCGCCAACAGGAACATTACCGACATAAATACGGGTGGATTTGCGTCTTTTGATTGGTGATTCGTTATGCATTTTTGTTTAATTCTCCGAACATCCATGTGCTCATTTTAATACCATGGCGCTCTTTAATATCATGGCATAGTATATGGTCATTGCTTTAACGCGACCCACTATACACAAGAAAGCAAACTATAAACTATCACAAAGAGTGTTTTAGGATATAGTTTGCTTCTTTAATTTCGTAATATTTTTATGCTTCTGGCAACTTAAATTTAGCAGAACGTTTTGCTTTGATGAAGCGGCTTAAATCAACGTTTTTACCTTGGAATTGCACAGTCACATTGGCAGGCGCACCGATGTTTAAACGGTAAGGTTGTGCACCATCTAGCTCTAATTTATCGCCGCCATTTTTCATGCCGCTAAATAAAACTTTATTGTTTGCGTCACGAATTTCTAACCAGCATTGACCAGAGAAATTCAACGTCAAACCATTGCTATTGGCAACGGCGGTCTCTGTGGTTTGAGTCACATCAGTTTGGACTCTGTCTACGGAAGGTGTTGTTTGCAGCGCATTTGGCAGCGGGATCGTTCTCACGCCTTCCGCGTCTGTGTTCGCTGTTGTTGCTTGGGTATCAGCTAAGACGGGCGCAGGGTCAACCAGCGGATCGGTTTGCACAGTGCTATTGTCAGTTGCAAGTGGCATATCAACCGCAATATTGTTTACAGATTCGCTAGTATTTTGTTGAACCAAGGCTTCATTTTGATTAGCCATCGACAACAAATCTTTCTGTTGAGCATTATGGTCTTGCCACCACCAAACGCCAACCATCGCAATTAAAACAATCACGATCAGCCACGTCAATTTCATTAGCCAACCTTCGCGTTTTTTACGCTTTTTGCCTAATGAGTAGCTTTGCATTGGGGAAACATTCGGGGACTGTGCGGGAACATCGCTTTTTAACAGGGACGTAATTTCATTTTCAGGGATACCAACCATTCGTGCATACAAACGAATGTAACCACGTAAAAACGTAGGCTCTACGCCCGCAGGATGAATATCTTGTTCTATTTCCTTTACCGTACTCACTTTAAGACACAGTCGCTCCGCAACTGTTTCTTGCGTTAGTCCCATACGCTCGCGAGCGCGGGATAATAATTGCCCTACAGTGATA
Source organism: Providencia alcalifaciens (assembly GCF_915403165.1). Classification (NCBI taxonomy): domain Bacteria; kingdom Pseudomonadati; phylum Pseudomonadota; class Gammaproteobacteria; order Enterobacterales; family Morganellaceae; genus Providencia; species Providencia alcalifaciens. Next base: position 2,567,764 of record NZ_OU659204.1, read on the forward strand.
GAAGTTTGTTCGGTATTATTTTCGATAGTCATTAGCTGGCAACACTATTTCCAAGTTTAATAAATATAAAGCAGATTTCACGCTACTTTACCCGTCTGATTACGTCATAGTTTCCAATGAAATTGTTTTTAACAACGATAGAGAAGATATGCCGCTTTAATTATTGTAGGCGAACCAGGGCGTTTTGCCTAACCATAAAACGCCCCGAATCATAACCTAACTCACTGATTAGATATTATCTATATATCAGACTGATTTTACCTGGATAGGTTCCCCAGCAAGGCGTTTTTTCAAGGTACGTTTCGTCCTATCAATAACATCCCCTGCCAGTTGTCCACATGCAGCATCAATATCATCACCACGAGTTTTGCGAACTATAGTCGTAAAACCGTATTCCATCAATACCTTAGAGAATCGATCAATTCGGCTGTTGGAGCTACGACCATACGGCGCTCCCGGGAACGGGTTCCATGGGATCAAGTTGATTTTGCTTGGTGTGTTTTTCAAACATTCTGCAAGTTGGTGAGCTTGTTCAACGCTATCGTTAATATGGTCAAGCATCACATATTCAACCGTGACACGTCCTGCATTCGCATTGGATTTCGTTAAATAACGATTCACGCTAGCTAAGAATGTTTCGATATTATATTTCTTATTGATTGGTACGATGTCATCACGCACATCATCCGTTGGCGCGTGCAGAGAAATAGCCAGCGCGACATCTATCATATCGCCTAACTTATCCAGCGCAGGCACAACGCCTGAAGTGGAAATGGTCACGCGGCGTTTTGACAAACCGAAACCAAAATCATCTAACATGATTTCCATCGCAGGAACCACGTTATTTAAGTTCAATAACGGCTCCCCCATCCCCATCATCACCACGTTAGTGATAGGACGACGACCGCTAGACTTCAGCGAACCGATGATTTTAGCCGCACGCCAAACTTGCCCGATGATTTCGGAAACACGTAAGTTACGGTTAAAACCTTGCTGCGCTGTAGAACAGAATTTACATTCCAGTGCACAGCCAACTTGAGAAGAGACACACAGTGTTGCGCGATCGGCTTCAGGGATATACACCGTTTCAACCAGTTGGTCACCGACTTTGATAGCCCACTTAATCGTGCCATCGGATGAACGTTGTTCATCAGCCACTTCAGGTGCTCGGATCTCAGCGACTTCTGTTAATTTCGCGCGTAGCACCTTGTTGATATCGGTCATTAGCTCGAAATCATCGTAGCAATAGTGGTAGATCCACTTCATCACTTGGTCAGCACGGAACGGTTTTTCGCCGAGCTCAGCAAAAAATTCGCGCATCTGCTTGCGGTTTAAATCGAGCAGGTTAATTTTTTGACCGCTTTTTTCTGGCTGCCCATTTTTTTCTGGCATAGCAGATACAGCAGAAGGAGTTGCACACTGTGCATTGGTAGTCATATCAGACATTGAGTTTGCCTCGTTATTACACTTTCGGCAGTGCGAAAAGCACGACGTAAATTGGGATTGCGATTAGTCTTGACGACTAAAAAATAAATCACCCTGTTAACGCGATGATTAACAGGGCGACATATTGTACAAATATTATAACAATAATGCTAATGCATTATTGAGAACGCCTTAGCGTGGGCAGATTTCGTCAGCAGCGAAAAAATACGCGATTTCACGCGCAGCAGACTCTTCTGAATCTGAACCGTGAGTTGCGTTTTCAGTGAAGCTGTCTGCGTAGTCAGCACGTAAAGTACCCGCTAATGCGTTGTCTGGGTTAGTTGCGCCCATCAGGTCACGGTGACGTTGGATTGCGTTTTCGCCTTCTAACACTTGTAACATGATTGGACCAGAAGTCATGAATTCAACCAGACCATCAAAGAAAGGACGACCTTTGTGCTCAGCGTAGAAGCCTTCAGCTTGTTCACGAGTCAGGTGCATCATTTTAGCAGCAACGATTTTGAAGCCTGCGCTTTCAAAACGGTTGTAAATTGCACCGATTACGTTTTTCTTAACTGCGTTTGGTTTGATGATAGAAAATGTACGTTGAACAGCCATAAATAACCTCTTAGCGATTGACTTGACTTTTACTCTTTATTCTCTGCTTTATTTCTCTTACTTAACCCAATGTTTCCACTAGAATTTCAAGAGAGGCATATGAAGAACCAAGAATATGTGCCTGTTGTAGTTTTTATATTGTTTCTATTCCTGATGTTAGGAAGCAGAAAAATAGGGCGTTGATTATAGGGGCTTGGATTACAATTTCCTACAGTCACATCAACATTTTGTTAATCTTTTTATAGCAAAAAATACTAGATTTTTAATTAAGTCATCGTTTTATGCTATTACTTCACCTTAAAGTTGATAGCAGTCACCTGTCCGCTCATATCTAAGACAGATATTTGGTAGTTTCCACTTTTTTCGAGCGTCAGCAAAATTGCTCCATTTTGTTCTGTATTGTTCACTTGCTCGCCGTTTAAAAACCACCATTTTTGCCCTTGTCCACCTTGAGTGAGTAACCGCAGGTCTAAACTGGTTTTTCCGGGTAAACGCTGGAGCACTTCCCCTTCGCGGATCCCTGAAATTAATAGTGGCGGCATTTCAAGATTTAACGGCGGACAAGTAGTATCCGGCTTAGGCAGTCGATTCACTCGTTTTTCACTTGCCGGCAGCCATGATTCTACGGTAATCGGCCATAAATGGATCTCTTTTTCTTGGGCATTTGGGCAATCTGGTGCGACTTGTAACCCCTGCTCATTCACCCACACTTTTTGCCTGAGCCCAAGAGAGGATTCTTGATCTCGAGCCATTAGCGTTGGTGGAATAGTATTGTCTAAAATCCAACTCAAACGGCGCTGGCGACAATTACTATCTTCTTTCAGTAATGAGGTTCCCCCCGGCCAGCAGATCACAGCTTGGCTAACACTCGCTGGCCTTGAATCTTTGGGGAGCACTTCGCGAGATTGATAAATTCGCGTCAGCAGCATGTTATTCACTTGGTTCATAATCGGGATCGCTGTGGCATAACCAAGCTGCCCTGCAACTGGCGTCGCATCAGGACGACCGACCCAAACACCAATGGTATAACGAGGGTTCACACCAATAGCCCAAGCATCGCGGTAGCCATAACTGGTCCCCGTTTTCCATGCAAGATTTGGTTGTCCCGATAAGTTAGCATCAGGCATTGGGCGGGATTCTCCAGCCATAATTCGGCGAACAATCCACGCCGCACCCGGCGACATTAGCTTGCGGTCGCGGATATCATCTGTTGGTCGATAACGCAGTGGAGAAACTTCTCCTTGGCGAGCAAATGCACTGTAAGCTGACACTAAGTCTTCCATTCGTGCCGCCGTTCCCCCGAGGATCAACGATAAATTAGGTTCTCCGCCAACTGGGAAACGCAGTTCTGTGCCCACATTACGTAATTGAGCGGCAAAACGCTTACTGCCATATACATCCAGCAGTTGCACAACGGGCAAGTTTAATGAGCGCACTAACGCATCGCTCACACTGACAGGGCCATTAAAGCCGCTATCAAAGTTACCGGGACGATAATCATTAAATCGACGAGGTACATCCTGTAACAGTGATTCGGCATGGATCAAACCATCATCCATTGCCAGCGCATATAAAAATGGCTTGAGCGTTGAGCCCGGCGAGCGCCATGCACTGATCATATCCACATGACCAAAGCGACTATCATCCTGAAAATCAATCGACCCGATATACGCTTTCACGCTCATATCCGTGTGATCTACCACCAGCAACCCTAAAGAAGTTTGCTTGGGTAATTGGTTTTTCCAGTTCATCGCCATATCTTCGAGCTGCTTTTGCAGGCTAGCATCAATGGTGGTTTCTACGATGGATTCATGGGAATCTTTGATCATCCGACGCGCCAGTAATGGCGCTAAATGCGGGTTTTTACGTGGCGCAAGCCAGATTTGCTCTTGCTTAATTTCATTGACTTTTTCAGTACTCCAGACTTGGTATTCAGCCAGTCTATCGAGTACTTTATCTCGTGCGGCTTGCGCCCGTTCTGGGTATCTATCAGGTCTTAAACGACTTGGTGCTTGTGGTAAAACCGCAAACAGTGCCGCTTCACTTGCGGTCAATTTTGCAGGGGATTTATTCAAATAAACCCAGCTAGCCGCCCCAATGCCCTCAATCGTGCCCCCATAAGGCGCACGGTTAAGATACATTTCGAGAATTTCATCTTTGGAATAATGATATTCCAGCTGTGCAGTACGCCATAACTGTTTGAGCTTGCCGCCAAATGTACGCTCATGAGGGTCAATCAGCCTTGCCACCTGCATCGAGATGGTACTGCCCCCAGAGACAATGCGCCCAGAGCTTACTAACTGCCCAGCGGCACGCATTAATGAAAATGGGTTAACCCCCGGATGCTGGTAGAAATGGCGATCTTCATAGGTTAATAACGCGTCAATATATTCCGGCGAGACCTCCTCCAATTTAACAGGGAAACGCCAAATTCCTTCTTTATCAGCAAAGCGCCATAACGGAGTCCCATCCCCCGCAACGACCGTGCGAGCCATCTCAATCTGCTTGATTGGCAAAGGCCAAATTTTATCTGCTGCTAAAAAGGCCAGTGGCAATACCACGACCAAAACCAGTAGCGTCCACCCAATGCGACGTAACCATCTCTTCATTCGTCAATATACCAAGAGTTATTATTTGTTTTTATGATACTAAAAAAAGAGGGAAACACACGCTTCCCTCTTTATCTTCATCTAATTCAATGATTCTCTAATTTAATATTAATTAACGAACCACTTCCAACTGACCATCAGAGTAACCCGTTGCACGCCATTCTGGCACATACATGGATTCCACTTGTGGCACTGGTTTGTTATACACACCCGGCGTTACCGCGCGAGCTAAATAAACCAGTGTGGTTGGACGATATTGCTGAACTTCCACTGCCGCCACAAAACGGTCATCACGGTATTCCATATGACGAATCTGCGACTGCTGCATATCATCAATCATCTCTTGCAGATTTGGTGCTGATTCGCTGAGGTTAGCACTACTGTTAGCTAAGTTTTGGTTTTCCAACTCTAAGCCCGCAGGTAATAAATCCACCACCAGTGCATCAGGGACAGTTTGGTTGGCATTCACTTCCAACTTCACCACCACCATTTCGCCGCTTCTTAATCTATCGATTGAAATACGGTTGCCTTTCATATCGTAGTAACTGCGTTTGATATCCAGCACATTTGAGTATGGCTTCGGTGAACGCATCGGATAACCGACAACATTCAAGCGAGTATACAGTGTGCTGGTACCGCTGTTTTCAACACTATAACCATTCACTAGCTGTTGTTTAGTTAAGAACTCACTCACTGGTTTCTCTGAAACCAATGGTGGCTCTTGACCATTGACTAGTGCTTTCCATGGTGTTTCTGTCTCATTGGCATAGAAACGACCCGCTAAGTACAGGGCATTGCTCTCTTGAGTCGAGAAATACTTCTGCGAAGTCAGGTTGTTAGACAGCGTTTGCAGTTTTTGGTCACGGGATTTTGGCATCAAGTTATATTCATTCAGCAATGCCACGATCATCGCATCATCACGGATTGCTGAACCGTAATCACCAATGCTGCTGTAACGTGCGCTCTGTTTCTTCATACCATCAATAATGGCATTTTCACCACGCGCTTTATCACCCATCAGGTTTAATGCCACACCCAGTTGAACTAACGCTAAACCGCTAGTCGCATTGTTGGCTTGACCATAGATTTGACGCAGTGCCCCTAACGGTGCTTTTTGCTGAGTCGCTAACACTAAGCCCGCATAGGCTTGGATCGCAAAACGGGATGCGTCAGGCTGATCCGTGTACGGATAACTCACTTGGCTACCATCTTGCAGGTAACTTAACAGGCGTGCGTTAGCGTTATTCAATGCACTTTGCGGTACGGAGAAACCACGCTGATTCGCTTTGTTTAAGAAATCCGTCGCATACGCGGTTAACCAATACTCTTCACGACCCATTTTATCCCATAGAGAGAAGCTACCGTCATCACGCTGCATACTCAGTAAGTGTGGGATCCCTAACTCAATCGCTTTATGGCGATCCGCGTCAGTTTGTGAATTAATACCCAGTTTTTGCAGCTCAGCTTGTGTAGAGAACAGTGACGGATACAGCCCGCTCACCGTTTGTTCTAAACAGCCGTATGGATACGCAAACAGCTCACGAATATAGCGCGCAATTTGCAACGGTGGGCGGCTCGTTAATAGCACTTGCCCTTCCAGCGTATCTTGCTGTAAATAAGCAAAATCATTGGTTGGTAATGACCAAATTTCACCCGGCTCAATCGCGGTAGCAAATGCCACGGTTTCTGCCGGTTGTGCTGGTCGCACGCCCACTTTCCAACTATTTTTGTACTCTTTCTCCGCTTCCCCTTCGACTTTCACGCCGTTGATGGTCATTGAGAGTTCGCCTTCACCAAAACCATAATCGGCACTGACTGGCAACGTCACTGTAGTACGTTTTCCTTTGGTCAGTTCGATATCACGGGTTGGTGCGCCGTCTAATTTCACCATGCCTGACGCTTTGAATGTGACTGTCACATTCTGGGTGTTGTCGGTCATATTGGTAAGATCTAACGCGAAGTAAGACTTGTCGCCACTCGCCATAAAGCGAGGCATCGACATTTGCGTCACTAATGGTGCCGCTACAACGACTTTACTGTCCGCATGACCAAAATCTTTTTGGTTCCATGCTTGCGCCATTAAGCGTAATTCCCCGTTAAAATCAGGGATTGCTAGCGTAATTTCACCTTCGCCATTTTTGTCTAAGATGACAGGTTGCGCTTGTTCCGCAATGATTTGCACCTCTGTTAGAGGCTTCATACCACCACGTTCCAGCGCTGCATCTTCACCATCACCACCAAAGCGCAGGTTGGCTAACTTGCCTTGACCTTCAATTAAGTGGCCATACACATCATATTGGTCAACACTGTAGCGCTTACGACCAAAGAAAGCATCGTATGGATCTGGTGTTTTGAAATCGGTGATATTCAGGACGCCCGTATCGACCGCAGACAGCAACACGTTCACTTTTTCAGGCAATGGTTTGCCATCTTGAGAAGTGGCTTTGATCTTCACTTTCAGATCTTCATTTGGACGCATTTTTGTCGGTGCGTTCAGCGCCAATGCAATCTTACGATTTTCATCGGCTAGCGGCAGATGTAATACCCCAACGGCACGTTTGACGGTCGCTTCTTTAGAGTCATCCCCCGGACGAACAACTACCGCAGAGATATATAAATCATGGCGCGCCCACTCTTTATTCACCGGCACTTCCACATCTAACCCACCCGCTGGGACATCAATTTCCTGCCACCATAATGGCGCACTGCTAGATTCAAGCAGAATGTAACCTTTACCTGCTTTTGGTGCTTCGATGCGGACTTTGGCTTTTTCACCCGGTAAGTATGCTGGCTTGTTCAAGCTTAATTTCACTTGGTCAGGGCGAACGGAACCGCTGCCTCCGGTATTATCTTGCCAAGAGAATCCTGCCCAGAACTGAATGCTGCTGACTAGCTCATTTTCAGGGTTGGTAATTTCTAAACGGAATGAACCCCAATCTACTGGGAACGAGATCTTCGCGGTGCCATCTTTCGCGATAGAAATATTCTCATTCGCTACGACTAAATCTTTCTGATCGTAGTTAGAAACCCAACCGCCACTTTCTGACCAGCTCCAGTAGTAATCGCGACGCTCATACACTAAACGCGCAGTCAGGTTTTCCGCTGCCAGTTTATGCCCTGCCATATCTGACATGACAATCTCAAACTCAGCTAATGAATTTTCATCGACGTTATAACGCTTCGCGTAGCGGTCTGTACGGTAATCGTAGATCTCTTTTTTCTCAAAGAGAGGACGAATACCCACCAATTTTTTCGCTGGCCAAATCGCTTGCTCAGCACGGCGAGTCACTGGGCGACCACCTGCCTCTAATAGGCTAGCTTGCAGAACTGCCGTAATCGGGGAGCGCGTTGATTCCCAGTTGCTTTGCGGCAAGGAAATCACAGTTTCGCCGCTACCATCTAAGGTTAAGTCAAACTCATCCAGTTTACGTGGTAAACCTTCTTCATTAGTCGCGCCGAATTCAAAGCCCGGCAATTTCGCAACCGCCTCACGATTAGCTTTCAGCAACACTTGCCCTTGCAACTGGTTATCCGCTGCTGGAGCGCCGTAGAGGTAACGGCCTTTAATATCAAAGTCAACTGGCTGCGAACTTAATACCGGCTTCTCACTGCCTGTAATATCCAGCGCCATGCGCTCTGGCATAAAATCTTCAACATTGAATTTGTAATAACGTTGTGGTGAACCATCACCTAAATCAAAACGCAGTGACCAGCCACCTGTTTCGGCATTTTTCGGGATCTCTAGCTGGTACTGGTACAGACCATCTTGTTTTTCATCACCTTGCCATACAAAGCTCTTGTAGACCTGACCATCCGTCTTTAAGACATCCACTTTGACTGGCTGAGATTTCACAGGCTGACCATCGCCATCACGTAGTAAACCATTCACTAGCAGTAATTCACCCGGACGATATAAATCACGAGGGCCGAATACAAAGAACTGCTTTGCATAGCCTGAAGGGCCTGAGATATCAAACTCAGACAGGTCTAATGCGGGTTGAGTCAAGTCAATCATACTGGTTTGCCCTTCGTGGGTCGCCAGTAATAATTTGCCGCCAGCCAGTTTGTCTAACTGGGCATGACCGTCACCATCCGTGGTGCCTTTGGTGACTAATTGGCCTTTCTCATCCAAAATACGCAGCTCGACGCCTTTAATCGCCGAACCTTTGGCTAATGATTGGGTGAAAATATCCACACGGTCATGGTAGCTATGTAATGACACGCCGATATCACTGAGCGTAAAGACAGTCGCAGGGAATTGATAACTGTAGCTACCCGCTTTTTGCATGATCGCTAAATAAACACCATCTTGTTGCAGCTCTTTGATATCTTTTAATGGCAACAGAATGGATTGGCGGGTGTTTTTATCTGGGTTTAAATCGAAACGCCCCGTGTAGGCTAATTCGACTTTGTCGAGGAATTCATCGGAATACCAATATTCATAATTACTGCGGTATTGCCACATCGCAAGGAATTGCGGTAATTGTTTTTCATCGACACGGAAGAAATTCACGTCGATTTTATCCACGTTCAGCGCGATAACTGGCAAGCCTTGGGCAACTTTGCTTGGTAGTAAAGAGCCTTTACTTGCGAACCCAACGGTTGGAATAATTTGCGCCGTTTGGAATTTCTTCTCAAAGCTGTTGTTGATGGTGCGTTCGTTGACCGCTTTCACTCCCGGATTAACCGAAAGATTTAATTCTTTTGATGGCGGTAGATGGCGGAAACGTAATTCCATCTGGTTATCAGATAGTTCCCAATCTCCATCCAGCTTGCCTGATTTTACATCCACCAGATTCAAATACTGACCAAAATTTTGATTTGGTTGTAAAGGCACCGAGAATGTCACGACCATGGCGCTCGCACCATCTAGCTGCAATTCCGAGGCATCCAAAATTTCCAGATCTTTCCCGGCATATTTCTTCACTAACTCTTCATTGGAAAGCTTAGGCGCTGCCTGTTTTTGTTCTGCAACAGGCGCTGTTTTGGTACTTGTTTCTGCCGTTGAGGTGGAGACATTACTCTCTTTTTTCGTGGTATCGTCAGTATTATCGCAGCCCGCTAATGCCATAACGGACGCTAAGGCTAATGCTACATAACGCTTTTTCGTTTTTAGACCCGCCAATGAAGTCCAACTTGATTGTTGTTTCATTACCGCCCCATCCCTTATTAAGTTAATTTATTATGTTCATGAAGCCCAAGAAATTCCTTGAACTTAAATACGTTGCGATGATTGAGCTTAGTGTGTAATCCGCAATAATAAGTATGCGCATTAATTGAAAGCATAATTTAACAGAATGTAACACCAACACCTATCAGACAAAACGGAAAAAATAGCATGAAAAAATAAAGACGCGGAGACGTCCGGTCTTTATTTTGAATAAGGAGAGAATTAGATATTTTTGATGGGAATACTGTCGCGCAGGAAGCTGCCTAATCGGCGTTGATAAAATGGCGCAACGTGCTGGGTAATAAAGTGACTTAAGCCTTTTTCGTCTTCATTAACGATGCAAAAATCAATGGATTCATCCTCATCGATATATTCGCATGCGGTTGCGCCAGCTTCTTGAATAACTTCATCGATATTTTCTGCGCCTGGGACAAATTCCAACGCTATCATCAAAATATCATCAAATTGTTCATCTTCCACTTCTTGAACCGAAACAATAAACGCGCGTCGTATGACTTTATGTTGTTTAAAAAATTCACTGAGCGCCGCTGTCAATTCTTCAGGTTCTTGTTCGAGAACGCTTAATTTTAATGAAGAGCCTTCTGGCACCGTGAGTTCAGTAAACTGAACATCGGATTGCGAGTCTGTTGTTAGGTTTTGGGATTGTTGCGTCATTCAATATCCTCTACAACCAAAAATAATATCGTCTAAATTCAAAAACCATTCATGTTAAAGAAAAAATCGCAGGTTGCATTGATTGCATCACTGCGATTTCATTATAACGCGAATTATTTTGATTTTTTGAGAAGTAAGTTGGCTAATGTTCTCACACCAATACCAGTTGCCCCTTCAGCCCATAAACTCACTGGCGATTTACGGTAAGTTGCTGAACAATCGATATGTACCCAGTTTTGACGATAATTTTCAACAAAGTGAGATAAGAAAGCCGCCGCTGTGCTTGCACCCGCAGTATGCGAAGGCGCTGCAATGTTGTTCAGATCAGCAAAGCCAGAAGGCAGTTGTTGGCGGTGGAATTCAGCTAATGGTAAGCGCCAGAATAATTCGAACTCTTCATCTGAGGCTGACATTAATTCTGCCACTAATTTGTCATCGAAGCTTAGTACGGAGTGGTAGTCATTACCCACAGCTGTTTTCGCAGCCCCTGTTAAGGTTGCCGCATCGATTAATAACGTTGGTTTCTCTTTGCATGCATCGATTAAACCATCCGCTAAAACTAAACGCCCTTCTGCGTCCGTGTTCATGATTTCAACGGATTTGCCATTACGATAGCGGATAATATCCCCTAATTTAAAGGCATTAGCGCTAACCATGTTGTCTGCGATGCACAGGAATAGTTTTACGCGCTTGGTTAAACCACGAGTAATTGCGAGTGCTAAAGAACCCACTAACGTTGCTGCACCGCCCATATCAGATTTCATTGAATTCATTGAGGCGGATGGTTTGATGCTATAGCCCCCTGAATCGAAGGTAATACCTTTACCCACTAAACAGGCAAATACCGGCGCTTTCTCATCTTTACCTGGGTTGTAATCCAATGCTAGCAATACTGGAGGGCGGCTAGACCCACGACCCACAGTATGAATACCTGCATAACCTTGTTCTAATAAGTCATCGCCTTTGACAATGCGGTAACTGATATCTTGAGCGCCCACTTTGCACAGTAAATCGATTGAACGCTGAGCCAGTTGCTCAGGGCCTAATTCTTCCGCTGGCGCATTGATAATATCGCGAACCCAATCAATGGTATTGATACGTTGCTCTAATTCTTTACGATCTGCTTCTTGCAGAGCTGGCCATTCAATGGTTCTCGCCCCTTTTGGTGCACGAAAACCTTGCCAAAATGCCCAACTTTTTTCTAAATCCCAACCTTCACCCGTTAATGAAACATTGCGAATGCCTTGGCTATCTAACTTACGACCCGCACTTTGTACGGCACACAGTTTACCCGGATGCTTAAGGTGGATAGTCATGCCTTTATCGTTTGAACTTAATAGAGCGCCTTCACCCCAGCATGGTGCTGCAGGTTCGCATGTAATCATGACTGGCATAATTTGTTTGGTCATTATTTTTCTCACTTTATCCACTAAGTTGATTATTGCGGGATCTTGAATTTAGCTTATCACTTTCTGCTATCAATCTTTGCTAATTCGCCAACTATACCCTAAAAATGGCAATGTTATTGAGTTTAGTTTCTATCGAACCAATAGGTTATTTTAAAGCATTTCACTTACTGATATCTCTTGCCGCAGACGAAAAAAAACCGGATGCAACCTATTCAGCGCTATCCGGTTTTTTATCCACGAAAATTATTCGTACTCGTCCAGCCAGACTAACAGAATAGCTTCGAGGATTTTCTCGTTAGATTTTTGCGGGTCATCCTCAAAATCTTCTAAGTCGCAGATCCATTGATGCATGTCCGTGAAACGCACGGTTTTTGGATCTGTATCCGGGTAAGCATCATAGAGTGCCTCACCGATTTCACGACTGTTTGTCCACTTTAGGCTCATAGCTACCTCACTCTATTCAATGGCATGCAAGCAAACTCACTCTCTAGCGTGGTTAATAGTGTATCGAGGGAGCTCAACCACGAGATCCTCATCGGTCACTACTGCTTGACAACTTAAGCGGCTTTCAGGTTCTAGGCCCCATGCTTTATCTAGCATGTCATCTTCAAGCTCGCTGCTTTCTTCTAGAGAGTCAAAGCCTTCGCGAACGATGCAGTGACAAGTCGTACATGCACAGGATTTTTCGCAGGCATGGTCGATTTCAATTCCATTGCGCAGTGCTACGTCTAAAATAGATTCGCCCTCTTGTGCTTCGACTACAGCACCTTCTGGACATAACGTACTATGAGGTAAAAAAACGATTTTAGGCATAATTATATCTCATCCACAGAATGGCCTGACAGCGCCTGACGAATAGATGCATCCATTCGGCGAGCGGCAAATTCTTGGGATTTCTTATCCAGTTGTTTAATTGCATTTTCAATAACAGTAGGGTCTGTACCTTCTACTGCTTGGATTAACTCATTGACCGCATTATCAATTTCTGTCTCTTCGGTTGGAGTCAGTAAATGTGCATCTTGCTCTAATGCGCTCGTTAAACTTTCAAGCACTCTTGCTGCTTCAACTTTTTGCTCCGCTAGGCGGCGCGCATTTAAATCATCTTGCGCGTTAGTCATTGAATCTTTAATCATGGTTGAAATTTCGGTGTCAGTTAAACCGTAGGATGGCTTAACTTGAATCGATGCGGCAACACCTGTGGATTTTTCCATGGCACTCACGCTGAGTAAACCATCCGCATCCACTTGGAATGTGACTCGAATATGTGCGCCACCTGCCGCCATTGGTGGAATGTCACGCAGTGTAAAGCGGGCTAATGAACGACAATCCGAAACCATTTCACGCTCACCTTGTACAACGTGAACGCTCATGGCGGTTTGCCCATCTTTAAATGTTGTGAACTCTTGCGCACGGGCGACAGGGATAGTGGTATTTCGTGGGATCACTTTTTCCACTAAACCACCCATGGTTTCCAAACCTAATGACAGCGGGATCACATCCAATAGCAGCATGTCGCTATCCGGCTTATTCCCCACTAAAATATCGGCTTGAATTGCAGCTCCAATAGCAACAACTTTATCTGGGTCGATGGAGGTTAATGGTGTACGACCAAAAAACTCACCCACTTTTTCACGAACTAATGGCACGCGAGTCGAGCCGCCAACCATGACCACATTTAAGACATCGTCATTTTCTACGCCAGCATCTTTTAATGCGCGACGACATGCCATTAATGTGCGTTTAATGTGGGTTTCAATCAGTGATTCAAAGGTTTCACGGCTAACTGTACCTTGCCAATTTGACCCAGTGGCAGTCTTAGGTAAAGTAATTGTTGCGGAATCAGCATCACTTAATGCGATTTTTGTTTCGGTGGCAATGTTCAATAATTGGCGCGTTAAACGGTGATCACCTTGAATGGAAAGACCCGCTTCCTGTGCAATCCACTGTGCTAATACGTGGTCAAAATCATCTCCACCCAACGCAGTGTCACCACCTGTTGCCAACACTTCAAAGACACCGCGGCTCAGGCGTAAAATCGACACGTCAAATGTACCGCCACCTAAATCATAAACGGCGATCACCCCTTCTTGACCAGAATCTAAGCCATAAGCAATCGCGGCAGCAGTAGGTTCATTCAGTAAACGTAAAACATGCAAGCCCGCCAAACGAGCGGCATCTTTGGTGCCTTGACGCTGGGCATCATCGAAATAAGCTGGAACCGTGATCACCACGCCATCCATTTCACCGCCAAGAGTTTGCTCTGCTCGCTTTGCCAACGTTTTTAAAATATCCGCAGAAACTTGAATAGGATCCACTTGCCCTGCAGCCGTTTGAATAAATGGCAAACCATTTTCGCTAGCCGTTAGCTGATAAGGTAAATCCGGGTAACGTTTTTGAATATCGGCTAATGAGCGCCCCATCATGCGTTTCACTGAAATCACAGTGTTGACAGGATCTTGTTCAGATAACTGTTTCGCTTCCCAACCCACAATGCGGTTATCTGCTTGATAATTGACTACAGAAGGAAGCAAATAGCGCCCTTGTGCATCGGGTAATGCCGCCGCTTCACCGCTACGAACTGTGGCAATCAAAGAGTGTGTTGTACCAAGATCGATCCCTGCCGCCAACTTACGTTGGTGCGGCGCGGCGGTCATTCCGGGTTCGCTAATTTGTAATAAAGACATAATCGTTTTCTCTTAAAAGTCGTCTAGTAACCGTTCTTCGAGTTGCTCAGCTTGTTGCTGTAACTTATCGAGAAAACGCAATTTTCGGACGGTATCAGCGGCTTTTTCCCACTGCATCGCATCGAGTTCTGAAACCATCAAGGCGCTGCGCGTCTGCTGCATTTGTTTGACATTTTTCATAAAGGCAGACACCCGTTCAAGGGCTTGCGGGCTGTTTTCGATGTTATCTAACTCTTCGCGTAATTCGAGTTGCTCCATCAGGAATGCGGTATCATGCATGGTATGTTGTTCGTTATTTATATCAAAACCATGTAGTAACAGCATATATTCCGCGCGTTTCAGCGGATGACGAAGGGATTGATATGCCGCATTGATAGTCGCAGCATGTTGGAGTGCTTGCATTTTTTCCTGTTCTGAACAGGTTGCAAAGCGATCGGGATGATATTGTCGCTGTAATTCTTGAAAGCGATGTGTGAGTTGCTCACTGTCAATCGCGTAATTAGGGGTTAGCCCAAAAAGAGTAAAGTAATCCATAAGTGCTCAGTTTCTCGAACCGGGTACCAATGTAGCTAAGCTTAGCTAAAGATCATGTGGTCATTAACGCCACGTTAGTTACATTGGTCAAAGTCATGCTCATTTGAAGACATTATACGTGAAAACTTTCACCGCATCCGCATTCACTGTTAACGTTAGGGTTATTAAATTTAAACCCTTCGTTTAAGCCTTCTTTTACGAAATCCAGCTCAGTGCCGTCTAAATAAACCATGCTTTTGCCATCGACGATGACCTTAACACCTTTGTCTTCAAAAACGGTGTCTTCTTCATTAATTACATCAGCGAATTCAAGCACGTATGCCATTCCCGAGCAACCTGAAGTTCTTACACCCAAACGCAAGCCTTCGCCTTTACCACGATTATTCAAAAAAGATTGAATTCGTTGCGCTGCACTTTCAGTAAGAGAAATCGACATTGCAAACCTCACTTTAGAAACAAACAAGGCAGATGCTAGAAATTATTAGCATCCGCCTTCAAATCATCGGTACAACTCATTATATTTAAAGTTGCATAATAAATACATCTTTAATTAATTTGAGTTTAACTATCAGTCGTGGGCTGTCTATTTTTGTTGTTTATATGGTCTAAGGTACAGCCCTTACTTACTGATACTTATCTATTATTTGCCTTGGCGTTTGCTTTTGTAATCAGCAATAGCAGCTTTGATTGCATCTTCAGCCAGAATTGAGCAGTGAATTTTCACTGGTGGTAATTCTAACTCTTCCGCGATCGCTGTATTTTTGATTGATTCAGCTTCGTCTAAGCTTTTGCCTTTCATCCACTCAGTAACTAGTGAACTTGATGCAATTGCTGAGCCACAACCATAGGTTTTAAAACGTGCATCTTCAATGATACCGTCATCATTTACCTTAATTTGTAACTTCATAACGTCACCACAAGCAGGTGCACCTACCATGCCGCTACCCACGCTTGGATCATTGTTATCAAATGAACCGACGTTACGTGGATTTTCATAATGATCGATAACTTTTTCGCTGTAAGCCATTTTTAAACTCCTGAAACTGTCTGATTAATGGTGAGACCATTCGATGCTGTTGAGATCTACGCCTGCTTTAAACATATCCCATAAAGGAGACAGCTCACGTAAGTGGCCGATCGCACCATGAATTTGTTTAATTGCATAGTCAATTTCTTCTTCCGTCGTAAAGCGACCGAAAGAGAAGCGAATTGAGCTATGAGCCAGTTCGTCATTCATACCTAAAGCACGCAGCACGTATGAAGGTTCTAAGCTTGCAGAAGTACATGCTGAACCAGAGGAAACTGCTAAATCTTTCAGCGACATCATTAATGACTCACCTTCAACATAGTTGAAGCTGACGTTCAGAATGTGCGGCGCACCATTTTCTAAGTCACCGTTAAGGTAAACTTCTTCGATATCTTTAATGCCGTTCCATAAACGTAAGCGTAAACCACGCAGACGTTCAGATTCTTGAGCCATTTCTTCTTTAGCGATACGGTAAGCTTCGCCCATGCCCACGATTTGGTGAACAGGTAAAGTTCCTGAACGCATACCACGTTCATGACCACCACCGTGTTGTTGCGCTTCCAAACGAATACGTGGTTTACGACGAACATACAGTGCGCCGATACCCATTGGTCCGTACAGTTTGTGTGCAGAGAATGACATTAGGTCAACTTTTAACGCTGACAGGTCGATAGGTAATTTACCCACGCTTTGAGTGGCATCAACGTGGAATACGATACCACGGCTACGGCATAATTCGCCGATTGTAGCAATGTCCTGAACAATACCGATTTCGTTATTTACGTGCATGATTGACACTAAAATGGTGTCTTCGCGCATTGCCGCTTCTAACTCTTTCAGGTCAATTAAACCGTTGCTTTGAGGTGCTAAGTAAGTCACTTCAAAACCTTCACGCTCTAATTGACGGCATGTATCCAGAACTGCTTTATGTTCTGTTTTACAAGTGATGACGTGCTTGCCTTTTTTCTGATAGAACTGGGCAGCACCTTTGATAGCTAAGTTATCAGATTCTGTTGCACCTGATGTGAAGACGATTTCACGAGGATCGGCATTCACTAATTCAGCGATTTGATTACGAGCAATATCTACCGCCTCTTCAGCTTGCCAGCCGAAACGGTGTGAACGAGATGCTGGGTTACCAAAATTCCCATCCATTGTTAGACATTGCATCATTTTTTCAGCAACGCGCGGATCGACAGGCGTAGTTGCTGAATAATCTAGATAAATCGGTAATTTCATTGCTCACATACTCCAAAGGACAAGACAACTTTGCCTTTAATTTTTTAATGACCCCAAGGGTGCAAGCCGCTATAGGTTGGGCTTTTTCACCATTTGGTGATCGACTGCAATTTATAATCTATTTTATATTAGGCACGAACATTGATAATGGATTCTGGTGTAATGCCGTTCGGCATTGTTTTACGCTTTTCATTATCTTGCCTATCAGCAACATCCAAAACTTCTTGATTCTTAACCAGCTCATCAAGGCTGATGCTGCTGAGAAAACTGGTGATTCTGTCACTTAGGTCACGCCATAATGCGTGAGTTAAGCAGCGGTCGCCATTTTGACAACCTTCTTTATTACCCTGACAACGGGTTGCATCCACGGATTCATCGACCGCAGCAATTACTTCAGCAACAAAGATTTGGTCAGCATCACGCCCAAGCAAATAACCGCCACCGGGACCGCGAACACTAGAAACTAAATCGTTTTTACGTAAACGAGAGAAGAGTTGCTCAAGATAAGAGAGGGAGATTCCCTGACGTTCAGAAATGTCAGCTAAAGGTACTGGACCTGTCTGAGAATGTAACGCGACATCTAGCATCGCAGTTACTGCGTAACGCCCTTTGGAAGTGAGTCTCATAACATAAATACTCCGTGGTAAAATATGCAGCAATTGTGACATACCTGAGTAATTTGGTCAACTATTTACCTGACTAATT
Source organism: Providencia alcalifaciens (assembly GCF_915403165.1). Classification (NCBI taxonomy): domain Bacteria; kingdom Pseudomonadati; phylum Pseudomonadota; class Gammaproteobacteria; order Enterobacterales; family Morganellaceae; genus Providencia; species Providencia alcalifaciens. The sequence goes on from NZ_OU659204.1 coordinate 2,585,859, forward strand.
TACTCAAGTATTATGCTCACTTTACCACGGCATTAACCTCATTTTTTCGCCCATTTTTCCATTGATGTCAAAATGCCACGAAGAATGTGCAACTCTTGGGTTTCAACATGGGCACGGGTAAATAAACGTCGCAGTTTATTCATAATTAACCCTGGGTGCGCCTTGCGAATAAAGCCAGATTCGTTCAATACGCTTTCAAGATGAACATAGAAACGTTCTAAATCTTCCGCTGGTGGATATTCTACCTCATCATCGGTCGATGTTTGCGTATTTTTTTCTTCAATTGCCAAATACGCCATGCGGATCTCGTAGCTAACTAATTGAACCGCCATTGCCAAATTCAGCGAACCGTATTCTGGGTTGGTCGGAATATACAAATGATAGTTACATTTTTGCAACTCTTCGTTGGTTAAGCCGACGCGCTCACGACCAAAGACAATCGCAACTGGTGACTCTTTTGACTGCTCAACAGATTTCACACCGCATTCACGAGGCTCGACCATTGGCCAAGAAAGTGTGCGAGAGCGTGCGCTGGTACCAATGACTAATTTACACCCTTCTAGCGCTTCATCGAGAGATTTTACGATTTTAGCATTGCCAATCACATCACTTGCCCCTGCGGATAATGCAATAGAATGGGAATCAGGCTCGACGAGAGGATTAACTAAATAGAGATTTGAAAGCCCCATAGTTTTCATTGCGCGAGCGGTTGAGCCCATATTGCCAGTGTGTGAGGTTTCAACAAGAACGATACGAATATTTTCTAGCATGGTTTATACGTTGTCATGAAAAATTAATCGCAAGAGTCTAACACAAAATTGCTTATTGTGACGAACATCTATATACTTTGCGTCTCTTGATTTTCGTTCTTTAACATCCCAGTGGAAAATACCCATGCATCCGATGCTTAACATCGCCATACGTGCTGCACGTAAGGCTGGTAATTACATAGCTAAAAACTATGAAGATCCTCAGAACGTAACAGTAACCCAAAAGGGTGCTAACGATTTCGTCACTAACGTTGACCGTGACGCTGAGCAAATTATCGTTGATATTATTCGTAAATCTTACCCAGACCACACTATCATCACTGAAGAAAGTGGTGAGTTATTAGGTAAAGATGATGATATTCAATGGGTAATCGATCCACTGGATGGCACCACCAACTTCACAAAACGTCTCCCTCACTTCTCAGTCTCTATCGCTGTACGCATTAAAGGCCGTACAGAGGTTGCTGCTGTCTATGACCCAATGCGTAACGAATTATTCACGGCTGTACGTGGTCAAGGCGCTCAGATGAATGGTTACCGTTTACGTCTCGCTGAGAAACGCGATCTTGAAGGCGCAATTGTCGCTACAGGCTTCCCATTCAAACACAAACAACACGCTCCTATCTACATGAATATCATGGGCAAAATGTTTGACCAATGTGCAGATTTCCGTCGCACGGGTTCAGCGGCTCTGGATTTATGTTACGTGGCGGCAGGCCGTGTGGACGCGTACTTCGAAATCGGTTTAAAACCATGGGATTTCTTAGGTGGTGAACTGATCATGCGTGAAGCTGGCGGGATCATGACTGACTTCGTAGGCGGTCATAACTATTTAGCATCAGGTAACTTAGTCGCAGGTAGTCCGCGCGTTGTTCGCGATATTCTGGCTGCAATGAAAGATGAGTTATCTGAAGCATTAAAACGTTAATTTAACCCACGTTAAATTTGCTAAAAAGGGCGCTAGTGAAAACTAAGCGCCCTTTTTATTATTGCGTTATGGTAACCCCAGTCTAAGACTGAGCCGTCACTTTTGGTCGAATAAACAATGCAGGCACAGCCAAGAGCGCCATCAAATAAAACACGACACCATGCTGGTCAGGCATACGTTCATAAATATAACCAACCATAATGGTGATCACCGCAAGCCCTCCCCCAGTCGCTAATGCAGAATAAGCACCTTGCAACGGTATAATTTCATTTTCTTTACGCGCGCTAATAAAGCGCATTGCCGCTAAGTGGCAAACGGTGAAGGTTCCGCTATGTAATATCTGAACAATAATTAAGACTGGTAATGCAGTAAATGCCCCCATCATTCCCCAGCGGATAATTCCACAAACTGCGGATAATAAAAGTAAATTACGTGCACTCCAACGCCGGAATAATCGATGGCTCAGCATAAATACAATCACTTCTGCCACCACACCCAGCGACCATAAATTACCGATCACTAAATCGGAATAACCCGCTTCTTTCCAGAACAGCGAGGCAAATCCATAATATGCGGCATGAGCACCTTGCAACAGCGTCACACAGATTAAAAACAACAATACGTTTTTATCTGCAATCAGCTGTTTGAATGATACCTTATTTGCCCCATCGATTTTTGCCACACCCGCGGGCATAATCGCTGGTTTTAGCATCGCCCCTAATAATAAGGCCGCGCAGCTGATCACCAGCGCCACCATAATAGAGGTATGTCCCCACACGCCAGCGAAATAGCCCATTGACGATGACCCAATAATAAAGGCGATGGAGCCCCAAACACGGATTTTGCCATAATCAAAAGTAAACTGTTTTTGCCATGTTCCTGCCAGTGAATCCCCTAATGGCACCATAGGGGCAAAAAATAGGTTAAACCCTATCATGACGAACATCAGCCACGCCCAATGGGAGCCGAATGAAAATCCAATGGAGAAAATAAGGGAAAGCGCTGCCAGTAATCGCAATGCATTGATCAGTTTGGAAGGCTCTTTGACTTGGGGGGTGATAAACATTGCGCCAAGAAAACGCGCTGCAAGCCCGATACCTAACAAAAGCCCTATCATTTCTGCATCAATTCCCTCACCTTGTAGCCATACTGACCAAAATGGTAAGAAAATACTGTAGGCAAAAAAGTAGGTAAAATAATCAATCGCTAGCCAACGCGTTGATGGAATAACCATCACTCCTCCCTTATTTTTTATTCCCCTCCCTATGAAGGGGTTTACAACCGACAACAAAAAACCCGCTTTTACAAAGTGTAGAAGCGGGTTTATCGTGTTAATTCAGCTTACTTTATGAGCATATCGCCATTATGCATAAACTGGGTATTTTTTGCAGATAGCTAATACTTTCTGTTTAACAGCTTCAATGGTCGCTTCGTCATTGAGGTTATCCAGAATATCACACATCCAGCCAGCTAGCTCGCGTGCATCTGCTTCATTGAAGCCACGACGTGTAATTGCAGGAGAACCGATACGCACACCAGAAGTCACAAATGGGCTCTTCGGATCGTTAGGTACGCTGTTTTTGTTTACAGTAATATTTGCGCGACCCAGTGCAGCGTCAGCGTCTTTACCTGTGATATCTTTGTCAACTAAGTCAACTAAGAACAGGTGGTTTTCAGTGCCGCCAGATACCACTTTAAAACCGCGCTTTTGGAACACTTCAACCATCGCTTTCGCATTTTTAGCGACTTGCTGTTGGTAAGTTTTGAACGCAGGCTCCATCGCTTCTTTCAGTGCTACCGCTTTACCTGCGATAACATGCATCAGAGGACCGCCTTGTGAACCTGGGAATACCGCAGAGTTCAGACGCTTATACAGGTCTTCATCGCCGCCTTTAGCTAAAATCAGACCACCACGTGGGCCCGCTAAAGTTTTGTGCGTTGTTGTAGTAACGACGTGAGCATGTGGAACTGGGTTAGGGTAAACACCTGCCGCCACCAGACCTGCAACGTGAGCCATATCAACGAACAGGTAAGCACCGATGCTGTCAGCGATTTCACGCATCTTAGCCCAATCAACCACACCAGAATATGCGGAGAAGCCGCCGATGATCATTTTTGGTTGATGTTTTTTCGCTTGAGCTGCAATATCGTCGTAATCGATTTTACCGCTTTCATCGATACCATAAGGAACGATGTTATACAGTTTGCCGGAGAAGTTTACTGGAGAACCGTGAGTTAAGTGACCACCGTGTGCAAGGTTCATACCTAATACAGTGTCACCTGGTTGCAGCAGCGCCATATAAACGGCAGCGTTAGCTTGTGAACCTGAGTGTGGCTGTACGTTTGCGTAGTCAGCACCAAATAACTCTTTTGCGCGGTCGATAGCTAATTGCTCAACCACATCAACGAATTCACAACCACCATAATAACGCTTAGTTGGATAACCTTCCGCATACTTATTGGTCAGCTGAGAGCCTTGAGCCTGCATAACTCGTGGGCTGGTATAGTTTTCAGAAGCAATTAATTCAATGTGTTCTTCTTGACGTTGTACTTCTTTTTCCATTGCTTCCCACAGTTGTGGGTCGTAATCTGCAATATTCATTTCACGCTTTAACATTCGCTTCTCCTGCCTCAGCAATTCAATAAGGTAACAATCAATTCAACTTAATGACTGACAGTGTAAACTCTTTTTCGTCGTTGAGATAGCCCCTAAGAAAAAATATACGCAAACGATTGCATTAATTTTTTTGCTTTCAGATACCTTTAAACAACACAAAATATAATAGCGCACATTTCAATAATACCGAGATGAATATCTAACTTTGCTAGCCACCTCTAATTTTGCGGTGAATTCCCCCACTTTTTAATGCGTTAATTATTTACATTTCCCGCTAAATATTATAAGTTGCATATAAAATACATGTTTATAAATTCATAATATTATGAAAATAATTCAGGAGCACCTGTATGCTTGATCAACAAACTATCGCCACAATTAAATCCACCATCCCTGCCATCGCAGCAACTGGTCCTAAATTGACCGCTCACTTTTATGACAGAATGTTTAAACAACATCCTGAACTGAAAGATATTTTCAATATGAGAAATCAAACGAATGGCGATCAGCGTGAAGCCCTATTCAACGCCATTTGCGCCTATGCAGTCCATATTGAAACCCCAGAAGCGTTAATTGGTGCAGTGGAGAAAATCGCGCAAAAACACGCCAGCTTAAATATCAAACCAGAACATTACCCGATTGTCGGGGAAAACCTGCTCGCTGCGATTGATGAGCTACTGAGCCCAGGTCAGGAAGTGTTGGACGCATGGGGAAGAGCTTATGGCGTGCTGGCAGATATTTTCATTAACCGTGAAAGCGCGATCTACCATGAAAACGCCGAGAAATCTGGCGGATGGGAAGGCTTACGTGAATTCAAAGTCACTAAAAAGCAGCCTCAAAGTGCCGTTATCACCAGTTTTGAACTCACTCCAGTAGATGGTAAAGCGGTGGCGGATTATCATCCGGGACAATATATTACTGTATACCTGAATGAAAATAGTTTTGAAAATCAAGAGATTCGCCAGTATTCACTCACTACTGCGCCAAATGGAAAAACCTACCGTATTGCAGTGAAACGTGAAGAACAAGGCATCGTTTCAGGCTTCTTACATCAAAATCTCAATGAAGGCGATATTGTTCGTTTAGCGCCACCATGCGGTGATTTTTACCTTGATGTCGAGCCGAAAACGCCAGTGACTTTAATCTCTGCTGGCGTCGGCTTAACACCAATGCTTAGCATGCTTAACCACCTCACCATACACCAACACCAAGCACCTGTGAATTGGCTACATGCTGCTGAAAATGGGGATGTACACGCTTTTAATCAAGAAGTTAGTCAATTAATGACGCAACACAAGCAAGGCCATTCCGCAATTTGGTTTAATCAGCCCGCGCCACAAGACCAACAAGGTGAAGATTACCAATACCGAGGATTACTGGATTTAACGCAAGTTAAAGAGAAAGTGCTTCAGCCAAATATGCAATTCTATTTCTGTGGGCCTGTTGGCTTTATGCAACATGTTGGAAAGCAGCTAATTGAAATGGGTGTTGCTGCCGATAACATTCATTATGAGTGTTTTGGCCCTCATAAAGTATTACCGTTAAATTAATCGCAGCTATTCATTATAGTGAATTGTTTTTAAAGCTTTAGTTATAAATGATTTTTAATTTTTGCGGTAACGGACTCGCATATAAATATATTATCATCCCATGTAAGATATATTTATCCCGTTACCGCATTTTTCATTCTAGTTAACTCGCTAGCCAAAAGCTAAATAAGCCAACTAAGACAAAAATTAAATTGCTTCTTCGTCCTGCTCACCTGTACGAATACGAATTACGCGAGCGACGTCATACACAAAAATTTTCCCATCACCGATTTTGCCGGTTTGCGCCGTTTGCATAATGGTTTCTACACAGCTTTCAACAATATCGTCCGGCACAACGATTTCAATTTTTACCTTTGGTAAAAAATCCACCATATATTCTGCACCGCGATACAGTTCAGTGTGACCTTTTTGGCGACCAAAGCCTTTCACTTCAGTCACCGTCATACCGGTGATACCTACTTCAGCTAACGCTTCGCGCACATCATCAAGTTTGAATGGTTTTATAATTGCATCAATTTTTTTCATTTTCAGTTCCTGTTATGACCAGTTTTTACGGCCAAAACCTGAGGTAATCGGATAACGACGATCTTTACCGAAATTACGCATTGTGATCCGCGGTCCAACAGGAGCCTGACGGCGCTTATATTCGTTAATATCGACAAGACGCACAACTTTGCGAACAATTTCTCTATCAAATCCGAGCTTGATAAGGTCAGCCACAGATAAATCTTTTTCTACATAACCGTCTAGGATGGCATCTAACACATCGTAAGGCGGTAAACTATCTTGGTCTAATTGCCCTGGAGCCAGTTCCGCTGAAGGTGGTCTATCAATTACGCGCTGCGGAATTGCCGGCGATATTGTATTACGATATTTAGCCAGTTCAAAGACCAGCGTTTTTGGCACATCTTTAAGGACATCAAAGCCCCCTGCCATATCGCCATACAACGTTGAATACCCAACTGCAGATTCACTTTTATTGCTGGTCGTCAGCACTAAACGGCGGCGCTTATTGGACATCGCCATTAAAATCACGGCGCGGCAACGGGCTTGTAAATTCTCTTCTGTAGTATCCGGTTGAGTGCCTTCAAACATCGGCTGTAATTGTGCCATAAAGGCATCAAACATCGGTTCGATGGAGACGATATCAAACTCAACACCCAGTAATTCCGCCTGCTCTTTAGCATCATGAATGCTCATTTCAGCGGTGTAACGGAACGGCATCATAACGGCTTGAACCCTGTCTTTACCGATAGCATCCGCCGCGATCGCCACGGTTAATCCTGAATCAATTCCACCGGATAACCCTAAAATCGCCCCATTGAAGCCATTTTTGTTAATGTAATCGCGGGTTGCTAAGACTAATGCTTGATACACCTGCGCGATTTGAGACGCTTCAGGCTGCTTCGGCTGCTCAGTCACTAATTTCACATCTTCAAATGTGACTGTCGCCACTTGCTCTGCAAATTCAGCCAGTTGGTAGACTTGCTTACCTTTGTTTGCCAGCACTTTCGAGCCGCCATCAAACACGAGTTCGTCCTGTCCACCCACTTGGTTAAGATAGACAATCGGCATGCCTGTACGCTGAGCATGTTCCACCAGCAGATCACTGCGAATGTGCTCTTTATTTAAATCATACGGTGAAGCATTAATGGTGAGAACCAACTCAGCTCCCGCCCCTTTTACCGCATCAATCGGCTCGTCATACCAAATATCTTCGCAAATCAGTAAACCGAGCTGATAACCTTTGAATTCCACCACGCACGTTTTTTCTGCCGCAGTGAAATAACGAGGCTCATCAAAAACACCGTAATTAGGCAGTTCTTGCTTAAAGTAACGGGCTAATAGCTTTCCTTGGTGAAAAAATGATAATGCGTTATAAATTTCATTATCTTCGTACCACGGATGGCCTACGATAATTCCACATTGACCGCTAGCTTGTTGTAAACGTTTTAATTGCGCGGTGCAACGCTCTTCAAAATCGTGGCGGAAGAGTAAATCTTCAGGGGAGTAGCCTGTTAGAGCCAACTCAGAAAACATGACGATATCAGTATTTTCGGCATGCTCTTCAACAGTTTGCAACATCCGTTCGCAGTTGCCTTCGATGTCGCCAACCAGCCAGTTAAGTTGTGCCAGTGAGATATTAAGCTTACGGCTCATAACGTGTTTGTTCTCCCTTAATCCTTTAAGCTATAAAGGTTTTATTCTTTAAAATCATTCGCTTCTAAATCGTGACGCCCAAGTAATTTATAAAACTCGGTACGGTTGCGTCCCGCCATGCGTGCAGCTTGGGTCACGTTGCCTTTGGTCATCTGCAATAATTTACGCAGATAATTTAATTCGAATTGGTTACGTGCTTCCACAAAGGTCGGTAGCGCCGTATTTTCGCCTTCCAGAGCTTGACTAACGAGGGCTTCGCTGATCACTGGAGATGTGGTCAATGCGACACACTGTTCAATCACGTTCACTAACTGCCGCACGTTTCCGGGCCAGCTTGCGGTCATCAAGCACTTCATCGCATCACTCGAAAAACTGCGAACAAAGGGTTTATGACGGATCGCAGCTTCACGTAATAAATGATTAGCTAATAACGGAATATCTTCCGCGCGTTCATTCAACGCAGGGATCCGCAAGTTCACCACATTCAAGCGATAATAGAGATCTTCACGAAACTCGTTTTTCTCCATCGCTTTCGGTAAGTTACGGTGAGTCGCAGAAATAATGCGTACATCAATATCTAAATCGCGGTTGCTTCCTAGCGGGCGAACCTTACGCTCTTGCAGAACACGCAGCAATTTGACTTGCAGCGGCATCGGCATATCGCCAATTTCGTCTAAAAACAGCGTCCCACCGCTGGCGGCAAAAAACAGCCCTTCACGGCTACTCACTGCACCTGTAAACGCGCCTTTAGCATGCCCAAACAGTTCAGACTCAAGCAATTGTTCAGGCAATGCGCCACAGTTAATTGCAATAAACGGTTTATGAGCTCGTGGGCTAACTTTATGAATCGCTTGCGCTAATACTTCTTTACCCGTACCACTTTGTCCATTAATCAGCACACTCACATCTGATTGTGCCACCATATGGGCCTGTTCAAGTAAACGGATCATCAGCGGGCTACGCGTGACAATGCCAGCGCTCCACTCTTCATCACTAATTGGTGTTGAAGATAATGCTAACGCTTCATCAATGGCTTTATAAAGCGCGTCTTTATCAACAGGTTTGGTTAAGAAACTAAACACCCCGCGCTGCGTTGCCGCAACCGCATCAGGAATCGAACCATGAGCAGTGAGAATAATCACCGGAAGATTCGGATGGGCTTTTTGCACTTCATCAAACAGCGCCATGCCATCCATTTCATCCATTCGTAAATCACTAATAACGAGATCGATTTTTTCTTTCTGGAGTAATTTTAGTGCTTCAGGCCCACTTTCCGCTGTTGAGACTTTAAAACCTTCACTGCTCAAACGCATACCAAGCAGTTTTAGCAGGCTAGGATCATCATCCACCAAAAGTAAGTTAGCTGACTTACGGCCGGTCATTGTGCTTTATTCTCCGAGGAACTCTGTTCGGCTGAGGCTGGCTTCGTTTCTGTTGGTGCAGCAGCAGCGGCTTCATCTTCTTTTTCAACTTCATTCGCATTTTTCTTGCGAGAAGAGAGCTGGCGTTCAATATCCGTTAAGTTTTCTAACTTGCGGGAAGTGCTATTAAGCTCAAAACGCAGCTTGGCATTATCTTCTTTTAGGCGGTCAAGCTTTGCATCCATCTCTTGCTGCATACGTTTATAACGTGCATTCGCATCGGCAAGGTTGATCACTTGAACCTGCTGCTCGCGCCACAATTGCAATAATGGGCGAATTGGCGTTGGGAAGCTCAAACTATAAGTGTTAATGCTATCGAGCATTTGGCGACGTTCAGCGATTGTCGGCTCCGCTGAACCTAATAGAATATTTTTAGTAAATGAAGTAGACCAATCATTCACTTCAATCTTTTTCGCTTCAGCACGCGCTTTGTCAGCATCCATTCTGTCCACACAGCCCATCATACGTAACCAATAGAGGGCATTTTCCTGTGAGACAGGTTCTTGATTTTCCCAAATTGATTCGCAAGAAGCGTAACGATAATCCGTGGTTTTCACTTCTGGAATAACGACTTTGGCGAGGGTTTCTAATGGTGATTGACCATTCTTCGCCACACAACCCGTTAAAATGAGAGAGAATAAAATCATTCCCAAAGGAGTGCCAACGCGGGAAGATTTAATACATGTCCCACGACGAGTTGAGATTGTTTTTGTCTTTAACAATCTCGTTTTTGTCTTCGACAATATTGCGCTACACAATACCGCCAAAAAATCTGTAGACCTGTTTTGCATTATTATTCGTTCTCTGCGGTTAAAGGCAATTCAATTCGGAAGCAAACATCCGCTGATTTATGTGGCACTAATGATAATTCACCACCCATCTGCTTAATACAATCTTGCGCGATGCTAAGCCCTAACCCACTTCCTTTGACGGCACCTTTTCTTTGGAGGCTGCCTTGATAGAAAGGTTCAAAAATCATATTTTGCTCAGACTCAGGGATAGGCGTGCCCGTATTGGCAACCTCAATGAGTAATTTATTCCCTGTCCTGCGGCTTGAGATCCAAATATTACCTGATTCGCCACCATAGTGCACCGCATTGGAGTAGATATTATCAATAACCCTTCCGAGTAAGGTTGGTTCTGCAAGACAACTTTCCACTTTTAAGCGAACATCAGTGGTAATATCTTTCGCTCTTGCAGGTAAATTATGTGCATTAACAATATCTTCAATAAGCTTTTTCAAATCGACTTGCTGGGCAACGGGCGGCTCATCGACTAATTTCCGATTATAGTCAAGAAGCTGTTCAATAAGTTGCTGAAGATGCTTACTGCTCTGGTCAAGAATATCAACCACCTCTTTTTGCGAACTAGTTAACGGACCTGCAACCTCATCCGCCAATAATTCTGTTCCTTCTCGCATACTGGCTAATGGCGTTTTTAGCTCATGGGAAATATGACGTAAAAACTCATGGCGCTGGGATTCCAACCAAGCTAACCGCTCACTTAACCAAATAATTCGCTGAGCAATGATCCGTAGCTCTCTTGGGCCTTTAAAGCGGTCAGTATCATTTTCCAGAGTCAGCCCTGTTCCTAAGCGGTTAATCATGCGTTCAATGATTTTAACCGGGCCGATAATCATACGAGTAAATAAGGTCACCAACAGCGCGCTCAGCAAGAAGAGGATCAGTGTTTGCCAACCAAATAGTTGCCCTTTATTTGCAATGGCTTTTTGAAGCTGTTCACCACGGCTAAAAATAACCTCTCGAGTTTGCTGAACAACAGCCGTATTTTGCGCAGAGAATTGCTCTAACACTCTGGTAGTGGCTTCCATCGGTTCATTATTTTCACAACTAATCGCTTTCAGCTTTTGCAACCCAGTAAAGAGCCCTAACACTTCTGGCGTCTCTGGCAAAATAGTTTTTTGACGCTCCAGCATCTGTTCATAATCAGCAAACTGCTTTTCATACTGCGTCTGTAAGGCTTTATCTTGCAATACACAATACTGGCGATAACTGCGCTCCATTTCCAGCGCGAGGCTACTCATCGCTTCACTGCGCCGAGCATCAAGCAGCGTGGTTTTATTGATATCCGCCGCTTGGTTACTCAATTGTTCTAGACTTTGATAAGCCTGATAAGCCAATACCAATAATGGCAAAAGGACTAACCAAAAAGCCATGACCACTAACTGCCGCAATGAGCGCGGAAAAAGACGCAATTTACTCAACGCATTCATCTCTTACCTATTTATATGTAATTCAATGGTAGCAGAACTCCCGTTAATGCGAAAAGTGCTGTTTACATTGATGATAGATAAACCAATAGACAGATAGATAGCAATGTACATGCCAAGAAAGTGAGCTAAACGTGAATGATTTCAGATAAATAGATTAAATATACTGCGATTGGACGGGAAGATAAGCTCGATAGGGAGAAATATTGATACCCCAGAAATGGGAAGGCGGAGGGAAGAATTGCTTCTCACCTCCGCCAGCGATACTCGACATTACGCTTGAATGCCGATTTTTTGCATACGATTATGTCTTTCATTAAAGATAATCATATAGGTGGTGCCTCACTCCACGTGTCGCCCTGTGTTTGATAAAGCTCGAAAGCGAATATCGATGATTTGGACGGTAGGCACCTTACTTTGGCATCATTCGGGTTTTATGTGGTATGTTCCCATTTGCTAGGTTTCCCCAAGCTTGGACCTACATAAGCAATTGAATGAGCAACTGACGATTATTATGCACAACCCGTGCCAACTTTTCAATGATATTTTTATTTCATTGATTTTTATATGAATTTATTTTCTTACTTATTCTCATCATTTTTGAATTGCTATGAATACAAAAAAAAATCACTTACCCACCCAAAATCTGTCTCCAATTTAAGACAGTGAATCCCATCATTTTTAAAGCCCTTATTTATCAATATCATAAATGTCTCCTTTTAGAGACACCAACAAGCCCTGTTTGTCGCGAATAGTAGACACTCCAAAAAATTTGCCTATCTCCCACTATTTATATTCTCTTTAGACCTGTCTATTTTGTGTTGAATTGACGGTGATTTATCATTCATCAAAGCCAAAATAAATCGATGCCGTTGGCTCACTCACTTTGCCGGTATTTTAGCAGCGAGTGTATAGTCATTCACCAAAACCCATTTTATTTAATGGCAAACCCGTTTCATTCCCAAATAAAATATTGCCATCCTATTTATTATCGTTATGATCCTGCGCGTTTCATTTCTGATGTACGTCAGAATTTTATGTTATTCCGCTAGCTTATCCATCCCTATATTGATATAAGACTGGCAAATGGTCTCCTACTTACTTTCGATACTACAGTCCTCAATACGACAAAATGATAAAAATAGCCCTTATTGATGACCATATTGTTGTTCGCTCCGGCTTTGCCCAATTACTGACGTTAGAACCTGACATTAGTATTGTGGGGCAATACGCGAGTGCGCAAGAAGCATGGCCGCACCTAATTAGCCTCGATATTGACGTGGCAATTATGGATATTTCAATGCCAGATGAGAGCGGTTTACAACTGCTAACCCGTTTACGTAAAAAAAAGCCCGACTTTCGTACTATTATTTTAAGCATCTATGACACCCCTGCTTTCGTGCAAAGTGCACTCGATGCCGGTGCCAGTGCCTATCTCACCAAATGTTGCGGACCTGAGGAATTAGTCCAAGCGGTACGCTCTGTTTACCAAGGTGGATGCTACCTGTGTGCTGATGCTATGCGAGCCTTACGCCAAACACCGCAGCAAAAACAAGGTGTTCAAGAGCTCACTAACCGTGAGCGCGAAGTCTTTGATTTACTGGTGGCAGGCCTCAGTGTGAAAGTCATTGCCGAACAATTAAACCTCAGCCATAAAACAGTGCATGTACATCGCGCGAATGTCCTCGGGAAATTGCAATGCGAAAACACCATTGATTTAGTGCACTACGCCTTAGAACACAACATCATTTCTCGATAGACAGATTTTCTTTCCAGCAAGGTAACGTTCCAGTAAGGTAACGTCCCAGCAAGGTAAATAGTAATGAACAAAGCGGCTCGTTTAGGATTACAGTCTCTATTCCTATTATTTACCTACTCACTGATTTGGGTGGGATTATGGATCATTGGTTTTTATCTTAGCCAAAATAGCTTTCAAGCCACCCTATTTTTACCGCAAGCCTTACGCCTCACCTTGATGATCCTATTATGGAGACGCTACTGGCCAACTGTTCTACTCGCTGAAGGGCTTCTGACCTACTGGCTTGCACAAGAGCAATTACTCACTCAACCTATTTTGCTGTTATCCCCAATATTGAGCCTGCTGGTTGCAATCGTTATCCAAAATATTTGGTGGCGATATACACTTTATTGGCAACGACTGATTTTGTTACTGGCTGGCGTCGCGGCCAATAGCATACTCAATGCCTTGCTGTTTGGGCTTTTATCTCAATATTCTATTAGCCAATTATTCTTAACCACATTCACAGGTGGAATTCTCCTCTCCCCCTTTGTTTATCTTATCTATGAATACTTGCATGAGCAGCACTATCATATGCTGCTCGACTACGGAACCACGGATAAGCAATTACGAACTTCATTGATTATTTGGTGTTTTCTTTTCTGTCTCGTCGGCTTAAGTGCCCAAATTTTCTTTGCTCCTGAAATTGAACAACTGATTGTTTTATTGGTCTTTATTCCCAATATTTTTATGGCGTATCGTTATGGCTGGCAAGGCGGCGTGTTATCCGCATTACTAGGAAGCTTAATCATTACCTTCGCAAGACAGTTCCAAGGTGCTTTTGATGATCTCCAAGAACTACAACTCTTTTTAAGCTCTCAAGCCCTGATTGGTATCGGGTTAGGCATCGCTATCAGCCGCCAAAAGCAACTCTCAAGTAACTTACAACGCTACCGCCAGCGATTAGAAGAAGAACTTCACGCCCGCCGAGACTTGATGCGCCAACTCGTGCATACCGAAGAAGATGTGAAGAAAGATATTGCCCGTGAACTCCATGATGAGATTGGACAAAACATTACCGCGATCCAAATCCAATCTATGTTGGTGAAAAAAACCGCGGCTAACGATTTAAGCTATAACGCTGCTAGCCAAATCAACGAGCTGGCACTACAGATCCACCAAGCCACCCGCCATCTATTGCGCCAATTACGTCCGCCTGTACTCGATGAAATGTCCCTTGAAAACGCACTCACCCATTTAATTGGTGAATTTGCTTTTAAAGAAAACAATATTCAATGTGACTTTCATTACGGATTAACTGAAACCCCAGCCAATGAAACAGTGTTATTCACCCTTTACCGTTTGGTTCAAGAGCTACTGAACAATATCAGCAAGCACGCCAAAGCCACAAAGATCCACATCTCATTAAATCAACAAGGTGACTCGATACAGCTAATTGTTGATGACAATGGTGTGGGCATCCCTTTTAGCAAACGTACATCAGGCTTCGGTTTACGCGGAATTGAGGAGCGAGTCAGAGCCTTAGGTGGCGACTGGACGCTAACAACTCAAAGTGGTACCAAAATAATTGTTAACTTGCCCACATTTTGAAATGAAATAGTGAAAAACTAGGAATTATTCTTAGCCTCCTAATACCTTATCTCATCCTTTTATTTAAAAACTTCATTACATTCTGCCAAACGGGAGAAACACAATTATGACGGGTACACGCAAACTGGATCTGGATAGCAATTACCGTTTCTGGCGTCGCCGCCTGATGTTTTCCATGATCATCGGTTATGCCGCTTTTTACCTTACCCGTAAAAGCTTTAATTTTGTGATGCCCGTTATGCAGGCAGAACTGTTTTTAGACAAAAGTGATATTGGTTGGATCGCCTCAGCATTTTACCTTGCGTATGGTCTATCCAAGTTTATATCCGGTATTTTCCATGACATTACAGGCTACCGTTGGTTTATGGGTGTTGGCCTCGTGATGACAGGGATCCTCAATATCATTTTTGCCTACTGTTTATCGTTCCCTGCGCTGTTAGTCGTTTGGACGTTAAACGGATTTTTCCAAGGTTGGGGATGGCCACCCTGTGCACGTATTCTCACTCATTGGTACTCACGTAACGAGCGGGGATTTTGGTGGGGACTGTGGAATATTTCCATCAACCTTGGGGGAATGGCGCTACCACTGTTAACAGCCTTGTTAGCCACCCACTACAGTTGGCAAATGGCGCTGATCGTTCCGGGAATTATTGGGGTTATTTTAGGATTATGGCTATGCCGCCAACTCCGAGGTACGCCCAAAGAAGAACATTTACCCACCGTGGGCCAGTGGCGACATGATGCATTAGAGTTACGCCAAGAGCAGCTTTCCCCCCCACAATCCATGTGGGTGATTTTAAAGCAAACCATTGTGTTTAACCCAATGATTTGGCTGCTCGGTTTCACCTACATTTTGGTCTATCTCATCCGTATTGGGATAAACGATTGGGGGAATTTATGGCTAACCGAAACACACGGAAGCAATTTATTAAGCGCCAATGCCACGTTAGCTCTGTTTGAATTAGGTGGTTTATTAGGCGCATTGTGCGCAGGTTGGGGTTCCGACCTCCTGTTTAGAGGGCAACGCGCACCGATGATTTTGCTGTTTTCCTTAGGTCTATTCGTTTCTGTGAATGCCTTATGGTTAATACCAATTCATCACTACGGACTATTGGCCGCATGCTTCTTAGCCAACGGTTTCTTTGTATTTGGACCACAGATGTTAGTCGGTCTAGCTGCTACAGAATATTGTCATAAAAAGGCAGCTGGAACGGTAACGGGTTATCTTGGATTGTATGCTTATCTTGGGGCTGCAATCGCAGGATGGCCGCTCTCTCAAGTGATTGCCAATTATGGTTGGTCAGGGATGTTTACCTTACTCGCCAGCGCAGCCGCTTTGATGGGGCTACTACTGATGCCTCTTTTGATTGCCAATGTCAGCAAAAGAGAGCATTTAGTCGGTGCAGTTTCACCGACACATAATAATAGTTAATCCGAAAACGTGAATAAAGGACTGACAATGAAACTTAAGACTCTCTCTACACTTGTTGCAGCAGGTTTATCCCTTGCCGCTATTACGACCACTGCAAACGCAGCGGGCCGTTTAGTGGTTTACTGTAGTGCGACCAACGCGATGTGCGAAGCGGAAACGCAAGCATTCGCCAAAAAATACGACGTTAAAACGACGTTCGTTCGCAACGGTTCAGGCAGTACTTTAGCTAAAATCGAAGCTGAAAAACGTAACCCACAAGCAGACGTATGGTATGGCGGAACTTTAGATCCACATTCACAAGCAGGTGAAATGGATCTGTTAGAGCCGTACAAATCTCCTAACCTGTCTCAAATCATGACGCAATTCCAAGATCCTGCTAAACGCAAAGGCAACTACTCTTCTGCGGTTTATATCGGTATCTTAGGTTTTGGTGTGAATAAAGATCGCTTAAAAGAGAAAGGTTTACCAATTCCTACTTGCTGGAAAGATCTGACTAAGCCTGAATATAAAGGCGAAATTCAAATCGCGGATCCACAAAGTTCAGGTACGGCTTACACTGCATTAGCAACCTTTGACCAACTTTGGGGTAACGAGCAAGCCTTTGATTACCTGAAAAAACTGAACTCTAACATCTCCCAATACACCAAATCTGGTATTGCCCCAGCACGTAACGCGGCTCGTGGCGAATCTGCTATCGGTATCGGCTTCCTGCATGACTACTCTCTAGAAGTTGAAAATGGTGCGCCATTAGAGTTAATCGCGCCATGTGAAGGGACTGGCTATGAAATCGGCGGGATCAGTATTCTGAAAAACGCACGTAACATGGACAACGCAAAACTGTTCGTGGATTTCGTTCTGTCTAAAGAAGCCCAAGAACTAAGCTGGAAACAAGGTCAGTCTTACCAAATTCTGACCAACACCACCGCAGAGTCTTCTCCACTGTCTCTGAAACTCAAAGACTTAAACTTAATCAACTACGATATGGATAAATACGGCGATGCTGAAGTCCGTAAGAATCTGATCAACAAGTGGGTTACTGAAGTTAAAATGAGTAAATAAGATGTTGGTGCGGCGTCCGTCGCCGCACTTTACCTGATTGACTCGCGAGCTTCGCGATTTAGTGTATTAGCTACTTACTATAAAAAATGATGCTAAATAAAAGAGTGTCTGCGCTACGCAGACGGCTCCAGTTTGGCTCACTCATTAGAACGATAATATTAATTAGGTTTAAAATTATTTTCGTTATAAATCATGATATTAATTTAATGGTTAATTAACTCAATAATAATAAACTTAGGGGAAAAACAATGCCTCAGACCTTAACCCTAACAGCCTCGAAGAAAAAGGACAGTATCTTCCTTTGGATTCTGATAGCTTGGCTGGGCTTCGCTCTGCTACCCTCATGGAGCCTCGACTACGGCTTATTCGACTCAACTCAAGATGAGATCTTAGCTGCGTATGGCTGGAGCAGTGTCAATATTAGTTGGCTATGGTATTTATTGCCTTCTATTTTACTGTTAAGACCTATCACGCCAGCCGATCGTAATCAAAAATCCCGTCACTATCTTGATATCGCTGTTGCCGCTATCACGGCAGTGCTCGTGATTATTACTGCTTATCTAGAGGGTAAAGGATTAGGCTATTCCGCCATTACCTTATTTATCGCCCTTGGTATGATAATGACCCACGCCCTGACACGTCTAGAGTGGCTGGGTGGCGACCAATTTGTTATTGGCTCCCTTATCACCGTCGTCGCACTGATTGCGCTATTTATCGTCTTTCCCAGTGTGGCAATTTTTATTCCGATGTTTACTGATGGGAACGGAGATTTTGCACCATTTGCATTTGTGGCTATTTTAACCCAGTCACATATTGTTCAGGTGATTATCAACTCCATATTCCTCTCATTAGCAGTGGGTGTTGGCTGTACCTTCTTTGGTTTAATCCTCGCAATTTACACCACCCGAATTGCTAAGCGCTCTGCGATTATTGGTCGCGTATTCTCAATTTTACCCATTGTGACCCCGCCGTTTGTTGTCGGTTTAGGTGTCACCTTAATGATGGGTCGCTCAGGCTATATTACTGAATTTTTAGCCACCTATATGGGCCTAGAAAATACCAACTGGCTATACGGCTTTACCGGTATTTGGTTAGCACAGGTTCTCGCCTTCACCCCAATGTCCTTTATGATCCTCGATGGCGCGATTAAAACCATCCATCCATCACTAGAAGAAGCGTCATATACCTTACGCGCTAACCGCTACCAGACGTTCTTCAACGTGTTTATGCCACTGTTGAAACCTGCACTGGCTAACGCCTTCTTAATCGTGATTGTGCAATCCCTTGCCGACTTCAGTAACCCGTTAGTATTAGGGGGTAACTTCGACGTTCTGGCGACACAAATCTATTTCTATATCACAGGTTCCCAGCTTGATTACCAAGCGGCCAGTACGTTAGGTGCTTCCTTACTTGTCTTCTCATTGCTGGTTTTCTGTGTGCAATACATGTGGATTGGTAAACGCTCTTACGTCACCGTTTCCGGTAAATCTTACCGTGGCGATGTTCAACCGCTGCCAGTTTCCCTTGTTGCAACGGTAACAACAATTCTCGGTATTTGGGTCGCGTTTAACGTCTTACTGTACGGCAGCATCTTCTACGGAAGCTTCACTGTGAACTGGGGTGTGGATTACACATTAACCCTCGACAATTTCATCAAATTATTTGGCCAAGGTTTTGATGATGGTGCATGGCCGTCGCTGTTAGACACCTTGTTATATGCGGGTATCGCTGCGCCAATCACCGCGATTTTAGGTTTGCTTATCGCGTATATTGTGGTTCGCCAAGATTTCCGTGGTAAGAAAACCATCGAATTTACCACCATGTTGTGCTTTGCCGTACCAGGCACCGTGGCTGGGGTTTCTTACATCCTCGCCTTTAACGACACACCGTTCTATTTAACAGGGACGGCGGCGATTGTAATTATCTCCATGACCATGCGTAACGTACCGGTAGGTATTCGTGCGGGTATCGCGGGATTAGGCCAAATTGATAAGTCGTTAGATGAGGCCTCCCTCAGCTTGCGTGCAGGTTCAATGCGGACAATTTTCCACATCCTGCTGCCATTATTACGTCCAGCGATTTTATCGGCGCTGATCTACAGTTTTGTCCGTGCTATCACCACCGTAAGCGCCATTGTGTTCTTGGTAACGCCAGACACCCGTGTTGCGACAGCGTATATCTTGAACCGCGTTGAAGATGGTGAATACGGTGTGGCGATTGCTTACGGTTCTATTCTGATCGTGGTCATGCTCGCGATTATCTTCTTATTTGACTATTTAATTGGCGAAGCCCGTGTTTCACGTTCCAAAGCCAAAAATGCACAGTAATCATGGAGTCACTGACATGACACAGAAAAGTTTCGTTGAATTAAAAAATATAACTAAGCGCTTTGGCGACAATACGGTCATTGACGATTTAAGCCTTTCCATCCCACAAGGGAGCATGGTCACCCTATTAGGACCATCTGGTTGTGGTAAAACCACCGTACTGCGCTTAGTCGCAGGTTTAGAGAAGCCAACTGAAGGGCGCATGTTTATCGATGGCGAAGATGTCACCGACCGCTCTATTCAACAGCGCGATATTTGTATGGTATTCCAATCCTATGCCCTCTTCCCGCATATGTCGTTAGGGGATAACGTTGGCTATGGTTTGAAAATGCTTGGCTTGCCGAAGGCTGAAATCAAAAAACGTGTAGAAGAAGCGCTGGAGCTGGTGGACTTAGCGGGCTTTGCAGACCGTTTCGTTGACCAAATTTCCGGTGGGCAACAACAGCGTGTTGCACTAGCACGAGCCTTGATTTTAAAACCGAAAGTGCTGTTATTTGATGAGCCATTAAGTAACTTGGATGCCAACTTACGCCGCAGCATGCGTGAAAAAATCCGTGAACTGCAACAGCAATTTAATATTACCTCACTGTACGTGACCCACGATCAGAGCGAAGCTTTTGCAGTTTCAGATATGGTTCTGGTGATGAACAAGGGTAAAATCATGCAGTTAGGCTCACCGCAAGAGCTGTACCGCCAGCCGGCATCTAAATTTATGGCGAGCTTTATGGGGGATGCGAACATTTTCCCTGCAACCCTCAGCACTGATACTGTTGAAATCTTTAATTACCGTTTACCGCGCCCTGCGCAGTTTGCGACAGATAAAGCTCAAGTCACTGTCGGTGTTCGCCCTGAAGCCATCACATTAAGCAAACAAGGTGAAGAGAGCCAACGCTGTACTATCACGCATGTGGCCTATATGGGGCCGCAATATGAGGTCACGGTAGATTGGCACGGTCAATCTATGCTATTACAGATCAACGCAACTCAATTGCAACCGTCTGTGGGTGAAGATCTTTATTTGCAAATTCACCCATACGGGATGTTTATTTTAGAGTAAAAAATTTCTGTTTTAGACTTGTTATTTCAGCCGCCCAGTTGGGCGGTTTTTTTATGAATAGCAGAATAAAAAAACGACAATTTTGTGTGACTTTGTATCACTCTTTGCTATAGTGTAACTAAGTTACACCTAATAGATATGCGAGGCTTATATATGTCAACAACCAAATTAAGGCAGCAAGGCGGAGCTGTTGTTTTAACTATCCCAATTGAAGTCGCCAATATGGCTGGATGGGTCGTCGGTATGAAATTAAATATTGATGCTGTTGGAGAATCCATTTGCATAAAACCGGTCAAACGCGTGGCTAGAGGAAGAAAATCTATTAATGAGCTACTATCCGGTATTGCTAAAGAAGAGATTAAGTTATTAAACAGTGAAGTCGATGATTCTGACCCACAGGGAAATGAGATTATTTAATGGTAAAAGCAAAAAGGCCTCACAAAGGCCAGATTTGGCACATTAATGGCGATCCAGTCGCAGGCAAGGAATTCAAGGGACCCCACTACTATTTAGTGGTTACAGATGCACAAATCAACACCGCACTTGGTACGTCAATTTGTGTTCCTATTACAAGTGGAGGGAGCCGCGCCAGAACTCAAAATGTCACTGTTTACTTAGATGGTTCAAGTACAGATACAGGTAACATTACTGGCTGTATCTTATGTTATCAACTCCGCTCGTTAGATCTAATAGCCAGAAAAGCCACTTACTCAGCAACACTCAATGAAGATATTTTCGAAGAGGTTCTCAGCAATATTATTGATATCATTGACCCTCAAATTTGAATTTTTACCATTTTTGATGAATCGAAAAAACACCCTATAAATCAACCGACCTATAGGGTGTTTAGTTTTTAGCGCTAAATTAAAACAGGTGTTTTCATCTTAGCCTAATTGCTTACGTGCATTACGGAAAATGCGCATCCATGGGCTATCTTCACCCCAGTTTTCTGGGTGCCAAGAGTTGCTCACAGTACGGAATACACGCTCAGGGTGCGGCATCATGATAGTCGTGCGACCATCCGTTGATGTTACTGCCGTAATCCCATTCACAGAACCGTTCGGGTTCGCTGGGTATTGCTCAGTCACTTGACCGTAGTTATTCACAAAACGCATTGCCACCAGCGCGTTATTTTCTAACTGCGTTAAATGAGCTGGTGCACGAGTTTCTACTTGGCCTTCACCGTGAGAAACCGCAATCGGCATGCGTGAACCCGCCATATCTTGCAGCAGTAATGATGGGCTATTTGCAATTTCCACTAAGCTAAAGCGTGCTTCAAAACGCTCTGAACGGTTACGGACAAAACGCGGCCAATACTCGGCACCCGGAATCAAGTCATGCAAGTTAGACATCATCTGACAACCATTACACACCCCTAATGATAAGGTGTCTGGGCGATTGAAGAAGCTAGCAAACTCATCACGAACACGGTTATTGAACAGAATGGACTTCGCCCAACCTTCACCAGCGCCTAATACGTCACCGTATGAGAAACCACCGCATGCCACTAGCGCTTGGAACTGTTCAAGAGACAAGTTGCCCGCCAGTAAATCACTCATGTGAACGTCGATAGCATCAAAACCTGCACGATCCCATGCCGCCGCCATTTCAACGTGGGAGTTAACCCCTTGCTCACGCAGTACAGCCACTTTAGGGCGCACACCAGACGCGATATACGGCGCAGCGATATCCTCTGCGATATCGTAAGTCAGTTTCACATTCAGACCTGGGTCTTGATTGTCTTTCTTCGCGTCATGCTCTTGGTCTGCGCACTCTTCGTTATCACGTAAGCGCTGCATCTGCCATGTGGTTTCAGCCCAGCACTCACGCAGAGCACTACGGGAACCATTGTAAACGACTGTATCACGGCTATTAATGATCACCGCGTCGTCATGAGTTGCAGAACCAAGATAGTGAACACAGCCTGCTAAGCCCGCGTCGGCAAAACATTGCTCTACATATTGACGATCCGCACCTTGGATTTGGATCACTGCACCCAGCTCTTCATTAAACAACGCCGCTAAGGTGTCTTCATCAAATGAGCTAATATCCACATTAATACCGCAGTGACCCGCAAATGCCATCTCCACTAATGTGACAAACAGCCCGCCATCGGAACGGTCATGATAAGCCAGTAATTTTTGCTCAGATAACAGTTTTTGGATGGTATTAAAGAAGCCTAACAACAACGCTGGATCACGGACATCTGGCGCTTTATTACCTAACTGACGGTAAACTTGCGCCAGTGCAGAGCCACCAAGCGCATTGTGACCTTGACCAAGGTCGATTAATAACAAGCCGTTATCTGCCGTGGTTTTCAGTTCTGGTGTAACTGTTAGACGAACATCTTCAACGCGACCAAACGCCGTAATAATCAATGACAATGGTGAAGTCATTTCACGCTCTTCACCATTTTGCTGCCAGCGAGTCTTCATTGACATCGAGTCTTTACCCACTGGGATTGTCAGACCTAATGCTGGACACAACTCTTCACCGACTGCTTTAACCGCTTCGTACAGACCCGCGTCTTCCCCTGGGTGACCCGCCGCAGACATCCAGTTAGCAGATAGCTTCACGCGCTTAAGGTCTTGTACATAAGAGCATGCTAAGTTGGTTAGTGCTTCACCCACGGCCATACGCGCAGAAGCGGCAAAATCCAACAGTGCCACTGGCGTTCTTTCGCCAATAGACATTGATTCACCATAATAGCTATCCAAGCTTGCGGTTGTCACCGCGCAGTCAGCGACTGGGATCTGCCATGGGCCAACCATTTGGTCACGAGCAACCATTCCCGTCACAGTACGGTCACCGATAGTGATTAAGAACGTTTTCTCCGCAACGGCCGGTAAATGCAGAACACGCTTGACGGCTTCAGTTAAATCGATGGCGGTTCTATCCAGTGATTCAGGCTCGGCTTTCAGTGTCGTCACATCACGCAGCATTTTTGGCGTTTTGCCTAGCAATACATCCAGTGGCATATCGATAGGCTGGTTATCAAAATGCTCATCATTAAGGGTTAAATGACGTTCTTCCGTTGCTTCACCGATCACGGCAAATGGCGCGCGTTCACGCTCACAAATTTCAGTGAATAATGCGAGTTGTTCTGGAGCAACTGCCATCACATAGCGCTCTTGAGATTCGTTACACCACACTTCCAGTGGGCTCATTCCCGGTTCATCATTAAGAATTTTACGCAGTTCAAAACGACCACCACGACCGCCATCGCTCACCAATTCAGGCATTGCGTTGGATAAACCACCCGCGCCAACATCATGGATAAACAGAATTGGATTTTTATCACCTAGCTGCCAGCATTTGTCGATCACTTCTTGGCAACGACGCTCCATTTCTGCGTTATCACGTTGAACAGAAGCAAAATCAAGGTCAGCCGCAGATTGACCAGATGTCATGGATGATGCAGCTCCGCCCCCTAGACCGATATTCATCGAAGGGCCACCCAGAACGATGAGCTTAGCGCCAACAGTAATTTCGCCTTTTTGAACGTGATCCGCACGGATGTTACCAATACCGCCCGCTAACATAATTGGCTTATGGTAACCGCGTAATTCTTCGCCGTTGTGACTATTCACTTTCTCTTCATAGGTACGGAAATAACCTAATAAAGCGGGACGACCAAATTCGTTGTTAAATGCCGCTCCGCCTAAAGGGCCTTCGGTCATAATATCGAGTGCGGTCACAATACGCTCAGGCTTACCGAAATCTTCTTCCCACGGTTGTTCAAAACCTGGAATACGTAAGTTTGAAACGGAGAAACCAACCAAACCTGCTTTTGGTTTTGCACCACGGCCCGTTGCGCCTTCATCACGAATTTCACCACCAGAACCGGTTGCAGCCCCCGGCCATGGAGAGATTGCCGTTGGGTGGTTGTGGGTTTCCACCTTCATCAAAATATGAGCATCTTCTTGATGGTAACGATAAGTACGTCCATCCGGTTCAGGGAAGAAACGACCCACTGAAGAGCCTTCCATTACCGCCGCATTATCTTTATAGGCAGACAGAACGTGATCTGGCGTTTTTTCGAAGGTATTTTTGATCATTTTAAATAGGGATTTTGGCTGTGTTTCCCCGTCAATAATCCAATCCGCATTGAAAATTTTATGGCGGCAATGTTCTGAGTTTGCTTGCGCAAACATATACAGCTCAACATCCGTTGGGTTACGTTTTAACCCTGTGAATGCCTCTAATAGATAGTCAATTTCATCGTCAGCTAACGCTAAACCCATCTCTTTATTAGCCGTATCTAGTGCTTGGCGTCCACCTGTGATGATATCAATTACTTTCATTGGGGCAGGCTGTTGCTGAACAAATAACGCCTCAGCTTGTTCAAAAGAGGCAAACACCGTCTCCATCATGCGGTCATGTAACAGGCTGATGACCAGACTCCACTGCTCGCTTGTCAGGGAATCGGCTTGAATATAATAGGCAACGCCGCGTTCAATACGTTTAACCTGTGTTAAGCCACAGTTATGCGCGATATCTGTTGCTTTAGAAGACCAAGGAGAGATGGTTCCTGGGCGCGGGGTGACTAAAATCAGTTTTCCAAATGGCTCATGCTCTGCCAGAGAAGGACCATATTTTAACAAACTATTCAGTTTACCTTGCTCACTGCCACTTAATGGGGCTGATAGCTCAGCAAAATGCATATATTCAGCATAGATATCCGTTACAGGGAGCTGTTTTTCAGCAAACAGCGCCAAAAGGCGGGTAATACGAAATGCTGATAGTGCCGGTGAGCCACGCAAAATTTCCATAGTCTTAAATTCTCTCTTTTAAACGCCAGCCCTGATCACGAAAGCAGGGAAACCGGCGTCCATTATAAAGCAATGTTCATCAATACGAAACCGTTTGCGTGACTAAAAATAGAGCGATTAGTTAAATATTAATATGTGCGAAATACGATAATATTAGTTGCACCAATCATCATTGTTAGAGCAAAATACGAAACCACTGGATTTATAACCATGATTAAACAGTTTTTATTAAGCGCACAACACCCGTTCCTGCACGAGAAATAATTATTTGAATAACCTAAAAGTTAACTATTTTATTATCGTGGTCATTGCCTTACTTGCCACCATGATCATTGGCTTCAATGTCCGATGGCCAAATACGCCCTCCCCCCAAATCGATAAAATTATCTCTCGAGGGGAGTTACGTATTAGCGCAGTAAATTCACCACTTATCTATATTAATGAGCAACATCAGCTATGTGGCTTCGACTACGACCTTGCCCAAGGCTTTGCCACGTACCTAGGTGTTAAACTAAAAATCATTATCCGCCCCACTATCGAGCAAATTTTTGATGATCTCGACAATAATGATGCTGATATTTCTATGGCGGGATTGCTGTATAACAAAGACCGTTTAGATACGATGAAAGCTGGTCCAAGCTATTTAAACGTGACTCAGCAATTGGTTTATCGTAAAGGGAAACCTCGGCCAAAAACCTTCAATGATGTGAAAGGGAAATTGGTCGTTATCGCTGGGAGTACTCACGCTAGCACGTTAAAAGCACTGTCAGCCCAATACCCTAAACTAAAGTGGGAGGAGAGTAGCGATTATACCCCAAGCCAGTTATTAGAAATGGTCGCAGAAGGTGAAATAGACTATACCCTTGAGGATTCTATCGCGGTCTCTTTACAACAACGTATTCACCCGAAAGTCGCTGTCGCGTTTGACTTACGTGATGACCATGCCATCACATGGTATATGAGCCGCCAGCATGACAATAGCTTAGATGCTGCGCTACTCGATTTCTTTAATACCAGTAATCAAAATGACTCACTCGCCCGCTTAACCGAGAAATATTTTAGTCACGTCGAATCTTTTGATTATTTTGATACGATTACATTTATTAGCGCTATTAACAATAAATTACCTGATTATCAGCATTTATTTGAAAAGTACGCCGAAACTGTCGATTGGAAATTACTGGCCGCTATCGCTTGGCAAGAGTCCCACTGGGATCCCCTCGCAACCTACCCTACTGGCGTTCGTGGGATAATGATGCTTACCAAGCCAACTGCGGCAACGATGGGAATTGAAGATAGATTAGACCCTGAAGGAAGTATCAAAGGTGGAGCTGCGTATTTAGCCTATATCATGAAACGCTTACCCGACTCTATCGCTGAAGATGATCGTATTTGGTTTACCCTTGCTGCCTATAATATGGGCTATGGGCATATGCTGGACGTGCGAAAATTGACCAAAAAACTGGGTGGAGATCCTGACCGCTGGCTTGATGTTAAAGCGAATTTGCCCCTGTTAACGCAGCCAAAATACTATTCTCAACTGACTTATGGTTATGCTCGTGGACACGAAGCTTACCGCTATGTTGAAAATATTCGTCGCTATCATCAAAGTTTGGCTGGCTATTTACGGAGTCAGGAGAAAAAACAGAAAACAATGGATATTGCAAAAAAATCACTTGTTTATGTCGTAGTACCAAATAATGAAACGCAACTATCATCCTATGTGATGCCTGATGCGATACCTGCAAAATTGGAAATCACGCCAAAAGCCTCAGCAAATTTAGGTGTGTTTTATGCCAGTGAAAATACGCGTGCGCCAAATCACTCCCTAGGGAAATATATTCTGGCAAAACCAACACGTTCGAGCGCCATTGATAATGGCGTAGCCCTACAAGGAGAACCACCAGTTGATGATTAGCTCTCGGGGTTTTGAGCTTGTTTTTCTTGGCGTCTCTGCTCTTTAATTTGTGCTCTGCGCATTCTAAAAAATTCGCTGAGCATGGATGAGCAAGTTTCTTCAAGTACACCACTCGTCACTTCAACATAGTGGTTTAAACCTGGCTGCGACATGATATTAATGAAGGAGCCACATGCTCCCGTTTTAAAATCTTTCGCACCATACACGACCCGACCGATGCGGCTATGGATCATCGCCCCTGCACACATAATGCAAGGTTCTAAAGTGACATACAGTGTCGTGTCTAATAAACGGTAATTCTGTAGCGCGGAGCCCGCTTTCTGCAAGGTAACAATTTCGGCATGGGCGGTAGGGTCGTGATTTTCAATGGCGTGGTTCCAACCTTCTGCCACTAGTTGGTTATCTTTGACCAGTAACGCACCGACAGGAATTTCGCCAGCATCTTGGGCTTTTTTTGCTAGCTCAAGGGCTTGAGCCATCCAATACTCATCGATTTCTAATTGCGTCACTCTAGCCTCTCATCCATCCACACTCGAAAAGTTGATTATTACGAAATGTTAAAGTGACTGCAAATTGAATCTGATATTAATCAATAACTAATTGCTAAAAATGGCAAGTTTAGCAGCGAACCCCATAAAAAATGCACCGACAGTGCAATTTCCCAGTTTCGCCAAAATCTGCTTTTCCCGTAAAAATCGGGCTATCAAG
Source organism: Providencia alcalifaciens (assembly GCF_915403165.1). NCBI lineage: Bacteria > Pseudomonadati > Pseudomonadota > Gammaproteobacteria > Enterobacterales > Morganellaceae > Providencia > Providencia alcalifaciens. The sequence continues at coordinate 2,614,157 of NZ_OU659204.1, forward strand.
TAACCACTGAATATCAATAAGCTTAGATACAAAAAACTAACCGTTTCTAAGATAACCGCTAATACCATGTACGGCACCCAAGCATGGCTATAATTGAAGTCGATAAATTGAATAAAGAACGAGATATAGAACAAAATCGCTTTCGGGTTCGTTAAGCTAAGCACCAAAGCTCGAGTAAAGTAATTCTCTTTTCTTACTTCAATCTGCTCTACCCCTGCTGATAACGATTTTTTCTGCCAAAAGGTTGCATATAGGATTTTACACCCTAAGTACAAAAGATAAGCAGCCCCTAAGTATCTTACGATGGTGAACAGTGTTGGAGAGGCTTTGATCACCGAGGCAACACCAATAAATGAAAGAAAAATCAGTATTGCATCGCCAGTAAAAACACCGATTGCGGCGCGATATCCCGCTTTAGTCCCATGTGAAGTACTTGATTTTAATACATACAATGAGTTTGGACCGGGAACAATAATGATAAGCACCAATCCCGCTAAGTAAGTCCAAAAATTCAATACCCCTAGGTTTTCAAACATAACCACTTCCTAATTATTTTTTCTTATTACTATCACAGTTGGGATCCATTGTGAATATTCTACTTTTATTAATTTTTAAATCATTTGAATATATAAAACAAACTAATAATTAACATTATTTTTAAAATCTCTTTCATTAAATATGATTAACCCGCACTTAAGTTTTCATAATTTAAATAAGAGGAATAAACATGGCTTTTATTAGAAGAACCGTGCAAACAAACATCTTTGAAGAGTTTTACCCAACAACGCTCGCATTCAGCGCTGCTAAGAAAAATTACTTCTTAGGACATTCAAAAGATAAATCTTACATGATCTACAACATGACAGACGCAGGAAAAATCGAACCTACTGTCGTTGTACAAAAAGGTAAATTAAAAACCTACCTGCAAAATATTCAAGCTTTCTACGACCCTACTCAAAACAAGCAATATCTGTACGGTTATAATCTCGATGAAAAAGTAATCGATGTCTATCAAATCGCTGATAATGCCAGCATCGTGCTAATGTATTCTGAGGAGTTTAACGTTGAAGATTCTATAAAGTCAGCGACCTTCTTCATCATTAATGGCGTACTGTGCTTCTATACGCAATCTGATAAAACTAAGAACTGGTATATCTATAACTTAATTAATTATTAATTTAATATTTTCTATTAATTATTTTACTCAATAAGAGCTTAAATTAAGCTCTTATTTTATTTATCAAAATAAACCATTTTTATATTTTTAGTTCCATTTTATTCGCAGGCTATCCACTTTGAGTAACACTTAAAGCTCTTGATTATTCTGCCTGTCCTCATCATTTTTTCGCTGAGCATCTCCTTTCACTCATTCATAATTCAGTGTCTAATTGATTTACTTCAGTGTAAAATGGCGTTCGAAAACGTATACTACTGGTTTGAATCTAATATAACTAATTGAAATGGCACTATTAATTACTAAAAAATGCATTAACTGCGATATGTGTGAGCCCGAATGCCCAAATGATGCAATTTTCATGGGATCAGAAATCTATGAAATAGATTCTAACCTGTGTACTGAATGTGTTGGGCACTATGATAAACCCACTTGCCAGTCAGTTTGTCCCATTACTAATACGATTATTACAGACCCTGAACATGTCGAGTCCCAAGAGCAACTTTGGGATAAATTTGTCATGATCCATCACGCCGATAAAATCTAATTTCACAAACACACTGAACAAGTATGTTAAAGCGGCGATGGCTGAGTTCTGCGTTATTCAATTTTTGTTTTACTAAAAACACCCATCCGTTGAAGTACTATTTCATTAACACACTATTTCATTGAAACATTGCCGACCAAAAATAAGTCGGCAATCAATAATGCCTACAGGCTTTCAATAATCACCGTTGCAGCCGCATAGTGCCGTTCATCAGTAATCGAAACATGAAAATGCGTGGCTTTTAAATTATTGGCTAGTTTTAACGCTTCACCGCTCAGGGAAAGTAACGGTTTGCCTAGCTCATCGTTTGTAACTTCAAACTGATTAAAAGCCAAGCCATTACGGATCCCAGTACCTAATGCCTTAGCCGCGGCTTCTTTCACTGCAAATCGCTTAGCAAGAAAACGCGCAGGCTTAGTTTGTTGCTGATATTGCGAATATTCATGTTCTGTTAAAATACGCTTCGCTAAGCTATCTGCGGAGCGCTCGATAACAGATTCAATACGCGTAATCTCAACAATATCTGTACCTAAACCTACAATGGCCATTATTTACGCGCTTCTATAAGTAAGTTTTTCATGTCGGACACAGCTTGAGCTAAACCGCTAAACAGTGCTCGGCCAATAATCGCGTGCCCGATATTCAGCTCATAAATTTCAGGCAGTGCTGCGATACGTTGAACATTATGGTAAGTCAGCCCATGACCCGCATTCACTTTAATGCCTTTACCCGCTGCATAGCTTACACCATCACGAATACGGCGGAATTCAAGCTCTTGCTCTTGTTCAGTTTTGGCATCCGCATATGCGCCTGTGTGAATTTCAATAAATGGTGCCCCACACTCTTGAGCAGCATCAATTTGTTCATGATCCGCATCGATAAATAAAGAGACCAAAATACCCGCTTCGTTCAGCCGTTTTACTGCGGATGCGACTTTTTGTTTTTGCCCTGCAACATCAAGCCCACCTTCAGTGGTCACTTCTTCACGTTTTTCGGGAACTAAGCAGCAATAAGTCGGCTTAATGCGACAAGCAATGTCAATCATCTCTTCCGTGACCGCCATTTCAAGGTTCATACGCGTTTGAATGGTTTGGTTGAGCAGTTCAACGTCTCTATCGGTAATATGACGGCGATCTTCACGTAAGTGGATAGTGATCCCGTCGGCCCCTGCTTGCTCAGCAACAAATGCCGCTTGAACAGGATCAGGATATTGTGTTCCTCTTGCATTTCTAACAGTTGCAATGTGGTCAATGTTAACGCCCAATAACAGCTCAGCCATGTTTAACTCCCTATGAATAAACAGTCACTTATTTCTTGTCTGCCATATCCTACTGCAATTTATGGGATTGGGGGAAAAAATCTCTCATTCTTCCTCACCGATTCCAAACTGATAATAATATTTCATCAATTACATTCATTTTTTGGGAAGCGCCTCGAAGAAAATCAATAAAGCGAAAGTTTTGGCTAGGTAGCCTGCTGTTATACAGTTAAAACAGACTGTAGTTACGACAAATTGTCGTTAAAAAGACTTATAGTTATAACAAATAGAAAAAATAGCGTCATAGAACAAAATCTATTGTTATGACTTAGCCATGTTCTGAGAAGGGATAATAAATTGCCTGAAAAGTTCGCGGCTTTTAAGGGGTTTACCGCCTAGGTAAGGTTTCAGTGCCATGCGAGTAAACCGTTTAGCGGCTTTTAAGGTGTCGGCATCTGGGAATTCGCGATCGGCTAACGCTCTTAGTTGCTTACCCGTGAACGTGAGTTGGTCAACAACTAGGCTGCCAATAAATCCTTTTTCTTCACGGTAACGGTAAGTCATAGTCTCTGAAACTGGCTCACCACTGCCCGCACAATGTAAAAAATCTACGCCGTAACCAAGATAAGACAGCAAAGCAAGCTCAAACTGGCGTAAAGCAGATTCAGGCGTGCGTTCACTTCCTGCTAAAACTTGCAAGCAATTGAGATAGTCAAAAAATAGAGATGAATAAGGTGTACCGAACTCAATAACCCGAGCGGTAAGTTCATTAAGGTATAAACCGCTATATAAAACAGTGCCACTGAGAGGGAGAGCAAGAGAGACGGGATCAGCATTGATGAGGGTTTTGATTTCACCTTTGCCACTCCAACGGATCAACAAAGGTGTAAAAGGCTGTAAACAGCCTCTTAATGGTGAGCGGTTGCGTCTCGCACCCTTTGCTAGCAAACGAATTTTACCTTCCCCTTCCGTGAAAAAGTCAATTAATAGACTTGTTTCACTGTAAGGACGGGAATGGAGCACAAACGCGCGTTGCCAACCACTCACGGTGTCACCGATTATTTTAAATCGTCAACATAGCCCAGACTGCGCAGCGCTCTTTCATCATCTGCCCAACCGGATTTAACTTTAACCCAAAGTTCTAAGTGAACTTTAGTTTCGAACAGACGCTCCATATCAATACGGGCTTCTGTACCAATGGTTTTCAGCTTGCTACCTTTATTGCCGATAACCATTTTTTTCTGGCCTTCACGCTCAACTAAGATCAGACCGTTGATATGGTAGCCGCCTTTATCCATCTCTTTAAACTGTTCAATTTCAACAGTCACAGAGTAAGGTAACTCGTCACCTAAGAAACGCATCAGTTTTTCACGGATAATTTCAGAGGCCATAAAACGCTGAGAGCGGTCTGTAATATAGTCTTCAGGAAAGTGGTGAATAGCTTCAGGTATATGCTGTTTCACAATCTTCGCGATGGTATCAACGCCAGTGCCTTTTTCTGCACTAATTGGTACGACATCCAAGAAATTCATTTTTTGGCTGATCATACCGATGTGTGGTAGTAAGCTGGTTTTATCCGCTACATTATCAATTTTGTTGATCGCCAAAATGACTGGGCAACGCAAGCTAGATAGCTTGTTCAGCACCATTTCATCATCAGGTGTCCAGTGGGTACCTTCAACCACAAAAATAACCAATTCAACATCACCAATAGAGCTAGATGCTGCGCGGTTCATCAAACGGTTAATCGCCCTTTTTTCTTCAATGTGAAGACCTGGGGTGTCAACATAGATAATTTGGTAATTATCTTCTGTATGGATCCCCATAATACGGTGGCGAGTTGTCTGCGGCTTTCTCGATGTGATCGAAACTTTTTGCCCCAGTAACTGGTTTAACAGTGTTGATTTCCCAACATTTGGTCGTCCAACTATGGCAACAAAACCACAGTGGGATTGTAATTCACTCATTCAATCTCCAAGATTTTCAATGCTTGTTCTGCTGCGGCTTGCTCCGCTTTACGACGGCTTGAACCTATCCCGTGAATCGGCTCTTCAATGCCGCTCACTTGGCAATGGATCGTAAATTCTTGATCATGAGCTTCACCTTTCACATGCACCACTAAATAGTTTGGTAGTGGAAGATGACGCCCTTGCAGATATTCTTGTAGCCGCGTTTTCGGGTCTTTTTGTTTATCACCCGGACTAATTTCATCCAACCTTACTTTGTACCATGCCAGAATGATCTCTTCGATAGTTTGAATATTACTATCGAGGAAAATCCCACCAATTAAGGCTTCAACGGTATCAGCTAAGATTGATTCTCGGCGGAAACCGCCACTTTTTAATTCACCCGGCCCTAAACGTAAACATTCACCGAGTTCAAATTCACGGGCAATTTCAGCCAGTGTATTTCCACGCACTAACGTTGCGCGCATACGGCTCATATCACCTTCATCCACCTTAGGAAAACGATGATAGAGATCGTTAGCAATCACAAAACTGAGAATTGAATCACCCAAAAATTCCAGTCTTTCATTATGTTTGCTGCTAGCACTTCTGTGAGTTAATGCCTGAATTAATAAATCATTTTGCTGGAATGTATATCCAAGCTTACGCTGTAATTTTTCTAACAAAGAGGGGTTCATGTGCGCCCAACCATTCTACGTTTAATAAAAAAGCACACGCAACAAACCTGTAAAATCAGCTATTTTACAAAACTGTTGCGTTTGCACTGACTTCCGCTGACCATCACCCATAAGCAATTGATATTCAAAAAATAACTTTTATGAATTATCGAAATTTAACGAGGATAGTTAATAATTAGGAAGTCAATAATGTTTAAAACAACATTATTGTACACTGGGTAAAATAATAATGCTTATGATAATGCGAGTTTTCTCATGAAAACCCGCATTGTCTGAAATGAATTATAGAGGACCAATTCGGCTAAAGCGAATACCTGTAGGCCATTCGTTCTCTTGTTTATCTAAACTTAACCAGATAAACACCGCACGACCAACCAAATTCTGCTCAGGAACAAAGCCCCACATACGGCTATCAGAGCTGTTGTCTCTATTATCACCCATCATAAAATAGTGTTTCTCAGGCACAATCCACTCATTAAGTGGTAAACCTGGTTGTATATATTTTGATTGAGTAATGTAGTTATTAATTGTCAAAATTTGGTGCGTAACAGTATCTAATTTCTCACTTCGACCATATTGGCGCAGTGAGTTATTCGGTAACGCTTGGTCTACTGGGATTTGATAATTACCATATTGATTATCAACCACAGAGCTATTTTCAAATACCATTGTCCATTCACTTGGCTCTAATGGGCCATAAGTAACCGGCAATTTCTCTGTGCATTTATTGTCTGCACAGTTAGGGTAAATCGTCAGCTCTTTCGCTTCTGGGTTATAAATGATTTTATCACCCGGCAAACCAATAACACGTTTCACGAAGTCTACATTTGGCTCTTTCGGATATTTAAATACCGCGATATCTCCACGATTTGGTTTACCCGTTTCGATTAATGTTGTTTGAGTAATTGGATCTTTCAATCCATAAGAAAACTTCTCAACCAGCATAAAATCACCAACTAAGAGTGTTGGCATCATCGAACCTGATGGAATTTGGAACGGCTCATAAATAAACGAACGAACAACCAAAACAATGGCTAACACAGGAAAAATTGAGGTTCCTGTTTCCAGCCACGACGGACGACGAACCGCTTTCGCGAGTTCATCTTCGTTCATTGAGCCGTTTGTTACTTCCCGCAATTTTTTAAGTTTCGCTTTACGTGCTGGCGCAAACTTAAATTTATCTAAGCACCAAATAATCCCTGTCACCAGTGTCGCCAGTGTGAGGATTAGGGCAAATGTGTTAGCCATTAAGACTCCTTGTAAACTTAGCTGTCTTTACCAACGTGCAATATAGCAAGGAACGCTTCTTGTGGGAGTTCAACGTTACCCACTTGCTTCATACGTTTCTTACCGTCCTTTTGCTTCTGTAACAGTTTTTTCTTACGGCTAACGTCACCGCCATAACATTTGGCAAGAACGTTTTTGCGCAGCTGTTTCACTGTAGAACGAGCAATAATGTGGTTACCAATCGCAGCTTGGATAGCAATATCAAACTGTTGACGTGGAATAAGCTCTTTCATTTTTTCCACCAGCTCACGTCCACGATACTGTGAATTTTCACGGTGAGTGATCAGCGCTAATGCATCAACACGTTCGTTATTAATAAGAACATCAACACGCACCATATCGGATGTCTGGAAACGTTTAAATGCGTAATCCAAAGATGCATAACCACGAGAGGTTGATTTCAATCGGTCAAAGAAATCAAGAACCACTTCTGCCATCGGAATTTCATAGGTCAAAGAAACCTGATTTCCGTGGTAAACCATGTTGGTTTGTACACCACGTTTTTCAATACACAGAGTGATAACGTTACCTAAATACTCTTTAGGCATCAGCATATGGCACTCAGCAATTGGTTCTCTTAACTCTTCAATATTGTTTAATGCAGGTAACTTGGATGGACTATCCACATGTACAACTTCACCATTGGTTTGCACCACTTCATACACTACCGTTGGTGCGGTCGTGATCAGGTCAAGATCGTATTCACGCTCTAAACGTTCCTGAATGATTTCCATGTGCAGTAACCCAAGGAAACCACAACGGAAACCGAATCCTAATGCTGTTGATGTTTCTGGTTCATAGAATAATGAAGCATCATTCAGGCTTAATTTACCTAATGCATCACGGAAGGCTTCATAATCATCTGAACTCACAGGGAATAAGCCAGCGTAAACCTGAGGCTTCACTTTTTTAAAGCCAGGCAATGACTTCTCTGCTGGATTACGAGCCCCGGTTAAGGTATCACCAACCGGTGCGCCAGTGATGTCTTTAATCGCACACACTAACCAGCCTACTTCACCACAGCTAAGCACATCACGGTCAACTTGTTTTGGTGTGAAAATACCGAGGCGATCTGCGTTATACACATTGCCTGTACTCATCACTTTAACTTTGTCGCCTTTTTTCAATGTTCCGCTTTTAATACGGATTAGAGAAACAACGCCTAAATAGTTATCGAACCAAGAGTCGATAATCAGCGCTTGTAACGGCGCATCACCATCACCTTCTGGTGGTGGGATTTCTTTTACTAAACGTTCGATAACATCTTGAACACCGATACCGGTTTTCGCAGAACAACGAACTGCATCATGGGCATCAAGACCCACAATGTCTTCAATTTCATCAGCAACACGCTCAGGATCAGCGGCTGGTAAGTCAATCTTGTTAAGGACTGGAACCACTTCCAAGTCCATTTCAATTGCGGTATAGCAGTTCGCTAAGGTTTGAGCCTCAACGCCTTGCCCTGCATCCACAACTAATAATGCGCCTTCACACGCCGCCAATGAACGAGAAACTTCATAGGAGAAGTCTACGTGTCCTGGGGTGTCGATAAAGTTCAGTTGGTAAGTTTCACCATCCGCAGCTTTATAATCGAGCGTTACGCTCTGTGCTTTAATGGTAATGCCACGTTCACGTTCCAGATCCATAGAGTCTAAAACCTGAGCCGCCATTTCACGGTCAGTTAAGCCACCACAGATTTGAATAATACGATCTGACAACGTGGATTTTCCGTGGTCGATATGTGCAATGATCGAAAAGTTTCTGATGTTTTTGATTTTCAAGGTAATATCTTCTTTTAAATTGCCTTACAAAATCAGTTTTGAGCAAATTTTGCCACAAAACTAAAATGCTATGATTATCACAAGATTGCTAATTAGCAGCATTTTACATACAAGACCCCACTAACACAAAGATTCAATGTAAAACAACTGTAAACTAGCCAAAGTTGAATGAGTTACTTATTTCATTTTTCTTTGTTTTTCTTCATTTTTGAACGACTAAAAACAAAATCGCCTGTAGTAAAAAGCTTATGTCGTGAAAGCTTAGCTACAGGCGATGATGTGAGACAATGGCATTCAACAATGTGTTTGAATGCTGATTTCGCCGGGAGGAAGTCCTATTTGTAAGACAATAGGCTGGAAATCAATTTTATTTCGCCAACGTGAAGCCATTTTTCGCGCAGTGAAAAAGCCAGCAAATCCACCGGAAATTCCCGCTAATGCGACCCATACCTGCTCAAATTCAGCTAATTGAGCCAATGCAGCAAATAAAAACAATCCAACCAATGGTGTTAAATAGACTAACATCGCAGAACGCAGCAAGCTCCCTTCAGGAATACCCACTTCAATTTTTTGTCCAACAACCAATGGCTGTTCAACTTCAAGTTCTAATTCGTGCTCTGTGTTAGGCCCTATTTTGTTTAAAGCATATGAACCACAAGCAGCACGAGCGCTGCAACTTCCACATCCGGCCGAAGAGCCATAACGCAATAATGCTCGCCCTTTCTGCCACCTAACCACCGTTGCCCATTCTTTTACCATGATTTACTCCCGAAACTGAATGCTACTCGCAATTAACTGGGATGTTGATAGCGGTAACTCTCCTATTATCGTAATCACATTTTGCTTTTGAGTCATGGTGTAAATTGTGCGGCGACCATTTTGTAGTGGCTGATCAAGTAAAGGACCTTTCGATGTTTTTGTCACATTAACCGAAAAGGTAAATAGCCCATCGCTGAACATCGCCGTTTCAATGATGTCATCATCGCTCAGTTTTCGCGTAGAGCGAGAAACTTCCTCAAAGCCTGGAGGCAACATTCCCACCTGCCATTTAAATGATGGATTTTCGTTTTTCGGCGACACCAATAATGGCGGCAAATTCACATTACTGAGAGACTTCAATGAATCTTGTACATTTTTGCTATCTAAAACAGTGGAAATCACCCGAAACTGTTCCAGTGTTTGATTATTGTTGTCGAGTAAATCAACACGCAGTGGCAATTTAGTTTCTTCATCGATTAATAACACATAATTAAATCGAGAATTATCTTTTGAAATAATACGCATGACTAATGCGGGTCTATCACCAATATGCGTGCGACCGGCATCGATAAAATTATAATAAGGCTGAATTTTTTGGTAATCCGCAAAAAGTACCGTAGGTAAATTATCAATAATATGTTCGCCATTCAGGCTAAACGCATCGAATCCAGGTTCAAAATAACTAATTCGGTTGCCATTTTGCACTATTTCTCGGCGAGATGAATCCATTTGGATCATTTGAGAAATAGGGACATCATTGATAATTGCGTGGCGATAGCGCACTGGAACGATATTTTGCGGATTGAATGTCATAAACGACATTTCATATGACAGATTCTGGGCAGCCGTTCCCATTTCTTTGAAAAGAACGTCGGCATCCGTAGATGATGCCGACGCTTGATTAGACATAATCAGGCTGCCCGTCAGGCAGAAGACGGATAACCATTTATTCATTATTGCAGTTTAACCCCTGCTGATGCGGTATTTTTATCACTGTCTTGATGCGGTTGATTCAGCATTGAACGTCTTTCAATTTCATACTGTTGCAGCATGGCATTGATACGTTGATTTTGTTGTTCGATTTGCTGAGATTGTTGCTCAGTACCAAACAATTGGCTATCTGAGATATTTAAGCTAACTGGCGCACCACGTCCAACTGGAACAGTATTAAATACGGGATCATCCACAGTAGAATCGACGCTATTGCTTTGATTGTATTGTTGAACACCCACAATTACAGCGAGTGATACACATGCAGCCACACCGATTTGCGTAATTTGGCTAGCCCATGGACGAATTTTGTTCCAAAACGGGAAACCACTCCAGCTGGCTGGTTCTGGTTGTGATTCAACAACTGCTTGAGGATTAATTCGCACCGCTTCATTTTCCAGCGCTGCCGCAACTTTACTTGCAATATCAAAATGAATGACATCGCCTATATCATTACGCAGAGTATCACGAACAAGATGATAGCTCTCCCAACGTTGCTTTAACGTTGAATCACATGAAATGGTGTTAATAAGTTCTAAATCTAGAGCTTCACCATCCATCATTGCGGAAAGTTTCTCTCTTTGCATGCCCAATTACCTTCAGTTAATTGCTCACAGTTAAATGGTAACTCGCGACCCAACCCATTAATGCTGTTGGATCAACGGCTGAACTTTTTCATCAATTGCTTCCCTTGCTCTAAAGATCCGCGATCGAACTGTCCCTACAGGGCAATCCATCACCTCGGCTATCTCTTCATAGCTTAAGCCATCAAGTTCACGTAGCGTGATTGCCATTCGAAGATCTTCTGGCAGTGACTCAATGGTACGGAAAACAACTCGCTTTAATTCCTCAGACAACATTAAGTTCTCTGGGTTCGAAATTTCTTTTAATGCGCCGGCTGATTCGAAGTTTTCTGCGTCGCTCGCTTCCAGATCTGACGCGGGAGGACGTCTATCTTGCGCGACTAAGTAGTTCTTTGCCGTGTTGACAGCAATTCGATAAAGCCAAGTATAAAAAGCACTGTCGCCACGAAACGAACCGATTGCACGGTAAGCCTTAATAAACGACTCTTGTGCGACATCAGGCACATCCGCTTGCGGTACATAACGAGAAACGAGACTTGCAACTTTATGCTGGTATTTAATCACCAGTAAATTGAAAGCTTGTTGATCGCCTTTTTGTACTTTCTCAACCAATATTTGGTCTGTCAGCTGCTCGCTCATTCCAGGAACCATCTCCTGAACACAGATTGATAATGACTTAACTTGTTCATCTTCTCCCTTCCTTAAGCAAGCCTAACTTCGAGTAATAAAAACTGATGAAGTTCAATTTATTCCAAAAATAATCGAAAATAATTTCAAAAAATGAGTTCGATGTTTCTTAATCGATCCCATTGATCCTTGTGAGCACTACCCAATAGTATACACAAAATAGGCATATACTCGGCATGATTACGTGGAATTTATTCATTTACATTGGCACTTATCATGTAGCCAATGGTTTTTTCCAAATAAACGATGATTTTCCAAATAACTAAAGTGTAGCTAAATAAAACGGTTCTTTGGGAACTCAAAATGCGATTAATACATAGTCACAGGCAGCTCGATAGGCTAACATAAAATTCTCTATAGAAACACAACACGCAAACACTTATGAACGCATCCACACAGCATGACACTGATATTTTAATCATTGGAAGTGGTGTCGCAGGATTATCAGCCGCACTCCGGCTCGCGCCCTTTCATCAAGTTACTATTCTCAGCAAAAGCACCCTCAGTGATGGTGCATCTTATTACGCTCAGGGCGGAATAGCCGCCGTTTTCGATGACACAGACAGCATAGAATCCCATGTTAATGACACACTCGTGGCTGGTGCGGGGATCTGTAAAAAGAGCGCCGTAGAATTCATTGCATCAAACGCCAAACATTGTGTTCAATGGCTGATTGACCAAGGCGTATTATTTGATACCGAAGTCAATGAAACAGGGGAAACTCAGTATCACCTCACCCGAGAAGGCGGACACAGCCATCGCCGTATTCTGCATCACGCGGATGCCACCGGAAAAGAGGTTGAAACCACTCTGGTTAATCTTGCTTTCGAACACCCAAATATCCAGATCAAAGAACGCTACAATGCAGTTGATCTGATCCTCGAAGATAAAACCCAAAAGAACGCACGCTCCCGCATTGTCGGTGCCTATGTTTGGAATCGCCAAAAAGAGCAAGTCGAAACGATCCGAGCAAAAACCATCGTTTTAGCCACTGGTGGGGCTGCTAAGGTTTATCAATACACCACCAACCCCGATATCTCATCCGGTGATGGCATTGCCATGGCATGGCGGGCAGGCTGTCGTGTTGCTAATTTGGAATTTAACCAGTTTCATCCAACCTGTTTATTCCATCCTCAAGCACGTAATTTCCTACTCACAGAGGCTTTGCGAGGTGAAGGTGCTTACTTAAAACGCCCAGATGGCGGCCGATTCATGCCAGATTATGACGAACGTTGTGAATTAGCACCGCGGGATATTGTCGCCAGAGCTATCGACCATGAAATGAAACGCCTCGGGGCAGACTGCATGTATCTGGACATCAGCCACAAATCCCCTGAATTTATTCAACAGCACTTCCCAACCATTTACGCCAAATTGCTCACCTTAGGTTTAGATTTAACCCAAGAGCCGATCCCGATAGTTCCCGCAGCCCACTATACCTGCGGCGGTGTCGTTGTTGACCCGACAGGCATGACGGATGTACCGAATCTGTATGCTATTGGTGAAGTGAGTTACACCGGGTTACATGGAGCCAATCGCATGGCGTCCAACTCATTACTTGAATGCCTTGTTTATGGATGGGCTGCCGCAGAAAATATTCTCAAAACGATCAACGAGATCCCTGCTGTTTCTACACTCCCTGAATGGGATGAAAGCCGAGTCCATAACTCTGACGAACAAGTCGTAATTCAGCATAACTGGCATGAATTACGCTTATTTATGTGGGATTACATGGGGATCGTAAGAACCACAAAACGCCTTGAACGCGCTTTGCGCCGTATTCACTTACTTCAGCAGGAAATTAATGATTACTATGCTAATTTTCGCATCTCCAACAACTTACTGGAACTGCGTAACTTAGTCCAAGTTGCAGAATTAATGGTACGTTGCGCCTTAGAACGCAAAGAGAGTCGCGGTTTGCACTATACCTTAGACTACCCTGAGCGATTACCAAATTCTGGCCCAACCTTTTTAACTCCATGATATTAAAAGCCTATCTGTACATTAACCACAGATAGGCTTTTAGTACTTAAGATAAAATGGCTGGATCAACGAGATAAATTCATTCGTATAGCTATCATCTGTTTTTTTCAATGCTAAAGACGAAATAACCGGCTCCGTCATCTTTGTCGTCAGCCCTAATAACATCCGATGATATGGCGTATGTGCTTTATCCTGAACTTGCACGCGGTAAGCTAAATTCCAACCGCTCGCCATTGCCATCGCTTCAACTTTCTCCCCCACTTCATAAGGCAATACCAAACAAAAAATACCGTCTGGAGCCAAACACGCTTTCGCGCTATCGAGTAATACTTGGTGAGTGAGTGTTCCGGTATAGCGAGCCTGATCGCGTTTTTCATCTCGACACGCCACCGCCGGTTCAAAATAAGGTGGATTACTCACGATTAAATCATACTGGCGATTAGGCTGCTCGCTAAACCTAACAATGTCCTGATGGAACACATGTAGCCGTTCAGTCCATGGAGATTCATCAAAGTTTTCCTGTGCTTGTAACGCTGCCGCATCATCGAGTTCAACGGCATCAACCCAAATTTGATCACTACGCTGGGCGAGCATTAAGGCAATTAATCCGCTTCCACAGCCAATATCCAACGCGTATTTTACCGAATTAATCGGTGCCCACGCACCGAGTAATACCCCATCTGTACCGACCTTCATCGCACAACGGTCATGTGCGACAAAAAATTGTTTGAAGGTAAACCCGCCTTTTCGATGACTCTTTTTTTGTTCGCTCATACTGCCACTCTGGTTTAAATAGGATTTGCGTGAATATTCTCAACTTCAACCCACAAATCTATAAATTTAATCTAATTTCAATAATATTATTCTCATATTTTGAGAATATCATTTGTTAGTGTTTTTTTTTGCTGCTAAGTTCGAGAAAAAGGAGATGCCATGAACAGTATTAATAGAACACTAGATATCTTATCGTTTGTCACGACTTGCGCATCTCCAATCACACCTCAAACCATCTCCAAAGAGTTAGATATTCCTCTTTCTACGGTTTATCGTCTTTTAACTATTCTCATAAATTGGGAATTTGTGACTTACTCTAAGCAATATGGCACCTATACCGTTGGTGCGCAGAGTATCAAAACACAAGAAAAATACTATCACCACAGTTTGCTGATGACCTCGTCAAAATCAGAACTGCACGCATTAGCGAAAAAGACCCAAGAGACTGCGGCAATTATCACCGCTAACCTACGGGAAACCATTTGTGTCGATAAAATTGATAGTGAACAAGCCGTACGTTGCTCTTTTATTGTCGGACATGGCAATACCGTGATCCGCGGCGCTAGTGCCAAAACCCTCTTAGCCTACCGTGATGAACAATACCAAGAATTGGTCTTCGAAACTCACGCCAAGCAGCTATACAAAGATAACTATTTACAAAAATTAAAACAGGATCTGATCCAAATCCGCCAACAAGGCTATGGCATTTCTGTTGGTGAAATTGACGCTGGTGTTTTTGGCGCATCGGCACCTGTTTTTAAAGGCAGCGATATTTTAGCTGTCGTCTCTGTCATGGCACCCGAATTTCGTGCCATCAACCGCGTCGATGAGCTAATTAAAGCCACATGTCAAACGGCCCAAAATATAACAAAACTGATTAACTTGGAGTAACTATGACACAACCTTTTCAATGGCAAGGTCGTACTGATGGTGAAACACCGGAACATTTACGCATTCACCAAGTCATCAACCAACACTCACCTGCAGAGTTTGCCATTATTGGCTTCGCTTCGGACGAAGGTGTTCGACGCAATAAAGGTCGCCAAGGCGCTAAAGCCGGCCCTGATGCCATCCGTCGTCAACTTGCTGGCCTGCCTATCCACCAGCCATTGGCTATCCGTGATGTAGGAACCGTAAGTTGTGACGATGGTGATCTGGAAGCGGCTCAACGCCGCCTATCCGATGAGATAATCTCTGTGTTAGAACAGCGCCAAAAACCCATTGTTTTAGGTGGGGGGCACGAAGTCGGCTTTGCGAGCTTCCAAGGTGTTTTCGATTTCGTTCAAAAACATCAACCAGAAAAAACCATTGGGCTCATCAATTTTGATGCGCACTTTGATTTACGCGAAGCCCCAGAAGCCACATCCGGTACGCCGTTTTTACAATCATCGCTGCTGTGCGCTAAGCACCAGCGCCCTTTCAATTACCTGTGTTTAGGCATCGCCGATCACGGTAATACCAAAGTGTTATTTGATACAGCGGACCGCTTAGGCTGCCACTATATTCGCGATAAGGCCTTAACCTCGAGCTTATTACCACAAGCAATTGAACAGATTAAACAATTTATAAATTCTGTGGATTACCTGTATGTCACTGTGGATTTGGATGTGTTCTCTGCGGGTATCGCACCGGGAGTCAGCGCACCGGCCGCTCGAGGGATTTCCACTGAAACATTTGATGAATTATTTAACGTCATCAAATCTAGCGGCAAGATTGCGCTGTTTGATATCGCTGAGTGCAATCCTGAATTTGATATTGATAACCACACATCAAAACTAGCAGCTTACTTGGTTTACCAATATTTATTCTAAAAACAACAAACACAATAAAACGACTGATAAACAACTTTACCTTGTCTTTCAAAATATAAATAAAAGCTTAGTCAACTAAGCAACTAGTTAAAAATAAACAGCATTGTGACCCTAACGCTGTAGCACGAAAAACAATTTTATCGTGTCTTTAACAAGACATTTATACCCTTGGATTTCGAGTTACAGCTAGGCGGCTAGAGAGGATATCCCTAGGAGTATACATAAGTATGTGACTAGGGTAGCCGAACGCGGCCAACAACGCTGTAGCTTGAAAATTAAGCGTATTTATCTCTTTCATTATAAAGACATTTATACCCTTGGATTTCGAGTTACAGCTAGGCGGTGAACGAAGGTAGCCCTAGGAGCATACATAAAGTATGTGACTAGGGTAGCTGAGAGAAACCAACAACGCTGTAGCTTGAAAGACATGGTATAAAAAAAGGGAAAAACATGACATTCCAAATTGACACACTCACCACCCTCTTCCTGACTGTAGTTTGCTTACTGATGGGTGTTCACCTCAAAAAACGCATTGAATGGCTACAGCGTTTTTGTATCCCTTCACCGGTAATTGGTGGTTTTTTAGTCAGCCTGCTTATTTGGGGATTAAAGTCTTTCGATTTAGCTGAAATTACGTTCGATACCAGCTTGCAGTCATTCTTAATGGTGGCGTTCTTTACGACTGTTGGTATTGATGGCAGCTTCCGTATATTAAAAAGCGGCGGACGCTTACTGATTACTTACCTGTTAATTTGCTGGACATTGGTTATTTTCCAAGACACCTTTGGTGCCGGTTTGGCGCATTTATTAGGTATCGACCCGGTTATCGGGATCATGGCTGGCGGGGTTTCCTTAACAGGTGGACACGGTGGTGCGGCGGCATTTGGTGGTATGGCTGAAGGTCTTGGCGTACAGTCTGCAACCGTTGCAGCGATTGCGGCAGCAACTTTTGGTCTGATTTCAGGAAGCTTATTAGGTGGCCCTATCGCGAGCTACTTAATTAAGAAACATAAAGTCACCATCCAGGCTGAAGAGAACGTTGCCAGTGTAAAAGTTGAAGAGAAACTGGCAGGCAAAATCGACTCTATCGACGCCCATGCATTCTTAAAAATGTTAGCGCTGATTTTAGGTGTGATGGTCGTCGGTCAATTTGCGTCTGCGCAATTCACTAAAGCCACAGGGTTCTCTTTACCAAGCTATGTAGGTGCAATGATTATCGCAATTATTGTGCGCAACATTAACGACCAAGTTGAAGTTGTTCGTATTAACCAAAAATCCATCAACTTAATTTCGGATGTTTCACTGGGCTTATTCTTAACCATGGCGATGATGTCGCTTAAGATTTGGGAACTGAAAGTCATCGCGCTGCCATTGTTCATCATCTTACTGGCGCAAACTATTGCCATCATCCTATTCGTTGTTTTCGTCGTCTTCAGACTCTTAGGCAAAAACTACGATGCTGCAGTAATGTGTTCTGGCATGATGGGACATGGTTTAGGTGCAACGCCGAACGCAATGGCAAATATGTCATCGGTCTGTGAGCGCTATAAGCAAGTTTCCATGAAAGCGTTTATGATTGTGCCATTAAGCGGCGCTGTACTTATCGACCTCGTGGGAATTCCTTACCACACATGGTTAATTAACATGCTCAGCTAATTCCACTTCATCCCTCTTACCCACTATACGACATGGTTTGGTAAGAGGGAGCATTATAAGTAAGCCACTTCCTTATATACCCCCCGCCAACAAAAACAGGTAAACTCTGCACAAAGCTGATTTTTGTGGTGAACAATTTTGCTAACCTGTTTATAATCAGCGCCCCAAATAGAGGTATATCATGACTGCATCCACTTTTTCTGAACTTGAGCTTGATGAAAGCCTGATCACCGCGCTGACCAATAAAGGTTACGAGCGCCCGACGGCCATCCAAGAAGCTGCCATCCCACCTGCAATGGATGGACGCGACGTTTTAGGTTCAGCCCCTACCGGAACAGGTAAAACTGCGGCATTCTTATTGCCAGCCATTCAACATTTACTTGATTTCCCAAGAAAAAAATCAGGTCCGCCTCGCGTTCTGATTTTAACACCAACTCGCGAACTCGCTATGCAAGTCGCTGATCAAGCTAAAGAGTTGTGTGCACATAATCATTTAGACGTTGCCACCATCACAGGCGGCGTTGCGTATATGAACCACGCTGAAGTGTTCAGCGAAAACCAAGATATCGTCGTCGCAACCACTGGACGTTTGCTGCAATACATTAAAGAAGAAAACTTCGATTGCCGCGCGGTGGAAATTCTGATCCTCGATGAAGCTGACCGTATGCTGGACATGGGCTTTGCGCACGATATCGAAACTATCGCAGGCGAAACCCGCTGGCGCAAGCAAACCATGTTGTTCTCCGCGACCCTTGAAGGCGAGGCGATTCGTGACTTTGCTGAGCGCCTACTCGAAGATCCTATCGAAATTGAAGCTGACCCTTCTCGTCGTGAACGCAAGAAAATCCAACAATTTTACTATCGCGCTGACACGTTAGAACATAAAACTGCGCTACTGTGCCACCTTATCAAGCAAGAAGATGTCACCAAATCGATTGTCTTTGTACGTAAACGTGAACGCGTTCGTGAAGTTGTTCAATGGTTGCGTGAGGCAGGTGTTGAACCTTGCTATATCGAAGGCGAAATGGTGCAAGCGAAGCGTAACGAAGCCGTTCGCCGCTTAGTGACTGGACAAGTTAAAGTCCTCGTTGCGACAGACGTTGCTTCCCGTGGATTAGATATTGAAAACATCAGCCATGTTTTTAACTTTGACTTACCGCGCACCGCAGATGTCTATTTGCACCGTATCGGTCGTACTGGTCGTGCAGGACGCAAAGGTACTGCTCTTTCTTTAGTTGAAGCACACGATTTCCCTCTACTGGGTAAAATCACTCGCTACATCGAAGAACCGATTAAGATGCGTGTGGTAGATTCATTACGCCCAACAACCAAAGCGCCTTCTGAAGCGATGCTAAATAAGCCAAAACCCTCTAAGAAA
Organism: Providencia alcalifaciens; assembly: GCF_915403165.1. Taxonomy (NCBI): domain Bacteria; kingdom Pseudomonadati; phylum Pseudomonadota; class Gammaproteobacteria; order Enterobacterales; family Morganellaceae; genus Providencia; species Providencia alcalifaciens. Next base: position 2,633,470 of record NZ_OU659204.1, read on the forward strand.
GTACTGGCTAAGCGTAAAGAAAAGAAAAAAGAAGAGCAAACTAAGAAAAAAGAAAAAGTACGCCATCGCGATAAGAAAAATATCGGTAAACGTCGCACTCCAGCTATATCATCTGAAACTACGCCATCTGCAACTGCGGATAGCAATAAAACCAAGTAAAACTCAATCGAGTGATACTGACAAAAGCGGGCTTCGGCCCGTTTTTCATTTATTAACTTAAGTTCATTAGCTTATAGACCTTCTCCCTCATTGCCCGGCTTTCATTAGTTAACGATTCTGCTTTTATCATATGATTATCTAAAATATCTCGGCAGCTATAACCCTGATTATTTTCCATTCGCCAATCTGCACCATTCGATAATAATAATTCAGCAACATCTAAAGAGTGACTATTTAAAGCATCATGCAACGGGGTATTTCCCAAATTATCTCTCACATTGACCATTAAACCATTACTTAGCAAAATTTCTGATTGAGCCACTCTCCCGCTTTGAGCCGCTAAATGTAAGACTGTTTTTTGCTGAGCCAACTGCATTTTTTTAATCCCCTGCCCGTATGGAGACTCCAATAATACTTTTATAAATTGGCTATTACCTGCACGAACAGATTGCATTGCGAGTTTATCAATATCACAGTGCTTATTTTTCATTGAAAGCAGCACTTTAAATTCACTGATATTTTCTTTCTTAATTGAATTTTTACAACTTTCCTGCCAATTAAAACTTTGTTTTAGCTCTACGTTAGGAAATTCATTCAACATAGAATCCGCTGTTTTATCAAATTCACCTGTAATCGCATTCCAATTATTCCATGGTTTATGTTTGCACATCATCCTAATAATCTTAAACATTGAATGTGCAATAAAGCTCCTGGTCAACAAACGGTGTGGTAACCAGTCTTTCCAAGAATTATGTTCGCTGTAAGCCATTTTGATACGATTTCCCAACGCAGAAGGGATTGGTAACGTGTTTTGAAATGCATCAAGCCAATCATATTGAACAGTATAAAAGCGTATCAAACCTTCATCTGCTTGTTGCTTAGCAATGTTATAATCCATTCCAATTTTATGTACTGTATTTTGAGCAAGCCCTGAAGGACTAAATGAAATACAAGGTGATTGACTCGCCAATCCGGCTATTGATGCAAGGCCGCCCCCTAGAGAGTGCCCTGTGCAGATAATATTGCCTTTCACGGCTCGATATAGAATATTCGTTAACCCCACTGCCTGAAAGAATTGAGGCTCATAATATCCTAGCCCTTGCCGAATATTGGCATAAAAATCGACAATATCATTCGTTCCCGCAAAGCAAATAATATACAGACCATTAAAACAACAAATATTCGATTGAAAACCTGTAAATTCATTATTTAAAAGTTCTGCATCTATACCTAATTCATTAATTTTTGACGCGCTAAGCTTTTCTATTCCTTGAATATCACGCCAATTACGATGATAGGCACCTTGTGATAGTAACGCTAAAAGATAATCTTTATTCTGTGCATCTCTTCCTAAAAACTCCTCTTTCGTGACATTCTTAGGCCATTTATCTCTAAAACTGCATGATGAATCTAAAAATGTATTTTGTTGATATAAATTTAAACCTTCCTCAACAAAAGAAAGTTCATCCTTACTTACTGTCTGCTGTATTGCTGTACTAAATGGCATAAATTCTCCCTAACAAATGCTGTATGCTGGAAGAATATTGAAATATAAATAGCCAAGGGGGGAAATAATCAACTTTGTTAGGGGCAAATAAAAAAGCCATTGAGAACAATGGCTTTTAGAATTTATTAAGATAAGAGATCTATTGACCTCTTAATATTTATTACAGGCTTTCAGTGAAAGTACGGGTAATAACGTCACGCTGTTGTTCAGGCGTTAATGAATTAAAACGTACTGCATAACCAGAAACACGGATAGTTAATTGAGGATATTTCTCTGGATTTTTTACTGCATCTTCTAATGTTTCACGGCTTAATACGTTAACATTTAAGTGCTGACCACCTTCTACACGAACAGTTGGTTTCATTTCCAGAGGAACTTCGCGGCTCTCAAAAGCACCTAATTCATCTTTAGGAACAACCTGGCCTTCGCTATAATCTGCTTTCGCACACACGCAACGAGCTTCATTTGTCTCGCTATCGATTAACCAGAAAGAGTTCAGCAGTGCTGCATTGTCACTTTTAGTAATTTGAATACCAGTAATCATCTCGACCTCCACGTTCGAATCAGATTTTGATCAATCTTTGCTAACTGTTTTTAATCGCTGTTGATTGGACAATTGGTCTAACCAACCTATTTAACTAATATATACCAGCTAGAACCCCTATATTCTTTGATATTTATCAAATATTTCGTATGGTAATTAACCAAGTCAGTGCATCTTCATGATTTAAATCAATATTCACATTTAGATTTTTTAATTATTTTTGTAAATTTTCAAATTAATTTTAAATACTTTGAGTGGGTTAGCGCAGAACAACACTTTATCTCTACGTCATGAACCAGTAAGCTACGAACTATAAAACACATCACTATGGGATCATTCATGTCAAATACGATGACTTGGCACGACGTAATCGGTGCGGAAAAATCACAAACTTATTTCAAAGAAACTCTCGCGTTTGTCGCAAAAGAAAGGGAAAGCGGAAAAACAATCTACCCTCCGCAAGAAGATGTTTTCAATGCGTTTCGCTATACAGAGTTACCTGATATCAAAGTCGTGATCTTAGGACAAGACCCCTATCATGGACCAGGACAAGCACACGGCTTATCCTTTTCTGTACGTCCGGGTATTAAAGCGCCGCCTTCACTCGTCAATATGTATAAAGAGCTTGAGAAAGATATTCCTGGATTTGTTCGCCCAGAACATGGCTACCTGCTTAGCTGGGCGCAACAAGGGGTTTTACTCCTCAATACTGTATTAACTGTAGAACAAGGCAATGCGCACTCACATGCACATCTAGGTTGGGAAACCTTTACAGATAAAGTGATTCAGGCGATTAATGATCATACTGAGGGCGTGATTTTTCTTTTATGGGGCTCTCATGCACAAAAGAAAGGTCGCATTATCGATACTAAACGCCACCATGTACTTAAAGCACCTCATCCATCCCCACTTTCTGCGCATCGAGGCTTCTTAGGATGTGGTCATTTCTCGCAAGCTAATCAATTGCTTGAACAACAGGGCCGCGCACCTATTGATTGGTATCCGGTTATTCCTGAATAAACAAATTATATAGCGATAAATGTGTTGGTGATGAAGTTCGTAATAGAAAAATGGGATGCTCAGCATCCCATTTTCGTTATATACCCTAAAACTATTTATGCTCTAAACTTATTTAGAAACAATGACCATTGCAGGGCGCAACAGACGGTTATTCAAGGTATAACCCTTTTGCATCACATTGATCACTTGTCCTGCACTGTGGTCAGGAGATTCAATCATGGTCATTGCTTGGTGAACCTCAGGGTTGAATGGTACATTTGCCGCATCAACAGGCTCAATACCAAACTTAGAAACGGCATCTAAGAACGTTTTCAACGTAAGATCTAAGCCTTCTAACATCGCTTTGGATTCTTCGTTGTCACGATCAGCAGCCTCAATTGCACGCTCTAAGTTATCAATAACAGGCAACAATTCATTGGAAAACTTCTCAAGCGCGAACTTGTGGGCTTTTTCAATATCTTGTTCTGTACGACGTCGAATATTTTCGATTTCAGCGTGAGCACGTAACATCGCTTCGCGTTCAGTTTTACGGGAAGCTTCAAGTTGCTGTTCAAGCTCAGCAATACGCGCTGCTAACGCTTGTTCTTCGGCTTGTAAATCTGCTTGTTGAGTATCAACTTCTTGCTCTGCTTGAACTTTTTGTGTTTCATTTTGCTCAGAAGCTTGCTCATCATGCATGTTTTGTTCTTTACTACTCATGAATATCTCCGCGTATTTAGCAATAATTCTATCTATGAGAGTATTATGGGGATCTAATACAGGGATTCAAGGGAAGTCATACAACGAGGAGTTAAAAAAGTATGCAAAAGGCTAAGATGACACCATCTTCACAATTTAAAACTATCGGTATTGTCGGACACCCAAGGCACCCTGAAGCACTGGCGACCCATGAACTTATCTATCATTGGCTAATTTCAAAAAATTACCACGCAATAATTGATAAACAAGTGGCTAAGGATTTGAAATTAAAAGATGCCAATACAGGGACTTTAACAGAAATCGGTCAACAAGCCGATTTAGTCGTTGTTGTTGGAGGTGATGGCAACATGCTTGGAGCCGCGCGAATTTTATCCCGCTATAACAATAAAGTTATTGGTGTAAACCGCGGCAATTTAGGTTTTTTAACCGACCTGGACCCCGACAATGCCCTTCAACAACTTTCTTGTGTTCTTGATGGCGAATATCACGAAGAGCAGCGCTTTTTATTAGAAGCTCAAGTTATTAAAGCGAATCAAAAAGCCCGTAAAAGTAGCGCCATCAACGAAGTGGTTCTGCACCCTGGTAAAGTCGCGCATATGATTGAGTTTGAAGTTTACATTGATGAAAAATTTGCCTTTTCACAACGCTCAGATGGCTTAATTATTGCGACCCCGACAGGCTCAACAGCCTACTCTTTATCCGCTGGGGGGCCTATCCTGACACCGAATCTAGACGCTATTGTACTCGTGCCGATGTTCCCACACACCCTATCGTCTCGCCCGCTAGTGATCAGCAGCGACAGCAGTATCCGCTTAAAATTTTTACGAACCAATATTGATTATGAAGTCAGTTGCGACAGTCAAATTATGCTACCCATACAGGATGGCGAAGAGGTGATTATTAAACGCAGCTCGAAGAGCCTGAATTTAGTTCATCCAAAAGATTATAATTATTTCAATACATTAAGTTCAAAACTCGGTTGGTCTAAAAAAACTTTTTAAATTTTTCGCACTGCCTCTTTACTGTATAAAAAAACAGGCTAAACTGTATGAAAACACAGGTGTGTATTTAAACAGGAGAGCGCAGATGCTAACCCAACTAACCATCAATAATTTTGCTATCGTTCGTGAGTTAGAAATCGATTTTCGTAGCGGTATGACGACAATTACAGGTGAAACCGGTGCGGGGAAATCCATTGCTATCGATGCTCTTGGTTTATGTTTAGGTAACCGAGGTGAAGCCAATATGGTTCGCCCTGGCGCTCAACGTGCCGACTTGTGTGCTCGCTTTTCACTATCTGACGCTCAAATGGCGGCAAACTGGCTCATTGAGCATCAGCTTGATAATCAAAATGAGTGCTTACTTCGTCGAACCATCGCTATTGATGGACGCTCTCGAGGCTTTATTAATGGTGTCTCCGTTCCCTTATCCCAATTACGTGAACTGGGCGCATTACTGATCCAAATTCATGGCCAACATGCCCACCAACTATTATTAGATAATGACCATCAGCAATCCTTACTTGATGCCTACGCTAATCAGCAAGAATTACTCGCTCAAATGAAGCAAACGTGGCAAAAATGGCATGAATCTTGTCAGCAATTAGCTGTTTTTCAAAAACAAATGCAAGAGCGTGAGTCTCGCCAGCAATTGCTTGATTATCATTTAAAAGAGCTCAATGAGTTCCTACCTATTCAAGGGGAGTTTGAGGAAATTGACCAAGAATATAAGCAGCTTGCTAATCACGGGCAATTTTTAACTATTGGGCAAACAACAGCACAAATTCTGACAGAAAGTGATGATGCGAACGTCATCAGCCTTCTCAATATGGCAAAAAATGAGCTTTCCGACTTAGTCGCTCTGAACCCTAAATTCTCAGGGTTATTGGATATGCTGGAAGAAGCGACCATTCAAGTTAGCGAAGTGAGTGATGAAATTAAACATTACTGCGATCAATATGAATTAGACCCAAATCGTTTATTTGAATTGGAACAGCGAATTTCCAAACAAATTAGTTTGGCACGTAAGCACCACGTTACGCCTGAAGCTCTACCTGAACTTTTCCAGCAATTAGTTGAAGAACAAAATCAGATTGCTAACCAAAATGAAGATTGTGAAGCTTTAAATGCACAAGTCATTGCTGACAACCAAAAAGCGTTAGAATGTGCGGAACGTTTACATCATGTACGCCGGCATTATGCACAAGAGCTCAGCCAGCTAATTACCAGCAGTATGCACCAACTTTCAATGCCTCATGGCCTCTTCACGATTGATGTAAAATTTGTTCCTGAACATTTGCAAATTGATGGTGCCTGCAAAGTCGAATTCAATGTCACTACTAACCCAGGACAGCCACATCAAGCATTAGCAAAAGTCGCATCAGGTGGTGAGCTATCTCGCATCGCTTTAGCTATTCAAGTGATCTCCGCGAAAAAAATGGATACTCCGGCGTTAATTTTTGATGAAGTGGACGTGGGGATCAGTGGCCCAACCGCTGCTATCGTCGGGAAATTGCTCCGTGAACTGGGTGAATCCACCCAAGTTATGTGTGTGACTCATTTGCCTCAAGTTGCAGGCTGCGGTCATCAGCATTTTTATGTTAGTAAAGAAACAAACGGTGTGGAAACCGAGACTCACATGCAATTACTGGATAAAAAATCTAGATTACAAGAACTTGCAAGGTTACTCGCAGGTTCTGAAGTGACAAAAAATACGTTAGCTAATGCAAAAGAGTTGCTCGCAGCTTAAATTTCGACAACTTTTTTTATCTCCTGTTGTCTTAGAGTCGATCTGGAAGGTTTTAAATTGTATCAATGTCGATTATCATTGATGTTCTGACTCCAAAAGGAATGAGATATCCATGCGTTATAAATTGTTAACTGCTGCAGCACTATCATTCGCATTAATGTCCACGGGCTGTTCAATGATGGAACGTCTTGTCTATCATCCGGATATTAACCAAGGTAACTACCTGACGGCGAAAGATGTTGCGAAGATTAAAAAAGGAATGACACAGCAACAGGTTGCTTATGCTTTAGGCACGCCAATGATGACTGACCCGTTTGGTTCTCAGACTTGGTTTTATGTTTTCCGCCAAGAGCTGGGGCATGATCCAGTGAAGCAAGAAACATTGACGCTGACGTTTGATCGCAACGGTATCCTGACAGATATCAAAAACGAAAAAAACCTTGAAGCGCAACAAGCCATGGAAGCTGGTGAAATTAAAGCATCAGAACCAAAAGCAGCGGAATAACACCCTATATAGCGTAATGCTTGAGCGTGTATAACTTGAATATGTATAAGTAGCTACCTGCTCCATTTACATGATGGGATAACAAACAGGTAGTTACTTTAGTGTTTTTGTTCATCCCTTTATAGTTTCTTGTCAATACATAAAGCGCCATCCTCTACGTTCTAGCCTATCAATCGAGGCATCCATCGCACCCACAAAGAAAAAACCTATAAATTAGATACAAAAAAACCAAGCTTTCACTCGGCTTCATATCAAATTGATTCACTCACTACGCAATATCTTATTTATTATTCTCTTTCGATTTTTCAGCTCGCTTGCGACGTAGCTCTTTCGGGTCGGCAATCAATGGGCGATAAATTTCGATTCTATCCCCTTCTTGAACGACATCACCCAATTTCGCTGGGCGACTATAAATGCCCACTTTATTTTTCTTTAAATCGATATCCGAACGCAACGTTAAAATACCCGACGCAATAATTGCTTCTTCAATCGTGGTTCCTTCTGCAACCTTCACAGAGAGCAAAAATTGCTTTTCAGGCAACGCATAAGTCACTTCAATATTGATATCAGACACGGTAAACGACCTTAGCGCGAGACGTAAATGCTTGAACCATATTATTAGCCAGCTCTTTGAATATTTTACCGAATGCCAATTCAACCAGCTTGTTCGTAAATTCAAAATCGAGATGAAATTCAATTTTACAGGCGTCAGCACTCAAAGGAATAAACTGCCATCCCCCAGTTAAGGCTCTAAAAGGGCCTTCAACTAATTGCATTTGGATACGTTTATTTTCTTCCAACGTATTTTTCGTAATGAAGGTTTTGCTAATTCCCGCCTTTGAAACCTCAACCGAGGCCGTCATTTCATCAGAATTTTGGCTAATAATTCGGCTTCCAACGCATCCCGGTAAAAAACTTGGATATGAAATCACATCATTCACAAGTTTATACATTTGTTCTGCGCTAAAAGGGACTAACGCAGAGCGACTAATCTGTGGCATATCAATTCCTATCCCCAAAAACTGCGCATATAATAGCACCATTGATGGGTTACTCAAAAAACAAAACCCGTGCAGGGCAAGAAATGCACAATCGCAAAAATATCAGTGTTGAACGATTTCATTCAACGCATCTTAACGTATAATGAATGAACTATGACAAAGAAAAAACCATATAAACCCGGTTCAGCAACAATTGCTATGAACAAACGTGCTCGCCACGAATATTCTATCGAAGAGGAGTTCGAGGCGGGTTTATCCCTACAAGGTTGGGAAGTTAAATCATTACGCGCGGGCAAAGCCAACATTGGTGATAGCTATGTTTTACTGCGAGATGGTGAAGCCTATCTGTTTGGTGCCAACTTTACACCACTGACGGTAGCGTCATCCCATGTCGTCTGTGATCCAACTCGCAGTAGAAAATTACTTCTTAATCAGCGTGAATTAGATACCCTTTACGGTAAAGTTAACCGTGAAGGCTATACCGTCATCGCTCTTTCCTTATATTGGAAAAACGCGTGGTGCAAAGTGAAAATTGGCGTCGCCAAAGGTAAAAAAGCCCACGACAAGCGTTCTGATATCAAAGATAGAGAGTGGCAATTAGATAAAGCACGAATAATGAAACATTCTAATCGCTAAGTCCTAGCTTTATAGAGTTATTTTCTGTTATACTGCGCTCATAACTTGGGGCTGATTCTGGATTCGACGGGATTTGCGAAACCCAAGGTGCATGCCGAGGGGCGGTTGGCCTCGTAAAAAGCCGCAAAAAAATAGTCGCAAACGACGAAAACTACGCACTAGCAGCTTAATAACCTGCTTAGAGCCTTCTCTCCCTAGCCTCCGCTCTTAGGACGGGGATCAAGAGAAGTCAAACCCAAAAGAGATCGCGTGGATGCCTTGCCTGGGGTTGAAGCGTTAAACTTAATCAGGATAGTTTGTTGATGGCGTGTCTGTCCGCAGTTGGCAAATGAAATTAAAGACTAGACTAAGCATGTAGTACCGAGGATGTAGAAATTTCGGACGCGGGTTCAACTCCCGCCAGCTCCACCAATTAAATCAAGGGGTTGCGTGAAAACGCAGCCCCTTTGTTTTATCTAATGTCCACTTTGTGACTGCCACTTATAATCAAGCTCAATCACCTCCCCATCATGATCTCTTTCTAACTAGATCGCGGAGCTAACACCTCGCGGTTACCATTATGAATCGGCTCACTGACTATACCGTTAGATTCTAACTGTTCAACGATCATTGCCGCTCTGTTATAACCGATTCTAAATTGCCTCTGAATACCTGAAATAGAAACGCGCTGTTGCTCTACAACAAATTCAGTTGCTTGATCAAATAATGGGTCAAGCTCTTCCTCTGACATACCACTATTCTGGGCATCATTATAAAGATTAAGATAACTCGCACTTCCCCATCGTTTACAATAATCGACTGTATCCCTGATATCTGAATCACTCACATAAGTACCTTGAATCCTAGTCGGTTCAGATAAACTCGGTGATGCGAATAGCATATCCCCCAAACCAAATAGTGATTCTGCACCATACTGATCAAGGATTAAATTAGAGTCAGCCCTAGAGGACACAGAAAGAGCAATGCGTGTAGGAATATTAACTCGAAGCTGTGTGCCAATACTGGTGGATAAAGGGCTACGAGTTGTCAGAATTAAGTGAATACCAACCGCATGACCTTGCTGGCTCAATAGAACCAACATTTCTCCTATTTGCTTATATTCACCAATAAGTTGGACGTAATCATCAACACAAACAACAATTTCAGGCTCACAACCTAAATACGGATGCTCACTGTCACTTTCTCTAGGACGCCAGAAAGGATCAGGCAAAGGCATATTTAGCTCTTTCGTATTTGATATTACTTTATTGTATCCACTCAAATTACGTTGATTTAATGCGCCAAATAATTTTTGACGGCGCTGCAATTCCGCGACCAAAAACGTTAATGGATTTATTGACTGAATAGGAGCAGAGATAACAGGAAATAATAAGTGAGGTATATCGTTATATAAGCTGAGTTCAAGCTGGCTTGTATCAAACATCACAAAGCGAACTTTATCCGGCGAGTTTCTGTATAAAATGCTCATTACCAAGGAATGCATTAACATTGACTTGCCTGAGCGCGTCACGCCTGCAATAAGTAAATGCGGCATTTGAGCCAGATCCCAACCAATTGGATCTCCAATAATATCTTCGCCTAACATGACTGAAAGAGAGGATAAACCACCACTTCCGCACCATACATTAAAGCACTCAGCAAAAGGTACTACTCGACGATAAGTGTTAGTAACGCGTAACCCGATACAAGGCGTCCCTGCAATAAAATCAATGATTTTTATATCAACGACACTCAGGAAGCGACACAACTCTGGCACTAGCGCCGTCACTTGAGATGCTTTTATCCCCCTGCCCAGCTCGATTCTAAAGAGTGTAAATGTTGCGCCTTCGTCATAGCCGACAACCTCTCCTCTTATTTGGTATTGCAGAAAGCAAGATTCAATAGCACGAGCCATCATATCTAGCTCTTGAGGTGACCAACAAAACACAGAAGTATGAATAAACGGTTGTGACATCAAATTTCTCCTGAATAACTATTTATCTTTTAATATAAGGAATTATCGGGAAAACTGATAATCAATCATGTATGCCCCCATAGGGCTCGTTTTTACTCTGACCCAGAGCACTCCTGTATTTTTCAACGTTTTCGAGTTTGGCTCTTTGATGCAAGATAATGTCCACCGGTCAGTATAGATTTCTTTTATCCATATACCATATTCACATCTACCCGATTTACCAACTCTCGGCCCTGGTGATACGATTTCATATTCTGTTTGGTAGCGAACTGTTTTATTTGCCAATGAATAGGCAAGCACATCAAATAGAGGCACGATAAACATAAGTCCAAGGAATCCGCCCCAAAGAAAATTACTATATACTTGTTTTTTAGGGCGCAGAAAGGTACTCCAAACGCTGCCAATTACCCCAGTGAAAATGGCAAAAACAATAGAAATTGTCCATATTGGAAACCATTCGAATAACACAACATTGTCGCCTAAAAAAAACGACAGAAATAGATATGCTAGCCAATAGCAATAAAGGATAAAAATAAAATAAGTAGATAATGATTTTTCCTTGTTACCCTTACTGTATGATTTGAATTGATAGTCCATAAAATTCTTACATCGCTAAAATACGCGCTTATATAGGCATTTATACTTAATTCACTTTAAATTAAGCCAATTATTTTTATCATGAAATTACGGCCAAGTAGATACAGTCTTTACAAATAGGCAATCTATTTGGCTTCAATAAATTAAATCACATATTGTTTATATCTGAAAATCTTTATGCCTTACTGATAAATAACACTCTATTTCACTCCATTGAAAAAATGTAAATTATGATATATCAAGTTAATATTTTTCTAATTCAAACGTAAATCCAGCATATAACAAGGTCAAATAAGCTCTTTATCACATAAATATCTAATGTGAGACACTTTCCTCTAGATAGCAAAAACAATGGCCTTAAGACTCAAAAACTATGAACCTTAATAGTAACTGAGTGATTTGCCCTCTATCACCTAAAGAAATCTCAGCCCTACTCGCTGCGGCAAGATACGAGCAATAGAAAAACTTATTTCAGTTTGCCATTAATACTGGGTTAAGAAGTTCTGAATTATGCGCATTGAGATGGAGCGATATAGATTTTTTAGAGAATACCGCACACGTGCAGTCCGCCAGCGTAGTAGGTGTTATTAAGAAAACCAAAACTAAAGCTGGTACCAGAAAGGTAGAGTTGAATAGTGAAGCCATGAACGCCCTAAATGACCAAAAGCAATTCACGTTTATGAAAGATGGTGTAATTTTTGAAGACCCGAAAACAAATAAAGTCTGGGCAGGTGCTGATGCGATCAGGAAAAAAGCATGGGTACCGACGCTGAAAAAAGCAGGTATTCGATATCGCAATCCATATCAAACTAGACATACCTTTGCCACGAGGTATATCAGCCAAGGCGCTAATCTATTTTGGCTAGCAGGACAAATGGGGCATAAAGGGCCTGAGATGCTGTTTAGGCATTATCTTAAAGAGTATGACGGCTATACAGCTTATAATATTAAGTATCAAAATTTCTCTTCAGCTAATTAATACTTCTTTTATCAGGAACTATATGAATATAAAACGCCCTGAGATAGTTTAACTCGGGGCATATTTAAATTAACATCAGCCTTTTAATGTGTGATATTTAGTATTATCATCTTATGCAAAATTCGCATTTAGAGGATAAGTATTTATATCAACTTCATTAACTTGTCGCCTAGTTAGATCAACTATCTGAAGTAATGTATTTTCAAATTGACTATTACCAACAAACTCATCACCAGGAGAAATTGCTCCACATAATAAAAATGGTAGGGCAGGTTTTTCTGAAAAAACATCAAAATTACTATGATGAAAATCTCTTACTTTTGATTCTTCATCAGGATTTAGTATCATCAATCCTGTAATTATATTTTTAATATTTGAAATGGAGTGAAGCCCATGCAAATACTTAAGAGTTAAGTCAGGGAGATATTGAGTAAATGCTTTATCGGAATATGTATATTTTGCATCTAAAATAATATATTTTTCATTCTTGTAATTATCATTTATTTTAATAACAAAATCTGGTGATCTATTTGAAAATCGACTAGAACTAGAACGTTTTGATACCTTTCCATTATAAGTAGTCCACCCCTCAGTATTTATAAGCCCTCTAAAATCAACTTTAGGATGATTAACCATCCAATATTTTGGCTCATAAAACAAACTCAACTTTAGACCTTTTTCAATGTTAATGCTAAATAATAATGATTCACTTACAGGTTCACTTGAAAAATTAGAATTATACTTTCTTTCTAAGATAGTCTTAATATAGAATAAAGAATAATATTCAAATAGCTTTGGAATACTCTGAATTGACAACAGCTCTTCTTGTACACTCCAATCAGGACTCCCAAAACGATACCAATCGACTATTTTTTTAAACAGTGATAAATATAAGGGATTCTTTTTGGCTTTCATCGTGAATGTAGGTATACCGACTATATGTTTTTTCGATGGTATTTTTTCAGTCAGCATTCTCTTTATAGAATGAAGATTAGTTAAAATAGATTTACATTTCAATATCTTCCTCTGGTTAATACACTTTTGAAAACGTTGAATTTGACTAAAGAAACTAATATACCCTAGAGGTGTTTCATTTACTTTATTGGTTTTTCCTTCAGGCATTTCAAAACCAAAAAGTAACATTGATGTGGTTTGAATCAAAGTATTTATAAAACCATAGATCACCTGATTTTCATAAACATCTGAATCTTCCGTTGCCTTATGCTCAATTAATTTCCCAGCTATATAGAAACTATCATTGTATTCTAAAATAGCATGATCAATACAATCAGTTTCAGAAAGTTCATCTATATTATTACAAAGCCATGATAGTGTAAGATCATCAACATTAGTGCTATCATTAGGATAAACATATTTTCCTATCGTTGATAATTTAGTAATTGGTCTATTAACTATTTTCTTTACTAATATTGATGTTGTTTCTGTAATATTTTCAATTTGCTCAAGTAAGATTTCTGCAGGAGTATCACCATGCTTATAACCCGCTTGACGACGAGTTACTCTAAAGAAAGAACATAGTACTTCACTATCAACTCCAGCTAGAAATGAAAGCATTTTTTCCACTCGCTCTGCATTTATTTTTCTCGCGAGAACCTCTACTGCTTGAAAGTTAACTATTTCGATGTTTTCTTCAGCTTTCAACTCTAAAGCTAATTCGGCAATGCCATAATAATTATGAAAAATACATTCATAGTTGAACTTCCCTAATCTTCTAGGTTGCCATTTATAAATCCATAAATCATTATGCTGTTCAATCACTGTAGGTTGCATTTCATTTTCATATAAAAGTAAAGATACTCTATCGTAAAATAACTCACTAGAGAATGATATTTCGATAGCTTCATCTTCAAGAATGAAAACAGCTGACTTACTTTTAGATTCAACTAAGGGTAATTCAAAAGCGTCACCTTGACGCTTCCCTCCTAAAATTGATATTTTAATTCTCACCTAAATCACCCTTAAAAATATGAATATGATTCACTATATATATCGCCATTATTTATTATATTTTTTAAAGTTGCCTTAGATAAATTTAAATCAAGTTCAACTAGCTTTTGCTCAAGATTATGTAATCTTTCTTTAAAGCCTGTTCCATATCCTTCAATCAATGGTAAAATATGTTGATTAATAGCAAAATCTAGTGGCTGGATCCTTAAACCTTCAATTTCATTTGCCACATGACAATATCTCTTTATAGCATTATATTTTCTTTGGCTAACTATTACAGATGTTGTTCTATTAATTGGTGCTCTTAAAATTTCAATGATTTGCTCTAGTGAATTTTCTTCTTCAGTAGTAAACGAAGACTCATATAAACTAACATCAAAACACTCATCAAACGATTCGTTATGTATTGCTCCATCAAAATCTATAGTTTTTAACAAACTAGATTTAAAATCTAAATTATGATTCAAGCCTATTACGGGAACACGATCTATCAATCGAGGAGATAAGCGCTCTGTAGATGCATCATTATTTATAGTTGCAATAAAACGTACCCCCTTGGAAACTTTTATGTATCGCTCTTCATCAGAAGGTATGCCCAAATCAATTTTTCTATTCCGTCCTTCAGGATCACACATACTTAAAAAATCAGACCAATAATGCTCAACACTAGAAAGATTTGCCTCATCTAATAAAATTAATTTTAGATAATCTTGATTATGATCGCTTTTCAAAAATTCATAAAGCCCTGTTCTAGCTGGCTGATAAACATCTTTTAATGAATTATAAAAGCCTAATATGTCTCTACTTGAAACCCAAGCTCGCCCTACAGAAATATTAATAAAATTACTTGTGTTATGTGTATTCTCTTCATTAGTCAATCCCATACTTTGAGCAAGCCTAATTGCAGTAGAGGTTTTACCTGTACCTGGGGGACCTGCTAATATAGTCATAAAAGATTGATTTAAGCAAATAAGCAAATTGGCCATTTCATCAAATGAAAAATTTTTACCATTATCATTACTAAATGAATCTATTATATAATTTATATAATCTTTTCTATTATCTTTTGTTAATTTTATCGTCGTTGGAGTTATTTTCGTTTTATATATATTTGGCGAACTCTCTTTATTTCTCCCACCATTTAACAATGTAGTTAAAGTTTTAATTTCAACAGCCTTCTCAAATAATTGAGGGGAATTTAAAGTCGCCTTTTTAAGATTAATAGTTTTTTCAACTGCCTCTTTTTCTTTATCTAGATCTTCTTTTAACCTTTTAAGATAATTTATTTCAGAAACTAATGAATCATAATCATTTACTCTTGATAAAGTTGAATAAAAAGCCTCAAGCTTTTGGTTTGAGTCTGTTATTTTACTCTCTAGAGTGGTGTTTTCTTCTGTTAATGCTTGCTGTTTCTGTAGTAATATTTTATGTGCATCTTCTGCGGTTTGTTTCTTTATTCTTTCGATTTCATCTTTAGCTTTTGATTTTTCTGCTTCAACATTTTTTACTTCAAACTCTAACTCTGATTTTTTACTTGAAATGAGTCTCTCTAACTCATTAAGCTCCTTATCTAATTTTATTTTTTGAATTCTTGTTACTTCCTCCAGTTCCTCTGATTTTTGTTTCACTAATAAATCTTTGTTTTTAGCAAAGTAATTATCTAAATAAAGCCTTCCATCTCTACTTTCAGCTAAAAATTCTTGAACTATTTCTTGACCAAATGGACTAGAATCTAAAAAGTCACCTAACAGTTCTTTAAGTCTTATCAATCGTTCACTATTCTCTAGAACTTTATTTTTTTTTACATATTCATCAATGCCTAGAGATAACTTTTGAGCTTCACTTTTTCCTAACGGATTTTTGTTCTTAGACACTCCGTTACCAAAACCATTTTTAGTGAAATATGATACTAAACGAGTATCAGATATATAATCAACTTGCTCATAGGGTAGAATTGAAATATCTTTCAAGTTATTTATATAGTTTTTATTTTCACCTTTTATAGCCCAATCAGAAATTAATTTATTTTCGACTATACTTTTTAATTCTATTTTTGCAATATGGTCTTGTTTTAATTGTAATGGAGAAGGTGTTGATAATGGCGATAATTGCCAGTTGTTATCTTGTTTAGATGCTTTGAATGGACCATAAATATAATCATTATTTTCGATAAAAAATTGGTTACTCGATGCATCAATATCATGGCTAATATAACCAGTTTTAATATCAGGAAGTTCAGATTTTATAATTGGAATAAAATAATTTCGCTCAAGTCTCTCTACTTTATTCCCTAGTCCAAAATGTTTTTGATATCTAGAGTTATTCTTCCAATCATCATCGTTACTTTCATAAAATTCAGTAAGAATGAAAAGCTCATCATTTCCAAATTGTTGGCTAATATTTGTAAATCCTTTAGATATAAATATTCCACCATTTGGAAAATCGTTAGGGTTTATTTTTTCATACTCTCCACCTTCATTTATATAGGCAACTGGAATAACTAATCCCATATCTGGATTAGATATATGGTTTTCTTCTTTAATAACTAACACCCTATTCATAAGCTCTCTTTATCATAGTAATCAAACGCAATAATAACGCTATATATAATTTACAATGGTTACCATATTGAAATAATAAAAATCATCAAAACTTTTACTGTTCACCATCAAGAAAAATCAATTAAATTCATTTAATTTCAATTAATTACAAATAAAACATCATATTGTATCTTTAAATAATCTAATTATAATATCACTATTCCCGCTTATATCCACAGTGCTTCATCTATATTAGACATGCATCTCATAATTTAATTTTATGTACTATGCATATCGAATTGAAGAATTTCACTTAAGATTCATACCAACCACTAATGATGCTGAAATACTGAAAAACTTTAATAAGTTATATAGTTAGTCTTATTAAAGATAAAAAATAAGAAATTAGTTATTATTGCTGATTATGTAAAAATAATAATATTTTATACTGAATCAATTTGCATGGAGATGTAAAAAGAATTACCTAGATGTGCACATGATTTAGGTTACGTAAAAATATCTTTTCATAATCAATGCATTAAAAAATCACAGACTCAGTTCGACTCCCTCCAATCCAGAAAAAACCAAAAGCCCGCCAATTAATCATGAAGTGACCCCCAATAGTTGGACAACCAATTACTGGGGGTCTTTTTATGTCAAAATACAGTCGCGATTTAAAAATTATCATTGCTAATCAGTGTCTAGCCGGTGAAGCATCTCGCAAGCTTTCAAGAAAATATTCAATATCTTCTCGGCAAATTCGATATTGGTCACAAGTCGTTGCCATTCATGGCGATAACGCTTTCTTGCCCACACCCCATTTGCGTTGTGCAACTGCCAAATTTCAAGCACTTAAACTTATGTGGACAAACGATTGGTCTCTCGGTCACACTAGCGCCATACTGAATTTAATTTCCCCTGGGATCTTATCTGTCTGGCTTGATAGATATAATAAAAATGGATTCAAAGGGCTTGAATGTGGACCCAGAGGACGACCGACAATGAAACACCCTCGTATAACACCAGTACGCTCTGATGATGAAAAAACACTTGAAGAACTCAAAGAAGAGGTTGCTTATTTACGTGCAGAAAATGCCGTTCTAAAAAAGTTGGAAGAGCTGGAACAGATAAAACGACGCCAAGCAAAGAAAAAACGTTAGTTGTTTTAGCTCTTAAAAATAAGTACCCCTTGAAACACTTACTTTATGCAGTAAGCCTTGCAAAAAGTGTGTTTTATTATCATGTTAGCGCACTTAAGAAACCTGCAAATTATGAGAACGAACTGACACGTATTAAGTCTATTTATTATGAGCATAAAGGGCGTTATGGCTACAGGCGTATTCATTTAGCGCTAAAAAATGAAGGCATTACACTCAATCATAAAACCGTTCAGCGGTTATTGGGACAACTTAATTTAAAGTCGACAGTTAGGCCAAAAAAATATCGTTCATACCGTGGTGATGTAGGTAAAACAGCGCCGAATTATCTTAATAGAGATTTTACGGCAACCAAGCCGAATGAAAAGTGGGTCACGGATGTGACAGAATTTAAAGTCAATGAACAAAAAGTTTATCTGTCTCCCATAATTGATTTATATAATCAAGAGGTTGTCGCGTATAAGGTCGCTAAAAATACACGCTTAACGTTGGTCACGGAGATGCTAAAAAGAGGTTTATCTCGATTAACCAAAACACAAAATCCGTTATTACACAGCGATCAGGGTTGGCAATACCGAAACCCTAGCTATCAGAAACAGCTAGTTGATAATGGAATTAAGCAGAGTATGTCTAGAAAAGGAAACTGCTTAGATAACACAGTCGCTGAAAACTTTTTCGGCTTATTAAAATCAGAAATGTATCATGGGCATGATTTTCAAAATGCCGATGAATTAATTGAAAAAATTGACGAATATATAGAGTATTACAATACCAAACGGATCAAAGCCAAATTAAAAGGCCTGACTCCGGTTGAATATCGAAATCAGGCCTTACAAGCCGCTTAACTCAAAGTGTCCAACTTTATGGGGTCACTTCAATCGATGGGCTTTTTTTATATCCCACACAGCCTAATATAACCTAACTACCCCAATCACTTTAGGCTTCCTCCAGCAACCCATCAATGCTCCATCATTTCATGCACAATATCCTTACCGCTCATAGAATATGGATAATACGTTGGCCAATTCTCTAATTGAGTCAATAAAGCCTCCTGAGATTCATTCCCCATATAAAGATGGAAATGCCCAGCTTTCTCTGGAGCAATAATATGATCACTAAACTGGATAAACCTAGGGGCTTGGCTATTTTTAGCCTTACACTCAAATAAATAACGGACGCCCTTCTTGCCTGAAGAATAATTTAAAACTCGGTAACCCGCATAATCATATTGGCACTGAGAGACTTTATCCCCTCGGTGGAATTCAATAATATTATTCTCAATGCCAATCATATCCACATCGGTTTTATACCCTTTGGCATAATAATCTCGATACTCTTGCGCAGTTTTACCCTTATTCTTTTCAGCCTTATCTTGCATTACAGGGTCTAACGTTCCATTAGCAAGATAAGGCTCCACAGATTGCCAAACACCGTCCCAATCACTCAATTTACGATCTTTAACATCACTATCCTCAAAAATACCTTTTGCAGCATTGCGTTGCGCTTCTGTCTGCGGCTTATCATGGTGATGCCCATGCGCCATCGCTGTGTGGCTGAATAAACTGGCTAACACAAGCAGTGAAAGAATATTTTTTGTCATCATTTTTCCTCTCTGGTTTGAACAAAATTCCCAAAACGCTTATTAAAGCGAGCAACATTCCCTTCCTGTGAATGGGTTTTCTGTTTCCCGGTATAAAACGGGTGAGAATGCGAGGACACATCGAGAGGAACATACGGATAACTTTGCCCTTCAAACTCAATGGTTCTTTCTGTTTTTATGGTTGACCCAACCTTAAAATAAGCATCTGCCGCGGTATCGTGAAAGATCACCACTCGGTAATCTGGATGAATATTTGGCTTCATCGCCAGCTCCTTTGTTATGTTATAATATAACATTAATATTTTTTGGAGCGATTGACCACTCTTTTTTAACCATGAGTTTTATATGGGAAATACACGACGAATATCGACTTAAGATGCACTGAAATAATCTGCACATAATCCCATCAACAATAAATAAACTTGAATTTCCTTTACCTTGAATGCTGATCATGAACTTTCTTCATGTTCGAAGTGAAATTAAGTCGCTTTAACTCACCTATCCACTCTGGCATAAATTAAACATATTAACTTACTGGCTACATAAAATTGATGAATGAGAAAACGTGCAACATCTCTGTAATCAAGAAATAAACGCCGTTTTCCTATTAGAGCTAGGATGCAAAATCATGAATACAGAATTTACCTTTAATATTACGCGCAGCCTTTTTGATGAAAACTACAACCCATCGGAAAATACGCGGATTACCACCAACTTTGCGAATTTAGCCAGAGGCAAAAACCGCCAAGAAAACCTGCGTAACGCATTGTCGATGATCAACAACCGCTTTAATTCATTGGCGTATTGGGATAACCCTAAAAGCGATCGCTATGCTGTTGAGTTGGAAATTATCTCTGTCGAGATGAATATCGAAGAAAAAGACAGCGCCTTCCCTGTCATTGAAATCTTAAAAACCAACATCATCGATAAAAAAACACAGCAGCGTATCGAAGGGATTGTGGGGAATAATTTTTCATCCTACGTACGGGATTATGATTTTAGCGTTTTACTCTTAGAACATAACAAAGACCAAACAGAGTTTAGTATTCCGACTAAATTTGGCTGCCTGCATGGCAATATTTTTAAATCGTTTATTAACTCCGAAGAGTACAAAGCGAACTTTAATAAATCACCAGTGATCTGTTTAAGTGTCTCAAATAGAGATACCTACCATCGCACAGGAAATCAACATCCTATATTAGGCATTGAATATCAACCAAGTAACGCATCTTTAACGGAGCAATACTTCGCCAAAATGGGCTTACAGGTCCGTTACTTTATGCCGAAAAATAGCGTTGCCCCTTTGGCCTTTTATTTTACGGGAGACTTGCTGAGCGACTACAGCAACCTTGAGTTAATCAGCACTATTAGCACTATGGAAACATTCCAAAAAATTTATCGTCCTGAAATTTATAATGCCAACACGGTGGCGGGTGAATGCTATCAACCGAGCTTAAATCAGCAGGATTACTCATTAACCAAAATTGTTTATGACCGTGAAGAGCGCAGCCAACTTGCCATTGAACAAGGTAAATTTACTGAAGAGCACTTCATTAAGCCTTACCAAACGATCCTTGAAAAATGGTCAGCAAGCTATTCGCTTTAATAAACTCGCGCATTTAGAAAAAATAAAATAAAAGGTCACCTGCAATGAAAATATTATTACCCACTTCCACAGCCGGCAGCTTGCCGAAGCCATCTTGGTTAGCAGAACCTGAGAAACTCTGGTCGCCATGGAAATTGCACAACGAAGAACTTATCGCCGGCAAACAAGATGCCCTACGTTTATCACTGGACGACCAATTACGTGCAGGTATCGACATCGTGAGCGATGGCGAACAAACTCGCCAGCACTTTGTGACCACTTTTATTGAACACTTGAGCGGCGTGGATTTTGAAAAACGCCAAGTGGTAAAAATTCGTGACCGTTACGATGCCAGCGTACCGACCGTTGTTGGTGCTGTTGCTCGCCAAAAACCGGTGTTTGTGGATGATGCCAAGTATCTGCGTCAACTCACGGACAAACCGATTAAATGGGCATTACCAGGCCCAATGACCATGATCGACACTCTCTATGATAGCCACTATAAAAGCCGCGAAAAATTAGCGTGGGAGTTTGCTAAAATTCTTAACCAAGAAGCGAGAGAGTTAGAAGCCGCAGGCGTCGATATCATTCAATTTGATGAACCCGCATTTAACGTCTTTTTTGATGAGGTGAATGACTGGGGGATCGCTGCCCTTGAAAGAGCCATTGAAGGGCTGAAATGCGAAACAGCGGTACATATTTGTTATGGCTATGGCATCAAAGCCAACACCGATTGGAAGAAAACGTTGGGTTCTGAGTGGCGACAATATGAAGAAGCTTTCCCGAAACTGCAAAGCTCGAATATCGATATCGTTTCACTGGAATGCCACAACTCCAACGTCCCGATGGACTTGATTGAACTTATCCGTGGTAAAAAAGTGATGGTCGGCGCAATTGACGTGGCAACCAACACTGTCGAAACCCCGGAAGAAGTCGCCAACACATTGCGAAAAGCCCTACAATTTGTTGATGCAGACAAACTTTACCCATCAACTAACTGTGGGATGGCACCATTATCTCGCGATGTTGCTAGAGGTAAACTCAACGCGTTAAGCGCAGGCGCTGAAATCATCCGAAAAGAACTTGGTGCAAAATAAATTAACCCAGATTTGGCGATCTCATCAATCGCCAAATCTCATCATTTTTAAACCTTTTATCGCCATTCACACCCCTTATTCGTATTTACTGAAAATCCTTGAAATTCTTTCAACCATTATCACAGAAACCCTCTATCAATGTTGCTGGCTAGGTATTTTCCCTCCTATACTTTTTTTTGCTTAAAAAGTGACTAATAACAAAATAACTGGAAGGAAATAATCATGAAATTATCTCTACTAGGATGTTTATTGGCAGCTTCATTTTCTCTGCACGCTTACGCCGCAAGCGAGCCACCAATCCGATTAGTGATCCACGGGGGAGCCGGTACTATTACCAAAGACACCATTACTCCAGCACAAGAAAAAGAGTATCAAGCAAAACTGACCGAAGCCTTAGAAGCAGGCTACGCGGTACTCAACAAAGGCGGTAGTAGCCTTGATGCAGTACAAGCCTCTATTAACGTGATGGAAGATTCTCCGCTATTTAACGCAGGAAAAGGCGCTGTATTTACCCATGAAGGCAAAAATGAAATGGATGCGTCGATCATGGATGGCAGCAACCGTAAAGCGGGTGCTGTTGCTGGCGTCACCAACATTAAAAACCCGATTAATGCCGCTTATGCCGTCATGACCAAAAGCCCTCATGTCATGATGGTTTCTAAAGGTGCCGAGCAATTCGCCGCGGAACAAGGTATTGAAATCGTTGACCCATCGTATTTCCGAACTGATTTCCGTTGGCAGCAACTTCAAAAAGCCAAAGAAAAAGAGAAAGTGGTACTCGACCATGATGGTAAAACTGCCGCTCTCTTTATTGACCCAATGATGTATGACTACAAATATGGCACCGTTGGCGCGGTCGCTCTCGATAAAAACGGTAATATCGCCGCAGGGACATCCACAGGCGGCATGACCAATAAACGCTTTGGTCGTGTCGGTGACTCGCCAATCATTGGTGCGGGTAACTACGCAGACAACAATACCGTCGCCGTTTCAGCCACTGGCTCTGGCGAGATGTTTATCCGTACCGCCACCGCCCACAATATCGCCGCCCAAGTTAAATACAACAAAACGCCTATCGACCAAGCCGCCCGTAATGCGTTGGATGAAGTCAAAGAGCTGAATGGAAGTGGTGGTGTGATTGTGTTGGATAAATCCGGTAACTACGCGATGGAGTTTAATTCAGAAGGGATGTACCGCGGAACAATCGGTAATGATGGCAAACCTCAAGTCGCGATTTATAAAAACGATTAAGTTCATCGCATTTAAACTCGCTACGCAATAAAAATACAAAAGCCCACCAATGTGGGCTTTATAAACTATATCTATAAGCACGTTTCTATAAAATATGTCTCTACGGACTATGCCTCTATAAACAACGGCCCTCAGCCCAATGACTTTTGAACTGCGCCACTGGCCAAATACCCTTTATGGAACGCAGCTTGCCTTGGAGAGATACGCGCAACCGCCTCTGCTGAGCAAGAGGCATCCACCAGCACAAAACTGGCATCATCGCCTTTCGCTGGCCACACTTGCTTGCCCTTTTCATCCAATGGCAATACGTTGCCCGTGGCGATAGCAAGGGAGCGAGATAATGCCAGCTCATCAGGGCGCGTGTACAACTGCGCATATAAATTGGCTTTTTCTAACATATCCCCGAGACCAAATGGCGACCAGTGATCAATCACACTGTCAGTGCCTGTCATCACAAACACACCATTTTTATTCAGCGTTTTTAATGGCATATGTAATGTACCGATAGGCACGGTCGACGCTATCGTGATCTGCTGCTCAGCCAAGCGTTTTGCCATTGCATCGGCGTCTTCAGGGTTTAACATGGCTAATGCAAATGCATGACTAATCGTCACCTTGCCACGCAAGCTGCGGTTTTCATCCACGGTTTTTATCATATAGTTGATAGCGGCAAGTCCTGCCGGGCTTGTCTCATGCAGATGGATATCAACCCCTTTATTATAATCCAGTGCAATTTGGAACATCGCATCAAGAGATTTTTCCATCGCGCCATCCACATTGGTTGGATCTAGCCCACCCACATAGTGCGCACCCGCCTGCATCGCTTCTCGCATCAAAGGGACTGATTTTGAAAGCAGTAAACCATGTTGAGGGAAAGCCACAATTTCGCACGTGAGATCTTGCTGACGTTTATCCAACACCGTTTGCAGTGCTTCAAGGTTTTTTAACCCAGAAACAGGCTCAATATTGCAATGGCTGCGTGCGATGGTCGAACCGTGAGATTGAATTAAATCAATTAGCGCATGCGCCCTTTCTTGAGTAAAGGGTTGCAACTCAGGCAACATTTTCTGCTCTAAGGTAATCATATCCATGATGGTTTTACCTTCACGAGACTGTGGCGCTTGCCATGGTCCTCCGTAAAAGGTTTTATCCAGATGAATATGCATATCTCGAAATGCAGGAAGCATCAATTTACCTTGCGCACTGTATGCATTCAGAACGGTATTTGGATGCTGTTTATTGGGTAACACCGCCACGATTTTACCATCATTAATTTCGATGGTTTTTAGCTCAGTTTGTGTCCCAATCACCGTACTATCACGGAAATTAAAGCCTGTTTCGAGTAACGCATCATCAAGATAATAATGTTTATCTGTGATGCGAGAAACACCGGACTGCGGTACGCTTTGCGCCGCCGCGCCTGCAGAGACTGAACCTAATAATGTACAAGCCGCCACCACTTTTACACTTGTCGTCAGAAACTCTCTACGTCCAGATAACTGTTCTACATTCATAGCAATTCCTTATCATCGAGAGTTCGACCCCATCGTATGAGGCCGAACGAGTGAGGCTTAGCCTTGAATAATATGGGTTCCCGTCTCACCACGTAACGCCGCTGGTAGAGCTTCAGGCGTGGTGATAATCACGCGCTTACCGCCATTAGCGATAAACGATAAACTGGCTTCGATTTTCGGCAGCATGCTCCCCGCAGGGAAATGCCCCTCTGCCATATAGCGCTGCATGTCCGTCGTTGAGGTTTCACCAAGGGCTTTTTGTTCCGGTTTGCCAAAGTGAATACACACTTTTTCCACGCCCGTGGTGATGATTAATATGTCCGCATTGAGCTCTTTCGCCAGTAGCGTAGTCGATAAATCTTTATCAATAACGGCATCCACACTTTGATAGCCGCCCTGCCCATTATTCACAACAGGGATCCCACCGCCGCCTGCCGCAACAACCACATAGTCATGTTCGGTTAATGTGCGAATTGCCGCTGACTCAATGACACGTTTAGGTTCAGGGGATGCCACTACACGGCGATATCCACGCCCTGAATCCTCAACAAAGTGCCAATCAGGGTTTTCCTGCTGCAATACATCCGCTTGTTCTTTACTGAAAAACGCGCCAATCGGCTTAGTCGGTGCAGCAAAGTTCGGGTCATTTTTATCGACTTCCACTTGGGTGACTACCGTTACTGCTTGGCGATGTTGCTGTTTAGCTAATACGTTAGTGAGTGCTTGCTGAACTAAATAGCCAATCCCCCCTTGCGTATCCGCCACACAGTTAGCTAGAGGTGTTAGCGGTAAGCCTTCAGTCACATGAGCAATTTCAGCACGACGCAAATCCAACCCAACCTGCGGCCCATTACCGTGAGTCAGCACAATATTGTAATTACCTTTGAGCATATCGCTGATGTGCTGAGCCACTTCTTGAACCGCTTTTTCTTGAGCTTCAATGGATTGGCTGCTGTTATCTTTAATAATACTGTTGCCCCCGATGGCAACAACCACGAGTTCTTTCATGATTAAGGATCCTGATACCGAAAATTTGGTAGATAGCAGGTGTACCACGTACACCTGCTATAAAGATTGGCTTATTACGCTGATTTACTGAGCTTCTCAGCTTTTTCAGCTTGTTGCTGCTCCACTGATTGGCGACCATCTAAAAAGTGTTTGATAACAAACAAAGCCGCCATCATGAGGTATGCGTAGACAAACATCAATGCCGGGCCTGTTGCAATACCCACAGCCGGAGAATGGATGATGCCAAAGAAGACCAATACCGCCCCCACTGCCGCTGCAATCGCGCCACGTAACGGCTTGTTTAAAATAGCGAAGATAGCGATACAGCCCCATAACATACTTGCCAACGGTGCGCCGTTACCTAAGTGAACCAGACCTTGATAATAAACGCCTTTATGTAACAGAACTTCTGTACCAATAGCGCTTGCAGACGTCCCAGCCGCTCCCATGACACTATTAACCATCGTCAATGCCCAGTTCGCAATCCATGGGAATAGACAGATGAAAATCACAGGCACTTCGACTTTCGGTGTTTCTCGCACCACTTGGTTGGCTGTCACGACACCGATAAACACTAAGATAGGGACAATGGCCGTCATTGGGATAACCGCAAGCATAAATGCTCCGATACCAAATAACGGGACGATAAACATAGTGATACCGGATGCTAATGTATAGCCCACACTCGCGCCCATCGCTTTCCAACCCGCATGGCCCACATACACAGTCACCGGGAATGGGTTACCCAGCACGACACCCACGGTTGAAGATAAACCGTTTGCTAGCATCACTTTACGTGTGTTGTATTCATCACCCGCTGCGTGAGCACTTTCAATATTTTCAAGGTCAAAGATGTAGTTCGCTAAACCTAAAGGTACCGCTGAGGCCAAGTACGGCAGTGCGTGCGGTAAACCTTGGAAGAAGCTATCCACATGGATACTTGGCGGGTTAAAACCAAATGATGCCATGGATGCCGTAATCGCTTCTGGGCTTTGTAAGCCAGAAATCCAGGCTAAGGCTGAACCTGCGATAAGCAGCAGCAACCCTGTAGGAATACGTGCAAAGATAGGCTTTTTACCAAACCAGTTGATGAAAATTAACAGCAGGACAATAAACGAAACCGTTGGTGCTTCAAATGCTTGCAGCATCGGGTTCATTGCCAGTAACAATAATCCGAGACCCGATAAGCACGATAATAATACGGTACGTGGGATCATTTTACGGATGGTTTCACCAAGGAAAGATCCACCCACTAAAATCATCGATTCCACAAAACACCAAACCAACGCAATTTGCAGAGCAAATTCAGGATCTTTGGTGGTTTGGTAGACCGGCATGATCACTAAGAAGGTCACGGTGAAGATAGAAGGTGCGCTTGGCCCTGATGGTAGTGCCGTGACGTCATTGCGTCCCGTTTGCTTGATCATCTGCTGACCAAAGTAAGCGTAACTTATACTGGCAAGTAATACAGCAAAACCAAACGCTGGAGCGATACGACCATAAACAATTTCCGCTGGGATGCCGACAACAAAAATCAGTAAGCCCATCATGGTGAGTAGGTTCGTGAGGTTATTGGTCATCAAACCAAAATAGGCCGCCAAATCACCACGTTTCCATTTAATATTTAATAGACTCATATTTTTACTCCCATTCCCTTCAGACCTTGAGCAGCACGTTGTTGACGGTCTATCTCTTATGCCACTGAATAATTTAGGGAATGCGTTGCTTTATTTTTATCGCCCGACCGGAGCCGGGCATTATTTTTTGCTTAGTGAGCTTTGGGCTCAATCACCACTATGCATAGTGTTTCGCGTAAGAAAGCATCGCTTTTTCGAAGCAATCAAACGGAGGATGCACAATCCCTGCCCCAATCATTCCAATACCCGCATCTTTATGCGCAATCGCCGTGTTAATCACCGGAAGAATGCCACTTGCTGCGACTTTCGTGATATCAATCGCTGTCGGAATTCCCATAAAACCTAGCAATGGAATGGTGACGTTCGGGTTTTCACCAAGGGTGATTTCACGCATTTGGCGAGAGAAATCCACCGCTTCCTCAACGGTTCCCCCTACAAGCGCCACGATAGCCGGTGCTGTCGCCATCGCAAATCCACCAATCCCGTAAGTTTCTGTGATAGCCGAGTCACCAATATCTAAACCTGAATCTTCCGGTTTATAACCCGCGAACATTGGACCAATCACTTGCTGAGAAGGACCTGTAAACCATTGCCCCGGTAATCCGCTAATACGTAAACCAAACTCATAACCATTACGCGCCATGGTCGTAACAACAGTACTGTATTCAATGCCGTGTGCTGCATCCATTGAGGCTTTACACATTGCCATCCATGTAGGACCGGAGAAATAGTCGCTACTTGCAACGAAATCAAACACCTCTTTTTGCTGTGCAACCGTAAAATTGGTTTGAATAATTCCCGTGGTCAACGCTTGGATCAGCAGTGTTGTTCCCGCATTGTTACGGTTATGGCATTCATCCCCCATATGTAATGCTTGTGCCAACATTAAACGCAGGTCAATTTCACCCACGATTTTCATGGCGTCACGCAGCATTGGCCCCAGCACATCACGCATCCAATTCAAACGGTCAATAACGCTTTGGTCATTGGCACCCATGCGCAAAATTTTTGCCATCTGCTCACTCAAGTTAGTGAATGCGCGGTTGCCGTAAGTTTTGTTTTCGACAATATGCATAAACATCGATGCAGATGTCACGCCAGCCATTGAACCTACGCAATCATGTTCATGGCATGGGGAAAAGATAATTTCACCAGAAGCCGCAACGCGTTCCGCATCCGCTAAGTCTTTTGCCAATCCTTCAAAAACTAAAGCACCAGTCACCGCGCCTTTCATCGCGCCACACATATCCTTCCATGCCACTGGCGGGCCTGCATGTAGAATGGTGTTTTTCGTCATGCCCGGTACCACATTAATGGCTTGGTCATAACCCACGAGCACTGGCTGGGACTGAATAATGCGCTCAAGCGCTTGTGCGTTCGCCACTGCGATTTTTTCTTGTAACGCTGCGTTGCCTTCAATTTGGTCAAGCGCGCGGATCACGGCAACGTTACCTTGTCCCGGCGGCGTCCAATTCAGTTGAGTCACCGGAACGTGCTGTTTTTTCAGATCATCACTGAACATCTCAATGCCGATATTGATAACGTTCAATGGTTGTTTAAATAATGAAGTCATTACGCTTTCTCCCCTTTCCAGACAAACTCACGTCCTAATAAACCTGTATTGGTACTGCTACTCGCCCAAATAACACCTGCGTCAGTGAGCATCTTGACCTGAGCATCCATCGATGGCGTATCTTGGTCAGTACCCAGCACATAGCCGAGGATCACCAGTTCACGCCCTTCTTGTTTCGCTATCTCTTTTGCTGTTTTGATAGCGTCAATCATCACACCAACCGGATCTTCATGAGAGCCAAAGCCAAGCACGAAATCCATCATGATCACGCCAACTTCTGGGTCACGAGCTTCTTGCAGTAAACGTTCGATACGGTTTGTTGGGTCGATCATTGGGTGTGGCTTACCGTTGGTAAAATCATCATCACCAAAGTCGAGGAAGGTATGGGCGACACTTTTATTGATATCTTTCAGACGGAAGTCAGGGTTAGGCTGAATATTGCTGTAGACGTCATCGTATTTTTCCAGCGCTGCAAACATTGCTTCATCACACAATGTACCGCCACAGAAAAGACCACGAATGTATTTTTGTTCCGGTTTGAGTAAAGCTCTCACTTCATCAATCAATGGCAGATTGAGAGGATGAAGGTCTAAATCCTCTTTGCGAATGCCAGTCAGCAAAACGGCTTTCAGAGCAGCTTCTTTGGTGCTTTGGGCAAAGGTTAAGCCTGGTTTATCATCCGGCAACGGTTGGCTTCCTAAGAAACAAACCACCACTGGCTTATGGCATTTTTCAGCTTGTTCTAACACTTTTTTGGCAACCGCTGGCGCTGGTGGCTTAGAAATGAGCGCAATGACTTGGGTTTCATCATCCGCATCCAGCATTTTGAGTGCATCAATCATCATGATGCCACCAATTTTTTCACTCAGGTCACGACCACCCGTACCAATTAGCTGAGAAACCCCCGCACCAAATTCATGGATGCGAACACTCAGTTCTTGGCTCCCTGTACCGGATGCCCCAATAATTCCGATGCTACCGCGACGAACATTGTTACCAAAACACAGGGCTGTCCCATTAATGATCGCCGTTCCGCAGTCTGGCCCCATCATTAACAACCCTTTTTGACTCGCCAACTGTTTCAGCGCCAGCTCATCGTCAATCGAGACGTTATCAGAGAACAGCATCACGTTGAGATCATTTTCGAGTGCAATACGCGCTTCACGAGCCGCAAATTGCCCATTAACAGAAATAACCGCTAAGTTGGCATCAGGAATGTGCGTTTTTGCAGAATTAGTCGTGGCATATTTGGCTTCATGCTGCCCGCCACCTTGGTTTTTCTTATTAAACAGTTCTTCGATAGCAATCAATGTCGCATCATTGGCTTCATCACTAGGCCCTTTAATCACTATCATTAAATCGCCGTTTTTTGCTTCTTCTAATTCCGGTGTTAATAAACCTAAGTTTCTTAATACGCCTTTATTCATTTCTGTTGCCATTGCCACAAATGCTTGCTCAACATTTTCAAGTTGGTTGGCTTTGGTGGAAATAGACATCAATGACACGGAATCAAAATAGGTATTCTTTTTTATGACCACTTTAGTCGACATGTGTTTCTCCGAAATAATGAGTCAGAAACAGCGCATCGCGAATGCCAAATAGCATGTCGCAACCTGAACTAGACCCGATATTTAAAATCTCTAAAATTTGTGGATAAATATTTGTTTCTCGCCCATCAACTAAACACTGGATCAGTTGATGCATATTTTCGCGATACTCTTGGTTTAATGCTTTTTCTAACGTGATGGCACTGATAGGTGTTGTATTCGCCTTGCTTTGCGAAATTCCTTGATAAAAACTCTGATAGAAGGAATTCGCAGGGTGATGTTTCAACAACAAAAAAGCCATCAGTCCCACTAAATAATCATCTCCCGAAGGTGTTAACCCAATTCCTAACCCAACAAACTGGCTTACAATATTAATCAATGCTTGGTGCCGTTTATTGAAAAATAATTTAATTAAACTAGAGCGTAATTCATTTAATTTCTTTGATGATTCAAGATAAAAATAATTCTCCCCTTGGTAGTTAAAAAGAGAGTGTGTTTTATCATTTAAAATAGAATCAATTTCGTTAATTTTAGACTGAAGAAAATAACGGTATTTTTCTTCGGTTAATTTATCATTAATAAAATAAACCGTTGGTGGGATCCATTTCTTACATAATAAAAATGAAACAGCATATTTCTCACCAATATGAATTTCATTATTTAAAATACAAACAGAATCCCCCGCCATGATATTTAACGGTAAAAAATCCTTATTAATTATTCGGCAACTATTGGGTCCATTATCCGTTTGCGAACTAAGCAAGGTATAAAGTTGGTTATTAATAGAAAAATTAATGGCTTTATTGAATACTTGCTCGACATTCCCTGTTAATAATGGCTGATGCAAAAGATCCAAGAAATGCACATCAGCCGTTAACCCATAAATGTTTTGCCGCTGAGATTGGTGTCTGTCCACAATCCCCCTTATGGGTGGTTACGCACCCGCTGCAATCAGTAATTCAGCGATTTCGTGATAGCCTTTTTCCTGTGCCAGCTCTAACGGTTTTTTGCCATATTTGTCCGTCATATGTGGATTAGCACCGTGCTCTAACAGCATTTTTACGATTTGCTGCTGTTTTACACCACCATCATTCAACACAATCGCTTCTAGCAATGGCGTCCAGCCGACAAAGTTGGTGTGGTTAACATTAATGTCCGTGTTTTCAAGTAATTCACGCACAATTTCCACATGCCCTTTTTCACTCGCTGGCGTGATCCCAACACCACCAAAACGGGTTAATAAATCTAAATTCGGGTTAGCAGGTAATACCAAGCGTAATAATGTTAAATCATTATTTAGGCAACTTAATAAAAATGGGTTAAAACAGGTTTGATCTTGTTTATTAATATCAGCACCCGCATGAATAAGAAAATCAACGCACTCATAGTGCTGATTTAAACTGGCATTCACAATAGCAGTTCGACCTTGGCGATTGGTGCTATTAATATCAACACCTTTTTCAAGGCAATTTTTTAAAATAGCTAATTGGCCTTGCTCTGCTGCTTTAAGAAAATCTTGAACGAGTGTGCTTTCTGTCATAACGCTCTCCAAATTTAGCTATTTAAATTTCCAGATAGCCAAATTAAATATGAATTAAAGATTATTTAGCATGGTTAGAGCATATCAATTGCCATTAATAAATAGAATCCATTTAAATTTAATTCATCAATCCGCCACCTTATTATTGATTTAAATTCAACAATCGAGCATTTTTGTGCGTGAAAGCATCCTTCACTGACCTTTATTGATGTTTTTTTGTCTGTTTTCTATGCAACTTGACCAAATTATTTTGTTAATCTGTTGGCCAATTTATTCTTTCTTCAATTTTGTGACAGCCATCAAATCAAAGGTTTTTAAATTGTTAACATTGTGATTTTTTTGTTTATAAACTCGATATCCCCTAATGGTTATTTTTCCATTTAATTCAATAATATTAATTAGTTTGAATGTAAACATACGTTTCATTAGTTGCTTTTTGTGGTGACATAAATTAAATACTATTTATTGTACAGAATAGATAAATATCCCCGCAGAGGGCTATCAATAATAATCGATAAAAAGCCTGTTTTTTAAGCTATTGAATTGTATTCACAGAAAATGTTATTTAGGCTAATTTTTACACACTTTGGGACACGACACATGAACTCTATTTTTACCGAAGAAAATTTATTGACCTATACCACCGCCGCTAAATTTGCCAGTTTCAGTAAAGCGGCTGAAGAACTTGGGATTACTACCTCAGCAGTAAGCTACACCATAAAACGTATCGAAACCTATTTAGATGTCGCCCTGTTTATCCGCGATACCCGTAATATTGAGCTGACCGAAGCGGGATACTATTTTTATCGCAAAGCCACCGACCTTCTGAATAATTTTCATCTCATCAAAAAAAGTATCGATTCCATTGAACAAGGGATTGAAGCCCGTGTTCGCATCTGTATCAATCAGTTGATCTACACCCCTTACCATACGGCGAAATTACTGCAAATCTTGAAAAAGCAATTTGGTACCTGCCAGATAACTGTTACCACGGAAGTGTATAACGGTGTTTGGGATGCCATTATCAATAACCATTCGGATATTGCGATTGGGGCTCCGGGTACACTCATGGATGGCGGCGGGATTGATTACACAGAAATTGGAGCCATACACTGGCAGTTTGCGATAGCGTCTAGCCACCCTTTAGCCTTAATGCCTGAGCCAATTGCCGAAAGCCAGCTACGCCTCTATCCAAATATTATGGTGGAAGATACCGCGCATACCATCAATAAACGCGTTGGGTGGCTACTGCACGGGCAAGAGGCAATTCAAGTGCCCGATTTCAACACTAAATGCCAGTGCCAAATCTTAGGTGAAGGGATCGGATTTTTGCCAGACTATATGGTCAAAGAACATGTAAAAAACGGTGTCTTAGTCACTAAGCAAATACAAAACCCAAGGCAGGATTCTCACATGCTATTAGCCACTCAGCACTCTGCAACAGGGTTAGTCACCCAATGGATCAGAAAAGAATTTATGGCAAATGGGGTATTAACAGAGCTTTACAGTGACTTACTCAAGCCCATCGCCAATTAACACGGTTCTAATTGATGAGCCAACTGCTCCGCCAATACTGAAACCATCTCCGATGATTCTTTGTGAAAATGCATCGCCAGTTCCATCTCTTGGGCAGGAGGAAAACCCTCTTCTGCTATCAAGATTCGATGCTGGGGTAATTTAGCGCGTACGGGTAACAGGCTAACCCCTAATCCGTCGGTAATCGCACTTTGGATACCCGCCAGACTGGTGCAAGTGTAAGTGATGTGCCAAGGGCGTTGCTCATTATCTAACAATCTAAACATATCATTCCGGTATAGCCCATTTTCTGGAAAAACAATCAGTGGAATAGAATCAGTGAGGAGAACATGTTGCTGGCGACTCGCTAGCCAGCAAAGAGGCTCTGACCAATGATAATCACTATGAAATTCCCCTTTTCGTTGTTTCACAATGATCAAATCCAACTCACCATGCTGATAGCGTTGCTGTAGTTGACGACTCAATCCGCTAGTCACTTCTAATCGGACATTAGGATGCGCTTGCATAAATGCGGCTAATGTCGGTGTCACTAATCCCGACGCCAAATCTTCAGGAAACCCTAATCGCAGAGTTTGAATAATCGCATTTCCTGTTATTTTCATAAAAAACGTATCATTAAGTGCCAGAATATTTTTTGCGTATCCCAGCAAGACTTCTCCCGTTTCTGTCAGGGTTAACATCCGGTGCCCCCTGACGAACAGCGGTTGCCCAACAAGACTTTCTAATCGCTGAACTTGCTGGCTCAACGTCGATTGCGTTGAATTTAATTGTTGTGAAGCCACCGTAAAATTTCCCGTTTCCGCGATGGTAACGAATGTTTTCAATAACACAAAATTAAGCAGTGAATTCATTTTATTAATACCTGGGATTTAATTATTTAATTTTTAAATATCATAATTTTTGATTAGATTGAAGGGAACAACGCATTTGATGGACATTACTGAAATGACACCATGTCAACTCATCAGTAATCTTATTAGAATACTCGATAAATCAGGAGCACAAGCCATGCTCGATAAACAATTTTTACAACATGCAATCACCCTCGCCGCTGACAATGTCGCCGCAGGTGGACGCCCGTTTGGTGCAGTGGTAGTCAAAGATGGGCAAATTATCGCCACTGGCGTAAATCAAATGCTGGAACGGCACGACCCTACTGCACACGCTGAATTACTTGCATTACGCCAAGCGGGAGAAGTGCTAAATAGCGTCAGACTCGATGACTGCACCGTCTATGCTAGCGGTCAACCTTGCCCGATGTGCCTTGCTGCTATCCGTATGTCTGGCATTAAACGTGTCGTTTATGCCTATTCGAACCAAGATGCAGAACCTTTTGGATTATCGACTGAAGCGATAGCTGAGGCATTAAGAGTCTCTCCTGACCGACAAAATGGTTTGCAATTTATCCAATTAAAACTGAAGGATGAGACGCAATCCATGCTGTATCAAACTTGGTGGCAACGGCATCACGCGTGAACATGAAAAAACCACTTTCTGCCTCTTTCGGCTTGATTCTGACGATTGCCCTTGTCGGCATCAATTTACGCCCCTTTATGACAGGGCCTGGGCCCGTCATCGATAATATTATTCAAACCACAGGAATGAGCTACCAGAGCGTTTCGCTGTTAACGCTGATCCCCATGTTACTGATGGGTTTTGGGGCTTTGGTCGTCCCCGCGTTAAATCAAAAATTAGGCAACAAGTTGGGTATCAGCCTCGCGATGTTACTGCTGCTGATAGGCTCTTTCTGCCGATTATTTGTTTCTGATGCGAACGCACTGTTAATGACTGCATTTTTGTGTGGAATGGGAGCGGCTTATATTCAAGCTGTTTTCCCCGGTTTGATAAAATTTTCGTTTCCACAAAAAATGGCCGCCATGACGGGGTTATATTCAGCCACGTTGATGGTTGGTGGCGCGCTCGGAGCGCAATTAACACCGCTAATTACCCACCTTTCTGGAAATTGGCAGAGTGGACTCGCATGGCTTGCATTTCCAGCACTGATCGCCCTGATTGCCGCCATAATCAATATTCGCTCTTCAGAAACGAAAAATACACCAGCTCAGCTGAGTGTATTGACCTATCTTAAACAGCCCAGAGCGTGGTTATTAATGGCGGGATTTGGTTTAGTGAATGCGGGTTACGCAACTGCCGTAACATGGCTAGCGCCTTTCTTCCAACAACAAGGATTCAGTGCCACAGAAAGTGGTTCTCTGGTGGCGATTTTAACCATTTTCCAAGCTGCGGCGGCACTGATGATCCCGGTATTAGCGTCCCATAATATTGACCGCCGTTTTTGGCTCACTGTCACGCTGGTAAGCCAAGCATTCGGGTTTGCTGGGTTAATCCTGTTTCCTAACTCGATACCGTTGCTGTGGGTGGGTCTGCTGGGCTGCGGTTTGGGTGGTTGCTTCGCCTTAACCATTATTACCTCTTTAGATCATATTCCTCATCCTGCTAGCGCTGGGATCCTGACTGCCTTAATGCAAGCAGGCGGTTTTATCATCGCGGCTTTTGGACCTTTGGTTGCGGCAGCATTACAGCAATTTAGCCACAGCTTTACCCCTGTTTGGTTGCTACATTGTGTCTTGGTTATTATGACATTACTGCTATTTCTGCGTTTAAATCCTAAAGGATATCATCAGATTTTTAGCGTAAAATAAGCTTAGTCACCTAGGGGATGGCCTCATTGCCATCTCCATCACATTACGCTGTGGTTTCTTCTTGCGCCAATACAGATTTTGGTAACCCAAAAATTTTGTCAAATGCCCAGTTAAAGAAAAAAGTATAAATCGGGATAAAGATAATCAGGGCAAAATCTAAAATAAGTGCCTGCCAGAGCGATATTGATAGCCACCATGCAATCAGTGGGATCAAAAATACCACCAGCGTTAGCTGGAATAGCACCGCATGGACGAAACGACGCCTAAACGTTCTAATTCTTGATTTCTGCTTTGATTCCCAATATTCAAATGCCACATTGAAAATAAAATTCCATGTCACTGCAATTGTGGTGATCACCAGCGCTAAAGGTCCTGTGGTTCCCGCGGAATTCCCCGAAAGAAAAGCCAGTGCCAATGATGAAATCATCCAACCAATAACTTCGTAGCTCGTAATAAAAACGACTTTACGTTTAATACCTTGCATTTTTTATCTCATATTCTGTTTGCCGAAGACTGGTAAATTAAATCAACATTAATGATAATAAAAGTCAGCTACTATCAATAAAACTGAAAGGTCTGAGATGCCATTTAATAGCGAAAACCTGATGATTTTTTTAACCGTACTCGATAAAGGCTCCTTTTCCGCAGCGGCAAGAGCGCTGCATAAAGTGCCTTCCGCAGTCAGTATGGCGATTGCCAACCTTGAAGCAGAGCTTGGTTTTTCGCTGTTTGAGCGCCATACACGAGAACCCAAACCTACAGAACAAGCGCTTTCCCTTGCTCCATATGCCCGTAATATCGTGGATAGCTTGCGTCAGTTGAATGTTTTCTCACGGGAGCTCACTCAAGGCGTGGAAAGCACACTCACGATCGGAGTTGCCGAGGGGGTTAACCCCAATGTGTTAGTTGAGGCATTGCACACGCTGAGCCAACGTTATCCATTGATGCATGTAGAGCTGATTACTGCGCCTCAAGACGATATTTTACCGTTACTGCACAGCGATCGCCTTCAACTGGCTATTGCCTTTGGTGGGCTATATGTCAATGCTCAGGAACAATTCGAATGTATTGGTTATGAATCATTAACGGCGATCATCAGCGCCGATTATTCCTCAAGTAAATCGAATAATGTGCTGTATATTGAAGATCTCGTTCAGACACGCCAAATTATTGTCGCGAGCCCTCACCACCCTATCAGTGATTTTCGCTCTATCGTTTCTAGCCATTATTGGCGTACGGATAGTTTTACCATGGCGTTAGAATTGGTTAAAAAAGGGATGGGTTGGGGAAATTTACCTGCTTCATTAATCAAAACTGACTTAGAGGCAGGTTTACTCAAGCGTTTAGAATTTAAAAACACCCCGAATGGCTTAGTGCTTCCTGTCCATGTCGTTTGTTTAAAAGGTCAAGTACTCAAACGTGGCGCTCAAGAGTGCATAGAGCTTTTAAAAACGAATATGTACTAACAATTTTGAGTCATTTCAAAATCGGTTCAATCCCCCCAAAACGTCGAGTAAATTCCTATTACATCATAAATGTAGCTCCCATTCGCGATGCGACTCTTTTGCCGGTGAGCTATGTTTGTTGATCAATTGTGAAAATCACTTGATATTGCCAATGCTTTTAAAGATAATAATTATCAATATCATTCTTATTGACAACAAAATCTATGTGGTGAATAACATGACCAAGCCACTTTCTGACATTATTGAAGAAACCGCAAAATCGACCTCATTGACTGATTTTGCTGCTAAAAATGGGCTTATTGAAAGCCAAAAATTATTAGGTGCATCCGGCAAAATTTCCATTGAGCACCGGGGTGAAATTTATCAATTGCGCCAAACTCGCACAGGTAAATTAATTCTGACCAAATAGTATTTTAATCTTCACAACGCAGTTTGCTTTAAAAATACTGTTTGTTTTAAAAATATTGTTTGTTTCAAAAATACAATTAGCTTTAAAAACACAATCTATCTCGCAAGCCACCTAAGTCGTCATGCTAGGCAGCCAGCTTAACTCTATACATCAGGACACAGTTTCTTATGGTGTTTATTACGGGCTTTGCTGCTGTAAATCTGGATAACCTCAAGGCGAACTTTCGAACCCTATCATCGCTTGTTGGGTTCAAATACCCCTTTTCCCCTATTCCGTTGAAAGCGTCTTTGTCTCAACACCCTATAAACACGCCATAACGCTCTGATGATAAGTCTGTCTTTAACGGTGCATCGCACTCATCAAAGAGTTAACAATTTTTAGGGAGTATCACCTGTATGTCTCAAGTATTACGCTTATCTGTGCTGGCGAGTGCCTTGCTGCCTCTAATGGCAACCGCGCAGACTGAAAAATCACCAACGAACAATAACCATTTAACTAACAATCACCATGATGTGATGACGGTTTATGCCACGGGTAATGAGCGAGATAGCTTTAATACGCCAATGATGGTTACTGTCATTAAAAATGATTCACCAGAAACCAAAACAGCCAACAATGCTAACGATATTTTGCGGAAAGTGCCGGGTATTGCACTGACAGGAACTAGCCGCACTAACGGCCAAGATATCAGTATGCGAGGGTTTGACCGTCGTGGAATTTTGACGCTAGTCGATGGCGTTCGCCAAGGTACAGATACTGGGCACATTAACGGCACATTTCTTGACCCTGCGCTTATCAAGCAAGTAGAAATTATTCGTGGTCCGTCAGCGCTTTTATACGGCAGCGGCGCGATGGGTGGCGTGATTGCTTGGGAAACCGTGAATGCAAAAGATTTACTGCGTGAAGGTCAAAATCAAGGTTTCCGCGTGTTCACTCAAGGCGCGACTGGGGATCACAGTTTTGGCTTTGGCGGCTCCGCTTTTGGTAAAACCGATGATTTTGACGGTCTATTCAGCTTTGTGACGAAAGAAAGCGGTGATGTTCGTCTTGGCGGCGGCGAGAAAATGGATAACAAAGAAACCATTGCCAATATGCTCGGTAAAGGAA
Organism: Providencia alcalifaciens; assembly: GCF_915403165.1. Lineage (NCBI taxonomy): Bacteria > Pseudomonadati > Pseudomonadota > Gammaproteobacteria > Enterobacterales > Morganellaceae > Providencia > Providencia alcalifaciens. The sequence goes on from NZ_OU659204.1 coordinate 2,673,017, forward strand.
CATGGCAACTGGATGATGCGCAAACCCTGTCTGGACAAATTCGTTATTACAATAATGATGCCTATGAGCCAAAAGACCCACAACAGCTCGCCACCAGCAACGATAATAAACAGGTTAACCGCACGACGCGTCAGCGTGACTTGCAAGCAACCTATCAGTTAAACCCTGACGATAATTCATGGCTCAATTTAAAAGCGACTCCGTATTACTCTGATGTGAATATCACCTCCAAAGGGAAAGAATCAAACTACGAAGGCCGCAGCCAAAAAACGTATGGTATCAAGCTGGATAATCGCTCCGATATCTATGAGTTACCACTCGCTGCACATAACTTCACCTACGGTACTGAAGCATATCGTCAAAAACAGACTCCTTACGCTGGAACCACTCAGTTCCCTGATGCGGAGATCACCTTTGCTGCTGGCTTTATTCAGGATGAAATCACCTTAAAAGATTTGCCTGTTTCCTTCATTTTGGGTACCCGCTATGACAACTACAAGTCCACCGCTAAGGGCAATAAAGATGTCAAAGAAGATCAATGGTCATCAAAAGCGGCGGTGAGCATCACGCCAACTGATTGGTCAATGCTGTTTGCGTCATACTCTGAAGCCTTCCGTGCCCCAACGATGATGGAGATGTACAACGACTCCCTTCACTTCAAAGGTGGCCCTATTTCCAACTATTGGCGACCGAATCCAGACTTAAAACCTGAATCCACACGTACTGCGGAATATGGTTTTGGTTTACGTTTTGATGACCTACTCATGGCTCGCGATAACCTGCGCTTCAAAGCCAGCTATTTCGATACTAAAGCCAAAGATTACATTAACACCTACGTCAATACAGACCGTGTTAACTGGAATAATAACTACACCACATCCATCAATACTAAGCGTGCAAAAATTTGGGGAACGGATGTGTCATTGGATTACACCACTGACTACTTTGCGTGGGGGCTCGCCTATAACCACACCGTCGGCGTCAATGAATATACTGGCAAAGCCATTGAATCCATTAAACCAGACTCGCTTACCAGTAACCTCTCCGTTCCTATTGCGGACAGCGGTTTCTCTGTAGGCTGGTTAGGTGAGTTCACTACCCATACCGATTTCGATAAAACATCCAAATTGAAGCAACAACCAGGCTATGCCGTTCATGATTTCTATCTAAATTATCAAGGAGATGGAAGTCTTAAAGGGTTAGGTACCAGTGTTGTTTTAGGAAATGCTTTTGACAAAGAGTATTACTCCTCTCAGGGGATTCCCCAAGATGGTCGTAATGCTAAGCTGCTCGTCAGCTTCCAATGGTAATTCACACTACATAAAGGAGAAACCTGTGAATTCAGCACTTTTCGAACGTTATCAACAAGCCAAAGCAGATAATAAAGCTAAGTATGCGAGAGATCTCGCTGCTTATCTGAATGTTTCTGAAGGGGAATTATTACATAGCCGTGTTGGGCGCGATAAAGCTAAACGCCTGAGCATTGATGCGCCAACGTTATTAACTGCTTTGGAAGCTGTCGGTCCAGTCAAGGCTATTACCCGTAATGAATATGTGGTTCATGAGCAAGTAGGCCGCTATGAAAATGCCAAATTTAGCCCTCATGGTGGTTTAATTCTCAATCCACGCGCACTGGATTTGCGGATGTTTTTCTCTCATTGGGACAGCATTTTCGTGCTCACTGAAGAGGCAAAACGGGGTGAACGTCATAGTATCCAATTCTTTGATAAACATGGCGATGCACTGCACAAAGTGTATACCACCGATGAAACCGATATGGATGCATGGAATGCGCTTATCGAAAAATATACCACCACCGAAAACCCACTGTTAACCGTTGAAAAAGCCCAGCCGCACCACGCACAGCCAATCAGCGATGAGCTGAAGCAACTGCTTGACCAAGAGTGGCGCAATATGACGGATGTTCACCAATTTTTCATATTATTGAAAAAGAACAATTTAAGCCGCCAACAAGTGTTCCGCGCGGTCAGTGATGATTTAGCTTGGCAGGTGCCAAATGATTCTTTCAATCAGTTGGTTAATACTGCTTTCGCGGATCAAAACGAAATTATGATTTTTGTCGGTAATCGTGGATGTGTGCAGATTTTCACAGGAAAAATCAAACGTTTGATGCCACACCAAACTGAAGGTTCTGATATCAAATGGCTGAACATTTTCAACCCTGATTTCACGCTGCATATGATTGAAAATGGCGTTGCGGAGTGTTGGGTTACTCGTAAACCAACGGAAGATGGATTTGTTACCAGCCTTGAAGTGTTTGATGACCAAGGTAACCAAATCGCACAAATGTACGGACAACGCACTGAAGGGACTCCAGAGCAAGAGCACTGGCGTCAACAAGTCACGTCCCTGCCAAGAATCTAACACAGGTATTTGACTATGAAACAATGGCTTCTAATGGTAATCACGCTGGCAACCTCGTTGGTTGCCCATGGCGCTGACCGTTTAGTGACACTCGGTGGCGATGTGACTGAAATTGTCTATGCGCTCGGTGCACAAGATAGTCTGGTTGGGCGCGACAGTAGCAGTTTACATCCAGAGCAAGCGACTAAGCTGCCCGATGTCGGCTATATGCGAATGCTCAATGCAGAAGGAGTTCTCTCTTTGCGTCCGACGCTGGTGCTTGCTAGTGAGCTTTCCCGACCTTCAATTGCATTAACCCAAATAGAAAAAAGTGGCGTTAAAGTGATTAAAGTTACAGGAGAGCCGAAATTAGAAGCCATTCCTGAGAAAATCACCACTATCGCACAGGCAGTGGGACTACCCGAAAAAGGGAAAACATTAGTCGAACAATTTAATGCCGAGCTACTCGCTGTACCCACCAGCCCGATTAATAAAAAAGTAGTCTTTTTAATGAGCCATGGCGGGATACAACCGATGGCTGCGGGGCAAAAAACAGCAGCCGATAGCATGATCAAGGCTGTTGGTGCACAAAATGCAATGCATAACTTCTCCAGTTATCGCCCACTATCCCAAGAGGGGTTGATATACAGTCAGCCTGACCTCATTGTGGTTTCTGAGCAAGGTGTAAAATCCTTAGGTGGCGTTGACAAAGTTTGGGAATTACCGGGGTTAGCACTCACTCCGGCAGGAAAAAATCGCGCTCTTTTAGTCGTGGATGATACTGGAATGCTGAGCTTCAGCTTAGGTACGCCCAAAGTCATGCAGCAGTTAAGAGAGGCGTTAGAAAAAAGCGAATGAGCCGTTTTAAGCACCCTTTATTTAAAATTTTGATGTTATTGGTGCTACTGGGGGCAGTCACTGTGGCTGCCTCCACCGCTGGCGCAATTCACTTACCTTTAAAAGCACTTTGGTTCGCACCATCAACCGACCCCGACTGGCAAATTTGGCTCACCATTCGTCTACCAAGAGTGTTGCTCGCCATTTTAGTGGGGCTGGCTTTAGCGGTTTCCGGTGCGATGATGCAAGGGCTATTTCGCAACCCTCTCGCCGACCCAAGTTTATTAGGGATCAGCAGTGGTGCCGCATTGTGTGTGGCCGCATTCATCATTTTACCGTTCTCTTTGCCCACATTAATGCTCAATTACGGTCATCTTGGCGCTGCATTCGTTGGCAGTTTAGCGGTTTCGCTGATCATTTTTAGCCTCAATAAAATGTCTAATGGCAATTTGGCACGGCTGCTATTAGCAGGGATTGCCATCAATGCCCTGTGTATGTCGCTAATTGGGGTACTAAGCTATATGAGTAATGACCAACAATTACGCACATTTAGTTTGTGGATGATGGGGTCATTAGGCAATGTGAATTGGACATCGTTAGCAATTGCCGCCAGCGTGATTATCCCCACTTGCTTGATCTGCTTGTGGCAAGGCAATACGCTGAATATTCTGCAATTAGGGGATGAAGACGCCCACTATTTAGGGATAAATGTTGAACGCAGCAAGTTTGTTTTATTATTCCTAAGCGCCTTATTAATTGGCTGCGCCGTTGCCATGAGCGGTGTGATTGGCTTTATCGGCCTCGTTGTTCCTCACTTAATCCGAATGACATTGGGGCCTGATCATCGTTGGCTTATTCCTGGTTCTGCCATTGTAGGTGCTTGCTTACTCTTAGTTGCCGATACCCTTGCTCGCACTTTAGCGATTCCCGCAGAAATCCCTGTGGGCTTGTTAACCGGTTTGATTGGCGGCCCTTACTTTTTATGGCTAATACTGCGCCAACCTGCAGGAAGGATCTAACAGATGCCCAATTTACTCGAAGCTAAAAATCTCAGTTATCGAATTAATAACCGAACATTAATCGACGATATCAGTTTGTCTATACAGCAAAATCAAATGGTTGTGATTATTGGTCCTAATGGTGCCGGTAAATCCAGTTTACTGAAATTGCTCACAGGCTACACATCTCCCTCTCAAGGTGAGTGCCAGCTAGAAGGTCGCCCATTACCTGAATGGGAGCCTCAAAAGCTAGCTAAAAAACGCGCCGTAATGAAACAGCATAGCCATTTACAATTTGCTTTCAGTGTTGAGGATGTTGTGGCGATGGGAAGAACGCCTTACGGTTCTGAACATAAGCAGCACGCCATTGATACTGCAATGGAGCAAACCCATTGCACCCCACTACGCCATCATGATTATCGCCAATTATCCGGTGGTGAACAGCAGCGTGTTCAGCTTGCTCGAGTGTTAGCTCAGTTATGGCAACCGGAGCCAACACCAGCCTGTTTATTTCTTGATGAGCCCACTTCAGCCCTTGATTTATACCACCAACAGCACAGTTTACGGCTATTGCATCAGCTTACCCGTGAAAAACCACTCGGGGTTTGTTGTGTATTGCATGATTTGAACCTCACCGCACTCTATGCCGATAAAGTGTATCTTATTCATCAAGGGAAATTAGTTGTGGCTGGAACGCCACAAGAAGTATTGACTACCGAGAATTTAACCCAGTGGTATCAAGCTGATTTAGGAGTGCAAACGCATCCAGAAACGGCAACCCCTCAGGTTTATCTGCGCCATTAATAAACAACCGCGGCTTTCATCATGCTCTATCACATCATGAAGACCGCGGCTTAACATCATAATAAATTGAAGTATTTATTTGGCTTAGGTGGCATCGGTAGTTGCTTAGCGTCAATCATGTCGAGGGCATTGCGTTCAAGCCCCGTACATAACGCATTCAGTGGCAAGCTGTTGTCTAATACATCAAATGGATCTTCCAGTTGTTCCGCTAATGCGTCCCACGCTAAAAACGTATAGGAAACAAATACTGAAACCAAGGGAGTCATGTAATGTAAATCCCCTACCAGTGCAAACGGCAATAATGTACAAAATAAGTAGACCGTACGTTGCAGGATCAATGTATAAGCGAAGGGGATCGGCGTATTCGAAATACGTTCACAGCCGCCTAGGACTTCAGATAACCCGTTCACATCTTTATTGATGGACTGAAACAGAACATCACTGATCAGATTGTTATCCCGTAACGCCCCCACACTCAAACCAATATGCATAAGAATTCGGCTGGTGGGAAAAGGGCTTTTAATAACATCTAAAAAAACATCTCGCGGCAATAAACGATACAAATCGATATTTGGATTAGTGCGTCTAAGTTCGTGATTTAAGCTCCAACTAAATGCAATCAGCAGATTAGCAAATGTACGATGCGCTTCAGGATCATTCGGTAATAATCCTTTTATATTTCTTAAAATATTACGTTGGTTGGTTAATATTGCACCCCAAAGCGTTCTTGCTTCAACTAAACGGCTGTAGCAGGCGTTATTACGGAAGCCCAAAAAGATAGCTATCGCTATCCCTAATAAGCTAAATGGGGCTATTGTTAGATGTATTCCTAATTGCTCGTACCATTGATAGATTAAAATAGCGACAATGGACATCATAATATTAAGCGATAATCTAAAGGTGATTTTAGACAACACGGAACCGTGCCAGTCGAACAACCTAAAGAACCAGTGTTGATGCGGGCGAATGACCATAAATTAATAATAATTGAAAGGATAGTTATGTGTGATGATTATCACATAAATTATTTCAGCAATCCATATCTTGATGAGCCCATCCATTTACGCACCTTAAGCTAAATAGCTTAGTAATGGACTATTTAATTTTTTATCTATTCTATCTCATATTTATTATTTTCCATTTTTTTAATATTTCAGGTATTGACTCAGGTTGATTTATGATTAATTTAATTCAGTCAATACTAGCATTTGAAATACTTATTTAATTCAAAATTAATTTCTGAGTAAATTAAACAATTGATATACAGCAAGCGAATATAATCAACTGATTAATTTATGGCTATATTTTGACTAAATATCAGCTAACTAGCGTTTCATTAAGTCAAATCCTTAAGGAACTCTTAATATTAGCAATAATATTACCGTTATCATTTAATCAGCATTTAAAAAATGATTAATATAATTCCAATTATAAAAAATTAATAAAATCTTAATTTATTAAGAATGGTTGCTTGTTTATGAAAAAAACAGAATATTTCCTAAAAAAATTCCGCACGCTAATCGTGAGTGACAAAAGTTATCTCACGAACAAATTTATTAAAAAATTAGGGTATTACCCTAACTTTAATGCGCCGAAAAGTTTTAATGAAAAAGTGAATTTCCGTATGATCCATGACCGAAATCCACTACATAGTCAATTCGCTGATAAACTCGCAGTGCGCGATTATGTTACGCAAACCATCGGTCAAGAACATATCGTTCCGATTCTCGCCACTTATCAACATGTGGATGAAATCGATATTGCAAAGCTGCCCCAACGCTTTGTATTGAAATGCACCCACGACAGCGGCAGCAGTATTATTTGTACCGATAAATCACGGTTTGATTTACAAAAAGCCAAAGATAAGTTGTCATTCCATTTACTCAAAAATCTCTATTACATTACTCGTGAACGTCATTATAAAAATATCCCTGCGCATATTATTTGCGAAGAATATATCGATTTGTTTGAGCAGAAAAAGAGAAAGCTAGTACCCGAAACCTGTCGCATTCATTGCTTCTCGGGTAAACCAGTCTACGCAGAAATCGATTATGCCGACGAAGATGGCACCGAGTTTATCAACCTTTATGATACGGAATGGCAATTACAACCTGTGAGTTTTGGTTATCCTCAAATGCTAGAACCGGTCAGTGAGCCAACACAATTTAGGGAGATGCTAAGACTGGCTGAAATTTTAGTGACGCCATTTGATTATTGCCGAGCTGACTTTTTAATGGCAGAAAATAAACTCTATTTTAGTGAACTCACCTTCGCACCCAATGCGGGACGTACCGTGATCAGCCCACTCTCTTGGGACTTTAAACTTGGGGAGTTATGGGAGCAGAAAATCACAACGCCAAACATGCTTCATTCACGCAAGCCTGAGCTCGCTATCGCCAACCTCAATAAGAAAAAATAGCCATAAAAAAACGCGCTACTCATTCAAGATAGCGCGTTTTTTATTTTCATTGCCAATGGCAGCTATTTATCAAACCCGGTCAGTTTGCCAATACACTTGCCTTACGACGTAAACTTGCAATCAGCATATAAATTGCCGTCACTAACAGCACAATAAAGAAGAAATTCGTTAACCCGCTATGTTGTTCTGACAAGGTACCCGCCGCAATAGGTCCCATCGCAGAGCCCACGCTATAACTAAATAACATCACTTGGGTCGCTGCCACAATAAATGACGAATCCAAGTTATCGCACGCTAAAGTAATCGCAATCGGATACAAGGCAAATGATGACATTCCCAGCAGAGCTAGCGCCACAATCATCGCCACATAGTCTGATGAAATATAAATCATCCCCATCGCGAAAACACCTAACAATGAAACCATGGCTAATAATAAGGTTTTGCTCATCATTACCGACAACTTACTGATCACTGGCTGTATTAACATGCCACCCAAAATAATGGATGCCATCAAAACGCCAACTTGATCCGTCGTAAAATTATCTTTTTTCAGGGATAGCGGCATTAACCCATAAATGGTTCCCATCACAATACCGGATACCATACAGCCTATAATGGCTGGCTTACTTAAACGAGTGATCTGCTTAAATGATAATTTTTGATGCAAGCCACTTGCCGGCTGCCCTTGGCGTATCAATAAAGGCGGTAAAACTGCCACAAGCAGTAAACCGAGTACCACAATAAAGGGAACAACCCCCTGGGTGCCAATCACACCAATAGCAAGCTGCCCGAGTGTTGTTCCCCCATATAATGAGGTCATATAGAAACTCAGTCGTTTTGCTCGCTCTTTTGGGTTATCGCCAATCAATAACCAAGATTCCACCACGACGAAAATCCCTGCCACCGCAATACCCGCAATTAAACGGTTTGGTAGCCAAGCTTCAATAGTCGGTGTCCATGGCAGTAAAACAACCGTTGCTGCCAACATTAATAGGAAACTAATAAAGGAGAGACGGTGACCAATTTTTGCGATCACAGGCTCAATCATCATTGAGCCAACTAATAAACCAATATAGTAGGCACTCGCTAACCAGCCTGCATATTGCGTATCAATGCCAAAGCTACCCATCGATAGCGGGATCAAGCTCATCAGGTAACCTGAAGCAATAGCAAATAGTGTTAAGCCTGCAACAGGTACAAAGGTATTGTCGCCTTTACGCATTAACATGGTGGACATTTTCACGTCCTACTCTCCAAAAATAAGATAAATATTGTGCGCTGCAGACGTCGATACTCACGGTAAAATCATTCATAAAAATGAATATATTTTAGCGACTAGTGCAGTGATGAAATTAAATAGATGAGGCCAATTTGAGCGCAATATAGATCTTTCGAGGCGGGAATGACAATGAGAAAAACTAATGATGACTAGTAAATTTATTTATGTGAGAAAAATCACGTTTTTTTATGCAGTAAAACCCCTTAAAAAACCGCCATAAAAACACACAATCAATTTATTATCAATAAGATAGCCAAGAACATCCAAAATCCCTATCGTTACTTTTTGAAACAAAATCTCCTACTCCCATTCCCTCTTTCAAAATATATTTATCACTTTTCTTAAAAAGAAATCTATTCAAAACTCATTTTGCTAATTAATTAGCCTCAAGCTTATTAATATACTTAATTAGTGGTATTCATTATCCACCCCTCCATTTTTATAAATTATTATTATCTTTTTTTAATAATTGTCTTCTAATTGCCCTCTAATTTCGAGTTGTCTTCTAACTAGTTTTTGCTGTGGCAAGGCGGTAAGCATCAGTTAGCCTGGGGAGCATACATGAGTATGTGACTCAGGTAACTTATGCGAAACCAACACCGCCACAGTGAAAACTAGGACGAAGCAACACAGCTACAGTGAAAACTAGGACAAAGACAGGCGACGCCATAAAGTCGTTCTACTGATTCCTAAATACTCCGCCACCGCCTTACGATCCCCATTAAACCTTGCCATCACTTCCTCTAGCGTCTCGGTTCCTTCCTGAGACTTTGCCGGATTTACCTCTGTTCGCCTTTCTGGTGATAGCATCTTGAGCATGTCTGGGTTGATGCTTTTATCTGCATAGGCACTACAATAGAGTGCGACACGCTCCATTAAATTACGTAATTCTCGTACATTGCCTGGCCATAAATAGGAAAGAAAAAAGTCTCGACAGCTGAGAAGTTGCTGAACTCTAAAGGCTGGAAGAGGCAGTTGTAATCCGGCAAAAGCGAGTTTCAATAATCGCTCTGCAAGCGTGAAGATATCCTCGTTACGCTCTGATAATGCGGGAACTTTCATGCGAAGGACACCTAATCGATAGAAAAGGTCGCCACGGAATCTGCCTTGCGCTACCCATTCATCAAGGTCGCAGTGGGTCGCACAGATCACACGAACGTTAACCTGTAGCGGTCGATAACCCCCAACTCGTACCACGGAACGTTCTTCCAACACACGCAATAACCGAGTTTGTAACGCTATTGGCATTTCACCAATTTCATCAAGAAAAAGGGTTCCGCCATTCGCCAATTCAAACAACCCTGCCCGGCCGCCACGACGTGAACCAGTAAATGCGCCTTCTTCATAGCCAAACAGTTCAGCTTCCAATAATGTTTCAGGAATGGCACCACAGTTAACAGCCACAAATGGCATTTGCTGTTTACTGCGTTTTTGCTGATTAAACAAGCTGTATTCGTGATGAATAGCTTGTGCCACCATCTCTTTTCCCGTGCCACTTTCACCTTGTATTAACACCGTGGCATCTGAACGGGCATACAACATAATGGTTTGACGAACTCGCTCCATTGCAGGTGACAAACCAATCAGGTCATTAATCGTGTGTCTAACTTTTGCTGTATTCTGCTGAGGGTAACGTGATTGTTCAGTCACATGGCGGTGGGACATTCTGCTGAGTTCGATAGCATCAGAAAAGGCTTGTCGAATGGTCTGTGTGGAGTAGATAAAAATCCCTGCCATCCCCATTTCTTCAGCGAGATCTGTAATTAATCCCGCCCCCACAACGACGCTTATCCCCATGGCTTTTAGTGCTTTAAGTTGCGCTCGAGCATCTTCGGCGGTGACATAACTGCGCTGTTCAATCTGTAATCCAAAACTATGTTGAAACTGCTCTAACGCAGGGATAATTTTTTGATAACTAATAATGCCGACTTTATCGCTAATTTCTCGCGCTTTCGCTAATGCTTGCATCACATCAAAGCCGTTAATATTCACAATAATAACAGGAACCGAAACATGACTTTTTAAATAAGCCCCATTGGAGCCTGCACTGATAATCGCGTCACAGTGCCCTTCTTTTAAACGGCGTCGAACTTCTTCCGCAGCGTGCTCGAAACCCATATTCAGTGGAGTGATGTCTGCTTGTGCACTAAATTCAGGGCTAATATCACGAAACAGCGTGTAAAGACGAGACACTGATACCGTCCAAATAACGGGTTTTTCCATTGTTATTCTCCTCCGCCGGGTTTGCTCTGTTCTGGGTTTGCTTCGCACTTTGATGTTTCATTTTTGTTTCATGAAACAATATATCGATTCAATGAAACGTTCTAACCAATTAGTTAAAAAGTGGCTTTCTTGTCACATAAAAATAAAGGTTTTTATCTTATTGATATTTAAGATCTAATAACAATTTTTGTTTTTCCTTCCAGACTGGCACATCAATTGCTATCTAACTATATTAAGTAAAAGTCATATCGTTAATAACAGTCATTTACAACTGATTAACCAACTCTGAGGTGTTTATGTCTAGCCGTTCTGCAGGTCAAAAATTTCGAGAGGCCGTTAACAGCGAATCCCCTCTTCAATTGGTCGGCACTATCAATGCAAACCATGCACTCCTAGCTCAACAAGCTGGCTATAAAGCCATTTACTTGTCTGGCGGCGGCGTTGCTGCTGGCTCATTAGGGATCCCCGATTTAGGCATTTCTACGCTGGATGATGTGTTGATTGATATTCGTCGAATTACTGATGTCTGTGACTTACCGTTAATGGTGGATGCGGATATTGGCTTTGGCCCTTCCGCATTTAACGTAGCCCGTACCGTCAAATCGATGGCGAAAGCAGGTGCTGCGGGGCTGCATTTGGAAGACCAAGTCGGTGCAAAACGTTGTGGACATCGCCCTAATAAAGAAATTGTATCTACGCAAGAGATGGTTGACCGAATCAAAGCCGCAGTTGATGCCAGAACAGATGAAAATTTTGTCATTATGGCACGAACTGATGCGCTGGCCGTTGAAGGGCTTGAGGCCGCTTTAGAGCGAGCAAGTGCTTACATCGAAGCGGGTGCCGATATGCTGTTTCCCGAAGCAATTACTGAGTTAGGGATGTATCAGCAATTTACTCGTCATACGCAAGTACCTGTATTAGCTAACTTAACTGAGTTTGGTCAAACTCCGTTATTTACTTTGGATGAGCTACGGAGTGTTGGCATCGCTATTGCCCTGTACCCACTCTCCGCTTTTCGCGCCATGAACAAAGCCGCTGAACAGGTGTATACCACTTTGCGTCAGCAAGGTACCCAGAAAAATGTCGTGTCACTTATGCAGACCCGTGAAGAACTCTATAAATCCATTAATTACTATCAGTATGAAGAAAAGCTGGATGCGTTATTTTCACAGAATAAAAAACGTTAATCCCTTTTCTAGCACCACATAAACCATCAATAGAGCAAGTTGTAATCTCTTCTGCCCCCTACAAGGAATCAATGATGAATGAGCAACTTAACAGTACTGGATTCAAGCCAAAAAAATCGGTCGCCTTATCAGGTGTAACCGCTGGCAATACTGCACTTTGTACCGTGGGTCGAAATGGTAATGACCTCCACTATCGAGGCTATGATATCCACGATTTAGCCACTCAGTGTGAATATGAAGAGGTGGCTTATTTACTGATCCACGATAAACTTCCTAACCGCACTGAATTGTCGGCGTACAAAGAAAAACTTAAGCCCCTAAGAGGCTTGCCGACAAATGTAAAACAAACATTAGAATCCATTCCTGCCAATACGCACCCAATGGATGTCATTCGTACTGGCGTTTCGATGATGGGTTGTGTATTACCAGAAAAAGATGTGCATACAGTCGCTGGAGCTAAAGATATTGCCGACCGATTACTCGCGTCTCTGGGTTCCATTTTGCTGTATTGGTACCACTTTAGTCACCATGGTCGCCGAATTGAAACCATGACTGACGATGACTCCATTGGCGCACACTTTTTACATCTGTTACACGGTAAAAAACCTTCTGCTCAGTGGGAAAAATTCATGCATATCGCCTCTATTTTATATGCAGAACATGAGTTTAACGCCTCGACATTTGCAGCTCGCGTAATTGCTGGAACAGGCACCGATTTCTACTCCTCAATTACAGGCGCTATTGCGGCATTAAGGGGACCGAAACATGGTGGTGCCAATGAAGTCTCATTAGAAATTCAGCAACGTTATGCCTCTATTGAGGAGGCTGAACAAGATATTATGGCCCGAGTTAAAAACTCAGAAGTCATTATCGGCTTTGGTCACCCTGTATACACCTTGGCGGATCCCCGCCATCCAATCATCAAATCCGTCGCTCTGCAGCTTTCAGAGCAAAGTATGAATCGGCATTTGTATACCATTGCAGATCATATTGAATCCGTTATGAAACGTGAAAAAAATATGTTTCCTAATCTCGATTGGTTCTCTGCAGTGGTTTATCACTTAATGGGGGTCCCTACTGCGATGTACACCCCATTATTTGCTATCGCACGGATTGCCGGATGGTCAGCTCATGTGATTGAACAACGCCAAGATAATAAAATTATTCGCCCTTCAGCCAACTACACGGGCCCAGAAAATAAACTCTTTGTTCCCATTGAACAGCGCTAATTAAGGTAAAAATAATGACCACGCAAAATCAAACGGCTCCACATGTTCAATTTGATAAAGTGATGACGGACATTGTCGATTATGTTCTTGATTTCCCTATCACTTCAACGTTAGCTTACGATACTGCCTATTATTGTTTACTGGATACGCTAGGCTGTGGAATGGAATCCCTTGAATATCCGGCTTGCAAAAAGTTATTAGGCCCTATAGTTCCAGGTACACACGTCCCAAATGGCACCAAAGTTCCCGGAACACAGTTTCAATTAGACCCGGTGCAAGGGGCATTTAATATTGGAACCTTATGCCGCTGGTTAGACTTCAACGATACTTGGTTAGCTGCGGAATGGGGACATCCCTCCGATAACCTCGGTGGCATTTTAGCCACAGCCGATTGGCTTTCCCGTGAAAATCTCGCTAAGGGCAAAAAACCGTTAGTGATCCGTGATGTCCTCACCGCCATGATCAAAGCTCATGAAATTCAAGGCTGCATCGCCCTCGAAAACGCGTTTAATAAGGTCGGTCTTGACCATGTTATTCTGGTCAAAGTGGCCTCAACTGCGGTCGTGGCTCAAATGCTAGGACTCTCCCGGGAGCAAATTCTCAATGCGGTTTCCCTTGCATGGGTTGATGGTCATAGCTTGCGTACCTATCGACACACGCCAAACACAGGCTCCCGTAAATCATGGGCAGCAGGTGATGCCACCTCTCGTGCAGTTCGCTTGGCGCTTATGGCGCAAAAAGGCGAAATGGGCTATCCAACCGCATTAACCGCAAAAACATGGGGCTTTTACGACTCTCTGTTCCGTGGTCAACCGTTTAAATTCCAGCGACCTTATGGCTCTTATGTGATGGAAAATGTATTGTTCAAAATTTCTTTTCCGGCAGAGTTTCACGCTCAAACCGCAGTTGAAGCCGCTTTACAACTGCATGAGCGCCTTAACTCAATGGGAAAAACTGCTGACGATATCGAGTCTATCTCAATTCGTACCCATGAAGCTTGCGTGCGCATCATTGATAAACAAGGCCCATTACAGAACCCAGCAGACCGCGATCATTGCATTCAATATATGGTGGCAGTTCCGCTTATTTTTGGTCGCCTCACTGCATCTGACTATGAGGATAGTATCGCTCAAGATAGCCGAATTGATGCGCTACGTGCCAAAATGCATTGTCATGAAGACCCTCAGTTTACGCAGGATTATCATGACCCGGAAAAACGCTCTATCACCAATGGTCTGACTATCACATTAAAAGATGGGCAAACCTTGAATGAGGTCGTGATTGAATACCCTGTTGGCCACAAACGCCGCCGCTCAGAAGGTATGCCACTATTACTCAAAAAGTTCAGAACCAACTTAGCGCGCCAATTCCCAGAGGCTCAACAATTGCGAATTTTATCAGCATCATTGGATAAGCCATTGTTTGAGAATATGCCTGTTAATGAATTTCTCGACTTATGGGTGATTTAGTTTTGTTATTTTTTTGATTTACAGACAGTCAAAGGCTCCACGCTATCGAATACCATTGACTGTCTGTTCATTGCAAATACCACGGTTTATGGCATTTGTGGCACAAGTGTAGAAATATCATCTTGTCCCGTGACAATATTTTCCGCTGGAACTAATGACACCATCACTTCTTCTCTTAACTTTTCGACCTCTTCATCAATCTCTTGACGCATTTCTGGTGAACATTTTTCTAATAACTCGTTTAACGTAGCCATAACCCCTCCGGTTTCACTAAGTGGGATGCATATTCTGCATCTGCTGATTTAATCAACTTGATATAAAACTGATTTTCATCACAACCTTTTTTATTGCCTGCACATAACACAATTCCACAACTTCTTGGATCAAACGCAAAACAGACTCGAATGGGTACCCCCGAAACTTGGATCCTGAGTTCTTTCATATGAATAAATTTAGAAAGTTGTAATCTATCTGCATAAGGGCGTCCTAAATGGGGCCCATATTCAGAAAGGATCAAAAGCATCGAAAGTACCTTCTTTTTCACTTGATAGTTTTGAATTTCTAACCAATCGTCAAACAAAATCCTCGTTCTTATCGTCCATGTCAACAAAACAAATCTCCTTACTTTAAGAAAAAAACTCAACTCTCTGGTTATTAAGAAAAACTCATTTTCTAAAAAAATAAAAATCAAATAACCGATTAAACACGGGACATGGCTGTTATAACCAAAAAATTAAGTAGATTAAATAAAAAAAGAAACTCGATAAAATGAATGGAATGCGCTTCGCAGAAATCGTGGCAAGAATAAAACAGACGAGATAATATCAAAGTAAATTATTAAGTTTTATTTGCTTATTTTAATTGTAATAAAAACAAAAAAGCCCCAGTTTACTCAACTAGGGCCTCAAATACGTAGGTTTAGGAATTTACTTTAGCAATCTCGCTCTCACTGATTTGCCTTTGATTTTACCTTGCTGTAATTGCTTCCACGCTTTGTTTGCCACTGATTTTTTAATCGCAACGTAGGCATGAATTGGGTGAATCGCGATTTTACCAATATCATCACCTTCTAGACCAACGTCACCGGTCAATGCGCCTAAAATATCTCCAGGACGTATTTTCGCTTTTTTACCGCCATCTAGGCATAAGGTTACCCATTGGGCTTCTAATGGCGTAATGCGTAGCCCTGTCGGCTCAGCTAGCCAATTCAGCTTCATGTTAAGCATCTCTTCGAGCACATTTGCGCGTTGAGCTTCTTCTGGTGAGCATAGGCTTATTGCTAAGCCGCTTTGTCCTGCACGAGCTGTACGACCAATGCGGTGAACATGCACTTCAGGATCCCAAGACAACTCAAAGTTAATCACCATTTCCAATGCTTTAATGTCTAAACCCCGAGACGCCACATCCGTCGCAACTAAAACTCGGCTGCTACCATTGGCAAATTGGACTAAGGTTTGGTCTCGATCACGCTGTTCCATATCACCATGCAATACTAAGACACTTTGACGGCTATCCATTAGAGCATCATATACCGCCTGACAATCCTTTTTTGTGTTACAAAACACGACACAAGAAGCCGGCTGTTCACGGCTTAGTAGCTTTTGCAGTAAATCAATTTTGTCATGTCGAGACACTTCATAAAACTGCTGTTCCACATCAGGTAGTTCGTTAACAGAATTGATTTCAATGGTTTGTGGATTATTTTGGATGCGTTGGCTAATTGTCGCAATACTATCCGGCCATGTTGCTGAGAATAAAAGTGTTTGTCTATCTTCTGGTGCGAAAGAGATTACTGCGTCAATATCATCCGCAAACCCCATATCTAACATGCGGTCAGCTTCATCAAGTACCAGTGTCTGTAAATGATCTAACTGCACCGTTTCTTTATGTAAGTGGTCAAGCAAACGTCCCGGTGTTGCCACTAAAATATGAGCTGCATGTACTAAAGAATCACGCTGAACACTAAAAGGTACACCGCCACATAAGGTTAAAATTTTGAGGTTAGGAATATAACGCGCTAAACGACGTAATTCATTCGCGACTTGATCCGCTAATTCTCTTGTTGGGCATAAAACAAGGGATTGTGTATTAAAGTTTTTTGCATCAATACGTTGTAATAGCCCTAGGCCAAAAGCAGCCGTTTTTCCACTCCCTGTCTTAGCTTGAGCTCGCACATCTTTGCCAGCAAGGATAGCGGGTAATGCCGATTCTTGAATTGGGGTCATGGTTAAAAAGCCCAATTCATTGAGATTGGAGAGTTGCTCCGCAGGAAGCGCATTTAGTTCAGCAAATGAAGTCACAGTTAACATTCCGAATAAAATAAAAGAGATCATCACGAGGGATCATAGCCCCTCGCACATGATACTAAAAAATAAATTGATAGCGAGTTTGGCTGGTATAAATATGATTAGCTTTGGCAATAATAGGGTTTTCGCCATCTGATTCTGTATGTTCTAAACCATCAAATGGGTATTGTGGAGCCAACACTACCCCAGAGAATGGCGTATAGGTTTTGCTTTTACCTAAAACGGAGATTAAATGGTTCCCCGTATACAAATGGATTGCAGGTGATGTACTCACCATATTCATTTGCACATCACCATTGGGAGAGCCCAATGTCGCCACAATTTGTCGCCCATCAACGACTGACTCATCAAACACAAAAGTATGGTCGTATCCACCTACCGCTTGTTGCTCTTCATCTTGTAAAAAGTCAAAACCAATGCGTTTCTTTTTCCTAAAGTCGAAATAAGTGTCAGTGACTTCACGCCATTCCCCCGTTGGGAGCCCTTCACTATCCTGCGGCAAGAAATACACAGCCTGCATTTGGAGATCATGCTCAAATGCAGTGCGATCAGACTGTTCACCCGCAAGATTAAAATAGGTGTAATTAGTCAAGTTAACAGGGCAATCTTGGTTACATTGATATCGGTAATTAATGACCACTTGGTTATCGTCAGTGAGCTCATAATGCACTTCAACTTTTAACTCCCCCGGAAAACCTTGGTCACCATCAGAAGAGACAAGGGTAAAAATCGCTTGCTGCTGGTCAGGCTGAGCGATTGACCATACTCGATAACTGAAGTTATCATTCCCACCATGCAGACAATGTGCACCTTGATTATGTGCAAGTTGATACTTACATCCTTCAAGGTCAAAAGTGGAATTTGCAATGCGATTTGCGACTCGCCCTACCGTTGCGCCAAAATAGACTCGCTGCTCCATTTGAGCAGCCATATTAGGTGAACCTAAAATGATATCGCGTTTACCACTCGCCAACGGTAATATACAGCTCACCCAGCTGGCACCTAAACTACTCAAAATAACTTTCAGTCCCTGTTTATTTGTGAGTGCTACGACCTTCGGTGTGCGTAGAGTGTGACGTTGTTGCTTGGTAAACTGCATTTTTCCTTAATATTCCTTATATTTCCACTTATCGTGTAACCAACATAATTTAACAATAATAAAACGAATTCTCGATAACGTAAAAAGAAAAAAGCTGAGCGCATAATACGTCAGCTTTTTCAAAAATGCTTAATACTTATTCTAGGAATCAATGCAAACAATCTTTATCGTAAGGATCTAAGTGGGTCATAACATCCAGTATTTGTGGATTTTTCATTAACTGTTTCCGTACGTTCACAGCAATATCATGCCCTTCTAGAATTGTCATTTGGCCATCTAATTCTAAGTGAACATCCACGAGGAAAAAGTCGCCAGATTTGCGTGTTTTCAAATCATGGAATCCTTTAACGCCCGGAATACCTCGAAGAACATCGCTGATTTGTTCGAGTGTTTCTTCATCAGCCCCTTTATCCATTAAATCTTGCATAGACTGATAAGTGAATTTGAACCCCATACGGAAAACGAATGTCCCCACAATTAAAGCGGCAATGGGGTCAAGAATGCGGATACCGCATAAACTACCAATAATCCCGATAGCGACCACTAATGAAGAGGCTGCATCAGAACGTGCATGCCAAGCATTCGCCACTAACATGCTTGAATTTACTTTATTTGCCACATGGAGCATGTAGCGGAATAAGCCTTCTTTCGCAACCAAAGCTGTTAGTGCAGCGACTAATGCAATCGTATGAACTTCTGGGATTAAGTCTGGGTTAATCATTTTTTCGACCGCGGACCACCCCATCCCCACACCTACGATCAACAAAATAATCCCTAAAATAAGGGATGCCCCATTTTCATAACGAAAATGGCCATATGGGTGGTCAGCATCAGGTTTTTTATGACTTTTTTTATTCGCAATAAGGACAACAAAGTCTGCAACTAAATCCGAAAGTGTATGAATACCATCAGCAATTAATCCTGATGAGTGAGAAAATATACCGACAATAATTTGCCAAATAGACAACAGTGTATTTACAGCCACACTGATCAATGTACTTTTTTTTGCGGCTTTAAATTTCTCTTGTTGTAATTCGAATTCATTTTTCCCAGAAGCTGGAATTTCATGTTTATGCATAGTTTATTTTCTTAATGAAAAACAAAATAATTATCATTTAAATATAGTTTATTTTCAATGACTTAATTGACCTCAATGATATTCTCATATTATTTGTTAAATGTCCCATAATAAATTGTAAACAATTGATTTCATTGATTGAGAATGGTTATTCTTTATTTTTCTATCCCTGATAAGGTAAAATGCCATAATCAGATAAAAGCCATAAATAGAAGATATTCATGACTAGCCTATCCTCTATTATAGATAGAGTGTAGGTTTATCTTTATTAGATAGCCATTCTCCTGTGAATCCAACGTCACAAAATCATAAGTGTAATATGACTTATAAAATGATAGGTATATAATCAAATTAAAATAACAAATGAAGAGGTGGCTATGTATAAGAAAATATTGGTTCCTATTGATCTGTTAGAAGATGATTTAAATTCAAACATCATCAAACATGTGGAAGATTTGGCAACACTAGGTAAGCCTGAGATTCATTTTTTCTCGGTGATCCCGAGTGTAGAATTGTTTTTTGGTATTGAAGTCGCTATTTTACCTGAAAGTCATAAAAATTCGGCTGAGCGTGCAACACTCGCAATGCGGGCATTAGAAGAAGTGATCAAAGATACTAAAATTCCAGACTCTCAAATTACATGCCAAGTAAGCATTGGTTCAGCAAAAGATGAAATTTTAGATTACGCAAAAACCATTAATGCTGACCTGATTGTCGTCGGTTCTCATCATCCAAGCACATCCACTTATTTATTAGGTTCGACTGCATCCGCCATTGTGCGTCATGCTCAAACATCAGTGTTTGTCGTTCGTTAATCTAAAGCTTATAAAATAATAATGCCGCACCAAAGAAAACTGATGCGGCATTTTTATGCATTATTTCTTAGCAGAGTTCATTAATTTATCGTCTGTCGACCAAATACGGTATTTCACTTCCATATCTTTTGGCGCATAAACAACAATTGGGAGTTTGCTGTTATAACGAACAAATGCCTCATCACCTAACTGAGTGGTAATAAAGCGATCTTTTGCAGGTTCGCTACACGCCATCAACGTTGAAGCTGGTCCTTTCACTTCCTCTAGCTTGTAATAGTTGTAACCCCAACCCTCTAAGGTTTTTTCTTCTAAATCTCCTGAGAACCATTGACGGTTACAATCCGCTTTGATGGTTTTACCGATAACCAGCTCAACCATGTAGTCATATTCATTTTGCTGAGTATCAAGCTGGATCACATGACGAGTCATACCCGATTCTGCTTTCGGGTATGGCGCGATCTTTCCTAAATCTTCAGTCGCCATTGCACAAGAAGACACTGCCACCGCAGCCATTACAGACAAAATCGCTTTTTTCATCATAAAATTCCTATTGGTAAAAAAATAACAACATTAAAAACTAGGGTTTGATACATAGTAGGTCAATTCAACCACTTTAATCACTATAGATGATTCTTAATTACAAAAATATAGATAACTCATTAATCCTTTAGTGATAATACTTAATATTAGTATAAGGATCATAAAATTAATAAAAATTATGTAAATCTCCCCCAGAGATATGTACATAAAACAATCAATGGTTATACTGAAAGTGAGGCTTAATTCATTCTGAGGAGGTAGTATGTTATCTGCTGATCAAGATTTAGTTTCACAATTAATCTCCACACATCCCCGCTTTCAATCTCTCTATGAGAAGCATCACCAGTTAGATAAAGAAATTAGCAAGCTTGAAGGGCCTTCAGGTGCCGGCTATAACGAACAGGTTGCCAAACTTAAAAAAGAAAAACTACATCTAAAAGATGAAATGCAGAGAATAATGCAAACCAGTCGATAAGGTGCCTTTAAGCTACAGATAATCTTACTTTATCAAGTAACATTGGAGTCTTAGCTTCAGTGCATTTGGCTCCAATAAAGCTAGCTGCAAGACAATTGACGATAATTCAGTGTTAATGGCATAAGAAATTTCTCTTATGCCATTTTTGTTATTAATAAGGGCAAAAAATGCTTTTATATTGATTTAATCGTCTATGAATAATCACCTTAAAGATATATATTAAATATACCTTTAAATGTGGGGAAGCGATGATGGTGGGTAAAAGAATATCTCGGGAAATCGTAACGATAGACAAAATGATAAAAATCTATGAAAAGGCGCACCCTGCTCCTGCAGACGCTCCTGAACATTACCAAACACTTTTTTCCTATGCGATTAAACGCCTAAAAAAATGCCGTTATGGTGAAGAGAAACCAGCCTGTAAACAGTGTCCTATACATTGCTATCAACCGAAGCAACGTGAGCAAATGAAAATTATTATGCGCTGGGCTGGACCAAAGATGCTTTATTGTCACCCCATCTTAGCAATCCGCCATCTTATTGATGATAAAAAACCAGTCCCCGAATTAACACCAAGAAAACGCACAACATCTAATAGGGGTGAATAACTCTGAGTGCAAAATATTTCACCAAACCAATAGTAGATAACACACCCGTAAAAACTAAATATCCTATGTAAATGTTAAAGATATTTAACCACTAACTATTCGTCTAAATCTTCGATTTATTTTCATTATCCTATTGGTTTTTTGTCACTTTTTAAAACATCACTAATCCGACATTCAATTTCTGACAAACAAAGTCTATTTACTTAAACACATCATAAACATTCCCCTTTCCAAAAATGACGTTCTTATAAAAATTAGTAACCAATAAAAATTAATAATCAAAAACCATGTTTATAAAAAACCAAAAAACCATAACCCAAACCTATACATGTTAAAAATGAGATTTAAATCTCAATATTTAACTTAAATAAAGGATTTTGAGAAAAATAACAAATCTTAATGATTTAAAATATTAATTGATAATGAGACTAACTATAAAAAACATTAGATAAATTTATTATTGATGCTTTTAACGAATGTATCCCAAATGATTTATATCGCTATTATTTATGATAAAACACAAATAATGACTACTTACCTTTAAAAGACAAAAAAACAACAAAAAAGCGTAAAAAAACATAAAATATTAAACCCTGCAAAATATATAAAAACCAGAATTTAAAACTATAGTTACCGGTAACCTTCAGAACAAACGAGTGGAGCACTAAATGATTCACTCGAAATAACCGATGAATGCAAGCCAATACATCGTAAAAACCATATTTTGAAACATTTATTAATACTTTAATTTACGATATGACATATAAAAAAACAGCTCATATAATTTTAATCATCAAAGTTATAGTGATTTTTTATATCAATAGGCGTTAAAAAATTGATATTTGATTTCAGCTATTACTTAAAGAGCTAATTTTAATAAAGGTGCTACCATGAACAGTAAATTAAGTCATCAGGTGATAAAAAAAGTACGCATAGATAAAAGTAACCCACATGCGATACTCGATTTAACCTCTAAGGGCCTTATCATCATAGAAAAAGGATCAATATTGCTGGAAACTCCAGCCGCAAATGAGAGCCTACATGAAGGTGATATTCTCTACCATAAACAAGGGTCATACTCGTTTAAAACAGAAAATAATACATTAGATGGTGAATTCTTATGGATCTCATTAGATGATAAGTTTTTACGTGAGTATTTGTCTCATTACGGCTCTCAACTAAGTGAGATTGAGAGAACTGAAAATGCCGCTAATGACATCATCAAGTTTACAACAAGCCCATTAATTAATGAGCTAAAAAACAGCTTAGAACCATTTATTCAAACCCAATATCCTGAATTGATCCTTAAATTAAGGATTAATGAGCTACTCTTGTTACTGTCTTACAGTGAGCAAGGCGCAACCTTATTATCCAATTTACGACAACTCAGTAATCGCCAAGCTGAGCGTTTGCAGACCTTCATGGAAAATAATTATTTAAAAGAGTGGAAGTTAAATGAGTTTGCCAGAACATTTGGCATGGGCTTAACAACATTCAAAGAGCTATTTCATACTGTTTATGCAACATCACCACGTTCTTGGATCAGTGAGAAGCGCATCATGTATGCACATCAATTATTGATAAATACGTCGATGAGTATCGTGGAAGTATCTATGGAAGCTGGCTTTTCAAGTCAGTCATACTTTACTCAAAGCTATCATAGGCGCTTTGGTTATACCCCCAGTAGGTCGCGTAAAGCCGCCTAGTATCTTCCTCACGTTATATGCCCTGTCAGTATAGGATTCATGCCTTAGCTACACTGACAGAAAGGCAACCCCGAAATAAATCATATCGTTGGAAATAAAAAAAGAGCCTACTATTTTAGTAAGCCCCTTATACCTATTTAGAACCTGGTTAATCAGTTCGCTTGAATCACTTTCAAATCAATAATTGACATTGAATTTGGAGGTATTTCACCAGGAATACCTTCTGGGCCATAACCCCCTTCAGGTTCAATATAAATTTTGACCATTCCGCCTACACCAACTTTTTCTACGAAAGAGTTCATCGGTGGTGGAAGTTGATCATAAGGCAACACCATTGGATTTTTCTCTGTATGCATAACAGTCACCTTACCATCGGTGAGTTGCTCACGCATAATTAATGTGATTTTCTTATCTTTCACATTTGTAATTGGCGTACCTTTTTGTAAAACCTTATAATAAGTGTAATTATCTAATTTACTGTATTTCTGCTGTTTTATATCCTGCAGGATTTTCTGATTCTGCTTTTCATTCTCTTTGGCAATAGTCGTATTATCCGCAGATGGAATTTGGATAATCGTCGGCGTCTTACCTGTAGGTGTTTTTTTGCTCGCTCTTAATGCATCATTCTCTTCACGTAACTGAGTCACGCGCTGATTAAGATCCCTAATTTGCGTTTTCAGTCCCTCATCGGTTGAAAATGTTTTCAAGGATGCCAGCTCATCTTTTGCTTTATTTAAACTATCTTGAATACTAGCAAGCTCCAGCTTAGATTTGTTATCCGCCGCTGTTTTTTCATCGAGCTGTTTCTTAAGTTGAAGCAATTCCTGATCTTTTTTCGATAGATTCTCTGCATTAAACTTTTCAGCATCTAACTTCAACGCATTCAGTTGTTTGTTCGCTTCTAGCAGCTTTTGCTCGATTTCAGCTTGCTGTTTGTTGCGATTGGCAATGTCACTTTCAAGCTTAGCAATCAATGCTTCTTTTTCTTTGGTTTGTGACATCAACTGAGTATTTTGAGACTCTAGCTGCTGTTTATCAGACAGTTGCGCTTTTAACGAATCTTGAATGCTTTTATTCTCTACATCTAACTTTGTTAAAGCTTCTTCCCGGCCTTTAAGTAAGCTAATTTGCTTATGCAATTCTGCCGTTAATTCTTTGACTTGTAGGTCAGTATCTTTGCCTGCAAGTTCAGTCTGTTTTTCTAATTCAGTACGCAGTTTTTGTACTTCAGTATTTGCTTGTGCTAACTGTTTTTTCGCATCTGCATAACTTTGCTCATTTGATGCTAGTAGCGCTTGTTGCTGGGTGTACTGATTTTGGCTATCCGCCAGTTGCTTAGCTATTTTTTCGTGAGCATTTTGCTGAGTAGCCTGTTGTTTCTTCGCTTCTGCTAACTCAACATCCAGCGCATTTTTTTGCACTAATTTAGCGGTTTGCTCAACTAATGTTGCTTGAATTTTATCGTTCTGCTGTGACTTCTCCGCGAGTTGAGTCAAGAGTTTCTGGTTTTGCTCAGATAAATCTTTAACTTGTTTGTCGCTAGCTTGAGCCATCAACGCTGCGTTATTTTCCAGCTGTTGCTTCACGTTTTGCAAGTCTGTACTAGCCTTAGCTAGCTGCTGCTTAGAGGTGGCCAATTCAGCTTCTACCGCAGATTTTTGTTTTACTTTATCTGTCAGCTGCTGATTTTGTTGTTCAAGCTGCTTAACCGCGTCTTGCTGTTGTTTTAGCGCGGATTGGACATCATTTCTTTGTGCTTGAGCCAGCTTTAGCTCATCTTCACGCTGTTTCAGCAAGGCTTCTTGCTGTAATAAGTTAGCATTCACCGACTTCAACTGCTCATCCGTATTGCCAGATGACTGCAATTGCTGCTTCGCGTCAGATTGCAGTTTGGCAATCTCGGCAGTTAATTGCTCGATACGCTGATGCGCATCCGTGACTTGCTTATCTTTGTCGGTCAGCTGCTGCTTCATTTGCTCAGCCAATTGCTGATTCTGTTGTTCAAGCTGCTTAACCGCGTCTTGCTGTTGTTTTAGCGCGGATTGGACATCACTTTTTTGCGCTTGAGCCAGCTTTAGCTCATCTTCACGCTGTTTCAGCAAGGCTTCTTGCTGTAATAAATTGGCATTCACCGACTTCAACTGCTCATCCGTATTGCCAGATGACTGCAATTGCTGCTTCGCGTCAGATTGCAGTTTGGCAATCTCGGCTGTTAATTGCTCGATACGCTGATGCGCATCCGTGACTTGCTTGTCTTTATCGGCAAGTTGTTTTTTCGCATTTGCCGCTTCAATCACGCCATCACTCAGCTGTTTTTCCAACTGCTTGATAGTGTCTAATGACTGATTATTTTGTTTGGCAAGGTTATCCAGATTAGCTTGCTTTTCAGCTATCACTTTCTGCGATTTGGTTAATTCATTGTTCAGCTCATCGATAACAACTTTATTATCAACGGATTTTACAACATTTTGTAATTGCTCAATTTGCAACTTACTTGCTGCGATGTCGTCACTGAGTTTAGCTATCGTCGTTTGCTTTTCAGTAATGATGCGATTTAGTTCAGCAATGCTTTTATTGTAATTAGTCAGTTTAGTGACTAACTGACCATCAGTTAACAGCCTATTGTACGAAATTAGCTCACCAACACCTTGAGCAACGCCAAAGCGATACAGGTTCTTTAATTGCTGCTGCTCAATGAGTTTTGCCAACTGAGCCAGATTGACTGAGTTATCAGTCCCTGCTTTCTTCGTGAAACTCGAAGAATATAAGCCGAGAGGATCAATAATGACTTGGTATTTAGCAAAATCCTTCGCCAAATACTTAGGATTCCATTGATTGCCTTGTAGCAAATAGGAAGATGCAGGCTGGTAAGATTGAGACTCAGAAGGCAACGAACAGACGTCGATAACAGGCTGTATTTCTGTGCCTGCTACTTGGGCTGGTTCTGTTACTTGAACAGGTGTTTTAGGCTCAACAGGCGTTACTGGCGATGTTTTCGTACTTTGAGATTGAGATGACGTCACCGTATTCGATGATCGCTGAGCCACCTTTTTCTCTTTCGTATTCTTTGCTTTACCCGTCGTGGCTTGACGGTTTTCCTTCGGCAGAGGAACTGGCGAAAGAGTGGATAAGACATCATAACCTTGGGCTTGTGATTTAACACTCAGTGGTACTTCGACAGGTCGAGGCTTTGGCTTTTGACCTTCATTTTCAGATTGAAGGTAAGTATCAAAGTCATCGATGACATTATTAAAACGCTCCGCGTAGGAAGCTGTTGAAAAACATGTCGAAAAAAGTGCCAGAGAGACACAAAGCCTTAGGTTAAGTCTCATAATCCATTAATTTTCTGCAAAGTTGATTCCGTTGATAGCACTGCGTTGTAACGCACCTTAGCACAAAGAACTTTTGTTTTAGATTCAATCGCCATTTGTAATAGCTCAATGGTATCTGGGCTAGCAGTTGCTTCGATTTGTTTGTACAGCTGATTAATTTCACTCACTTCTTTAAATGATCCTACCAGACGGTTGTAACTTTCTGGTGATAGCGTTTTCAGTGAACTGAGTTCTTTAATACACGTATTTAGTGGCGCAACACCTTGCTGTTCAACAGTATTTGGTGAACTTTTTAAAGCGTTATTTAAAACATTCTGAGATTCAGGATAAGAATCATCAGCCTTACTATTTTGCTGTGTATCATTCGTTGCTGCTGTGGTGGTTTGAGAATCAGCTGATGCCGTCTTTTGCGCATTTGGACCAGTGACACAGCCAGAAAGTAAAACTGTGCTTACCGCAAGCAAAGACGCGACATAAAATTTATTTTTTAAAAACATATATTTACCTTACCAGTACTTTTCTTCGCTATTATTATGATGTCCTAGAAACCTAGTGTAAGCTAAAAACTCGCTATTTTCTATATAGCCGAATAGAGAAATAGAGACTTCTCATAAATCTTATGCATTTTTATTTTGTGCCAATTTAGTTTTACAACCACGGAATTGTTATTTTAGTACATTAATACTCGTATCTCTCTAAATAAGAAATCGCATACTTGTGTTTATTGATTATTCTTGCACGTTAATTAACATCAAAAACACATTTTATTAGTAATAAATCAAAGTAAGCTTTGTTCGCTCATCTTATCTTTCAGGTTTTTATTAACTTAGGTTAATTAATCAAATTAAAACCATGACATTACAAACAGGTACATTTGCTCAGTCAAAAATTGAAAACACTCACATTTTGAAATATTACAATGAAATGATAAAGATCACTCCGATGATAAAGATAGGTATTGAGTAAAATAAAATTCTACACTTATTAAAGCAGCCAATGAATAGCAGTTATCTTAAAAAGATATTGAGCTTAAATTAACGCATAACGTGATGTAACGCAGATTTTTATTTTTATACTGGAAAGGTACAACAAATTAATTGTGGGTTTGAATGAGGGAATTAAATAAAAATATCATGATTAATTGAGAAGATTCATGCCCAGCTATTAACTGGGCATGAAAAACAAAGCTTAAGCTTTGCTAGGACGTAATGCAGGGAATAGGATTACATCACGAATAGTATGGCTATTGGTAAATAGCATGACCATACGGTCAATACCAATACCTAAACCTGCTGTTGGTGGTAAACCGTGCTCTAATGCAGTCACGTAATCTTCGTCGTAGAACATCGCTTCATCATCACCTTCGTCTTTTTGACGAACTTGCTCAGCAAAACGTTCTGCTTGGTCTTCTGCGTCATTTAACTCAGAGAAACCGTTACCGATTTCACGGCCACCGATGAAGAATTCGAAGCGGTCTGTAATGAATGGATTGTCATCATTACGGCGCGCTAATGGAGAAACTTCAGCTGGGTATTCAGTAATAAAAGTCGGCTGAATTAAGTGGCTTTCAGCAACTTCTTCAAAGATTTCGCACTGAACACGACCTAGGCCCCAGCTCTTCTCAATCTTGATACCAATAGACTGAGCGATCGCAACCGCTTTATCCATATCATCCAGATCAGCAACATTAGTTTCTGGACGATATTTGCAGATAGCTTCTTTCATGGTCATTTTGGTAAATGGCTTACCAAAATCGAACTCTTGCTCACCATATTTAACAACGGTATTGCCTAATACTTTCTGCGTTAAGATACGGAACAAGTCTTCAGTCAGCACGATCAGGTCACGGTAATCGGCATACGCCATATACAGTTCCATCATCGTAAATTCTGGGTTATGACGTGGAGATAAACCTTCGTTACGGAAGTTACGGTTGATTTCGAATACACGTTCAAAACCACCTACAACTAAACGCTTCAGATACAGTTCTGGCGCAATACGCAGATACATATCGATATCTAACGCATTATGGTGAGTCACAAATGGACGCGCAGAAGCACCACCCGGAATGACTTGCATCATTGGGGTTTCTACTTCCATGAATCCATGCTCAACCATGAAGTTACGAACTTCAGCTAAGATCTTAGAACGAATGATGAAAGTGTTGCGAGAGTCATCGTTAGCAATCAGGTCAAGGTAACGTTGACGATAACGAGTTTCTTGATCTGATAAACCGTGGAATTTGTCTGGTAATGGACGCAGAGCTTTAGTCAGCAAACGAACTTCATGACAGTGAACGGTCAATTCGCCTGTTTTAGTTTTAAATAAACGACCTTTAGCGCCTAAAATGTCACCTAAGTCCCATTTTTTAAACTGCTCGTTGTAGATGCCTTCTGGCAGATCATCACGTGAAACGTAAATCTGAATACGGCCGCCAACATCTTGCAATGTTGCAAATGACGCTTTACCCATGATACGACGAGTCATCATACGACCCGCGATAGTCACTTCAATATTCAGGTCTTCCAGCTCTTCAGCTGATTTTTCACCAAATTCAGCGTGAAGCTTATCGGAGACATTTTCACGACGAAAATCATTTGGGAATGGAATACCCTGTTCGCGCAACGCAACCAGTTTTTCTTTACGGGCTTTGAGTTCGTTATTTAAATCGGGAGCTTGTTCTGCACCCTGTTGCTCTTGAGACATTTTTTCCTCACAGGCCAGCTTTTAAACTAGCTTCAATGAATTTATCCAAATCACCATCCAGCACGGCTTGCGTGTTACGCGTTTCCACACCAGTACGTAAGTCTTTAATGCGTGCATCATCAAGGACGTAAGAACGAATTTGGCTTCCCCAGCCAATGTCCGATTTATTCTCTTCCATCGCTTGCTTATCTGCGTTCTTCTTCTGCATTTCCAGTTCGTATAATTTCGCTTTTAACTGGCGCATGGCTTGATCTTTGTTTTTATGCTGTGAACGGTCGTTCTGGCACTGAGTCACAATGTTGGTCGGTATATGGGTAATACGTACCGCAGACTCAGTTTTGTTAACGTGCTGACCACCCGCACCCGAGGCACGGTATACGTCGATACGTAAATCAGCAGGGTTAATTTCGATATCAATATCATCATCAACTTCAGGATAGATAAACGCTGAACTAAATGAAGTATGACGACGACCGCCGGAGTCAAATGGGCTTTTGCGCACTAAACGGTGAACACCCGTTTCTGTTCTTAACCAGCCATAGGCATAATCACCGATGATTTTAATTGTTGCAGATTTTAAACCCGCCACATCACCATCTGACTCTTCGATAATTTCTGTTTTGAAGCCTTTTGACTCAGCCCAACGCAGGTACATACGCATGAGCATACTCGCCCAATCTTGCGCTTCTGTACCGCCAGAACCTGCTTGTAAGTCGATGTAGCAGTCAGCACTGTCATATTCACCGGAGAACATACGGCGGAATTCAAGCTGTTCTAACTTGCCTTGCAGTACTTCTAACTCAGCGCCCGCTTCGTTGAACGTTTCTTCGTCATCAGCTTCTATCGCTAATTCTAATAAACCTTCTACGTCTTCAATACCTTGGGTCAGTTGGTCAATTGTCTCAACAATCGCCTCAAGGGAAGAGCGTTCTTTGCCAAGTGCTTGAGCGCGTTCGGGTTCATTCCAGACATCCGGCTGCTCAAGTTCTGCATTCACTTCTTCTAAGCGTTCTTTCTTGGCATCATAGTCAAAGATACCCCCTCAGAACCATTGTCCGTTCAGACAGGTCCTGAATTTTGCTTTTTACTGGGTTTATTTCAAACGTCATTTTCACTATCTTATAGTTGATCAATAAAGATAAATATTTCCATTCACGAACCGTTTAGTATAACGGAATTCCTGTCAGGTTTATAGGGCATCAATCCTCTATTTCTGAGCGAATATTTATCGTGATTTTAATCGGGCCAAATATGTTCAATCATCAATTGCACATTTTTATTACCGCGAAACTCGTTCACATCTAACTTAAACGCAATTTTAGCTTTTTTGACGCTATTATCTGGCCATCTGCGGACATCAATGTTGAACATGATGCCATCCAACATCGGCCCGCCATTGACGGGTTCTAACATCAATTTTAAATGTTTCTCGCCCACCAGTTTTTGTTGTAATAACTGGAAGTGCCCATCAAATACAGGTTCAGGAAAAGACTGCCCCCACGGGCCGCTTTCGCGAAGTAATTCCGCCGTCTCTAATGACAGTTGATTACGCAATAATTCGCCGTCACTCCAAATAACGCCCGATAATTGCTCAGGTTGAATAAGTTCTCCCATCAGCATTTCGAAATGGTACTTGAATGCGTCAAATTTGCTCTCTTCAAGCGACAGACCCGCAGCCATGGCATGTCCACCAAATTTTTGCATTAAACCCGGTTGCAACGTATTTAATCGCTCTAATGCATCGCGCATATGTACGCCCTGCACAGAACGGCCAGAGCCTTTTAATACCCCATCTCCAGCAGGCGCAAATGCAATAACGGGGCGATGAAATTGCTCTTTAATTCGTGAAGCCAAGATCCCAACCACCCCTTGATGCCACTCGGGATGATATAGCGCTAAACCGTTCGGTAACTGATTTTCGCTGTATTCTATTTTGTTAAATAGCACCAGTGCTTCTTGCTGCATACCCGCTTCAATTTCACGGCGAGTCTGGTTTAAACCATCTAACTCATTGGCTAGCTGTCGCGCATGCGCCATATCATCTGTCAGCAGTAATTCAATGCTCACTGACATATCATCAAGCCGACCAGCGGCGTTAAGTCTTGGCCCTAGTGCAAAGCCAAAATCATTCGCGACCAGACGAGAGGCATCGCGTTTGGATACCTCAATTAACGCTTTGATCCCAGCACAGCAGCGCCCTGCTCTCACTCGATTCAACCCTTGATGCACCAGAATGCGGTTGTTCGTATCCAATGGCACCACGTCTGCTACAGTACCCAGAGCAACTAAATCAAGGTATTCCGCTAAATTAGGCTCGCTGATCCCTTGCTTTTCAAACCACTGCTGCTGACGTAAATGGGCTCTTAACGCTGACATTAAATAAAACGTTACCCCCACACCAGCCAGTGATTTCGATGCAAATTGGCAATCATCAAGGTTCGGGTTGATGATTGCATCGGCTGTCGGTAACGTTTCTCCCGGTAAATGGTGATCGGTAATAATCACCTTCATACCATACTCGTGAGCAGTGACCACGCCATCATGGGAAGAAATACCGTTATCTACCGTAATAATCAGGTCAGTTCCCTGCTTATAGGCTTCATCCACTACCAATGGCGTTAAGCCATAGCCGTTTTCAAAGCGGTTCGGGACGATGTAGTTTAAATTCCTATACCCCATCGCTTTAAGCGCACGGATAGCTAATGCTGTGCTCGTTGCACCATCAGCATCAAAATCCCCAACAATAGTGATTTTTTGGTGTTCCACCAGCGCTAAATAGAGCAGCGTTAGTGCACTTTCAACCCCTGATAGCGAACGGTAATCAAGTAAATTAGACGCTTTACGCTCCAATTGAGCGAGAGAGGTTATCCCTCTAGAGGCATAAATGCGCTGTAAAAGTTCAGGAACATCAGGTAATGCCGCGGCATCACCCGTTAATTCTCGTTGGCGTAAAAAAGTTTCGACATTCACAATGATGATTATTTCTGTTCAAGTATTTGGAGTAATTCGTCAGGTTTTAAAAAGCCAGGGAGTACTTGTCCACTTGGTAAAATAATGGCTGGCGTTCCCGTAACTTTAAATAATTGACCTAATTTCAAATGATTGCCTAAATCGATTTTACAATCGTCAATCATGGCAACTTCGTCACCTTTAAACGCTTTAGTCAACGCATCTTGTGGTAATGCATTACACCAGATTGATGCCATCTGTTTTGCTGTATCGCTGTCTAAGCCCTGACGAGGAAATGCTAAATAGCGTACCGTCACCCCTTTACTGTTTAACTCGCCCACTGTTTCGTGTAATTTTTTACAGTAGCCACAGCTAATATCAGTAAAGACTGTCACCGCATATTTTTCATTGGGTGCTTTGAAGGTGATCATCTCGTTTTTCAACGCTTCCATCTTCTTCAACAGAGGCTGATTGCTGATATTCACCGGAACTTTTCCGCTAAGATCATAAATTGGACCTTGTAACAGGTATTTACCGTCATCCGTCACATAAATTACGCCGTTATCCGTTTCCACCGTATTTAACCCCACAATTGGGGAAGGCTTAATGGATTCCACTTGCATATTATAATGTGCGAGTTTTTCGATAATCAGTTTTTCTTCTGTTGCGCCATAAACTGATGCCGTTAATGAAGCGATGCAGGCGGCTAAAACAAGTAATTTGCGTTTCATATTTATCCTTTTCACCCATCACCCTCTCGGATGATGCTGCTCATGTAAAGCACGTAGCCGCTCAGTAGCGACATGTGTGTAAATTTGGGTTGTAGATAGGTCACTGTGACCTAACAACATTTGTACAACGCGCAAGTCCGCGCCGTGATTCAATAAATGGGTTGCAAATGCATGCCTTAATACGTGAGGAGATAACGCATCCCCATCAATATTAGCAAGAACCGCATAATATTTTATTCGGTGCCAAAATGTCTGGCGGGTCATCTTCGTACCACGTTTGCTTGGAAATAAAATATCGCTGGTTTTCCCATTCATTAGGTCTGGTCGCCCCTGCGCTATATATTTTTCCAGCCAGTAAATCGCCTCTTCTCCCAGAGGGATCAAACGCTCTTTATCACCTTTCCCCACGACTCGAACGACGCCTTGGCGCAAGCTGATATCCGAAAATGTTAGCCCTGTCAGCTCAGAAACTCGTAATCCACAGGCATACAGTACTTCTAACATGGCTTTGTCCCGTAACTCGAGCGAATCTTCAGTTGCAGGTGCATTCAATAAATCTTCAACTTGTTTTTCACTAAGATCTTTGGGTAATCGCTGCGGAATTTTTGGTGCTGCGATTACCGCGGAAGGATCATCCGCTCTTATCTTTTCGCGGTAAAAATATTGAAACAACCGGCGAATTGAACTTAATAAACGCGCAGAACTTGCGGCTTTGTATCCGCCATCAATTCGTTCCGCGAGAAAAGATTGCAAATCAATCGATTGAACATTTTCCAAATGCAATTGCTGTGCATCTAGCCACCTATCTAACGATTGCAGATCATTACGATAAGATGCCAAGGTATTTTCAGCAAGATCTTGCTCCAACCAAATTGTATCAAGAAACTGTTCAATTAACGGATTTAGTTGTTTACTTTCCACGCCAGATCCTATGCCTCTTTATTATTACAGTGCAATCTATTATGCCTGATTGTAGCACCATCTGTTACAATACGTCCCTCGTGATAAAAACCAGCGCTGGATATAGTAATAATATATATGAAAATAGGTCTTTTTTACGGTTCAAGTACCTGCTATACCGAAATGGTCGCAGAAAAAATACGTGACATTCTTGGTGATGATTTCATTACTCTCCATAACGTCAACGATACACCGCCAAAATTAATGGAACAGTACGATGCTCTTATTTTGGGGATCCCTACGTGGGATTTCGGTGAAATTCAGGAAGATTGGCTAGAAATTTGGGAAGCGCTTCCCAAACTTAACCTTGCGGATAAAATAGTCGCAATGTATGGCATGGGTGACCAAGTTGACTATAGCGAATGGTTTTTAGATGCACTCGGAATGCTCTATCACCAGCTTAAACCGACTGGCGCACAGTTTATTGGCTTTTGGCCGACTGAAGGCTATGAGTTTGAAAGCCCGAAACCACTCACGGAAGATGGTAAGATGTTTGTGGGCCTTGCATTAGATGATGTGAACCAGTTTGAACAAACCGATGAGCGTATCGCACAATGGTGCGAGCAGATCCTACTAGAAATTGAAGCGGCTCTTTAAGCGCCAAATACAACCAACTGCAATATCAAATATCAGGATATTGCAGTAGTAATTGATTGAGATTGCGCCAATTCTCTTCACAAACAGAATCCTTTGCAATCCACAAGCGAAGCTTCTGAGGCTTACCTTGCAGCGCATTAAGCGTTAATAAAATGCCAAAGCGGCTACACCATGGCGCTTTAATAATTTCCCACTCATTCTTTTTCCATTGAAGCTTGTTGCCATTCACCAATACAGCCACACCTTTGACTTTACTGATATTTTTTTGGCTTTTTGCCCAACTTGCTACCAACACAACTAATAATGGTAGCCAAATCATTGAATTACCTGGAGCCCATGGCGCAACAAGCAAAATAATGCCCGTTACCCCATGAAGGCAGGTAGAAAAAAGCTGAGTTTTCCATGAAATGGAAAGATTAGATTTCCACAGGACCACGATTTTTATTTCTTTCTTGAATGAGTTTAATCATAGAGAACAGTTCTTCGTCCTCTGGACGCCCGTGATTCATCAGCCAATTGAACAAATCCGGGTCTGGGCATTCGAGCAGGCGCACAAAAACACGCTTGTCGTGGTCTGTTAGCTCGTCATATTCATATTCAAAAAATGGCATGATAGAAATATCAAGCTCACGCATGCCTCTTCTGCACGCCCAATGAATTCGCGCCTTGTTATTGATATCGATTTGACTTTGCCCGCTAGGCATTCCATTATCCATTTCACTACGACCTTTTGTTGCAGTTGACTGATAAGATTGATTATTTTAAGTACTCTATCAGATAATCTGTCAATAAAACATGCCACACTCTACATAGTTCACATTTTAGGTTGTAAAATACCGTTTTTCTACAAACTATTTACCCTCATATGCTGAATAATAAGCTAATGGAACTTTAATGCGGGTTTAGGCTTGCAATGTGACCTAGCTATTTTACCATTAAGCACCATTATCAGATAAAGAACAACAGGTGAAATCATGACTTCCCATGTAGACAATGCACAACAGTTCCCCCTCGATTCTCAGTCTTTACCCCTTGTTTTGATTTCACTGGAAAACTGGGAACTTATTCATCTCCACGGCGCAGATGCAGAAAAATATCTGCAAGGACAAGTCACCGCCGATATCAGCACACTTGAGCACACACACACACTAACCGCCCATTGCGATCCAAAAGGAAAAATGTGGAGTGACCTACGTTTATTCCATCACTTAGGGGGTTTTTCTTATATTGAAAGACGCAGTGTTGCTGATGCCCAACTCGCAGAATTAAAAAAATACGCGGTTTTCTCTAAAATCACTTTTGAAAAGAAACCGGAACTGAAATTACTGGGTGTAGCCGGTCAAGGCGCGAGAGACGCGCTGGCTTCGCTATTCACCTCATTACCCGATAGCCAAAACCAAGTCATCGCAGAAGGCAACAGTACCCTGCTGCATTTTGACCTTCCCGCAGAACGATTTTTAATTATTACAGACGAAGCGACTGCACAAAACATCACAGATACATTGAATGCGATACTGGTTTCCGACCAGCAATGGCTAGCATTAGAAATTGCAGCAGGCTTTGCCGTTATCGACCAAGAAAATAGTGCCCAACATCTGCCACAAGCTGCAAATTTACAGGCCATCCCTCTCGGGATTAGCTTTAAAAAAGGCTGTTACACCGGTCAAGAAATGGTGGCTCGCGCTAAGTTTCGTGGTGCCAATAAACGCGCTATGTACTGGCTAACTGGCACAGGTTCCTCACTTCCTACTATCGGTGATGGTGTTGAGTGGCAACTGGGCGAAAACTGGCGTCGTACCGGAACAGTGCTTGCCGCTGTACGTTTAGGGAATGGAGAACTTAGCATCCAAATCATCATGAACAACGATATGGAAGCCGATAGCGTGTTTCGCGTTATGGGTGACGAACAAAGTCGTCTTACCATTGCACCACTGCCTTATTCATTAGAAGAAGATAAATAATTGAGGTTTTTATGTCATCTGCAATAAGTAATAAGCCACTCGACGTTTTGAATTTTGGGGCTTTTACTGAAGTCGTCCAATTTTTGATGGAGCTCGATAAACTAAAAAGCGTTTATCGCAAAAATAAGTTATTAAACCGCGAAAGACATGAAAACACAGCTGAACATAGCTGGCAGTTTGCTGTTGCGGCGATGGCTTTTGCCCCTTATGTGCCAGGTGTTAACCTAGAGCGTGCCATTAAACTTGCGCTCGTTCATGATATCGTCGAAATCGATGCGGGTGACGTTTTGGTGTTTGATAATGCCGCTCGTGAAGCTATTCATGATGAAGAAGTCAAAGCGGCTAACCGCCTGTTTAATTTATTGCCAAGTCCGCAAAATGCCGAGTTTTTAGGTTTATGGAATGAGTATGATGCCGTCGAAACATTGGAATCGAAGTATGCCAATGCCATTGATAGAGCGATGCCGATGCTATTGAACTTGCATAATCAAGGTCAAAGCTGGGTTGAAAATCATATTCGCCATGAGCAAGTCGTCAGCAAATGTGACTATATTCAGGAAATCCTCCCTGAATTTTGGTTGCAGCTTAAACAGCAATTAGAGCAAGCCCATCAAAAAGGCTGGCTGCTGTAGTGATAGATAGACCGTAATAAATAGGTCGTTAACAATCGATTGTTAATAATCCTGTAGCTAATCAATGGTATTCAAAGGAATGATAACCAAATGGGCATAGATGTTTCAAAAGATAAAGAAGTCACATTCAATGGAGAGCATGAGCGAAGAGTTGTGACTTCTACTGAAAAAAAAACCAAAATGTCTCTCATTGGGTCCCACACCAAACTGTCTGTCTTCAGCATTTATCAACGAACCAAATTTGGCGATTCAGATAGAGACGGTAATCCTTTAATGTATGCGTTAAAAAATGTATTTAGTTACACTATTTCGCATCGTGAAATTTATAAACTTAAACCTTCATTCATCAATATTCTAAATAAAATAGAAGATGAAATTACCACTCAAAATAGTACCCTCGTCGTAATGCCATCTTCAGCAAAGGTTGTCACCTTCCTAGCCAATCGAATAGCACGTAAGTTTGCTCTACCTCTGCACCATAATTGCTTTATGAAGAGAACGACAAGTGAGGTTTTAGATGATTTTTCGATAAAAAAACTCGCTATTAAAAGTTCACATAAACGTGACCTCAATAAAACTTTATCTGAATTACGCAGCCTGCCTAAAAATACGATTTTTACTATGAAGAAAGTCCCCAATAAAGTTCGATTCTATTTTTCACCTTGGAAAATGAGTCCGAACTTTGATATGAATAAATTACATAATAAAAACATAATATTAGTCGACGACTTACTTTCAACTGGCTGCATATTAAACTCAGCGATGTCTGAACTCAGTAATTATCCTGTTACTTGCAATACCGCAATTTGCTTGCTAAGTAATCTTTAGACTGTTGTGAAGTCTATAAAACCAAGCTATACTCCAAAACGTTATACCAGAGCCAACATACGCCCTTGGCTCTATAAATATGAAGCATTCTGAAAGGAATGTGGGTTCGTGCTAGCACCTTAGTGATGGTCCAGTTTATAAGAACAAAGTAATCACTCGGAGAATGGCAGCGACATTCCCCAACATACTAGTTGTAAAAAACGTATTTTGAAGCCACTTCATTCCGAAGTGGCTTTTTTATTACCGTTACATAAAAAACGCCAGATAAATATCTGGCGTTTTCGTATTAAAAAGCTAGAAAATTAATTACATATACTCATCGATAGGCACGCAAGAGCAATGTAAATGGCGGTCGCCATAAACATCATCAAGGCGTTTTACCGCTGGCCAGTACTTGTTCACTCGTGTTGCGTGAGATGGGAATGCAGCCAGTTCACGGCTATAACCATGTTTCCACTCTTCTGCCAACTCGGTTTGAACGTGTGGCGCATTGACTAACGGGTTATCTTCCAGCGTCCATTGACCTTGTACCACTTGGTCAATCTCATCACGGATAGCCAGCATTGCATCGATAAAGCGATCGATTTCCACAATACTTTCTGACTCAGTTGGCTCGATCATCAACGTACCCGCTACTGGGAATGACATAGTTGGTGCATGGAAACCATAGTCAATCAGGCGCTTAGCAATATCCAGCTCACTGATGCCCGTATCTTTCTTGATTGGACGCAGATCCACGATACATTCGTGAGCCACATAACCTTCTTGTCCGGTATAGAGGATTTCATAACGACCCGCTAAACGCTTCGCTATATAGTTAGCGTTCAAGATTGCCACTTGGCTAGCTTTTCTCAGCCCATGGGAGCCCATCATGCGAATATACATCCAGCTAATTGGCAGAATAGAAGCGCTACCAAATGGCGCAGCAGAAACCGCACCTTGTTCGGTCAGCATTTCTTGAGTGACGATAGAGTGCCCTGGTACAAACGGTGCTAAATGTTTTTTCACACCGATAGGTCCCATACCTGGACCACCACCGCCATGCGGAATACAGAAGGTTTTATGCAGGTTCAAGTGAGAAACGTCGGCACCGATAAAGCCCGGTGTTGTCAGCCCCACTTGGGCGTTCATATTCGCGCCATCTAAGTAAACTTGCCCGCCATATTGGTGAATAATTTCACACACTTCGCGAATGCTCTCTTCATACACACCGTGAGTTGACGGATACGTCACCATCACGCAAGAGAGTACAGCACTGTGCTCCTGCGCTTTTTCTCGCAGGTCAGCAAGGTCAATGTTACCTTCATCATCACAACGTACCACCACCACTTCCATACCTGCCATGTGAGCAGATGCTGGGTTAGTTCCGTGAGCAGAGGCAGGGATCAAACAGATATTACGTGCGCCTTCATTGCGGCTTTCATGGTAACGGCGAATCGCTAACAGCCCCGCATATTCCCCTTGTGCCCCTGAGTTAGGCTGCATACAGACGGCATCGTATCCCGTTAATTGAACTAACCAATGGGAAAGCTGCTCAATCATTTGGTGATAGCCTTGCGCCTGCTCCGGTGGGCAGAACGGGTGTAATTCACCAAATTCAGGCCACGTAATTGGCAGCATTTCCGCAGCGGCGTTAAGTTTCATGGTGCAAGAACCTAATGGGATCATCGCTTGGTTCAGCGCTAAATCCTTACGTTCTAAGCTATGCATGTAGCGCATCATTTCCGTTTCGCTATGATAACGATGGAAATTTGGATGGGATAAAATCACATCATCACGCAACATGGCAGCTGGAATTGCACTGTCACTTTCTGAAACTTGCTTATCTAATTTTTCGAAATCCAGTTTTTGATCGGTACCGGTGATCACAAAGAACAGTTCGTTGAGATCTTCGCGTGTGGTGATTTCACTGAACGTAACGCCCACTGCACCGTGAATATCTGTGCGTAAGTTTATTTGCGCTTTTTCGGCACGCGCTAAAACAGCCGCTTTGTCTGCCACTTCGATAGCCAGAGTATCGAACCACGTTTTATGGCGTAGAACGATGCCTGACTCCGTCATCGCTTTAGCAAAAATCGAGCTAAAGCGATGAATGCGCTGCGCAATCATTTTCAAGCCTTCAGGCCCATGATACACCGCATACATCGCAGCAATATTGGCCAGTAAAACTTGGGAGGTACAAATGTTGGAGTTCGCTTTTTCACGGCGAATATGTTGTTCACGGGTTTGCATCGCCATACGTAGTGCAGTATGACCCGCAGCATCACGAGAGACCCCGATAATGCGTCCCGGCATCGCACGTTTAAATTCGTCTTTACAGGCAAAGAATGCCGCGTGAGGGCCACCATAGCCCATTGGTACACCAAAACGCTGCGCTGAGCCGAAAACAATGTCAGCCCCTTGTTTTGCCGGTGCCGTCAATAACACTAATGCCATCATATCGGCAGCTACACAGCTAACAATATTCTTCGCTTTTAGTTTGGCAAATAGCTCGCCGTAATCATGAATGTTCCCCGTGGTGCCCACTTGTTGCAGCAATGCACCAAACACACCTTCGTGTTCCAATACTTTTTCCGCACTGTCGACAATCACTTCAAAGCCAAATGTGCCCGCACGAGTCCGTACAACATCAAGGGTTTGAGGATGGACGTCATCTGCAACAAAAAAGCGCTCTGCATTTTTCAATTTGCTGATGCGTTTTGCCATCGCCATCGCTTCCGCAGCGGCTGTCGCCTCATCCAGTAAAGACGCTGATGCTAAATCTAAGCCCGTTAAATCAATCGTTAATTGCTGGAAATTCAGCAGTGACTCAAGACGACCTTGGGAAACTTCGGGCTGATAAGGAGTGTAAGCCGTATACCAACCTGGGTTTTCGAGCAAATTACGTAAGATAACAGGAGGAAGGATCACTGGAGCATAGCCCATACCGATGTAACTTTTATAACGTTTATTTAGGGAGGCAATCCCTTTTAATTCTGCGAGCGCTTCCTGCTCGGTTGCACCGCCGCCAACTCTTGGCGGCTCAGACAGTAAAATGGCCTTCGGAACAATTTTGTCCATTAAATTATCGAGGGATGTCGCGCCAACAGTACCTAACATGGTTTTTATTTGTTGTTCTGATGACCCTATGTGGCGCGAGATAAATTCTGAACGGTTTTCGAGTTGACTCAGTGACATCGACATATCTGTGTTCCCATCCTTTTTGCTATGCGTAGCGTAGGTTATAAGACTCTAGCGATGATAAAACCTATTGATAAACTGCGAGATAAGTAGACTAGTTCAAACTAACCTTGATTAAAAAATATTCATTATGTTCTTGATATTTCGCACTGTAGCAAGCTATCACGCTACAGTGCGAAACATGATGCTGTGGATTACTCTTCCGCAGCGATCATGCTTAAATAGCCCTGAGCGTCGATAAGGTCAGCTAACTGCGAGTCATCGCTCATCTTAATACGGAAAATCCAGCCTTCTTGATATGGCGATTCGTTCACCAGCTCTGGAGAATCGCTGAGTGCACTGTTAACTGCGATGATTTCACCACTAATCGGTGCATAGATGTCAGATGCTGCTTTCACAGACTCAACGACAGCACAGTCGTCCCCTGCGCTCACCACATCACCCACATCCGGTAAATCAACAAACACCATATCGCCTAAAGTTTCTTGCGCATGTTCAGTAATCCCAACGGTGAATTCACCATTGCCTTCATCACGCAGCCATTCGTGTTCGCGGGTATATCTTAATTCTTTAGGTGCATTGCTCATTTCTAGCCTCTCTTTTGATTCTGAGAATATGTTTTTGAGAAAAAGTTTTTGAAAAAACGTTTTAAAATCAATTTGTATTAGAAAATATCTAATTACACTAATGCCTTACCTTCACGGACAAATCCTGGCTTCACCACTTCAACCGGCATTTCCCGCTGACGAATTTCAACGATAGCGTGATTTTTAATGTCACTCGGTACACGCGCTAGCGCGATACTGAAACCTAACGTTGGAGAGAATGAACCACTGGTGATCACTCCCTCATGCAATTTACCTGATTCATCTGTAAAGCGCACAACCTGTTCGGCACGTAAAATACCTTTTTCGCGCATCACGATGCCCACCAGCTTATCAGTACCTTTCTCTCGCTGTTTTTCCAGCGCTTCACGACCGATAAAGTTTCTGTCTTGCGGCTCCCAAGCTATTGTCCACCCCATATTGGCCGCTAATGGAGAGATAGACTCATCCATATCTTGCCCATAGAGATTCATACCCGCTTCAAGGCGCAGAGTATCGCGAGCACCTAAACCTGCTGGGTGAACGCCTGCCTTCAGTAATTTATGCCAAAAATCCACGATTTGCTGTTTCGGCATCGCAATTTCATACCCTTTTTCACCGGTGTAGCCCGTGGTCGCAATAAACAGATCCCCAGTTTGAACACCATAAAAAGGCTTCATATCTTTAATGGCAGCACGTTGTTCTTCGGTCAGTAAAGTGTGAACTTTCTCTTGAGATTTCGGACCTTGAACGGCAACTAACGCCAAATCATCACGTACAGTAATCGCTACCGCATAATCTTTCGCGTGCTGCTCAATCCATGCAATGTCTTTGTCTCGCGTCGCAGAGTTAACCACAAGGCGGTAGAAGTCATCTTCAAGGTAATAAACGATCAGGTCATCAATCACACCACCAGATGCATTCAGCATACCGGTATACAGTGCGCGACCTTTGATGGTGAGCTTAGCGATATCATTGGCGAGAAGATAACGAAGAAAATCACGGCAACCTTCGCCATGTAAGTCAACAATCGTCATGTGGGAAACATCAAACATTCCTGCATCGGTTCGAACAATATTATGTTCGTTGATTTGCGAACCATAGTGCAGTGGCATCATCCAGCCATGAAAATCCACCATTTTTGCACCGCAGGCTATATGCTCATCATATAGAGTCGTTTGCTTTACCATGAATACCCTCTTTACATTACTGTGTCTGATGGGGTGATTGCGTAATGAACGGCATAAATTTTTTTCTGTGAATCCCGTTTCATCAAAACGCAAATCATCGGATTTGATTCAAAACTGCTAACATTCAAAATTGGATGCTATAAATAAAAATAGGGTGATGTACTCTCTGTATTACTGATTGCGCCCTCACATTACCAGTGGTTTTTGTTAAATAATTGAGAACGATCACTCAATCCCTTCATATTTGGCTTATTAGTGCGCAAAATATCATCGTAATTGAGACTTACTCCAAAAATGCGGATAAATTCAGAAAAATAGATTAATTAGAAAAACTAATCCGAAATTATAGATAAATTAGTTTTTCTCAGCTATTGGTAGACTAGGCTGACGGCTAACGAGACGGAATGAGAAATAAAAAACCTGAGCATTTAAAATTAAACACTCAGGTTATTTGAAAGAGAAAATTCAGGCGGAATTAAGCGTTATTAGTCGGTAGTTGCTTTAACCATTTAGGCATATCCGATAAGCCCATCGCGTGGTTCAGTAATTGAGGTTTAACACCCGGTAGACTGTCCGCTAAAACAAGGCCAATGTCTCGCAGCAATTTCTTCGCAGGATTGTT
Source organism: Providencia alcalifaciens (assembly GCF_915403165.1). Classification (NCBI taxonomy): domain Bacteria; kingdom Pseudomonadati; phylum Pseudomonadota; class Gammaproteobacteria; order Enterobacterales; family Morganellaceae; genus Providencia; species Providencia alcalifaciens. The sequence continues at coordinate 2,716,725 of NZ_OU659204.1, forward strand.
GCCATCAAACAGTTCACGGAAACCCTGCATTCCCGCTAACATCACCGCAGCGCTGTGCTTGCGGCTACGTTCATAGTCACGCAAATAGAAATATTGACCAAAATCTTTACCTTCACGGTGCAGCCTTCTGATTTCACCAATCAGCATGGCGACGTCCATAAAACCAAGATTCACACCTTGACCGGCTAAAGGATGAATGGTGTGAGCCGCATCCCCAAGTAGCGCTAAACGCTGCGCCGCAAACTGACGTGCATAGCGCCCGGTTAATGGGATAGTCAAACGGTCGCTTTCTAATTGGCAAAAACCTAAATTAACATCAAATGCGACGGTCAATTCTTTCTCAAATTCTAACTTATCTAAATCTTGGCGGCGGGCAGCAGCTAAGTTTGGTTGAGACCAAACAATCGAACATAAGTGCGGGTCGCTTAACGGTAAGAATGCGAGGATGCCTTCCCCATTAAAAGCTTGGCGAGCAATGCCTTCATGTGGGAGTTCGGTTCGAATGGTTGCCACCAGTGCAGTATGTTCATAATCCCAGAAAGTGAGCGGGATATCCGCATGGCTACGTAGCCATGAATTTGCACCATCTGCCCCGACGATCAAGCGAGCAGTTAACATATTTTCATCGTCTAAAGTGATGAAAACGTCATTTTCTCCCCACACTACCTTTTTGATAGTTGCAGGGGCCAGTAAAGTCACATCACGCAATTGGCTGGCTTTTTGCCATAAGGCATCGCGCACCACATTATTTTCAACGATATGACCTAAATGCGAGAGATTTTGGTCTTGAGCCGAAAAAGCAATACGACCGAAACTGTGGTTATCCCACACTTCCATCCCGTTATAGGCGGCAGCACGCATCCCTTTAATTGCTGACCATACATCTAAATGAGTCAATAATTTTTCACTGGCGGCATTGATTGCCGACACGCGTAACGCATGGGGATCGTTAGCAGAGAATGGCGTTTTAGGTGGATGGTTTTCAACGACCGCCACACGTAAACCACTGCCTTCGAGTCCACATGCCAGTGCGAGCCCAACCATACCACCACCGGCGATAACCACATCAAACGATTGCATATTTTTATTCCTCTTAGTTTTGTGGTTATTTATGTGCGACCCAGCCAAGGGTTTGGCGGGCTAAAACATCACGAACAGGCGGCAACATCTCCATCGCCATCAGACCTAAATTACGCCCCACAATTAATGGGAAGCAACGATTAGCAAATAAACGCACCAGACCATCAGTCATGGTGACGGTTTTTTCTCGGTCGGCTAATCGGGTGTGTTGGTACTGACTGAGCAATGAATAACTGCCAATATCTTGCTGATTATTATGAGCATTGACGACTAATTCAGCTAATTGCATGACATCGCGGATCCCAAGGTTGAAACCTTGTCCCGCAATGGGGTGTAATGTCTGCGCTGCATTTCCCACCAGCGCAACACGGTGACTGACAGGATTCACCGCTTTCCTTAACACTAATGGGTAACAATTACGTTTACCGGCTTGGGTTATTTCCCCTAAACGCCAGCCAAAGGCTTGCTGTAATTTACGAATAAAGGTTTCATCATCCCACGCATTAATATCGTCAGCATGTTCTTGGTGATGACACCAAACTAACGAGCTACGCCCTTCAGACATAGGTAATAATGCCAAAGGACCAAATTCAGTAAAGCGTTCGAAGGCACGTCCAGCAGGGTCAATCGATGTTTTCACATTGGCAATAATCGCCACTTGTCCATAATCATCTTGCTGCCATTGCATGTTGCAAGCTTGGCCAATCGCAGAACGGCTACCATCCGCCGCCACTAATAGGCTGCCCCTGATTTGCTCACCGCTGTCTAATGTTACCGTCACATTATCCACGGAGCGCTCGACGAGCTCCACTTTAGCAGGACAATAAAGTGTAACGCCGGGGGCTTTACGTAACAGTGAAAATAAACGTGCGCCCGCTTCATGCAATTCGATCACATTACCCAATTCAGTGATTTGGTGATCTTCCGCATGAATATTAACGAACCCAGCGTGCCCTCTATCGGACACATGAACGTGATTAATGGGGGTGACGCAATCAGCAAATGCAGCCAAAACACCTATCGACGATAAGTACTGGCAAGTGCCGTGAGCTAACGCAATCGCTCGTGCATCAAAGCCCGGATGCTGACCATCCGGTTGAGATGCTTCGATAAGTGATACCGAAACACGTCCTTGACTGAGTGATGAAATTGCCAGCGCCAATGTCGCGCCAGCCATTCCTCCCCCAACAATAATCACATTCATAGGTTGTTAATTACCTTCTATTATTACTTTTTACTGCTTAACCTAAGCGTTTTTTAGCCGCTGCCATTAACGCTTCAATTTCATCAGGATCTTTGACAACCATCGCTGTTAAGTTTTCATTCCCATCTTCAGTGATAAGAATATCGTCCTCGATACGTACGCCAATACCACGGTATTGAGGCGGTACATCAGCATCTGGCGCAATATATAATCCTGGTTCAATGGTCAGCACCATGCCCGGCTCTAAAATGCGGTCTCTTTCTACACCGTAAAAACCGACATCATGAACATCTAAGCCCAGCCAATGGCTTAAACCATGCATAAAAAATGGATGATACGCTTTGTTTTCGATCAATTGTTCGACATCACCCTGCAAAATGCCTAATTTCACTAAGCCTTCAGTTTTAATGCGAACAATTTGACGAGTCACTTCGTGGATACTGCTGCCAGGACGATATAGTTCTAATGCGGTATTGATAGATTGAAGAACAATATCGTAGATTTCACGCTGCTCTTTGGTAAATTTTCCGTTCACAGGAAAAGTCCGGGTGATATCCCCGGCGTAACCTTCTAACTCTGCACCAGCATCAATCAGAACTAAGTCCCCGTCTTTCATCGCACATTCATTTTCTGTGTAGTGCAAAATGCAGGCGTTTTCGCCACTACCGACGATGGTGTTATAGGATGGAAAACGCGCACCATGGCGAGTAAATTCATACTCAATCTCACCACAAAGCTGGTATTCATACATATTCGGGCGGCAAGTTTCCATCGCACGAATATGAGCTAATGCCGAGATTTCCCCCGCTTTGCGCATGACCGCCATTTCTGCATCCGACTTAAATAGGCGCATTTCGTGCACCATTGGACGCCAGTCAATGACTGTACGAGGGGCTTTTAAGTTTCGACGGCTTCCTCGACGCAGGACATCCAACGCACCGAAAACCAGTTTATCCGCGTAATCAAATTCACCTTGAGCGTGATAAACCACATCGAGGCCATTGAGTAATTGATAGAGTTGATCGACGATTTCATCAAATGGCAGCGCTTTATCAACACCTAATTTTTCGGGTGCCGCATCTTGCCCTAATCGACGCCCAAACCAAATTTCTGCTGTGAGATCGCGAACACGGTTGAATAGTACGGTGTGGCTATGTTTCTCGTCACTTTTTATTAAAACTAAAACCGCTTCTGGCTCACTAAATCCAGTCAGATACAGAAAATCACTGTGCTGGCGATACGGATATTCGCAATCCGCATTACGTTGTGCTTCAGGTGCTGAGAAAATAATAGCAGCACTTGCTGGTGCCATTTGAGCCAATAATGCATTACGACGAGAAATAAATTCCTGCTTATTCATACCGTTATTGCCTTATTATTTGGGTTTTAGATTGGTTGCTTGTTTGATAATTAGCTAAAAATCAAACGGCAATCAGTTTAAATTAGGTAAATCCGTTCCTTAACCGTAGGTGACTGACAATGCAGAAAGCCTATAGTTAATGGTCTCTACCCAATATTATAGATTAGTGAAGAACGGGCTTGATATTCTCGACAGAAGTTGGGCCTTTTTTCGGCTCAGCTAATGCGATGTAACACAGTTGAACGGCAACTCTCACATATTCAATAACTTCTTCTAATGCTTGCTCTAACTCTTCTTGGTCTTCTTCTTCATCATAACCAAGCATACCGATGTTACGTAGATCAGTAATTACTTCACTAATCTCTTTTCTATCAGTCAATTTAGGTTGAGCTACGCCAATACCAAGTAAGAAATGGTTGACCCAGCCAGCCAGTGCGTCCGCATGGTCAAACACAGAAGCATCTTCATCTGGAAATAGCATATTGAATGTAAATTCGGTGTCATCTAATGCTTCAAATGTGAGGTCATACAGTTCACGCAGCGGTTGTGAAACGGTTTGTGGAAACGCAAGTCCGTCATTCGCCAGATCATGAACAAGTGTTTGCCAACCATGGTCACGGCTTCCTCCACAAATCAACCCGGTTATTAAACCATGGATCTCGGCGGCAGTGAGTGCGATTGAGTGCTGTTGGAGTAAGTTGTCCAACGATTCATAGTTAGGTAAAGATTTTTGTATAGACATCTGAATTCATCATGTTAGCTTGGGATTCGTGATATGCTACCACCAAGGATAGCCGCTAGACCAGTCTGCTTTTTTTATCAGAGTTATTATTAGCTTATTTTTATTCTAAACTAGTAATATATCGCCAATGCCTATCTAAGCATAAGCTATGCAAAAATTAACAACATTTACGCCAAATGTCCTACTTTTATTGGCGAAAACGATTTTAGTATGGAGGTACCATGTCCGCACAACCCGTTGATATTCAGATTTTTGGGCGCTCTATGCGCGTTAATTGCCCAATAGAACAAAAAGAAGCGCTCTTAGAGTCAGCAAAAGAATTAGAAGAACGCTTAAAAACGTTAAAAGACCGAAGCGGTGTCACTAACACTGAACAACTTATTTTCATTGTCGCATTGAACGTCTGTCACGAATTAGCACAAGAAAAGACAAAAACGCGCGATTATGCTTATAATATGGAAGAGAAGATAAAAGTATTGCAGCAGACGATTGAACAAGCATTGCACGATCAGGTAAAAATCACTGAGAGGCAGGTATTGCCCCTAGAGTAAATATGCTTATTAATCAATCACTAGTAAAAAAATAAAACGAAAAATTAGGTTGCATTTATACTCTAATTTCGTACAATGAAATCACTGAGTAACGAAAGTTCTCAAAACAAATTTCTCTGAGATGCGCGTCAGTGGGTAAGTCCCCTGAGCCGATATTTCATACCAAACAGAATGTGGTTATTGCGCTGGTGAGCATGCCTGATTCGCTCAGGAAGCCTAAAGGTTGCTAAACTGCGTTCACCTTGAACCAAGGGTTCAAGGGTTACAGCCTACAACGGCATCTTGGAGACCTCCCTTCTATTTAGTCTGCACTGTATTCTTTGCACAATATCCCAAACCCACGCTAAAAATTACTTATTCCTATTCCTTGCGATATACTGTTTCGTAGGTTTTCCACGAATTATCAACTTGATATTAGGAATATGATTTATGGAAATGGTTATGTCAGATGCGCTTTCTTCACTACGTCAGCAAATCCGTAAATCGATTCGAGCAACCCGGCGGGAACTGACGCCTAAAGCCCAAGATGATGCGGCACAACGTATTATCGCCCACACACTTAATCACCCAAAAGTCGCAAAAGCTAAAACTATCGCCCTGTTTCTTTCGTTCGATGGTGAAATTAACACACGCCCATTAATCCAAACCCTTTGGGATCACGGAAAACAAGTTTATCTACCCGTTATTCATCCTTTTAATCCTCATCACTTATTATTTTTGCACTACACGCCGAGGACTATCTTAGTAAAAAATAAATTTAATATTGAAGAGCCACAATTAAATCTGTTGGATGTATTACCCATCGAGCAACTGGATATTATGATGATCCCGCTGGTGGCTTTTGATAGCCAAGGACAACGATTAGGTATGGGGGGTGGATTTTATGATAGAACATTGGCTAATTGGCAAAAAACTGGCTTTTATCCTATTGGGCTCGCCCATGATTGTCAGTTAGTTGAAGATTTACCTGTTGCGCATTGGGATATTCCGTTGCCAGAAATTATTACCCCGAAAAAAATATGGCGCTGGTAAATACCAACGCCATATTTCGATAACAATTTAAATGTAATTAGAACAGCAGACGAGCGCGGATAGTGCCCGGTAGAGATTTTAATTTCAGTAATACTTCATCCGCTTGGCTTGGTGACTGCGTCAGTACATCAATAACCACATAGCCCACATTACCTGAAGTTCTCAGATACTGCCCGACCACGTTAATGTTATTTTCAGTAAACACTTGGTTGATACTGTTCATGATACCAGGGCGGTTTTCATGAATGTGCAGTAAACGGTTAGTATCATCCATATGCACTGGCAGAGAAACTTCAGGGAAGTTAACCGCAGATAATGTTGAACCGTTATCTGAGTATTTTGCCAGTTTGCTTGCCACTTCTAAGCCGATATTTTCTTGCGCTTCTTCTGTTGAACCACCGATATGTGGGGTCAGAATCACGTTATCGAATTTAATCAACTCAGAGATGAATGGGTCATTAGGATCGTTGTTTGCTGCTGGCTCCGTTGGGAATACGTCAACCGCTGCCCCTGATAATTTCTTACTTTCTAACGCTGCGCTTAATGCAGGGATATCAACGACGGTACCGCGTGATGCGTTAATGAAAATCGCACCTTGTTTCATTTGCTCAAACTGCGCTTTACCAAACATGTTTTTCGTGCTTGCGGTTTCAGGCACATGTAGGCTAACCACATCGCTCATTTTTAATAATTCTGGTAATGAACGAACTTGAGTTGCGTTACCTAATGGTAATTTGTTTTCGATGTCGTAGAAGTAAACATCCATACCAATTCCTTCAGCTAAGATCCCTAACTGAGTACCGATATGACCATAACCGACAATACCTAAGCGCTTGCCACGAGCTTCAAAGCAGCCTTTCGCTTGTTTTTCCCAGATCCCACGGTGAGCTTGCATATTCGCTTCAGGAATACGACGTAACAGCAGTAATAACTGGCCTAGTACCATTTCCGCCACGGAACGGGTGTTGGAGAATGGTGCATTAAAGACAGGAATACCGCGCTTCGCTGCTGCATCGAGATCAACTTGGTTGGTTCCAATACAGAAACATCCCACAGCCACCAGCTTTTCAGCTGCGGCAAAGATCTCTTCCGTTAAATGAGTACGGGAGCGGATCCCCACAAAACGTGCGTCTTTAATCGCTTCTTTTAATTCTTCGTCCGACAGCGCGCTTTTGTGATATTCGATATTGGTGTAACCCGCTGCTTTAAGGTTATCCACAGCACTTTGGTGAACACCTTCGAGCAGTAAAAATTTAATTTTGTCTTTCTGCAAAGATACCTTGACCATTTACCCTACCCTATCGTTCTTAATTTTTGACCGATGAATTTCGTATGAACTCAAAATAATTCGAGATGCACGCCATGAAATTAAGGCACTCCCGCCCCCTCACATGCACCTTGAAATAAAACGAGAATACCAACATAGCAAAATCCAGCGCAGTAGCAATACAAACGATTGCTTAGACTCTGCTAAAATGTGTGATGAAAAAGAAGTTATGTGGTGGAAAATCTAGAGCGGTAACACAAAATAAGCATTTTGCCCACCCAATGGGCATTTGTGTGAGATATATCACCAAAATAGTGGAAGGTAAAAAAAATTTAAATAATTTTCATGTTGATGATATTTACAAAAGTCATTAACTATCAAACTATCTAGTTAAAAACCTTTCTAATCAAAAAAATAAGCCAGTGAACTCGAAAATCCACTGGCTTATCATTACAATCTGATTAATTACAACTTAATGGTTTTTACGCCGTCAGCCGTTCCCATCAGCACGACATCCGCGCCACGGTTAGCAAATAATCCGACTGTTACCACACCAGCAATCCCGTTGATTTTATTTTCTAAAGCGACTGGGTCGAGGATCTCTAAGTTGTGAACATCTAAAATAACGTTACCGTTATCCGTCACTACATTCTCACGGTAAACCGGCTGACCGCCCAGTTTGACTAGCTCACGAGCCACATAGCTACGCGCCATTGGGATCACTTCCACTGGCAGAGGGAATTTACCCAGTACGCCCACCAGCTTAGATTGGTCTACGATACACACGAATGTTTTCGCAATCGCAGATACAATTTTTTCACGGGTTAATGCTGCACCGCCGCCTTTGATCATGTTCATGTTACTGTCAACTTCGTCAGCACCATCAACATAAACATCTAATAAGTCCACGCTGTTACAGTCAAAAACGGGAATACCCAAGGATTTTAATTTTTGCGTTGACGCTTCAGAGCTAGAGACTGCACCTTCGATTTGCCCCTTCATCGTTGCTAATGCATCAATAAAGTGAGACGCGGTAGAACCTGTACCAACACCGACAATCGTGCCTGGTTTAACATATTCTAGTGCCGCCCAACCTACTGCTTTTTTTAATTCATCCTGAGTCATACGAGAGCCTTATACTGAAATAATAAGTCATTAAGTAGATGTCCAATAGTATATACCGGACATCCAGCAAGTTGCAGTATTGTTATTAGGGATTGTGCACTACTTCTTATGAAAAATACCCTTTAGGAATATTTGCAAGTGTTATCCCTAAAAATATGGCATAGTGATTAGCAGAATAACAAGAAGGAGAGTTTTTGATGAAGCGCCCTGATTATCGCGCCTTGCAAGCACTGGATGCCGTCATTCGTGAACGCGGATTTGAACGAGCAGCACAAAAATTGTGTATCACCCAATCTGCAGTTTCTCAACGAATCAAACAGTTAGAAAACCTTTTTGGTCAACCTTTACTCGTGCGTACCGTTCCGCCACATCCGACTGAACAAGGTCAAAAACTGCTTGCACTGCTTCATCAAGTAGAATTACTCGAAGAACAGTGGCTTGGGGATGAAAACAGCGGCTCTACCCCATTATTGCTCTCCTTAGCAGTAAACGCCGATAGCTTGGCAACATGGTTCTTACCTGCATTGAATCCGGTACTGGGTAACACCCCCATTCGCTTAAATATCCAAGTGGAAGATGAAACCCGCACCCAAGAACGTTTAAGACGTGGTGAAGTGGTGGGTGCTATCAGTATTCAGCCACAAGCGCTGCCGGGCTGTTTAGTCGATAAGCTGGGCGCACTGGACTATATTTTTGTGGCTTCTCCTGGCTTTGCCGCTAAATACTTTCCTGAAGGTGTTACTCGCGCATCGTTATTAAAAGCGCCAGCCGTGGCTTTTGACCACTTAGATGATATGCACCAAGCTTTTGTACAACAAAATTTTGGTTTATCTCCGGGCAGCGTGCCCTGCCATATTGTTAACTCATCGGAAGCGTTTGTGCAGCTAGCAAAACAAGGTTCAACATGCTGCATGATCCCGCATTTGCAAATTGCCAGTGAATTAGAAAATGGTGAGCTGGTCGATTTAACACCGGGATTATGTCAGCGTCGTATGCTTTATTGGCATCGTTTTGCGCCAGAAAGCCGCACGATGAAGAAAGTGACTGACGCCCTGCTGAAAACAGGACGCCAAATGCTAAAACAAGATGATGAAATTGCTGCCGAAATTAACGCTTAATTTCAAAAACCACATCGACTTGATCATTAAAATCAATACTTTGTTGCTCATAGGTCTCATCAACATTGAGATCTTGAGCAGTTGCTTTCAACGCACCACCACGGCTGCGCATCGCCATTGGGTATGGTACATCTGATGGAGCATTATAATTAATGCTGTAAATCGGCCCTAACTGCGCATTAAACCCTTTCGCCAACGCTTCAGCCTGCTGCTGAGCATTCTTCATTGCTTGGTCACGCGCTGCATTACGATATTTCTGCGGATCATTCACGCCAAATTGGACTGAATTAATTTCATTCAATCCTGCCGCTAATGCACCATCGAGCAGAACATTCAGTTGATCCAGTTTTTTCACTTTCACTTCAACGGTTCTTGTCGCGGTATACCCTTTTAAGGATGCTTTTGCAGACGAACTATAATCATAATTTGGTTGCGTACGCACATTGGCAGCTTCAATATCTTGCTTTTCAATGCCATTTTTCTTTAGGAATTCATAATATTCAGCAACACGCTTATCAACGGCGGCTTTCGCAGCAGCGGCATCTTTATTGGTCACTTGCACATTAATGCTCAGCGTTGCCATATCTGGTGCCACTTTCACAGCACCACTTGCTGACGTTGAAATATGCGGACCTTCTGGTACGGCACTTGCCAATGACATGGTTGGTACCGCAAGACCTGCCAGCAGGGCAGCAACAACGATAGATTTCAATTTCACAGAACCTCCCAATGGTATTTTTCTCTACAAGAAAAAGGAAGCTCATCATAAACTTCCTTTGATTAAGGTTCACATTATCATATTCAGCGCAAACTGCGATTCAGAATAATGCTAATTAATAACCCAAACCATGCATCATGAGTTTAAATGCAATAAACCACATGACACAACCGACAAACAGGTTAATAAAACGCTGGGAACGTGGTTTATTCAGTATAGGAGAAAACCAAGCGGCTAACAGGGCTAATAAAAAAAACCATACGAATGAAGCCGTCAAAGCCCCTGCAGTAAACCATGGACGTAACTGGCTTTCTAGTTGCCCACCGACACTGCCTAATACCACAAATGTATCCAAGTACACATGAGGATTCAGCCAAGTGACGGCAAATAAAGTCACAATCGCTTTCCAGCGTGTCATCGTTTTGCTTTCTAGCTGTAAGACCTCATCATCTGGGGTCATTGCGGTACGAAATGCACCATAGCCATACCACGCTAAGAAAGCGACTCCAGCCCATGTAATTAACGCCATCAATAACTCAGACTGGCTTAATAGCGCACTGCCACCAAATACACCGGCAATGATTAAAATTGTGTCACTTAGTGCGCATAATAATGCACTCATCAAATGAAATTGTTTTCGGCTACCTTGTTGCAATACAAATGCATTTTGTGGCCCCAAAGGTAATATCATTGCAGCACCTAGCAACGCCCCCTGAAAATAAATCGTAAACATGCAATTTTTCCTAATAATTATTCAGACTATCTGCAAAGAATGATATCCAGAAAAAATTATTAGTGAAAACGATTAACTCTAATGGTCCATAAGTAAGGCTAATCAGGATTGGCGATAAAAAATGATAAAAAATAAGGATGGGGTTAAGGACAAAGTGCAAATAAAAATGGCGCAACTTTTTAGATCACGCCATTTTTAAGGATAAATACGTTAATACTTATTCAGCAGAAATATTTTTTGCGCTGGTATTAACTTGGTGAAGATGGACATCCATTTGTGGGAATGGAATACCAATATTGTGCTTATCAAGAGCACGCTTAAAGTTTTCCATTAAATCCCAGTAAACTGGCCAAGTATCACCATTCGTTGTCCAGAAACGCACTAAATAGTTTAATGAAGATGGTGCCATTTCATTCAAACGGATAGTCACGCCTTTATCATGCAGAATACGCGAGTCCGCAGCAACAATATCACCCAATACTTTTTTAACCACATCAATATCAGAATTGTAAGCAACACCGACCATGATATCTTGACGACGAAGCGGCTCACGAGTCACGTTGATGATGCTGTCGCCAATAATTTTACCATTTGGGATCACCACGATACGGTCATCTGCCGTTCTCAATGTGGTTGAGAAAATTTGCACGCTCTGTACTGTACCGTCAATCGCGCCAATCTTAACAAACTCACCCGCTTTTAATGGTCTGAATACCACCAGCAGAACGCCTGCAGCAAAGTTACCTAATGAGTTTTGTAATGCTAAACCAACCGCTAAACCGGCGGCACCCATTACCGCGATGACAGAGGCAGTTTGTACGCCAATTTTTCCCAGCACAGCAATTAAGGTAAATGCCACAATGGTATAACGAGCAATAGCAGATAAGAATTCGCTAACAGTGGAGTCAATTCCTCTCATTGTCATCACGCGATTCAACCCACGGCTAACCCATTTAGCAATCATCAACCCCACAATTAAAATAACAAGTGCGGAAACGATATTGACGACATACTGGACTAGCAGATCCTGATTTGCCACAAACCAATTTGTTGCATCATTCAATGCGCCTGTAACATCATCAGTATTCATATGTATATCCTTTTCGATCAAATTTAGACTAGGAAAACTCGCTCAATTCAATTAGTAACCTTGGAAACTATTAGTAAATAATTGAATAACACGCTTAAAATAATAGCTATAAATTATCAAAATATAAAATTAATCGATAAATAAAATGTTATTTATCGATTTTCGATAACAAACTCACGGTAGTCATCCAACATATCGAAAAAGTCATTTACGCCACAAAAGGCAATACTTTCATTATCATAGTAACTCATCCCCTCTTCTAAGCCATCCGTCTCAAAGGCTAACTGGTTTGCACGGATCATCACTTCCTCATCATCGAGAATAAGTGTGTATTCGTGACCAATAAACTCCCATTGCTTTTCACTGCCTTTAATCAGTTCATAATTTTCTGCAATGGTATCCAGTAAACTGAGGTCGTTTTTGATTTCCTCATTTAGCCAGTAACCGATAGCTTCATGATCCATTGAAAATTTAGCGGTAATACTTCCTGTAATATCCTTTAAGAATTGGTAGTCCATATGCAATACCTCACACTTTGCGTCTTTGAATTAAGTATAACGCGAGATGATGAATATGAGTGAGAGGTTTCATTGAGACTAAAAAAACAAAAGGCTCCACGATGGGAGCCTTTAGACATAAATTAACGATAAATTAAACAGCAGTTTGGAAAATCACACCGTCAGCTTTTTCAGTGTACTGATCCAGTTGGTCAAAGTTCAGATAGCGGTATGTATCTTCCGCAGTCTCGTCGACTTTATTCATAAACTGTTGGTACTCAGCTGGCGTTGGTAAACGACCTAACAGAGAAGCAACCGCGGCTAACTCTGCGGATGCCAGATACACATTCGCCCCTGTACCTAAACGGTTAGGGAAGTTACGAGTCGATGTCGAAACGACTGTCGCACCATCAGCCACTCGAGCTTGGTTACCCATACACAGTGAACAGCCTGGGACTTCAATACGCGCACCACTCTTACCAAATACGCTGTAATAACCTTCTTCCGTTAATTGTGCGGCATCCATCTTCGTTGGTGGCGCAACCCACAGGCGAGTTGGTAATTGACCTTTATGAGAATCCAGCAGTTTACCTGCTGCGCGGAAGTGACCAATGTTGGTCATGCAAGAACCAATGAATACTTCATCGATTTTTTCATTCTGAACATCAGACAGTAAACGCGCATCATCTGGGTCATTTGGCGCACACAGAATTGGTTCCTTGATCTCATTAAGATCAATTTCAATCACTGCAGCATATTCTGCATCGGCATCGCCTTCGAGTAACTCAGGGTTCGCTAACCAGTTTTCCATACCCTTGATACGACGTTCAATGGTACGACGATCGCCGTAACCTTCGGCAATCATCCACTTCAATAGAACGATGTTGGATTTCAGGTATTCGATGATTGGTGCTTTATCCAATTTGATAGTACAACCCGCTGCGGAACGTTCGGCTGACGCATCTGCCAATTCAAATGCTTGCTCAACTTTCAGCTCAGGAAGACCTTCAATTTCCAGAATACGGCCAGAGAAAATGTTTTTCTTACCTTTTTTCTCAACAGTCAGTAAGCCATCTTTAATCGCATACAGTGGAATAGCATGAACGAGGTCACGTAATGTGATACCCGGCTGCATTTGCCCTTTGAAGCGAACTAATACGGATTCTGGCATATCTAGAGGCATAACACCGGTTGCGGCGGCAAAAGCCACTAAACCAGAACCTGCTGGGAATGAGATACCAATTGGGAAACGCGTATGTGAGTCACCACCAGTACCAACAGTATCTGGCAATAGCATACGGTTTAACCAAGAGTGAATAATACCGTCCCCCGGACGCAGAGAAACCCCACCGCGATTCATAATAAAATCAGGCAACGTATGGTGCGTAGTAACATCGACAGGTTTTGGATAAGCCGCCGTGTGACAGAATGACTGCATGACTAAATCTGCAGAGAATCCTAAACACGCTAAGTCTTTCAGCTCATCACGCGTCATTGGACCCGTGGTATCTTGAGAACCGACAGAGGTCATCTTAGGTTCACAGTATTCACCAGGGCGAATACCTTGACGACCGCATGCACGGCCAACCATTTTTTGTGCTAACGAATAACCACGATTGCTTTGTGCAACAGGTTTCGCAAGACGGAACATATCCGTTGCACCTAAACCTAATGCTTCACGCGCTTTCGTCGTTAAGCCACGACCGATGATCAGCGGAATACGACCACCAGCACGAACTTCGTCAACTAACACATCCGTTTTTAATTCGAATGTTTCTAACAATTCGTTAGTTTCGTGGTTACGAACTTCACCTTTATATGGATAGATATCAATCACATCCCCCATATTCAGCTTAGATACATCCACTTCAATTGGCAGTGCACCCGCATCTTCCATTGTGTTAAAGAAGATAGGAGCAATTTTACCGCCCAGCACCACACCGCCGCCGCGTTTATTAGGCACGAATGGAATATCATCGCCCATAAACCATAAAACGGAGTTCGTTGCTGATTTACGCGAAGAACCAGTACCAACGACATCACCCACATAAGCCAGCGGGAAGCCTTTTTTGTTCAGTTCTTCAATTTGTTTAATTGGACCTACGCTACCCGCTTCATCAGGAACGATACCATCGCGTGCGTTTTTCAGCATTGCTAAAGCATGCAGAGGGATATCTGGGCGCGACCATGCATCTGGTGCAGGGGATAAATCATCGGTGTTTGTTTCGCCAGTCACTTTAAATACAGTCACTGTCATTTTTTCGGCTAATTCAGGGCGCTGATTGAACCAATCGGCATTTGCCCATGATTCAATCACTTGCTTAGCATGTGCATTTCCCGCTTTCGCTTTTTCTTCGACATCGTAGAAGTTATCGAACATCAGTAAAGTATGGGAAAGTGCTTTCGCTGCGATGGCTGCCAATTTAGCATCATCAAGCGCTTCGATTAGTGCGTGAATATTGTATCCGCCCTGCATGGTACCAAGCAGTTCGATGGCTTTTTCAGGGGAGATCAGAGGGGAGGATGTTTCGCCTTTTGCGATCGCGGCTAAAAATCCAGCTTTAACGTACGCTGCTTCATCGACGCCCGGTGGAACACGGTTGGTCAGCAGGTCTAACAAGAAATCTTCTTCACCTTTGGGTGGGTTTTTCAGTAACTCGACTAGTGCAGCTACTTGTGACGCATCTAATGGCTTAGGGACAATCCCTTGAGCGGCACGCTCGGCTACGTGCTTACGGTATTCTTCTAGCACGACGTTCTCCTCGCTTCTTTGTTATTTATATACCCGGCTGTCTGCACCATCCTGAAAAAATTATCATCCGGTGCCAGGTCAGAGGAATTTGCTCACATAATCTCAATGGCGACAAAATTATGTCCAGCTTCGGGCGATCAGCATAGCAGAATTTAAACGTAATGTTAATTCATTCACAAGAAAGTAACATTCTTCTGCTAACTTAACCCATTAACAAACTTTATAGGGCAATTTTTAAGCTTGAAACATCATAATCCATTATAAACATCCATTAAGACCCTACTTTTTATAATCCATTTCATAACTGAAAGCACCCTAATTAGTGCCTTTTTTCATCCCTTATCACAAATTATATTTAATAACTCATTTTTACTTATCTGACTAATTGATAAGGCAAATCATTGCGATTGGTTTAAAATTTTTTAACGAATTTTATGGAGTTTATTGGTCTTTTTAGTTCAACCAGATTACTGAGAGGAAGCAATAAAAAAGAGCCTATAAAAATCTAGACTCTTCAATTGAAACTTAAATTATTTCAAATAATTGATTGATAAATGAAAACTTTCTAAATGAGAATAATTCAATACTAGCCTTCATTTTTAAGCGTATCACGAGCTTCAACTAAAATAGATATCAAGTCATCTAATGGCATCTTTGCAATAAAATTATTTGATAAATCAGAACCAAATAATTCAACTTCTAAATTTTCCGTTCCTTTATCTTGATTTATTTCAGCGATCCTTTGCCATCCTAATTGCACTTCTAATGTCAAATTTTCATATTTCATAGGACTTGAAAAAAATAATTCTAAGTTTTTTTCTTTCATTTTTCTTTAGCGCTAATAGTGTATTGGGACATCTATCAATACAAGTGAGGGAGATTAACTTAATTATGTAAAATTAAACTAAAGGCTCTAACTGTAAAAGATGATCTTTAGCTTTTCCTATCAATGATAGAAAATCATTATACTTAAACTCTAAAAATTCAGAGTCTGGATAAATAATGATATTTATATAATTAAGAAAATAAGTTAATGCATTTATTCATTAAAATAAAAAAGACCAAAACATTTCTGCTTTGGTCTTCAATTCGCTTATTTTTTGCTAAAAAAGAAATTTATTTTTTCTTTTTCGCTTTAGCGTTTGGTAAGTCAGTGATACTACCTTCGTAGATCTCTGCCGCCATACCAATTGATTCGTACAGTGTTGGGTGAGCATGGATAGTTAATGCTAAATCTTCAGCATCACAGCCCATTTCGATTGCCAGGCCGATTTCGCCCAGTAATTCGCCGCCGTTAACACCAACAACCGCACCACCGATAATACGGTTAGATTGCTTGTCAAAAATCAGCTTAGTCATACCTTCAGAGCAGTCAGATGCAATTGCACGACCTGATGCAGCCCATGGGAATGTTGCTGTTTCGTAGCTGATGTTTTTCTCTTTCGCTTCTTTCTCAGTTAAACCAACCCAAGCAACTTCTGGCTCAGTATAAGCGATTGATGGAATCACTTTAGGATCGAAATAGTGTTTCAGGCCAGAGATAACTTCTGCTGCAACGTGACCTTCGTGAACACCTTTGTGAGCCAGCATTGGTTGACCAACAATGTCACCGATAGCAAAGATGTGCGGTACGTTAGTACGCATTTGTTTATCAACATGGATGAAACCACGATCATCAACTTCAACGCCAGCTTTACCTGCGTCTAAGTTCTTACCATTAGGTACGCGACCGATAGCGACTAGCACTGCGTCATAACGTTGTGGCTCAGCAGATGCTTTTTTGCCTTCCATTGAAACGTAGATACCATCTTCTTTCGCTTCAACAGCAGTCACTTTGGTTTCTAACAGTAAGTTGAATTTCTTGCTGATTTGCTTAGTGAATACTTTAACCACGTCTTTATCCGCAGCTGGGATAACTTGGTCAAACATTTCAACCACATCAATTTGTGAACCCAGTGCATGGTATACAGTACCCATCTCAAGACCGATGATACCGCCACCCATTACCAGCAGACGCTCTGGAACTTCTTGCAGTTCTAATGCATCTGTTGAATCCCAAATACGTGGATCTTCATGAGGAATAAATGGTAACTGAATTGGACGTGAACCCGCAGCAATGATCGCATTATCAAAGTTGATAGTGGTGCTACCGTTTTCGCCTTCAACAACCAGTGTATTCGCGCCAGTAAATTTACCCAGACCGTTAACTACGTTAACTTTACGGCCTTTCGCCATACCCGCTAAGCCACCAGTCAGTTGAGTAATTACTTTCTCTTTCCACAGACGAACTTTGGAAATGTCAGTTTTTGGCTCGCCAAATACGATACCGTGCTCAGCTAATGCTTTAGCTTCTTCGATAACTTTAGCAACGTGCAGTAATGCTTTAGAAGGGATACAACCAACGTTCAAACAAACTCCACCAAGAGTTGAGTAACGTTCTACCAAAACAGTTTCTAAACCTAAGTCAGCGCAACGGAATGCCGCAGAATAACCTGCTGGGCCTGCACCAAGCACAACGACTTGGGCTTTAATTTCAGTACTCATCATGACCTCTTTTTGTTTTGTCCAGCGGGGCCGCCGAATAAACGAATTTTCCACTGGTAAAGTACACACCGCAAGCAGTTTACAGAATTGTTAACATCCTGAAAAGGCTGAATACGTGACGTAACTCCCAACCTTTCGTTGCAACAGCGAAAAACTCTGCCCCAGCCTAAATAAAACAGACCGGTCAATTGACCGGTCTTATTAGTTACATTACCAGACGGCGAATATCGCTCATCAGTTGTCCAACTAAAGTAATGAAGCGCGCACCATCAGCACCATCAATCACACGGTGGTCAAATGACAGCGACATTGGCAGGATCAGGCGTGGAACAAACTCACTACCATTCCAAACTGGTTTGATAGAAGAGCGAGACAGACCCATAATTGCCACTTCTGGCGCATTCACGATCGGTGCAAAACCGGTAGTTCCGATACCACCTAAGCTAGAGATAGTGAAGCAACCGCCTTGCATGTCAGCGGCGGTCAGTTTACCTGCACGCGCTTTCTTAGACACTTCACCCAGCTCACGAGATAACTCCATAATGCCTTTTTTGTTCACGTCTTTGAAAACAGGAACCACTAAGCCATTTGGTGTATCTACAGCGATACCGATGTTGATATATTTTTTCAGGAACAGACGCTGCGCATCTTCTGAAATAGAGCTGTTGAAACGAGGCATTTCTTCCAGAGCACGAGCAACCGCTTTCATCACGAAGACCAATGGAGTGATTTTCACATCCAGTTTTTTCTTCTCAGCTTCTTTGTTCTGCTGCTTACGGAACTCTTCAACTTCAGTGGTATCCACTTCTTCCATCAGAGTTACGTGCGGGATCATGACCCAGTTACGGCTCAGGTTAGCGCCAGAAATTTTCTGGATACGACCCAGCTCAACTTCTTCAACTTCACCAAATTTGCTGTAATCAATTTTCGGCCATGGAAGCATACCCGGTAAACCACCGCCAGCTGCTGCTGGTGCTTCTGCACGTTTAATTGCATCTTTAACGTAAGCTTGAACGTCTTCACGCAGGATACGACCTTTACGACCTGTACCTTTCACTTTCGCTAAGTTCACACCAAATTCGCGAGCTAAACGGCGGATAACTGGTGTTGCATGAATATACGCATCGTTCTCAACAAATTCATTTTTGCTATCAGCAGCTTTAGCTGGAGCGGAGGCTACTGGCGCGGCTGCTGGAGCTGCAACTGGAGCAGAAGCAGGAGCTGCTGTAGGTGCTGGTGCTGCGCCCGCAACTTCGAAAGTCATGATCAGGGAGCCAGTTTTAACTTTGTCGCCAGTCGCAATCTTAATCTCTTTAACTGTACCTGCGAATGGTGCCGGTACTTCCATTGATGCTTTGTCGCCTTCAACGGTGATTAAAGATTGTTCAGCAGTTACGGTGTCGCCAACTTTTACCATTACTTCGGTAACTTCAACTTCATCACCACCGATATCTGGTACGTTAACGTCTTTGATTGCCGCTGCTGCTGGTGCCGCAGCGGGTGCCGCAGCTGGTGCTGCTGGAGCAGAAACCGCTGCCGCAGGCGCTGCGCCAGCGACTTCGAATACCATGATCAGCGAGCCAGTTTTCACTTTATCGCCAGTCGCAATCTTAATCTCTTTAACTGTACCTGCGAATGGTGCTGGTACTTCCATTGACGCTTTATCGCCTTCAACGGTAATCAGAGATTGCTCAGCCGTGATTGCATCACCGACTTTAACCATGATCTCAGTGACTTCAACTTCATCACCACCGATGTCTGGTACAGCAACTTCTTTCAATGCTGCAGTAGCAGGAGCAGCTGGTGCCGCTACTGGAGCCGCAGGCGCTGCTGCTGGTGCAGATGCACCTTCTGCTGAATCAAAAATCATGATTAATTTGCCAGTAGTAACTTTGTCACCCACTGCAATTTTAATCTCTTTAACCACACCCGCTTGTGGAGATGGGACTTCCATAGAAGCTTTATCACCTTCAACAGTGATGAGCGATTGCTCTGCTTCTACTTTATCACCAACTTTTACCATTACTTCGGTGACTTCAACTTCATCAGCACCGATATCTGGCACTTGGATTTCAATAGACATTGATTATTACCTCTTATGCCAAACGTGGGTTAACTTTATCTGGGTTGATGTTGTATTTTTTAATCGCTTCTTCAACGACTTTAACATCAATCTCACCACGTTTAGCCAATTCACCTAACGCTGCAACGATGACATACGTTGTATCCACTTCGAAGTGGTGACGCAGGTTCTCACGGCTGTCAGAACGACCGAAACCGTCAGTACCTAATACACGGTACTCACTGGCTGGAACATAAGTACGGATTTGTTCAGCGAACAGTTTCATGTAGTCAGTCGATGCAACAGCTGGCGCATCATTCATAACTTGCGCGACATAAGGTACACGTGGCGTCGCTGATGGGTGCAGCATGTTCCAACGCTCACAGTCTTGACCATCACGAGCCAATTCAGTGAATGATGTTACGCTGTATACATCAGAACCAATTCCGTATTCCGCAGCCAAGATATCTGCAGCTTCACGAACGTGACGCATCATAGAACCAGAACCTAATAACTGCACTTTACCTTTTTTGCCTTCAACTGAAGCCAGTTTATAGATACCTTTACGGATACCGTCTTCAACGCCTTCTGGCATTGCGTGCATGTGATAGTTCTCGTTCAGAGTCGTGATGTAGTAGTACACGTTCTCTTGTTTCTCACCATACATACGCTCTAAACCGTCTTGCATGATAACCGCGACTTCGTAAGCGTAAGCTGGGTCATAAGAAATACAGTTAGGGATAGTCAGTGATTGAATATGGCTATGACCATCTTCGTGCTGTAAGCCTTCACCGTTCAGTGTTGTACGACCAGAAGTACCACCGATCAGGAAGCCACGAGCTTGTTGGTCACCTGCTGCCCACATTAAGTCGCCAATACGTTGGAAACCAAACATAGAGTAGTAGATATAGAATGGGATCATAGGCAGGTTGTTGGTGCTGTATGATGTTGCAGCCGCTAACCATGAAGAGCCTGCGCCCAGTTCGTTGATACCTTCTTGCAGGATCTGACCTTTAGAGTCTTCTTTATAGTAAGCAACTTGCTCACGATCTTGCGGAGTATATTGTTGACCTTTCGGGCTATAGATACCAATTTGACGGAACAGACCTTCCATACCGAAAGTACGTGCTTCGTCAGCGATAATTGGTACTAAACGCTCTTTGATTGAGTTGTTTTTCAACATGACATTCAGTGCGCGGACGAATGCGATTGTTGTTGAAATCTCTTTAGATTGTTCTTCCAGTAATTGACTGAAATCTGACAGAGCTGGAATTTCCAGTTTTTCATCAAATTTAGCGCGACGAGCTGGTAAGTAACCGCCCAGAGCTTGGCGACGTTCGTGCAGATATTTGTATTCTTCAGAATCTTTATCGAAAGTGATTAATGGTAGTTTTTCGATTTGATCATCAGCAACTGGCACATTGAACTGATCACGGAAGTGGCGAACGCCGTCCATGTTCATTTTCTTAACTTGGTGAGCAATGTTTTTACCTTCTGCTGTTTCACCCATACCATAGCCTTTGATGGTTTGAGCTAAAATAACAGTTGGTTTGCCTTTAGTTTCTTGTGCTTTTTTGAATGCTGCATACACTTTCTTCGGATCGTGACCACCACGGTTCAGCGCCCAAATTTCGTCATCAGTCATATCTTTCACTAATGCAGCCGTTTCTGGATAACGGTTGAAGAAGTGTTCACGTACGTATGCACCATCGCGTGATTTAAATGTTTGATAATCACCGTCAAGGGTTTCGTTCATCAATTGAACCAGTTTGCCGGTTGTATCTTTACGCAGCAGCTCGTCCCAACGGTCGCCCCACATAACTTTGATAACTTGCCAGCCAGCGCCACTGAAGATACCTTCTAATTCGTTAACGATTTTACCGTTACCGGTTACTGGGCCATCAAGACGTTGCAGGTTACAGTTAATAACGAAAACTAAGTTATCTAACTTATCGCGAGTTGCGATAGTAATTGCACCTTTAGATTCTGGCTCATCCATCTCACCATCACCTAAGAACGCATAAACACGCTGTGCTGAAGTGTCTTTCAGACCGCGGTTATCCAAATATTTCAGGAATTTAGCTTGGTAGATAGCATTGATTGGCCCCAGACCCATAGAGACGGTAGGGAACTGCCAAAAATCAGGCATTAATTTAGGGTGCGGATAAGAAGACAGACCGTTACCACCAATTTCTTGACGGAAGTTATTCATCTGCTCTTCAGTTAAGCGACCTTCTAAGAATGCACGCGCATAGATACCTGGGGAGATATGGCCTTGGAAGAAGACTAAGTCACCACCGTCATTATTGTTATGAGCGCGGAAGAAGTGGTTGAAGCAAACTTCATATAAAGTTGCGGAAGACTGGAATGATGCCATATGACCACCCAGTTCTAAATCCTTTTTAGATGCACGCAGAACGGTCATTACAGCGTTCCAGCGAATTGCAGAACGGATACGGCGTTCTAAATCCATGTTACCAGGGTATGCAGGCTCATCTTCAACAGCAATTGTGTTGATATAATCAGAACTACCAGATGCACCAGCGGCAATGTTAACACCACCTTTACGTGCTTCGCTTAATACCTGTTCGATAATAAACTGTGCACGATCAATACCTTCTTCACGGATGACCGATTCAATCGCCTGTAGCCAGTCGCGAGTTTCAATCGGATCCACGTCATTTTTTAACATATCTGACATGGTGTATTCCTTATCTGTTATCTATTTTATATGGTTATATGGAGCCTATCTTCCTGCCATTTTCTTCATGTTAATGAAAACAGCGGGAAGATAGGCCCTGATGTAGTTGCCGCTTTATCTCTAATTAAGAGCACTCACAGTAATGTAGACGCAGCAGTCAGGATCTACACTACCAATTTTAAATCTGGTCTAGCTTTAAAGCTGATTCTTGCCTTAAATCTGATCTAGGTCTGGATGTTGCTGTAAGCGACGTAATGAACGCTCTCGGCGAGTCTGCTCACGCCCGATGTCTAGTAGCAAATCTTCGATAAAAGCAAGATGTCGATGAGACGCTTCTCTCGCTTTTTCAGGTTCCCTTGCGACAATAGCAGAAAAAATCTGTTCTCTATGATCGCTTACCGCGTTGTACATCTCTTTACGGGTATATAGAAACTCGAAGTTCTGGCGGATATTTTGCTCTAACATAGGGATCATGCAACGTAACAAGTGTAACAGCACTACATTATGAGCAGCTTCCGTTACAATCAGTTGATACTGTAATACCGCATCTGATTCCGCGTTAAGGTCACCACTCTTCTGAGCTGATTTAATCAATTCATAGCTTTGGCGAATACGCTCTAAATCTTCTTCCGTACCACGTAATGCCGCATAGTAAGCAGCGATGCCTTCTAATGCATGACGAGTTTCAAGAAGATCTAATTGAGATTCTGGGTTACCAGCAAGTAATTCGGTCAATGGGTCACTAAAACTTTGCCACATCTGTTTTTGTACAAATGTGCCACCACCTTGACGACGAGATAGAAGACCTTTGGCCTCTAAGGTTTGAATAGCTTCACGCACTGATGGCCTTGAGACATCAAATTGCTTAGCAAGTTCACGTTCAGGAGGCAGCTTTTCGCCGGGGCGTAAAGTCCCCTCGAATATGAGATGCTCAAGCCGCTGCTCGATTACATCTGATAACTTTGGTTGGCGAATTTTACCGTAAGTCATAATCTGCCATTTTCATAGTGAGTAATTATTGATTATCTAGTACCCAGTGTTAATTGGTCATACCAATTATTTTATGGCTTAATAAAGTAACAAAGTATTCACTATCTGTCCATAAAGACCTTGAGCTAAATCATAAAATCCTGCAAGTTTTAACGGTTTATTTTAAAAAAAGCATTAATTAATAACCAAGCCTTGATTAAACAACACACAATTTTAACAAAAAACATGACTTTTTATGCCAAAAAACCCCAGACTGAACCGTTACAGCTTACCAATTATCGCATTAAAAATCACAAAAATGGAATAAATAAGCAACCAGTGAACATTAAGCATCTTTTTACAAAAAAATACCCCTAGCATGGTTAATGATTTGTTAAATCCATAGTTAGTAAAAATACACTTACTAGTTAATCATATGAAAACTGCATACCAATGGTAAAAAGTATTCCGTAAATATTCAGTACAATTCAATAATCATGAGTGGGCGTTCAAAAAATAGTCGCTATCTATATAGTCATTCATTTTTAGGGGGAGATGTATAATCTATCAACCTCCCCGTTATCTTTGTCGCCTCACTGTCTAGCTTAAACTAGCTCCAGCTGGCTTTCCGGTTCAATGAATCGCATTGAGAGGTCTAATGCCTGAATATGTTTTGTCAGCGCGCCTACTGAAATAAAATCAATACCTGTCAATGCAAACTCTCTGATCGTTTTATCTGTCACATTTCCTGATACTTCTAAAGCAGCTTTACCATCCGTGAGAACAACGGCATCTTTCATCATGTCAGTCGTAAAGTTATCAAGCATAATAATATCCGCTTGAGCTTTGAGAGCCTGTAACAACTCTTCTAGATTTTCTACCTCTACTTCAATAGGAACATCTGGATGTGCTTGGCGAGCAAGCGAGACAGCTTGGGAAACAGATCCCGCTGAAATAATATGATTTTCTTTGATTAAATAAGCATCAGACAAACCTAATCGGTGGTTATATCCGCCCCCCATGAGCACTGCATACTTTAATGCGCTCCGCAAACCTGGGATAGTTTTACGGGTATCTAATAATTTAGTTCGAGTACCGTCAAGAAAAGCAACATACTTTGCTGTCACGGTGGAAACCGAAGATAGCGTTTGTACAAAATTTAACGCCGTTCTTTCACCTGTGAGTAGAATTTGAGAAGGCCCTTGCATCTCACATAATACTTGGTCTGGTGAAACCTTATCGCCGTCTTGAACCTTCCAATCTACCTTAACTTTATTACCTAGTTGGTAAAAAACCTCCTCTAGCCATTTTTGTCCGCAAAAAACACCTTCTTCGCGGGTAATAATTCGAGCTGTCGCTTGCGCCTCTTCATTTAATAGCTGCCCTGTAATGTCCCTTTTATAATCAATGACCTGTCCGAGATCTTCTTTTAAAGCAACACTGACCATAAGAGGAATATCAGTAATCAATCTTGCCATTAAAAGTTTGCGTCTTTCTTGTTCATCATAGCGTCGTGTAGTCATTATTTACTCCAAAATATGCACCCGTATGGATCTCAACTATGCTAATCTTTCTTAATTACGGGTACTTACAAAAAAGAAAAGAGCATACTATGGATACTGATATGAAAATACATGATGGTTGGCTAAATAATGTGACTCATATCCCTTCCCCATATCATGATGACCGCCCTGAGGGCGAAGAACCTACACTTCTCGTCATTCACAATATTAGCCTTCCACCAGGACAGTTTGGTGGCCCTTATATTAACCAACTATTTACTGGTACTTTAAATCCCGGAGAACACCCTTTTTTCGATGAAATTAAACATCTACGTGTTTCGGCTCATTGCCTTATTCGTCGGGATGGTGAAATTATTCAATATGTTCCTTTCAACAAGCGTGCATGGCATGCGGGGCAATCAAATTATCAAGGACGAGAAAAATGTAACGACTACTCTATTGGCATCGAGTTAGAAGGTACGGATTATGAAGCCTTCACTGAAGCTCAATATGTAACTTTAACCAAGCTCACTAGGTTACTGATAACTGAATTCCCGCAAATCGAGCAGAATATTACAGGTCATAGCGATATTGCTCCCCATCGAAAAACTGACCCAGGCCCTTACTTTGATTGGCAGCACTATAAAAACGCACTCTAAGCTTTGCCCATTGATAATTTTTACGAATTATCCGTCTATTATCTTAGCTAATGAGAGTAACCGTCCCATTAGCTCCTCTTCCTGATGTACCTATATTTATATCAGTCTGACTGACTCATTTTTATTAGAAAAAATATTCTTGATATGTTTTTGCGAGAACGCTCGAAATAAAATGAGACAACTCACCATTTGCAAGATCACTTTACAAAGCCACTCGTAACCTGAATTTTCAATTCGTATTTTCACTAAAAATGTTTTTTATGATGAAGCCTCACATTATCAAAGAGGTTTTACTCATGGATCAGAAAGGATTTTCCTTAATCGAAATAATGGTTGTTATCGCAATAATTTCAATACTCAGCGCAGTTGCTATACCGGGTTATCAAAGCTATATGCAAAAAGCAGCCATGACTGACGTACTACAAACTATCTTGCCTTATAAAAACAGTGTGGAACTGTGCAGCTTTAACCAAGGTCTTTTAGCCAAATGTAATTCAGGAAAAGAAGATATACCGAGCAATATAAAAGGAAAATATCTAAAACAGATTGATGCAAAAGCAGGTGTCATTACCTTTGTTGGTGAAAAAACATTAACCGGTCTTACGGGTATTTTGACACCCACGAACTCAACAGCTACATCACCATTTTCATGGAGCATCAGTTGCCAAGCTGATAATAATGCAGATCTAAAAAAACTTTGTGAAAAAACATTGAGCTTCTAATTAAGGAATTAACATGCGCACATCTAGGGAAAGCCATTATATTTTCAAAGAACTCAAAGTGCTTTGTGACAAAAACTATATCGTGATTATCGATTACAACGAAAAAAGGTTATCCATAGCCACAATAGAAAAACCCAATGATAATTTATTATCCACATTACGTTTTATTGCCAGCGTACCAGTTTGTTATGAAATATGGCCTAAAGAAAAAATTGACCATTATTTCAATCGCCATGTTTTAGAAATCAATGAAAATGAAAATACTTATCAGGCTAACACTATTGAACTTATCAATGTGGTATCTCCTGCCGTTGATTTTGTCGATGATTTATTAAAGATGGCAGTAAGAAAGCGTGCATCTGATATTCACCTTGAACCAACCAAACATAACCTAAAAATTCGCCTTAGAGTAGATGGAAAACTCTACGTTATCCCTTCACCACCCCATGAAATAAACAACGAGGTCATTGCTCGAATAAAAATATTATCAAAAATGAATATTGCAGAAAAAAGAATACCGCAGGATGGGCAGATGAATTGGAGCTTTGAGCGCAAGAATTTCAGCATCCGCCTGTCCAGCATGCCCACACTTCATGGTGAAAAATTAGTTCTGAGATTATTAAATACTCAGCTGAAATATTCTCTTGAACAAATTGGAATGTGCCCGACTTTATTACCTCTACTAAAAAACACCTTACAAAAACCACAAGGATTGATTCTCGTGACAGGGCCCACGGGTAGCGGTAAAACTGTCACTCTTTATAGTGCACTGGAATACCTTAATCAAACATCAAGAAATATATCTACCATTGAAGACCCTATTGAGATCCCCCTTGGGGGGATCAACCAAACACAAGTACACGAAAAATACTCACTTACTTTTGCTTTTATTCTTCGAGCACTACTTCGACAAGATCCTGATGTTATTATGATTGGTGAAATTAGAGACGAAGAAACTGCTCAGATAGCTGCTCGAGCCGCACAAACAGGCCATCTTGTTCTATCAACGCTCCATACTAATTGTACAGTCAGTGCTATTACACGCATGGAACAACTAGGTGTTGATAGAAACCAGCTTCAATCTTGTTTAAAAATGGTTATCGCTCAGCGCTTAGTTAGAAAACTTTGCACATACTGTAAACAAGAAACAGCACGTATTACTCCGATAAATACAATACGAAATATTCATGAATACTACTCTACAGGATGCGAACATTGTTTTTCTGGATTCATGGGACGCACCGCAATATATGAATACCTCGATCAAACACAACTCGACTTTATATTAAAAGACAAGGGTGAGTTATCTGATAATTTCAAAGGTTTATTTCAAGCCAGCCTTGAGCGAGTCGAAGCTGGAGAAACAACATTACAAGAAATTTATTCTATTATCGGAAAAGGAGAGTAAATTAATGTTTGTATATAAATACACTTCACTTGAAAGTAATTCGTATATAACTGATAGCTTAGTAGCAAAAAACAAACAACAGGCTTTTTTAGAGATAATCAAGCGAGGTCAAACTCCAATATCAATAAAATTAAAATCTATATTTATATTGGATATGGAAAACTTAAACTACAGAATTCATTTCTTTCACCAGCTAAATATACTATCTTCCTCAGGTATTAGTTTATTAAAATGCTTTCAACTACTTCGACTTAATTGCCATTTACCTTTTTGGAGGAGCCTCATTAATCAGGTAATCAATGATCTAGAGAAAGGTATTAGTTTTATTAAAAACCTAGAAAATCACCCGAATATTTTTAATAGTACAACAATAAGCTTAATCGTAATCGCCGAAAAAACGGGAAATTATGATGAAAGCTTTTTGATTATCAAGAATATGCTTGAACATAACCAGAAAACATCAATCTTAATAAAAAAAGCTTTACGTTACCCAGTTACCCTTATAGGGTTCTCAAGCCTATTACTCATCATCATGCTGGTTTTTGTCATTCCGCAGTTTGTTGAAATTTACGAAAGCTTTCAACAGGAATTACCGTCCATAACAAAGGTAGTCATTATAATATCTGATACTCTGATTGAAAATGTTCAATGGATGATGTTCACACTGCTCACAACTATATTTTTATTTATTAAACATAAAACTTTCATGTCCAGAAAACTGAGTCATATAACTCAACATCTTCCTTATATCAATAACATCATCAGAGCCAAAAACTTGAACATCTATTTTTTAACATTATCTTCCACACTAAAATCAGGATTATCTCTCATGGAATGCCTTGATTGCTCTACTAACACGATAATGCATCATAAATACAAGGAAGAGTGTCATGAAATTTATCACTCTATTCTTAAAGGAGAGTCACTATCTGATGCAATGAAAAATACACAACTTTTTCCAAAATTAGCAATTCAGTTAATTTCTTTGGCAGAAGAATCTGGCAAGCTAGAATACTTTGCATTATATTTATTTAAGTATTATTCACAACAATATAAGACTATTACAGAGCATCACCTTAAGAGCCTTGAACCTATATTACTCTTATTTATAGCTATCATTATCTGCTTAATAATGTTTGCAATGTATTTGCCAATATTTAAATTAGGCTCAGTCATTTCTGGAATGTAGCTTATTGTCCAAAAAAAAACAGTTCAATTTAGATAGTAAAAATAGATTGGAATCACACATATATCCATAACATGATGGCTTGACTCAATTGTATACAGACAAATTAAAACTTTCAGTGTAACCTGACTTATTTCCCGTGAACTAATGAATCATTTATGTCTTATATTGTTGCCCTCACAGGGGGGATAGGAAGTGGCAAAACAACTGTTGCCAATGAATTTGCTAAACTTGGGGTGCCCCTCGTTGATGCTGATGTCATCGCCCGCCAAGTTGTTGAACCTAATACCCCTGCATTGCTCAGCATTCAACAGCACTTTGGTCAAAAAGTGTTAAACCATGATGGCACTTTAAATAGAGTTTTTTTACGGACAGTTGTTTTTTCCGAACCGAAGGAAAAAGCGTGGCTAAATGCGCTGCTTCATCCTTTGATACAACAAGAAACACAGAAACAACTTCAGCGGGTTAACTATCCTTATGTTTTATGGGTAGTCCCCCTGCTTATTGAAAATAAAATTTCGCATTTAGCAGATCGTGTTCTTGTTGTTGATGTAACAAGAGAAGAACAAATAGAGAGAACTATTAGACGCGATGACACCAGCCTAGAGCATGTTATTAATATATTAAATGCTCAAGTATCTCGAGAAGAAAGGTTGTCGTATGCTAACGATATCATCACTAATCATACAGATGATACTGAGCTGCCAAATAGAGTTGCAGAACTACACAAGCAATACCTAGCACTTGCAGCACAAAAAGAATAGGAATGAGCATGAGCGAAAAAATCGAAACAACTTTGGTTACTTATGAATATCCAATGAATGAAAAAATTCGTTCTTGGCTGCGGCTTGAAACATTACTAATGCAAATCTATGAACAGAGCCATATTACCTCCTACTCCTCTGGAATTGCCTTTTTCCGCTCTGTTTCTGAACTGATTGAAATTTTGGATAGAGGCGAAGTTCGCTCTGATCTTATCAAAGAACTCGAAAAACAAAAAAGTAGGCTACTCGGTTGGGCCGATGCCCCAAATGTTGATAAAACATTAATCACCTCTCTTTTAAATGACCTAACACCGAAAATAAGTAATTTAATGTCCGCACCTCGATTTGGCCATCAACTACGTAATGATAAAATTATTAGTATGGTACGCCAACGTCTCAGTATTCCCGGTGGATGCTGTAACTTTGATTTACCCACCCTTCAACTGTGGCTAAACATCCCTCAATCAGATAGAGATAATGAAATCAAAAGCTGGCTAAATAGCTTAGACCCTCTGCAAGATGCCTTAAAAACCGTGTTATTACTAATCCGTCAGAATGGAAATTTTGAATCTGCCGAATCTCATAATGGTTTCTTTCAAGGTAATGTCGAAGGAAAAGAGCTTTTACGTATTAGATTATCGCCAGAGCATTTGATATACCCTCAAATTTCAGGGCATAAAACGCGTTTTGCCTTACGTTTTCTTCATATCGATAGCGAGAATGGTATACTCCCAGACGTAATTCGTTTTCAGTTAGCCTGTTGTTAGTTTGAGAGTCAATGTATGAATGAAATTATTGAAGTCAATTGTCCGACTTGCCAAAAAGTCGTGACTTGGAATGAATCCAGCCCTTTTCGTCCATTTTGCAGCAAAAGATGTCAATTGATTGATTTAGGTGAGTGGGCCGCCGAAGAAAAACGCATTGAAAGCCAAGGAGATATTTCCGATAGCGATAATTGGAGTGAAGCACCTGAGCATTAATTTCACTTTAACTATGTTGATAATGAAAATAGCCCAATCTCTGCATTAGGCTATTTTCATCTTCATTACTGGCGACTGGTTATTACGCGTCCTTGGTCAACATATCAACAATCACGCGATTAGCAGGTGGAAACTCTTGTGCAATTAAGCTTTGCTGCTCAATCCAACGTGATTTTTGCCCTTCTTTTCCATAGGGCTCATT
The DNA here is from genome assembly GCF_915403165.1 of Providencia alcalifaciens. NCBI lineage: Bacteria > Pseudomonadati > Pseudomonadota > Gammaproteobacteria > Enterobacterales > Morganellaceae > Providencia > Providencia alcalifaciens. The sequence continues at coordinate 2,747,693 of NZ_OU659204.1, forward strand.
TTCCCAGCCTGAAACCATAAAGAAGTAGAGCGTAATAAATCTATCGTCAAATTCATGATCAACTTGATGGAATAAATCACAGTCACTCACCGCAATACCCACTTCTTCTTCCAATTCACGGATCAATGCATCCTTAGGATTTTCCCCTTTTTCTAACTTTCCACCAGGAAACTCCCAAAACCCAGCCATGTGAGTACCTTCAGGTCGCTGAGTAATAAAAATATGTTGCTGAGCATTACGAATGATCCCAGCGGCAATATGCAGATGTTTTTTTTCCATAATTTCTTCACTAAAAAGGCGGGTTTCCCCGCCTTTATTGATTATTTACTGAATTCTAAATTAGTTTAAGCGGCCATGGCACTGCTTGTATTTCTTACCGGAACCACAAGGGCATGGATCATTACGACCAATTTTATTACCTTGAGTTGCAATCTTCGCTTCCGCTTCTGTCATTAGCGATTCAGTTTCAGCCTCATGGCTTAAATGCTGCTTCTTCGCCAAACGTTCAGCTTCTTCACGACGTTGTTGTTCTAAGGCTTCAACTTCTTCCGGTAAACGTACTTGTACTTTTGACAAGGTACTGATCACTTCATATTTCAATGCTTCTAACATGTTGGCAAACATACTGAAGGATTCACGTTTGTATTCTTGTTTTGGATCTTTTTGTGCATAACCACGTAAATGGATACCTTGACGTAAATAGTCCATGGAAGCTAAATGCTCTTTCCATAATGTATCTAGCGTTTGCAACATAACGCCTTTTTCAAAATTACGCATTGCTTCGGAGCTAACAATTTCTTCTTTACGCTGGTAAATTTCAATCGCTTTTTCCATGATACGTTCACGCAAGGTTTCTTCGTGAAGCTCAGGCTCTTTGTCTAACCACTCTTGAATTGGTAAATCAAGGTCAAAATCGTTCACTAAACGTTTTTGCAGGCCATCGATGTCCCACATTTCTTCCAGTGATTGAGGCGGAATATACGCATCAATAATAGTGGTAAATACATCTTCACGAATGCTGTCTACGGTTTCTTTAATATCGCCGCCATCCAGTAATTCATTACGCTGAGTATAGATGGCACGACGTTGATCACTTGCCACATCATCATATTCAAGTAATTGTTTACGAATATCGAAGTTACGGCTTTCAACTTTACGCTGTGCGTTAGCAATTGCTTTTGTGACCCAAGGGTGTTCAATAGCTTCGCCTGGTTTCATACCCAATTTTTTCATCATGCCCGTTACACGGTCTGATGCGAAGATACGCATTAAAGCATCTTCCATTGACAGATAGAAACGTGATGAACCAGCATCACCTTGACGTCCCGCACGACCACGTAACTGGTTATCGATACGGCGAGATTCATGACGCTCTGTACCGATGATATGTAAACCGCCAGCCGCTAACACTTCATCGTGACGAATTTTCCAGTTCGCTTTAATTTCATCAATTTGTTCTTGCGTTGGGTTCTCTAACGCAGCCACTTCTGACTGCCAGCTTCCCCCTAACATGATATCGGTACCACGACCTGCCATGTTAGTTGCGATGGTTACGGCACTTTTTTGCCCCGCGTTAGCGATAATGTCAGCTTCCATGGCGTGGAATTTCGCATTCAATACGTTATGAGCAATTTTTGCTTTAGTCAGCGCATGCGAAATTAATTCAGATTTTTCAATCGAAATAGTACCAACCAGAACGGGTTGACCTTTGGAAGTTTTATCACGAATATCTTCAATAATTGCATCAAATTTGTCTGCTTCAGTCATATAGACTAAGTCAGGCATATCTTTACGAACCATTGGGCGGTTAGTTGGGATAACAATCGTGTCCAGCTTATAGATAGAGCTAAATTCGAATGCTTCGGTATCCGCAGTACCGGTCATACCCGCGAGTTTTTCGTATAAGCGGAAATAGTTCTGGAAAGTGATCGATGCCAACGTTTGGTTTTCATTATGGATCTCAACACCTTCTTTTGCTTCAACAGCTTGGTGTAGACCATCAGACCAACGACGCCCTTCCATTGTACGGCCAGTATGTTCGTCGACAATGATAACTTGGTTATCTTTAACAATATAATCAACGTCACGGGTAAACAGTGCGTGGGCACGTAAACCAGCCATAACGTGATGCATCAGCATGATGTTAGTTGGAGAATAAAGCGACTCGCCTTCATCCATTAAACCTGCTTTTGCCAGTAACTCTTCAACCAGAACCAGACCGCGCTCTGTGATTGTTACCTGGCGAGATTTTTCATCAACAGAGAAGTGACCTTCACCTTGGAAAGTGTCTGAGTCTTCTTTTTCTTGGCGAACGAGTTTCGGGATCAGTTTATCCACTTTGATGTACAGATCCGAGCTATCTTCCGCTGGGCCTGAAATGATCAGTGGAGTACGTGCTTCATCGATAAGAATGGAGTCCACCTCATCGACTAATGCGTAATGCAGTTTACGTTGAACGCGATCTTCTGGGCTAAATGCCATGTTGTCACGTAAATAGTCAAAACCGAATTCGTTGTTGGTACCATAAGTAATGTCATCCGCATAAGCTTGGCGCTTCGCAGGTGGAGCCATACCTGACAAGTTAATACCAACTGTTAAACCTAAGAATTCGAATAACGGACGGTTATTTTCCGCATCTCGTTTTGCTAAGTAGTCGTTCACTGTAACAACGTGAACCCCTTTGCCTGATAATGCGTTAATGTATGCTGGCAGCGTTGCAGTCAGTGTTTTACCTTCACCTGTACGCATTTCTGCGATACAGCGCTCGTTCAGTACCATACCGCCGATTAACTGAACGTCGAAGTGACGCATACCGAATACACGTTTGCTTGCTTCACGCACTGTCGCAAACGCTTCAGGGATCATATTTTCAATGCTTTCGCCTTGTTTTAAACGCTCACGGAATTCTACGGTTTTGGCTTTCAGCTCGTCATCCGATAATTTCTCAAACTCAGGCTCTAGCTTGTTAATTTTTTCCACTTCTTTACGCAGACGGCGCAGAGTACGGTCATTACGGCTACCAAATACTTTGGTTAATAATTTAGTTAACATATTTTTTCTCAGGTAAATCAATTAATTATTTGAATCAGTGATTTTTGACACGATGAGAAGCGACCTAATGGCAGGCTTTACATCGTTAAATGGATTTAGGCGAAGAAGGGGCCAGCCCGAATGCCATGTACCTGAGCAACCCAAATCGCAGGCTGATAAACAGTAAAGAGAGGGTAGATATGTTCGCTAGCTTGAGTCGTTGCCACATCCCATTGTAAAGATCGCTGCGCCAACATCGCATACAGCGTATCTAACATTAATTGAGGGGCAAATAGTGTCTCTTTTTGTAGCTTACTTTTATCGGTATCTTCATCTTCAGTTGCTGAAAAGGCAAAAGTCAGTTGGCGGATAACATTACGTACCGCATGTTGCTGCCAGTAATTGACCGAGTAAGAAGATGAGGATGAAGAGCGTTGAGAGTTCTGCTGTGCAAATAAGTTATCGAAAGCATTTACAGCTTGGCTTTGTCGATTAGCTGGCGCAGAATTAACTTGAGTTTGCTGAGATTCTGATAAGGCATTTAAAATTGTAGGCAAGCCAACACCTGTAGCCACAACACCCAATAACAGGTGGGACCAAAAGTATCGTCTACCTAAATGTCGCCAAAAATTTAAAATGCCCATCAAACTCTTATATAATTTATAGATTAAAGTATGATTCCCAATTATGTTCTGACATCTTTAGCAATCGCGCAAAATGAGAGTTCACAATGAGAGATAGTCATCCACAAGCGCTTTTCGATGTACTCGAAGAGTCTCTGGCGAAAACATCAAACACTTTACAAACTATTCAGCGAAATGCAAAAGCTATTCTAAAATTGAATCGTGTTGTAAAAAGTTTGCTGCCAGCGGAAATTAAACCCATGTGTCGGGTGGCAAACTACCGTAATAACATTATGGTTATCGAAGTGGCTAATGCCAGTTGGATGACCCGCCTTAATTATGAAAAAATTAACCTTCTTTCTGCATTAAGGTCGTCTATTCTACCATCTTTATCTTCCATCGACATCAGAATCAACCCCGATCTTATACGAAAATCTAAGCAAAATAGCTCATTGAATAAGCAATCAGTGAATCAAAAAGAAAATCGTAATCAAAGAAAGATTAGCACGCAAACTGCTGAGCAGTTATTAAGATTAGCGAAAAAGAGTCCGAAGGGATTAAAAGAGAAGTTTGAGCGGCTGGCTGCATTAGCCGGAGAGAGTACTAATGCAACCAACAGAAAAGGCTAACTCTGGCTGACAGAGATAGCCGCATAATAGAAACTATTATGCGAATACAGTCGAAGGCGCTTTGAATGCCAGAGGTAATTCAGCTTCGTCTTCAAAGGTCACTAGATCCCAAGCAGATTCTTTAGCCAGAACCGCTTGCAGCAATTTGTTATTCAGTGCGTGACCAGATTTAAATGCAGTGAATGCACCAATAATGTTATGTCCACACATGAATAAGTCACCAATTGCATCGAGCATTTTGTGACGAACGAATTCATCTTCAAAGCGTAAACCATCTTCGTTGAGTACTTTATAGTCATCAACGACGATAGCACAGTCAAAACTACCGCCTAAGCATAGGCCTTTCGATTGCAGATATTCAATGTCACGCATGAAACCGAAAGTACGCGCGCGGCTAATTTGGTTTACAAAAGATTCCGCAGAGAAATCCATTGCATAGCGTTGCGTGCTGCTATCAATTGCAGGGTGTTGGAAATCAATAGTGAAATCAAGGCTAAAGCCATTGTATGGAGACATTTCTGCCCACTTATCACCATCTTCAACACGTACAGTTTCTTTAATGCGTAAGAATTTCTTCGCACAATTTAATTCTTCAATACCGCCATCTAGCAGTAAGAAAACAAACGGTGCAGCACTGCCATCCATAATCGGGATTTCAGGCGCATTGACTTCAATAACAATGTTATCGATGCCTAATCCTGCTAAAGCAGCATTCAAATGTTCAACCGTCGAAATACGTACATTATCTTCATTGACTAAGCAAGTACATAACATAGTATCGCGAACTGATTTCGCATCTGCCGGAAAATCTACCGGTGGATTAAGGTCAGTACGACGGTAGATGACCCCGGTATTGGCCGGTGCCGGACGTAAAGTAAGCGTAACTTTCTTGCCGGTATGTAAACCAACACCAGTCGCTTTAATAATACGTTTAAGTGTCCGTTGTTTGATCATCGTATTTTCTCGCAATGTTATAAGTCCTACTGGCTATCTTAATTGATAACCAGTAGAAAATTTTAGCACAAAAAGCGGAAAAACCAATCTAATTAAAAATTAATCGGCCTGTTTACGCAAGAAAGCTGGGATATCTAAGTAATCCGGCTCTTTATTTACTTGTGTATTTTGGTCGTTAACGGCTTTTGCAGCTGGTTTTTCATCATTTAATGAAGACATGCTATTTTGCATTTGCTGATAGCGTTGCTCCATTGAAGCTTGCTGAGACATTTTATTGCTCACTAAAGTAATTTCTGGACGTTTGTCCATACCAATACCAGTAGCAACAACAGTCACGCGCAATTCTTCATGCATTTCTGGGTCTAAAGAAGTACCGATTACAACAGTCGCATTATCCGATGCGAATGCGCGAATGGTATTACCCACTGTTTCAAATTCATCCAAGCGCAGGTCAAAACCAGCAGTGATGTTGACCAGAACACCACGCGCACCAGATAGGTCGATATCTTCCAGAAGTGGGCTAGAAATTGCCATTTCAGCAGCTTCTTCCGCTCTATCTTCGCCACGAGCCACACCTGAACCCATCATCGCGTAGCCCATTTCTGACATTACGGTACGTACGTCAGCAAAGTCCACGTTCATTAAACCTGGGCGAGTGATCAGCTCAGCGATACCTTGAACTGCACCTTTTAATACGTCGTTAGCCGCACCAAAAGCATCCAGTAAAGAGATACCACGACCAAGTACTTTCAGTAGCTTGTCGTTAGGGATAGTGATCAGCGAGTCAACGTGCTTAGACAGCTCAGTGATACCGGCTTCCGCGAATGCCATGCGCTTTTTGCCTTCGAAATTGAATGGCTTAGTCACGACAGCAACGGTTAGGATACCTAATTCTTTAGCAACTTCAGCAACGACTGGCGCAGCACCAGTACCAGTACCACCACCCATACCTGCAGCAATGAATACCATATCTGCGCCATCAAGAGCATTGCGCAGTGCTTCACGGTCTTCTTCTGCCGCATTACGGCCGACTTCTGGGTTTGCACCCGCACCCAGACCTTTGGTAATACCTGTACCGATCTGAATGGTTTGCCCGACTGCGGTTTTACGCAGGGCTTGTGCGTCAGTGTTGACTGCAAAGAACTCAACACCCTCAATGCGCTCGCGTACCATGTGTTCAACGGCATTTCCGCCGCCGCCGCCAACGCCGATGACTTTAATCACCGCATCGTTGGTTAGCTCCATTGGTTCAAACATAATGTCTCTCCGTTTTGTGCTTACTATTGAAGCTAATAATATGCTTCTAAATAAAAATTAAAATTCTTTTCTCAACCAGCTGGTGAGCTTACTAAACCACCCGCTAACTGAAGCACGTTTTTCCGTCTCGGTATCATCGCCAAGGTGGCTTTCTTTACCGTAATGCAGAAGCCCTACCGCTGTGGAGTAGTATGGCTCCTGAGCATAATCCGTTAATCCTGTTATATTAAGTGGGGTACCGATTCTGACCTGTGTATGGAACACTTTTTGGGCACACTCAACTAGCCCATCAATCTGTGCTGCCCCGCCCGTCAAAACTATCCCTGCCGCTAAGTGGTGTTTGACACCTTGCTGGCGTAACTGTTCCTGTAAATTTAAAATTTCTTCATTTACTAAATTTAACAGCTCAGTATACCGTGGCTCAATCACTTCCGCTAAGGTTTGACGCTGTAAACTTCTCGGTGGACGACCGCCAACACTCGGTACTTCAACCGTTTCATCTTTACTCACAATCGAACCGACTGCACACCCGTGACGCACTTTGATAGCTTCTGCGTCTGTTGGCGGCGTACCAAATGCGTAAGCGATATCACTTGTAACCACATTACCTGCGTATGGGATCACTTTGGTATGACGCAAAGCACCACCCGTATAAACCGCCATGTCCATTGTGCCACCACCGACATCAACAACACAGACACCTAATTCACGCTCGTCTTCAGTCAACACACTGTAGCTTGCAGCAAGGCCAGCAAAAATAAGCTGGTCAACTTTTAATCCACAACGTTCAACTGCTTTCACAATGTTCTTCGCCATATCGTTATGGCAAGTGATCAGATGAACTTTAGCTTGCATGCGAACACCAGAAAGACCGACTGGATTTTTAATACCTTCTTGGTAGTCAATCGCGAATTCTTGCGGGATAACATGCAAAATTCGGTGTTCGTCTTTAACTCGGACAGATTTCGCAGTGTGAACTACGCTGTCCACGTCTTCTTGTGTCACTTCTTCTTCTGAGATTGGCACCATACCAATCTCATTTTGGCAGCTCACATGTTTACCTGATAATGCAAGGTAAACAGAAGAAATTTGGCAATCCGCCATTAATTCAGCTTGGTCAATCGCTCTTTGGACGCATTTAACAACCGACTCAAGATCGTTAACGCCACCTTTGTCCATTCCGCGAGATGGACAGCTTCCCACTCCAATAATATTAACCATACCATCGGGCAGAATTTCTCCTACAAGGGCTGACACCTTGGAAGTTCCAATTTCAAGGCCTACCACTAATTTTCTGTCCGTTGCTTTAATCATTTGCTTCTGCCTATCTGCCTAATTTGAGTTATTAGCAATTTGTCTTATTGGAAGCCTTGCGGTGCGTCAACTAATAAAGGAGCCCACCCCACCGCTGCCCCACTGGTATAACGCAAATCAACATAGTCGACGCGTTTATCAGTCGTTTGCTGTAAAAGCGGATAAAGCTCAAGAAAACGATTTAACCGCTCTAACACATCTTTTTTCCCAAGTTCGACTCTTACATCATTATCTAAAATAATCTGCCATGCATGGCGCGCTGTCATAGAAACGGATTTTAGTTTCAAGTTATTTTTCGCCAAAATACCACTTAGTACAGCAAATTCTTTCAAAACCTCTGTTTGGCTTCCTTGCGGACCATACAGCATTACATAATCGCCTTTGCCATTTTGACTTGGTGGAAGGGTAAATACACGCCCTTCTTGGTCGACCAAGTTTTGGTCATTCCATCTTGCGTAGGGTTTGTACTCCGCAATATGGATTTTTAATTCATCCGGCCACTGTTTACGCACTGTAACTTGGCGTATCCACGGCATCATACTGATTTGGTTTTGAATCGCATTCACATCCACCGTCATAAAGGTGCCCGGCTGACCTAATGACAAAATTGCCTTTCGCACATCATCATTGGTGGTGTAGTTGCGCTCTCCCGTTAATATCAGTTTGGACATTGGCAGCCTATCGGCATCCTTCATCCAGTTCATCACAGTCCAGCCGCTCCACACAATGGTGCCGACAACCATCAGGAAGAAAATCAATCCGCCCAAAAAAGCCCCATTACTTGGTCTTAAGCGCGGATCTTCATCTTGACCGCTATTCTGATTATGATGCCTTACGTTTAACGCTGCCTGTGACATATCAACTAGCCAATTCCAAAATACGTACCACTAACTGCGAAAAATCCAAACCTGCTTGACGCGCAGCCATTGGAACTAAACTGTGACTGGTCATTCCCGGCGAAGTATTCACTTCGAGTAAATAGAACTCCCCATCACTATCTTGCATCACATCAACCCGTCCCCAGCCACGACAACCTACCGCTTGATAAGCCTGCATTGCGATATCTGCCAATTTCGCTTCGAGGTCGCTGGTTAATCCACTTGGGCAGAAATATTGAGTCTCATCGGACAAATATTTCGCTTCATAGTCATAAAAAATACCCGGTGGCTGAATGCGAATCGAAGGGAGAACCTCGTCACCCAGTACCGCGACCGTATACTCAGGACCACTTAACCACTTTTCAATCAATAACGTATCGTCAAACTGGAAAGCAAGCTCAATGGCTTCCGGCAGAGCATCCAGAAAGTCAACTTTGCTCATTCCAACACTGGAACCTTCCAAACTCGGTTTAACGATAAGTGGCAGTCCTAAGTGCTTAACTTGCTGAGCTAACTGCTCTTTTTTAATATTAGTATATTTCTGCTTGTTAAGTGAAATATATGGAGAAACACTTAACCCAGCACCTTGCCAAAGTTGTTTGGTGCGCAGTTTATCCATACTCAGCGCAGATGCCATTACGCCACTACCTGTGTATGGAAGCCCCAGAAACTCAAGCATTCCTTGGATCGTGCCGTCTTCCCCGCCACGACCATGTAAGGCGATAAACGCTTTATCAAACCCAGCTTCTTTTAATGTCACAACAGGAAAATCTTGGGTATCAACTGGATGCGCATCAACGCCCGCTTGGCGTAATCCCGCCAATACAGCATTGCCAGACTGAAGTGACACTTCACGTTCAGCTGATGTGCCGCCAAATAGAACCGCGATTTTTTCTGTCATGCTTATTCCTCAACCATCGGTGGCTGTAATTTCGTTTCTGCTAGGTTTTTGGCTATTTTACCAATATTTCCTGCGCCTTGAACTAAAATTAAGTCGTTATCATCAAGAACTTGTGCCAGCATATGTGAAACTTGTTCAGGTTCTGCCACAAAAATAGGATCAACCTGCCCGCGACTGCGGATTGTACGGCATAATGAGCGACTATCAGCCCCCGGAACTGGCTTCTCACCCGCAGAATAAACTTCTAGCATTAGCAAGACATCTACCTGCCCCAGCACGTTTGCAAAATCATCGTATAAGTCACGAGTACGTGTATAACGATGAGGCTGGAAAACCATAACAATACGTTTATCTGGCCAGCCTGCGCGAGCAGCTTTAATGGTGGCATCCACTTCTGTTGGATGGTGACCATAGTCATCCACCAACATCACTTCGCCTTCTTTACCATTCACATTGCGCAGCGCATAGTTACCTAAGAAATCGAAACGACGACCTGTACCTTGGAATTCCACTAATGCAGACAGAATGTGTAAATCGTCGATGCCTTCTTCGGTTGCCACCGCAACAGCTGCCGTGGCATTGAGCGCATTGTGGCGACCAGGTGCATTCAACACAACGGTCAACTCTGGCATACCTTCACGAGCAATCGTGAAAAAGCCTTGATTCCCTTTTTGCTCGTACTTGGTGATACGAACATCCGCATCGTCACTAAAGCCGTAAGTGGTAATGTAACGACCGATTTTTGGTAATAATGAACGGATCACTGGGTCATCGATACACATCACTGCACGGCCATAGAATGGCAAGTTATGCAGAAAGTTGATGAAGGTATCTGTCAGGTTTTCAAAATTGCCCTGATAGGTATCCATGTGGTCAGCTTCAATGTTTGTCACAACCGCAACAAGTGGCTGTAAATGCAAGAATGAGGCATCACTTTCGTCCGCTTCTGCGATTAAATAACGACTACTACCTAAGCGCGCGTGTGTTCCCGCTGACTTAACTAATCCGCCATTCACAAATGTTGGGTCTAAACCTGCTTGAGCGTAGATCCCAGAAATCATTGCCGTTGTCGTTGTCTTACCGTGAGTGCCCGCCACTGCGATACCATGGCGGTAACGCATTAATTCAGCCAGCATTTCAGCACGGCGAATAACTGGGATACGTAGCTCTTTTGCAGCTTGAATTTCAGGATTCTCTGCAGAGATAGCCGTAGAAACCACTACCACACTCGCGTTTTCAACGTTTTCAGGACGATGATTAAAATAGATAGTGGCACCTAACTCAGTCAGTTGCTGAGTCACCGCGTTAGGTGCTAAATCTGAACCACTAATTTCATAACCTTCGTTAGCCAACACTTCAGCGATACCACCCATGCCAGCACCACCGATGCCGACAAAATGAATGTGCCGTACTCTACGCATTTCTGGCACTGATGTTCTTAATTTCGCTAACTGTTGTGTATTCACTGTATTTCGCTTCTCTATAAATTCTGTCTACATTCTATTTTGTATGGTCAGGCTACTTGCGAGATTTACGCTATTTCGCGACATCGCAAATAACCGCCGCAACACGTTCAGTTGCATCCGTGATGGCACAGCTATAGGCTTTATCTGCCATCGACAATAATTCGGTTCTATCCCACTTATTGAGTAACTCAACAACGGCTTCAGGTGTAAACTGCGGTTGTTCAATAATCTTCGCAGCCCCTGCTTGTTCTAAAGGCAGTGCATTCCAATACTGTTGGCGGTCTTTATGCTGGAAAGGAACAAAAATCGCGGGTAAACCTGCCGCGGCTATTTCACTAACAGTTAATGCACCTGAACGACAAACCACAATATCAGCCCATGCGTAAGCTTGCGCCATATCATCAATAAATTCAGTCACTTTAAACTCAGAATTGCCTGAATTTTGCAAACAATCATTATACAGTGCTTCTGTCGATTCCTTACTGCCTTTTCCAGCCTGATGCCAGATATTTAACTGTTTGCTCACATTTCCAGCAACTGCAGGCATGACTTGATTTAAAATTCGCGCCCCTTGGCTACCGCCTACAACCAATACGCGTATCGCGCCTTCACGGCCAGCTAAGCGCTCTTGCGGTGTAGGCAATGCCAATACATCTTCACGCACTGGGTTACCTACAACGGGTGCATCAGGGAATGCGCCGGGGAAAGCTTGTAAAACACGTTTAGCAATCTTTGATAACCATTTATTGGTTAATCCCGCGATCCCATTTTGTTCATGAAGAACAACAGGAACACCACATTGCCAAGCAGCGATACCACCGGGACCAGACACATAACCGCCCATACCAAGAACGGCATCGGGTTGATAGCGCTGAATAATGGTTTTCGCTTGACGAATGGCTTTATAGATACGCCAAGGCGCACCAATTAATGCGCCAATCCCTTTGCCTCTTAAACCCGAGATCTGAATAAACTCAATATCAATACCGTGTTTCGGTACTAAAGTGGCTTCCATGCGATCCGCGGTACCTAACCAGCGAATTTCCCAACCTTGAGCCTGCAAATAATGCGCCACAGCTAAGCCGGGAAATACGTGTCCCCCAGTTCCGCCTGCCATAACGAGTAATTTTTTTGCCTGACTCATTTGGAACTCCTTACAAACGCCTGAGCTTTCTCAAGTCGTGTTTCATAATCAATTCTAAGTAACACAGCGATCGCCGCTGACATTACTAATAAGCTCGATCCACCGTAACTGATTAACGGGAGTGTTAAACCTTTAGTTGGCAACATACCTGCCGCTGCCCCCACGTTAACCAATGCTTGGAAGGTAAACCAAATACCGATGGCACATGCGAGATATCCACCAAATAATTGGTTGGTCAGTAGCGCTCTACGCCCTACCATCATCGCTCTAAACGCCAGCATGAATACCATCAGTAACACCAGAACCACACCTACATAGCCCAACTCTTCAGCCAGTACGGAGAAAATAAAGTCAGTGTGTGCTTCCGGTAAATATTCTAATTTCTGTACTGAGTTGCCCAGACCTTGCCCAAGGAGCTCTCCTCGACCAAACGCCATCAAAGATTGCGTTAACTGATAGCCACTACCAAACGGGTCATCCCACGGGTTTAAGAAGGATGTCACGCGGCGTAAACGATACGGTTCAAAGACAATCAAAGCCAGCACGCCTACACCACAAGCCGCGATACCAATAATAAACGGCGCTAAACGCGCACCAGCTAAAAACAGCAACCCTAACGTAGTCACAACCAGTACAACCACCGTTCCTAAGTCTGGCTGCAACAGCAGCAATAACGCCATCATGATCAAAATACACATCGGTTTTACGAAGCCGAAAAACTTGGTGCGCACTTCATCTGACTTACGAACTAAATAGCTGGAAACATAGCAAAACAGCGCGAACTTCGAAATTTCTGCAGGCTGAATTTTCACAATACCGATATCAATCCAGCGTGATGCCCCATTGACGGAACTACCGGCAACCAACACCACTGCCAGCATGCCCAATGCGCCCATCAGCAAAATAAAACTGTATTTTTCCCATGTTGCCATCGAGACCCGCATTACCCCTAAAACCAGAAGGAATGCAACGACCAAATACACCACGTCACGTTTAGCAAAATAGAATGGGTCATCCGTTAATCGCTGTCCGACTGGCATCGATGCGGAGGTCACCATAATGAAGCCGATTGCCGCCAGACCGAATGCTAACCAAACCAATGTACGGTCGTAGAGCGTCGTGCCTGAAATCACGCCATTCTTTTCACCAATGATCCAGTTTTTTAAACGCAAAGCACCCGGTATGGTCATTAACCTAACTCCTTAGCGAGCTGAGCAAAAACATCACCTCGCTGCTCAAAACTTTTGAACTGATCTAAGCTGGCACATGCTGGAGATAGCAGCACCATGTCGCCAGATTTTAACAACGGCGCAATTTGGCGCATACTCTGTTCCATCGTATCGGTCAGTACGGATTTTTCTGGTGCGAGTTCCGCTAATTGCTGACCGTCACGACCAAAACAGTACAAACGGTAGTTATCCGCCGAAATGTATTCTTTGAGCGGAGAAAAATCGGCTGACTTGCCGTCCCCCCCCAGCAACAAGTAAATGTTGCCATCCACATGTAAACCATTGAGTGCAGCTTCTGTACTGCCCACATTGGTCGCTTTCGAATCATTGATCCAACGCACACCGCGATTGAAAAAGACCAACTGGAAGCGATGTACTAAACCGGCATACTCTTTTAAGACTTTAAGGCTAGCTTCACGAGGAATTGCCACGGTATCAGCTAAGGCTAATGCAGCCAGTGCATTCATATAGTTATGCTGCCCAGTCAGATGCATTTGTGCCACATCCACCACCACTTCACCTTGAGCAACTAAGACACGTTTTTGTGTATCAAAGTAGTAATCACCGCTATTTAAACCAAAACTGGTGTATTGGCTAACGCTCTGGCCATGTGGAAGTGTTAGCGGGTCTTGCCCGTTCACAATGCAGTGTTGCGCATTATCATAAATATGCAATTTTGCTGCGCGATATTGCTCAAGCCCCAATGGATAGCGATCCATATGATCTTCAGTTACATTCAACACGGTCGCAGCCGCTGCTCGTAGGCTAGACGTGGTTTCCAATTGGAAGCTAGACAGTTCCAACACAAACAGGCTATGCCCTTGATTAAGCAACGCAAGTGCAGGAATACCAATATTCCCGCCCACGCCGACGGAAATACCAGCCGCTTTCGCCATTTCCCCCACAAGGGACGTTACCGTGCTTTTACCATTAGAACCTGTGATTGCGACGATTGGCGCATCTGCCTCACGGCAAAACAGCTCGATATCACCCACAATCTCAATACCGTTACTTGCAGCTTCCTGTAACTGTGGCGTTGCCAACGCAACGCCTGGGCTAGCTACAATCAGATCGGCTTGTTGCAACCATTCATTATTTAAGCTGCCGCTATGGCAAGCAACATTCTCAGGCAGTTTATCAACACCAGGTGGCACAGCGCGGGTATCCATCACGCGAGGAACAACCCCACGAGCAAGGAAAAAGTCAACGCAGGAAAGCCCAGTTAAACCTAAGCCGATAATCACTACGTTTTTCCCCTGATACTGCTGAGCCTGTGAACCAATCATCTTAACGCACCTTCAATGTTGCTAGTCCAATCAGAACTAACATAAGAGAGATAATCCAGAAACGCACGATAACGCGTGGTTCTGGCCAACCTTTCAATTCATAGTGATGGTGAATTGGTGCCATACGGAAAATTCGTTGACCACGTAATTTGAAGGAGCCAACTTGTAAAATCACCGACAGTGTTTCAACCACAAACACACCGCCCATGATGACTAATAAGAATTCTTGGCGCAGTAAAACAGCGATAGTTCCTAATGCTCCACCTAATGCCAGAGAGCCTACATCACCCATAAACACTTGTGCTGGGTAGGTGTTGAACCATAAGAAGCCTAAACCTGCCCCAACAATCGCCGTACACACAATCACTAATTCCCCCGCATGTGGTAAGAATGGGATGTGTAAGTAGCTAGCGAAGTTGACGTTACCCGTTGCCCATGCCACTAAAGCAAAACCTGCGGCAACAAACACGGTTGGCATAATTGCTAAACCATCTAAGCCATCCGTTAAGTTAACGGCGTTACTGGTTCCAACGATAACGAAGTAAGCCAGTAAAATGTACAGCACGCCTAATTGCGGCATCACATCTTTAAAGAATGGCACAACCAGCTGAGTCGCTGGCGTATCTTTACCAATAGTGTACATAGAGAATGCAACGATTAGCGCCAGCGCTGATTGCCAGAAGTATTTCCAACGTGCGATAAGGCCACGGGTATCTTTTCGAACGACTTTGAGGTAATCATCCGCAAAGCCCACAAGACCGTAGCCGACTAAAACGAGGAGAACACACCACACATACGGGTTATCTAAACGCGCCCACAATAAAACGGATACGCTAATAGAGAACAGGATTAAAATCCCCCCCATTGTTGGGGTACCGCGTTTACTAAAGTGTGACTCAGGGCCTGCATCACGGACAACTTGACCAATTTGCATTTTTTGCAGGTAGGCAATCAGGCGTGGCCCCATCCACAGAGCAATACCCAATGCTGTCAGCAAACCGACAATGGCTCTGAACGTCAAATAGGAAAAGACGTTAAAAGCAGAAAATTTATGAACCAATAACTCGGCTAACCAGACTAACATTCGAAGCACTCCTTCAATGCATTCACGACATCTTCCATCGCGGAGCTGCGTGAACCTTTAACTAAAATAGAAACAACATCATTCTGCTGTGCTAGCGGAATTAGTCGGGTTAGTAAATCTTGTTTTGCTGTAAAATGCTCGCCACGTTCGCTAGATTGGCTAATAACTTCACTTAACTGTCCAACACTGAGCACTTTATCTAAACCCACTTGCTTCGCGGCTAAACCAACACGTTCATGACACTCATGGGCATAATCACCAAGCTCCCCCATGTCACCGACAACTAAAATGCGATAGCCCGGCATTTTCGCCAGCACATTAATCGCCGCAATCATCGAACCATCATTGGCATTATAGGTATCGTCCAGTACGACTTTCGTCTCACTTAAACTCACTGGGAATAAACGCCCCGGTACCGCTTTCGTAGTGGCTATACCTTGTTTGATATCTTCTAAGGTTGCACCAACAGAGATGGCTAATGCACTTGCCGCTAAAACGTTGGCAATGTTATGCACACCCGGTAATGGCAATGTGATCTCAACCTGCCCTACTGGCGTATGCAGTGTGAAATCCGTTGTAAGCTGCTTGATTTGAATATCTGAAGGGTAGAAATCTGCTTTTTCAGTCAGCGAATAATACCAAACGGTTTGACGAGGGTTAAATTGCCACTTATCAGAGTAGCTGTCTAAGTTCACAATCGCCGTGCCTTCTTCTGGCAGACCTTGGTAGATTTCACCTTTGGCTTTCGCAACACCTTCTGGGGAGCCAAAACCAGCAAGATGCGCACCAAATAAGTTATTCACTAATGCAGTTTCTGGCTTAACAATATTGGTGGTGTATTCAATTTCATGTGGGTGATTCGCCCCCATTTCTACCACGGCAAATTGGTATTCATCCGTTAAACGGAACAGTGTCAATGGAACACCAATGTCATTATTCAAGTTGCCTGCGGTATACAATGTTTTTCCGCGTTGCGCCAGGATCGAGGCAGTCATCTCTTTCACGGATGTTTTGCCGGAAGAGCCGGTCAACCCGACCACTCTCGCTTTAGACTGTT
Source organism: Providencia alcalifaciens (assembly GCF_915403165.1). Lineage (NCBI taxonomy): Bacteria > Pseudomonadati > Pseudomonadota > Gammaproteobacteria > Enterobacterales > Morganellaceae > Providencia > Providencia alcalifaciens. The sequence continues at coordinate 2,764,545 of NZ_OU659204.1, forward strand.
GGCGAACCCAAGCGGCGATTTGCCCCATCGCAATACGCGTATCTTCAACAATCACCTGAGGGCAGTTCACATCCAGTTGATGGTCAACTAACAGTGCTGCGGCACCCGCATCAACCACTTGAACGGCAAAGTTATGGGCATCAAAACGCTCGCCTTTTAAGGCAATAAACAGGCAGCTAGCATCAATTTTACGGCTATCGGTACTCACGTTTAATAACGCTAATTCGTTATTGCTCGCTTTTTCAATGCGACCGTGAGTGATTTGAGCCAGTTGGGTTAAGGTCATCGGGATCATGCCATCACCCCCAACAATCTTGCGACAGTCAAGCGGTCTGAATAATCTAAACGGCGAGAACCAATAATTTGATAATCTTCATGACCTTTACCTGCCACTAAAATCACATCATCGGGTTGTGCTTGTAAGATAGTGCTAGTGACGGCTTCTGGGCGTCCTGGGATCGCGAATACACGGCTAGAATCCAAAATACCCGCCATGATGTCGTTGATAATATCCAGCGGATCTTCGCTGCGAGGGTTATCGTCGGTGATCACGACTTTATCAGCGTATTGTTCAGCAGAAGCACCCATCAGAGGACGCTTACCTTTGTCTCTATCACCGCCACAACCAAAGACACACCACAGCTTGCCTTTACAATGCAAACGCGCTGCCGCTAACGCTTTTTCTAATGCGTCAGGGGTATGAGCATAATCCACAACCACGGTTGGCTTGCCCGCAACGCTGAACACTTCCATACGACCACAGACTGGCATTAACGCGCCGGTTGTCGCTAAAAGCTGCTCTAATGGGTAATCCATCATTAATAGTGTCGCCATCGCCAGCAATAAGTTGCTTACGTTAAACGCCCCCATTAATGGGCTTTCAAATGAACCTTCACCCCAGCTTGACGTGAAATGAATAGTTGCGCCTTTATCGTGATAATCCACGTCAGTGGCTTTTAACCATGGACCTTGCCAGTTAGCCGGAATACGATTTTCCATCGTCACGGCACAAGCTTGTGGTAAACGTTGTAACCATTTCAGCCCAACTTCATCATCCGCATTAATAATTTGAGTTTTGGTTTGATGAGTCGAGAACAGTAACCATTTAGCGGCTTCGTAATTAGCCATATCACCATGATAATCAAGGTGGTCACGGCTTAAGTTAGTGAATACTGCCGCATCAAATTGTAAAGCAGCAACACGACCTTGAACCAAGCCATGAGAAGACACTTCCATCGCCGTCAACGTCGCTTTTTTATTCAGTAGTTGAGTCAGTTCTAATTGGATATCAACGGCTGAGCCCGTGGTGTTCTCACTTGGAGAAACTTGTCCCAGTAGCCCATTACCTACCGTTCCCATCACTGCCGATGTTTCGCCTAATCCTTTTGCCCATTGTGCAATTAATTGCGTCGTGGTGGTCTTACCGTTGGTCCCCGTCACACCCACTAATTTCATTTGGGATGAAGGTTGATGGTAGAACTCACCCGCTAATGCGGATAAACGGTTGTTTAAGTCGTTAAGATAAATGACAGGTACACCATGAATAAAGCGAATTTCGCCTTCTTCGGCTTCGCCTTGCGCTTCTGCGATAACCGCAGAAACGCCTTGCGCGATAGCTTGAGGAATATAGTGTCTACCATCTGACTGATGGCCTTTTACAGCAATGAACAGATCGCCCGCGGCAGCCTTTCGACTGTCTAGCGTCATCTCTCGTAAAGAGACATTTGTTGTACTCACACCAAATGGGGCGAGGAGTTCACAAAGATTACGATCTGCCACTTTTAACCTCTTTTTGACTGTTCACGATTTCACTTTTATCGTCTGTTTGCAATGCATCTGGCTCAACGTTCATGAGACGTAAAACCCCGCCCATGATAGAACCAAAGATAGGTGCAGATACTGCACCTCCGTAGTACTTACCGGCTTTTGGATCGTTGATTAACACAACGAGGGCATAGCGCGGGTTGCTTGCGGGTGCAACCCCTGCGGTATAAGCGATATATTCGTTGATATAGCGCCCTTCAGGTCCGACTTTTTTCGCGGTACCTGTTTTAATTGCAATACGATAGCCTTTAATTGCGGCACGTGTTCCCCCTCCGCCTGGCAGAGCAACACTCTCCATCATATGCACAACGGTGCGCATTATCGGCTCAGGAAACACTCGCGTCCCCGGAACAGGCGGGTCGACTTTAGTAATCGATAACGGGCGATATATCCCGAAACTACCGATCGTTGCATAGGCACGCGCAAGTTGTAATGGCGTCACCATCTGCCCGTACCCAAAAGAAAAGGTGGCCCTTTCTAAATCAGACCACCGTGTTTTTTTACTTGGAAAGATGCCACTACTTTCCCCGACTAACCCCAGATTAGTCGGCTTGCCAAACCCAAAGCGGTTATACACGTCCACCAGCTCTGTGGCAGGCATCGCTAACGCTAATTTTGAAACACCAACGTTACTCGACTTCTGTAAAATACCCGTAATGGATAACTCTGCGTAACGCGCAACGTCTTTGATTTCATGACCATTAACACGATACGGATAGGTATTTAATACGGTATTTTCTTTCACAATTTTGTTTTGTAGTGCACTCATCACCACAAGCGGCTTCACGGTAGAACCCGGTTCAAAAATATCCGTGATAGCACGGTTACGCATGAAATCCATCGGCGTACCCGCAAGATTATTTGGGTTATAGGATGGACTGTTTGCCATCGCTAAGATTTCCCCAGTATTCACATCCACCAGGATTGCCACACCGGACTCAGCTTTGTTCTCTTGAACGCCTTTCGTCAGCTCGCGATACACAATGGATTGAATACGCTCATCGATACTGAGCATCAAGTTATGTGCTGCTTGGCTATCGACGGAAGAAACGGTCTCAATAACACGTCCATTACGATCTTTACGTACGGTACGTTCACCCGGAGAGCCTTTTAACCAACGGTTAAAGCTTTTTTCTACCCCTTCAATACCTTCACCATCGATATTCGTTACGCCTAATAAGTGAGCAGTAACTGGACCTGATGGGTAATATCGGCGAGATTCTTTACGTAAATAGATCCCCGGAACTTTTAGTTTGCGGACATATTCACCGATGGAGGGATTAACTTGACGAGCGAGGTAAACAAAGCGCCCTTTCGGGTTAGCAGAAATTTTGGTAGTGATTTGTTCAAGAGGAATATCTAATGCATCGGCGAGTGCTTTCCAGTGTTCATCGTTACTGACGCCGCCTTTTTCAAAGACCTCTTTAGGATCAGCCCAGATAGCGTTGACCGGAACACTGACCGCTAATTGGCGGCCTTCACGGTCACTGATCATCCCTCGAGCTATTGATACTTCTTGAACACGCAGGGAGCGCATGTCTCCCTCTTTAACGAGTTTCTCTGGGGCAATAATTTGTAGGTACGCAACGCGAGTCAACAACCCTGCTAATGCTAGTCCAATACATCCACACAACAAAACAAAACGCCAGCGAACAAAGCTGGTGACTTCTTCTGTTTTCTTGTTCTTAGCGGGTTTGGTTGCTTTCATTCTTAACCTTCGTTATTGCTTAGAAACAATAATATTTTCTTGGGATGGCTCCACATGAACCATTTGTAATTTCTCAACAGATAAACGCTCAACACGGCTGTGACTGGCTAACGCATTCTCCTCAAGGATCAAGTTTCGCCATTCGATATCGAGAAAATCTTTCTCTTCATACAGCTTATCTTTGGCGGCAGTCAGCAGTCGTGTTTCATGAGCGGTAGTCACCACAAACACAGCGCTAATCACTATCGCGGCTAGCAAAATCATCGGAATAACTCCGTAACGAAATAAATCGCGACCGATAACTCTGGCTAAACTGTGTCTTTCTGGTGTCATTACTCTACCGCTCTCTCTGCAAAACGTAACACCGAGCTACGTGCTCGTGGGTTTTCGTCAACTTCAATCTCGGAAGGCTTCATTTTGCCTAGTGCGCGTAATTTAGCAGCACCTAGCGCTTTGATTTGTGCCTCTGTCAGCGGAATTCCCGCAGGAACAGAAGGTCCGGTACTGTTTTGACGAATAAAGCGTTTTACTAATCTGTCTTCCAATGAATGGAAGCTGATCACGGATAAACGCCCTTCAGGCGCTAACACCGACATCGCACCATTTAATGCTTTTTCAATCTCTTCCAGCTCGCTATTGATATAAATACGAATCGCTTGGAAGCTGCGGGTTGCTGGGTGCTTGTGTCTGTCTTTAATCGGACTGACTTTGGCAATCAGCTCCGCCAAGTGGCGCGTACGCGTTAGCGGCTCTTCTTCTGGATTATGGTTACGCTCAACAATGGCTCTTGCGATGCGCTTTGCAAAACGCTCTTCACCAAATGTTTTTAATACCCATGCAATATCATCCGCTTCTGCCGTCATCAGCCATTGCTGCGCTGATTGACCACGAGTTGGATCCATACGCATATCCAGTGGCCCATCACGCATAAATGAGAACCCACGTTCTGGGTCATCTAACTGCGGTGAAGAGACGCCAAGATCCAGTAACACACCATCAATCTTGCCTACTAAGCCTTCTTCTTCCACATAATCTGCAATTGCTGAAAATGGGCCATGCTTAATCATAAAACGTGGGTCATCAATCCCTTGAGCGGCTTTAATTGCCTCTGGATCACGGTCAATGGCAATCAAGCGACCTTGCTCCCCAAGTTGGCTTAAAATCAAGCGAGAGTGCCCGCCACGACCAAATGTGCCATCAATATAGATACCATTAGGTTTAATATTTAAGCCATTCACTGCTTCATCGAGCAGTACTGTTACGTGTTTAAATTGCTGCTGTGTCATTGTTATAGTGACAAATCCTGTAGACGGGCGGACAGCGGTTCGTCGGCTAGACGCTCAGCAGCGATGTCATTTTCCACCTGCTGGTACCACATCTGTTCATCCCAAATTTCAAATTTATTTATTTGGCCCACCAACATGACCTCTTTTGTTAGCCCTGCGTGTTGACGCAGCGTGCTAGCTAGCAAAAGACGTCCTGCATTGTCTATCTGACATTCACTGGCATGACCAAGTAAAAGGCGCTGTACTCGACGTTCTGCGGGGTTCATGGTGGATAACTTAGACAGTTTTTCCTCAATGATTTCCCATTCGGGTAAGGTATAAAGCAGTAGGCATGGCTGGTGAAGGTCAATGGTACACACCATTTGCCCTTTCGATTCCTCGCTCAGCATTCCTCGATAACGAGTAGGCACGGTTAGCCGCCCTTTGCTGTCGAGATTAACCAGTGTAGCCCCACGAAACATACCTGATTTTTCCCCTTTAATTCCAACTGCCCCACTTTACCCCACAATTCTCCACTTATAAAGTTTACGAATGGTATGAAAACGTTGTCAAGCCAGCCGCACGTAGCTTTAGCTTTATTTACAGAACGTTTTAGAAAAGAAAAAGTTGGAAAAAATCTTACTTGGAAAGAAAAAGAGAAATAACGAGTTGATATAATTCACTTATTTTATAAAACGCAGGTAAAACATATTTAGATCCATTTCATTGCTGCAAAATCATACAAATTTGAGTAAATGATATATACGTCTCATTTTTAATCAGTTTATTTCGTGTCTATTTTTTACCTTTTGATCATCGTTTATTGATGAACATTTAAACAAAACTACCAAATAATACGTATTTCAATATAAAATCATTATATTTCAACACATTAGATAACTGTTTTAATTCACAGTATTATTTTACTCATAATAATTTGCTCATTGTATTTATCGGTTTTTTACGGGTTAAAAAAAATTAATTTGTCAAAAAACCAAACAATGCAAAATAATCAAAAAAAGTATTAGGAAAACTCCTAAAGTGAAATATTTACAGGATGACGCAATAAAAAATCGCAATCGCCCATTAATTTCACCAAAAAAAAGCCCCTAATAGATAGGGGCGGATATATTACTAAGAATCTTGGTTAACATCACTAACTATTAAACTGGTTTTTTCACTAAGTGGATAAGGTTTATCCACTACTCTTTGCGACCTAAACTACCACGGCGACATAAGTCCCTGCGAATTCGACGAATTCCAGTTTCTGGCTTCAGTTTCTCGTCTAGGCTGGCTAATACCAATTCTAAAATACGCTCCGCGATATCACGGTGGCGCTGAGCAAGAGACAGCACAGGACAACCGAGGAAATCCAGTAATTCATTATCACCAAAGGTGCTGATAACCATGTTTTCAGGTAAACGGCCATTGCGCTTCAATGCCACATCCAACACGCCTTGGAGCAAAGAAAATGACGTTGTAAATAGCGCATCCGGCATCGCGTTACCGCTATCTAGCCAATGGGAGAAAACGTCTGCTGCGGCATCACGCTCATAACTATTGGCGTAGAGATAATTGACTTCGCGAGAGTCCCCTTCCCACGCTTTACGGAAACCTTGTTCACGTAAATAGCTAACAGAAAGTTCAGGTAATGCCCCGAGATACAAGACCGATTCAGCTGAGAATTTGCGTAATTCTTTAGAGATCATCAGAGCATCTTCTTGGTCATCACCCACCACGCTAATGAAATGCTCTTTTTCTAATGCTCTATCCAGCGCGATGATAGGCAGTGAACGGTTCGCCCAGCGCTGATAAAACGGGTGTTCTGGAGGTAATGCGGTAGACACAATAATCGCGTCAACTTGGCGCTGAAGTAAATGTTCAACACAACGAATTTCGTTGTCAGGTTGGTCTTCTGAACACGCAATTAAAAGCTGATATCCGCGCTGACGAGCTTGTCGCTCAAGATAATTGGCGATACGGGTATAGCTAGTATTTTCAAGATCAGGGATCACCAACCCGATTGAGCGAGTGCGACCTGCGCGTAACCCTGCAGCGACTGCGTTTGGATGGTAATTGTGCTCTCTGACGACTGCCATCACTTTTTCTACAGTTTTATCGCTGACTCGATACTGCTTGGCCTTGCCGTTGATCACATAACTAGCCGTTGTGCGGGAAACACCCGCTAGACGGGCTATCTCATCCAGTTTCACGTTAACCTCTTTGCAATTTGGGAAACAGCCCCGAGTCATTCGGGGCCTTAATCCGCTCTATTCTACCTGCGGCGGATAAATTTTTCATCGCATAATTTTATCGCCACGAGAAACACCAACGATCCCTGAGCGTGCAACTTCAACAATTTCAGCAACGCCACGTACAGCTTCAAGGAATGCATCCAGTTTATCGCTTGTTCCTGCGAGCTGAACGGTGTACAGCGTTGGCGTCACATCCACAATTTGCCCACGAAAAATATCGGCACTTCGCTTAATTTCATCGCGCCCATAACCAGAAGCTTGCAGCTTCACTAACATGATTTCACGCTCGATATGGGCTGACGCGGTCAGCTCACTGACTCGCAGCACATCCACCAACTTATGTAGCTGTTTTTCAATCTGCTCTAGTACTTTGGCATCCCCTTTTGTCTGGATGGTCATCCGTGACAATGTCGGATCGTCAGTCGGTGCTACGGTCAAGCTTTCGATGTTATAACCACGCTGTGAAAAAAGCCCAATCACGCGAGATAGTGCCCCTGATTCATTTTCTAATAACACTGATAAGATACGACGCATGATCAAGTCCTCTCCGTTTTACTTAACCACATTTCATCCATTGCTCCACCACGGATCTGCATTGGGTAAACATGCTCAGTTTCATCAATATTAATATCTACAAACACCAGACGCTGGTTTTCATTCACTTCGACTAGCGCTTGTTTCAGCTTATCTTCCAGTTCATCTGGGGACGCAATCGAAATACCTATATGTCCATACGCTTCGGCTAGTTTTGTAAAATTCGGCAATGACTGCATATAGGATTGCGAGTGACGACCTTGATAAATCATATCTTGCCACTGTTTTACCATGCCTAAGAAACCATTATTCAGATTCAGAACCAACACGGGTAAACCATATTGCAGCGCAGTTGAAAGCTCTTGAATGTTCATCTGAATACTACCGTCGCCAGTCACACACACAACCGTGGATTTAGGGTGCGCTAACTTAACGCCTAAAGCAGCCGGCAAACCAAAGCCCATGGTGCCTAAGCCCCCGGAGTTGATCCAATGGCGTGGTTTATCAAACGGATAATAAAGCGCGGCGAACATTTGGTGCTGCCCCACATCTGACGTCACATAGGCTTCACCGTTGGTTAAGCGGTAAATAGCCTCAATGGCTTGTTGTGGCTTCACTTTGTTTGGATTTAATGCGTATTTTAGACACTGTTTTTCGCGCCAAACACCGATTTCCTTCCACCACGTTAGCAGTGCCGCTGTATCTTGCTCGGCAGCCGCATGATCCAGTTGAGCAATCATCTGTTCTAACGTGAGCTTGGCATCGCCAACAATGGGAATATCCGCTTTGACTGTTTTTGAAATTGAGGTTGGATCCACATCAATTTGGATCACCGTCGCATTCGGGCAATATTTTTCCAGATTATTGGTGGTACGGTCGTCAAAGCGAACACCAACTGCAAAAATCACATCAGAATGATGCATCACTTTGTTGGCTTCGTAAGTACCATGCATGCCCAGCATACCCACCGATTGTTGGTGGGTTTCGGGGAATGCGCCTAGCCCCATCAATGTTGATACCACTGGCAATTGAAGTTTTTCAGCTAACGTCATTAGCTCAGCAGAGCAATTGGCATTGATAGCGCCGCCACCGATATACATTACTGGCTTCTTCGCGGCGACTAATTTGGTCAGCGCTTTCTTAATTTGACCTTTGTGCCCTTGTAAGGTTGGATTATATGAGCGCAATGAGACAGATTCAGGGTAGCGATAAGGGAATTTAGCGGCCGGATTCACCGTATCTTTTGGAAAGTCGATCACCACAGGCCCTGGGCGTCCGCTCGCCGCAATATAAAACGCTTTTTTGATGGTTTCAGGGATCTCTTTCGCGTGTTTGATGAGAAAACTATGCTTTACGATTGGACGCGAAATCCCCACCATATCGCACTCTTGGAATGCATCGTTCCCAATCAGTGAGCTGGCGACCTGCCCCGATAAGACCACCATGGGTACGGAGTCCATATACGCGGTAGCAATACCTGTTATCGCGTTGGTTGCGCCGGGTCCTGACGTTACTAACACCACGCCGACATCCCCTGTTGAGCGCGCATAGCCATCTGCCATATGCACCGCAGCTTGTTCGTGGCGAACCAAAATATGCTCTACGCCACCCACGGTATGCAGTGCATCATAAATATCGAGAACTGCGCCCCCCGGATAGCCAAATACGTGTTTAACTCCTTGGTCAATCAATGACTTGACGACCATTTCTGCTCCCGACAACATCTCCATGAGTTTGCCCTCAGACTATTTGCAAGTTAACAGAGAGCCGAACGACCCTCTTTAATTTTTATTAAGTTAGTCATAAATTCAGCTATTAACATATCCCTACCATTTGTGGGACGCAAATTTGATTTCGCAGAGAAATTAAGGAAGATTTCATTTTGTCTTAAACATGAAAATTCGGCAGATTCATTGACTAGTTTTCAATCAAAATAGAGCGGAAATAACTAAAAGATAAGCAAAAATAGTGGCAACGCGATTTTACATAAATTGCAGGTAAAACAAAGCCCTTCAGGGATAAACACTGAAGGGCTTAGAAAACATGATTAAATATCGAATTACTCTTGATACATGGATTCAATTTCTAATCGGTAGCGCTCTGAAATAATTTTACGGCGTAATTTCAGCGTAGGCGTTAATTCACCTTTCTCCATTGAGAAGTTGCTTGGTAACAGTGTAAAACGCTTCACTTGATGGAAGTTTTCCAGATTTTTTTGTAGCTCTTTGAGACGACCTTCAAACAACGCAACAATTTTAGAATCTTTTAACAGTTCCAAACGATCACGGTATTTTAAGTTAATTGAATTGGCATACTCTTCAAGGCTGTCATAGCAAGGCACAATCAGCGCAGAGACAAATTTGCGCGCATCGGCAATGACGGCGATGTGCTCAATGAAACGGTCTTGGCCTAAAACACCTTCGATAACTTGTGGCGCAATATATTTCCCGTTAGACGTTTTCATTAAATCTTTCAGTCTATCTGTAATATATAAGTTGCCTTGCTCATCGATTTTTCCGGCATCCCCTGTACGTAACCAGCCATCAGCAGTGAATGTATCAATCGTTTCTTGCGGGCGATTATAGTAGCCTTTCATAACCACTGGGCCTTTGACTTGGATCTCGTCGTTTGCTCCAATGCGCACAGAAATGGCAGAAAGAGGCGTACCAATAGAGCCTAATGGGTATTTATTCGCTTCCCAACACGAAACTGTCGCGCAGGTTTCACTCATTCCATAGCCATATTTAATATCCACACCCGCAGATAAGAAAAACGCTATCACATCATCATCGAGACGCGCCCCTGCCGCTGGCATAAAACGAATACGCCCTCCAAGCCCTTGGCGAATTTTGCTCAGAACCAGTTTATCTGCCAACGCATATAAGCGGTTGTTGATAAATGAAAGCGATTTCCCCTTAGCCATCGCTTTCACTTTTTGTTTCCCTATCGCAATCGCCCATTTGAAAATCGCACGACGCATGAAAGGCGCTTGAGATACTTTACTTTGTACTGCGCTGTAAACTTTCTCATAGAAACGTGGCACAGCACACATCACCGTTGGCTTAACATCAGCAAGTGCCTCTTTCACCAAATTGGTATTGGTTAAATAGACATTACGCGCGCCACTGTGCATGACATAAAAACTCCATGCACGCTCAAAAACATGGGAAAGCGGTAGAAAACATAGTGAAACATCGCCTTCGGACAGTTCTAAACGGTTGTCATGAAGATAAAGCTGGGCTGCCATATTGTAGTAATCCAGCATCACCCCTTTCGGTTCACCCGTGGTGCCCGAGGTATAAATAATAGTGAATAGGTCACTTAGATTTTGAGCTGCAATTCGCACATCTAACTCAGCTTGATAATGAGGCTGAGCGAGGGACATAAATGTCGATAAGTGCATACTATTAGCCACTTGACCATCTAGTTCGACATTATCGTCTAATGTAATGATAGTCGTAAGTTGTGGGCAAAGAGCCAATAATTGACAAGCAACTTGGTATTGTTCTTGAGCACCAACAAAGAGGATCTTAATGTTAGCGTCATTAATGATATAGGCGGCTTGATCGATACTGCTTGTGGCATAGAGAGGCACCGTCACGGCTTTGATTTGTAATACCGCGATATCGACCAGAGACCAGTTCATACTATTATGAGCAAAAAGCCCAATATTCTCTTGCGGGGCAACATTCATCGCCAAAAGCTGACGGGCAATCGCGGTAGTTTTAGTATCGACTTCCGCCCAAGTCAGTTCTGATTGATGTCCGTTGTCCCATTGACTGAAAGCTATCCGATCCGCTGACTCGCTCGCGTCCATTCTGGAACGTATGCGGTTAACAATATGATATGGATATAGATTTTCAGTAATCAAAGTGTATTCCCTATAGGTCATTAGAATTTTAAGTCATTCGGCAAACTCACAAACAACCTAATCTGATACTTTTTATTATTTTCAGCTTACATCTGTTAGCTGAATATTCGGAGTGTATAGCGGAAAGATAAACGAGGAAAGGAATAAAGTGTAAATTTTTTGCAAATGCTACAGACACAACAAAACTCGCCACTCTTTTCATCATGGCGAGTTAGTATTCAGGGGAATAAGCTAATGTTAGCTTAGAATGAATTAAATCAATTTAGCTTACAACTGTTCTATCATTTGGCAAAACTGCGCTTTCATCCATTGATGGCCTTTATCTCGCGCCGTCGATTCATGCCACGTTAAATAACATGGGCGAGAATTATCTTCCCAAGGCAGTGATAAGGTACGTAGTTGCAGTTGACTTGCATGATGTTCCACTAACCATTTAGGTGCGATCGCCACTAAATCTGTTTGTGCCACAATATTCAATACACTATTTAAGTCAGTTCCTTGATAACTGACAGTGTGTGATAGTTCCGTATTATGGTAATACAGTTTGCTAAATGATCCGATATTATCCATTGCCATAATAGCGTGTCTTTCATTCACTAATATTTCTTGATTAATGGTATTTTCAATTCTTGGATGGTGACTAGCCACAACTAAAACCAATTCATCATTAAATAAAACCTGATGTTGATACTCGGGTTTTTCGAATTGATTATAACCCAAGAAAAAATCTATCTCTTGGTATTTTAATTGATGCGCTATGTTATTCCCTAAAAAAGAATGAATAAAAACTTGAATATTTGGCGACGCAACTTTAAATTTATCAACAATTGCTGCTGCTAAGCGAATATCTAATGGAGAGCAAATAGATAAGTTAAATGCTCTTTCGCTTTGCTTAGGATCAAACCCTGCGCCCGGTAATTCATTATGCACCAATTGAAGCGCTTGCCTTACTGGCCCAAATAATTGTTTAGCGCGCGAAGTAGGTTGAATACCACGCCCATAACGAACAAATAATTCGTCATTGAACATGGATTTTAAACGAGATACCGCGTTACTTACTGCTGGCTGAGACATACCGAGAACTTGCGCTGCACGGGTGACATTTTGCATTTGCATCACAACATCAAAAACAGTTAATAAGTTCAAATCAACATTACGCAGATGAATATCGCTACTTTCTTTTTTTGCTGTTGAGATCGTATCAAAATCAGTCATTTTTAACTCCACTAAATATATTTATCATTTTTAATTAATGAACATAATCCATCAAAGCAATGTTGACGAAAAATATAAAATCATTAAATATTATTTTTAAAACAACTTATACATGATAAGTTATTTCGCTTTCCCTGCATTTATTAAAACGACGCTTCTATTCTTTTTGCCCATAAATTAGAATCGAGGTATAGATATCATCATAAAATGCAAATATTCATCAGTGTAATGGGTGCGTGTAACTTATTAAAGCCAGCATCATTCCGATAAAAATAATAAAACAAATTCAAGAATAAATCATAATAAATCTCTTCTATAAACGCGCTTGAATCCCATTATCAGATTAATTTTTAATTATTTATTTATTAGATAATTAACCTTATTTGAAGCATAACCCCAATCAATACCAGTGAGGATTCTTATCTAACCTCTGCATAGTTTCACTACATAAACATAATAAAAATCATTATGTTATAAAAACATCATTACACCATTAATTTTTAGGCGAAATTTTAACCTGCTTTTAACCGCATAATATAGCCAAAAACATCATAAAAATTACAAATATCAGACGCAAACTCTAATAACCAATAACAACTCGCTTTCGAGCATTTAGCGCTCAAAAAATTAAGTTTGACATCATTATTGAAATCACGTATCAATAAATGCAGATTATTTGAAATTAAAAGAGAGACAGTTAACTATGACATTTTCTATCCGCCTACTAAGCCTACTACTACTCGCAGCCAATTTGCGCGGTATGCTTATGGATGGAAAGTAAAACAAATACTGTCCACAAACATAAAGAAGCCCGCGCAACCAGCGGGTTTTTTTATGCCTGCGGCTAGATGGGAATGGAATCGAACAAACAGAATTAAAAACAACAAAATTTAGTCTATGAGGAACGCATTATGAGCAACCAAGTTATCATCTTCGATACGACCTTACGTGATGGCGAGCAAGCCTTGCAGGCCAGCTTATCAGTTAGAGAAAAATTACAAATTGCTTTCGCGTTAGAACGCTTAGGTGTCGATGTTATTGAAGCTGGGTTCCCTGTCTCATCCCCAGGTGATTTTGAGTCTGTTCAAACTATCGCCCGTGAAATCAAAAATAGCCGTATCTGCGCATTAGCACGCTGTGTTGAAAATGATATTGATGTGGCGGCTGAATCCTTGAAAGTGGCTGAAGCATTCCGTATTCATGTTTTCTTAGCGACATCCAATTTGCATATGCAAAAAAAGTTAAACAAAACGTTTGATGGTGTCATGGATATGGCGATTAACTCTATTAAACGCGCACGTCGTTATACCGATGATGTGGAATTTTCGTGTGAAGATGCGGGCCGTACTGATATTGATAACTTATGCCGCATTGTCGAAGCGGCCATCGGTGCAGGCGCAACCACCATTAATATCCCAGACACCGTCGGCTACACTACCCCATATCAATTCGGTGGCATTATCTCTTCTTTATATGAGCGCGTGCCTAACATTGATAAAGCCATCATCTCTGTTCATTGCCATGATGACTTAGGTATGTCAGTCGCTAACTCCATCAGCGCCGTTCAAGCCGGTGCTCGCCAAGTGGAAGGTACCATTAATGGATTAGGCGAACGTGCAGGAAATACCGCGTTAGAAGAAGTGATTATGGCGATTAAATTACGTGAACAGATGTTAGGTGTGCACACCAATATCAATCACAAAGAAATTTACCGCACTAGCCAGTTAGTCAGCCAATTATGCAATACCCCTATTCCTGCTAATAAAGCGGTTGTAGGCAGCAACGCATTCGCGCATTCATCAGGGATCCACCAAGATGGCGTGTTAAAGAATCGCGAAACTTACGAGATTATGACCCCTGAATCCATCGGCTTGAAAGAGCAGCAATTAAACTTAACGTCCCGTTCAGGCCGTGCTGCCGTTAAACATCGCATGGAAGAGATGGGCTATAGCGAAGGTAAAGATTTCAACTTAGATGAGCTGTATACCGCATTCTTGAACTTAGCGGATAAAAAAGGGCAAGTCTTTGATTATGATTTAGAAGCGTTAGCCTTCTTCGCGAAACAACAAGACGAAACTGACCATTTTGTCATGGATTACTTTAGCACACAGTCAGGTTCAAGCATTGTTGCCACTGCTACCGTCAAAATGCAGTGTGGTGACACAGAAAAATCAGAAGCGGCAACCGGAAATGGTCCTGTTGATGCTATCTATCAAGCCATTAGTAAAATCACCAACTACCCAATGAAATTGGTTTCTTACCAATTATCCGCAAAAGGCCAGGGTGAAAATGCCTTAGGGCAAGTGGATATCGTCGCTGAATGTTTTGGCCGTCGTTTCCACGGTATGGGATTAGCAACGGATATCGTTGAGTCATCCGCAAAAGCTATGGTGCACGTATTAAATAGTATTTGGCGTGCAGAACAAGTCGAAAAAGAAAAACAAAAAATCTCTGACCAAGAGTCACAAATTAATACAAAGGAAGCGGTGTAAACATGTCTACGAATTTTAATGTTGCGGTATTAGCGGGCGATGGAATCGGCCCAGAAGTGATGGCTCAAGCTCACAAAGTATTGAACGCTATTAGCAAGCGCTTTGCTATCACGATTTCAACCAAAGAATATGATGTGGGCGGCGCTGCCATTGATAATCACGGGGAGCCATTACCGCAAACGACGGTCAAAGGTTGTGAAGAGGCTGATGCCGTATTATTCGGCTCAGTCGGCGGTCCAAAATGGGAACATTTACCACCAGACAGCCAGCCTGAACGCGGCGCATTATTACCATTACGTAAACATTTTAAATTATTCAGCAACTTACGCCCTGCTCGTTTATACCAAGCATTAGAAGCATTTTGCCCATTACGCGCAGATATTGCTGCTCAAGGGTTTGATATTTTATGCGTCCGTGAATTAACCGGCGGGATCTACTTTGGTCAGCCAAAAGGACGTAAAGGCGAAGGCGCTGAAGAATATGCTTTCGATACCGAAGTTTATCACCGCTACGAAATTGAACGTATTGCACGTATTGCTTTCGAGTCTGCTCGTAAACGTAGCCATAAAGTGACTTCAATTGATAAAGCTAACGTTTTACAAAGCTCCGTATTATGGCGCGAAGTGGTTAATCAAATTGCCAAAGAGTACCCAGACGTTGAAGTTAATCATATGTATATTGATAACGCAGCGATGCAGATGATCAAAGCCCCTTCTCAGTTTGATGTGGTACTGTGCTCGAACTTATTCGGTGACATTATTTCCGATGAGTGCGCCATGATCACAGGATCAATGGGTATGCTGCCTTCCGCCAGCTTAAATGCTGATGGCTTTGGTTTGTACGAGCCTGCTGGCGGTTCCGCACCAGATATTGCAGGCAAAAATATTGCCAACCCAATCGCACAAATTTTGTCGGCATCCATGTTATTGCGCTTTAGTTTAAATCAAACGGAAGCGGCGGATGCCATCGAAAGAGCGGTGAATAAAGCATTAGAAAATGGCTATCGCACTGCGGATTTAGCGGGCAATGGTCAATCAATCAGTACCAGTGAAATGGGTGATATTATCGCCCGTTATATTGAAGAAGGGGTTTAACATGTCGAAGACTTTATACCAAAAATTATATGACGCTCACGT
The DNA here is from genome assembly GCF_915403165.1 of Providencia alcalifaciens. Classification (NCBI taxonomy): domain Bacteria; kingdom Pseudomonadati; phylum Pseudomonadota; class Gammaproteobacteria; order Enterobacterales; family Morganellaceae; genus Providencia; species Providencia alcalifaciens. Next base: position 2,780,845 of record NZ_OU659204.1, read on the forward strand.
TGTCCGTGAAGTTGAAAACGAAATCCCTTTAATTTATATCGATCGCCATCTGGTGCATGAAGTGACTTCACCGCAAGCGTTTGATGGTTTAAGAACCAAAAATCGCCCGTTGCATCAACCAAGCAAAACATTTGCCACCATGGATCATAACGTGTCAACGCAGACTAAAGACATCAATGCCTGCGGCGATATGGCGCGAATTCAAATGCAAGAGTTGATGAAAAACTGCGAAGAATTCGGCGTGACTTTATATGATTTAAACCACCCATATCAAGGTATTGTCCATGTGATGGGGCCAGAGCAAGGCATCACTTTACCGGGTACAACCATCGTTTGTGGTGACTCTCATACTGCCACTCACGGCGCATTCGGCGCATTAGCCTTTGGGATTGGGACGTCCGAAGTTGAACACGTCATGGCGACTCAAACTTTAAAACAAGCGCGAGCCAAAACCATGAAAATTGAAGTGGTTGGTAAAGCACCTGCAGGGATCACCGCAAAAGATATCGTATTAGCCATCATTGGTACGACGGGTAGCGCAGGCGGAACGGGCTACATTGTCGAATTCTGCGGTGACGCGATTGAAGATTTGAGTATGGAAGGTCGCATGACCGTCTGTAATATGGCGATTGAATTAGGGGCTAAAGCGGGCATTATCGCCCCCGATGAAACCACCTTTAATTACATGAAAGGTCGCCAATTTGCACCGAAAGGCCAAGATTGGGATGATGCAGTCGCGTATTGGAAAACCTTAAAAACCGATGATGATGCGAAGTTTGACAAAGTCATCACCATCCAAGCCGAAACTATTGCACCGCAAGTCACTTGGGGAACCAACCCGGGGCAAGTGATTGCGATTAACCAGCCGATCCCTGCACCAGAATCTTTTGCTGACCCCGTCGAACGTGCTTCTGCGGAAAAAGCCTTGGCGTATATGGGATTGGAATCAGGTATTAAATTATCTGACGTGAAGATTGATAAAGTGTTTATTGGCTCTTGCACTAACTCACGCATTGAAGATTTACGCGCTGCGGCTGCCATTGCCAAAGGGAAAAAAGTCGCGTCTGGCGTACAAGCCATTGTGGTACCGGGTTCCGGCCCTGTCAAAGCCCAAGCTGAGCAAGAAGGTTTGGATAAAATCTTTATGGATGCAGGCTTCGAATGGCGCTTACCGGGCTGTTCAATGTGCTTAGCGATGAATAACGACCGTTTGAATCCGGGTGAACGCTGCGCATCCACCAGCAACCGTAACTTTGAAGGTCGTCAAGGTCGTGCGGGTCGTACCCACTTAGTCAGCCCTGCAATGGCTGCTGCCGCAGCGATTAACGGCCATTTTGCTGATGTTCGTGACATTCAAATCTAAAGGAGAAAACCATGGATAAGTTTATTAAGCATGTTGGGATTGTTGTCCCTTTAGATGCCGCAAACGTCGACACCGATGCCATTATTCCAAAACAATTTTTGCAGAAAGTCACACGCACAGGCTTTGGTCAGCACTTATTTAATGACTGGCGTTTTTTAGATGATAAAGGTCAGCAACCTAATCCTGATTTTGTCTTGAACAAACCTGTATTTAAAGGCGCTAGCATTCTGTTAGCCCGTGAAAATTTTGGTTGCGGTTCATCTCGCGAGCACGCGCCGTGGGCATTGACCGACTTCGGTATCCAAGTGGTTATTGCCCCAAGTTTCGCCGATATTTTTTACGGTAACTCGTTTAATAACCAATTGCTGCCAATTAAATTAAGCGAGCAGCAAGTAGATGAGATGTTCAACTATGTGAACAGCCACGAAGGTTGCCAGTTTACCGTCGATTTAGACGCGCAAACCGTCACCGCCGGCGATAAAGTGTATACTTTTGAGATTGACAGCTTCCGCCGTCATTGCATGATGAATGGCTTAGACAGCATCGGTTTGACACTACAGCACGTCGACCAAATCAAGGATTACGAGCAAAAGCTCCCCGCCTTTATGAATTAATCCCCAGCCCACTTCGGTGGGCTTTTTCTTGCCCATAAAAGTAGAACTCAATTCCTATAAACAACACCTATCAATAAACCCTTCCCCATTATTTCCTAATATGCCATGATTTCAAATAATCATGATTCTGGGTTATATCAAACCGTTTTTTCAAAATAGTTCATGTTGTGGCAAGGCGGCAAACAAACTAATTCCTGGGAGCATACATAAGTATGTGACTAGGATTAGTTTGTGAGGCCAACACAGCCACAGCATGAAATATGAAGAAAAAAAGCCGATATGCATTCACATACCGGCTGGTAAAAATACCATTACTCAATAAAAGGGGGAGTAAACCTGCAACAGACAGGTCAATAGAGCTACTTACTGCCCCCTATTATCTACGGAATATAGGATATTAAAATTGATGCAATTTATTCTGGAGTTCCTCTTTTATGTCTAATTCTCGATTACAAACACAATTTGTACGCTTGTGGCAGCACTTTCAGGGAAAAAACAGTGAAACCACATTGCAAGATATTGCCGATATTTTATTTTGCTCTCGCCGCCATGTTCGCACTCTGCTCAATAATATGCAGTCCCATGGTTGGCTCAGTTGGCAAGCAGAATCAGGACGAGGAAAACGCTCCGCATTAATTTTTCATATTAATGGATTAGAACTACAACAAGCGCAAGCTGAGCAGCTTTTAAAAGAAGAAAGTATTGAAAAACTCGTGGCCCTTGTTGGCGATAAAGAGACTATCCGCCAAATGGTCTTATCGGAGCTCGAGCGAAGTTATCGACAAGGTAAAAACTTACTGCGCATCATTTATTACCGTGATTTTCCCAATTTACTTCCTGGCACCCCAATGCGCCGCTCTGAAATCCACTTAATGAGTCAAATATTTAATGGACTAACTCACTTAAATGAGGAAAAAGGGGAAGTGGAAGATGGTATTGCTCACCACTGGCAAGCCATTAACGAGCAACATTGGCGCTTTTATTTACGTCCGGCTATCTATTTTCATCATGGACGTGAAATGCAAGTGGAGGATATTATCCACTCTTTATTACGATTAAAGCAGTGCTGGCCGCTATTTTCACATATTCACTCGGTCACCTCTTCGCAGCCTTATGTGATTGATGTCCATCTAAGCCATCCTGATACGCAATTTCCTTGGTTACTCGGTAGTCCACATGCCGCCATTCTCCCCAAAGAGTGGGAAACCATCAGCGGCTTTAGTCAGCGCCCTATTGGTACGGGCCCTTATGAAGTAGAAACCAACATTCCGCAGAAACTCACCATCAGCGCTTTTGATCGCTATTTTGGCTATCGCGCCCTACTCGATGAAGTGACCATTTGGGTAGTGCCTGAATTGTCTGAGCAGATGGTGTGTACCACATTAAAAATGGATGGTGATAAACGCCACAATGACTCCCTCGAAAGCCGCATGGAAGAAGGTTGCTACTTTCTGTTATTCGACCAACGCTCCGACATTTCTCAACGGGAAGATGTGCGTAAATGGCTGTGCAGCTTTTTAACCCCCGTCAACCTACTGGCGCACTGTGAATCCTTCTATCAACGCCACTGGGCACCTGCTTATGGATTACTGCTTCATTGGCATCACAGTAAAATGCTCTCCCAGCGCACCAAACCTGAAGACTTGACTGAGTTAACTGTCACTTTTTATCGCCATCATCATGAATTCTATGCCATCAGCCACATCATGAAGCGAGTCTTAGAAACCCAGGGAGTGGAGCTTAAAATTAACATCGTTGATTATGATGATTGGTTTAACGGGGATGCGAAGAGCGATATTTGGCTCTCCACCGCCAACTTTTATAAGCCTCTTGAATTCTCTATCTTCGCCACGTTGTACGAAATGCCGCTATTGCGTCAATGTTTGGGGAAAACTCTTGATGAAGAGTTACAACTGTGGCGTCAGCAAAAATTGGATGTGGAATCTTGGTGCGAGAGCTTGATTGATTCCCAAGTCTTCCACCCAATTTTTCATCACTGGTTAGAATTACAAGGACAAAGAACGATGCGAGGTGTTCGTATGAATACCTTTGGCTGGTTTGACTTTAAATCAGCTTGGTTTAAGCCAACTGAGGATAATACACAGAATTGATGATAGTTATAAACAGTTAGAGTGAGTAAAATGGATTTTATTCACTTTTTCTGTGGATATCCATGTGAACAACCAGATAGTAATCGGGGTATATCCCAACTGTTCATTTCTAACAAAAAATCACACTAAAAAATAAAGCATTATAAATCATAACAATAAATGAATTTCATCTGAGATATCCACTGCGAGTTTTCCCATCTTTTTTTGTTAGGAGTTCAACTGAGCAAAGATCAATCAATGCATGATTTATCCACAAGGAATGTACTTAACTTACCCGCTTTTTGTGACGAGCTTCAATAAATGACATTAGTCAAGGCTGTAAATGCACACAGTAATCGCAGTTTTTCACAGTTATCCAGAAATCCTGTGGATAACCTAGTGCATGATCCTGTGATTATCTTGGGATGAAGTTGAATAACCCTAAATATTCATAATCCCGCCAGTGATTATTATCTAATATCTACATATATATCATGAAGTTAAATACAGGGACTAAAAAGTGTTATACTCATCCTACCTTGTGACCATTTTCTTGGTTATTTTTTAAACATAACGAAATTTTGTCGCCTATGTCTTTTATACCGCCTTCACCACCAGAAAATGAAACCGTCTTATTAGCTAGAGCACAAGCCCTTGCTGGCTATACGCTTGGTGAGCTAGCAACTATCGCAGGTATCCCAATCCCGCCCGATCTTAAACGAGATAAAGGCTGGGTCGGGACACTGTTAGAGTATTTTTTGGGTGCAACCGCAGGCAGTAAAGCCGAACAAGATTTTGCAGATATTGGCGTGGAGCTTAAAACAATCCCAATCGATCGCCATGGCGTACCATTAGAAACGACGTTTGTCTCTGTCGCACCACTCACGGGCAATAGTGGTCTGACATGGGAAAATAGTCATGTGCGCCGCAAATTATCTCGTATTCTGTGGTTCCCGATAGAAGGTGAACGCCAAATTCCACTTGCCCAGCGCCGTATTGCAAACCCTCTGATTTGGAGCCCTTCTGCGCTTGAAGAACAGCTTTTACGCCAAGATTGGGAAGAGTTAATGGACTTAATTGTGCTGGGAAAAGTTGAAATCATCACGGCTCGTCACGGACAAGTTCTACAAATTCGTCCCAAAGCGGCGAATAATAGAGCGTTAACCGAAGGTATTGGTGAATTTGGGCAGCCAATAATGACATTACCGAGAGGTTTCTATTTAAAAAAAGATTTTACAGGTCCATTATTAGCGCGGCACTTTAACCTCAGTTAATTGGTCAAGGCATCGCCTGTGCCAAACAGACGATTTTTTATTCCATTTTTAAGGCAATAAGATGTTTGAGTGGTTCTTAGATCCCCATGCTTGGATGGCATTGGCAACATTAACAATTTTGGAAGTCGTACTGGGTATCGACAATATTATTTTCTTAAGTATTGTCGTCAGTAAATTACCCGCCCATCAACAAAATAGCGCCAGACGTATTGGGTTAATTGCAGCAATGGGTATGCGCTTGGCACTGCTAGCGTCCATTGCTTGGCTCGCACGCCTCACCACACCGCTCTTCACATTAGCTGAACATACCGTTTCCGCCCGCGACTTAATTTTGTGTGCCGGTGGCTTATTCCTCATTTGGAAATCCAGTCAGGAGATTTTCGATACCATTGAAGGGGAAGACGATGATGGGATAGCCCAGAAAAAAGTCACTTCATTCTGGGGGGCCATTATGCAAATCGCAATTTTAGATATTATCTTTAGCTTAGATTCCGTGATCACTGCTGTAGGGCTATCTGACCATCTGTTTATTATGATGGCTGCGGTGATTATGGCGGTTATGATCATGATGTTCGCCGCGAAACCGATTGGTGATTTTGTGGAACGTTACCCTTCGGTCAAAATCCTCGCACTCTCTTTCTTGATCCTTGTAGGCTTCACTCTATTACTTGAAAGTGTTCAGGTACATGTTTCAAAAGGCTATATTTATTTTGCTATGTTCTTCTCCATGTCAGTACAAATGCTCAATATTCTGCGCAGCAAAAAGTGGAAAATGAAAAATAAACAGTCATAGCCAACTTAACGTAAGGCGTTCTTTGCTGCGGCAATAGCGCCTTCCACCGCTTTTTTAGCTTGAGGGCTGTTTTTCCAACAACTTGACCCCGTTAGTGCAGCGCCCGAAATTAAAATTTCATCATAAGAGGCTTCACTTAACTGCGCTAAAGACGAAAACCCCATTTGCTCTAATCGGCTAATGACCGTTGGTCCAACTCCCTTCACTGCTAATAGAATTTGCTTTTCTGAGTCTGAAAATCGCATAAATTATCCTTTTGGCTGTAAAACAGCCGTAATTGAGCGTATATTTTGCAATTAGCCTATTTCTTAATTTAAAATTCTGAGCTGTCTCTAACAGATTGAGCTACCTGCCCTACAAATCTGTTTTAGCAAATAGGAAATAACAACGGTAAAGTCATTGACGACTCGCGATAGAAACTAACATGTCGCACTAAAAATTCTATCTTGTAGGTATTTATTATGTATAGCAACAAAATATCCAATACTCGCCATATGTCGATGACATTATCTGATGGGCGACTTTTGTGTTGGTATGAATCTGGTCCTGAACAGGGGTTCCCTGTAATTTTTTGTACTGGCGCAGGGATGAGCGGTACACTTGGCTTTGGCATTGACCGTCTTGATGAGCTAAATATTCGCTTAATCACCCCAGAACGTGCTGGACTGGGTCAATCCACCTTTGATGAGCATAAATCCCTACAACGCTTTGCTCAAGATATTCAAGAACTTCTGAATACTCAAAAACTGCCGTTATTTTCCGTTGTCGGTTTCTCTCAAGGTGCCGTTTTCGCCATGGCACTCGCCTGCTACGCCTCCCCAGTTTCATTATCGCTTGTGTCAGGACAAGACCAATTTGAGTTTCCTGCAACCCGAGCGCAATTAAAACAAGATGTGGTTAATATGCAGGAACAAGCCATTCATACCCCCGATGCTTTATCGGAATGGTTGATGCGCAATGTGACCTCACAATGGTTACTGGCGTTTATTCTTAACTGCAGCGCAGAGATAGACCAGCAAATTTATAGCGAAGAGAACTTCTTAGCTGCATACAGTGACTGTATGGAACGTGCATTTATGCAAGGTAACCAAGGCTATGTTCAAGATCTCTTAATCGCCCTGCAGCATTGGCAGTTCAATCCTGAAGAGATCCATTGCCCTGTCGCGCTGTGGTATGGCGAGCAAGATGTGAGTTCTGTGCATTCCCCTGATTTTGGTAAAACACTGGCTCAGCGTTTTCCTGACAGCGAACACTTTTTGTTCTCTCATGAAGGTGGCTCAGTTCTGTGGACACAAGCCTATTCCATTCTTGCCCAATTGAAAGAACGCAGCCTTTAGGTATAAAAAAAGGTGCCCAATGAAACATTAGGCACCTTAACTTTAAATCGCAGATTAAAACTTATTTCTTAGACGCTTGGATATATAACAGTTCCAATGCAATCGTCGCTGCGGCTAATGCCGTAATTTCTGATTGGTCATAGGCTGGCGCAACTTCCACGACATCCATCCCAACAATATTCAGTGACTTAATGCCACGCAGCAGTTTTAACGCTTTATCAGATGTTAACCCACCAATCACTGGTGTACCGGTTCCTGGCGCAAAGGCAGGATCCAGACAGTCAATATCAAATGTCAGATAAACTGGCATATCACCCACGATCTGTTTGATCTGAGCAACCATGTCATCCACACCACGATCATTCGCTTGAGCGGCATCCAATACAGTGAAACCGTTGTCAGAATCATGTTCAGTACGAATACCAATCTGCACAGAATGATTTGGGTCGATCAAACCTTCTTTTGGCGCATGATAGAACATGGTGCCGTGGTCATATAAACTACCATTACCGTATGTGTCAGTGTGCGCATCAAAATGTACTAACGCCATTTTACCGAAGTGCTTCGCGTGGGCTCGCAGTAATGGCAATGTCACAAAGTGGTCACCACCAAACGTTAGACAACGTTTACCGGATTCCAGCAATTTTTCAGTATGAGCTTGCAATTTGTCGCACATATCTTGCGCGTCACCGAATGCAAACACCACATCGCCGCAGTCAACCACGTTGAGTTTGTTTTTTAATTTAAAATCCCACGGCCAACGGTGGCTTTCCCACGCAAGGTTAGTGGAAACCTGACGAATAGCAGCAGGCCCATGACGGCTACCTGCGCGTCCTGAGGTTGCCATATCAAATGGAACACCCGTGATCACCCAATCAGCATCAGAACTGTATGGTTGGAAATTTAACGGAAAACGTAAAAAACCAAATGCGTTTGAAACCAGTGAATTATCAACCTGATTTCCTAATGTGCTATTAATCATCACTGTTCCTTAATCATTCATCTTCTAAGTAAGTGTAACCGTACAACCCACTTTCAAACTCGTTCACAAAATCTTTTTGCAGCTCGTCACTCAGCCCAGTGCCTTTTACTTGCTCAATAAAGCTTTCTAACAGCACTTCAGGAACCAGCTTCACATATTGCAGCATATCGGCGACGGAATCGCCCTCTTCACTTTGCAGGTAACGAATACTGCCTTGGCTATCAACCCACACATCGATGGCGGCAGTATCACCGAATAAGTTGTGCATGTTGCCTAAAATTTCTTGGTATGCACCTATCATAAAGAAGCCAATCATCGGTGGATTTTCTGGATCATACGCTGGCATTGGCATGGTAGTTTCCACCCCATCACCGTCAACATAATGATCAATAATACCATCTGAGTCGCAAGTGATATCCAATAATACCGCACGTCTGTCTAACGGCTTATCTAAGCCTTCAATTGGCAAGACTGGGAACACTTGGTCAATTCCCCAAGCATCAGGGAGCGATTGGAACAGCGAGAAATTCACATAGAATTTATCCGCCATACGCTCTTGCAGCTCATCAATAATTGGACGATGGGCGCGGCTGCTAGGGTCTAAATCTTGCTGAATACGGCGACAGATATTTAAGTATAGCTCTTCTGCCCATGCACGTTGTGTTAAGTCCAACACGCCATGCGCATACTGAGTATGTGCTTCTTGCAAGTCAAACTGGCTATCGTGCAACCATTCGCGCAAAGAACGGCTATTGCCTTGATGCTGCATGGATTCCCACGTTTCCCATAACGAAACCAGTGAACGTGGCGCATCTTCGCTCGGCGGTGTGGTTTTGGTGAATTCGTTACGCTCAACCCCAATCACGTTAGAGACTAACACGGTATGGTGAGCGGTCAATGCACGCCCAGACTCAGTGATCACCGTTGGGTGTGGCAAATTAAACTCTTCACACGCATCGCCAATCGCCCAAATCACGTTATTCGCGTATTCGTTCAAGCCATAGTTAACCGAACAATCTGACTGAGAACGGGTACCTTCATAATCAACGCCTAAGCCACCGCCCACGTCAAAGCACTGAATGTTGACACCTAATTGATGCAACTCGACGTAGAAACGGGCTGACTCACGAACCCCTGTCGCGATATCACGAATATTCGCCATTTGAGAACCTAAATGGAAGTGCAATAATTGCAGGCTATCCAAACGGTTCGCATTGCGTAAAATTTCGACTAACTGTAGAACTTGTGTTGCAGCTAATCCAAATTTAGATTTTTCACCGCCACTCGCCTGCCATTTACCTGAACCTTGGGATGCTAAACGGGCACGAACACCTAAACGAGGCGTCACTTCCAGTTTTTGAGCTTCTTCAAGCACCATCTCGATTTCAGACATTTTTTCGATAACCAGGTACACTTTGTGACCCAGTTTTTCGCCAATTAATGCCAGACGAATATATTCGCGATCTTTATAACCGTTACACACAATCACAGTGCGCGTGCGCCCTGCGTTGGCTAATACTGCCATTAACTCTGCTTTTGAACCCGCTTCTAACCCTAAAGGTTCACCAGAATTCACTAGCGACTCAATCACTCGGCGTTGTTGGTTAACTTTAATTGGGTAGACTAAAAAATAATCACCTTTATAACCGTATGATTCACGCGCACGTTTAAATGCCGCGTTAATTGACCGCAAGCGATGTTGCAAAATTTGAGGAAAGCAGAACAATGCAGGCAAGCGTAAATGCTCTTGCTCTTCTTTAACTTGATAGACCAATTCGGCAAGATCGACGATGGTATCTGGATTTTCAGGATTCGGGCAAACACAGACATTTCCGCGCTCATTCACCTGATAGTAACCACCTCCCCAATACGCGATATTGTAAGTTTGGCGTACTTTGCGGGCGATATTATCATTCATAATAAACTCCTAATATGGAGGGGTGAGTGATGCGTTCTCCTTCCAGACAAGCAACGACCAAGAGCATGATGCAACTGGGCAGTAATGTCAGGGAAACAGCGATACTCAGATTGTAATTAAAAGTGCTTAGAACTTCTAAACGGTGACAATATACATCCATAGACTTAGCAGGCTACTACATTATAGATTACTGACTAAGTATTAAGGATCTATGATAGGTATGACGGTAACTTCGCGATGAAGTCAACATAGACAGGAAAGTAAAAGCCAATGTCACGCGGCGATCCGCATATGACGGTTGGGTACTGTTATTCAGCAGATTATGGATCATTGCCCATTAACCCCCAATATAACTGTTTTCCCCTTAAAATTTTAATCGTGTATTAAAATTCAATCGGTTAAAACATTCCTGATAGATAGCAGATGCGTGTTTGACCTGCTGGTATATAACGGGAAACAACGACCATCCGTTACGGTCGCAGTTTATACCTCGAATAGCCCAAAAATGCAAAAGCAAATTATCCAAAATGCTATTTTTATAATAAAACGAACTGAATTAGTGAATTATACCCTTGTCATTTTATAGCTTAAAAATTGGTAGAAATTCTCTAATGAAAAGTCTAGAATAGCCGTCTAGATGTTAAAACATCCAACTATAATGTTCTTTGAATTCTTAAGGTATTAATCTCATGTCTACACACCTCTTTACTTCTGAGTCCGTATCAGAAGGGCATCCTGATAAAATTGCAGACCAAATTTCTGATGCGGTCCTTGATGCTATTCTTGAACAAGACCCAAAAGCGCGCGTAGCTTGCGAAACCTATGTCAAAACCGGCATGGTCATGGTTGGTGGTGAAATCACGACCAGTGCATGGGTCGATATTGAAGAAATTACGCGTAAAACCGTTCGTGAAATCGGTTATACCAGTTCAGACATGGGCTTTGATGCCAACTCCTGCGCAGTATTAAGCGCAATTGGTAAACAATCACCAGACATCAACCAAGGTGTTGACCGTGCAGATCCTTTAGAACAAGGCGCTGGCGACCAAGGTCTTATGTTTGGTTATGCAACTAACGAAACTGATGTATTAATGCCTGCACCGGTGACTTATGCACACCGCTTAGTGCAGCGCCAAGCTGAAGTTCGTAAAAATGGCACACTGCCATGGTTACGTCCAGATGCGAAAAGCCAAGTGACCTTCCAATACGATGACAACAAAATTGTCGGTATTGATGCGGTGGTTCTGTCCACACAGCACTCAGAAGATATTGACCAAAAAGCTTTACACGAAGCGGTTATGGAAGAGATCATCAAGCCCGTTCTGCCGGCTGAGTGGTTATCTCCAGCAACTAAATACTTCATCAACCCAACAGGCCGTTTCGTTATCGGTGGACCAATGGGTGACTGCGGTTTAACAGGTCGTAAAATTATCGTTGATACCTACGGCGGTATGGCACGTCACGGTGGTGGTGCATTCTCTGGTAAGGATCCATCAAAAGTTGACCGTTCTGCTGCTTATGCTGCGCGTTATGTTGCAAAAAACATCGTTGCTGCGGGTTTAGCTGACCGTTGTGAAATCCAAGTTTCTTACGCTATCGGTGTCGCAGAGCCTACCTCTATCATGGTAGAAACTTTCGGTACTGGTAAAGTTGACGAAGCATTGCTCGTGAAATTAGTTCGTGAATTCTTTGACTTACGTCCTTACGGCCTAATTCAAATGCTGGATTTATTACACCCAATGTACCAACAAACAGCTTCTTACGGTCACTTTGGTCGCCCACAATTCCCGTGGGAAAAAACCGACAAAGCGGCTCAACTACGTGAAGCTGCTGGCCTGTAATTTTCGCTAACGTCACTGACGCTAACCGCAAAAATCAGCTTAAAAAACCCATCTTAATGATGGGTTTTTTGTATCTAAAATTGCTCTCTAATGTAATGAGTCAAATAATCTTTCTATTCGCCTCATTTTTTGGGTAGAATAAATATGATATTCACCTCATCGGAGCACAACATGTGGATCTGGGAACAACCTAATTGGCCTACATTTACCTTTGACCAAACGCAGTTACAAACACGACTGCGCGATGTTGTTTTTCTTCAAGGTAAACTTAATGGCCGATGCGATACCTTTGATACGCGCCAATATGTATTAGATAACATCCTTTCTAATATTATTTATTCCAGTGATATTGAAGGTGAGAAGCTCGATGCACGTTCCGTGCGCTCTTCCCTTGCTAACCATTTGGGTATTTCCGATGATGCCCCTTTCCCGATAGATCAAAAAACGCATGGCTTAGTTGAATCTGCCTTAGATGCGATTAACAACCTTGAAGAACCTTTAACAGCTGCGCGGCTTTGCCAATGGCATGCTTTAATGTTTCCTGCAAATGATAGCCTGTTTAATAAAATCACCGTTGGATGTTTTAGGCCTAGTGCAATACAAGTCCTCTCAGGGCGATTAGACAAGCCCACTATTCATTTTGAAGCGCCGCCATCAGAGCAAATTCCTCATGAAATTGAACAATTTCTGTCGTGGTTTAACCACAGCCAGCATGACTCGACATTAGACCCAATTCTTCGAGCTGGCATTGCCCATTTATGGTTTCTCACTATTCACCCGTTTGATGATGGAAATGGTCGAATAGGACGTTTAATCATGGACTTAGCCTTAGCCCAAGCCGAGAAAACCACGGTTAGGTTATATGCGATGTCCCAACGTATCAATGAACAAAAAAAGCAATATTATCAAATACTCGAACAATCCCAACGTGGAAATATTGACCTCACCCAATGGCTGATTTGGTTTATCGACACACTACATGGAGCCATCAATGAAACCTTGCAGCAGATCCAATTAACCATTGAAAAGACAAAATATTGGAATCGATTTGACCAACGTATTTTGCGCCCAGAGCAGTTAAAAGTGCTTAATAGGATGTTGGATGGTGACTTTGCTGATGGGATCAATAACCGTCAATATATGGCGGTGGGAAAAGTGAGTCGCTCAAGTGCCACACGCCATTTAGCAGAGCTTGTTGAGCATGGTTTTCTTGAGGAAGGCGCTAGCGGTGGGCGCAGTACACGATATCGCTTAAGCCAAGAACCGCTATTTACGGGTTCATGGTGTTAAATCGATGAGTCAATTAACTGACTTATTCGCCTCATTTTTTGGGTCGAATAACCAAATTAATTGACTCATTCATCTTGATGACTTTTTGATGCGTTGAAACTTACTTTTCAGTTCGTTGAAATAGTTGGAAAATAGCTATTCCGGCTATCATCGCCAACGTAAACAAAATACCTTGAGTCAGTCCCATACCAGTTAACAAAATAGCAGGTCCCGGGCAAATCCCCCCAAGCCCCCAACCTAAACCGAACAGCACGCTGCCTATCACTAATTTTTTATCAATAACTTTACTGGTTGGGATCTGCAATGGGCAATTTAATACACTGGTTTTACGCTTTTTCACTAACTGAAAAGCGATGCCGCTTATCACCATCGCCACTGCCATGGTGACCAATAAAGAAGGATCCCAATTTCCCGTAATATCCAAAAATGCCAAAATTTTTGCAGGATTACCCATACCGGCTAACAGCAAGCCCAACCCAAATAAAATACCGGAAACTAACGCGATAATGATTGGCATCACTTTATCCTCTTAACCCAAAGTGGTTAATCACAGCAACCGTGATAAAGGCCACCAGCATAAAAATAGCGACTGCGACCATGGAACGACGGGAAAATCTCGCCATACCACAAATGCCATGCCCACTGGTACAACCGCTACCTAATCGAGTCCCAAAGCCCACTAACAACCCCGCTGCAATCAATAATGGCGTGCTTGTTGCAATAGTGACTTCTGGCGTATACACAAAGGTAATAAGCAGTAATGGTGCAACCAAGATCCCGATGATAAACGCCAGTTTCCACGCTGTATCCCCTTTCGTTGGTTTCAGAGCCCCCGCTAAAATCCCGCTGATCCCTGCAATTCGCCCATTAAAAATCAATAATATTGCCACCGCTAAACCAATCAAAACACCGCCAATTGCCGCAGAGCCCGGCGTAAAATGTGCCCAATCAATCGTCATTTTAATTCCCCTTCACAGGACAATAGAGTTGATACAAGGTATTGAGTAAGGTAAATAATTTCTCATCCGCAATGGAGTAATAGATTCGCTTACCTTCACGACGCGTCGCGACTAATCCTTCATTTCTTAACACGGTTAACTGCTGGGATAACGTCGGCTGTACAATCCCTAACGAGGCTTCTAAATCACTCACACAAGCCTCGCCTTGAGTTAACTGGCACAGCAGTAACAATCTGTCTGGATTCCCCAGTGTTTTTAATAATGACGCAGTTTGCGTTGCTGCTTGGGTCATTGCTAAAAGCAGCTGTTCTGAGTTGGGTTGTTCACTCTTTGGCATCATTCAATCTCTAGTTACTTATCTATATTATTATACTTCATAATAATATATGTTTTGATATATTGATTGTCAATTATCACTTGTTAGAACTGTATGACTTCACGTATTCTTGACGCCATGAAAACAATCCGAGTACCCATTCTGCTCCAGCAGCGAGTGATGAAAACCCTGCGTGAAAAGCTTGCGTTAGCTGAAGAAAAACTGGAACAGAAATTTCCAGAGCCAACCATCAACTATAAACAACGTGGTACCACCGCGGGCAGCGCCTATTTAAAAGATTGGGAAATTCGCGTTAATCCGACGTTGTTAATTGAAAATCCAGATAATTTTGTGGACGAAGTGATCCCCCATGAGCTCGCTCATTTGCTGGTTTACCGTGTATTTGGGCGTAAAGGGGTCTCCCCTCATGGCAATGAGTGGAAATGGATGATGCAGACGGTTTTAGGGGTAACGGCGAAACGGACTCACAACTTTGCAGTGACCAGCGTCAAAAGCCAAACTTTTCGTTATCTTTGTGGTTGCGACACAATTCATGAACTGACCATCAGAAGGCATAACAAAGTCGAGCGTGGGGAAAACCAATATTTATGTCGAAAATGCGGGGAAATTCTCAAGCGAGAAATTGAATCAGCGGCAGAGTGTTAATTCCCTGCCGCATCAAGAGGTAGGACTGAACTTAAGCGAACTCCGTCATCACTAATTTCGCGATTTCAAAGTAAATAATCAAGCCGGTACCATCAATAAATGTTGCGATAAATGGCGCAGAAACCACCGCTGGGTCAACCTTCAGCTTCTTCAGAACCATTGGGATAATAGAAGAAACAATCGCACTCCACACGGTAATAGCCACAATCGTTAAGCTCACCACGATAGTCACTTCATGACCGACACCTAAGATCCAAGCACGAATTAACGCCGCGCCACCAATGGTGATAGCCACTAAGAACGAGGTTGAAACCTCTTTTTTCAATACCGCTCCGAGGTTACGTAAACTCACTTCCCCCAACGCCATCGCTCTCACGAGGGTCGATGTGATCTGAGTTCCGCTGTTTCCGCCGGTACCAATCAATAATGGAATAAAGAACGCCAGTGAAATGGCGGCTTCAAGTTGCTCTTCGAACGCTTTCAGCACGGTTCCAGTATAGGCTTCAGCCACAAACAGCATTAATAACCACACAACACGCTTACGCCATAAAGTGACTGGACTGGTGGTTAAATATGGCTCTTCGAGTGGCGTAGTAGCACCCTGCAATTGTGCATCGAGGGTATTTTCGTCTTCAATAAGTTCTGCAATATCTTGAGGACGTAATACACCCATTAACTTACCAAACTGAACAACCGGGATCATATCCAAACCACTGTGATTAATTAAATCATAAACATCATGGCGTGATTGTTCAGGGGAAACAGAGAAATAATTGTGGCGCATAATATCCGACACTAATAAATCTTCTGCTGAGGCAAGTAATGATTTAACGGACAGAATTCCATTTAAATAGTTTTCACTATCTACGACAAATAAATACGTTGGAATTTGTTCGCCTTCGAGATGTTCAATAAGATTTTTCTTCACACACGCCACAGAGTCGGCAACCGATACAGGCAAATATGATTGGCTCATATATGCGTGAACAGTTGAATCATCAATTTTAGTTGGTTGTGTTTGATTAGACTTTTGACGAGCGTCTTTCATCGCGGATTGTGCAATAGCTACTGCACCCGCTTTGTTCTGGGTAGAAAATGACATTTTTTTAGTCCCTATTACTGTTGTTTACTCAAACAGTACTCACATAGGGGCGAAACCAGATGAGAGAATGCGTTTGCTATCTCTTCGTCTCGGTTTTAGCACTATACAACGTATCCTGAATAAATCAGGAAGTTACATGGGGATATACCTTCGGTCGATATATCCTGTCCTAATCTTGGGCGTCTCTCGACGTCGTCAGATCAGTAACCTATGTTTGTATAGGAGCCTCGCCTAACGAGTTACTGCACTTTGGATGCGGCGCGAATTATACCCACTGAGTGTTCAATTACCACCCTTTTGCCCCGCTCTTTTTTTTATAGCCCACCCTTGTTTAAGATTTGTTTAAGTTAATGTATATCAAGAATTCAGCGTGTAACCATTTGTAACTTTAATAGAAGCTTATATTATTCATAATACATAACGTCATAATCACGCTATGAATTACTTTATTATTTTTTGATTATCTTTTGCCACTCAAATAAATCGATTAATAAACAAAAAAAGCCACCTTATTTATATTCATAATAAGATGGCAATTAATGAGGCATTTAAATTTTATATTATCGAAAATCGATTAAGCGATTTCTGTGTCGCCTTGTAATTGGCAACTACACGCCAAAACATAACCGTTAGCAATTTCATCCGCAGTTAATGTCATGGTGCTACTGGTTGTGTAATTCCCCGAAAGCACTTTTGTTTTGCAACTACCACACACCCCTGCGCGACACGCGGCAATCACCGGTTGTTTATTCTGTTCTAACGCAGACAGCAGTGATGTACCCACAGGTACATTGAAGTTCACTAAACGATGGCGAATTTTTAAGTTCAGCACCTCTTCACTCACGGCCTCATCACCACCCGTAGTAAAACGCTCCATAAAGAAGTGTTCCGCAGGTACGCCCAATGCCTTAGAAAATTCCTGCACATTTTTCATATACGGAACAGGCCCACAAGTCATTACCACACGGCCATGAATATCTGGTACTAACTCCAGCAGTTTTTCTTGGCTCAAGCGACCTTGTGCAACACCGCCGTTATCAGGTGTTTCCGGCATGATGCACAGTTGCAAACGCTGCGGATATTGCTGGACCAATCTTTGCCACTCACTGGCGAAAATGACCTGCTTTTCATCTCGCACATTAAACAGCACTTTGACATCCGTTTCAGGGCGATTCGCCATCAACCAACGAGTCATCGACATAATCGGTGTGACGCCACAACCGGCTGCGAGCATTAAATATTGGTGGCTTTGTACATTGGCACACGTAAACTCCCCTTGCGCCTCAGACAACCAAAGATAGTCTCCCGGTTTCACCGTTCCTGTCAGCCAACAAGAGCCTGCACCCTCGTCTAATCGTCTCACCGTAATGGAGATAAAACGGCTTTGTCCTGGCGATGAAGACAAGGTGTAAGCGCGCATTACGTCATCACTGTTTTTGATACTCACCAGCGCGTACTGCCCTGGTTCATATTGGTAAAAATCATGATTAATCAGGTTAATTGTCCAAACATCTGAGGTTTCCTGCACTATCGAGTGAATTTGCATTCTGTTCGGACATAGGCTTGTTGGCATGGTCATGGGTTACTCCTTGCAAGGGGGAAAGCCGCTTCCCCCCTGAATTCCTTCTAATTACGCTGGCAGAATTTCCGCCAGATCTTGTTCAACCGTGGTAATGCTGCGCATACCGAATTTTTCATTCAGAATATTCAGCAGGTTTTCGGTTAAGAAACCCGGAGCCGTTGGACCGGTGTAAATATTTTTCACACCCAGCGCTAGCAGGGTTAACAAGATCACAATCGCTTTTTGCTCGAACCAAGAAAGGATCAGGCTCAGTGGTAAGTCATTCACACCACAACCTAATTTCTCTGCTAAGTTCACCGCTAACATAATGGCAGAATAGGCATCGTTACATTGACCCACATCCAGTAAACGCGGTAAGCCTTCTAAGGTACCGAAGTCCAATTTGTTGAAACGGTATTTACCGCAAGCCAGCGTTAAAATCAGGCAGTCTTTCGGTACGCTGCGAGCGAAATCCGTGTAGTAGCTGCGCTCACCACGGCTACCATCACAACCACCGACTAAGAATACGTGGCGTAATTTTTTCTGAGCAACGAGATCAATCACCGCATCCGCAGCACCCAGCAGAGTTTGACGACCAAAACCGACAGTAATTTTGTGTTCGATTTCAGTGTATGGGAAGCCCGCCATTTCCTGCGCTTGCGCTATCATTTCAGCAAAACTGTCGCCTGTAATGTGTTTCACGCCCGGCCAACCCACAATGCTGCGAGTCCAGATACGCGCTTTATATTCACCCACATCAGGGTCGATAATGCAGTTAGAGGTCATTAAAACTGGGCCAGGGAATTTCGCAAATTCCACTTGCTGATTCTGCCAACCGCTGCCGTAGTTACCCACTAAATGCGCGTATTTTTTCAGTTCAGGATAACCATGAGCAGGCAGCATTTCACCGTGGGTGTAAATATTAATGCCTGTGCCTTCGGTCTGTTCTAACAACATTTTTAAGTCTTTCAGGTCGTGACCTGAAATCAAAATGCATTTACCTGCGACTGGACGCACGTTAACTTCCGTTGGAATTGGATGACCAAATTCTCCCGTTTCGCCTGCATCCAGAATTTCCATGATTTTGAAGTTCATCATGCCGATAGCCATCGCATTGTCGAGCAGCTCATTCATATCCGCAGGCAATGTGCCTAACCAAGCCATAATTTCATGGTATTGAGCATAAATCTGGTTATCATACTGACCTAAAACGTGAGCGTGCTCCATATAGGCCGCCGCGCCCTTCAAACCATACAGGCACAGCATACGTAAGCCATGAATATCATCGCCAATTTGCGCTTTATCGATATCTAACGCAAATTGTGCAGCTTGCTGTTGCAGTGTATCAATATCCTGCCCTGCTAATTGCAGGTTGATCAGCGGGTGGTTAAATGCCACTGCGCTATTCACTGACAAGCAGTGTTTGATTAATTTATCACGCAGATAAATCGCTTCACGGGCATAACCAATAATACGTTCAGAATCGAAGTTAACGTTGGTCAATGTAGAGAAGAAAGCGCGCGGCGCAAAACTGTCGACATCATGATCAATAATGCCCAGTTCACGAGCCACCACCGCACTAGCAGATAAGCTTTGCAGGACAGCAACTAATAAATCTTGCAGGTCTGAAGTTTCAGCGGTTTTACCGCACATACCTTGCGAATAAGCGCAGCCATTTGCTGCGGGTGTTTTAATTGTTTGTTCACATTGCACACAATACATGGAGGAAACCCCTTTAAGTTGCATTTCATATACAACATTAAGATTACCCCTTTTAAATAAATAGAAAAGCGCCTTAAAATTCTATTTGAAGGTTTGTTGATCTACATTAACTTTCACTATAAATAAGAATTATTCAATGTTGTAAAATAGGCTGTTTTGCTGATCTCATTTGATTTTTCTCTGGGGTTTCAAAGCAGTATTGCTATACTATGTTTATCATTCATACTTCATAAGTTATTGTTGTTAAATCATTTTAAGAGAATCAAAAAGCGATGATGCAGGCTAATTCGACTCCAAAATCAGACAACAAAACCCACTTTAGTTTTTTACGTCATGTAAAAGAATCCGATAAAACTCCACTCAAAGTGCTTGTTTTAGCGGCTATTATTGGTGCCGTCGTTGGGCTGATAGGCTCCCTATTTATGCTAGGTACTGAGTGGGTCAGCAATATTCGTATCTCGTCTGTTAACCAATATGTCACCAATAAATGGTTGGTGATCCCCGCTATGTTTGTGGCTTCAGCCCTATTAGCTATGCTCGGCTATTATTTGGTTAAACGCTTTTCACCTGAAGCGGGAGGCTCCGGGATCCCTGAAATTGAAGGGGCATTGCAAGATTTGCGCCCTGTCCGTTGGTGGCGAGTGATCCCAGTGAAATTTGTCGGTGGATTAGGTACGTTAGGTTCCGGCATGGTGCTCGGTCGTGAAGGGCCTACCGTGCAACTAGGGGCAAACATTAGCCAAATGTTTTATGACCTATTTCGCCTCAAAGATAATGAATCTCGCCATACATTATTGGCTGCGGGTGCCGCTGCGGGTCTTTCTACCGCCTTTAATGCCCCATTAGCGGGAATTCTGTTTATCATCGAAGAGATGCGCCCACAATTTAAATACAGCCTTATTTCCATCAAAGCCGTGTTTATTGGCGCTGTGAGTGCCACCATTGTTTTTCGCCTAATTAATGGTGAAGCCGCGATTCTGAATATTGGGCAATTTTCCTCAGCCCCCATGGAAACCCTATGGTTATATCTGATTTTAGGCATGTTGTTTGGGATCGTGGGCATTGGCTTTAACCGCTTCTTGCTCTATCTGCAAAGTCTATTTTTAGCTTTCTACCAAAATAAAATTTCACGATTTGTTTTGATGGGAGGCTTGATTGGTGGTAGCTGTGGCGCTATCAGTGTATTTGCTCCTGAAGTTGTAGGGGGTGGCTATAGCGTGATCCACCAAATGGTCGCCAATAGTTTCACCATCACCATGCTAATGGTATTTTTTGCCCTGCGCTTTTTAACTTCAACAATCAGCTTTAGTTCTGGTGCGCCGGGAGGGATTTTCTCACCGTTATTAGCACTTGGTACGTTATTTGGGGGTATTTATGGTTATGCGGCGCTGGAGCTGTTCCCAAATTATTCAATTGAAGTCGGTACCTTTGCGATTGCAGGTATGGGGGCATTGTTTGCAGCTACAGTACGTGCACCGTTAACGGGGATTGTCTTAGTGTTGGAAATGACCAATAACTATCAATTGATTTTACCGATGATTATTACCTGCATTGGCGCAACGATGGTGGCGCAATTCTTAGGGGGTCGACCACTTTATTCTGTACTGCTCGAAAAAACCTTAGAGCGTAGTGAAAAACAAGCGGCAGATTCAAAAGCCTAACATTGGTTTTATGCCCCAATATAGAACGTAAAATGGGTTGCCTAGGCAACCCATGATGTTGATGACAAAGAGGGATAAAAGAGTGGTTTTTCCCTCTTTGTGTTATCAGGCGAAAATCAATAAATTGATTTTCCTCGTTAATTTAACAACCCATTATCTTCGCTATCGCAGGTTATTTTTTCTTGGCAATCAATGTTGCAAAGTTCAGTTTAATTCGATTACCTTGCGCATCCGTTCTATGCAAGTGTCCTGGATTTTCATTGTATTTGAGGATTTCCCAGTCTTGATAATATTGCTGCAATTCACCCGGTTTTAAGAAACACTTAAATGGCACCATATCCAGTGGCGCATCCGGCGTTTCTACCGCGCATACCACTATATTAATCCCACCCGTTCGGGTATGTGATTGCATATCCGCGATAATGTCAGCAATTTTATCCCGTTGTAGGAACATCAATACGACTGTGGAAATAATCAAATCATAGTCACCTTGGATTTGGTGACTGTTAATGTCATACAGCGCGGTATCGATATTTTCTATGCCCGATTGCTGCTTAACAGTTTCAATGGCTTGAATGTGATTTTGGTTAATATCCACCGCCGTCACATCATACCCTTGCTGAGCAAGATAGAAGCTATTACGCCCGCGGCCTGAACCTAAATCCAACACTTTGCAAGGTTTTGCTAGGTTATTCTCGCAAAGATAGCGTACTTCAGAGTGAGGCTCGCTGAGATCATACTGCTTATAAAACTTAATTTCAGGGCGGCATAAAAAAGAGAGTTGGCAACGCACATCATCGCTGCAATCGGCAATGCGATGCCAGACTTGTGGCTGGATCACGGGCGGTTGATTTTGCGTATTAAACGTAAATTTTTGCTCGCTGCCATCTTCATTGAAAATAATAAAATTGAGGGAGCCTTGTAGCACCTTCAATTGGGCGAATGTATCTTCTTTGGTGTTATGGCGGTCTTGGAACATTAACGGAATCGAAGCCTTATCCCAAACAGGCATGGTTTTGTAGCACACTAATTCAGTCATGGGGTTACCTTTAAGTTGCATATTAAATACATCTTATGACGTTCATCTCGATAGTGCAACGTTTTCATAGATAAAGAATAGATGAGTTGATGTGCATCAACCTCCTGCTGCTCAGGAGGTTAAATTCAAAATCGTGGACTTAGAAACCTGACTTTATAAACTTAGTAACCCAACTGCTCTGCACTCAGCCCTAAAAATTCAAACGGTTTGGTATCAACATATTGCGCGGTCGCGTCACCCGAATAAATATGGCTTTGCTCTTCACCGAGATCTAATTTCTTCACTTTTCCGGTCTCATTAGAAAAATCAATTTTCTTTAGATCCGTCCAAAAAATGTTTGGCGTTAAAGCAGACTCAAAGAAATAGAGTTGACGTTTGCTGTCAACCAGTGTGCGCCAACGGGTAGAAGAAATCTCAGGGGACGTTTCCGACGTTAAACCGTATGGAACAGACACATTACGGATCACCCCAAACACACTAGCAACCGCTTTATTTGGCGTTGTTTTTTGTGGGATAGCATTGATGTAAAACTGCGCTCGAGCGAAACGATCCGCTGAACGGTTGGTTCCCGGTAGCATTACCGTGCCACCAATACCTTGCCAATACTCTTGCATCGCTAACTGCTTTTCATACGCCGGCGAGTTAGTCATTACTTGGTATTTACGGTTATGGTGAATGACTTGTTTGCCATCGATATATTCGATAATGGCGCTATCACCGCTCGCATCGGAAAGTGATAAATGTAGAGTCGCTAAGCGATTTTGTCCCGGAACCTTGTCAGTTGCGACTATTAATGGCGTTTTTTCTAATGCGGCAACGGCTTCTTCAACCGTGGCATAGTTGTCCAACATGTATTGTGCCCATAACGAAATAGACAGCGCAGGCTTTTTATTATCTAACTCAGGGTATTTCGATTCGGCGAGCCAGAGTAAGTTTGCTACTAACCCTTTTTCATTAACGCCATCAGTCGTAGAAATATCGTAACCTGACGCTATCACGCTACCGTATTTGGATTTCCATTTGAGTGATTTTGGCCCTGCCACGCCATTTCGCTCCATACCTCGTGGAAAAATCCATAAATTGGTACCCACATCATATTTCCAATCCATGGTTCTACCTGTCATGATTTGTTGGTCTTCCCCGAGATAAACAACACGGGTACAAGCCTGAGAAACCATGGCAGGAACATAAATTGCAGCGATGGTTAAGAGCGTAACAATGCTTTTCTTCACAAATCGCATCTTGCCTCCAAATGGTATTGAATGAGTAGCGCAGATAAGCCACGCGAATAAATAACTATTATTTATATTAGACAGTATATCGTTTTCAGCGTGTTTTTAGCGGATGGATATTGAAACAAAATGCAACAAGGATTAACTCAATCAAACTGCTTACGTTTTACAGTGAGTTAATCCTATAAGGAGATGAGTTTTATCAATTCGTTAGCCTGTTGGCTTCCGTCACTACTTTTTGCTTAAAGAAAACCAATAACGCAATAGTCCAGCTTTTTTCTGCGTGTCCGCAATATTCAGCGTCGAGTCATACAGGCTAATTGTAATTTCGCATACCTTGGCAGGATTTTTTTTGCCTTCATCGATATTAATCAACATGGTGACGTCATTACCATATTTACCCATTAATTCGATTCTCAACGTCTCCATGATTTGCTGATATTCATCTTGAGACAACGGCATATATTTCTTACCCGCTTCACTGGAAATTAATAATGCGTTGATCGCCCCGACCTGTTTCAATAATACATCTTGGCTTTTCTGCGGCGGTATAACATTGGAAGGATCCCTTAACTGCGGGAATAGAGCGTCATAACACATTTTTCCTGACGGGTCTTGCTCTAACAATGATTTGATATTGTCGTTCACTTTAGCGGCAAAATTAATCACTGTTTCATCGGAGGCATAAGGCATGCGCTCAACGACCAACTTCATTGATTGGCTAACAACCTGATCCAATAATTGACGGCGTAAGTCTTCATTAGCAGGATCATATTGAGACATTAAAGGCTCAAAGCTCTGGTAAGTGACAGGGCTTAATTTTTTGATTGTGACTAAAATCGGCAGTTCTTTTTCAACTTGAGCAATGGCCTCTGAATGAATTTCACTATTACTTTCTGTCGATAGTACGTTGTTGTCTTTACTTAACCAGTAAAAACCCAACGCAACGATAATAAAAATGATGCTAACGACTACTGCGATTTTGCGTGAACTGTTTGTATTCAAAGTGAATCTGCCTTTTAACTATCTGTCTTTTAAACAACTGTCTTTTAAAAACAAAAAAACCAATACTCAATAATAAAATTCTTATTATCATTCTAGTCGTAAATGCGTCAATATCGCTATAGGAATAAGAGTAAATGTAAAAAAAGCAGAAAATTAACCATTCCAATCCGTATATCGAATGAAAAAACCGCAGACACTTATTTCAGTCTCTGCGGTTTTGATAAATCGAAGGAAAAGTATTTCAAAAATACGAATTACTTAACTTGAACACCTTCAACAGATAGCATTAATTCAACTTCTTGGGATTTAGGACCTAAATCAGATTTGATATTAAACTCTTTCAGTTTAATGTTCCCTTTCGCTTCGAAGCCTGCGCGGTAGCCACCCCATGGGTCTTTACCTTCACCCGTTAATTTTGCATCTAAAGTGATTGGTTTCGTCACGCCATTTAAGGTGAAGTCCCCTGTTATGAGGTATTTGTCACCCTCTTTTTTCACTTCTGTGGAGACAAATTTTGCTTCTGGGAATTTTGCTGCATTTAAGAAATCTGGGCTACGTAAATGCTTATCACGCTCTGCGTGGTTAGTGTCAATGCTGCCAGTTTTAATCGTCACTTCAACTTTATCTTTCGCCGGATCTTTCGCGTCGTAAGTAAAGTTACCATCGAAATCTTTAAAGCTACCGTATAACCAGCTGTAACCTAAATGTTGGATACGAAATTCAATAAAACCGTGTTGACCTTGTTTATCAAATTGATAGTTTTCTGCCAGTGCAGATCCTGCTGATAATAATAAAGTCCCTGCAGCAAGACCTAAAATAGATTTCTTCAACATAACTCTCTCCACGTTATTTATCGGGATTAAAGCCCAACATTCTTTTTAAAGTAATATCACCATCAAAGAAATGGTGTTTTAAAGCTGCAAATGCATGCAGAACAGATAACAAAACAACAGCCCAAGCTAAATAAAGATGAATCTCACCTGCTGTATCGGCTTGTTCTGCTGCACCAGTAAATAATGCAGGTACTTCGAACCAACCAAATACACTTATCGCTTGTCCATCCGCAGTTGAAATTAAATAACCACTGATCAAGATAGAGAATAAAATAATATAAATTAAAAGCTGAACCGTAATTGAAGCAAATTTCGTTAATTTGCTATAGCTTGATAACGGCTTAGGTGGTGGAGAAATAAATCGCCAAACCACACGAAAAAGCATGATAAAGAATAGCAACATCCCTATGCTTTTATGTATTTCCGGGGCTTGATGGTACCAGGTGTCATAGTAGCCTAATGACACCATCCATAAGCCTAATGCAAACATTCCATATACGACAATTGCGACCAACCAATGAATGAGCAGCGAAAGATGCCCATAACGAGTGGCGTTATTTTTCCATTGCATAGTTTAAAAACCATATAGTTTTAAAGGTAATTACTTGTTTTACCAAGAGTGAATAATCATAAGGTTAATCTGGCTTTATTCCTATCCCAAAGTTAAACAAATATTTTGTCGAAGATATTCAAATAGTATCATCATCATGATGAAAAATAGGTGAATTCTATTTTTGTTATTACAAGCGTAAACCTTTAATAAAGAATCTTCTATTTATGTAAATAGATTACACCTAATAACCTCTAGGATTATTTATCCTGCTGATTTTCTTATTACCCATCTTAATATGATAGATGAATTTGTTATAAATATAGTTCAGCATTTCTAAAATAGGTAGGTGAGATTTTTATTTCAACGAATAAATTAACCTAATTTTTTCGATTCCTGCTAAATTGATGCTCTATCTATAGGTTGTTTTTTCTTTATTCTTAGAGGCTAGCGTATGTATACATTATGGATTGCCAACAAAAATTACTCTTCATGGTCTCTAAGGCCTTGGGTCCTGTTAAAAGCATTGCAAATTCCTTTTGAAGAGAATATTTGCTTCTTCGAAAATGGCAAAAGTAGCCATGAAAAATTTAGCCGCTTTTCACCCTCCGGCTTAGTGCCATGCCTGATTGATGGCAATAAAACCATTTGGGACTCATTGGCAATTTGTGAGTATGTTGCCGAAGATTTCCCTCAAGTTTGGCCGACTGAAAAATCAGCAAGAGCCTGGGCTCGCTGCGCAAGCGCTGAAATGCATGCAGGTTTTACCGCACTACGCCAACAGTGCCCGATGAATGTGACAAGAAATGAGCCTCTTGGTGAAATTTCCCATGAACTGCAAGGAAACCTAAATCGCATTCAGCAATTATGGCAGGAAGGGTTTGATAAATTTGAAGGACCTTGGTTAGCAGGAAAACACTTTACTGCCGTTGATGCATTTTTTGCACCAGTAGCGTTTCGTATTCAGAGCTACCAATTAAAAGTCAATGAACAAGCTCAACAATGGATTGAACGCATTATTGCATTACCGGCGATGCAAGAGTGGAAACGTGCCGCAGAAATCGAGCCAAATATCGAACACTAAAAAAACACCTGTACGAGCATCAAAATTAATTTTTGAGCAGTTTGAGTAAGAAATAGACCCAAACTGCTTGTTTTATTCACAAATCACCTAGAGGCTTTCATCCCAAGGATCGGCAGCCATCACATCCCCCGTTGGAGTATGCAGCGTCACTTGGTCATTTTTAAACCATTCCGCTAAAGAAAATCCGCCTTTCGGTGTTTCCACATGAATATCAATTGGGCAATATGGTGTATTCGCTTTAATAGCAAACTGCGCAAAATCTTCTTTTTTCTGACGAGTTGGGCAGCGGATAACAACATCAAGGTCACAATCTGTCAGCATACTTTGAATATCTGTCGCCAATGTATAAGCGCAGCTTCCCGTCACTCCCCATTTCCAAGGCCAATTGTGCTGAGAAATTAGCAACAAAACTTGGATAGGCGGTAACGCAATAAACATCGAACGTTGCAGCTCAATAGAATTTGAAACTAAAGATTCCACATTCATAATGTGCGTGATAGCAAATTTTGAAATTTGGGTTGTCACACGCTGATGGGGCTTAATACCGCGAATGGCCACAGTGAGTTGGTTTTCACCTGCCTTCTCTCGGTGCACAATAAGGGGTAGTTTACTGTTCCACTGCGTTTGAACCCATTCCGGCAGGGTATCAAGAGGAACATCGTTGTTACTACCAACCCAAACAAAATCATGGGGATTAATTATTTGCATGTATTCTTCCTTATCATGACGACAAATTGCTCTCGCTCTGCGCTATTATGCATTTTTTCAGATAGATGAATACATTCACGCATAATCAACATCTTTATTTATCCCATCAAAAACAAAGGTTCATAGGTTACTGAAAGGGAAATTTGTCTTCAAATAGCAATATGTTATCATAGAATACTCTTAATAATTAAAGAGTTAGATAACGAATTTTGAGCATCATAATATGAAGAAAATCCCTGCGATCCATGACGGAATTCTGTTCAGCAGCTGCTTAGTTTTAAGTGCCCTCACTGCACTCGCACTGATCGACGTTCAGGCCGCCATGTGGGCAGCATTTTCGACGCTCTACTCATTTAACCTATTTAACGCCGCTAAAGAATATAAAAATTACCTCTATACTGCTTTTTGGCTATCCATGATTTTAGTCGCTATCTATATTGGCGATACGCTACGTTTAGGCACTGGGTTTTATATTTATCTGGCAATATTCTCATTTATCTATTATCAGCTCTATGGCACAGATCCGATCATGGACTTGACCATGAAATTCATGATTATCATGTCCACCATTGGTACAATCTTGCCTGAAGTGTCAAAAAGCCTGACATTAGGTTTTTTAATTGGCAGTGGCGTCACCTTGCTCACCTATTATTTTCTCAGCCACAAAATGACTCGCCATTCCATTATTACGCCACTTACTGTGGAAAAAAATCTATTTACCCTACGTAAAAATATTATTCCACGGTCAATGACCTATACCATTGGATTATTGTTAACTTTGGCTATCCCTCGGATGATAGACTTAGGGCATTTCTATTGGACATTGCTGACTTTCGTTTTTGTATTGCACCCAAAATCTGAAAGTATTGTGCACATTACACTGCAACGGGTGGCGGGTAGCTTAATTTCCGTGTTATTCCTATTCCTGTTATTTAATACCCCGTTGATGCCTTATATTGGGCTAGTGGCTATTTTAGTTTTCGCCTTTTTGCTACCAATGAGTTTTCATCACGGCTATACCTTTATGACTTTTGTCGTCACCAGCCTAATCCTCTCGGTTCTTGAACAAGTGGTTTATTGGCGTCATCCGGTCTATACCTTATTATTTGACCGTGTGCTTGAAACTGCCTTGGGTGGAGCTATCGCCATTATCACGAGTATTATCTTGAAACTATTTAGAGAAAAAAGCCCGGAAAGCTAACGATACTCAGAGGTATAGCGCCAGCCATCCAGACTTTGTTTATAGTTTAATTATGTTGATATCTCGCTGAAGCTCTACCCTATTTCACCATGGTAATGGCGCATTTTCCCCATTCGCGTGCTCGCCGTAATACAGCGATGGCAAAAAACGAGACAAATAGGTAAATTCGTTATAACAGTGGCGCATTAGCTCTAATCCAATTTCATCGGACAGCTGTGTGCGCGGATCCTCAAGAGATGCCCCTAGCAAGAAACGGCTACGTAATACACAACCAAACTCAGTATCACGGGCTAGATGCATCATTTTCCCATCAATAGGATACCCCTTGGCATCCATTTCAATATGCTCACCAAAACCAATCGAAGAGCAAACCGCACCGGAAATATGCCCCTCTTTGATGGCTTTTTCATACGCTGAAGCCTCAAAGAAATCCGTTGGATCTCTAAATTTTAACTTCGCTGCCACTGGTGGGATCGCACCGAGAGACTCAACAGCATGAATGGAAGCGCCAATAAAACTCTCCCCTTTTTGCCATTTTTCATCCCAGCCGTGATGAGCAACATGGTCATGGGGATGCCACCAGCGGATATGTTGTGTGGTTTCAAAAAAGGTAAACCACCATGCTAACATTCGACCTTTACAACCCTGTAAGTCAGTGCGAACGGCGACCGTTAATAACCCATTTTCATCACGCTCAATACCCATTTCCATGCGTAATGGATGTGGAAGTAGCAACTGATTTATGTCGTCAACTGCCCATGTTTGATTTGTTTTCATGATGACCTACCTATCTCGATTAATTAGGAAACTTATTTTGTTTCCTAATTAGTTTTGAGCTAAAATGAAAAAAAGTCAAGATAGCAAAATGAGGTAAGCCATTTATGTCAAACAGCAGCGAGAAGAAACCAGCTCGAGGTCGCCCAAGTATTCCTGAGGGGCTTCTCAAAGAAAAAATCATGAATGCAGCACTGAGCTCACTACTTGAAGATGGATACCAACTCACCAGTATTGATAATGTGGCAAAACGTGCAGGCGTGGCTAAAAAAACCATTTATCGGTTTATGGAAAATCGCGAAGAGCTTGTAGAAAGAGTGGTACTCAATTGGACGGATAGCTTTGTGCCATTGTTTGAACAGAAAGCTACAACCCACAATGAGCTATTTAGTTTGTTACAGAATAATTTAGAAATTATCGCGAAAACTGTTCTTTCCCCAGAAGCCGTTGGACTGTATCGCTTATTACAAACGGATTTTGCACACAAAGAATTGCTATTAGAAAAATACCAACAAAATGGTATTGAGCGCAGTCGCCAATTACTCAATCAATGGCTAACCCGCCATGCGCAAGACGAAGTTATCCAACAGCATGACTTTGCCATTATCAGCGATTTGATCCTCTCGATGACAATAGCTGAACCATTACGGCAAATTTCATTAGGGCTTTCCCCTGCAGGGCTTACACCCGGATTTCAGCAGAGGATCTCTCATGTGATTGATTTTTGTCGCGCTAGAATTTAGATAAAAAACAACCAAATAAATTTTCATGCTCTATACTTTCATTATTATTCATCAAACCTGACAAATGAAAAGGCAGCTGGAGCTAAACATGAAAATATCGATCCTAGGAGCCACTGGTTTTGTCGGTAAAGCGTTGGTTTCTGAAGCCTTAATGCGTCATCATCAAGTCACTGCGATCTCTCGTCACAGCAATCAGCTTCCTCAACATGCTCATTTAATTGCTGAATCTGGAGATATTACGGATGTGGCATGGCTAACATCTCGGCTTAAAGGCCAAGATGTGGTGCTTAGTGCATTTAATGGTGGATGGAGTAATCCTAATCTGTACCGCGATACTGTTGCAGGAAACCAAGCAATCTTAGAGGCAGTAAAAAAAGCAGGTATAAAACGATTTATTGTGGTTGGCGGTGCCGGAAGCTTAGAAATCGCGCCAGGTGTTTTATTGCTCGACTCCCCAGATTTTCCAGCCAATATCTGGCCAGGAGCCCAAGCGGTCAAAGAATTTAAAACGACCTTGGAATCTATCGATAGCTTAGATTGGACGTTTGTTTCTCCTGCCGCAATGCTTGAAGATGGCGCTCGAACAGAAACCTTTCGCCTTGGTGGAAAACAGCTATTAATGAATGGTAACACCCCCGCAAAAATATCTGTTCAGGATTTAGCGGTGGCGATATTAGATGAGGTAGAGCGGCCACAATTTATCCGTCAGCAGTTTACAGCTGCATATTAATACTAATAAATGGATGACGAGTAAATCATGACTAAATGTATCAATTTATTTGTTTAACATAAAAAGTAATACAATCATTAACGTTTAATAAATATTCGTATATTCCCGTATAAAATATGACTATTCACTTATAAATGATTAAATTAAGATTATTATTATTTAAATGCAGTTAAATTCAGCCATCAATATAATTTAATTTTTTGCGTTATCAATTCACATTAAGACTAGAGTTTTATTTTATTTTTTGACGCGATGATTTTGATGAGCTTTATGAGACTATTAATAATAGGCAATTATTGTATGCGAGCATTGTATGTGAAAAGTATTACATGCAGGTATAATCTAAAAATAGAGTATTAAGCCGGAAGAAACAACCTATAATAGTAAAACAGATAATCTCTTCCGGTCAGATGATTAAATTCATGGAATCTCTTTTATAAAAACAGGGTCGAAAATGGAAAATCTTCTACTTTCCTAGTGATAACCAACCTTTAAAAATAAATGATTGAAAACATAACACACTGATATTTTTAATGAATTGTACTTCTAGTGCCACTATTTATGTTCACAACACCATATAAGAATGATGCAGGTTCTAAGTTAAATAAATACGCAAATTGAAAAAGAGAATCAACATCAATGCAGCTTTCTCCACTCTCGAAACGATTCATTTCATCCTCAGAGACACCAATTAAATCAGCCGCTTGCTGAAGACTCATTTTATGACTCTCTCTTTGCATACGGATCTTAATCCCTAACTTTTTCGCAATTTCATTTTCATTCATAAATACTCCTTTTACTATTAGATTGAATACCAATTATGAGGGCAGCTAAATTATCATCACACCAGGTTTAATTAATTGACTTACGTTAATAAAACGCGACATACATCACATCATTTAGTGACTTTCATAAATAGATATTTTTCACTTAAAACTGTAATTGGTTGATTTAAATTACAAATAAAACCAATCATCCATGTAATATAAAAATAAAAGCGTGATAGAAATCACATAAAATTCAGATTATTACCTGTGTATATTTACTTATCATGCCCATCAAATAATGATGTAAGAATTTAATTACTCATTTAATGATGTTCTTCAGCATGAGCTATATTACAAAATCATAAAAACAATGATCAAGGATTATCTTAACTTTTTTCAAATAATGATAGCTTACGTTTATATACTTAAATTTATTCTTATATTTTAAATCATCTACTAATGACTTATTCACTAAACAACAAGCAATATCATAATAATAACTGACTAAATCATCTATCACTATCAGAATAATTTTTTATCATTTACTTAACTTTTCTCAAATAACTCATTTTGTCATACAAAGTATGAATATCAATGAATGATGATTGAATTATATTCATACTAACTGAATCGAGTAACCTATTGAATATTTGCTTTAATTTTATTCATTCGTTAAACGCTTTCATTCTATTTGTATGAATAATATTGTTTTTACATAACGACTAATTTAACAAAAAATGCGTTGTAGGCTATCAAAATTTCAGTGTATTCCTAATACGTTATCTCTGTTTAGTCAGCTAACTAATCATCATTTAGAGTGATGAAACCCGATTAAAACTTACTTAACTTCACATTGCTTATAAAAAAATTGTCAGTAGACATGCTATCCTATGTTCAATTACGATGAGTTTTATCTAACTTTAATGCATAGATTTGGCGCTTAAAATAACGCCTGTTGCAAAAGTGACTGGAAAGGTAACCATGCTACAAGAAAGTGTTATCAGGGAAATTATTCTCTGGATCGAACAAAATTTAGAGTCGCGGCTCTCCCTTGATACCGTTGCTGATAAATCTGGATACACTAAATGGCACTTTCAACGATTATTTAAAACCCAAACAGGTCTCGCGTTAGGTGCTTATATTCGCGCTCGTCGTTTATCCTGTTCTGCGGTTGCTTTGCGCTTAACGAGCGATAGTATCATGGATATTTCTCTACGCTATCGTTTTGATTCACAACAAACTTTTTGTCGAGCATTCAAGAAACAGTTTGGTGTAACACCTTCAGAATATCGTAAACGCTCAGGCTGGCATATTGAAGGTTTTTGCCTTCCTCTGCGTGAAAGTAAAGAACTCGAAGCTCATGTGGAATTAGTTGAATTAAAAGAGATCCACTTAGCGGGAATGACACATCGCTACACACAAGGCATTAACGAGTGGAACTTAAAAACTGAAGAGCTACGACGCCAGTATTGGAAAAACTTTTTAGATAAAAACAAGATTGTTACTAAAAATTTGTATGCTATCCACGGGGTTGATACAAGCTCCGATGAAGAAGGCCGTTTTCTCTACTCCACTGCATTTGATAACAACGATCTTGATGTCATACCACCATTTACTAAAAAACTGATGGTTCCTGCTGGCAATTATTTGCAAATTAAATTTATCGGTAATTTACAAGGCACTGACTATAACGACATTATTTACACCGTTTATGGAAAAGTGCTGGCCGAGATGGATATTGCTCGCGGCTTAGGGGCTGATATCGAACATTATGTTTTAAAATCAACACCAACTTATGAGGATTTTGTTAGCCACCCTCATACTTACATCCAAGAGCTGAATTACTATATTCCTGTGATTGCCTAGTTCTTATTACTGTATAGCGCCTGTTATCGCATAAAAACTAACAACCCGCTTTTACACGGGTTGTTAGCTTCATTCAGTGCTGAGTAGATTAGAACGTGACGTTCAATTTACCCCAGAATGTTCTACCCGGCTCATTAACAGGGCTATTAGACGAATAACCAAATCCGCTATTACCTGCTAAGTTCAAGTGCTCGCTGTACGTTTTATCAAACAAGTTATCGACCCCCGCACTCAGCTTCACATTTTCATTGATGCGATATGCCGCATTCATCGAAAATACCGTAAAGCCCGCGCTCTCACTGAAGTCTTTTCCGACAACGTTACCTTCGTTGATTGCCACGCGATCTTGGCGACTCACCATGCGTACCAATCCGGTCGTTGTCCAATCGCCTTTCTCCCACGTTAAACCTAAACGGCTTTCCAACGGTGGCATTTGAGGCAGTGCACGCCCATCAGTTCTATTTTTCCCCCAAGAATACGCAAGACTTGCATCCGCTTTCCACTCATCGCTGAGTTGATAAGCAACCCCCATTTCACCGCCCATGATCATCGCATTGACGTTTTCAACTTGGCTCATTCTGGCGTTAGTTGGGCTATAGCGGAATAAAATAAAGTCATCAACGCGCCCTACATAAGCGGAAACCCATGCATTGGCTTTATCATCACTGTATTTTGCACCAATATCTAACTGTGTCGTTTTCTCGGTTTTCACGTTGTCGAAAACATTTTTGCTGCCATTCGGACCCATTTTTGGCGAGAATAACTCCCAATAATCTGGGAATCTTTCTGTATACCCTACCCCTGCGTATAACATCACCGGCGTTTCAGGTAATGCATGTTCGTAGCGAACGAATCCCGCTGGCATGACTGTGTTACGACCGGATGATCCCACATCGGTGTAATTATCCACCAATACGCGATCTACACGCCCGCCACCAATTACCTTGCCTTGCTCGCTCGCCGTCCAAGTTACCTCACTAAATACCCCATAATCTTGGAATTCGGCATCTTTTTTCCAGCTATTATTATTGTTTTTACGGTGTTTATTGGTCTGCATATCTGCCCCAGCACGCAGCTCATAATCACGCCATAACCACGTCCCCATGACTCGACCGCCCATCGTCTCGCGGTCAACACGCATTTTCATTGGCATATTCATCATCATGCCGTGCCCGCCATGACCACCGCCCATATGCCCGCCGCCTGATCCCATTGTGCTCATTGGGCTACGCAGTGAGTAGTTATCCATAATATGGTCGGCGTAGTTGTAGTAAACATTTCCTTCGATTTTATCGAATACATCTCCGATATTGCTTTTCTCGAAACGTAATCCTAAGCTTTCACGCTTAAATTGAGAGCCATCCATTCCTCGCCCTGCATATCGCGCTTCACCATCACCTTTTCCTGCGGAAAGCTCGAGTAATGTGTATTCATCCGGCGTCCAGCCCACTGCAACATCCGCATTCCATTTATCCCATTTAGACGGTACTTTGTCTCCGTTACCATCTTTATAGTCATTAGAGCGAGATTTATTGCCCGTCAGGCGCACATAGCCTTTCTCATTTCCCAAGCTCACATCCGCATTAGCATCCCAACGCTGGTTTGACGCCGTCAATGCACTCGCATTACCTTGAATGCCGCCCTCAGTAAAGACAGGTTTTTCACGCTCAAAACGTACAGTACCCGCTGAGTTTCCAGGTCCCCATAATACGGTTTGTGGCCCTTTCA
This sequence comes from Providencia alcalifaciens, assembly GCF_915403165.1. Classification (NCBI taxonomy): domain Bacteria; kingdom Pseudomonadati; phylum Pseudomonadota; class Gammaproteobacteria; order Enterobacterales; family Morganellaceae; genus Providencia; species Providencia alcalifaciens. Next base: position 2,816,594 of record NZ_OU659204.1, read on the forward strand.
CCATGGTAAGCAAGTCAAAGTTTTCCGGTGAAATATAGGACGTCGGTGCATCCATACGGGAAGGACACGCACCCAACATTTCACTGTCATTCGTCATGATCTTAAGACGGGAACCAAACATGCCACGAAAAACAGGGTCACCATTTGTACCGCCATTACGGATTTGGGAAAATCCGGGGATTGTTTTCAAGTAATCAGAGCCATCACTCGCCGGTACTGGCTGTCTTGGGGTTTTCGGCGATGTCGAAATAGTTAACGGCGAGTCCACAGGAGCCGTGACAATCATGACCGAGCTATCGGTGATTGAACTTTGATTTTCTTCTTTAGCAAAAGTGGATGTTGATGCGATAGCTGAAATCACCAGCGCAGTCACAGGTGAAAATTTAAAATTAATTGAGTTCATTTTTAGCCTATTTTTATCTGTTTCTTACTGCCATTGGCTCAATGAGTTAATGACCGCTCGGCTTCTTTTGAAAAATAGCCTAGCCTCCTGAAAATGAAGCTCAATTTCAGGATAAGCGAAGTGGTTTTGTCCATTGAAGACAAAATGCAGTTTTAAATTACGTTAAATAAAGAAATAAGAATCAATAGGATGTGGGTGGTGCGCGAGCTAGCTGTAATGACCAAGGACGGAAAATTCGTAATTGAATACAACGTTCGAAAGGAACAAAGATAGCGAGGGTTGCTAATTGGCGGATCACCGCAGCAACAAATAAAATCAAAAATGGGAAGTGAACAAGTAGTTGGCAGTAACCACACGCGATGTCTTCCATCGGTGATTGCCCGATTCCCGTCATCAGCATATGGTTCATCGCACCGCCATCTTCGCAATGTTCAGACAATGGCATTTCGTGATGCTGCTGCATCGAATGCTCCGCTATTTCCCCATGCTCCATCGAGCAGTTATTCATGTGTGACATTGATTTTGAAATCAATGGCGCAACGAATAACATCGCTACAGCGAGTAAAGCAAGATAAGCGGCAAATTGTCGAATCGCGTGACGTAAATGCAACGGTTTTCCGGTGTTTCATAGCCTATAGATGGGCGCAGATTGTATCGTAATAAGAGGCTTATTGTTATTGTTTTTTGGCATTATTGTTAAGGCAAAATGCAGCTCGCAAGCCTGACAAAAAAACTAACTAACTTGGGTTAGGCAATACAGCGTTAATTAATATTGGTAAAATGTACCCGTTAGTTTTTCTTCTTCAAAAAGACTAAAGCGACACTAGTAAAAATCAAAACCATTCCAATCAACATATTCATGTTTATTGCTTCACCTAAGTAGTAATACGAGATAAGCACACTCATCATCGGTGAAATAAGAATCGAATAAGACGATAGTTCAGCCCCGCCATTATCAATCATGTAAAACCATAAAATGTAAACTAATACCCCATTTGCTACACCGATAAAAATCACGGGAATCAGCAATTCCGTCATCAATCTACGGTAACTCAATCCATAGCTTGTCAAATCTAAATTGGCAGATAGAAACATCGTAAAAACCAATATAATCAAAAATGAAGTGATATTTTGATAAAGCACCTTTGAAAAAACATCAACGTTGACGGCAATGTGTCCTGATAGAAAGGTTCCTAGCGCCCATACAAATGCACTTAGCAATATAATCACTTCACCATAGCTCATCGCATCAAATGAGGTAAAAAACAGAATTCCAAGCCCACAAAGTACCGAGACAACCAACGAGTTCAAGATTATCTTTCGCTGGCTTATCATCACAAAGCAAGACGTTATCGCTGGCATGGTATAGACCAATACTGACGCCTTAACGGAGTCCGTAAATTGGAGCGCAATGTTGTTTAATATTGGCACGAGGAACATATTTAAAATGCCAAGAGGAATGCAACGAATAAAATGGCTCGCTATAAATTGCTTTTTATATATAAAGAAAAATACAAATAAAAGCACCAGCAAAGCTATCAATGCGGAGTAGAATCGGAATACCCATGCCCCAACAATTCCAATACCGATTTTCGAGATCGGAAATCCCATCCCCCACAGTATAGATATTATCGCTGCAAATATAATGACCGTATTTTTATGCGTCATATCGAGCAACCACAGCCATTCTTTTAGCGCCTCTAACACCTACCGAATTCACCATTGAGACAAAATGGGGAATACTTTTTTCTCCCGTATCAATAATTAATGTACTCAAATACGTTGGTACTAATGCTTCTATGATGTTTTCTTTCTGTTTATCCAAAATAAAAGTCAAGCCACCATGGTTACGTTCCCAACCTTTCGTAAAGTTAATGACAATATTAATGCAGGAACCTGAGTCGCAGTGTGTGGTTAGGAAATCCCCTAAATCAAACCAGCTTAAATAACATAGCGATAATTCATTGATACTTTTTTCCGTTATTTCAGACAGAAAGGATTTGAATTCTGTGCTATCTAAAAAGGTCTTAATCGCTAAAAAGGATGAAACCTCGTTTCCTTGTTGATTATCGGTTATTCGCCTAAATGAATAACAGAAATTCCCCTGATGGTATTCTTGCATTGCTTTTTCTTTTTCTTGTTCTATCTCGATATTAGGATGCTTATTTATAAAATAATCCATTGGACTAGATTTATTTTTTATAATAAATGACCATTCAGAATCATTAATATCAAGAAAATCATCATAAAATTTATCTAACTCTGAAAAGTATTGTTCGATAGGAAACTGAACATATCCTTTGTTATTAAAGCTATTAGTTAACTCATGAATTTCTCTCACAAAAGCTCCTCTGTCATTTTAAAATCTCTTAGCGAAAAGAATATTTTCCTATTTTTCAATACCACATCATCATAGCCAGTAATTAACTTAACAATTTGGTCTGTTACTAATCCTGACATGACTGCAAGAGATGGTGTACTTTGCCAAGCATTCACTTTTCTCTTTCCATTTAAAAACTGGTGTTTCATTCTTGCTAATTGAAATTTTTCAACTTCATGATTCTGGCTATAGAATTTATTTCTAATATTATTTTTTACCGCATGATAACTTGAATTATGCCCATCATTTAAATAAATAGGCCCAACCGAAATATCTAAAGGGTCTCCCCCCAATTCAATTACCGGTATTTCTTTTTCATGGGCGATATCATGAATGACACCTTCAACTGTATTTTTTCTAAAATAACCTAAACTGGCCCATGCAATTAAAATGACATCTACGCCATCTAAAATTTCCATCAACCGATCTCTATCCGTCGTTGCAAACTCGTTGTACTTCTCAACCTTGGTATATCTATTATGCCGTTTAATACCTATTTCAGCAGCTTCAACTTTCGCGCTTCCAATATCATCAAAAGTATAAAGAACTTGCCTGTTTAAGTTAGAAAGCTCAACGACATCACCATCTACCAATCTCAATGTGCCTATACCTAACATAGCTAACTGCATTGCACACCAGGTCCCCCATCCCCCCATACCTAAAATCAAAACTCGACTATTTTTGAGTTTTTCTTGGTACTTTAAACCACCTACTTTTTGACTATCAATTAACGAAAACTGTAATAACTGCCTATCATATAAATTTATTTCTTGTTGACTAAGAATATCCGAATAAGTATCTGAAATTTCCATGACGTCTAACTGATTAAGCTTATTAATAAACTCAATAATACATTCTTTATCAATATTAAACCCTAAAGATTTCAATTCCTTTACTATTCTGGGGATAGTATGCTCTCCATCAAGTTTGGGTAATAACGATATAACCCACTCTTCCGGACTTTTAATAATGCAACCCTTTTGTGGTATTTCCCCTATGCAAATATCACCATCATCAGATATTAAAATATGATGTGAGCATTTAATTAATGGTTTTAGTAGCGAAAAATCCATATTTAGCCTCCATTAAGAAAAGCCGCATTTAGCGGCCATTCAATATAACTCGTTATTCTAACTCGATAGATTCATCTTCGTTGTACATCGCATTCTCTTCATTAATCGCAGAGACTCGTTCATTAAGAATAATGAATTCCATACTTATACTCATAAAAGTTACCTCGCACATTATTTAATATAGGATTTTAACAAACTGCGCATTAAAGTTAATTAATATAACAACGCTCTGTCAATGATTATTTAAACAATAAAAAAATATAGTTATCTAAATATAGATTTAAATATAAAAACAACCAAAAAAAATAACGTTAGTAAACAACTTAATCTATTGATAGCAAATAAAGTTAAATGAAAAAAATAATGAACCAATAAAATATCGTGACTTTTTTTTTATAATAGAACATCTAAAAAATATTATTTTAAAACCCAATTCTATTTTTAAGTTTATTCCTCTTTTTACATATTGATTTCATAATAAAGGGAGCCGAAGCTCCCCTTATTCAATCACATTAATACCCGACACCCCGAAAACCGTTATTTCCCTTCCGGTGCCTCTTTCTTCTCATGCAGCATCATCAGCGATTGCTCGACACTGCGTTCAATAATCTCTCGGCGCTGATCATTTTCAGGCAGCAGCTTTAACATCATCTGCCAAGCCGAAATTGCTTCGGGATAACGCCCTTGCTCGAACGCATTGAAGGCAAATATGCTGAGCGCTTTAACGTTAGTTCGATTTTTGGCAATCAGCTTTTTGAGTAGCTCATTACCTTCTTGGTTATCACTTGGGTCTGACGAACGGGTTAATACCTCCGCATAGCCTAATGCGACTGCATCATCGTCCGGGGATAAGCGGTAAGCACGCCCATAAGCATCGGTTGCCATGGTGGCGTTCCCTAATACCATCCCAATGCGACCGAGCATCACCCAGCCATCAATATTTTGCGGATCGTCCTGAAGGCGAGTACGTAACCCTAAAGCCAAGTTCTCCATCTCTTCATTATTCAGTGGAAGTTCATTAGCATTCAGCGCTCTATCTAACAATGCTGGCGCTTGTTGGTAAGCCACATTCCAATCTTTCACTTTGCTGTAGCTACCCACTTCATAATACGCCGCACCTGCAACACCCAGCGCTATCACAATGCCAGGGACATACACCCAAGCACTCGCACGGCTAGCTTCTGGCAGCAGTTCGTCATCATCATCGTGAGCAACTTGGCTGGCTCTGACGCGCTTTTTAGAACGAGCATAAATCAACCATCCCCCAACGGCGATAGCCACAAATGGCATTCCCCATAACATCACGGTTAATGGTGTTAATGGCGGGTTATACGTCACGAAATAACCATATCTCGCGACCATATAATCGACGATTTCATCGCGGTTTTTTCCCTCTTGCATCAGCTCATACACTTTCTGGCGCAAATCGAGAGCGATCATCGAGTTCGAATCAGCAATACTGTTGTTTTGGCATTTCGGGCAACGTAACTCTTCCGTCAACTTACGAAATTGCTGCTCTTGCTGTTCATTTTCGAACGTGAAAACTTCCGTGGAAGCCAAGCTTACACCTGCGCTGAGCGCCCACATCATCAAGGCAATCACATATTTCATTGATTTGCCTCCTTGCTATAACGATCCCACAGCGGCTTCAACTCGTTTTGCCAAACTCGTTCATCAACTGCACCGGCGTGGCGATAACGAATAATTCCTTGCCCATCAATTAAAAAGGTTTCAGGCGCGCCATACACACCGAGATCAAGCCCCAGCATCCCTTGCCCATCGAATAAACTTAATGCGTATGGATTACCCAATTCGCGCAGCCAGCCGATCGCTTTTTGGCGATCATCTTTATAATTCATCCCCACAACGCGGATCCCTTGGGATGCTAACTGATTCAAATATTGGTGCTCAGCACGGCAAGTCGGGCACCATGTCGCCCATACATTCAATAAAATAGGTTGCCCTTGGATCAGTACCTTGGTGTCATATTCCTGCCCCGGATTTTCCAAGGATTCCAAACGGAAAACAGGCACTGGCTTGCCAATCAAAGCAGACTCTAGCAAGCGGGGATCGTCCCCTTCAGCATTACGTACCAATTGCCATAACAGCACGGCTGCAATCGCCGCAAAGATAACAAAAGGAATTAAAAAAACTTTGCGATTCATACAGCTTCCCCTTGCAGCTTGCGACGACGATAACGCGAGTCAAACAGGCAGCATAACGCGCCTATTGCCATAAATACCCCACCCGCCCAAATCCAGCGGACAAACGGTTTATAGTACAAACGCAGGGTCCACACATTTGGGGAGATCTCCTCCCCCAACGCCGCGTATAAATCACGAGTGATCCCGCCATCAATAGCCGCTTCCGTCATCACTGAACGGCTAGTGCTATAAAAACGTTTCTCTGGATGCAACGTGGTGAGCACCTTGTCATTCTCTTTCACGGTGATAGTGCCAATCACCCCTTGATAGTTTGGCCCATCTGCTTCATGTACCCCATTAAATACAAAGGTATATCCGCGAATGGCAATACTGTCATCGGGTTTCATTTTGACATCACGTTCAATACTGTAATTCTGGCTAAAGGCGATCCCCACGATAGTCACCGCTAAACCAAGGTGTGCCAGTACCATTCCCCAATAGCTTGAGGTCAGTTTGATTTTTTTACTGATACGCACCTTCATTTCAGCAAAGGCTAAAATAACAATCCAGCACGCCATCATTAAGCCCAGCACTGTCAACGCTTCAACTCTGTCTTGCATTAACCAAGGCAGTAAGAAAGAAAGAATCAATGTCAGCACTAACGCCATCAGCAGTAATTTGCGAATAGCCGCAGGACGGTCACGTCCCCAACGCACTAGCGGTCCAATACCCAGCAATAGTGCAAACGGCACCATCAAGGCAATAAACATAGTGTTGAAGAACGGTTCACCAATGGAAATCGTTCCCAAACCAAGTTGTTTATGGATAAGTGGCAGCAATGTACCTAACAACACCACCAACATGGCGGCTGTCAAAATCACGTTATTGCCCAATAGCAGGGATTCCCGAGACCATAATGCGTTGTTCACCTTAGAGCGTACTTTATGACCGCGAATCGCAAAGACTAACAGCGAGCCACCGATCACCAACACCATAAAGGCAAGAATAAATAGCCCTCGTGCGGGGTCTGAAGCAAAAGCGTGCACCGAAACCAATACGCCTGAGCGGACTAAGAACGTGCCCAATAAGCACAGTGAGAAGGCAAATATCGACAATAATAGCGACCATGCTTTGAAAGTGGCTCGCTGCTCAGTGACTGATAATGAGTGGATTAAGGCCGTCCCCACTAACCATGGCATAAACGAGGCATTTTCGACCGGATCCCAAAACCACCAGCCACCCCAGCCTAATTCGTAGTATGCCCACGCCGACCCTAACATAATCCCCAGCGTTAAGAAGAACCATGCTGCTAGCGTCCAAGGACGTGCAAAACGGGTAAAGGAGCTATCTAAGCGCCCACTGAGTAATGCTGCAATCGCGAAGGCGAAGGCTACCGAGAAGCCCACATAGCCCATATACAGTAATGGCGGGTGGAAAATCAGTCCCGGATCTTGCAGCAGAGGGTTTAAGTCACGGCCTTCAATCGGGAAAGATGGCAAGGTGCGAGAGAATGGATTTGAGGTAAAAATGATAAACAGCAAAAAGCCGACACTCACCATCCCCATTACCGCCAGCACACGCGCCACAATATCCAGAGGCATACGGTAACTGAATAACGCCACCGCAAATGTCCAGCCGCTCATTAGCAGCACCCACAGCAACAGTGACCCTTCATGAGCGCCCCATGTTGCCGCCACACGATACCAAATCGGTAATTGTGTATTGGAGTTATTTGCCACGTAGGTAACGGAGAAATCATTCACCACAAAGGCATTGATCAACACCAAAAATGCCCCTGCGATACAAAGAAACAGCAACCATGCTAATGGTCTAGATGCCGCCATTAGGCGGGCATCATTACGCGCCACGCCCCATAGAGGATAAAAAGAGAGTAATACAGAGACCCCTAATGCTAAACACAGCAGGATATTACCAATCTCAGGGATCATGATGCATTGTCCTTATACATTGCAGCTGGACGTTTATGGTTTTCTTGCATCGCTTGCTCAATTTCTGGCGGCGTGTAGTTTTCATCATGTTTGGCTAACACTTCTTTCGCCATCACATGGTTATTCGGTTCTAATTCCCCTTGTACCACCACACCTTGCCCCTCTTTAAATAAATCAGGCAAGATACCGTCATAGCTGACATCAATTTCGGCTTCCGCATCATAAACGGTAAAAGTCACTTTCAGCGAGTCTGGGTCGCGCACAACAGTTCCTGGCATCACCATGCCTCCGACACGTAGACGCTGTCCAACTTCAGGGACTTTTTGGGTTTCCCGCTTCCCATAAATCACTTCACCGGGAGTATAAAATAGGTCGATACTGGAACTTAAGGCGTATAGCACCAATGAAAAAGTCAGCCCAACACCTAAAATAATGGATGAAACCAACCACAGTCGGTTACGGCGACGAATATTCACATCCCCTCCCTACGCGCTCTAGCGGCTTTTTGTCTTGCTTCTCGCGCTTGTTGCTGAACAATCGCGCTAAAAATCATTTTTCGTTGAATATAGGTATGGATGCACAGTGCCGTTAATGGCAAAAGGGTTAGCGCAACTGCTAACCAAACATAAAATCCATATCCGCCCATGGCGATAAAGTCACTCCAAGAGGCAAAAGCACTATTCATGATGGTTCCCTCGCTTAGTCATCAGTTCCAGTACCCAAGGTCGGTTACGCTCTAACATTAATAGCTGGTTACGCAGACGAATTAGCGTCAACGAAATAAACAGGAATAAATACCCCAGAATAGCTAAACGTAATGGTGTACGCATCGCTGGATTAATGCTTTCTTGCATACGTGTTGATGGTTGATGCAGGGTTTGCCACCACTCAACTGAGTAGTGAATAATAGGCAAATTGATCACCCCAATTAACACTAAAATGGCAGCCGCTTTTCCTGCTGTTCGGCGGTCATCAAAAGCGTGCCACAAGGCAATGATCCCAACATATAAAAATAACAGGATCAATTCAGACGTCAGACGCGCATCCCATACCCACCAAGCTCCCCACATCGGTTTACCCCATGTGGCACCGGTGACAAGCGCGATAAAGGTGAATACAGCGCCGACGGGTGCCATTGCAGCAATGGCTAACTCAGAAATTTTCATCTGCCAGACAAGGCCAATGAACGCAGTGATAGCCATAGTGGCATAAATCCCCATCGACCACATGGCCGCAGGGACATGAATATAGATGATCCGGTAGCTATCACTCTGTGTTTTATCGGTTGGTGCAAAACCAAAGCCCCAAACCCAGCCCACCGCCAGAAAGATAACACTTAACATAATGAACCATGGAGCCAGTCGCCCACATATTTTATAGAGGTTCATTGGAATTGCTAATTGGTGAAGCTTTTTCCACATAGTTAATAGCCCCGATTTATCTCACAAAATGCTGTGCATTAATATTAGCTACAATACACAAAAACCACGTAATTTTATTGATTTATCACAAATACAACTTAGGCTAGCTGACTCAATTAGCCCACTAGCCTATTTCTTAGAAGCCAGGTTCCACTTCTCGCATATCTGGTAGCTTATGCGCAATACCTTTATGGCAATCAATACAGGTTTTTCCGTCTTTTAATGCTTGGTCATGCATTTTTGCAGCGACACTTTTTTGAGCGGTAAAATCCATATAGTCGAAGTTGTGACAGTTACGGCATTCTTGGGAATTGTTATCCTTCATCCGTCGCCACTCGTTCTGCGCCATTTCTAGACGATGCGCTTCAAATTTTTGTGGTGTATCAATCACGCCAAAAATCTTACCGTATAGCTCTTTACTGGCTTTGATTTTCCTTACCATTTTTGGCACAAACTCATGAGGTACGTGGCAATCAGGGCAGGTCGCTCTCACCCCACTACGGTTAGTATAGTGAATGGTATCCATATACTCTTCGTAGACGTTTTCACGCATTTCATGGCAGCTAATACAGAACTCTTCCGTGTTCGCTTTTTCCATTCCGGTATTGAAACCGCCCCAGAAAATAACACCGCCGACGAAACCGATAATCAACAACGTACCCAACGCTAAACGGCTTGGACGCCACCACCACTGCCAAACTCGGCGAATGATCCCCGGTTTATCATTTTTATTAGTCATATTCGCCCCTTATTTCCCGAAGCCTTTAGATGGGGTAAAGGTATTATCGATAATCGGCGCAGTATCAGATTGAGGAACATGACACTGTAAGCAGAAATAACGATTTGGTGCCACTTCACCTAATACTTTACCCGTCGCATCCATAAAGTGTGTTGGGCTAATACGTGGTGCGCCAGTAGTACGATAATTTTCCACACCGTGGCACTGCAAACAACGGTTTGTATTGGTAGTAATTTGATACCCTTCAACGCTGTGAGGGATCATCGGTGGTTGGTTAACGTAGTTCAGTGCCATTTTTTCCTGCTCTTTAGGAATATGAATGCCACTTTCTGGTGTACCTGACACTTCTGGTGATTGAGCCAGATCGACGCCATTCGCCGACCATGCAAAACTGCTCACGACAACGGCCATACCCGCTATCCAACGGCTTAAAGCTCTTTTCAGGACCGTTTTTTTCAGGATAAAGTTTTTCATGATTTAGCTCCCGAACTCCATTTTAGTGTTATTTTAAAAACGTCCTCAGCACAGACATCGATACAGCGACCACACGTTGTGCAGTCTTTTGCCGTGATCTCTGCTGGGGCTTGTTTATCAAGAACCGGAACGCGCAAAACTTGCGGCTCAGGACAAACGTGGAAACAATCCATACAGCGGTTACACTGCTCTTTTTTATGGGCAGTCACGACCAAAGCCCCTTTACACCCCGCGACACCATACAGTGCGCCGAGCGGGCATAAGTGACCACACCAACCATGTTCCACGACCAATAAATCGAATAAAAACAGTGCAACTAAAACTAAAGCGCCGCTACCAAAACCAAAAATCAAGCTACGTCCCATCAGAGAAACGGGGTTAATCCATTCCCAAAGCAACGTACCTGTTAATGCCGATCCCAACAAAATCACACCCAGCAAAACATAGCGGATGTAACGTGGGATCGTGGCGGATTGATTAAATTCGAATTTTCGACGTAGCCATGCCGCCGCATCCGTGACCGGATTCACAGGGCATACCCAACTACAGAAAACCCGTTTTCCTAACAGGGCATACACCCCGAAAACAATCCCTGCACCGATTAACGCGGAGATCCCCGGTAAGTAACCACTTGCTAAGCTTTCAAGAGTAATCAGCGGATCCGTCAATGGGATCGTATCCAGTAATAAGCTGCTACTGTAGTTGCCATGTAAGATCCACACGCCAAACCATGGACCACTTAAAAACATGGCTAACACTAACAACTGACTGGTACGTCTTAATACCAACCATTTATGGCTTCCCCACCACCCTTTTTTCGCCAGAGCCTCACGTCCGGCATCGTGCTTACGATTTGCCATTGTTTCCCTCCAGCCAACCAAAACGGTAATGGTGACCTAATTCCCCTTTCGCCAGCGAACGTGGCAATACTTTAATTGCCGATTCCTCAAGCACACACGCTTGTTCGCATTTACCGCACCCCGTACAGTAATTACTGTTCACAGTCGGTAAGAAACGCGCGTGTTTACCGGTTCGATGGTTTTGTTCAAGTTCCAGTGTGATAGCTTCGTCAATCACAGGACAAACTCGGTAGCACACATCGCATCGTAACCCTTGAAAGTTCAAGCAGTTCTCTTGGTCGAGTAACACTGCCAGTCCCATACGTGCATCATTGATAGAGGCAATATCCTTATCCAACGCACCACTTGGGCACACTTTGGCACAAGGTATGTCTTCACACATTTCGCACGGGTTTTCACGAGCAATAAAATACGGTGTACCGGCTGCCATGCCAGACGCCAAAGTGGCGAGTTTCAACATGTCGTAAGGACACGCTTGCACACATTGACCACAGCGCACACAGGCACTTGCAAAGGCACTTTCGTCTAAGGCACCCGGCGGGCGAAGATGCACTCCGCTCGCTCGAGAGGTTTGTTGCTGAAGCCCCAGTACCACACCAACAGCCGCCAGTCCACCCGCTGCGCGAGCAACATCACGCAAAAAACGGCGGCGACTATTCTGGGAACTCGGTTTCTGGGACATACGCAATTACACCTTTTCTAATTTAACCGCACATTTCTTGTAATCCGTCTCTTTCGATAGCGGATCCGTTGCATCCAAAGTGAGGTTGTTCACTAACTGAGATGCATCGAAGAATGCCATATAAATCAAGCCTTTTGGTGGTCGATTACGGCCACGAGTTTCCACGGTTGAGAGCACTTCACCACGGCGAGAAAGCACTTTTACTTTATCCCCACGGCGTAAGTCTTTCGCTTTTGCGTCCAGCGGGTTCATAAACACTACCGATTCAGGGAATGCACGGTGTAATTCAGGCACACGGCGAGTCATACTGCCAGTATGCCAATGCTCAAGAACACGTCCTGTGGATAACCATAAATCGTATTCTGCATCTGGCGCTTCTGCTGCTGGTTCAAATGGCAGTGCAAAAATCACCGCTTTACCATCTGGCTTGCCGTAGAATTGATAACCCTGTCCGGCTTTTACGTAAGGGTCATTACCTTCGCTGTAACGCCATTGAGTTTCTTTACCATCCACGACTGGCCAGCGGATACCGCGAGCTTTGTGGTATGCATCAAAATCAGCTAAGTCATGACCATGACCACGGCCGAAACTTGCATACTCTTCAAACAGCCCTTTTTGCAGGTAAAAGCCGAGTTCACGGGATTCATCATTCAGCTGATCAGCGGCCAGTTCTGTAATTGGGAATTTGGTCACTGATTCGTTAGCAAACAGAATGTCGTATAACGTTTTTCCACGATATTCTGGTTTCTTCGCTAATAACTCTTCCGGCCAAACGTCTTCCGCTTTGAAGCGGCGAGAGAACAGCACCATCTGCATTAAGTCAGATTTTGCTTCGCCCGGTGCAGGCACTTGTTGACGCCAGAATTGAGTACGACGCTCTGCGTTACCGTATGCCCCTTCTTTTTCTACCCACATTGCAGTTGGTAGAATTAAGTCCGCCGTCAGTGCGCTGACAGTTGGGTATGGGTCAGATACCACGATAAAGTTACGCGGATCACGCCAGCCCGGCATACGCTCTTCATTAATATTTGGGCCAGCCTGCATATTGTTATTGCACATCACCCAGTAGAAATTGAGCTTGCCATCTTTTAATGCGCGGTCTTGAGCAACAGCATGTAATCCCACTTTTTCTGGGATAGTTCCCGCTGGTAACTTCCAAACGTTCTCCACTTTTTCACGGTGCTTTTCGTTGGTGACTACCATGTCGGCAGGTAAACGGTGAGAGAAAGTTCCCACTTCACGCGCGGTACCACAGGCTGACGGCTGACCCGTTAAGGAGAACGGCCCACAACCTGGTTGAGAAATTTTACCGGTCAATAAGTGCAGGTTATACGCCAAGTTATTCGCCCAGACACCACGAGTGTGCTGGTTGAAGCCCATTGTCCAGTAGGAAACCACTTTCACATTAGGGTCTGCATACAGCTTAGCTAGCGCTTCTAACTGATCTTTCGGAACACCCGTCATTTCAGCGGTTTTGTCGAGGGTATATTCCGCAACAAATGCTTTGTACTCTTCGAATGTCATTGGATCAGAGGCATCTGATCCTGGGTTTTTCGCCTTCTGCTCTAAAGGATGCGTTGGACGTAAACCATAACCAATATCAGTAACCCCACGACGTAAATTAACGTGTTTATCGAGGAAGTCCTGATTCACCGCATTGTTTTGAATAATGTAGTTAGCAATGTAGTTGAGGATCACTAAGTCTGATTGCGGCGTAAAGACAATGCCGTTATCCGCTAATTCGAAGCTTCGGTGTTTAAATGTAGACAGTACCGCCACACGAACATCAGGGTTAGATAGACGACGGTTGGTGATACGCGACCATAAAATTGGGTGCATTTCCGCCATGTTCGACCCCCACAGCACGAAAGCATCTGCATGTTCGATATCATCGTAACAGCCCATCGGTTCATCCATACCAAAGGTACGCATAAAGCCTACAACCGCTGATGCCATACAGTGACGCGCATTTGGGTCTAAGTTATTTGAACGGAAGCCACCTTTAAATAGTTTAGATGCAGCATAACCTTCCCAAACCGTCCACTGACCGGAACCAAACATTCCGATACCTTCTGGACCTTTCTCTTTGAGGGTGGTTTTGACTTTCTCTTCCATCACATCAAAGGCTTTTTCCCATGTTATTGGGGTAAATTCACCGTTTTTATCGTACTCACCGTCTTTCATACGCAGAAGCGGTTGAGTTAAACGGTCTTTTCCGTACATGATTTTTGGTAGGAAATAGCCTTTAATGCAGTTCAAACCACGGTTTACAGGGGCTTCAGGGTCACCTTGGCTCGCAACGATACGTCCGTTTTGCGTTCCGACTAAGACCCCACAACCTGTACCGCAGAAACGGCAAGGTGCTTTATCCCATTTAATGCTTTCTTGCTGACCAACCACTGCTTTCGCAATACTTGGTACGCCAACGCCTGCCGCCGCAGCAGCGGCCGCTATCGCATTGGCTTTCATAAAGCTACGACGACTGAGTTTCATACTTTTTCCTCACATTGCTCATCCTGCTGGTGATAAACCAGTGAAACATCCAATACACCATCGATATCACGGATGAAATCGATAGTATCTAAAAGCGTTTTGCTGTCTTCCCCTTCCACAACCACAATTAACTTGCCATTTTCAGGAGAGGAAATAGCCACTTCGCAGTTGGGTTCTTGATGTAATTCATCTGTCACAGCTGGAATGCGTTCACTTTTGACTTGAACAATCAAACTGCAAACTTGCCAGTTATTGTGCATCTTCATGCTCCATGGTAATGGCTGATACAGGGCATCCCGCGACACATGCGCCACAACCTGTACAACCCTGCATATCAATGTTTGGCTGGTAAATACCAGCCAGTGATGGACGAAAGGCGATCACTTGAGGCTCACAACTGTCTTCACAACGGCGACATTCAATCGATTTGTACGCCAGACAGTGTTGCCCAATGGCAATCTTGATATTCCAAGGCTGGGTATTTTGAGGAAGGAATATAGGCTCAGGACAGGCTTCTGCACATGCATAACAGAATGTGCATTCACCACGCTGAAAATCGACCATGGGATAGCCACCAGGACCCGGTTGCAAAATTGCAGTTTCACAACTCGATATACACTGGTTACAACGAGTGCACTGTTCAATAAAACGTGCTTCGCTACCACTCCATGGTGGTCGAATTACGGGTGCAGCATTACGCCAAGCCCCCGTTAAAACTCCCCGACGGGTGATATCAACCATGTTTATTTCCTTTACATTGCCCAACCAAAAACTGCTAAAAGAGACTGATAAACCGTACTTTTTATATGATTATTTATTGTGAATATTAATTAGCTAACTATCAAAAATACATACTACCTAGTAGGTAAACTTACTTTTGGCATTATTATGAAGAAAATAGTCATTCTTTGACGTTTCACATCGAAGACAAAGTTCAAACATCGAGAAATGCGGATTTGAGGTCGTTTTATAATTATTCATTAACATTTCATAAATATGATTTGCGAATTTAAACCTTATTTTTAATAGTCAAATTTATAATTAATGAAAATATATACCACTAAAGTAGTATATGATGAGCACTTTTACAAAAAACTATATTTACTTTTTTTGATTTTACGCACGTTTTAATTCAAAAATTAACCAACTTATTTATCTATCATATTAGTAAAAATATAATTTATGATAAATATCAGTATGATAATTAAAATCACAAAGTGTAAATAACAATCATTATTATTTGATAATTTAATCCACACTCTGCGTTAAAAAATAAAATTTAATATTTTTTTATTTATTCAACTTTCTCCATTTTTATTATTTTTCATCGATTAAAAAGTAAACTCATTTTAATTATTGATCAAAGACAATATTTTTTGTGTGGTTTTTTGCTAATTATATAAGTTGGCAATTGTCTGATAGCAATAGTGCGATTGTTATCAAATATAAAAATAAATACAGCTAATGGGATGGCTGGCTTAAAAACACTCGAGGCCCTTATGGCAAAGATAAGAAATAATGCACTGTACCTACTGAGTGTGCTTGCAGGGATATTTCTATTTACCTCTGTACAGGCACAAACTCCAACAAAAGATTCCACATCAACCATCAACGCTCGAAACGAAACGTTTGAAGCGGCACACCCTGATCAATACCATTCATGGCGAGCGACTTCAGAACAATCACAACGAGAAGATGCACTGGCTGAAGATCCGCGCCTAGTCATCTTATGGGCTGGGTATCCATTCTCTCGTGACTACAGCAAGCCTCGTGGTCACGCCTACGCGATTACCGATGTTCGTGAAACACTGCGAACAGGTGCGCCAAAAAATGCTGAGGATGGCCCTCTTCCTATGGCATGTTGGAGCTGTAAAAGCCCTGACGTTGCTCGGTTAATTCAGGAACATGGGGAAGATGGCTACTTCAAAGGTAAATGGGCAAAAGGTGGCCCTGAAGTCGTCAACGTATTGGGCTGTGCGGATTGCCACAAAACAGACTCCCCTGAGTTTGCCAAAGGTAAGCCTGAGCTCACTCTTTCTCGCCCATATGCTGAGCGTGCCATGGAAACCATCGGCAAACCTTTCGATAAAGCGAGCCGCTTCGACCAACAATCTATGGTGTGCGGTCAATGCCACGTTGAATACTATTTCTCTGGCGAAACCAAAGCGGTGAAATTTCCTTGGGATAACGGCACCAAAGTCGAAGACATGGAAGTGTACTACGACAACATTGCCTTCTCTGACTGGACAAACTCCCTGTCTAAAGCCCCAATGATTAAAGCTCAACACCCTGAGTATGAAACTTGGAGCGCAGGCATCCACGGCAAAAACAATGTGACCTGTATCGACTGTCATATGCCGAAGCTGCAAAACGAAAAAGGCGAACTCTATACCAGTCATAAAATCGGCAATCCATTCGATAACTTTGAACAGACTTGTAGCAGTTGCCACACACAAAGCAAAGAGCAGCTGCAAAGCGTTGTTGCTGAGCGTAAAAAAGCTATCCAAGAGATGAAAATCAAAGTGGAAGATCAGTTAGTACGCGCCCACTTTGAAGCTAAAGCCGCTTGGGATGCGGGTGCAACCGATGCTGAAATGAAAGATATCCTTGCCGATATCCGTCATGCACAGTGGCGTTGGGATTTAGCTATCGCGTCACACGGTATCCACATGCATGCTCCAGATGAAGGGTTACGTATGCTCGGTGGTGCAATGGATAAAGCCGCCGATGCGCGAACAAAACTGGCGCGTTTACTGGGTTCAAAAGGCATTACTCATGAAATCGCGATCCCGGATATCTCCACCAAAGATAAAGCGCAGCAAGCTATCGGCTTGGATATGCAGAAAATTAATGCCGAAAAACAAGAGTTTTTAAAGACAGTGGTACCCGAATGGGATGCACAAGCTCGTAAAAACGACCTGTTAGCCAAATAACCACTCACCCCAGTTCACTGGGGTGCGATAACCAATGGAGTGAATATGAGCGTACTACGTTCGTTATTAACTGCTGGGGTGCTGGCGTCAGGCTTGTTATGGGCGATATCCGCGTCGGCAACACCACAAATGGCTGAAGAAGCTAACAAAGACGGTCGTTGGCAAGTTACGCAGCAGCGTAATCCAGACAAGGCTTGCCTTGATTGCCATAAACCCGATAAAGAAGGGATGCATGGCACCCATGCTGAGGTCATCAACCCGAATAATAATTTGCCAGTGACGTGCACCAATTGCCACGGCAAACCGGGTCCCAATCACCGTGAAGGCGTCAAAGACGTCATGCGGTTTAATGATCCAATGTACAGTGTGGAACAACAAAATAGCGTCTGTTTATCTTGTCACTTACCTGAACAACTGCAAAAAGCGTTTTGGCCCCACGATGTTCACGTGACCAAAGTGGCTTGTGCGAGTTGTCATGACCTCCATCCAAAGCAAGACACCATGAAAGTGCTGAGCGATAAAGGTAAGGTCAAAATCTGTGTGGATTGCCACTCAGATCAGCGAGATAACCCGAACTTTAACCCCGCTGCGGTGAATGTTCTTAAGGAGCAGCCATGAGTTGTTCTCGTCGTCAATTCATAATCTATTCAGGCGCACTGGCGGCGGTAGGCGGTGTGGCGGGGCATTCCCTCGCCAATACCATGAAAGTTGACGGGGTGCGATATGGCATGATCCACGATGAAACACTGTGTATCGGCTGTACCGCCTGTATGGATGCATGTCGGGAAGTCAACCAAGTTCCAGAAGGCGTATCACGCCTAACGATTATTCGCAGTGAACCTATTGGTCAATTTCCTGACGTCAAATATCGGTTCTTCCGCCACTCTTGCCAACATTGTGAACATGCCCCATGTGTCGATGTATGTCCTACAGGGGCTTCATTCATTGATAAAACCACGGGGATTGTGGATGTAAACCCCGATCTGTGCGTTGGCTGTCAATACTGTATTGCCGCCTGCCCTTACCGCGTCAGATTTATTCATCCCATCAGCAAAACCGCCGATAAATGCGATTTTTGCCGTAAAACCAATCTCAAAAAAGGGAAGCAACCAGCTTGTGTCGAAGCGTGTCCAACCAATGCGTTGGTGTTCGGTAATTTAGATGATCCAAACAGTGCGGTGTCGCTAATGCTCCATGAAAAACCGACCTATCGATTCAAAATTGCACTGGGAACGAAACCCAAAATGTACCGAGTTCCCTTTAAATATGGGGAGGTTAGCCAATGACAACCACTTCAGCTTTTCATTTTGAGTCGTTAGTCTGGGACTGGCCTATCGCCGTTTACCTGTTTTTGATTGGTATCTCTGCGGGGTTAGTGGTTCTGGCAGTATTGATGCGCCAATATGTCCCCAATGCTGCCACCAGCAATAGTACTATCATGCGTACCACGCTAATTTTAGCCCCGACTACCATTATTCTCGGTCTACTGATCCTCATTTTCCACTTAACCCGTCCATGGACGTTCTGGAAATTGATGTTTCACTACAGCCCAACTTCTGTGATGTCCATGGGGGTGATGCTGTTTCAAGTTTACATGGCAGTGCTAGTGGTTTGGCTGGCTAAAATTTATGAGCAGGAGCTCATTGGGTTGCAACAAAAATGGCTTCCTAAGCTAACAATAGTACCTCGCGTTTTAGGTTGGTTAAGTCGCATCATGCGCGGGTTAGATATTGCTATGCTAGTCTTAGCCGTATTACTCGGAGCTTATACGGGATTCTTGTTATCGGCCCTAAAATCCTATCCGTTCTTAAACAACCCAATATTACCGGCTTTATTCCTCTTTTCAGGAATTTCGTCGGGACTGGCGGTGAGTTTACTGGCAGTAGTCCTGCGCTATCGCAAAAATGTTCATAACCCTGAAACGGCCTTTTTACACCGCGTAGAAAGCTTCGTCGTCTGGTTAGAGATATTTCTGCTAGCAGCCTTCTTTGTGGGGTTGGCGCTCGGTGATGATGGCAAACTGCGTTCGTTAATTGCGGCATTAGGCGGTGGTTTCTGGACGTGGTGGTTCTGGCTTGGCGTCGTGGGGATTGGGTTTGTTATTCCCCTTGCGTTGAAAAAATGGCAACAACAAGGTAGCCAAGCTTTTCGGGTTATTGTGGTCAGTGGCGCAAGCTTAATTGGCGTGTTTTTCCTGCGTTTCTTTGTCCTGTACGCCGGACAATTAACGGTCGCATAACCGACTTAGAATAAAGGTGATACTTGGAAATTTTCCTTCCCGAAATAGGGTTTATCAGTTTGCTACTGGCGCTGTGTATCACCGGCTATCATACCCTGTTGGGGTTTATTGGCGTTTTCAGGCACGTCCCGAGGCAAATGTCTCAGGGCGTGCTCTGGACATCTTTGCAATTCACTTTTTTATTAACTGCGTTTCTCTGCTTAACCGCCAGCTTTGTTTTCAGTGATTTTTCCGTTATCTATGTAGCTCAACATAGCCACAGTTTATCCCCTCTGGTTATCAAAATTGCTGCCGTCTGGGGAGGGCACGAAGGTTCGCTGCTTCTGTGGGTGCTGTTTTTCTCCGGCTGGAGTACCTTCTTTGCATGGCGTTATCGCCGCCAAAATAGCCCGTTTTTCCCTTTAACGTTGTGTGTACTGGCGGCTATTTGCACGGCATTATTACTGTTTGTTGTGTTCTATTCCAACCCGTTTGAACGCCTGTTTCCGCCTGCCATTGAAGGGCGCGATCTCAATCCGATGCTGCAACATTGGGGGCTAATTTTACACCCGCCGCTACTTTACCTTGGTTACAGCGGATTGATGCTAGTGGCAGCGTTAGTGCTCGCGTCATTAATGGCGACGCCCACCCTACTTCCTGAAAATTCCAGCCAGCCTATTGCTCAATTGTGTTGGCGCTTTGCGGTTCCAAGTTGGTGCATACTCACTAGCGGTATCATCCTCGGTTCTTGGTGGGCATACAGTGAATTGGGCTGGGGAGGATGGTGGTTTTGGGATCCGGTTGAAAACGCATCCTTACTTCCTTGGCTTTCAGCCACGGCATTGCTGCACAGTTTATCCATTACTCGCCGAACAGGGCTGTATCGCCACTGGAGTCTGTTGCTGGCGATTATCACATTAATTTTAGCGCTGCTCGGTACACTGATTGTCCGCTCTGGGATCTTAGTGTCCGTTCATGCGTTCGCCTTAGACAACGTGCGTGCCGTTCCGCTATTTTTGCTATTTAGCATTTTAAGCCTTGGTGCGCTGTTTATTTATGGTTGGAAGGCAAAATTTCCCCTTCAAGAGCCTCGGCGAAAAACATCACGAGAAATCTATTTATTACTGACATTGATTTTGTTTACCACGGTTTTATGCATCGTACTGACTGGCACGTTATACCCGATGCTCTATGGGCTATTAGGCTTAGGTAAAATTTCTGTCGGTGCTCCGTATTTCAACCTAACGTTATTGCCATTTGGTCTGTTCATGCTAGTGGTGATGGTGCTTGCCACGCTCAAATATCGTGATATTGCCAAGAACGAAAATCACAAGCCACTTCAACGGCTGTTGATTATTGTGCAGCAAAAGTTTCCTGCCCTTGTCGCTCACGCTGGGGTTGTTCTGTTCGCCATGGGGATTACCCTTTCCTCAACACAAAAAGTAGAAATTAGCCAAAATATCGCCGTCGGGCAATCTATCTCAGTTGGCGGATATCAATTCCAATTTCAGCAATTGCAACTGGCAGCTGAATCCAACTACACCACCGAGAAAGCGCTGATCCATGTCAGTCAAAATGTAGATGAAAATATCGCTCAAAACTCAAAAAATGGCTTTGTTCTTGTCACTGAGCGCCGCCTATATATGGCTCGCCAGCAACTGATGATAGAACCGGGGATCCACTGGGGGTGGCTGCGTTCTTGGTATGTAGTGCTGGGGGAAAAAACGGGCACTGAGCGCTATGCAATGCGTTTTTATGTACAAGAAGGCATTCAATGGATTTGGGGTGGTGGATTTGTGATGTGCTTAGGTGCGCTGATGAGTTGGTTTAGGGGGCGAAAAAATGATTAAAAAAATCGTTATGCTACTTCTGCTGCTGTGCTCCTTGAATGCGTACGCCCAAATTGTGGATACATGGGCATTTAACTCCAATGAGGAGCAAGAATTATCCTTGCAGATCGCTTCACAGCTACGTTGCCCACAATGTCAAAACCAAAACTTGTTGGAATCCAATGCACCTACGGCAGTCAGTATGCGCCATCAAGTCTTTAAAATGGTCTCTGAAGGGAAAAGTGAATCTCAGATTAAACACTATATGACCGAGCGTTATGGTGACTTTGTTTTATATAATCCGCCATTAACGCTTAGCACCCTACTATTATGGTTACTTCCCGTATTTGCTGTTCTTTTTATTATCTTTATTTTATGGAAAACATTAAAAGTAAAAAATAGAATTAATCCGCGCGTTATTTTATTAGATAATGCGATTCCATTAATAGAAAAATACAACCAGACTCACTCTGACATACAATTATTACCGGATATCAATAATGAAAAAATACTTCAGTATTCTCATTGGAATAAGATAAGTAATGCCCTTATTGTCATCATAATCTGCATTATGATAGCGGGATATTTTTTATTACCGCGATTCAATTCAACACTTGATTTATATCAAAGACAAAATGACCCTATTTTGCTGTTTACACCCTTAGAGCGTGAAACGCAGGATCTACAACGTTTACAAGCAGATATCCGCCAATCCCCTGAAAACAGTGAGCTTTGGGCTGTTTTAGGTGAATACTATCTTTATCAAAATAGCTATGAAAATGCTTTAATTGCCTATGGCTATGCACTCAAGTATCGCGGAGAGAATGCCCAACTCTATGCCGCAATTGCCACGGTGATGTATTACCAAGCCGGACAAGTGGTTACAAATGACACACAAAAAATGATAGACAAAGCATTGAGTCTAGATAAGAATGAAGTCACCGCATTGATGTTATTAGCCTCAGATGCCTTTATCAATGCCAATTACACAACGGCGATTAATATCTGGCAAAACCTACTTGATAGTAATAATCCTAGAGTCAATCGCGCTCAAATTATTGAAGCCATTCACATGGCTAAATTAATGGAAAATAGTGGGAAACAGTGAATAAAAATAATAAAGGCTCCTAAACCTTTATTACCTCGCGGTATCCATAATTGATAAAAAATAATAATAAGTTTATTTATTAAATATAATAATCTAGAAAAAATATCATGACGAATAAGATGCTTTCTATCTTAGTGATTATTCTTATCGCAGGAGGATCATTTCTTGCAGGAGTAATGGCTAACTACACACCTGATTTAGATGTTATCAAGAAATCCGAGCGGGCTGTGGAAGACTTGTTAAATTTCCCTAAAACCGTCGAATTTAAAGATGTGAAATACCATGTCATCAGAGAGACCTCTGATCGCGGTATGCTAGGCTACGTTTGTGGTCAAGTTCTGGTATTTGATGCAAAAAATAGCTATACCTACAAACGTTTTATGGTGAAAACGTACCTGAATGAAGATGGTAGAAATATCGTTTCCATTCCGCTATTAGATAGAGACGAAATGGAATTTCCACTTGAAGAATTTAATTACTTGTGGCGTAAAAATTGTCAAAATAGATAATTATACTTAATTGAATATTATCTATTCCCCACGAAATTAATGATTTTTCTCTGTGCCTTATTTACAGCAACATGAAGGCTTGCCTGTTAATTCTGCTTCTTGAATTGGCGGGCATTTCACCGTGCCATAAGAACAAAAAACGCAGCAATCCCCTTCCAATGGCTTTAGTAATACACCGCAACCTGTGCATTCATAAAACCACTGACAAGCATTGGTTGGCATCTCTTCCATTTTCGAACACCCACATTCTGGGCACGTAATTTCAGACATCAATTCAATCTTGACTTGGCTCATTTGATCCTCGATAGGGTATTTCGCAATAAATAATTCTGTTCATCCTACAAAATTATGTTGCCCTTATCCTTGCGCCAAATTAGGTTTCCCACACAAAATAAAAATGCGGTTCCAATAGCATTTCCCGCAAGGTTGATATACAGTTTTCCACTTTTTTCAAAGCACCCTAGATTTTGGAGGCGAAATGTTTATTGGTTTTGACTACGGAACATCTAACTGCTCCGTCGCAATCATGAAAGATGGCAAACCGCAATTGTTACCCCTTGAAGGCAGCAATTTTTATATTCCATCAACCTTGTGTGCGCCGACAAGAGAATCGGTTTCAGAGCACTTATTTCGCCATCTGAATATTTCTCCGACAGACTCAGTAGGCCAGCAAATCCTCCGACGCTCTATTGCGTTTAATCAGGATGAAGGCATTGAACTGGAGCCGGAAGATATTGTTTTCGGGCAAGCTGCGCTGGACTTATATTTAAGCGACCCTCGTGATGTCTACTATGTAAAATCACCTAAATCTTTTTTAGGTGCATCAGGCTTACACGAAACCCAAGTGAGTTTCTTCGAAGATTTAGTGTGCGCCATGATGGCAAATATCAAGCATACTGCCGAAGCAAGTACCCAACAAACCATCACTGACACCGTGATTGGTCGCCCAATTAACTTCCATGGACGTGGTGGTGAACTGGCGAACCAGCAAGCGGAAGCTATCTTATTAAAAGCCGCTAAACGTGCTGGGTTTAAGAATATTGCCTTCCAGTTTGAGCCCGTTGCCGCTGGGTTAGAGTATGAATCTACTCTCACCAATGAGAGGACCATTTTAGTGGTGGATATTGGTGGGGGAACCACCGACTGCTCACTGATCCAAATGGGTCCAAGTTACAAAGACAGCCACGACCGTACAAGCTCTTTGTTAGCCCATACAGGTCAACGTGTTGGCGGAAACGATCTGGATATTTTCGTTGCCTTAAAACAGTTAATGCAGCTTTTTGGCATGGAAAGCCAATATCAATCGGGGATCAAAATGCCTCTGTTGCAGTTTTGGAATCCGATTGCCATTAACAATGTGGAAGCACAAAAAGAGTTTTATTCTCGCGCTAACCTCAATGCATTAACCCGCTTACAACAAGATGCTCAAGAGCCAGCTTTGCTCGCCCGTTTACTCGAGGTTTATCACCAAACACTGGGTTACAGCATTGTACGCAAAGCGGAAGAGGCGAAAATCGCGCTCTCTGACGAGCAAAATTATTTAGCGAAAATTGCATTATCAAAAGAGCTGCTTGAAGTGAATATTGGACGTGATCAATTGATTGATGCGATTGAATCACCAAAAAGCAAAATGATTGAGTTGGTAAAAGAAGCCGTTGTACAAGGAGGCGTTCAACCGGATGCTATTTTTGTCACCGGGGGTAGCGCCCGATCGCCTATCTTACATCAAGCGATTCAAGAACAACTGCCGAATATTCCCATTGTTCGTGGTGATGACTTTGGCTCGGTGACTGCTGGATTAGCCCGCTGGGCGCAAACCTGTTTTAAGTAAGTTTATTTGCCAATGCCGCTTTCGCGGCATTGTTTTTTCGTTACTCTTCGAGCAGTTACTCTTCGAGCAAACGCCCCTCTTTTAAGTAGCTGATTTTATTTGCCATTAACTGGGCTTCATCTTCACTGTGGGTCACTAACAGCGCCGTCTGCCCCGCCGCACGTAAAATATCCCGCACTTCTTGCCCTAAGCGTTTTCGGCTATCTGGATCAAGGCTCGAAAGCGGTTCATCCAGCAACAGCACCGCAGGCTGTGGCGCTAACGCTCGTGCTAAAGCAATGCGCTGCTGCTGACCACCCGACATTTCGTGAGGATAACGTTCAGCTAAGCCGCTCAATTCAACCAACGTTAATAGCTGTTGAACGCGAGCCTGTTGCTGCTCTTTAGGCTGTTTTCTAAGCCCAAATGCCACGTTCTGCGCCGCCGTTAAATGAGGAAACAAGGCGTAATCTTGGAAAACCATCCCAACATTACGCTGTTCAGGTGGCAGATGAAGATGCGGGCCAGCAACACAGCGGCCTCCCACGTAGATTGTTCCTTGCTCTACCTGTTCAAACCCAGCAATCGCTCTTAATGCCGTGGTTTTTCCGCATCCTGAAGCCCCAAGTAAGCAACCAATTTCACCAGCATCAATATGCAAAGAGAAACCATTAAGCACATGGTTACGTTGATGTTTATTGCCATAAGAAACATGGACATTGTCAAGAACTAAGGTTGAATCTGACACCGAAGACATTCCTTAACATAATCATTTTTATTAAGATGACCGTTTTGATTGAGATGAAGTCAGCTGACTGCGCGCTAAGAGGATCACAGGCAATGTCCCTGCTAGCACAATTAATAGTGCTGCAATCGCGCCTTCTTCATAGGTTCCTCGCGCCGCCTCTGCATACAACGAGGTTGCCAACGTCTCAAAATTCACCGGACGTAACAGTAATGTGGTCGGCAACTCTTTCATCGCATCAGCAAAGACCAACAATGCACTGGTGACGAGTGCTGGACGTAATAGCGGAAGATGCACACGAAAGAACGTTCGCAGCTCGCTTTCCCCTAGCAGCCTTGAGGCTTGTTCCATACTCGGCGGAATGCGGGTTAACCCAGCATCAATCGCCCCAATGGAGATAGCCATAAATCGAATTGAACAGCAGATAACCAATAAAATTCCCGTTGATAACAGCGGTAATCCTCTAAAATCCAATAGCTCAGCAAGAAAATTATCCAGCGCCATACCCGGTGTTAACAAACCTATTGCCAATACCGTTCCGGGCACTGCATAACCCAGCGAAGCAATTTTCATCAAGGTTCGTCGCCATTCTTGAGATGAACCGGAGATCGCACTCGCTCTGGCATACCACGCCACCACAATGCTCACCAACGTCACAACGACGGTGACACCCGCCGCCAGCAATAATGAGTTTTGTAGTGACTGCAACAGGCTGCTTGAGATTGTCATGCTGTCACTGATGCGTTTAAGGCTTTCCCACCCTAAAAAAAGTGCCGGTGCTAAAAAGCCTAACACGACGGGTAGTGCGGTGACGCACGTCGCTAATATGGCGCGCCATCCCGTCAAACGCGATGGCAAGATCCCTCGCATTTGCCGCCCAGTACTGTAACGCTGATTTTTTCGACCGTAATATTCTAATGCTAACAGCAAGATAATCACGGTTAACATCGAGCAGGCAATTTGCGCCGCAGCGGGCAGATCAGAGCGAGTCACCCATGTGGTGTACACCGTCACGGTCAATGTATTCACACCTAAAAATTCCGATGCGCCGATATCATTGAGGGTTTCCAGCAGAGCGAGGCTTGTGCCCACCACTAAGGCAGGACGCGCCATCGGTAGAGCCACTCGGAAAAATGTCCCCGTTGAACTGAGTCCAAGGGTTCGAGCCGCTTCCAGCAAATGAGCTGGCTGACTCATAAACATGGCTCGCATGGTCAAGTAAACATAGGGATAAAGCACCAGACCAAGCAACAAAATGGCCCCCGTCATCGAACGGAGATCAGGAAGGCGGAATTGGCGTGGTGAATCGTACCCTAACACGCTACGAATAAATTCTTGAATCGGTCCAATAGGGTGCAGTAAATCTAACCATGCAAACGCCACAATGTAGGTTGGCATCGCAAGGGGCAGTAGCAGCGCCCAGCTAAACAGCTTTCGACCAGGGAAATCAAACGCTGTCACCAGCCATGCACACCCTGCGCCAATGGTCATCACCATTGCACCAACACCCAGCAGTAAAATTAAGGTATTTAAGGTGGCATCGGGAAGCACATAGCGCATCAAATGTTCCCAATGGTCGAATCCTGAGCTTGCAGCCAGACCTAATAAAAACAACAAAGGGGTCAGAACGCCAAGCGTAATGACCACCACAGAAAGAGTTAATGGCGAGAAACCAACACGCGGTAACCCGAAAGCCCCGCGCGTAGAGGTTAAGCCAGTTTTATTGATCGAATCCAACTTTATCTACCAACTGACTCGCTTGTTTACGGTATTTCACAATTTCGGTAAGTGGAAGGGTATCCACATTGATTTCCCCAATCGCGTTATTGATAGTGGCATCCAGTGGAACGCCTTTGCGAATTGGGTATTCATAGTTTGCTTGCGCGTACAGTTGCTGAGCAGGAACAGAAACCAGATATTCCATCAACTTAACCGCTTCTGCTTTATGGGGAGCATGACGCGCAACGGCTGCGCCAGTAATGTTGACGTGTGTTCCACCGTGAGTAAAGGTTGGCTGAACCACTTTGATAGCATCCCCCCATTTACGTGCGTCAGTGCCTTCTTTGGCATTTTTCATATGACCCACATAATAAGAGTTAGCTAAACCAACATCGCAGATACCACCAAGAATATCACGAGCGACATCGCGATCACCGCCCGTTGCTTTACGTGCTAAGTTGGCTTTCACGCCACGTAACCACGCTTCCGTTTTCGCTTCACCGTCGTGGGCAATCATTGCCGCCACCAACGCTGTGTTATACGGGTGCTGACCTGCGCGGATACAAATTTTGTCTTTCCATTTAGGGTCAGCTAAATCTTCATACGTGATGCTAGTTAACGGTAAATCTTTTTCCGCATACAGCACTCGAGCGCGCATCGATAAACCAAACCATTGGTTATCTTTATCGCGTAATGAAGCAGGAATAGCATCAGTTAATACTTTTGAATCCACAGGCTGCGTAACACCTGCTTCGACTAAATCGATGAGGTTACCCGCGTCCACCGTCATTAATAAATCCGCAGGGGAGTTTTTACCTTCCGCTTTGACGCGCTCTAACATGCCGTCTTTGACATAGACAGTGTTGACATCAATAGCCGTTTCTTTGGTAAAGGCATCCAGCAGTGGCTGAATCAGTCCCGGTTCACGAGTGGTGTATAACGTTAAGGAATCTTTTGCCATGGCAGGCAGTGCGCAGGTAACAATAAGTGATGAGGCCAACGTAATTAAACGCATTTTATTACGTAAAAAATACAGTTTTTTCAACATGTTGCTATCTTCTCCAAGGTGAAGTGACGCTTGAACTAGTATATTGAGTATTTTTAACAGGTCGAAAAAAGTATATTGATAACCAATCTCGTTTGCAAATTATTTTCATCGGTTAATAATACGCATTAATGACTATTAAAATTTATTTATAATTTATTATTTGGCATTTATTCTTTCGTGAAGGATTTTTTGCGGGTGGTCTGCACTCAGGGTTTGTAGAATAAAAGCCAAGATTACCAAAACGATAATGATGACTATATTCTACAATAATATTAATGGATTAAGTTCTCATTGATGGGCCAATGATAAAAAATCCACTGCCCCTATTACATACGGATCAATAGGATTTCCGCTGGGTATATTGAATATTTATTTAACGCAAAAAGGCTCAAGATATTCCTCCTTGAGCCTTTTCATCTGTCTAATTCATTCACTAATCATACATAAATGTCACGCCAATCACCGACTGCACTTTCCCTGCGGTCACCTGACCTTGAGTTCTTGAATATCGCGCACTTAGCCCTAAACTCGTCGACGAAGTTCCTACTCGACCTAACTGGACGTTTTGGTTTGCTGGAATTGCATTACCATTGCGAACCATTTGGATCCCTACCCCTTTTGCAGCATTAGCACCGGATAGGGTATTAGCAAAAATATTGCTGCTCGTATCCGTTGTACCTGTTAAATAATAGGAGATATTTTGGCTCGAAGCGCAATAGATAGATAAGGGTACCGGTTGAGCACTTCCCGGATATTCCGGTAAATTGACTACCACATTACGCGAAGAAACATCACAGCCACCAATAGGTACCACAACATCATTGTTGGCATACAAATTCCATGTAAA
This sequence comes from Providencia alcalifaciens, assembly GCF_915403165.1. Classification (NCBI taxonomy): domain Bacteria; kingdom Pseudomonadati; phylum Pseudomonadota; class Gammaproteobacteria; order Enterobacterales; family Morganellaceae; genus Providencia; species Providencia alcalifaciens. Next base: position 2,845,978 of record NZ_OU659204.1, read on the forward strand.
GGTCGATGTATTGACGTTACCGCCCCCCACGATGTTAGAACCAACTTGGTACATTACCAATGTTGCAAAGTGGGTTCCTCGGTTAACCACTACACCACCCGCCGCAGATATGGGGGTTAAATACAATTGGGTATTCCATGCTGTGTAATTGCCCGATGGAAAATCTTGCTGGTGAGTTGGGTTAGTCAAAGGGAACGTATAGCTTGAGCCATAATACCGTAATGAGCCCCGAAAGTTATTTAATACCCCACCATAAGCGGAACCTCGGATCATGTTTACTTGGTCACGTCGCGCTGTTGGGTCATCGTTCTTACAAAATATCGAACTCGACAAATCGACCACTAAGTTTTGACCTGATTGAACACTTGGCTGCAAGTTAACATACGCATTGGCTGTTACAGGGCTTTGCGTATAGCTTAAAACGTTTCCTGTTGAGTCGTAACAGGTAAAAGCAAATGCCGAAGAAACCCCGACAAAATAGATAAATGCGTTAACAAAGATTAACTTAACTAGCTGTTTTATATTCATAATTTTGCTCACAGATACGTGTAGGTAACATCAATTGCCGCTTGGATGGAGCCTTGTGTCGCCCCTCCTCTCACCGATATTGCCCTTACCTGTAAAGGAAAACTGGTTGAAAGCGTAGCATCGCTGACTGGCACGCGTTTTTGTGCGCCGTTATTTAAATTATTACCCGATGAATCTTGAAGTTGCAGCTGGATATTGCCTGCCGTACCTTGGTTTTTGTAGTATCCCACCGAATCAGCGACACCTTTAAAAGTCGCCATGACCACCGATGTGCCAACAGGGCAATTGGTCAAATCCAGCGACACAGTATGCCAATCCGATGCCGATCCCGGTGAGGTCAAATTGAACGTGTAAAGGTCTCCCAAATCCACATTGGCCGTCTTGGTTGATACCGTACAAGGCTTCGCAACAACGCTCCCATTGACCGTCACTGTTACGTCAGCCGCATGTGTGGAGGTTATTGATGAAGATAACAGTCCCAAAATTAAAGCTGTCATCATTGTTGATTTATACGTCATTCATCGCATCCTCTATTTACTGAAATTCGAGCGTAAATGTGGCGGTTGCTCGAATATGCCCTGCCGTAACGGGCAGTTTTGACGCCATTAAACGTGCATTGAAATTGAGCGTATTGGCTTTTCCTGCCACTAAAGGCGTCCATGCAATATTATTCGAGTCCGCATTGAGGACTAATGGATCTTTAGCACTGTCTAAAATCTGAATACCTGCCCCTGTCGCATTTGCGCTACCAGGTTCTAATGCCAGTAAGGTTTTGTTATTCGAGTCTGCAATACCGACAAACCCGACTTTGACTGCTGTTACCGCAGAACCGCAGGGTGTTAGCTCAATACGAAACGGCACCGTCGGTGTCACTTCCCCCACTGAGTGCAACTGTTTCACCGCATTCAGTAGCAAATCTACCACTTGGTTTTGTGAACCGGGAGCCACAGCACAAGTGTTATCTCGCACATTGCCTGTAATGTTAATGGTGCTATCCGCCGCCAATGCATTGGAACATAAGCACAAAGAAGTCAGCATTGAGGCAAAGAAAATATTGGATTTATCAAACACTATTGGCTCCTTAGAGGCACTCGGCACTATACTTGCTGAGGATTTCATATTGGCTTTCTGCTGGCAGTGTGTAATTGACCTTACACTGAGCATCTGCCCCATCCCCCCAACGTGCGATTAATTGTCCGGTTAACGGCAGCCCTGTTAAGTAAACTTGCCCATCTTCCGCCACAATATTGCCACCACTATTTTCGCCAGAAGAGACAACTGAACCGAATGGCACCGGTTTTCCATGGCGAGTTAACGTCATCAGAACTTTGATCCCAACTTTCGGTTGGAAATCAGCGCGAACTACAGCGCCACGAGTTGGCACCACATTCATGACCGGATCATCCAGATCCACGTTGTTCGCTAACGTATTGGTATTCAAAGCAATACGGTTTTCACGATATTCAGTGGCATAAGGTAAAACCGCATAGCCCCGCCAGTCAGTCTCAACCCCAGTTTGGTTTTCAACTTTCACATGCCCCGCACCCGGCGCTTTCACTAATACCACGGTATCGTTCATCGGCTGACTCAGTGTTAATCCATTTTCATGGGCTAAGACCCCTCCACTCACACCGTAGTAAACTTGGCGAATATTATCGGCATAGCTATAACCGACGTTGGCATTTCCATAAGCCCCGCGATAGTTCAGTGACGTATAGCCTGTCCCCGAAGAGTTACCTTGCCCACCGCCTGCATACCCAGCTTGAACGCTATAACTTAAGTTATTGTCTTCCAATAACGTTCCGTATAAACCGGCCGTGTTGTTCACGCGACCTTTGAGATCGTGAGAAACGTTGTAACTTGCGCTGGCATTACGCCAGATAGACTGACTGTCCGAACGTAACCAATGGCTAAAGGGAATGTTGACGTTCAATGCCAGCATTTGGTCATTGCCATCCTGCCATGAGTTTTTGGACAGACTGTAACTTAATCCCCAACTAATCCCTTTAATCAGCGTGTTAATCCCTACCTGTAATTGCTTATCCGCTTTACTGGTATTCCAATATGTTTCATGACTACCCGTCACATACATAGTGGATTGCTCACCCAACTGCTGAGTTAGGGTTAACTGAATTTTTTCGCGCTTGTTATAGGCTAAGTTGTAATAGTCAGAAAACTTAGGTGTCACTTGGATAATGCCGTCTTGCGTCGCAAGGTTATACCCTGACATCCGCTTGTAGGTCGTATCCGCAAATGAGTAGTAACCCTTTGTTGAATACCGATAACCCGCCAGCTGAATAATCGTGCCAGTTTCATTCAGGGACTTGTTATATAAGAAACGAATTGACTGCCCTTGATGGTTACTGTCATCCGGTAATTTGGCATTTGCATGGGTAATATCGATAGATAACGCCCCAAAGATACCGATGTTTTTACCTACCCCTGCGTTAAAAGCTTGGTAGCGATTGGCTAACTGAGTTCCGCCATAGAGCGTCCAACCATATGACAAACCGTGCAGTAACGTAGTTTGTAAGAATGTCGGTTTTTCCTGATTGCCGCTTCCCGAACGGTAATCCCCTACAGTGACGGCATATTGAGTATGCCCCTCACGTTGTAGCAGCGGAACGGATGAATATGGCACGGTAAAGCTCTGTACGGATCCATCAACTTCAGTGATCGTCACATGCAAATCACCGCTATTTCCCGCAGAATAGAGATCGTTAATCACAAATGGTCCCGGTGGGAATGTGTTGCGATAGATCTCATAACCATTTTGTTTAACAGAGACATCCGCTGTACCACGAGCGATCCCTCGGATCACGGGCGCAAATCCTTTTTGACTTTCAGGCAGCATATTGTCATCCGAGGCTAATTGAACGCCTCGGAAGTTAACGCTGTCAAAAATTTCTCCCGGTGTGTAGCTATCACCCAGCGTTAAACGAGAGCGGATCACATTGATACCGCGCTCTAAATAGGTATTGATATGTTCCCAGCGAGTTTCGCTATTCGCCGTACCTGTGCTGTGGCTCCATGTGGAGTTATCCCGTAAGCGCCACGCGCCAAAATTTAAACCACTTTGTAGATTCAAATAGTTATAGCTACTGTTCTTTCCGTCTTGGTTACGTGCACTACTTCCCGTCAGGCTATAGTTTAAAATGCCTGCCGTGATCCCTGAATCCCAAAGCTCCGGTGGAATAAAGCCTCGTGCTTTGTCTTTCATAAACAGTTGTGGAACAGTGATATATAACCGTTGCAAACCCACATCAAATCTCGCCGTTGAATCCTTCACGGTGGATGATAATGGTTCACAGGTATCTTTGGGTTTCGTCTGTAATTCTGGCAGCGCTAATGTATTGATCCCCATCTTGGCCAATTCATTAGGCGTTAAACAAGGGGATAGCTGTTTATCATTTTTATCCAGAACAAAGTTCACATCCCGGGTGAGTAAATAACCATCATTAAGATAGACATCAACACGATAAGTCCCTTCAGGAACTTCTTGCCCTTGTTCAAACGCAGATAAATCTGCGACTGCCGAAGGATCATCCGCTAAGAAACGAGGGTTAAAATATAACTCTGCCGTCGCCCATGTTGGATAAAGGCATGCGCCTATCAAGAATGCCAGCGGAACCAAAGGAAAATGACGTTCGAATCTGCATCCCAAAAATGATCCTTTTTTTGAAATTAATAGCCCTTTTTCAGATGTCAGATGTGACATGTTCCCTCCGCTCAACAATGTTGCTCAGCAAACTTTCCAAGTTGGAATGATGTTTAATTATTTTCGAGAAATAAAAACGTAAGTTTTTACTGCATTTTTCCTGTCATTTTCGGCGTTAGTGCGCCGTAATCATTAATGGTTTGATAGCTAATGGCACCATTTCCATTGGAAGGAACATTCACTGACGCATCACCAAATGGAGGAACAAGCACGTTATCCAATTTCGCTACACCGATTTTTAAATCTGTGACTGTGGCAAAATAAGGTGTTGGGTTAACCACAATCAGTGAGCTACCTTGGCGCTTAAAGCGTAATTCTTCAGCCACTTTATCCGGTGCAATGGAGAGACCTGTTGGACGGTAATACAGTTTAATGCGGCTAATAATCGCTAACTGCAACGTGTTCTCGCTCATGTTCGCTTTATCCATTGCGGGAATCGCTTTCACATTCAGCCAAAACAGCGTTTCTCTGTCTTTCGGCAGTTGGTTATTGGTCGCATCAATAATGCGCAGTGTATTTTCTTTAACACCTTTCATCGTGAAAAGGGGCGGTGTAATTGCAAATTGGCTATCTTTTTGGCCATTGGCATTTTCAACCCACGATTGGATCAGAAAAACGCCCTTTTCATCATTATTGGTCACAGCAAGTTGAACCTGCTTTTGATCCGCAGGATAAATCACTCGCGTTGCACCTAATGCAACACCCGCATAAACCTGAGTGGATACGGTCGAACAGAGTAAAAGTAATAAGGCGGTAATGAACTTATATGTTTTTCTAGCTTTCATGTTTACATCTGTCCTTTTTTACTAAAAATTTAAATGAATATGTCACTGTCTTTTTCGGTATTTTTATTCATAAGTCAGTGAGAATAGTGCTTGTGCATTCGCTTTTCCGCCCATGATGCTCTCGCTTGTCGAGCGATACTTAGCAACAAAATGCAATGTCATATCCCCATCACGCAGATTAGCCATTTTACGTGGGGCACTATTCACCGGAATTAAGGTATTTTTTGAATCAAAAATGGCTACTCCTACACCTCTTGCAGTGTTAGGCCCATCACCGATGGAAAAAATATCTGGGTTCCTTTCATTAGCCACACCATTGAAGGTTATGGATACATACTCGCTGACTGCATTGCTACACTCTCGAAGGTGAAGATCAAACGCAGTCGGTGCTGAATCTTGACCTGGAGCCTTGAATGCATTGGTGCGCACTTGCCCCATATTCACGACTAAATTACGGTCTGAAGTTTCAACAGTGCAGCCTTCTGCGATTAACTCTCCTTGAAAGCGCATCCCGCCACCAGGAAGTTGGACTTTCCATTTATTTCCAGCTTGCAAAAATGGAGAAAACAGAAGGAGTGAAACTGCCAGCAGCTCTCTCATAAACTTCCACCTTTTGGTTCGTGAATAAAAGCCATCCTTGGCTTATCAAATGGGATATCCCTAATCCTTTTTAATGATTACTCGTATTGAACTGCGAAGGTTGCATCTGCGTTAGCAACACCAGCAGTTGTTGCACCCAGTGCGAAGTAACGAGCTTGGAATGGCAGAACGTTTGCACCGTCATTCAGAGTGATAGGGTTACTGAATGTTGCACCATCCAGACCCAGAGGTGCGCTCTTACCATCTAAAATTTGAATACCAACGTTAGTAGCTGCACCTGAAGCTGAAGAAGCAACAGATAAAACAGTTGGGTTAGTTGCATTTGCAGCAACACCGGTAAAGGCAACTTTTGCAGAAGTAGCAACTGTAGTATCACAGTCGTTTAATTGGATGTTGAAGCCAACAGAACCACTGGTATCGCCCAATTTAGCTAATTTAGCAGTACGAACTTGACCTAAACGAACAGTTTGCTCCACAGAACCAGCATCAACAGCACACGCTGCATTCACTAGCTCACCTTTAAAGTGTACCTGACCGCCATTTACGGTTGTTGTTGCAGCCATTGCAGCGACTGAACCTAAAGATAAAGCTGAAATAACAACAAGTGCTAGTGATTTAACTTTCATAATATTTCCTTATGTTTATTTATTAAGTACATCTTGATAGAAAAAAATACAGACTTCATGACACCATAATTAAAACGACCGAATTTAATTAAATTGCCTAAAACAATTTAATTAAATTTGAATGATTTTAAAAAACAAGAGCCCATCACTCTATTTTCGAGTGTTTGTATACACTAGAATCAAACAGATACTTCATTTTTTCGAAGAAAACATCAATATCTCTGCTACTCATCTCAAGTGCATTAAATAGTATGATGAGCTTGTCAAATGATATATTATTCACGCCGTTTTCATACCGAGATATTTGCTGCTGGCTAACATTAATACGCTTCGCCAATTCACTTCCGGTTAATCCTGTGCGCCTACGGTAGTCTTTTAACATCCTGCCAATATTATTTGATAATGGTTCATAATCTCGCATTTCAAACCTCTCAGATCATATTTCGCTGATTATTTTTTTATATTTTCAATATAGGAAAATACTCTTCAGCTGTTATTAAGTTATAGAATTAAAACTGTAGTTAAAAATTGTTTTTTTCGATCGAAAAAGAGCTATTTGATATACGCAGGCTATCAATCATAAACATTAATTCATTTAAATCAATAAATAATCAAATATGAGTAAACAATTAAAATATATAAATCAACAATTTATGAGCATCCAAAAATATCCAAATAAACAATCGAAGATATTTCTTTAAATGAAATAAGACACGCATAACACGATATACATGTGAAATAGACACAATAATTTACAATAAGAACCAATATATAAAAACAAAATCGTTAATTAATGAGAAATAACAACCACTACATTACAATTAATTCGCGAAGATAAAGATAAAAACAAATCAAAAAAAGATAATCGATATTGGAATATCAAGAAAATCATAAAAAAACAATAAAACAGCACAAAAGTGTAATACATACAAAAAACCCAAATTAAGGGTTGAAAACAATTCTCAAGAAAAACAAAAAACTGAATTCATTATAGCCATATATAAGAATAATCCTAGCAACAGTTAAATAAATATGTAAATAATTATTAAATCCACTACTTCACCTTTATTTCGTGTTTTTAATCATAGTATTTAATTTAAATTTAATAATTTTATAACTTATAAGGATCAGGGATTAAAAACTGAATGGTTAAAATATAAAAAACCAAGTTCTATTAAAATAAAAATTATTTAAATTCATTATTAAATTTTATCTTAATGGATTCCTCCAAAAATAGCTTAGAAATATTAATGTATCAACAAGAAAAAACACGTAAAATGAATACACCTAAACTGGCTAGATGTTTTTATAATTGAATGGACTTGTTGAATTGAACTTATCAAAAAAACGTTGGTTATTGGAAAGGTAATAAAAGAAATAGAAACCTATTAGTTAATACTTTCAGGGAAAAGACGTTAACCCGGCAGAATGCCATGTTCGGCCGCCGTAATGACGTCCCCGGTAGTAAGGTGGTTATTTTTTATTCTGACAGCAAAAAGAATTCCAAGGTGAAATAATCACTCAATATATTGATTCTGGTGGGTTGTTCTACTGGTTTGCTATGAATTTCAGGCATAAAAAAAGACATCCTTTGATGTCTATTGATACGCGCTTACTTGGGAATGGTACGCCCTACAGGATTCGAACCTGTGACCTACGGCTTAGAAGGCCGTTGCTCTATCCAACTGAGCTAAGGGCGCATTGTATGCGCAGGCAGCCTATCTGGCTGATGGCGTTGAATTATACGGTTGCTGAGCGCCGAGTCAATGGCTTTTCACTACTTAAATAACGATATGCCCACTTTATCTATCAGATAGACCTGACATTATGGGTAAGTTCTGACAAAATAGAGGCATCCCCCGTGTCTCATATATGGATTAAGTTACAGATGTTAGCAAAAATTATTGATGGGAAAACGATTGCGCAAGCAATTAGACAGGAAGTTGCTCAAAAAGTACAAACTCGTATTGCCAATGGTAAACGAGCTCCCGGGCTTGCCGTTATTCTCGTAGGCGCTAACCCCGCATCTCAAATTTATGTTGGCAGTAAGCGACGTGCTTGCGAAGAAGTTGGCTTTATTTCTCGCTCCTATGATTTACCAGACACGACAACTGAAGCTGAACTGCTCAAGCTGATTGATGACCTTAACCAAGATAATGAAATTGATGGTATCTTAGTTCAGTTACCATTACCTGCTGGCATTGATAACGTCAAAGTGATTGAACGCATTCATCCCGATAAAGATGTCGATGGGTTCCACCCTTATAATGTTGGTCGCTTATGCCAACGTGCGCCTCGCCTGCGTCCTTGTACCCCAAGAGGGATTGTGACCTTACTTGAGCGTTATGACATTAATACCTACGGTTTAAATGCCGTTATTATTGGCGCATCAAATATTGTTGGTCGTCCGATGAGCCTTGAATTATTATTAGCAGGCTGCACCACCACCGTCACTCATCGCTTTACCAAAGATCTCGAACAGCATGTCCGTAATGCGGATTTACTGGTCGTAGCTGTCGGTAAACCTAACTTTATACCGGGCGAATGGATCAAACCGGGCGCTATCGTTATCGATGTGGGTATTAACCGCTTAGAAAATGGCAAAGTGACTGGAGATGTTGATTTCGATGAAGCGTCAAAACGCGCTGCATGGATCACGCCAGTACCGGGCGGTGTTGGGCCAATGACCGTGGCGACACTGATTCAAAACACGCTACAGGCGTGCGAAGAGTACCACGATATTTAATGTAATTTGGAGTCACAATGGATATTTTTCATCTTGATGGTCATCCCCATATCGAGCTATGCGACCTGCTAAAAATTGAAGGTTGGGCAGAAAGTGGAGCGATGGCAAAATCAATGATTGCTGATGGCTTAGTGCAAGTTGATGGCGTTGTTGAAACGCGCAAACGCTGCAAAATTGTCGCAGGCAAAGTCGTTTCTATGGGAAGCGAACAAATTCAGGTTCAAGAATAAGTTAGCCTAGGTAAGCTGAGGCTATTATCAGCTTACCTCTCCTTTAATTACGATGAGGTTTTTCGCGTCGCATCAAGAAACCGCTGCAAATCGAGCAACGTATTATATTGCTTCTCTGTTTGCACCATATCCGCATTACCTGATGTTCGAAGTCCAAGCACAATATCATCAACTTTCAATGTATTATCTTTTTTAGTTAGCTGCATCGCAGCGGCTAAAACACCTGCACGCCCAATTCCAGCTTTACAATGAATAACGGGAAGGGGTTTATTTCTTCCTTCGATGTCTACCCCTTTATTTTTATAGAGTTTAAATAAGCTACCTTCATTAATGATCCCTATGATCCGGTTTAATTTAATTAATTCTTCAATTGCCACCGTCCCACCATCATCCCAATTAGTCACGTGGATCACAGGGAGTGAATGCTTTTTATAGCCATTAACAATATCCATTCTATATTGGCTAAATTCCAACGGTTTCCCTCCTGTATTTGCTTGTTTAGGCTCCACTTTATAGTCATTTTTTTCTCGTTTAGCGGTAACTTCAATAGCGCCATATTTTTGATTACTCATAAAGTAAGGTGGAAGCTTTTCCTTTTGAAAAAGAGAGCCGTGAATCTCTTGCTTTGATGCTAAAACAACCAATATTGGTGTCTTGTTTGCCATGAGCATAGATAGATGATTCTCAATGGCTTGAGCATTATCTTTGGGATATTGGCAGCGAATGACTAACTTTTTCCCATTAATTTGTAGTCGATTTGCAGCAAGAGGTACAACGGATTTATCGGCGATCTGTACTGATATCTGCGTGTGTTTCGCACTACCTATATTGGGATATCGCTGTCCTTTATCCTCAGTGTCGTATTCAATTTTTTTTTCATTCATCAATAACTGCGTTTTTTCAGTCAATTTATCGAATGCCGTAGCTTGAGTAGCGGCTTCTATATTTAATTTTAACTTTGGTCTATTTCTTCTGACGGGTGTTGTTTCAGCCAAATGAGGGCTAAGTTCGGAGATATTTTGGATAGACTTAATACGTTCAGGGAGATGGCTTGTATTTGATGATACTGGAAATTCTGTCGATTGAGATACGGTTAGTCGATTAGCGTTTATTGGAAACATATTTATCCTTATCTATGTTTTCATTGTGAGTGAATTCACCGTTTCGGTGACCCAATGTTAAATTCCATTGTTAACATTTCATTGAACAGTATCGACAACCGCCCCACCCTACGCTTGCAAATTTAGCCGCTGCATCCATAAAAAAACCCACCAAAAATTGATTATTTTTAGTGGGTTTTATTCTTATTTGTTAAGCTGATTAAGCTAGTTAAGCTCAATTCTCTAAATTATTCGAATTGTAGGCAAACAGGTGTTACGTGAAAAACGATAAAGGACAATATTCTAAATAGTTCGTGTTGTGGCTAGGCGGCTAGCAAGGATATCTCGGGGAGCATACATCAGTATGTGACCCGAGTAGCCGAGTGACGCCAACAACGCCACAGCGCGAAATATGAAGAAGATTACTTGCGACGCCACGTCGTGCCAGCAGACGAGTCCTCTAACACAATCCCCATTGACGTTAAAGCATCACGCGCCTGATCCGCCAGCGCCCAATCCTTACTTTGACGCGCATCGTTACGCTGTTTAATTAGCGCTTCGATTTTTGCGACTTCTGCATCATCTTCGCCTTGTGCACCACCTTGCAGGAAGGTTTCAGGATCTTGCTCTAACAGCCCCAGCACTTTTGCCAGCTCACGTAATTGAGCCGCCATGCCGTTTGCCGCATCCATATTTTCAGTTTTCAGGCGGTTTAATTCACGCGCCATATCAAACAATGCCGAATAAGCTTCTGGTGTATTGAAGTCGTCATTCATCGCTTCGCAGAAACGGCTCTTATACGTTTCACCGCCTGCTGGTACTGCCGATTTATCTGTGCCACGCAGCGCGGTATACAGACGCTCTAACGCGGTGCGAGCCTGCTTTAAGTTCTCTTCAGTATAGTTAAGTTGGCTACGATAATGGCCTGAAAGCAGGAAGTAACGTACTGTTTCCGCATCGTAATATTCTAAAACATCACGAATAGTGAAGAAGTTATTGAGAGATTTAGACATTTTCTCTCTGTCAACCATCACCATGCCAGAATGCATCCAGTAATTAACGTATGGGCCATCATGGGCACAAGTAGATTGCGCAATTTCATTTTCATGATGCGGGAACATTAAATCTGAACCGCCGCCATGAATATCAAAATGGTTGCCTAATGATTTACTGTTCATTGCCGAACATTCGATATGCCAACCTGGGCGACCTAATCCCCACGGTGATTCCCAGCTTGGTTCACCCTCTTTGGACATTTTCCATAAAACGAAATCCATTGGATTACGTTTTACATCAGCCACTTCAACACGGGCACCTGCTTGGAGCTGGTCTAAGTCTTGACGAGATAACAGCCCATAGTTTGGATCAGTTTTAACTTCAAACATTACATCGCCATTCTCTGCGACGTAAGCATGCTTACGCTCTATCAAGCTTTCAGTTAGCTCAATAATTTCATGAATATGGCGAGTGGCACGCGGTTCGCTGTCTGGACGTAGGATATTTAATGCATCAAAATCTTTGTGCATTTCCGCTAACATGCGCGTCGTTAACTCTTCCACGCTTTCATTATTTTCAGCGGCACGTTTAATGATTTTGTCATCAATATCAGTCACGTTACGCACATAATTCAAGTCATAGCCTAAATAGCGTAAATAGCGGCTAATTGCATCGAAAGCCACAAAGGTACGACCGTGACCAATATGACACAAATCGTAAATGGTGATGCCACACACGTACATCCCAATCTTTCCAGCATGGATGGGTTTAAATTCTTCTTTTTGGCGAGTCAGTGTATTGAAAATTTGTAGCATCGATTTATTTCCATTTTATTAGTACGTGTATACCTATCATACATCAGATTATCGCGATGTTGAGGGTAAAATATCCAGATTCAACCTTACGAAAATAGCACGGTATTGAATCGCGATCACCCGAAGAAAGCAAGGTTAGCGCCTGACTTTATCGCCTTAATTATTAGGTCACTGTTATGGGATAACCTATTTTGCAAACACACTGTCGCTTCAAGTCAGGTTTTATCTGTGATATAAACTTGCTGATCTCAACGCTTTCGCAAGTTAGCGCATAAAAAACAATTATTCAGGATAGCTATTATGGTTACATTTCATACCAATCACGGTGACATCGTTATCAAAACTTTCGCAGACAAAGCACCAGTGACTGTCGAAAACTTTTTAGCCTACTGCCGTGAAGGTTTCTACAATAATACCATTTTCCACCGTGTTATTAACGGCTTCATGATCCAAGGCGGTGGTTTTGAGCCGGGCATGAACCAAAAAGACACTAAAGCGACTATCAAAAACGAAGCTAATAACGGACTGAAAAACAGTCGTGGTACATTAGCAATGGCTCGTACTAACGATCCACACTCAGCAACAGCACAATTCTTCATCAACGTCGCTGATAATGACTTCTTAAACTTCCGTTCAGAGCGCCCAGATGGTTGGGGTTACTGCGTATTTGCTGAAGTGGTTGAAGGCATGGACGTAGTTGACAAAATCAAAGGTGTTTCTACTGGTCGCAGTGGACATCACCAAGACGTACCTCGCGAAGATGTTGTGATTGAAAAAGTGACTGTCAGCGAGTAATCCCTGAATTTATGTCCACTTATATCATTGCAGATTTGCATTTAAGTGAAGATGAACCGGCGATCACCGCCGGTTTTCTGACATTTATTGAACAACAAGCCATCCACGCTGACAGCCTGTATATCCTCGGTGATTTTTTCAATTATTGGATTGGCGACGATGATAATACCCCTTTGCATCAGCAAGTGGCTCAAGCCCTAAAACAGCTGAGTGAACGTGGTATTCCTTGCTATTTCATTCATGGCAATCGCGATTTTTTATTGGGTCAACGTTATGCAAAACAGTGTGGCATGACAATTTTGCCCCAAGAAACCTTACTTGAACTTTATGGTAAGCGTATTTTAATTATGCACGGTGATACGTTATGCACCGACGATGCCGCTTATCAGAACTACCGTAAAAAAGTCCATACACCTTGGATCCAGCGGATATTTTTACTTCTACCGCTCTTTATTCGCCGCCGCATTGCACAAAAAATGCGTCGCAATAGCCAATATGCCAGCAGTATGAAATCCGAAGCTATTATGGACGTCAATTCTGACGCAGTGATTGATGCCTTAAACCGACATCAAGCACAATGGATGATCCACGGACACACTCATCGCCCTGCTATCCACGAGATTAATCTCAGTGGTCAACTTCATTTTCGTGGAGTCTTAGGCGCATGGCACAGCGAAGGCTCCGCCTTTGTGATCAACGAAAACGGTATTGAGCTTATTTTCTTTCCTTTTTAACATCCCTATCTTGATAAAGTCACACGGCTAAATTGTTAGTCGTCAATACGACTGTTTGCTTGTTTTATAATCACGCAAACGTTTTCCTTGCCCAATTACCGTGATATGATCGGGGCAATTCACATTCCCACCCTTAGGGTGATATTTTTCAATACAGGGATCACACCAAATGACAGCCCAAGTTCCTGCTCAATCTGCGGCAAAAATCGCCATTGTTATGGGTTCTAAAAGTGATTGGACAACCATGCAGCATGCCGCTGACGTGCTGACCGAACTGCAACTGCCTTTCCATGTTGAGATTGTTTCCGCACACCGCACGCCAGACAAACTGTTTTCCTTTGCTGAAAATGCCAAACAGAATGGTTTTGATGTGATAATCGCTGGTGCCGGTGGTGCTGCCCATTTACCAGGAATGTTAGCCGCAAAAACACTGGTTCCTGTCCTTGGAGTCCCTGTACAAAGCGCTGCATTAAGTGGTGTCGATAGCCTGTATTCTATCGTTCAAATGCCAAAAGGCATTCCCGTTGGCACACTCGCCATTGGTAAAGCAGGTTCTGCTAACGCTGCGCTGCTAGCCGCACAAATTTTAGCCACTCATGATAGTGAGCTATTCAACCGCTTATCCGCATGGCGTGAAACACAAACCAACGACGTATTAAATAACCCAGATCCGAGGGAAGTGTAATGAAACCGGTTTGTGTCCTTGGTAACGGTCAATTAGGTCGCATGCTACGCCAAGCTGGCGAACCACTGGGTATTTCTGTCTTTCCTGTTGGATTAGATGCGGAGCCTGAAGCTGTTCCTTATCAGCAAAGTGTGATCACCGCTGAAATTGAACGCTGGCCAGAAACCCCATTAACCAAAGAGTTAGCGCGTCATAATGCGTTTATTAACCGTGATATTTTTCCACGGTTAGCTGACCGCTTCCCACAAAAAAGCCTGTTCGACTCGTTAAGTTTATCCACAGCACCTTGGGCACGATTAGAATCTCCAGACCAATGGCCAGAGTTATTCGCCACTCTGGGTGATTTTTTGATAGTGAAACGCAGAACAGGTGGCTACGACGGCCGTGGTCAATGGCGTGTTCGCCCTGGTGATGAACAAGCGCTCCCTGCGGAAATTTACGGTGAATGCATCGTTGAGCAAGGGATCCCATTTGATGCTGAAGTCTCCGTAATTGGTGCCCGTAGCCAATCTGGTGAATCCGTATTCTACCCAATCACCCATAATCTTCACCAAGAAGGGATTTTACGTACCAGCGTGGCTTTCCCTGATGCAAACCCAGTCCAGCAACAACAAGCACAGGCGATGCTCAGTGCCGTGATGGATGAGTTAGGGTATGTCGGTGTGATGGCAATGGAGTGTTTTGTCGTTGGCGATAAACTGCTGATCAACGAAATCGCCCCTCGCGTTCACAATAGTGGACATTGGACTCAAAACGGCGCTTCCATTAGCCAATTTGAACTCCACTTACGCGCAATTTTAAATTTACCGATGCCGACGCCTGAAGTTTTCAGCCCTGCGGTGATGGTCAATTTAATTGGGACTGATGTTAATCAAGAATGGTTAAATTTACCTTTAGTCCATTTACATTGGTATGAGAAAGAAGTGCGCCCAGTACGTAAAGTGGGTCACTTAAATCTGACTCATAGCGATGTTCATCAACTCGAAAATACCCTCGATAGTTTGATCCCAATGCTGCCAAATGAGTATAAAAGTGGCATTGAGTGGGCAAAAACAAAATTAGGCTGGTACTCTCGCCAAAAATAGGGAAAATAGCGCTATTCGTGCCCGAAAGTGATATTTCGGGCATTGTGCTATTTTTGCCCTACTTTTATAGTGATTACTTGTGAGTGATGACTAACTCACTAGGGCACCACTGGAGTGCATATGCCAGAAACACAAGCCTCACCATTTAGCCCATTATACCAATGGTCAATTCTTATTCTCCTCGGACTGGTTTACTTCCTTGCTACCGCCACTACCTTCACCTCATTAGGCGTAGTATTACCGAGCATGATTGGCGAATTAAAATGGAGTTGGACGGAGGCAGGCTTTGGTTTTACTTTACTCGGTTTAACCTGCGGTTTAGCGAGCTTTCTACCCTCATTGCTGATACGTAAAGTTGGTGTTCGTCTTACGCTGCTTTTAGGCATGCTTGTGTTCTGCTCTGGCTTTTATAGCCTCTATTCCACCGAAGCAATCAGCACCTATTTCTTAGGTACCGCCTTGATTGGCGTCGGGTTTACACTATTAGCGACCGTTCCGGGCACCTATGTACTTTCTCGCCTATTTGAAAAGCAATCTCTGGCATTTGGCTTGTACTTCACGATTGGTGGGCTAGGCGGTGTTGCAGGTCCTTGGATTTACTTCTACGCATCGAATCAATTAGGCTCTTGGCGGATGCACTGGGTATTGTGTGCAGTTTATCTTAGTGTCGTCACAATCATCACTATCTTGGCATTACGTGAAGGGAAAAAAGAACAAGATCACGCCAAGAAAGTGATGCAAAAACAAGTAAGCCATACGAGTAAACCTATTTATCGTACCGCTGAGGTTTGGACAGTTCGCCGCGCACTACGCACTTGGCAATTCTATTTAATTGCCGCGACTTATACCTCTTTCTTATGGTGCGGCATTACAGTAAACAGCTTTGCAGTGGCACACATTGAAGAGCGTGGATTTGGCATGACTATCGCGGTTTCTTTGCTGAGTACCATGGCGTTTGTGAATGCATTTTCGCGCTTCTTAGGGGGCGCTGCGGGTGAATGGCTGGAGCCGAAGCGTTTATTGATCGGTAGCCTAATTATCATGGTGCTTGGCGTCGTGGCACTGAGTATCTCCACATCATGGTTCTGGCTGATTTTGTTCGTAATTTGTGTGGGTGTCGGCTACGGCATGACCTTCTTAGCGTCCAGTGTTTTGCTGTCTAATTATTTTGGTCGCGGGCCTTATTTAGAGTTGTTCTCCGTCGTCAATTTAATCTCAACAATTGCCTGTTTAGCGCCATTTATCGCAGGTGCAATTAAAGATATTACAGGCAGTTTTACCCCTGCATTTTTGACCATTGCCGCTCCGGTTATCGTGATCCTATTTTTTACTTTAATGATGAAGCCCCCTGCTTTAGAAGTAAAAAAAGATTAATCCCTAAAAAGAAAAACGCTCGGGGTCACCCGAGCAAATATCAAACCAAGGGAAAAACAAGGATCCATTTACACGTTCTACTTCTTACCTGTCTAACCGGCTGAGAACTACTTCAATAGCTCTGGTACTCTCAGCAAGATAAATTCATTATCATCTGCTTGATTGGGCTCACGACTGGAAGAGAACGGGTAATTATTATCGTTACCGACGATAATATGTTCATTATCCACCACATCCACGTTTTCAATCGTAAAGAATGGGAAGGTAAATACCCCATCATTTAGCGGTTTTCTGGCTAGCTTGTTAGGGTCTTGGATGTTCATTAAGTCAACATAGGCTTGTTTATCCACTGCATCACCTACATTTTTATCAGAAAATTCAATACGATAAACACGTTTAAATTTGGCTAAATTGCTAAAACAGTTTTCTTTGTTTTTTACGCCTTCAGCGCACGCTTTATCCGCAGTACCTTCGCCATTATCGCGTTCGATAATCAAGCCGTGAGTATCATCAATTAGGTTAAAATCACCAATCGCATTTTGATTATCTTCAAAAACATATAACCAACTGCGTCCAGTCCAATCCTGCTTTTTCACATCAAACTCAAGAATACGTGCCGCTTTTTTACCATTCACATTCTCATAATCTTGTTTATCTTCTTGCCACAAAGCCCCTTCCAACATTGGATAAAGTTTTGATCCATCCGGCGATGATGCCATTCCCTCAAAACCTTTTGAGCGATTGACTTGGAAAGTCACTTTATCCGTAGGTTTGCCCGGCGTTGTCAGTGTGTAGTGGTCAGGGGAAACGACTTTCTTGCCTTCAACTTGCGTTTCAAATAGCGCCAACACTTTGCCATCTAAATCCATTTTGATGAGATAAGGTCCAAATTCATCTCCAACCCACAAGGCTCCATCTGCAAACTGAAAACTTTCTGGATCAAAGTCACTGCCCGTTAAGTAGCGCTGCTCACTACTCTCATTAATAATATGAAAAGGGATAATTTTATTAGGGTCGTGGAAAAAAATTGTTTTCAACGGGTTAGCTTTTCCCGTTTTAAAATCAATATCATATTGGGTTAAATACAGCATCGAGTCGGGGGAATTCATTTTATTCCCAAAACCGTTATCTGTGAGCACCCAATAGGTACCATCATTCATACGCTTGATACCTGAATGACCTTGTAACGGCTGCCCCTTGATTGGAACAAACTTGCCTGTTGGACGCCCATCAGATTTCCCTTCCACTTTACCCAGTGTATCAACACGGGTTCCTGTGGTGTATTTACCACTGTGTTGCATATCCGAAGGTGCATTTTCCGGCGTTGGTACTGTCGCATCCACCGATAAAATGGCATGTCCAGCGAGTGTTGCAGGCACTTGTTTTTGCGAAACTTGTTGAGCTACCCCTGCGGTGCTAAATGAGAGTAAACCAATTAATAAAGAAAGTGATGTCAGTTTAAAAGTTATTGGTGTAAGGCGAGCCATTGTTATTTTTCCTATTTAATGCCATCAATAATTGATAACGGAATCATAACCATGGTGAATGAAGGTTTTGTGAAGGATTAGAGACAGTTCGTTTAACCAGCAGCACTAACAAAATAATATTTATTTGATGTCGGATACCTAAACTTAAAAAACTTATACAGCGAAGCTCAAGCATCCGATTTTCATTTTCAAATAGAATAGCCACCTCAGTCGCTATTCTATTTTTTTCCCATTAACCGTTTGATAATCGGCGATGTTGGTTACCAGTGCCGAGTAATCGCAGTCCCAGCCAACCGCCACACACCGATAACAAGAACCCAGCACAGAGCGGTAATAGCACCCACAAACGCCATTCTGGCTGCCACGGGAAATCAAACACTTTAGTTTGCAGTAACCATAGCGCGACTTCAGCCCCAAATGCCGCAGCAAGCCCAGCCATTCCACCGAGTAAGGCAAATTCACTCCATAAAGTACGGCGCATCAGTTTTTTGCTCGCACCAAGGGTACGATACACGACTAACTCCCGCTCTCGTTGGCTCATACCGACTTGAATCTGTGCGAGTAACAATAATAAGCCACAGAAAATCACTAAGACCACCATCACTTCTAAAGCTTGGCTGACCTGCTGTAAAATCTGCTGAATTTGCGTGATGATTGCGCCAGTATCCAGCACATTAATTGTCGGATACTGATGACTCAGTTGTGTTAACAGTTGTCCATCACCATCATAATGGAAGCTACTCAACCATGTTTCTGGCATTGGCGATAACGTTTCCTCCGCAAAAATAAAGTAGAAATTTGGGCGCAAACTTTCCCAATCCACTTTACGAATACTGCTCACTTTAGCCGTGAAAATCTGCGAGCCCGCATTGAACGTCAATTTATCGCCAATTTTTAGTCCCAACTCTTTAACGACGGTTTGCTCAATGGAAACTTCTCCCGCTTTCGGCGGCCAATTCCCTTGCTCTAACTCGTTCGCTGGCGGCAATGTTGATTGCCACGTCAAGCTAAGCTCTCGTCTAACAGTGTTATTATTAGGGTCGCGAGTATCCGCCCACTCAATCGCAGACTGGTCATTAATTTCCGATAAACGCGCTAACACAACCGGATTAAACTCCGTTGGTGTGACTTGGTACTGCTTTAAAAGCTGCGTTACGGGGGCAAGCTGAGACTGAGTCATGTTGATCAGAAAATAATTCGGGCTATCCGCGGGTAGCTGCTGTTGCCAGCGATCTAAAAGATCCCCTCGAACCAAAATCAACAACGCCAATAACATAAATGACAGTGAAAACGCGCTCATCTGCGTGATAGTTTGTAATGGCTGGCGCAATAAGCGACTCACTGATAAACGCAAACTTAGCTGGCGAAACTGTATTTTCCTCAGCAACCACAGTCCTAGCCAACCGATCACGGCAAGCAGCACGGCCACCACAACAATCCCCAGCAAAATTGACCATAATAGTGGGTTTACCCCCGCAAACAGGAATAACCCGCCGACCACAATTAGCGTAACCACAGGCAAATAATAATACAGCGGCCAAATTGGTGATTTGGCATCTTCCCGTAACACTCGAGAAGGCTGGGTTCCCATTAATTGGTAGTAAGGACGGATCCCCACAATAATCGCGATAATAAATAACGTTGCCACCGCCCAAATCCACGGCCAAAAACTGGCGCTCGGCAAGGCTTTAGGTAACATTGCCGACAATATTTGCATTAAAATGCCTTCAAAAGCCAGTCCCAGCAAAGAACCTAATAATGCCGCAGCCACTAAAATCACTAACCACTGGCCGATAATCCACTTACGTAGCGCACTTCGGTCAGCCCCCAAGGTCTTTAATACCGCTATCAGTTGGTGACGGCTTCGACAATAATGGGTCATCGACACCACCACCGCCGCAATCGCCAATAACAGTGTTAGCAACACCGATAACAGCAAAAATTGCTGAGCACGCTTAAAGGTTTTCCCCACCGCGCCGCTGTCATCATCCAAGGTATACCAGCGCTGATCGCTACGTAACTGAGCATCATATTTCTCTTTGAATGCATCAATCACTTGGCGAGAACCCGCAAACATATCGCGATACGTTAAGCGGCTTCCAACTTGAATCGCCCCTGTTAATGGCGCATCTTCAATCGAGATCAATACCCTTGGCGCAATCTGAAATGGGTTAAAACCACTATCAGGTTCCTGAATTAACGTCCCTGAAATCGTAAACGTCCCATCGCCGATATCAATCTGTTCGCCAACCTTTAAGTTCAGTAATTCCAATAATCTCGGGGCGACAAGAATATGCCCTTTGGTGGGTTTTAATCCCGCAGGCTCGGTCACTAAGTCACCATATAGCGGATAACTCGCATCTGCCGCTTTCACTAACACTAACTGAGGACGCCCCTCTTCATCAGCAGTAGAATACGCCATGGTCGAAAATGAAATTTGCTGGCTCAACGTCAGCCCTGCTTGCTGCCCCGCGGCAAGCCATGTTTGCTCGCTCGGATGAGACGAACGCAGCACCAAATCCCCCGCGAGTAGCTCTTGGCTCTGATAGCTCATGCTATTTTCAATACGATCGCTAATCCGTCCTAATGCCAGCACACAAGCGACTGCCAAGGTTAATGCTAGCCACACAATCAACAGAGATGGCGTTTTCCATTCACGCCAAAACCAGCGCCAAATCATGACTCTTCCCTCAATTGCCCGTCAACCAACCGTAGTCGACGTTGGCAACGCGCAGCTAACTCATTGTCATGGGTGACCAAAATCAGCGTAGTGCCATGCTCTTTATTCATCGCAAATAACAAATCGGCGATTTTATCTCCCGTATGGCGATCTAGGTTCCCTGTCGGTTCGTCAGCAAATAAGATTTGAGGCTGGCCATTAAATGCCCGCGCCAATGCCACACGCTGCTGTTCACCGCCCGAAAGCTGAGCTGGCATATGCTTTAAGCGATTTCCTAACCCTAAATCCGTCAGTAAACTCACCGCCTGTTGATGACTTTTGGCTTCGGATTCGCCGCGTAGCAATGAAGGTAATTGAACGTTTTCAAGCGCATTCAAGGTTGGAATAAGCATAAAGGATTGGAAAACAAAGCCGACACTTTGCGCCCGTAGCCGCGCCCGCGCTTCTTCGTCCATGGTTGTTAAGTCTTGGTCAAGCAATTTCACGATTCCGCTAGTGCCGTCATCCAATCCAGCGATAATACCTAACAAGGTGGATTTTCCCGACCCCGATTCACCAATTAAGGCGATTGTCTGACCAGACTCGACAATTAGCTCAACTCCTTGCAATATAGTCAGTTCATGTTCACCTTGACCAACACGTTTAATGAGATGATGAACTTCAAGAATATTTTGCGCCGACATATATTGGTTTTTCTCCTGTTAGTCACCGCGAGTGGACAAACACTCGCGGCAACGAAACTATTGATCCTCGGTGATAGTCTTAGTGCAGGCTATCGAATACCAGCCGAGCAAGCTTGGGCAACATTACTTGCCGAACGTTGGCAAAAAAAGTCGCCACCGATTTTAGTTATTAATGGCAGTATCAGTGGTAATACCGCCTCTCAAGGGTTAGAGCGTATCCCCACTCTCCTCGCCCAGCATAAACCTGATTGGGTGCTGATTGAGCTGGGAGCTAATGATGGTTTGCAAGGGCTATCTGTTGAACAGTTAGGTATAACATTACAACAGATTATTGACCAAATAGAGCAAAATGGTGCTAAACCGCTCTTAATGCAAATCCGTATCCCGCCAAACTACGGTAAACGCTACACATCCAGCTTTGAAAAAGTGTACCCAACGCTGGCTGAAAAAAATCACCTTCCGCTGATCCCATTTTTTATGGAAAGCGTGATCACCAAGCCAGAATGGATCCAACCTGATGGTATTCACCCTACTGAACAGGCCCAGCCCACGATTGCAGATTTTATGGAAAAACAGCTATCGCCCTATTTGTTATCAAAATAATGTTATTAGCCAAATAACCTTATTAACAATAATAAAGTTATTAGCTAAATAAATTTGTTAGGTAAATAAATTATAATGAACCAATATGATAGCGAACATTTAGCCCAGAGTAGGTAAAGTTATGCAAAAAACGGTATTAGTGACAGGAGCGTCAAGTGGCATAGGATTGTGCGCTGCACAAACTTTAAAACAGCGTGGTTATCGCGTGATAGCCACCTGTCGAAAACAGGCTGATATTGAACGATTACAAGCACTTGAATTCGAAACTGTGGCGTTAGATTTAGACGATCCTGCAAGTGTTGAAGCCGCTGCTCAGCAGGTTCTGACGCTCTGCAATGGGAAACTTTTCGGATTATTCAATAATGCAGGTTTCGGAGTATATGGCCCATTACATACGGTGAGCCGCCAACAATTGGAATCCCAATTCTCCAGTAATTTTTTCGGAGTTCACCAATTGACCTTCCTGCTGCTTCCCGCCATGCTGCCACACCATGAAGGTCGCATCGTGCAAACCAGCTCCGTAATGGGGATTATTTCAACGCCCGGTCGCGGAGCCTATGCCGCCAGTAAATATGCACTGGAAGCCTGGTCAGATGCATTGCGCTTGGAGTTACAAGGTTCTGGTATCCACGTTAGCTTAATTGAGCCAGGTCCCATCCACAGTGCCTTTACCCAAAATGTGGCACAAACTCAGCAAGATAAGCCGGTTAAGAATCCGGGGATTGCCGCAAAATTTACGCTATATCCTGAGGATGTGGTCAAAAAATTGATTTTAGCATTAGAGAGTCCACGTCCACATGTACGCTACTCTGTCACATTATTAACGGTTTTTGTGCGTATACTAAAACGCGTATTACCCGATAAGCTGATGGACAAAGTTCTCGTGGGTCAGGGCAAGAAAGATTGAAAAAACAGAACTAAGCCCCCATCTCATTGACATGATTAATAACGAATTTTAAAGAGACTCTTTATGTTAGCTAACGCACAAATTATTGATATTAACGAGACCAACCTACACCAGACCATCGAACAATCCATGAATGTGCCTGTCATGTTCTACTTTTGGTCACCACGTAGCCCACAAAGCTTAGAATTCACCAGCATGTTAGAGCGCATAGCTCAAGACTACGCGGGGCTGTTTATCCTCGCCAAAGTTAACTGTGATGAAGAACAAATGATCGCCAGCCAGTTTGGTTTAAAAGGCGTTCCGACGGTTTATGTACTGCAAAATGGTCGCCCGGTTGATGGTTTCGAAGGCCCACAACCTGAAGATGCTGTACTGCAAATACTCTCTCGCGTATTACCAAGCCCAGAAGAGTTAAAAGCCGCGCAAGCCGCTGAATTAGTGGCAGAGGGCAAACTTCAAGAAGCCCTACCATTACTGAAAGAAGCCAACCAGCTTGCGCCTAAAAACAGCGATATCACGCTCTTGCTAGCCGAAGTGCAAATTGGTTTACATTTAATTGATGATGCTGAAGCTTTGTTAGCCACTGTGCCAATGCAAGATAAAGACAGCCGTTATCAAGGATTAGTGGCTCAAATCGAATTAACCAAGCAAGCTGCGGATACCCCAGAAATTCAGCTGCTGATAAAAGAATTCAATCAAGATCAAGAAAATACCACGTTAGCCGTTCAACTGGCGTTAAAGCTTCACGAAGTTAATCGCAATGAAGAGGCGTTAGACATGCTGCTCACCTTCTTACGCAAAGACTTAAACGCAGGGGATGGCGCAATCAAAAAAACCATGATGGATATCATGTCAGCAATGGGAACAGCTGATGCACTTGCGAGCAAGTTCCGTCGCCAAGTTTATTCATTACTTTACTAGTTAAGGATTATCTATGGATTTGCTCACGTCTGGTGCGTTACCCGTTATTATTCTTGTCATTATTGCCGTTGTTATCGTTACCACTTGCGTAAAAACGGTACCTCAAGGCTTCCAGTGGACGGTTGAACGTTTTGGGCGTTATACCCGCACTTTACAGCCGGGTTTACACCTTTTAGTGCCATTTATGGATAAAATTGGTCGCCGTATCAATATGATGGAACAAGTCCTTGATATTCCATCCCAAGAAGTTATCTCCCGCGATAACGCCAACGTCACCATTGATGCGGTCTGCTTTATTCAAGTGATTGACCCAGTGCGTGCAGCGTATGAAGTCAGCAATTTAGAATTATCCGTTCTGAACCTCATCATGACCAACATCCGTACGGTTCTTGGGGCGATGGAGCTGGATGAAATGCTCTCCCAGCGTGATTCTATCAATGGCCGCTTACTGCACGTAGTGGATGAAGCCACCAACCCGTGGGGCGTAAAAATCACTCGTATCGAAATTCGTGATGTCAAACCGCCAAAAGAACTGGTCAGTGCGATGAACGCTCAGATGAAAGCGGAACGAACCAAACGTGCCGATATTCTGGAAGCCGAAGGTATTCGTCAAGCGGCTATCTTAAAAGCGGAAGGTGAAAAGCAGTCGCAAATTTTGAAAGCGGAAGGTGAACGTCAATCTGCCTTCTTACAAGCGGAAGCGCGTGAGCGAGCGGCTGAAGCAGAAGCTAAAGCAACCCAAATGGTCTCTGAAGCGATTGCAGCGGGTGATATGCAAGCTATCAACTATTTCGTGGCGCAAAAATACACTGACGCCCTTACTAGCATTGGTTCTGCGGAAAACAGTAAAGTGATCATGATGCCACTAGAAGCCAGCAACTTAATGGGCGCGATTGGTGGGATCACTGAACTCATTGGTGAAAGCAAAAAAGCGAGCTCAAACAAAAAGCAGGCTAAAGAATGATAGAGCTTATCAGCACTCAACCCGTCTGGTTTTGGCTATGTCTTGGGGGACTATTGCTGATTGCTGAGCTTCTTGGTACTGGTGGCTACCTATTATGGTCTGGTATTGCTGCCGTCGCTGTTGGAGTGATCTCCTTTGCGTTGCCATTTCTCAGCTGGGAATGGCAAGGTATCTTATTTGCGGTGTTTACCGTTGTTTCCGCTGTTTTATGGCGAAAATGGCTCAGCCACCGCAAGGCCAGCAGCGCAGATGATGTCAACCAAATCAGCCACCAGCTAGTTGGCGTCAAAGCGCGCTTACTGACGGATACCGAAGAGGGATTTAGCCGCGTACGCCTTGCCGATGGCAGTTGGCGTGTATACAGCGACGTCCCTTTAAAAGCTGAGGCCGAAGTGGAAGTGACCGCCGTGGACGGAAACACCCTAAAAGTTAAGCCTTACCATGGTGACAACAGCCACGCGCCAGATGGTCAATAATCGGGCAGTCTGCCCCTTCATCACCGGGGCAGACATCCACTAACTCTTGTAACGTATCCCGAATCGCCGACAGCTTTAAAATCGTCTGCTGAATTTCATCAATTTTTGCTATCGTCGCACTTTTCACATCCGCACTGTGGCGGCTTGGGTTACGAAACAATCCCAGTAATTCTCCGCACTCTTCCAGCGTAAACCCCACATCTTTGGCTTGCTTCAAGAGCATCAATTCATCGAGATGTCTGGCTTGATAATAGCGGTAACTATTATCCCCGCGTTCCGGTGGTGTGATCAGCCCTTTATCTTCATAAAAGCGAATTGCTTTGGCAGTCAGACCGGTTTTTTTGGCAATTTCACTAATATTCATAATTCCCCTTGACCTTCCCCTTGTGGGAAGGTTTAACCTTAACTACATAGCGGATTATAGACTGATTTTGTGTACAAATTATAGCCCCTCATTATGAGAAGGCTCGGAGAATCAAAAATGAAAATAATTCTATCCTTACAAGGCTTGAGCTGCATGCATTGCGTCGGCTCCGTGACAAAAGCACTGCAAGCACGCCCTGATGTTGAATCGGTCAACGTCACTATTGATTACGCGGTGATTGAAAGCAGCGCTAGCGCCGAATCCCTCATTCAAACCATTGTCGATGCAGGTTATGAAGCCACTGAAGCCACTGCGCCAAATGTAGAGTTGCAACTCTCTGGCTTAAACTGCATGAAATGCGCAGGGAAAACCCAGCAAGCATTAGAAGCTGTTGAAGGTGTTGCTGCTGCGGTTGTGGATACTCAACTGGCGAAAGTTTATGGCACAGCCTCCGCAGCCGATTTAATCGCAGCAGTAGAAGGCGCAGGATTCCACGCTGAACTTGCCCAAGAAGGTGCTAGTTCCCCAAAAACTGAGCCGCTGAAAACATCAATTGAACAGCCGGAAACGGATTCAGCGGCAGTTTGCGATATTCCGGCACAAGAGTCTGACCTCGGCGAACAACCTGAAATTGCGGTGACCGATGACAGCATTCAATTATTGCTCGATGGCATGACTTGCGCCAGCTGCGTCAGCAAAGTACAAAAGGCACTTAATAGCGTACCTGGCGTGGAAAACGCGCGAGTGAACTTAGCGGAACGCAGTGCGTTAGTGACAGGAACCGCTAAACCCGATGAGCTGGTTGAAGCTGTCGTAAAAGCAGGTTATGGCGCTGAAATCATCCAAGATGACGCCAAGCGCCGTGAACGCCAGCAAGAAGTCGCTCAAGCTAATATGCGCCGCTTCCGTTGGCAGTCTGCGCTAGCCCTTGCTTTAGGTGTGCCCGTGATGATTTGGGGTATGATTGGCGACAACATGATGTTAAGCGCTGATAACCACAACATTTGGCTCACTATCGGGGTGTTAACGCTGTTGGTGATGATTTTTGCAGGTGGGCATTTTTATCGCAGTGCATGGCAAAGCTTAAAAAATGGCAGCGCCACCATGGATACCTTGGTTGCCTTAGGTACTGGGGCAGCTTGGCTCTACTCGATTGTTGTCAATATTTGGCCTGAGATGTTCCCAGAACAAGCTCGCCATCTTTATTACGAAGCCAGCGCCATGATCATCGGTTTGATTAACTTAGGTCATGCCCTTGAGCAGCGCGCACGCCAGCGTTCTTCCAAAGCCTTAGAGCGATTGTTGGATTTAACGCCACCAACGGCCCGCGTTGTCACCGAACAAGGGGAAGTCGATATGCCCCTCGCCCAAGTGAAACAAGGCATGGTTTTACGCTTAACCACAGGGGATCGTGTCCCTGTCGATGGTGAAATTATTGAAGGCGAAGTATGGCTGGATGAAGCGATGCTAACGGGTGAACCTATCCCGCAGCAAAAAAGCCGTGGTGATGCGGTACACGCAGGCACCGTTGTACAAGATGGTACCGTGTTATTTCGCGCTGCCGCAGTAGGTAGCCAAACTACCTTAGCGCGTATTATTCACTTAGTCCGTCAAGCGCAAAGCAGTAAACCACAAATCGGGCAATTAGCTGACCGAATTTCGGCAGTGTTTGTCCCTGTCGTGGTGGCTATTGCCGTGATTTCAGGGGCAATTTGGTACTTCGTGGGGCCCGCTCCACAAATTACCTACGCACTGGTTATCACGACCACGGTACTGATTATCGCCTGTCCGTGTGCTTTAGGCCTTGCAACGCCGATGTCGATTATATCCGGTGTAGGCCGTGCTGCAGAATTTGGCGTATTGGTGCGTGATGCCGATGCGTTACAGCAAGCCAGTAACCTCGATACCATTGTTTTTGACAAAACGGGCACCTTGACTGAAGGCATGCCACAAGTTACCGACATTCACCTGTTCAACGGCTTTAATGAGTCACAAGCTCTGCAGCTTTCGGCGTCCCTCGAAAGTGGCTCTAACCACCCACTAGCACGCGCCATTGTCAATCGTGCCAAAGGTCTGGATGCGGTTGCCAATCAGCAGTTTAGAACGCTCGCTGGATTAGGTGTCACCGCGGTTGTTGATGGTAAAACTGTGTTACTTGGCAATCAAAAACTGCTGGCTGAAAACCAAATTGATACCCGTGAAATCGATGAAACGCTCCACCAACAAGCGTCTCTTGGGGTCACGCCAGTGCTATTGGCAGTTGATGGTAAAATTGCGGCATTGCTGTCTGTTCGCGACCCATTGCGTGAAGACAGTATCAGCGCCCTCGCTCGTCTGCATAAACAAGGATTCCGCTTAGTGATGCTGACAGGGGATAACCCAGTGACAGCCAACGCTATCGCCAAAGAAGCAGGCATTGATGAAGTGATTGCCGGCGTAATGCCAGACGGAAAATCTGCGGCAATTGAAGCTTTGCAAGCCAAGGGTCATAAAGTGGCGATGGTGGGTGATGGTATTAACGATGCTCCCGCCCTCGCTCGCGCTGATGTTGGGATTGCCATGGGTGGCGGCAGTGATATTGCGATTGAAACTGCGTCAATTACCTTAATGCGCCAAAGCCTACATGGCGTTGCCGATGCAGTGTCTATCTCCAAAGGGACTCTGCGTAATATGAAACAAAACTTGTTTGGGGCCTTCGTGTATAACTCGTTAGGTATTCCGATTGCCGCTGGTATTTTATACCCAATTACTGGCACGTTATTGAACCCTGTTGTGGCAGGAGCCGCCATGGCGCTCTCTTCCATTACCGTGGTCAGCAACGCCAACCGTTTATTACGTTTCAAACCTGAAAAATAGCCTTATCAAGCCACCTTTACACCTTAAAGGTGGCTTTTCCAACATTTTGACTCAACGCAATAAATCGCCCGAATACCTCAGTGACTTCATCATTCCTGTTCTATAATTAAGTGATTTTAATTATTTTCACTGTTTGAGGGTTCCATGTTAAATATTAATCGCGAAAAACTCACCAACTTAGCCAATGGTGACGTGAAGAAGCAACGTAATATTTTGGCGGTTCTCGCCGTGTTATTACTGCTAGGTGGTATCGCCTGTTTAGCTAATCCGGTCGCTTCTGGCATTGCCGTCAGTGCTATTGTAGGCGTGTTATTAATCTTAAGTGGCGTCGGAGCCATTGTGAGCATCCTGAGCACCACTATCTATACGGGTTGGTCTCGTCTCTTTGGATTTGTCATCGGGATTATTTACTGCATCGTCGGTTATGCATTTATCAAAGAGCCTTTACAGGGCTTAATCGCCATGGCAATGGTGATTGCGGCGCTGTTTATTATTGGCGGGGTAATGCGCCTGTATGCCGGTATCCAGCAAATTAAATCTGCGGGTGGTTGGATGCAGATTATTATCGGGGTTCTGGACTTCTTTATTGCTTATTTATTAATTGGCAATGGTCCTATTACCTCTATTGCGCTGTTAACCGCATTAATCGGTATAGAATTAATTTTTAGTGCGTTTGGTTTATTCGCTCTATTAAGCCTATTGAAGCGCAAAGACTAATTTGCATAATGATTCACGTAATATAATTAATAGCGCCTGATAATGAGGCGCTATTTTTTTATCGGCAGTTCTTCTGTTTAGTGATAGACCCTATTTTATTCATAGACCGTATCGTGCGGTGTGATTCGCAAATTCCCACAAGATTGTTTACTCTGTTTGTCTCAATCGTTAAATCAGGATAAATATCACATGGGAAAACTACTCGAAAACTTAAAAAGTTGGCTGCACCGGGGAGTGGCTCCGAATTATCCTTATCCTGCTGTTGATGTTCGCTTACCTAATAATATAAAGCTGCACATTGTTGGCAGTATTCATATGGGAACTGAAAATATGTTTCCCTTATCCGCAACCTTGCTCGATAAAATCAACCATGCAGACGGGCTGATTGTTGAGGCGGATATCACTCAAGCAAACTCCCCATTTCCAGCGTCTACCGCCTTGATATCACCAATTTCACAGCGATTAACGGACGCCGAGTTCGCCCTGTTTTTGCAATACTGCCAAGAAATACGCCAATCCCCCACTCAGTTTGACCATCTCCCCTCTTGGCAAGTCGCCCTGACCATGCAAGCCACCCAAGCGCAGTTGTTGGGTTTACGGGGTCACTACGGGATTGACTACCAACTGATCCATAACGCGCTAGCCCAAAATAAGCCCATCATTGAGCTAGAAGGTGTCGACTCCCAAGTGCAATTACTGCTCGATTTACCCGATGATGGTTTGCCCTTATTGCAAGATACCTTAATCCATTGGCGCGCCAATGCCCGCTCCTTGCAAACCATGATTAGCTGGTGGCTAGATTTTCAACCAGAAAATTGCGTTACATTACCCAATACCTTTAGCGAAGGGGTTTATAATGTGCTGATGACCCAGCGTAATCAGCAATGGGCGAGCAAGCTGAGAACGTTGCCAGCAGGTAATTATGTGGTTGCGGTAGGGGCTCTGCATTTATTTGGGGAACAGAGCTTAATTGATTATTTACGAAACGATAATTGATAAAACCCAGTCATTAAAAAAAGAAAAGGAATAATTATGACTCCGGCAGTAAAATTACTGGAAAAACAAAAAATTAACTTCACGCTACACCCTTATGATCACGACCCAAATGAGAGTAATTTTGGTGATGAAGCCGTCCAAAAATTAGGCTTAGATGCCAAGCAAGTCTTCAAAACCTTATTAGTCGCACTTAATGGAGATCAAAAAACCTTAGCGGTGGCTGTCACCCCAGTTTCTGGGCAGCTTGATCTCAAATCTGTCGCCAAAGTATTTAAAGTCAAAAAAGTGGAAATGGCCGATCCGCAAATTGCCCAAAAAACCACGGGGTATTTGCTGGGTGGGATCAGCCCATTAGGTCAGAAAAAGCGACTTCCAACCGTGATTGATAGCCAAGCCCAAGAATTTACGACCATGTTTATTTCCGGCGGTAAGCGCGGTTTGGATTTAGAACTCGCCCCAAGCGATCTGGCGAGTGTACTAAATGCCAGCTTTGCAGATATTAAAAAAGAATCGTAAAAAACAAAAAGCCCCAAAAGGGGCTTTTTCATACTGATTAGCGATTATTTATTTTTATAAACAATCTCACCTTTTGGCTCGTAATCAGCGGCTTTTAATGGAGAATGTTTCTCAATATAGCCTTTGAGCACTTCCGCATCCACAAAACCAGTGTTGACGTAATTAGGGTGAGTATCGATAGCTGGATAACCGTCACCGCCAATGGCGTTAAAGTTTAATGTCGCCATCCGGTAAGTTTTGTTCTTATCGACTGGCTTGCCATCAATCTTCACGTCGCTGATTGTGCCATCGGCATTCAGAGTCAGGCTCACATTATAGAACTGACCGTAAGCACCAGAGTCGGTCTTCATATTAGCGACCGCTTGCAGATACGGCAGAACCTCTTCACCTTTAAAGTCCACATACACTAATTCGTTAGCAAATGGCTGAACTTTCAGGACATCTTTATAGGTAATATCGCCGCTTTCGATGGAGTCACGCACACCACCGCCGCTCATAATGGCAAAATCAGCCCCTGCACGCTCTTTTTGAGCCGCTAGCAGTAAGTGCCCCATATTGGTTTGCTCAAAGCGCACTTTATTACGGTCGCCCATCAGCTTGCCTTCCACTGAACCGACTTTCACACCTAATTGCTGGTCACCTTTATCTTGATAAGGGGTTAGCAATTTTGTCATTTCAGGGTTATGGGTAATTTCCTGCGTGTAGTAGACATAATCCGATGAACCATCGTCTTTCTTCACTTTTTTCTTCAGGTTAATTGGGATCAGCTGATAATGTTTTAAGGTGAATTTACCGTTTTTGAATTCAAAATCGGCGCGACCCACATATTTACCCCACTCATGGGCTTGAACAATCCAGGTGCCATTTTGGTTGTCTGGCGCACATGGGGTTCCCGGCACATAGTCTTCTTGTTTGTAGTTTTTATTCTCTTGAGACATACAAACAGGATCTTGTGAGTGACCACCCACTATCATATCTAAGTAGCCCGCTGGTAAGCTGCGCGCCATTTCCACATCCCCCGGTGCGTTAGAACCGTGGTTACCATCATCGTAGTGCCCCATATGGGTTGCCGCGATAATAATGTCAGGTTTCTCTGTCGCGCGTAGCTCTTCCACCACTTTTTTGGCTTCAGCAGCAGGGACGCGGAATTCAACATCAGGGAAGTTCGCAGGATTACCGATTTTCGCGGTATCATCCGTCGTTAAACCTAAAACAGCAATTTTTACGCCTTGCTTATCAAAGACTTGATAAGGTTTAAATAGACGTTTTCCTGTACTGGTCTGATAAATGTTGGCAGATAAGAATGGGAACGTTGCCCATTTTTCTTGCTGTTTGAGGACGTCTAGCGGGTTATCAAATTCGTGGTTACCAAGCGCCATCGCATCATAGCCCACTAAATTCATCCCTTTAAAATCTGGCTCGGCATCTTGTAAATCAGACTCTGGTACACCGGTATTAATATCCCCACCCGAGAGTAATAAAACACTGCCGCCTTGCTTCGCCACTTCGTCACGAATTTCATCAACCACAGTTTTCTGTGCCGCTAAGCCATACTCACCTTTTTCATTGTGCCAAAAATGACCATGGTGATCGTTAGTATGCAAAATAGTGATGTTATAGGTTTTATCTTTTTCCCACGCATTTGCCATCGCTGCGGGTAGCAGCGCTAACGAGACAGTTAATGCGCATGCGGATGCTTTAAATGTCAGTTTCATACATTCTCCCTGCTGGTATAGAAATCTCTACCGATTACGTAGTTTGTTATGAGTTAATAAGCCATGTGTTAATAGACTCAGTCTTATAGCATAAAAATGATGGCAAGATCTGAGCGGCTATGCACAAACAGAATGCTGTTACAAAGAAATGAGATCTGGATCGACTAATATTTTCCACCAATTTACTCATTCCACTCATATTGCCATTTAAATAATTTCTATATTAGTTATATTGGTTACAATTACGCAACAAACTAAATAAAGTGACGATCATGAGTGAGCAAACAGCAGCGAATGGCGGAGCCAAACCCGCCAATAAAACGGGAAAAACCGTATTCAGTATTCTGACGGCAATCAGTGTCTCTCATTTACTGAATGACATGATCCAGTCGCTAATATTAGCAATTTATCCCTTATTACAATCTGATTTCTCCCTTAGCTTCGCTCAGATTGGGATGATCACCCTCACTTATCAAGTCACGGCATCACTTTTACAGCCGATTATTGGTTATTACACCGATAAGCACCCACAACCCTATTCCTTGCCGATAGGCATGAGTTTTACCTTGTCGGGATTACTGTTATTAGCGATGGCAGAAACCTTCCCAACCATCTTAATAGCCGCTGCGTTAGTGGGTACTGGCTCTTCTGTCTTCCACCCCGAATCGTCAAGAGTCGCGCGGATGGCATCCGGTGGACGCCATGGTTTAGCACAATCCTTTTTCCAAGTGGGCGGTAACCTCGGTGCATCATTAGGCCCTCTACTCGCTGCACTGATTATTGAACCTTATGGCAAAGGCAACATCGGCTGGTTCTCGTTAGCAGCATTACTCGCCATTATTATTCTTTTGCAAGTTAGCAGTTGGTATAAACAGCAGCATCGTGCAGCAAAGAAAAATCCCGTCATTCACGGAGAAATTAAAGTACTGCCCCGCAAAGTGGTGATTGGCTCGCTCAGCGTTTTATTAATTTTAATTTTCTCAAAATATTTCTATTTAGCGAGTATTAGCAGCTACTACACTTTCTATTTAATCGATAAGTTTGGTGTTTCGGTACAAAACGCCCAAATTCACTTGTTTGTATTTTTATTCGCCGTTGCGGCGGGTACCATGATTGGTGGTCCAATTGGCGATAAAATTGGGCGTAAATATGTTATCTGGTTTTCTATCCTTGGTGTTGCCCCATTTACGTTGATTTTACCTCACGCGTCACTATTCTGGACGGGCGTCCTGACTGTGATCATCGGGATGATTTTAGCTTCGGCATTCTCGGCTATTTTGGTATACGCTCAAGAATTGATCCCAGGTAAAACAGGGATGGTCTCAGGGTTATTCTTTGGTTTAGCCTTTGGTATGGGAGGTGTTGGTGCTGCTGTTTTGGGTCATATTGCAGACCAAACCAGTATTGAGCAAGTTTACCAATATTGCGCCTTTCTACCATTATTGGGTATTTTTACCGTATTGTTACCAAATATAAACAACAAATAGACTTATTGCCTTATTTTATCCATACTTATGTTTTTATAAGTATGGATAACTCTTCCTTTATTTCACAAAAGACTTCCATAAAAACGACTAAAATAAAAAGCTTGTAACGATTTAGCCCTATCAGCTCGATTTTTTTTTAGAAACCAGTCAATTTTTTAAAGAAATTTGTTTTCAAAACCGTTAAAATAGATAAACACGCAATTTGTATTTCAAAATGGTGATTAACGTCATCAACATTTTGAAAGCCAAAGGCATGTACCCACCTTTTTATTCATAAACAAACCAGAGGAGACTTAATGGAGCATTCAACGCCCTTAATTACAACCATTGTTGGTGGTCTCGCCCTTGCATATATATTAGGCATGCTCGCGCAGCGCTTAAAAATTTCACCACTCGTCGGCTATCTTGCCGCAGGTGTGTTAGCAGGTCCTTTTACCCCCGGTTTTGTTGCTGATTCCACACTCGCCCCTGAACTTGCTGAGATTGGAGTTATTCTGCTGATGTTTGGGGTTGGTCTACATTTTTCACTGAAAGATTTACTTGCCGTTAAGGCCATTGCCATCCCCGGCGCTATCGCACAAATCGCGGTTGCTACCCTATTAGGTTTAGGGCTGTCCATGCTGTTTGGCTGGAGCACATTCACAGGGATTGTCTTCGGGCTTTGTCTCTCTACCGCCAGTACCGTTGTGCTATTGCGCGCCCTTGAAGAACGGCAACTTATTGAAAGCCAGCGTGGTCAAATCGCCATTGGTTGGTTGATTGTTGAAGACCTTGCCATGGTTCTGACGCTGGTTCTGCTACCTGCCATTGCAGGTATCATGGACAGTAAAGAGTCCAATCTCGGCGAACTGGCGATGAGCCTTGCTTGGACAATCGGTAAAGTCGTTGCCTTTATCCTGATTATGATTGTGATCGGTCGTAAGGTTATTCCTTGGATTTTATCCCGCACCGCATCCACAGGTTCCCGTGAACTCTTTACACTGGCTGTTTTAGCCCTTGCGCTAGGTATTGCCTACGCCGCCGTTGCTATCTTTGATGCATCATTCGCGCTGGGTGCCTTCTTCGCCGGGATGGTGCTAAATGAGTCTGAGCTGAGCCATCGTGCTGCACAAGACACATTACCTCTGCGTGATGCCTTCGCGGTGCTGTTCTTTGTCTCGGTGGGGATGCTGTTCGACCCAATGGTACTTATTCAACAACCGCTGGGTATCTTAGGTGTGCTCGCGATTATTATCGTGGGTAAATCTGCAGCAGCACTGGTTCTCGTCAGAATGTTTGGGCACTCGCGGCGAACCGCACTCACCATCGCCGTCAGCTTGGCACAAATTGGTGAATTCGCATTTATTCTGGCCAGCATGGGCCTCGCCCTCAACGTAATGGATATTGAAGCACAAAACTTGGTATTAGCGGGTGCGATTGTCTCCATCATGTTAAACCCAGTGTTATTCAGTCTGTTGGATAAATATCTGGAAAAAACCGAGACCATCGAAGAGCAGCTTCTGGAAGAAACACTGGAAGAAGAAACTCAGATCCCAGTGGATATTTGTGGTCATGCGGTGATCGTAGGTTACGGTCGCGTTGGCGGTATGCTAGCTGATAAACTGCGTCGTCGTGAAATTCCACTGGTTGTGATTGAAGATACCCGTGCACGCTTTGAAGAGCTGGCTGAAAATGGTTTCTGTGCCATTTTAGGTAATGGCGCTAGTAAAGAAATTCTAAGCCTTGCCCGTATTGAGTGTGCAAAATCCCTGTTGCTGACTATTCCAAACGGTTATGAAGCAGGTGAAATTGTGGCTACCGCCAAAGAACTAAATCCAGAGATCACCGTGGTCGTGCGCGCCCACTATGATGATGAAGTCAGCTTTATTAGAGAGCGCGGTGCTGACCACATTATTATTGGTGAACATGAGATTGCAAAATCTATCACCACATTAATGTGCAATGATGTGGCTGAATTTGGTTGTGCTATCCCGGATGATAAGGATAAAGATAATCACAATCCAGATGGCAAAAATTTGGATGAGTATCTAAAACCAAGCCACTAAGTTGATTTTTAATTGAAAACAGAAAAGCCGTAACGGATTAACGTTACGGCTTTTTTTATTATGAATTCAGCATTTGCTCCGCAAATTCACTGTCAGTCCATACGGGTAGACCCTTATCTTTGAAGAATTGAATTTCTGCGGCAACACCACCGCTTTTTTCCCATCCAGCCAGCGTCAGAACAATCAACCCATCGCAGCGTTTTAAAAATTCCATATCAATCGCTGACCATGCCACTTTTTGCCCTTGCGAGGCTAAGTACTGGTTAATTGGATGAGTCATGGTAATTTGGCTATAGGTTGCTATTCCTTTAAGCGCTAATTCCGCTGCATATTGGGTACAAACTTGGAAACGCATTTCCACAACATCGCTATCAGGATCAGAGTATGGGCACGCAATAAAATAGAGTTTCATTTCAATTCCTAGTGTCGTATTTAACGAATTTTAAGCAAAGTAATCCTATGAAAAATAAATAAATTATTTTCCATAGGGTATAAATTAAATGGGTAATGCTTTGATTTATTAAGGCTTACAGAATATCTGCAATAATAATTTTGGTTTTCGGGCGCTTTTTATTTTCAGCTAATTTAAATTCTTTGCTCGTGGTAATGAGATAATCAATATTCTCCCATCCAACCACAAAATTAATCGCATGCTTATGGGCTTTTGTTCCATCAGCTAACACCATCAGCTTATCGCTGTTTTCCTGCATTTTTTGCGCAATGGCCGCTTCATCAACGTGTTGATCCATCACACCATGCTGAGGATGAAAAGCACCTGCACCGATAACCGCATAATCCGCGAAAAACTCCGTAATATTCTTTAATGCAATCGCGCCTAAGCAGGCATTTTGTGCTGCATTAAATTGTCCACCAATCAAAATCGTTTCGATAGTAGGGTTTTCCTGCAATGTGCAGGCTAACAACGGTGAGTTTGTTATCACCGTAATATTATCAATCGACTTAATGCGTTGGCTAAACTCAAAGGTCGTCGTACCAAAATCAATAAACAGAGTGTCTCCGGGCTTAATTAATTCTGCCGCTTTTGCTGCTATCGCTTTCTTTTCATCAACAGCAGCTTGCGCTCTTTCTGTAAAATTACGCTCAAATTTGGACTGAATATTGACAGCCCCACCGTGAACTTTCTTTAATAATTTTTGAGTTTCAAGCTTACTCAAATCACGGCGGATAGTTTCTTGCGCCACATTAAAATGCGTTGCAAGCTCCTGTACATACACCTGACCTTGAGTCGATAACATCTCAATGATGGTTTGGTGTCGTACTTTTGAGGAGCGTCCCTCACACATAGTTTAATCCTTTTGACCATTTAACATTTCCAGCACTATACAACAGTGACAGTAATTTCAGTAGCACTCGCTTGGATTTTTGTTAAATCGATATTTTTCAGCAAAATACGACGTGTCGGTAAGCAGCGACGACGCTTTTCATATAGTACTGTATTGCCTGCCATCACACGAATTGTTCCCGTTATCGCGGTGTTGACTTGAATGTTGAAATCCACATTTTTCACAGTATTTTCGGACATATTGATACATGCAGGTACCGTAAAACGAATTGGCTCAGCAAATCGAATCGGCAATCTATTTCCTTGCTGTACATCCATTTGGTGGTGATTGGCTAATAAATCATCTGCAATATACCCGCCAGTGATCACCCCTTCTTGGTAGCACTGATCCCCCATATCCGCAGGGTGCAGCATGTTACCCGCCGCATAATAGCTGCCATCAGAACAGCGACTACGTTGGTCAGTGACGGGTTTGCCTGTACTTGCCTCAAAATTCAGGTGGCTTTTACGAATTAACGTATTTTCGCCCACAAAGCCCCCTGTAAAAATCACAGAGTCGCACTCAATTTTGCGTATTTGACCTGCGGTTTCCACCATCACATATTCGACTCTTTCTAAGCCGCCAATTTCCGTGATTTTGCTATTCACATACACCGGGGTTCCCATTGCTTTAGCAAACAATGAGGCGGGTTTGAAAGCCAGAATTCGTTCGCCACTTTCAATCATGGCTTTCGCTTTTACGCCCGCATTTTTTAATGTCCATAATGCAGAGAAACTGACTAACTCACTGCCAACGATCACTGGGTTCAAACACGGTTTTTGCCCTTTTAAATAGACAAATTGCTGTAGCGCACCCGCAGTTAAAATACCTTGTGGACGTAAACCGGACACCAGTCGAGGATGACGTGGAGTTTCACGAACGCCTGTTGCAATCAAAATACGTTTACCGCGCATCTCAACCACACCATCAGGGGTCGTGACTGTTAAAGTGCCATTAGGTTGTAATTGCGTCACAGTACAACGCGTTAGTATTGGGGTATCCCCTAAATTATTAACAATTTTTTCCGCAAACTGGTTGCCTTTCATTGGACGTTTAAATACTAACAAACCAAAAGTGGGATGTTGGCAATGACGAGGAACCCCACCCGCATGGGCTTCGCGCTCTAAAATCGCAATATTATGAATACCACGGCGACGCAATGTTTGTGCTGCCGCGATACCCGCCGGCCCTGAGCCAATAATGATCACATCGTAATTTAAGCTCATTTCACTGCCTCCACCGCTAAAGTATTGTCAAAGCGGCCGTTAATAATTTCAGCGACCTGACTACTACAATAAAAACCGTTGCAACGCCCCATCATGACGCGAGTTCGACGACGAAGTGCGCCTAAACATTCTGGTGGAATGTCAGAATCAAACGCCGCTTCAATTTCTCGTTGAGTCACTAATTCACAATGGCACACAATGCCACCATTATTTTTGCATTGGTAATCACGCTCCTCATATTCAGAGAGCATCGGCATCTTAGGCCAAATTAATTCAGTTGGCGGTGATAACTCAAATAATGTGTCAAAATTTTCTTGGTAAAGTTTCCCTAAGTGATTGGCAACCCCCAATGCTGCCGTTAAGCCCGTTGAGCGAATTCCCCCAGCACATATCCATTGCTTTTCGGGGTAATCATTAATTCGATAATATTTTTCTTCCGTGGCGGGACGTAATCCCGCATAGGTGGCCGTCACACTGTAATTATGCAGTGATGGCAACATGCGTGAACCTTGGTCGATTAAATCTTGCAAGACATCTTGCTTAACTTCCGCTTTCCAGCGGTCTTGCTGTTCTTCCGCTGTCGGGCCTAACAATAAGTTACCGAAAATTGTCTTCGATAGCAGAACACCTTTAGTAATCGCGGTAGGTACTGGCAGAATGATCGCATTGATATCTGCCGCAGCCGCTTTGTCGTACACCAAAAACTGGCCTTTGCGCGGTTTAATTTCGAATGGTGATGGGTGGCAGATAGATTCCACGATATCCCCATTAATACCTGCACAGTTAATCACTAATCGGGCAGAAAACTCACCTTTTGATGTAGACAATGTCCAAATTCCCGCATTTAGCGCCCCCGCAGTCACTTCACAATGGAATTGATATTCTGCACCGTGCTTCACGGCTTGAGTTAAATACGCCAGTGGTGTGCTCCATGGATCAATTACCGATTCACCCGGAACCTCAACCGCTGCCAGCGCGCCTTCCGCCAAATGGGGTTCTCGACGATAAAGTTCTTCTTTATCTATCATTCCCACATCCATGACGTTGTTAGTGTGTGCTTGCTCCACAATACCCGGCAGCTTATTGAGCTGCTCTTCGTTCCAAGCCACGACTAACGCGCCAGTTTTGAGTAACGGTAAATTCATTTTTTCTCTAATATCAATGAATTCCTGATACCCATCTTGCATGCATTCCAATTCTAATGTCCCTGGTGTGGCATCAAAACCGGTATGTAACAACGCGCTATTTGCTTTGCTTGCTCCTGATAAAATATCGCCACCACGTTCTAACAGCAGTGTTTTAGCGCCCATCAATGTGAATTTTCGGGTCACTGCACAACCAATGACACCCCCACCGATGACAATGACATCCCACATTTTTTTATTATTAGCATTCATGGCTGAAATCCTTAATATAAAACTTGGACACATAAAACCACATAATTCCCACAACCTCAACATATAAAACAACGCAAATCACAATGACAATCCAAAAACTTCTCACATTGTTATCTTATTGTGACAGTTCTCACATTCACAGAAGTTATTGTGAGTTTTTTGTGGATTTTATTTCCGATTGAACGATAGTAAGCAAAAAAACAAACCTATTTACAACATTATAACACTGGGAAATTCAGCGATGCTCAATCAACGTTATGCCGCTATCGATCAGGGAACAACGGGAACCCGGGTCGTCGTCTTTGAAGAAGGCGGCCATTACCATTCCCCGATGAGTATTCCACACAAGCAAATCACCTTAAACAGTGGTTGGGTTGAGCACGATCCTGAAGAGATCCTAACGAACATCATCAAGTGTCTGAATAGTTGTGAAGTTGTTGATGCTATTGGTATGTGTCACCAAGGCGAAAGTATTGTTGCGTGGGATTCTCAGACTAAGCGCCCTCTTTATAACGCGATTGTTTGGCAAGATCTGCGTACTGAAAAAACCATCCAGCAGCTTAAAGATGCGGGGCTTGAGCCGCTTGTCCAATCAAAGTCGGGACTGCCCTTAGATCCTTATTTCTCAGCCAGTAAAATGGGATGGATTCTGGAGAATGTGGTAGGAGCCAAATCCCTTGCGGATAAAAACCGTCTACGCATAGGAACTATGGATGCATTTTTCCTTGATCGTTTATGCGATGTTTTTGTGACGGATTATAACTCCGCATCACGTACCTCTTTACTCAACATTCATACCCTAGAGTGGGATCCACAACTGTGTGAGATTTTTGGTGTGCCAATCCACTGCTTGCCCCCGCTGCGCGACAATATCGGTGACTTTGGTGCCGTCAATCTCGACGGACATCTCACACCAGTCACCGCGATTATTGTCGACCAATTTGCTGGAACATTTGGTCATGGTTGCCGCCAAAAAGGGGATGCCAAGATAACCTTTGGTACTGGCGCATTCTTGCAAGCCTTGACGGGAAGCGATATCCCACAAACTCATCAAAGCGGATTATTACCCACACTGTGCTGGAAATTTCCAGGTGAAGCCCCTGTTTTCGGTTTAGATGGTGGCGTGTATAACGCCGCCTCAGCAATCAACTGGGCACGTAAAATCGGTCTATTTGAGGATTTTGATGAGCTTTCAGATTTTCGCGATGAACCCGCGATTAAACGTGGCTTAGCGTTTGTACCTGCACTCTCAGGTTTAGGTTGCCCTTATTGGGATCGCAGCGCTGCTGGCTTGTGGGCGGGACTCTCATTAGATACCGATAAGAAAGATATGATGCAGTCGGTCTTAGAAGGAATAGCCGCCCGCTCCGCAGAAGTTATTTTCGCAATGGAGAAAATTTCTCCATTAGGTCAGTCCATTTCAGTCGATGGAGGGTTATCGTCAAATCAGTACTTTAAGCAGTTTTTAGCCAATTTATTACAAAAAAATATTGAAGCACCAGCAAATCGTGAAGTCACAGCACTCGGGGCTGCCTTGCTTGCTCGTAAAGGTTTGGGAATAAGCCATGAAATGGCGATACGACGCAATACTAGCGTCACACGCCCTGATGGAACCAACATGCAAGGCGTAATGGAACAGTATCGCGACATTATTGCCCGTTCTCGCCAGCTCAGAAATTAATTCTTCCAACAATAAAAAAGAAAGGAAACCCTACTATGGCCGAATTCGGAAACTATATTATCTACTTAATCATGTGCGGTGCCGTGATTGGTGCCGTTGCATCGATTGTCAGGCCTGCCAGCGACCTCGGAAAAGAGTTTGTAAACGGTATTTTTTCTATTGGTCCCGTGTTTCTCGCTCAAGCAGGGATCATGGCTGCCGTTCCACTACTTTCACAATTGATATCTTATATTTTAGGGCCGGTATTTAGTTCTGTCGGCTCTGATGTTTCTATCGCAGCACTATCAATTATCGCTGTGGATATGGGCGGATATCAGTTAGCAGACGCCTTAACCACGAATCGCGATATGTGGATCACCGCGATGTTGATCGGTTATACCTCTGGGGCAACCATTGTTTATCTGATCCCAGTTGGTTTAACGATGTTAAATCGTAAAGATCACAAATATTTAGCCTTAGGGGCAATGGCAGGATTGATCTCAATCCCATTCGGGGTATTGGCTTCATTGCTATTGATCACACTCAATAATATTCCTGTTCGCGATATTATTTCGACTAACTCCCCCGCCACTCATCAACTCACCCTTGATTTCTTGACGATGCTGCAATATCTAATGCCGCTATTCGTTTTCTGTTTCTTGCTGGCTGCGGGCTTAAAATATCGCCCAATGCTAATGGTTACGGGCTTTTTGATCTTCGGTAAGATCATGGATGCATTCGTAAAATTAGTATTAGCCTTCTCCATTGTGGAACATTTTACAGGCGTATTTAGTAAAGTTTTTGGGGCTTGGGGATTCGATCCACTATTTGCAGATCAAAATGAGTTATTCCGTGCGATCGAGATTGCAGGTTATATCGGGATCATGCTCGCAGGTACATTCCCTATCTGTTACCTGTTCCAACGTTACTGCAAACCGTTAGTCAGCGCACTCAGCCGTCGATTAAAGCTGAGCGATACTGGTTCACTGGGTTTCATCATGGTGATGGCAAATATCATCGCGACTTACCACTTATTCAAAGAAATGCGAGCAAGGGATAAAGTGTTGTGCGTGGCCTTTGGGGTCTGTGCTCAAGCCACGATTGGCGACCACTTAGCCTTTACCGCAAACTTCCAACCAACATTGGTACTACCAATCCTGTTAGGTAAATTAGTGGGGGGTTTCTTAGCAGTATTTATTGCGATTAAAATCTCTGTTCCACAAGCTATGCGCTATGAACAAGAAGATGAAAAAGCCGTTGAGGCTGTTAAAGCTGAGCACCCAGCAGGGATCGCCAAAGAAGCTTAATAGTTCGCGTCAGGATAAAAACAAAAACACCTCAATGAGGTGTTTTTTATTTCTGTACTATTTATTTCCGTACTACCAACTTCAAGTTAGCGATCCCAATAGGATTCTTCTAAGCTATCTTCTTTTTCTGGTAGCCCGCGGGTTAAGCGCGGTGAATGCTGAGAAAGCACTTGATA
This sequence comes from Providencia alcalifaciens, assembly GCF_915403165.1. Taxonomy (NCBI): domain Bacteria; kingdom Pseudomonadati; phylum Pseudomonadota; class Gammaproteobacteria; order Enterobacterales; family Morganellaceae; genus Providencia; species Providencia alcalifaciens. The sequence continues at coordinate 2,889,321 of NZ_OU659204.1, forward strand.
ACTCACACGGTTCGCATACTTACACACCTGTGCCAGTGAGGAGTAAGTGAGATATTGGCGTCCATGTTTACTGGAATTAGGTACATTTGAACGGTGATAAGAGTTTGCCGTAATATCATGCAGTAACGCCGATAATGCTCCATCACCCGCACCATTGGTATTCATGATTTTTTCGGGGCCGCCCATATAAGGTTCGATATGGGAGAAGATGCGACAAGGTTCTTTGCAATCTTGCATACGCATCGCGCGGCTAAATTCATACAGGTTAAATTCAGCAATTGCTCCCGGCAGTAGTGGGTGCTGAGTTTTACGTTTATATTCTTCTTCCGTAAAACCTGCCATATACAACCCTGAAGGCCCTGCTGTACACAGAACAAGGTCAACCCAATCCAGTGCCATATTGGATGCCAATAGAGGATCGCTAAAGCCAGTTAACTCCAAAGCTTCATCTTCGTTCATGGCAACTACTGAGACATTATCTTTAAGGAAATCGCGCCAAAACTGCGGATCTTGAGCGATAACAAACTTGGTTCCCAATGTCAGCACCACGGGAACATTATGTTTTTTCGCATAACGGATAGCTTGCATCGTCGCATCCGGCATTGTTTCCCCCGGCTTACAACGCACTAAATAAGCCGTTAATACTAGCGCGGATGCGCCTGCAATAATCTCTTCAGGAATGCTATCAGGGTGTAAGCGGTTCATATGCCCCGGGCTAATAGCAAACGTACGTTCACCATTATCAGTGACGAGCGTAAAACAACGGCCGATAGGGCCATCTACCCCTTGTAGGTAGTTTAGATCCATACGACTTGAAGTGTGGCAAAGGTAGCGATAAGCATAACTCCCAATCTGAATATTGTTGCACATCGTGCCCAATAAGACGGAGCGGTCATCGGCTAAGACAGAGTAATTGTGGAGTGTATTCCCTATCGTGCCGCCTGCAAATTCATGGGTGATCAATTTTTTATCGGTGAGCTCTTTGTAGAGCGCTTCGGCCGCATCGTCTTCGATGACTAAAGAGTGACCTTTACTTAATTGATAACGTTCAATAAATTCATCATCAATTTTGGCTTCAATATCGACGAGTGTTTGGTCGATACCCACAATATACGATTTGCAGTTTTCATCATCAGAGAGCATCTCTTTCATCGGTTGTAAAAGAGGATCTCTGAGGGAGACAGGAAAATAATGTTTAGATTTGCGTTGACCGGGGAATTTCATATTGGGAACATTAAAAAAGGAACATTTCCGTATTCTAACACGATAAAACAAAACCGGCACCCTTCGATAAAAAGGTGCCGGTTAGGTATTTATAACGCTTTAGAGTGATTACTTACGGCGAGTATTTTGCTGATTATAGTTACGGTACAGGTCACGACCTAGTACAAACGCACAGCTCATAATAAAGCCAAGAATAGCCCCTAATGCCACAATAAGCATCGATTTAGGCGAGTCTTTCGCAATAGGTAAATCTGGAGTCAGGATAAATCTAACAGGCTCAAAATCTAACTCTTTGGTCGTCAGTGAGTTTAAGTTTTCAATATAGACTTTTGCATTTTGCAGCTTTTCACTGATCAGCGCTAAATCGCGGTTCTTTAACTCAATCCCCAATTTTTCTTCTAACGCTTCTGAACCTAATGCAATTGGGTAGTCTGGGTCATCGTTGATAGCAACAGAATCCCTTGCGATTGGACGTGAAATTCCAGCGGCTTTCGCGATGGTAATAGCACGTTTTAAACGCTCAATTTTGACATCATAAGAAATTTGGATTTTGGTGGTATCTTGTTTTAATGCTTCAACGCTATAAATCAGTTGGCGTGCAATCGCATTATCCACTTCAGTTTTCATTCTTTTACGGACAATACTCGCTGTATAACGAATATAGCCATCCATTAAATCTTGGGCTTCAACTGCCGTTGGTGCCGTAAATGACAGAACGATATCGCTATCATCGCTGTCTTTTTCTTTACCGTTGTATTTCAGTTTAATTGAATCCGCGATGATGCGATTTACTAAGCGTTGAACCTCGAGCGGATCATTTTTATTCTCAAGCTTATCAAGCTGTGTTTTAAAATAATCAGTGCTTTTAACGAAGGCTTCTTGGTTAACTTTAGAGCGGTATTGAACAATAAATTCGTTGTAAATACGCTGAGAACCTAAGTCAACTTCCATGCCTAATGCATTTAAGCGCGCTGAAAATTCATTCGCTTCTTTTACCTCTTCAGACGTTGGCGGGATAATAACCGCTTCACTCGTCCACTTCTGAGGTAACATTTTGACAACCCCAATACTCAGTGCGGTAACAATGACTGTTGCAATAATAATCAATAATTTATTCTTGAACAAAACCGCCACCAGCGCCATCAGATCGATCTCATCATTGTGCTGTAATTTATATTGCGGATCTTGCTCTAGCTGTTTTTTTAATTCTGGAGATAAATTGGTTTTTTCAGTCATGTTAATTCCGAACAACGCACTCTAAATTATACCGTTGAATAATGAGGCCATAATTATAGCCAAAATTTAAGTTTTGGATATAACCATTAACCTTCTTTATGAAATTACCTATGAAATCACTCTTTCTAAGTGGTTTTTCAGAATTAACTGAATCATATTAATGCTGATATCGCTGTCATTCAGTGCAGGAATATAACGATATTGCTCACCACCATTGTGCAAGAAAAACTCTTTATTTTGCTCGCTAATTTCTTCCAATGTTTCTAAACAGTCCACCGAAAATCCTGGGCAAACCACTTGCACTGACTTAACTCCCTCTGATGGTAGCTTTTTCATCGTCTGATCCGTATATGGGCTTAACCATGGTTCACGCCCAAATCGAGATTGGTAAGTCATTAACACTCGGTCACTTGGGAATTTCAGAGCTTGCTTTAATAATTCTGTGGTTTGCTCACACTCTTTATCATAAATATCCCCTGAATCGCAGTAACGCTGCGGGATACCGTGGAAAGAGAGGATCAACCTATCTGGTTCACCGTGTTCAGCAAAACTGGCTTCAATAGATTCTGCTAGGGCTTGAATATACGCTGGGTGCTTCGCATAGCTACGAATAAACTGTACTGACGGGATAGTTCGCATCGGTTTAAACGCGCGAGTGATCGCTTCATAAACCGCGGCGGTGGTGGTGCAGGAATATTGTGGATACAGCGGTAACACCACTAATTCCGTCACATCTTGTGCAATTAAGTTGTCGATAGCACTCTTTATTGACGGCGAGCCATAAGTCATTCCCAACTCAATAGGCGTATTAGGAAAAAATGCAGATAATTTTTCTTTCTGACGCTGAGAATAAACCAATAATGGCGAGCCTTCATCCATCCAAATTGAGCCATAAAGTTTTGCCACTTTGGATGCACGGATTGGCAAAATAGCACCATACAAAATAGGCTTCCAAATCAATGGGGAAACATCAATAACACGCGGGTCAGTTAAGAATTCGGCTAAATAGCGTTTAACGGCTGCTGTTGTTGGGGCATCGGGCGTTCCCAAATTTACCAATAGAATTCCATATTTTTTTTCTAACATTAGAACAACTCCTAATTGATAATTATTCCCAACAATAACAGATTTTAATAACTAATTTTGCCAACTTGTGGCACAAAAAGAAAGGCAGCGGTTTACGCTGCCTCAGACCATTGACAAACCATTAGGGTTGGAAATGGTTATTTTGGGTTGTAAAATTAACAAGGAAAATCAATTTATTGATTTTCGCCTGATAACACAAAGAGGGAAAAACCACGCTTTTATCCCTCTTTGTCAGCAACCTAAGGCAGCGATTAACGCTGCCTTATTTATTGAGATCTACTTAGAACTATTTAGATCACGCTCAGAAAAATTAGCCTAAAATTTTTGCTAACTCTGCACTCACCTCAGTCACTTTGCGAGTACCGTCTAACTTGAAGTACTGAGTGCTGCTCGCTTCCGCTTCATTTTGATAGTAAGCGATTAATGGCGCAGTCAGTGCATGATATTCAACTAAACGTTTACGAACCGTGTCTTCTTGGTCGTCTTTACGGATAGTTAGCTCATCACCTGTCACGTCATCTTTGTTTTCAACTTTAGGTGGGTTGAAAGTGACGTGATAAACACGACCTGACGGTGCGTGAACACGGCGACCAATGATACGCTCAACAATGATTTCGTCAGGAACATCGAATTCTAAAACGTAATCAACGTTGATGCCTGCTTCTTTCATTGCATCAGCTTGAGGAATGGTACGCGGGAACCCATCCAACAAGAAGCCATTGCGACAGTCATCTTGTTTGATGCGCTCTTTCACTAATGCGATAACCAGTTCATCAGTCACTAATTTGCCGTTATCCATCAGCTCTTTAGCTTGTAAACCTAATTCGCTCCCTGATTTTACAGCGGCGCGTAACATGTCGCCGGTTGAAATCTGAGGGATCCCAAACTTCTCCATAATAAATTGAGCTTGAGTGCCCTTACCTGCGCCTGGAGCGCCAAGCAGAATGATACGCATTGCGTAAACCCCTTGCTATTTAGTTTTTTATAATTTGAAAAGAAAACGCTCTACCATACCATTAGCATGGCATCTGACTCAAGGAGACACGTAAACGTTTTCCCATTTATCTTTTTTCGCAAAAGAAAAAAACCACGCAAAAAATCGCTTTTTTACGTGGTTTATGTTCGAAAACGAAAATACCTTAATGGACTACTTTAAAAGTAATTCGTTGATTTTTTTGATGAATAAGTTTGGATCTTCCAGAGTACCACGCTCTGCCAGTAAGGCTTGGTCGAGTAGTACATCCACCCAATCTGCAAACACGCTTTCATCTTCCACTTCAGACGCTTTTTTCACCAATGCATGGCTCGGGTTCAGCTCGAAGTTATATTTCACTTCTGGCGCAGCTTGACCCGCAGCAGCGAACAATTTCGCCATTTGGGTGCTCATTTCATCCACATCAGTGGTCACAATGGCTGGCGTATCGGTTAAGCGGTGAGTCAATTTCACCTCTTTCACACGGTCACCCAAGAAGGTTTTCACGCGTTCAACAAATGGCTCTAACTGCTTTTCGGCTTCTTCTTGCTCAGCTTTATTTTCATCCGCTAACTTGTCTAATGACTCGTCGGCTTTGCTCACAGATTGGAACTGTTTGCCATCAAACTCAGAGAGGTAGTTCATCATCCATTCGTCAATGCGATCAGATAACAGCAGAACTTCGATGCCTTTCTTACGGAACAGTTCTAAATGCGGGCTGCTTTTCGCGGCAGCGTAGCTATCGGCAGTGATAAAGTAAATCTTATCCTGACCTTCCACCATGCGGCTTACATAGTCTTCCAGAGAAACATTTTGTACATTACTGTCGTTATGGGTAGTCGCAAAGCGCAGCAGTTTTGCAATTGCTTCACCGTTACCCATATCTTCCGCAGGACCTTCTTTCATGACCAGACCGAATTGCTGCCAGAAAGTTTGGTATTTCTCAGCGTCGTTTTTCGCCAGTTTTTCCAGTGTTTGCAGAACACGTTTTGTCAGTGCGCTGCGCAAATTGCGCGTCAATGCACTGTCTTGCAGAATTTCACGGGAAACGTTCAACGGTAAGTCGTTGGAATCCAATACCCCACGAACGAAACGCAGGTAGTTAGGCATAAACTGCTCAGCATCATCCATAATAAAGACGCGTTGAACATACAGTTTTAACCCGTGGCGCTGGTCGCGGTTCCACATATCAAATGGGGCTTGAGATGGAATATACAGCAGGCTGGTATATTCTTGCTTCCCTTCCACACGGTTATGCGCCCACGTTAATGGATCTGCGTAGTCGTGGGAGATATGCTTGTAGAATTCCACATACTCTTCATCTAAAATTTCAGATTTGCTGCGAGTCCACAGCGCTTTCGCTTGGTTGATTTTTTCCCAAGTAACCGTACCGTCTTCTTCGTTTTTCTCTTCGATTTCAACGGGCAGCGCAATATGGTCAGAATACTTGCTGATAACAGAGCGTAAGCGCCAGTTATCTAAAAATTCTTTTTCGTCATCACGTAGATGCAAGGTAATTTCGGTTCCGCGGTCAGCTTTTTCGACATCGGCGATAGTGTATTCACCTTCGCCAGCAGATTCCCAGAATACCCCTTCGCTCGCATCAGCACCCGCGGCGCGGCTACGAACAGTGACTTTATCCGCGACAATAAACGCAGAATAGAAGCCCACACCAAACTGACCGATCATTTGGCTATCTTTGACTTGGTCACTGCCTAATGATTCTAAAAATGATTTGGTGCCTGATTTAGCGATGGTCCCTAAGTTTTCAATCACTTCCTCACGGCTCATACCGATACCGTTGTCACTGATAGTTAGAGTACCTTTGTCTTTGTCTGCGCTAATACGCACACGCAGTTCGCCGTCATTTTCATACAATTCAGGCTTAGATAATGCACGAAAACGCAGTTTATCCGCCGCATCGGATGCGTTGGAAATTAGCTCACGCAGAAAAATTTCTTTGTTTGAGTAAAGAGAGTGGATCATCAACTGGAGCAGTTGTTTGACTTCTGATTGAAACCCACGAGTTTCTTGTCCTTTCATACTCATTAATCGCCTCTATATCATCAATCTAATAGTTAGTTTTGACTTATCGATGGAAACTAATTTGGGGACAAAAAAATAGAATTCAACCACTAACCACAAATTAGCCGCCAAATTAATCTAAACGAAAGGAAATGACCAAAAATTACGATGCTTTGCTTGGAAGGTTTTACTTTAAGATTTTTGCTTTGAAGGTTTTGCTTTGCTTTTGAATTTGCTTTTAAAATCCCCCCATACCATCCTCTAAATAGTTCAAAGTTGTAGGTAGGCGGCAAGCAAGCTTATCCCTAGGAGCATACTGAAGTATGTGACTAGGGTGAGGTTGTGCAGCCAACACCCCTACAATTTGAAATATGACGAGGACTTTAGAGCCGTTGGCGTCCCGCCAACGAGTGAGAAAGAGTGGTTCCGTCAACCATCTCTAACTCCCCGCCCACAGGCACCCCATGCGCAATCCGGCTCGCCGCCACCCCATACTGCGCACACATCTGCCCAATATAGTTCGCGGTCGCCTCCCCTTCTACTGTCGGGTTGGTCGCCAAAATCACTTCAGTGATGGTTTCCGATGCCAGTCGCTCTTCGAGCCTATCTAGCCCGATATCCATCGGTCCAATGCCGTCTAATGGAGACAAATGCCCCATAAGTACGAAATAGCGACCCGAGAATTGACCGGTTTGCTCGATAGCGTAGATATCTGCGGGGCTTTCCACCACGCAAATCAGCCCATTTTGCTGACGGCGCGGGTTATCGCAGATATTGCAGGTGTCTTGCTCAGTAAATGTGCGGCAATCGCGGCAATGCCCGATTTCGGACATTGCGCGAGTCAGCGACTGAGCCAAACGCATTCCGCCACTACGGTCACGTTGCAGAAGTTGGAAAGCCATTCGCTGCGCTGACTTGGGTCCCACACCGGGGAGACAACGCAGCGCTTCCATCAATGATTCAAGAAGCGGACTCGTTTGCATTAGAATGGCATCTTAAAGCCTGGTGGCAGTTGCATCCCGCTGGATACGCTAGCCATTTTTTCTTTTTGAGTTTCTTCAATGCGACGTGCTGCATCGTTGAATGCCGCAGCAATCAAGTCTTCCAGCATATCTTTGTCGTCTTCTAGCAGGCTAGGATCGATTTCAACACGACGGCAGTTATGTGAACCGTTGATGGTCACTTTGACTAAGCCAGCACCAGATTCGCCAGTAGCTTCGAGTTGAGCGATTTCTTCCTGAACTTTCTGCATTTTATCTTGCATTTGCTGGGCCTGTTTCATCAGGTTACCCAATCCACCTTTACCAAACATAGTTTTCTCTCACAACTGAGGCTACAGATTCGCAACTGTAGCGTTAAACGGGGCGAATACTCTCTTCATCCAACTGCGCATCAAACATGGCGCGCAATTTTTGAATTGTTTTATCCGCAATAATAGACTGACGGGCTTGCGCCAGTTTCTCTTCATAAATCGCCTGACGCCATTCCAGCGGCGTTTTCACCGCCGTATTATCATCGTGAACGATTTTCAGTTCAACAAGGCGACCATAATGTTCACTCAACGCATCTTGCAACGCTTTTAGAGCGTTAGGTTTATCAAGATGGCGTTGAACGGAGCGCAAGTGCAATACAATTTGCGACTCGTCCAATTCTTCTTTATATGAATTCAAAGCCAATTGTTCAACTAGCTTCGGAATATTTAATTGTGCGATTTCCCCCGACCAACTATCACGCTCGCGCCCTTCTTCGGTGATTTTTATTGCTAATTCAGGGGTTTTCTCATATTCCAACGCCTCTTTGATCTCAGTTGGCGTTGTCACTGTGTCTTTTACGTCGAGAACCTCACCATTTTGAGGCTTCCACTGGTAAGGCTTCGGTTTCGCAGACTTTGTCTTCTGTGACGCTTTTTCCATCACATTTTGCTGATGTTTGCTGGTTACCGCGGCCAGCCGTTCAAGTGCTGAAACCGCCGGCTTAGCCCTTTCGGACGTCACCGGATGAGTCTTTTTTGGACTCGGATCCTCACTTTGTGGTGTTTGTAGTGCCTGTCGGGCTTTCAATAGCTGCAATGTTGGGCTATTTTCAGGCAAGTTCTCTGCGCTCGGCGATTGCGGGGCTGAGCGCCTTACTGTTGGTGGCGCAGGTTCCGGCTGAAAAGTAGACGCTGGTACGCTTGAAACCAATTTCGGCGGCAATTCCACTTCTTCAATAACGCTCTTTGGGTGGAAGGCTAACGCTCTTAATAACGTCATTTCCACGCCCATGCGTCTCTCTGGCGCGAATGTCAGTTCTTTGCGCCCCACCAGCAAGGTTTGGTAGAAAAGCTGAAGATCCGCGGGGGAAATTAATCGAGCCACCTGCCTTAGCCGCCCCTCAGTGGAGGAAGGGTCAGTTTCTTGTTCCGCTGGCAGCAGCTGGATCATTGCGATGCGATGAAGCAAAGAGAGGGTTTCAACCAACAGGTTTTCCCAGTCAGCACCACGGGAAGCGGCTTGATCGACTTGAGCCATCACGCCAAGACCATCTGCACGAACTAAGGCTTCAATAATGGCAAGAGGCTGTTCATCGTCAAGCGTGCCCAACATTTGGCTTACCACATCCGCAGTAACCTTGCCTTGCCCCATAGCAATCGCTTGGTCAGTCAAGCTCAACGCATCACGCAAACTGCCGTCTGCGGCGCGAGCAATCAACTGACGAGCGCGAGTATCGTGCTCAATATTTTCCGCATTCAGGATCAACTCAAGCTGTTCGCTGATTTGTGGGACATCCAATGCTTTCAGATGGAACTGTAAGCAGCGGGATAAAATCGTGACAGGCAATTTTTGCGGATCGGTCGTGGCAAGTAAAAATTTGACGTGTTCTGGTGGCTCTTCCAGTGTTTTAAGCAGCGCGTTAAAACTGTGGCGCGACAACATGTGAACTTCGTCAATTAGGTAAACTTTAAAGCGGCCACGCGCTGGCGCGTACTGGACGTTATCCAGTAATTCTCGCGTATCTTCGACTTTAGTACGTGATGCCGCATCAATCTCAATCAGGTCAACAAATCGCCCCTGTTCAATTTCCAAACAGTTGGCGCATTTTCCGCAAGGTGTTGCCGTGATCCCCGTTTCGCAGTTTAACCCTTTGGCAAACAAACGGGCGATCGTGGTTTTCCCGACACCGCGAGTACCCGAGAAAAGATAAGCGTGATGAAGCCGTTGGTGCTCAAGCCCATTAGCAAGTGCAGTCAACACATGCTGCTGACCAACAACGTCTGAAAATTTTTGGGGGCGCCACTTACGGGCAAGTACCTGATAGCTCATGGATTCCACTGTTATTCAACATGGGACATTGATAGATATAATAATAGTACCATGCTACCACAGCCTCAACCCATTGGGCGAGACTGCAGTAAAAATAGTAAGAAGAGTGCAGAGCAGATTAGTGGCCAGGGAACTCAACAAGACTATAGGAAGTCACGCCTTCTTTTGCTAAACGCTCAACACCGCCTAAATCTGGCAGTCCGATAACGAAAGCAGCATCCACCACTTTTGCGCCTAGCTGTTTGATCATTTTCACGGTCGCTTCGACAGTACCGCCGGTTGCTAGCAGGTCATCTACCACCAGCACGTTGTCTTGTGCTGTAATGCTGTCTTTGTGGATTTCCAGTGTGTCGGTGCCGTATTCCAGATCATACGTCATACTTAAAACTTCACGCGGTAATTTGCCTTTTTTACGCACAGGCACAAAACCCACGCCTAAGCGTAATGCAACAGGAGCGCCGAACAGGAAACCACGGGCTTCAGTACCCACAATTTTGGTCACACCTTTGTTTTGATAATGCTCAACCAGCATATCAATTGTCGCTTGATAAGCCGCCGGGTCAGTTAACAGTGTGGTAATATCACGAAACAGTACCCCCTCTTTTGGATAGTTAGGGATAGTCGCGATACTTTCTTTAATCAATTGCAGTTGTTGCTCTTTAGCGGTCATAATAAAAACCAATATAGTAAATACGAAAGGGTAGAATCTATGCAAACTACCATCAAAATGCAATAAGAAGCCGTCTATTTGCTGTAAGTTTTATTGTTGGATATCAATATTCCGCCACTTTTCACATTTATTGAGAATAAAAAATGAAAACACAGGCTTTGTTAGAGGCATTAAAAAAGCAGATTGATGAATTAGCGGTGCGTGTCGCCCCCATCAAAGACCATGAGTTTTCACACTCCCGATTTGATATGCAGCTATTTAGCCATAAATCCACCAAGCTGGGTGATTGCCAGAAAGAGCTCAATACCTTGTATCAGCAATTGTGTAATAGCGTTGCCCTGAACCATACCCAGCAAGTGAACTTTTTAACCGAAAAAATCGTGCATCAAATGCAAGCTATCTCCCGAGAGCTTTCTACACAAGGGCTACGGGAAAAAGAAGATTCTTTTCGGACGAAAAAGGAACAAGTTGATTTATATGAACGTTTATCACAACATCAAGATTATGAACGCCGTTTACAGGCCATGGTGAGCGAAAAAGAACTCTATTTAAGTGGATTAACTGACTCGCATTTACAACACCAGTGCCAAAAAGAGCTCGCCGCATTAGCGGGTCGTTTATACCGTTGTAGACAAGCATTAATGCGTATTGAAAAAGCCATCGAGCACCAAGAAAACCAATTTTTTGATTAAAGGATCGTGAATGGAAACACTGGATACTGCACCACTCGAAACCCAGCTCGCGGTGGATTTAATTTACTTGTTAGAATCAGCTGAAGTCGATACCCATACCGTCCTGAAAGCATTAGAGATAGTTAAGCAGGACTACCTCAACAAACAGGCCGCCGAAGCAGCCTGTCAGAATGGTAATTAATGCAGCTTATTTTTCATCGCCATTTTTATCATTATCTTTGTCTTTGATAATTTTCGTCATTTCCTGCACTTCATCACCCTGATTGTTATGCAAATGCACTTCCAATTGATTGAAGGCAATATTGATATTGTTTTCACGGCATAACCGGTCAATTTCACGGTTCACTTCATCACTGGTGATGGTGCGTTCACCAATTTGGCGCACATAAAAACGCAGTTCGTGGTCTAACGTGCTGGCACCAAAACTTAAGAAATATGCCGCTGGTGCAGGGTCCGTCATCACTTTGCTGTTAGAAGCTGCCGCTTGCAGCAATATACGCTTCACTTTTTCCAGATCTGAACCATACGCAACCCCTAAAGAGACCGTTATCCGCGTGACCGTGTCTGACAGCGACCAGTTGATTAAGCGCTCTGTCACGAATGCTTTGTTCGGAATAATCACCTCTTTGCGATCAAAATCCACAATCGTGGTGGCACGAATACGGATCTTACTGATCGTTCCCGAGTATGTCCCGATGGTGACGGTATCCCCAATACGAATCGGTCTTTCGAACAGTAAAATAATCCCCGAAACAAAGTTTGCAAAAATTTCCTGCAAACCAAAACCAAGACCAACGGTTAAGGCAGCGGCTAACCATTGCAGCTGATTCCACGTAACCCCAATCATGCCAAGGGATGCAATCGCCCCGATGCTGACAATCACATAAGTCAACATGGTGGTGATGGCATAGGTGGAACCTTGGCGCAGTTTGAGGCGCGACAATACCAACACTTCCAGTAACCCTGGTAAGTTGCGCGTCATGATCCACGCCACCACCACGATGACTACGGCTAAAATCAAGTTGGCCAAGGTCACATGCTGCATGATATTCGCCCCTTCCGCTGATGTTGCGGTATAGCTCCAGAGTTGGACACTATCGAGGAAGGAGAAAATCGTAATAAAATCAGACCAAATGGCGTAAAACGCAAATGCAAAGATAATAAACAGCACCATTGTCGTTAAGCGCAGTGACTGCTGGCTAATCAACTCAATGGTCATTGGCGGCTCTTTGATAGGCTCGTTTTCAGTCTCTTCTTGCTGTTTTGACTGCGCTCGGCGTTCAAGGGCGCGCTTATACGCCAGTTTTCTTGCACCTAAACTGAGCCCGCGTAAACAAACATTATACGTGATGTACCAAAGCACCAACAGGTACAAGCTATCTAACCAACGGTTAGCTAAACGGAGTGTGGTGTAATAGTAACCTGCAATCATCAAGCCAATTAAAATCAGCGGAGAGAATGTCAGTAATGTAATCAAAATCGAGCGCGTTAAGTGGCTACCCGTTTCCTTCCAAACCTGTTTACAGAACGGAATGGTAAAAATACACAATAATAATAAACAGATAGAAACCACGAGCTGCCCAATCACATCCTCAGACACCTTCAGTGGGTTAATCATTCCATAAGTGGAAAAGAAGATAAGCGGGATCAGCGGTACCGATAAACGCACCATTCGACGGCGCATACGCTGGGCATTTTCATGTTCAATATTAAAGTGTTTCTCTGCAATACCTTGGGGCTTTAACACCCTGAACGTTAATTCAAATAGCGCCCAGAAAATAGCGAGTTGCAAGAAATAAGACCAAATAAACTCCCCTTGCAGGTTACCGGTTTTTAAGAACCAGTAACCAATAGCGATAACCACTAATGAGATTGGGATGGTTTGCAGCAACGTGAGTAATAGAGCCAGCGGCGTATTCAATACGCTGTCGTTACGCAGGCTGGATAAACGCAGGTCAATATCATGCAGACGCTGGGTGATTTTTCGATTCAACCAGATAAAAATCAGTGCCGCCAATAATAAGGGGAGCGTCACCCAGAGTGAGCTCATCAGCCCTTTTTTCAGGCTAGAGAATGAAAAATCAAAATCGAGGTGAGTCAATTGATTTGTGGCCGCTTCAGGGAACGCTTTTAACCACTCAATATCCATCGGTTTATTACTATTTACCCAGAAAATCTGCTGAGCCAAGGTATGTTCAAGCGAGCTGACCACACTCAATAATTGGTTTTGATCCAGTTGCAAATTAATGGCTTGGGAAATTTGTCCGCCGAGTTGTAAATTCAATTCATCCAATAATTCACGGCGAACATCCAAAATTTTTACCAGTGCCGCCTTATCTTCTGGGGTAAACAAACGGGCATTTTCTTGCTCTCCAACCTTAACCGCTTGCTCATGCTCTAGCTTATTGATGTAATCCGTAGGCTGGTATAACGCATCACGCTGCTGGTTTATATCAAACTGCTCCAAACGCAGGTCGGCGATGGTGACAGGCAAATTTTTGGTTAGGATATCAGCGGGTAAATCAATTTGTTGCTGGAAGAGAATTCGCGATAGCAGCAAACTGCCGCGTAATACGTTGATTTGCTCTTTTAAGTTTCGCTCTGACTGCGTGGCGCGCTCTAGCCAAGTTTTCACTCGGATACCATTTTGCACCATTTTGTTGCCATCTTGAGTCACTTCAATCAAGCGGTTACTCAGCTTGTTATTGATCTCCACCTCTTTTTGAATAATCGGGTTTTGTTGCACAGCATCATCTGTAGAGGTGTTTTGTGCTTCACGTACTGTCGATTGGGAATCACTGAGACGCACTTTGCTAATCGCTTCTTGGATCACCTGAATTCGCGCATCGAGTTGTTCAATGTATGCCGCGGTGTAATCACGCTGTTTTTGCAGAACATCTTGGAGTTGCGTATTGGCTTGAAGAACGCGCTTTTGAAATTCGTTTTGCTGCTGTAGAAGGTATTGCTCAAGTTGCAGCATATTCACTTGTGTGGTGCGCAGCTTGCTGGAGTCGGTCAATGTGCTGTTAAGCTCGTTGCGGATCTCTTGCAGTCTTCTTGCATTGTCCAACATGATAGCTTGGGCGCGCTCAGGTTGAGTTTGCAAACCAATCAGTTGGCTGTTGTAAGTAGCGAGATCATTTTGCTCAGCTTGTAGGTTATCCAAGTGGGTTGCCAACATGGACTCTAATTGTTGCAGGCTGCTATTTTCAATTTGGTGCTGAAAGTTAATATCAGGATTTTCATTCTGATTTTTTATTTGTAATAAACCTTGAACCGCTTTTTTTGATTCCTCACCGGAGTGACTTATTTTTTTTTGCAGTTCGTCTGAACGCTGATCGAGTTTTTCCAGTTCATCATAATAATTTAATGACTTCTCCAAATCGGCGATAGCGAGTTTATCTTCTTGCCCTGCATTGTTTTTTTTATTTAGCGAATTGAGCTCTGTTTTTATCTCGTTTTTGCTGGGAAGATTACTAATTGTTGCTGCGGAAATTTGAAAAGAGAAAAAGGTGATGGCAAATACCAAAAATATTCTGATTGAATATAACCACACTTTTCTATGTTGCATCAGTGAGCCCATGATATCTCGTTGTGATCCTACTATTATTTAGTATTTAGCACTTAAATTGTTTAGCGCTAATACCAATTAGTTCTAACTTGCTATTTGAGCTGCAATTTTGACAAACCACAGCTCAATTCTCAAAAAGCTTTTTAATCAATGGCTATAAAATTAAAAGGTGAGAACTTTTTCAGCGTCTAATGTCCACGCAGCCAAATCAACCAATGTGCCGATTTCAACGCCATCAATTAATGGTAGCTCACTGATACCACGAGCATCAGTGCAGGTTTTGCACAATTTAACAAGGACATTCTGCGCGGTTAAAATTTCTAGCATTTGCTGAAGGTTATACCCTTCTTTCGGTTTTTGCGCTGTGATCCCGGCAGTGACGGCATCGGACATTAGGAAAATTTTCAGGTCGGTTTGTGGGTGTTGCTCTTTTAGCGTGATGGCTAGGCGCAGAGAGTTAAACAACATTTCACTTCCGTAAGGTGCGCCATTTGCAATGATCAAAATGGATGACATGGTTTTCTCCAATTATTCGCTTGGCGTTGGTTTGACTCGCAGTGAGACGCTATTTTTAAGCGTTTCTAATAGAGTATCAACTAACGTCGTAGTATGTGCGTCTATCATAAAACGCTCTGGCTGTAATAACCAGTTTTCGAGTAAGCCCGACATTAGTGCGCGGATCATAACCGCGCTACACGCTAAATCTAAATCGGCTGGAAGTTGCCCCGCATCCACACAATCACGTAAATTTTTAATAATCCGCTGCTCACTTGCCAGATAGTTTTCACGCTTAAAATCAACGACAGAAGCCATTTCTCCGACTAATTCGCATTTTAAGAAAAAGATTTCCATTAATGCGCGATTTTTAGGAGTACTAATAAAATCGGTAAGAATATATATTAGCAATTCTCTTAGTATTAAAAGTGGATCATTGGTATATTTCGAACGATAATAATCCTCAGCTTGAGTAATTTGATTATCGCTAAATTCGCAGGCTTGATGGAACAGATCCACCTTATTCTTAAAATGCCAATATATAGCCCCCCGGGTAACGCCCGCAGCTTTGGCTATATCGGCTAATGATGTGGCTGTTACTCCTCGTTCAGAAAAAGTTTTGATGGCTGCATCTAATATTTCCTGACGGGTTTCTTCAGCCTGTTGTTTAGTTTTTCGTGCCATTGACGCCCGTTTTTATCGAAAGCTGATTTACATACATTAGTGTATGTTTGTACTATAGCATAGTGATAAATCATATAATTTGCTTTTTTTCTTAATTTTGTTTTGAACTCATATCGATTAATTGAGGTTAACTTATGCGAAAAAACAGAGGGGTGTTACCTCTGGCTCTGTTGGTCCTTTCAGGCGGCTTAGCGTTATCTGGTTGTAACGAAGAACAGAAAGGTGGCGGTGAACGCCCGGCGCCTGATGTAGGAATTGTTACGCTGAAAGCTGAACCTCTGACCATTAAGACCGAACTTCCAGGCCGTACATCTGCATTTCGTATTGCAGAGGTTCGCCCACAAGTAAGTGGCATCATCTTAAAACGTAACTACAAAGAAGGTAGCGATGTTGAGGCTGGCGTATCGTTGTATCAAATCGATCCGGCACCTTTCCAAGCGACCTACAATAGTGCTAAAGCAGAATTAGCCAAAGCGCAAGCAAATGCTAATCTCGCCGCATTAACTGTTAAACGTTATAAGCCACTGCTTGGCACGAATTACATTAGCCAACAAGAATACGATCAAGCGAACTCAACGTATGCTCAATCACTGGCTGCGGTAAAAGCGGCTGAAGCGGCAGTTGAAACAGCACGTATTAATTTGAATTATACCAAAGTCACAGCTCCTATCAGTGGACGTACTGGTAAATCCAATGTGACTGAAGGTGCTTTAGTTTCTGCTGGTCAAGCAACTGAACTGATGCGTGTTCAACAGTTAGATCCAATCTATGTGGATGTCACTCAGTCGAGTGAAGATTTCTTACGTTTAAAAGCTGAAATCGAAAACGGTGCTCTGCAAAAAGAGCCTGGTAAAGCGCCTGTTAGCTTAGTCATTAATGGCGGGCAAGAATATGCTCAGAAAGGGCAATTAGAGTTTTCTGACGTGACTGTCGATGAAACCACAGGTTCCATCACAATGCGTGCAGTATTCCCTAACCCGAATAAAGAGCTGATGCCAGGTATGTTTGTTCGCGCTATTTTAGAAGATGGTGTGAAAGAAAACGCGATTTTAGTCCCACAACAAGGTGTTGCACGTACTCCGCAAGGTGATGCGCAAGTGATGGTTGTTGGCGCTGAAAACAAAGTTGAAGTGCGCAAAGTACAAGTCGCACAAGCGATTGGCAACAACTGGTTAGTGACTGAAGGCATGAAAGATGGCGACCGTGTCATTGTGATTGGCTTACAGAAAATCAAACCAGGTATGGTTGTTGTGCCGAAGCAAGCAAACTTAGAAACTCAATCCATTGTAGACACTCAGGCAAAACCTGAAACCGCGTCTAAATAAGGGAGCTATTGATTAATGCCTAAGTTTTTTATAGATAGACCAATTTTTGCATGGGTAATTGCGATTATCACCATGCTTGCGGGTCTGCTGGCAATTATCAAGTTACCTGTCGCTCAGTACCCGACGATTGCACCGCCGGCTGTTTCCATTTCAGCTAACTACCCAGGGGCGGATGCGTCAACGGTACAAAATACGGTGACCCAAGTTATCGAACAGAATATGAATGGTATCGATAACTTGGTGTATATGTCATCAACCAGTGATTCATCAGGTTCAGCAAGTATTACGCTGACTTTTGAAGCGGGTACTGATGGCGATATCGCCCAAGTACAGGTACAGAATAAGCTCCAGTTGGCGATGCCACTATTACCTCAAGAAGTACAGCAACAAGGTATTAGTGTGGATAAGTCCACCAGCTCATTCTTAATGGTTGCAGGCTTTATTTCTAAAAACGGTTCAATGGGTCAATACGACATTGCCGACTACGTAGGGTCAAATATTAAAGACCCACTTAGCCGTGTAAATGGTGTTGGTGAAACCCAGCTGTTTGGTACCCAATATGCAATGCGTATTTGGTTAAAACCAGAGCAACTTGTTAAGTACAACATGACAACTTCGGATGTCATTAACGCGATTCGCGTACAAAACAACCAAGTTGCAGCCGGTCAATTAGGGGGAACTCCTCCTGTTGGCGGTCAGCGTTTGAACGTCTCAATTATTGCTCAAACCCGTTTAAGCAACGTTGAAGAGTTCTCTAATATCTTACTTCGTGTGAACCAAGATGGTTCTCAAGTACGTTTGAAAGATTTAGCCACTGTTCAGCTGGGTGCGGAAAACTACAGTACCGTTGCTCGCTTTAACGGTATGCCAGCAGCAGGTATCGGTATTAAATTAGCAACGGGTGCTAACGCACTGGATACCGCTAATAACGTACGTGCAGCCTTAGCTGAAATGGAACCGTTCTTCCCTGAAGGGCTAGAAGTTGTTTACCCATACGATACAACGCCATTCGTTAAGATCTCGATTAACGAGGTAGTTAAAACGCTAGTTGAAGCGATCATGCTGGTTGTTGTGGTTATGTATCTGTTCTTACAGAACATCCGCGCAACACTGATCCCAACTATCGCCGTACCGGTGGTTCTGTTAGGTACCTTTGCTATCTTGTCTGCCTTTGGCTACTCGATAAACACCTTAACCATGTTTGCGATGGTACTTGCCATCGGTCTTCTCGTGGATGACGCCATCGTTGTTGTTGAAAACGTTGAGCGTGTTATGCAAGAAGAAGGTCTGCCACCAAAAGAGGCGACCAAAAAATCCATGGGGCAAATTCAAGGTGCTCTGGTCGGTATTGCAATGGTGCTGTCTGCGGTATTTATCCCAATGGCCTTCTTCGGTGGGTCTACAGGGGCAATTTACCGTCAGTTCTCTATCACCATCGTTTCATCGATGCTGCTATCGGTATTAGTTGCGATGATCCTGACCCCTGCACTGTGTGCAACTATGTTGAAGCCAATTGAAAAAGGCAGCCATGGTTCCACTAAAGGGTTCTTTGGATGGTTTAACCGCGTATTTGAAAAGCAAGCTCACCATTACACAGACAGCGTAAGCCGTATGTTGAATGGAACAGGTCGTTACCTTGTGATCTACGTTTTACTGGTCGTAGGCATGGCATTTATGTTCGTTCGTCTGCCATCGTCATTCTTACCAGCAGAAGACCAAGGTGTGTTCTTATCCATGGTGCAGTTACCACCAGGATCAACTCAAGAACAAACCGAAGTCATCTTGGATGAAGTGAGCAATTACTTCAGAGTAGATGAAGGTAAAAACGTTGAATCTGTATTTACCGTTGGCGGCTTTAGCTTTGCAGGTGCAGGGCAAAACATGGGTCTCGCGTTCGTCGTTCTGAAAAACTGGGATGAGCGTAAAGGTAAAGAAAACCATGTGGATGCGATTGTTGCGCGTGCAAACGCTGCACTATCCAAAAAACAAGGTGCATTTATTTATGCCTTTAACTTGCCTGCAATCGTCGAGTTAGGTACATCAAACGGTTTCGACTTCGAACTGGTTGATAAAGGCGGTTTAGGCCATGACAAACTGATGGAAGCACGTAATCAGTTACTTGGCCTGGCAGCTCAGCACCCTGAAATTCTGCAAGGTGTTCGCCCTAATGGTCAAGATGATACATCGCAATACCGTATCTATATCGACCAACAAAAAGCTCAGGCGCAAGGCGTTGCGATCAGCGATATTAACGCAACTCTCAGTTCCGTGTTTGGTGGTACTTACGTCAACGACTTTATCGACCGCGGTCGTGTGAAGAAAGTTTACGTACAAGGTGACGCGGAAAGCCGTATGTTGCCGTCAGATATCAGCAACCTGTATGTTCGTAATAACCAAGGAAAAATGGTGCCATTCTCGGCATTCTTAGATACATCTCAAGATCCTTGGAAGTACGGTTCACCGCGTTTAGAACGCTATAACGGTGTTCCAGCGATGAACATTCAAGGCCAAGCAACAGAAGGTCAAAGTACCGGTGCTGCAATGCTGATGATGGAAAAACTGACCACAGAAAACCTACCTGCGGGTATCGGTTATGAGTGGACAGGTATGTCGTACCAAGAGCGTTTGTCTGGTAACCAGGCACCTGCCCTGTATGCGATTTCCCTGATTGTTGTATTCCTGTGTCTGGCTGCATTGTATGAAAGCTGGTCTGTACCGTTCTCGGTTATGTTAGTGGTGCCACTTGGGGTTATCGGTGCGTTACTCTTCACCTCGGTCCGAGGCTTAGATAACGACGTTTACTTTAAGGTAGGCCTGTTAACCACCATTGGGTTATCGGCGAAGAACGCAATCTTGATTGTTGAATTCGCCAAAGACTTAATGGAGAAAGAAGGTAAAGGATTGATTGAAGCAACATTAGACGCGGTTAAAATGCGTCTAAGACCAATCCTGATGACATCACTGGCATTTATGCTGGGTGTTATCCCTCTGGTATTCAGTAATGGTGCAGGTTCTGCGGCACAGAACTCCGTCGGTACAGGTGTACTGGGTGGTATGTTCGCAGCAACATCATTGGCTATCTTCTTCGTTCCGGTATTCTTTGTGGTGATCCGTCGCCGCTTTGCAAAGGCACCAGAACACGTTGATAACCATCAGCCACCAGCAGCTCATTAATCGCTAATGCGTTAAAAAAAGCCCCCTTCATTGGGGGCTTTTCATTTTATTCTAATAAACATGATTAGCTTAGAAAATGCTGAACGGCATTTACCGGTAATATTTCCGATGTATGCTGATTCAATAATGCGTTTGTCTCTTGAAAAGGACTCAGATCATTAACTGAGGTGAATTGACTGCAACTATCAGCTAAAGAATCCAAATTATCATTGCACTGTGATTTATTCTCAAAATAACTCGCTAGATACATTGCACCATGGCGTGCATTAAGTGTATTCGCAAGGTCACTTATATTTATAGTTCTATCCTCAAACTGAATCATTAAGTGCCGATTCTTTAACTCATTTGAGCCATAAATATTATGTAACACCAATGATGTTTGATTAATGGAGTCCGTAATAATTAAATCACTATGAAGCCGATTAACAAAAATCGAATTATTCTCAGCCTTTATCGGTAGTACCAGATAATCAACTGCCTTATCTTGTGATTGATTATTAATAATAATGGCCTGATGACGCTGCCAATCCTCCATATTCAAGTGATAGGTATCTTTACCTTCCCCACCACTCAATATCAACGTTTGAACGTCCTTTAGTTGCGTTGGGGCAAGAATATCATCATGATCAGTCCCTTTCATGACCAATGATGAGCCAAATTGACTTTGATTAGATAATGGATGAAAAATAATTTGTCCTTCAACAGTGAGTATCATTAACCCATCCCCTATTTTCTGCACATTTTTTATTGCTATCGTCGGATATAAATCAATTGAGTTAGGTAAAGACTCCGGCAATTGTAAAACCGCATTATCACTGAATATTTCAGCCAATTGGGTACTAGAGATGGCTTTTTGCTGATACAGCTTTTTAGTCTGTGTATCAAATATAATTCCACTCTCAGCATGTTGATCAAACCCTAAAAACTGTAATGTATTCTCCGGTAATGGCGATTTGTTAATAATGATTTGGCCTTTAAAATACCACGCGGATAAAAGTTGGTTTTCCTCTTTATCTTTTAAACCAAGTAATGTGATTGGATGAGGTTCATTAATAAAATTATTTAAAATATTCCAATCAACAGGTTTATTGTCGGACCCTAATTTATTCAGTGCAACCACATCAGCACTACCATTAACCTTAAGTTGCTTTACTACACCATTTTTATGGAGAACCAATAAGTTACCTTGCCAACTAAAAACAGTTTCTATTTCACTAAGACCCAGCCGCTTAGCCGTTGGATTATGAAGATCAATAAACTCTTGCCCAGGTCCTTCTTGGCGAAAAATAGTGTCATCATTCTGGCTATAAAAGAAAAAGACCTCACCTCCATTATCGTCAAATAAGCTACCAACCAATGTAAGATCGGTTGGTGGCTCCCAATTCCAAGTATCTGTTAGTGGATCAAAACGCTTAAAACGAGTACCTACGATTTTTGACAATGACGGTGTTGCTCGACTTACCAAAAATAAACCTTCAATTTCGAGTAATTCATGTCTATTCATAAAACCAACATAATTATTTCCGATCACCTCTTCGAATGGAATTCTATTCGCAAGCTGCCTATCCATATACGCTAATTCATTTGGATTACTCGAAAACCAATGTAATGATGGAGATAGATTTGAAATCTGCACTTGATCATGATTATAAGGTCTTTCTAAGTTAGGTTTAATTAATACCCCATCACCAGTACGTAACCAATAAACCTTCATGATACCTAGATGATCTGTATTTTTAATCATCACCATTTTGGCTAATTTAGGTAATGGAGACAAAGGGGATTCATCGATATATTCTTGGCTTAATCCAATGGTATTTGAATGAGCCAAATAGCTATGTTTTAAACTTTGGGGAGGAATAACCGTTTTTGTTTTATGTAAAATAGCCATTAAAGCTACATCATTAGAAATACAGTAAAGCTCTAATTGATTATCCACCATACGATAGCTAAGATTTATTTTACTTCCTCTATATATTCTTGTTATTTCAAGACAGACTACATTATTAACTATTCCCATTTTTTCAATTTTTGCATCATGTTCTAAAAGGTCTATAAAATCAAAACGTGTTTTTAAAGATCTAGAATGAATATCGGCTACCCATGCAATACTTTCCTTTTCAGAATAAAAATATGCATCATCACCAACAGTACAGACCAATATCGCAGATTGATTTTCTTTATTTATAGAATTTGTATAGAACATACGATCAGTTGCAGAATTATAGAAAGCGCGCCCAACATTTATACCATTCAACTGATAATGATTAACAACCACATATTGCCTATGTAACTCACCTTTTTGTTCTAATTCTTTAATAAAAGACTCAATAGAGTGCTCTTCTGAATTCCAGTGCATTCCATTTAAGCTAATCACTTCTACCGTTTTATCTTTAAAGTTAATTTCTGTCATCTCTTGTTGACTATTAACTAGGCGAATTACGTTAAGTTTAGCCGAATCATCAACATAAATACTCATACTACCGATTTCTATACGGTCATCCATAATTTCAATCGCTATATTTTGGTGGTTATCTATAAAGCTAGTATCAATAACCCAGGTAGATTGATGATTCAAAAGTGGTGACTGTTTTAACTTTAAGTTACTGCCATGATTGACTGAAATTTGATATTCACCACCATATCCAATAAAATCATACTCTATGTAACTGTGCCAAGAATCCGGTAGTGTAGGAATAATTAAATGCTTATTATCCGAATCTAACTTGATATTAATCGGCGTAAAAACATACTCAAATTTTAATTCTGAAATAACATATTCTAGGCCACAATAGAAATAGTCAAAATAAAATTGGTAGTTTTCTTCCATATCTCTAAGAATAGAGTAACCATTATCCCCTCGGGATGTTCCACCAAATAGAGAACTGTATTTATAATTAATATACGATTTAGGAACAGCAGGAAGCACAATGATATTAGACTGTGTACTATCAAAGCTGACCTTATTTGAAAAAATGCCAACTGCTTCCCTCACATTAATAGCATTATTTTTATTAACCTCTGCACGCGGTGACGATTGAAAATCACTTAAAGCACTATGTCCGATGGTCCATGATCTTTTTTCACCACGGTAAATATATTGGCTCCCTAAAGTGAATGTTTCCTCTAAAAAATCAATGCCTTCTATGACAATGCCATTTGTTGGTATCAATAGTTTTTTTTCAGCATGATAGGATATAGCTGCATTCTGATAACTTTCTTTATAATGTGTAAAAATAGCACCGACTTCTGCCGCTTCATAAGCATGACGCTCATTAATTCTCACTAATTCAGCGACTCCTATGCCAAGACCTGTTAAAGGAACCGCTAGAGGCATTGCGACACCCGCAACAGTTTCAGCACCTAATATAGATGCGCCATATCCCACAATACTGGTGGTAAGTGCAGCGGAATCAAAGGCTAACCTAGTTCCAATGACTGTACTTTGCTGCTCATTCTCTACATTTGCGAGCTCATAAATATCAAACCCCACCATCGCACCTTGAAACATAGCGCCGACCCCTTCATTTGCGGTTCGTAAAAGGGAAGATGAGAAACTATTCATCTCTGTTTTTACAATCGCCGCGCCATCCTTCCAAAGTGTGCTTGCCAATTGAGTAACTCTTGATATGTCATTTAGGGCTCCATGAGCCATCATGGTATAGCTCACATAGGCATGAATTCTCAAGGCTGTATTTAAATTGGAAGGACTTCCTGAAGCTACAGATTGGCGGTTACGATTTGCAGACCATTCAATCAATGCCTTAATACCAATGGCTGAATTAAGCCCGTCTACATGTTCAGCACTAATACTACCTTCGGATATATCCTCGTGTTGTAGCTCTAAGTCATCAAACGTGTAGTGCTGGCGAAAAGTCGCTATGGACTCATTAAAGTATTGTTTGAATTCAAAAAATGTAGCGTCTTCCGTTTCAATCCAACGAGGTACCTCTTCATCGTCTCGATGGATAAACTGAACCCGATATCGCCCACTATCAAGTTTGTCTGTACTGGCAAACACTGGTAGCCAATTTTCATCCAATTGATTTAATTGGTTAATTTTATTGACTGATGATTCAAGGCGAGCTCCCCATTGTTCTGCATTTAAAATACAAAGGGAGGTTTTGATTTGCCTGTCTTCCATTAATGTATTTTGTTTCTCTAAGAAGACTTTCATGTCTTGGTGCCTCTGAGCAACCTCAGATAATTCCGTAGAAGAAACCATATCTCCTACATTTAATCCTGAGCCAACACCCACATTTGCCATTTTCTCAACATCAATAGCAATAAGCTCAAATATAGGCTTTGATTTATCAATTAACGCGTCATATTTATAAGCCATTTTCTTTTTATTCATAAAATGGTTTAACGCAGAAAATAATTTTTTATGGTTATCAAAGGTATAAATTCCAAAGTTAGGATCATAAAAATAGTAGTAAACCTTGCCACTATTAATTAATTTCCCTATCAGCATTGAGTGGGTTTGAGTATTTAAGGCATACATTTTCATTGCCTCACCTTCAGTAAGTACCTTTTCTATCCCAGTTAAATCAAGTAAACCAACTGAAGAGGATGCTTCAGTTGCTTGTATATTTGAATGTAAATTTTGCAACGATGATCTTAATAAAACAGAACTTTTTTCTTTTGGTGAGGCTGCCGCAAGAAACATTTTATTAAGTAATTCATCAGCACCTTTATCACCATCCAGCGCTAGAGCAACTGACATAGCCCGAACTAAAGGATAACAACGTCCACCTGAATCATCTTCCATTAAAGGTAAATAAAAATCTTGTGGAGCTACTCGTTGCTGAACACTTCCACTTTTTTGGAAAAATGTATCCATCTGGGATGTAAGATCTAAAATATTTTTTATATAATCGGATTGTTCTTTTATTTTAATATATTGAGATAACGCGCCTCTCTCCTTTAATTTTAATCCGCCATTAATATAAAGTTTTTGCATTTCTAACAAAGGCATCTCATGATTAAATCCTTTAATATTTATACTCTTATAATTACCAATTCCTTCATCAAACTCAACACTCCCTTTCCAAATATCATTATTCAATATTATTTCAAATTGATTTCTTAAATTTAGATTGTTAGAGCTCATCCCTGTTTTAATATTATTTCCTTCCATATGAATAACTTCTTTTTCTCCATGATAATTTTTAATTTGTAGCCATAGCCAACTTCGCTCTACTGATAAAAGCTCAGATAATATAGGATCATATCTTTGCTTGTAGTATTCACGTAAGTTTTTATTCATATTAATAATTTCATTTATCTCATCTTTTCTTATCCTATTTTCATAAGACATACCAATTTCACTTGAAGCTGATTTATTTAGCTCATCAATTTCCTTCTTAGCTCTATCTATCTTTTCATTAATATGATTTTTTTCATCATTAATTTTTTGTTTTATTTTATTATTTAAACCCACCCATGACTGAATAGCTGGATGCTCTGATGAAAAATCCCCACCTAAGTAAACTTCATCTTTAATATTAGATATATCAATATTGAAATTCTTTCCAAGAACGATTATTTTTTTGTGTACTTCATTACGGTAATTATTGAACCGTTCTAAACTTAAATGAGAAAAGTTATTGTTAGGGTATAACTGACTAATTATTTCACCTTGTTCACGCAAGTGTGGAATAGGAGCAACGTCAATAATTTTATACTCCTGACGTTGTAAGATTAATTCCCATTGCCCCTCTTTATATCGCATATAAACTAGAGCTAAACCTTCCGCTGTTCCAGCGACTTGATAATCTTGAAAATCAAATGCCATCACCACATTATCATACAGTATTGAACTATTAACGCGCCCATCATGATAGACCCTGTATGTACTATCATCATGTTTTGTCACAATAATTGAGCACCCACTTAATCCACCAGTAAATAAAAAGCTATCTTCTGCTGCTTGTATTGGAATATCAACATATGCGGGCATTCGATTTGACTGATTCGCTCCGTTATAACCTAAAAAATAAGCATTGACTGTTAAGTCAGAATTAAGAATTGCAGAACCTTTAGCCAACTCAATAGCATATATATGCGGTGCTATTTTTGTAAATTGAGCAAGACCATTAGAAGGTAATTTCCCCATTTTCATTATACTATCGCCACTAATAGCGGAAGAGTGAGAAAATAATATGGAATTATCTTTAAATTGTGCAATATCAGGACTTGCTGAGTTCCGTGAAGTTGGTGTCCTCCACCATAAAGGAGACTTTAAAGCGCAATCACATAATGTTTGGGTAATAATTTTAGGAGATACATTTAGCGTTTTATAGCCTAATTGGCTATGCTTGGTTCGTATATTATTCCTTAATAAAAACACTTTTTTTTCAGAGTGAAAATTTCGCAAAATATTAAAATATTTAATATACAAAAACAGAGAGCGGGATAAATTCTTGTTCATATCTATGATTCCTTTTTAATACAAATCACTTCAATCAATAAAAATTTAAAATCAGATAACTCGCTCGATTATTACACTTACTATTTTATTTCATAATAAAAATTATCATTAGCTTTAATTTTAAGACGAACTATATACATTAAAAACAATGTCATTCATTTTAATGCCTAAGAATCATTAATGAGCTCTTATTGAATTTTTTAATAGTTCGCTCTTATTTTTTGATAACTTCAGAATGAAAAATTAGCGTTATAGTCATCTGTGTTAAGGACATTTAATAGCAAGGAACTTATAACAGATGATAACTTCAATAATGCTAACGCCCTACTTTCTGCTCAGTTGGAACGCTCTTTCAACAGCAGTCATTGAGCATAATTTTTTCATGAGTAATGAGAAGCATGGTCAGCGGAGTTTGACCATCCAAATCGCCAAGATGATGTGGGCGAAAGTCACCCAAATGGAGGAGCGCTCTCCAAAACAACGAGTCATCAAGCTAGTTAATTCAAATTCATCTAGCCAATCCTCATCATACTCACCTTTTCAATTAGCAAAGCCTGTCTTGTTTACTAATCGCTTCAATCATCAAAACGCCCCTTTTATCACTTCTTCGAAACAGCACAACTTCAATCCATCCAACACCATTTTCATTCCCCCTCATGACGGTATTTTGAATAAGGATCGTTACACGAAAATCGCAACTTTTCATCAACAGGCACACCAACTTGTGACAAACAAGGACGTCACGACTTTCGGTAATACCCGCTCTCTTGAAAACCATCAAACATTATGCAAAGAATGTACTCTTTGCCCGCAAAATATAATTGATATTAAAGGATTTACTCAAACAAGAAATTCCTCATTACGTGGAAATAATGAGATTTCAATATTCAGAACAGGAGCCTTTCAGCTAGGGAAGAACCAATAGGTGCTTGTCACATCAACAGCATCAGAAATAAAAACAGCCTCATTCTCTGAGGCCGTTTTTATTTATTATATTGAGCTTTATAAGCAACTTCTTTTTTGTTGAATTTTCCGGGTGCTATTACAGCCAGAAGAACCAAGCAAATAGAGAGATGACAATGATACATGCCACGTTCAACACTGCACCCACACGTACCATTTCAATTTGTCGAATATAACCCGAGCCAAATACAATCGCATTCGGTGGTGTCGCGACAGGCAACATAAAGGCACAAGATGCACCGATACCGATAATCATAGTTAACGCCATAACTGGCATACCTAATGCTTCCGCAACCGTTGCAAAGATTGGAACCAACAGTGCCGCACTGGCTGTATTACTGGTAAATTCCGTCAAGATAATAATAAAGGTCGTCACCGCAAGAATGATCACAAACCAATGGCTTTCACCAAATGTCATTTGCATCCAGTCTGCCATGATTTTACTTGCACCAGATGAGCTTAAAATCGCGCTTAGTGTCAAACCACCACCAAACAGCATTAATACGCCCCATTCGGTATTTTTTTGGATTTGTGACCAACTCGCCACGCCCGTAATACCAATTAATACTGCCGCGCTCAATGCGATGATGGTATCTAAATCTTTCACACCACCTAAAGCTTCGCTGATAAATGTACTGGTGATCCAGCAAACAACCGCTAAAAAGAAAATGCTCATTGCGGTAATACGTTTACCATTCCATTCAACTTTTTCTAATTCAATGTCAAAACGGTGTTTTAAATTCGGACGCAGCATCATGTACATCAGCACAAACATCATTGGCAGTAAAACTACCATGATTGGAATACCGTATTTCATCCATGATAAGAAATCTAAGCCAAGTGCAGAAGCGGCGATCGCATTCGGCGGGCTACCTACAATCGTTCCTAAGCCACCAATACTGGCACTATAAGCCACACCTAATAACACGAACACAAACGTATTACGCTCATGGCGAACATCAAGATTAGAAAGAATACCTAAAACCAGTGGAAGCATCATTGCGGCAGTTGCTGTGTTACTGATCCACATGGATAACCCTGCGGTCACCCCGAACAATAAAATCACAGCAACAGATAACCGTCCACGAGCAGCCATCAACAGGCGGTTGGCAATTAGACGGTCAAGACCTTGAATATGCAGCGCTGTCGCGAGGGCAAACCCACCAAAGAACAAGAAGATAATAGGGTTCGCAAAAGCTTTTAACGCATCCCCTGTTCCCATTAATCCCAGCCCAACAGCCAGTAAAGGAATACATAATGCCGTGATAGTGACGTGAATTGCCTCTGTTAACCAAAGCACGCCCACAAAGACCATTAAAGCCAGTCCCGCGTTTGCTTTTGGATCAAAAGGCAAAAATTTCAACAGTAAAAGTAAAACTACAATATCAACCGCTAGGATAATCCAACCACGCTTATTTGAAGGGGCTGGAGAAGCCGATGGTGTCAAAGATTCGGAAGCATCCATGTTAACTCCATAGCTCGGAAGCAATTTAAGTTTTCGAGTAATTTTTGTTAATCGTTTTTTAAGAGGAGTAAAATATAGAGTTAATTGAATGGGATGAAAATGTAGAGAGCCCAAAATTGCGATCTACGCCCCGCAATTTACTCACTTTATGGTGAAAATCGTAAAAATCTCACTGGTAATTCACAAAATGGCTATTAATTACTTAAGACAATGCATAGGTAAGAATGACCAACTACTACTTTTATCTATAAATTATCCTCACTTGGAATATATAACAATTTGATAGTTCAGATAAATAATCCTGTCTCTATTTTGTGAGCTGTAAGCCAGCTGACTATGTAATTCAGGCTGGCTTACATTCTACCAATTAACTAACTCGATTATTCTCAAATATATAATTTCCTTGCTCCATACTTGGCGCTAGTTGAGTTCCCAATCTTGGAATTCCCATATAACCACTACCTTGCAGTGCCGCCATTTGTTCAGACATAATTAACATGTGTGCATCATCATCTATATTTTTTTCTATTATTTCATCACGTTGTGAAGTTAATGTTCCCCCAATAGAAGCATAGTTATCAGCAAATTGGCCTACAGCATAGTTATCAGCAAATTGGCCTACAGATAGGCTAATCGAGGGATCTTCAAAATGTAGCTGCATATGCCGATGAGATTGTTTTTGCATACCAAATACTTGGCGTAAAATCAGAACAGTTTTGAATTCCATATCGGTGATAAATAGGTCATCATCATGTCGAGTCACGACCAAACTGTCTATATTATCGATGGGTAACCTTAATGTATCGACCAGCGAATCGTTCGCATCATTATCAATGATAATAGCTTGGTAATGCTGCCAAGAGTCTTTAGAAATCAAATAAGTATCTTGCCCATCACCCGCACTTAGTATGATATTTTTCACATTATTGATAATTGAAGGGGATAACGTATCATTGCTATTACCCCCTCGAATAATGAGAGAAGAACCGAGATGAGCGCCTGTAACTTTACGCTCGTCGGCATGTATGTCGATATACAAAATATCGCCATTATCAGCCGACATTAATAATCCATGCCCCAGATTTGTGATATTTGTAAATCGTAAACTTGGATACATCTCTCGTGCTTTTGGTAGTCGTTCATAATCCATCAGCTGATGACCTTGCCCAAAGGCCGCATTCAGTTCATCTGGGGTAACCATAGGCTGGCTATATAATTTTTTCTTATCTAAATCGAAAATTATCGCATCTCGGTTGTCTGGATTCATACCTAAAAACTGCATGTTATTGTCTGTAGAAAAATCAGAAGCAATGATAATTTGACCTCGATAATACCATGCAGGTAACGTTAGTTTTCCTGAAGGGTCTCTAATCCCCAGAAGTACAGCGGCATTATCAGTAGAATAACGCTGTAGTTCATTCCACCACCTCGGGTTTTCGGTAAGCCATTTTTCGTTAAAACCGGCAAGATGCAATTTCCCTTCCACATCAACTTTCGCCATTACACCTTGAGTATCAATTACGTACAAATTTCCTTGTAAAAAAACAGCATTATCAAGAAAAGGTATATTCATATACCATGCTGTCGGCTTCGACGAATTCAAAATATTTTGCCCCGCTCCGATTTGTCGATACAGTTCTTTATTTTTGGCACTATAAAAGTAAAAAACCTCGGTACCTGCATGATTAAATACACTTCCTATCAATGCTAAATCATGGGGTTTTGGCCAATGGCTTTGCGGTAAATTGGGTTCCATCACAGGTTCACCATGCCCAAGAGAAGGAGATAAATTAGGCTTAATTAAAGTCATATCGGTTGACCTGATCCAATAACGATGCTCCGCTTGGTTAGTATCGACACCTGAAACCGACACCATATCCATTAAACCGCTACCGATGTGACTAGACTGTTCTTGCTCCTTTTTTATCCCTTTTAGCATGTAATCATGCAATATTGATTGGGAGCTTTCTTGAGTTAGATTGGTCGATGTTTGTGCCAAAGTCATTAATAATGTCGATGCCGCATTTAAGCTCAGTAAGCTAACTTTATCTTGTTTAAGTTCGAATAGAGCGACTTCGTTAGTATCAATATAACGACAAGAAAAATAGATATGATTGTTTCCTTTCCAAAACTGGATAATCTCAAAGGAACGATTAGCAGAGCTTTCCAATTGGTATTCCGTTAGAATGAAGCCAGTATTAATATCAACTCGCCAGATAACATTTTTAGTCGGCAAATAAAAGTAAGCATCTTTATCATAAACATCGCCTAAAATAGCTAACTGCTTATTTTTACTTTCCGTATTAATAAAAATGTAACGTTTATTAGTTACGTCATAATATGCTTTCCCAGTATTTCGGCCATCAATCTGGTGGTTATCTATAACAATATATTGACTGTGAGATTGATGCTTATCTACATAATGTTGCAAATAAGAATCTAATGATTCGCTACTACTGCGCCACTGGCTTTCATCTTCACTCAGAAGATGTATATCACCAGAAATAAAATCCACTTCACTCACTTCATTTTTTTATTTACTAACTGTATTTTCCCTTGTAGGTGAGTAACATCAAGCTCTACATTCACACCACCGATGCTTAAAGTGTTATTTTTAATTTCAACAGTATCACTGGAGAGTAAGCTACTATCTATTATCCATTTTGATGGTTTATTATTTGATTCATCCTCAGATAAGAAAATTTTAATTCCTTTATTAAGACTAATTTTATACTCACCACCATTCCCTTTAATTCTATATTCAATTTTTCCATCCCATTCAGAATCCAATATTGGAACAATCAGTTCTCGATAATTTTCATCTAAGAGAATATCAATTGATGAATCCACATATTCATGAGAAATTTGTGTAATAATATTTTCACTCGGGAATATATAAAAATCAAAATCAAATTTATCGGTTTTTTCTATCCGACGAATAATATCGAAACCACTATCATGCCGACTTGTTGCTCCTGGCCATAGGTTGTGACTATATTTAATATATGACTTAGGAATAACCGGAAGTACTATTGCATCAGCATGACTAAAATCGACTGAATGCGTTGCTTTTGGATATCCAATTTCCCGCCGAATATTCAAGGCCAATTGCTTATCCATCATCATAGTTGGAAAGTTTCCGCCCCAAAAAATATAGTTTCTTCGTCCCCCGCCAGCCGAACTTGGCGTTGTACGATAAATATATTGACTATCGAATGTAATTTGACTGTTTTTTAAATCAATAACGCAGAAGATTGCACCAAACTTAGGCTTCAATATTTTCGAATCACTAATATACTCATAACCATTACTTTGATACGCCTGATCCAGCGCGTAGAAATAACGCCCAACAGATTTTGCATCTTCACCTATAATGGCAAAATTACGAGCTAGCCCAGCAAAACCAATACCTAATCCTGCAATAATAACACTTGCGCTTCCAAGTGCTGTCGCTGCTCCAGCGCTTCCCATCGCTCCCAGTCCTAAGCCAGCTGCGCCTGTTGTAAGCCCTGCTGAATCGAATGCCATCTGAGTACCGAAAATAATACGCTGTGGCTCATTTTCTGCATGAGTTAATTCATAAATATCAAAACCCACTAACGCTCCACTAAAAAGCATATTAATGCCTTCATTTGCTGTTCTTGCCAAAGATGAAAAAAAGCTATTCATTTCCTTGAGAGTAACATTGCTTTCACTGCTTAGACCCAACTTGATTATTTGACGTATCTTTTCTACATCATTGACTGTTCCATACGCCATCATGGAATAGTTGAGGTAACTATGTATTTTTAAAGCTAAATAGAGATTGTGTGAATTTTTTCTTCCTGAACTGACATCACGATTTTTATCTATAACCCACTGAATTAAAGATTGAATCGCAATTCCGGCATTTAATCCATCAACAGATTGTACGTTGAACTCACTAAAATTCTCTTGAATCCCCCCATCTTCAAATGAATAATATTGCTTGAATTTTTTCATTTGTTCTTTGGAATAACGTTGAAACTGTATAAAATTCTGATCTGTCGTTTCGACCCATCGGGTTAATTCAGGATTTTCAACATTAATAAACTTTATTTTATAATGTTCATTTTCTACAGCTTCAATTGAATCAAATAATGGAACCCACCCATCATTAAGTAAATTTTCCGATGCTAAATTAATTAAAGACGCATTGATTTTTTCGCCCCATTGTTCAGCATCTAAAATAGCCAGTGAACTTTTCAATTGGATATCATTTTTTATCTCATTTTGTTGGTAGATAAGACCATCTACTTTTTTCTCTCTTCGTGATACTTTAATTAGTTCCTCTGGTGTACTTAGGTCATTAACTACTAAATGATTACCAACAGAAACCTTGCCCATTTCATCTGTATTAATGAAAACCAATTCAAATGCTGGTTTTTTATTACGCTCATAAGCTGAATAATATTCAGCCATTTTATTTTCAACAAAAAATACTTTCAGCGCAGAGAATAATTTTTTACTATCTTTAAATGAAAACAAGCCAAAGTTAGGATCATAAAAATAATATGTAGATTGCCCATCAGAAACCACTTTTCCAATTAGCATTGCATGGCTTTTGCTGTTTACCGCAAACATCTTAGTCTCTAATTTTATTTCAAGTAATGTCTGCATTTGTTTTAAGTTCATCACACCATGGGAAAAAGACGCCTCTACAGCACTGACATTTGAATGTAAGCCCTGTAAAGACATTTGTAGCAATGCGGTATCTTTACTATCAGGGCTTGCCGCTGCCGTATAAAGCTTATCAATCAACGTATTTGCCCCGTCTATCCCATCACGGGCTAAAGCAACAGACATGGCTCTTACTAGCGGATAACAACGTCCACCTGAATCATTCTTTATTAAGGAGAGATAAAAATCTTGTGGTATTAATCGATTTGATTTGCTACCTAGTTTATAAAACAACTCACTCATTTTTTCTGTTTGAGTGAGGATCCTTGAAACATACTCAAAGTGACCTACATCTTGAATTAGTCGGTATAAAGCCCCCCTTTCCTTTGCTGAATACTTGTAGGTCACATACAGCTTTTTCAATTGCTGTGAAGACATACTTTTATCTGTTTCAGGAAGGCTTACCTCTTTATAGTGTTTTATTCCATTATTAAATTCATTTCTAAAACGTAAATTTCGAGTGGATTTATGTAAATAGATTAGATTCTCGTAGCGTTCATTTACTGTTAAATGATAATCATAGCTATTATTCATACCCATATTTGTGCTGTAATCACTCGTTTGAACTACCGCGCTCATTCCTCCTTGAGATTTCATTCTTTGCCATAACCAACTATATTCTAAATCACGTAATTCATAAAATAGCTCACCATATTGTTTTTGATTTAACAAAATAATAGTTTTACTCATTTCAATGGTTTCTTTTAGTATGCTTCTTTTTTCCACATCAACTGTTTTTAGTAATTTATCTTCTAATATTTTACGCTGTTTATTTAATTCTATAATTTGATTATCTAATTTTTGTTTTACTTTATCGCCAATATCCAACCAAGTTCTTAATGATGTATTTTCTTCCGATGGTTCTTGAAATATTTCCTCATCATGAGGTATATCACCAAAAGTCACATTGACCTTCTTCGCCGCAGTTTTCAATGCTTCATGCGTTTTATTACGATATTGATTAAAGCGTTGTTGTTTATCTGCCAAAGAGTAACTACCGGGAATAAGTGTTTGAACAAGAAATTTTTCAGGTCGTAAAGCAAATCTAGTTTCTTGGGGTTGAATGACCATCTGCCATTTTCCCTCGTTGAAATGCATAAATAGACTCGCTTTAGTAATATGACGCTCTTTAATGAAATAATCTCGTTCATCTACTGCCATTACTACATTATCATATAATAAAGAAGCATCGCTGCGGCTATCTCGGTAAACTCGATAGGTCTCGGAATTCAATTCAGTCACAACAACAGACCCACCTCGTAATAATCCAGTAAATAAATATTTTTTTTCGGGATTATTAATAGGTATATCAACATATTCCACTTGTTTACTTTCTTTATTTCTTGTTCGAGAGTCTAAAAAGTAACAATCGATAGAATTAATACTATTAACATCATAGCTGTCATCAACAAATTCAATGAAATAATCATAGTTAAGCCCTTTAGTAAATATTACTTTCCCCTCAAAAGAGATCTGTAAAATAGCATTAAGTGCTTGAGTATTAATTCTATACTGGTATGCAAAACTGCGAGGATCTCGTTTGAATATCTCAATATCTTTACTGGGTACACTTTCCGGGGTATTACTCCCTCCAGTTAAACTCATATCGACATAAGCTTCCCGTACTGATTGGGAAACTAATGCCGGGTACTGAACATCGTAACCATGAATTCTTAATTGATGTTCAAAGCATAGATCTATCGGCTTGTCAGTTAATAGTGATTCCGTCACTGCTTTAGCAACTATCTCAGAGCGAGACTCCCCATGACTACTTGATTGCCCTTTTAGAGTCTCAGAATAAGATATACCTTTATCTATGTAGTACATACCTATAGGCACATGCTCAATCAATGCATCTTCAGGTAATAATGCTTTTAACTGTTGGCCAATTTTAATTGCATCCTGTAAATTAGCACCTGACAAATAAATAACGGCTTGATCGGTTAAAACACCTAATCTTTTCGGCCCCATAATTTTTGACTGCATAATTTTTTTTTCAGGATCGTGTTCATAAATCTGCATCAAAGCTTGAGCTAAAGAAATAAAATATTCTTTTTTAACATTAATGGTTAAACGAGACATCAACATGGATTTATCATCATACCGTTGTTTGAAATCTTTTGGTAAAATACGGTAAGCTGTGCCATCAATCAGAGCATCATCTGTTAATAACTGAAAATAATTTTCATGCTGCCCTTGAACTCTAATTTCTATATCTTCATTTTTCGAAAGCAATAATTTGAAATCATCTAAGAATTTTTTTTGCTCTTCCGGATTTAATCCTTCAATACCTGGTGGTGGAGTTCTACTGTAATCCGTATAAGCTATATCAGTAATTTTCTCCTCAAGAAAATTTTTTTGATTAATGAGTGATTCATTCCAGGCACCATTTTTTTTATATTTTCTTTTTATCTCCTCAGAGAATCTTACCATTTTTTCATTACCAATAGCATACTCATATGTTCTGTTAGCCATTGTAAATAATGCAATATGATTATTTTCATCCATCGATTTAACATCCTCATTAAGAATTTTAATTTATTGAATTAGAATAAAAACATTATTATTAATTTAAGTAACTTACTGTTTGGTATAAATTAACGTAGAATCTTTAGCG
Source organism: Providencia alcalifaciens (assembly GCF_915403165.1). Lineage (NCBI taxonomy): Bacteria > Pseudomonadati > Pseudomonadota > Gammaproteobacteria > Enterobacterales > Morganellaceae > Providencia > Providencia alcalifaciens. The sequence goes on from NZ_OU659204.1 coordinate 2,925,954, forward strand.
AATGATTTGTAAATCTCGGAGTCTATGCCCCCATTAGCTAATTGATTTTTATCACCATCAAAAGGGGCAATTGCACCAACTAGGGCATCAATATTGCCTCCATTAAAATTACCATTATAACCTGAGCTAAATATATCAGTTTTTCTTAATTTAGCATCACTTGCGAGCTTATAGTTAGAAGAAGCATGCTCAACTAATTCCTCAATTGTATAAGGTCGTGGTTCATTCAAAAAACTAACCTGTAGATGCTGATGTTCTTTGGCTTGAGAGCCAAATACTTGACGTAATATTAATATAGTATTGGCGTGAGTATCAGTTAAGACTAGATCTTCACCATGTTGATTCACGAATAGAGAATCTCTGTTCTCAACGGGTAAAACTATCGTATCCACTAGAAAGTCACTCGAATAATTATCGATGACAATCGCCTCATATTTTAGCCAAACAAGCTCAGTCAATACATAATTATCAATTCCATCACCACCGCTAATTACAAGGCTTTTAGCATCTGTTATTACTGATGGGATGAAAAGATCATCTTCTTTTGAACCCTGAACAATTAACGATGACCCAATATAGTACCCTGAGCTTTTCACACTTTGATCACTAGATATACCGTGATAAATATATTTATCATCTTGTGTAATTAATAATATTCCTGAAGCTATTTTTTTAATTTCCTTTATTTTTGTATTTGGATATAATTCAGTGATAGAAGGTAATACTGATGATTCAGTTATTTGATGACTTTGACCAAATGCAATAGCTAATTCATCTTCAGTTGAAAATTTCTGAGAATAAAGCTTTTGAGTATTTGTATCAAAAACTATTAATTCGGCATTGCTTTCACTCATTCCTAAAACTTTTAATTTATTTGTTGAGGACAGTTCACTGGATATAATCACTTTCCCATTAGCATACCAAGCAGGTATCATGTCCTTTCCATTACTTGATTTGATACCATACAATGTAATTATAGATGACTCAATGAATTCACTATTTAATGAATCCCACCAATTAGGATGAAGTGAAAACCAAGATTCATTGACCGCAATTATATCAATATATCCATCCGGTTTTATTTTACATATAACACCATTTCCCTTTAATATTAAAATATTTTTTTCCATAAAAAAATATTTTTTAAATTAGGTATTTCAATACAACTTGCTTGTAGGAGTTCTGGATCATTTGAATGAATTTCTTGCCTGTAAATAGCTTCATTATTTTTACTATAAAAATAAAAAACCTCATTATTACTCTCATCATTTAATACACCCAAAAACATTAAATCCTTGAGATCTGATACACTTCTATTTTTTTCATTACTTTGATTAAATCTTGATGGAATATTTGGTTTTATCAGTAATCCATCACGTTCCCGAAACCAATAACTATGTTCATATCCTTTTTCATCCCCCCCTTTAATCATTATAATCTCAGCTAAACTAGAATTTGATAAATATTGATCATCACTATAAATATCTACTTCTAGTTTATATTTATCGAATAAATCCTTAGACTCCTGATTTGAGATTTTTATTTTTTTATCCGATAGTTTTTTTAGTAGATCAATATCTGATGAAATACTTAGTAAAACTATTTCATTATTGTTGATATAATAACTTGCTATTGCCATTTTACCATAATAAATATAACCGCATGAGACGTAGGTATTACCACTTCCCTGCCAAACTTGGATTACATTAAATGGTTGTTTATCTTGATTCTTCAGATAATACTCTACAATAACATTCCCACTATTTACATCTACTTTATAAACAAAATTATCATGCAAAGAATAAAAACAAGCCACTTCATCAATTACAGAGCCTAGAATAATATCCTTATTGATTTCTGCTGTTGTATTAATAAATATAAACCTTTCTTTTTTCACATCATAATAAGCTCGACCAACATTTCGATTATAATTAATAAAATTATCAACAATTATATATTCATCCTCAGAAGAAATTTTTTCCAAATGACTTTTCAATGTTTTTATTCCTTCAGACCATTTACTATTATCCTCACTAATAACACTTGTTGTCAGGCTATTGAAATTAACCTCCCTAATTTCTTTTTTTTCACCAACAATAAAAACCTGGCTTTTATCTATAGAAGAATCTATTTCAACTTTAATACCACCTATATCTACCCAATCTTTAAAAACTGCAATTTCTTTTTTATCAAGCTGCCTACTATCAATTATCCAACGTGAGGATTGTCCATTTCCTGAATCATCACTCAGTTTGAAACTAACACCATGCTGTAGACTTATTTGATACTCGCCACCATCCCCTTTGACAGTATAGTTCATATATCCGTACCACGTAGAACTCAAGTTTGGTACAACCAAAAAACGTTTATTTGCATCTAATTTAATTTCTACTTCAGTATTAACGTATTCATGTTCAATTTCTGTTATAATATTTTCGCTAGGAAAAATATAAAAATCATAGTCAAAATTGTCTCCTTTTTCTAATCTCCTAAGAACGTCAAAACCAGTATCATGTCGTGTTGTGGCTCCTGGAAATAAATTATAATCATATTTAATATATGATTTAGGTGTGACAGGAAGAATTAGAACATCTAAGTTCGAAAATTTTAATTCATGCTTATTTTTTTCGTAACCTATACCATTACGTATATTAATTGCTAAATTTCTATCATGTACCAGCGTGGGGAAATTGCCAGCCCAAGCAATATAGTTCTTTCGACCACCTCCTGCAGAAGCAGGTGACGTTCGATAAATATATTGGCTGTCAAATTCAATTTGATTATTTTTTAAGTCAATCGTTTTAAATATTGCTCCAAACCGAGGAGATAATACAGACTTATCTTTCAAATGATCATAACCGTTACCTTGATAGGCTTGATCTAATAAATAAAAATAATGTCCAACTGACTTTGCATCCTTACCAATAATAGCAAAATTATGTGATAACCCAGTAAAACCTATCCCTAGCCCAGCTAAAAGAACACCTGCTCCACCAAATGCAACCGAAACACTTGAATCACCTAATGTTCCCGCAGTAAAGCTTCCTGCTTCAACTATTAGTCCAGCTGAATCAAAAGTTAATTGAGTACCAAAAACAACCTCTTCAAACTCATCCGTAGAATGAGTTAGTTCATAAATATCAAAGCCAATTAATATACTATTAAAAATAATACCTATCCCTTCGTTAGCAGTTCGAGCTAATGAAGATGAAAATCCATCTATTTCCGTAATGGTTATTTCATTGTCATTTTTTAATATAGATTGAATTAGCTTTGTCGTTTTTATTGCATCATTTATTGAACCATGTACCATCATAGTATAATTAACATAAGTATGTATTTTTAATGCCAGCAATAAATTTGTTGGGTTTTCAGTATTCTCATGTTCATGATGGCTTCGGTTTGATACCCATTGAATTAGTGATTGAATAGCAACTCCTGCGTTCAAACTATCAATAGGGACTATTTCGATATCTTCACCTTTCGGTTTAATTTCATCACCTTCAATATAATAATATTGTTCAAATGTCTTCATGTTATTTTCATAATAATGACGAAATTTAATTAGTAAACTATCACTTGTCTCAACCCAACGGGTTAAATCTGTATTTTCATTATTAACGCATTGAATTCTATAGCGATTGTTACTTATTTTCTCCACACTTGAGAATATAGGTATCCATTCTTTACCTAAATTATATTCCGATGATAATAACTTAGTTGATTTATCTAGTGCATCACCCCACTGCTGAGCATCTAAAATAACTAAAGAGGTTTTTAATTGAATATCTGTATTTAATATATCCTGACGCTCAATTAATTGACTTATTTCCTCCTGATGATCAGATACTAAGCTTAATGCTCCTGGCTCACTTAAATTGCTAACATTTAAATTATTTCCTATAGGAACAATAGCCATATCATCAGTAACAACCGTAATGATAGTAAAAACAGGATTATTTTCTGTACCTAAAGCATCGTAGTATAATGCCATATTTTTATCTATCATGAATTTATTTATAGAAGAAAAAAAATTTTCAATATTTTCAAATTTAAACAAACCAAAATTGGGATCGTAAAAATAATATGTTATTTTTCCATGCATTACTGTTTTACCTATTAGCATAGAATGACTTTGTGTATTCATTGCAAACATCACAGTTTGTTTTTTTGATGATAATAACTTCTGAATATCTTTTAAATCCATTACTCCATTTGAAATAGATGCTTCAACTGCACTTATATTAGAATGCAATTTTACGAATCCTGTTTTTAATAAAATAGAATCTTTCTCGTTAGGATTTGCCGCGGCTAAAAACAATCTGTCAATCAGTGTATTTGCACCTTGTTGCCCTCTATTAGCTAAGGCGACAGACATAGCTCTTACCAAAGGGTAACAACGACCATTAGAATCATCACCAACAAGTGATAAATAAAGATCTTGTGGTGCTAATCGATTATTTTGACTCTCAGATAAAGAGAATATATCACTTACCTCTTTTGTCTTCATTAAAACATTTTTTATATATTCATTTTTTTCAGAGTTAATTATCTGATGATATAGTGCACCACGCTCTAATGGTTTCAAATTTGCATTTAAATATATTTCTTTTAGTTGTATTGAGGTCATACCACCTTCAACTCCCTCAATTTTTATTTCATTAAACCTTTCAACTCCAGCATTAAAATCTGATATAAATTTTATATTAATTGAGTTTTTATGTATGTGGATTAAATTTCTATAACGCTCGTTAATTGATAAATTACTTTCCCTTTCTACTCTATTTCTTACAGGCTCACTAACTACCTCTCTCATTCCTTTTTTTTCTTTGAGCTGATACCATAACCAGCTATATTCAGCTGCTTTAGCATCTAACAGAAGTGATTTATATTGATTCCTATGAAAATCAATTAATTTTTCACTTTGTTTTATTCTTTTATCCCAAAATAAAACTTCTTTTTTTTCACCCTCTCTATAATTTTCTAATGAATTTAAATATTTTAATCTTCCTTCCCATTTTTTTATCGAGTAGTCTATGAATTTAATATTAGTTCTTATCCTTCTTTTAATTTCAATCATTACTTTAACCCAAGAATTTTCATTCATGTTATCGATTGATAAATTACCCGTAACATCATGTCTTAGATAACTTGTATCCATGGATAAATAATCAGCAAGATTTAATATTTCAAAGTGTAATTTATCTCTATACTCTAAGAATTTTTGTTTTTTATAAAAACTCACATTAATATCAGGGTAATAAACTTCTATTGGGTTATTTTTATTTCGCAATATTGATATTAAAACCCCATCTCTTAATTCATTTTTTTGCTTCTGTAATATTAACTGCCAGCTTTCATTTATATACTGCATATAAACAGTCGCAATGCTATCACTGCAATCCGTTAGTTTATAGTCATTATAATCTATCGCCATGACAATATTATCGTAAAGTATAGAGCTATTAATACGACTATCATTATATACTCGATATGTATTAGAATTAAGTTCAGTAACAATAATTGAATTACCTGTAAGCTTACTAGAAAATAAAAACTTTATGTCATCAGCGACTTTAGGTATATCAACATAAGAAGGATACTTATTTTTCATATTCAGTTCTGAACCTATAAGAATATAACTGTTTAAGCTATTTTTATTTTCATTCACCTCATCACTTTCAATTACTCTTATTTTATAAATATTATCTTCTGATTTTAAAAACTGTACATTACCAATCCCTGTTAACTCAATTTTCATTACCCCATCAATACTTATTGAATTTTTCTTAGTAAACCCTATTGAGTTTTGAATGAAATCATTAATATCATCACTAGCTATTCTATTTCCATTTATTTTAATAAGAAGTTCATCTGAATTTAAATCATAGCGCTCATTTAATCCATTCATCTTTTACCCTTCATTCTTATGTTAATTAATATTAAGCAATAGCTCGTTATAAACAGTATGAGCTATAAAAGATTTAATCAATTAATCATCAAGAGAAAAGATAAAAATAAGAATTAATTCTAAATTAGAAATATGATATTTAAATATAATAATTAGCTAAATTTAAATACCGATTTAAATAAAAAAATAAATATTTCAGTAAAAAAAATGGGGAGCATTATGCTCCCCATTTAATAACTTAGTTAATGAAAAACTAAATTACGCTTGACCTTTCACTTCTTTCAGACCGTTGAATGGCGCGCTGTTACCCAGTGCTTCTTCAATACGAATCAGTTGGTTGTATTTAGCAACACGGTCAGAACGGCTCATAGAACCTGTTTTAATTTGACCTGCTGCAGTACCAACCGCTAAGTCAGCGATAGTTGCGTCTTCAGTTTCGCCTGAACGGTGAGAGATAACAGCAGTGTAGCCAGCATCTTTCGCCATTTTAATCGCAGCTAATGTTTCTGTCAGAGAACCGATTTGGTTGAATTTGATCAGAATTGAGTTAGCGATGCCTTTATCAATACCTTCTTTTAAGATCTTGGTATTAGTAACGAACAGATCGTCACCAACTAATTGGATTTTGTCACCAAGAACTTTAGTTTGGTATGCGAAACCATCCCAGTCTGATTCATTTAAACCATCTTCGATAGAAACGATTGGGTATTGTTTAGTCAGCTCTTCTAAGTAATGAGTGAACTCTTGTGAAGTGAAGGTTTTGCCTTCGCCTTTCAGCTCGTAGTTGCCAGTTTCTTTGTTGTAGAACTCAGAAGCTGCGCAGTCCATCGCCAGAGTCACATCTTTACCCAGAACATAACCCGCTTGCTCAACCGCTTCTTTGATAGCAGCCAGTGCAGCAGCGTTAGATTCTAAGTTAGGTGCATAACCACCTTCATCACCAACAGCAGTATTCATACCTTTAGATTTCAGTACTTTTGCTAAGTGATGGAAAATTTCAGAACCCATACGTACCGCTTCTTTCAGAGTCGGTGCGCCAACGGGTTGGATCATGAATTCTTGGATATCAACGTTGTTATCTGCGTGCTCACCACCATTGATGATGTTCATCATTGGCAGAGGCATTGAATATTGACCGTGAGTACCGTTCAGATCAGAAATATGCTCATACAGAGGCATACCTTTTGCCGCAGCAGCTGCTTTTGCGTTTGCTAAAGAGACTGCCAGAATTGCGTTTGCACCGAATTGAGATTTGTTTTCAGTACCATCTAAGTCAATCATGATTTTATCGATATTTGCTTGATCTTTAGCATCTTTACCGATAACTGCTTGAGCGATTGGACCGTTAACAGCGGCAACAGCTTTCAGAACACCTTTACCCAGAAAACGTGATTTATCACCATCACGCAGTTCCAGTGCTTCACGAGAACCTGTAGATGCGCCTGATGGAGCCGCAGCTAAACCAACAAAACCACCTTCTAAATGTACTTCAGCTTCAACAGTTGGGTTACCACGAGAATCAATGATTTCACGACCGATCACTTTAACAATTTTGGACATTAGGTTTTCCTCAGTACAAGTTAAATTTCGGGAAGTTGGCGAAAATTGCCGACTTCCCCGTATCTTATTTCAACTCACCTTTCTGGTACTTACCAGCGGCTTTAACAAAACCTGCAAACAACGGATGGCCATCTCTTGGGGTCGAAGTGAATTCTGGGTGGAACTGGCAAGCCACAAACCATGGGTGGTTTGGATTTTCAATGATTTCAACCAGTTGATTATCCACAGAACGACCTGCAATGTTCAGACCCGCATCTTCGATACGTTTCAACAGCAGATTGTTCACTTCGTAACGGTGACGGTGACGCTCAACAATCGTTTCTGCGCCGTACATACCGCGCACTAAGCTGCCATCAGTTAAATGACATTGCTGGCCACCAACACGCATAGTACCGCCAAGGTCGCTCTCTTCAGAACGCACTTCAACGTTGCCATCTTCGTCACGCCATTCAGTAATCAGCGCAACAACTGGGAATTTGCAATCTGCATCAAATTCAGTGGAGTTCGCGTCTTTCATGTTCGCAACATTACGAGCAAATTCAATCAGCGCCACTTGCATTCCCAAACAAATACCTAAGTAAGGAATTTTATTCTCACGGGCATATTGAGCCGTCAGAATTTTGCCTTCAATACCACGAGAACCGAATCCGCCTGGGACTAAAATCGCATCCAGACCTTTGAGTAGCTCAACGCCACGAGTTTCGATATCTTGAGAATCAATCAGCTTAATATTCACGGTTAAGCGATTTTTCAGACCCGCATGTTTCAGTGCTTCGATAACTGATTTGTATGCATCTGGCAATTCAACATATTTACCAACCATACCAATGGTGACTTCACCTGCTGGATTGGCTTCTTCGTAAATAACTTGTTCCCACTCAGATAAATCAGCTTCTTTGCATTCAAGGCGGAAACGGTTACAAATGTACTCATCCAAACCTTGCGCTTTCAGCATGCCAGGGATTTTATAGATTGAATCAGCGTCTTTCAGAGAGATAACCGCTTTTTCTGGGACATTACAGAATAGGGCAATCTTCGCGCGCTCATTCGCAGGAATAACGCGATCTGAACGACAGATCAGCACATCCGGCTGAATACCAATTGACAGTAACTCTTTCACAGAGTGTTGTGTTGGTTTCGTTTTCACTTCGCCCGCAGCTGCTAAGTATGGCACTAACGTTAAGTGCATATACAGTGTGCGCTCACGGCCCACTTCCGCAGCCATTTGACGAATAGCTTCTAGGAATGGCAGAGACTCGATATCACCAACTGTACCGCCGATTTCAACTAATACGACATCATGACCTTCACCACCACGGATGATGCGATCTTTGATTTCATTAGTGATATGAGGAATAACTTGGATGGTCGCGCCTAAGTAGTCGCCACGACGCTCTTTGCGCAGGACTTCAGAATAAACACGTCCAGTCGTAAAGTTGTTGCGACGTGTCATTTTAGTACGAATAAAACGCTCATAATGACCTAAATCCAAGTCAGTTTCAGCGCCGTCTTCTGTAACGAAAACTTCCCCGTGTTGGGTTGGGCTCATTGTGCCTGGATCTACGTTGATGTAGGGATCCAGTTTCATAATGGTCACATTGAGTCCACGGGCTTCGAGTATAGCCGCCAAGGAGGCTGCGGCAATGCCTTTACCCAGAGAGGATACGACCCCGCCGGTCACAAAAATATAATTAGTTTTCATGCTGAACCTGAACGTTTAGGTTTAAAAGATGATGGATATAACAGGACGGGAAAACAGTATACCCGAACCTTAAATCTCCTACAAATGTTCTAAGCGCAATAAGGCTAGTTTTCATTAATACCTTAAATAAATCAGCAAGTTAAAAATAAAAATATTTATCGTTTGATAAATAGTCACTTTCTAGGGTGCTATTCAACTGTTTTGCAAGATTAACACATTTCTGTGTAAATGCTAAATCCTTTCAGCTTAATCTATCACTGAAAAAACATCATTTTGTCGATTGTTTGATTTTGAATAACTATTTCAATCCGTGACTATCATTATCGACGAGCATTCTTTGCAAAATTTAGCTGTCTGGATTGGGTCATTCATCTAATTTGATAGACACCCACAATGCTTCCATCTCATCAAGTGTAGCAGTTTCTGTCGATTTGCCAGTTTTTGCTAATCGTCTTTCGATTTCACGAAAACGGCGCTCAAACTTACTGCACGCTTTTTGTAAAGCAAGCTCAGGTTTGTGTCCTAAATGGCGAGATAGATTGACGGTCGCAAATAACAAATCGCCAATTTCTTCTTCAAGATGCTGTTCATCCACGACTGCTTGAGTGGCTTCTTCCATCACTTCCGCTAGCTCTTCGGTGACTTTGCCTGCCACAGGACCCAGCGTATCCCAATCAAAGCCGACTGAGGCACAACGTTTTTGAATTTTATAGGCTTTCATTAAGGCAGGAAGTGCATTTGGGATATCATCCAATACCGAGTATTGGTCTTTCTCTGCACGCTCTTTGGCTTTACGCTGTTCCCATCCTGCAATGGCTTCTTGACTGCTAAGTTGGTTATTTTCGTCGAAAATATGAGGATGGCGACGTTCGAGTTTGTCGCTGACTGCTTGGCAAATATCATCAAAATCAAATAGATTTTGTTCTTGCGCCATTTGGGCGTAGAACACCACTTGAAAGAGGAGATCCCCTAACTCGCCTTTTAAGTCGGTAAAATCTTCTCGTTCAATGGCGTCTAGAACTTCATAGGTTTCTTCAAGGGTATAAGGGGCAATGGTCTTAAACGTCTGTTGCGTATCCCACGGACAGCCATTTTGCGGGTCACGCAAACGCGCCATAATGGTGAGTAACCGTTCAATTTGTTTATTGCCCTGCTGCATATTTAACCCTTGTTTGTTCATTTAACTAGAATGTCTTTTTGCTTCGATAACATCCGGCAACTGATTCAGTTTCGAAAGCACCCTTCCCAGCACTTCGATATTATACAGCTCAATGGTCATATCGATGGTGGCGAGCTGCTGCTTCACATCGCTGCGGCTACTTACCCCTAGCACGTTGACTTTTTCGTTCGCCAAGATTGTCGTAATATCGCGCAGTAATCCACTGCGGTCATTGGCTATCACTCTCACCACCAGCGAGTAACCGCTCGAGTAGTTTTCGCCCCAAACTGCATCAATCACACGCTCTGGCGCGTGGCTTTGCAGCTCAGAAAGCTGTTCACAATCCGCACTATGAATTGAGATTCCGCGACCTTTGGTAATAAAGCCAACGATTTCGTCACCCGGAATTGGCTGGCAGCAACGCGCAATATGGTGCATCAGGTTGCCGACCCCTTCAACCACCACACGACCACTGCCATGGGATGGCGCTCTTGGTACGCCCGATTTATTCTCCAGCGACTTCATTGCGGCGCGATCTTCTTCCTCTGCGGTCGCTTTATTAAACTTAGCTTGTAGAAAGTTAACCAATTGGTTGATTCGAATATCACCACCGCCGATTCCAGCAAGGATTTCATCCAGTGAGTGTACGTTATAACGAGCAATCAACTGTTTCTCTGCATCTCGTAAACTGATATCCAGATGGGATAATTCACTGTCGAGAATTTGACGTCCCGCTAGAATGTTTTTATCGCGGTCTTGTTTACGGAACCAGTTTTGAATTTTCGCCCGTCCACGGCTGGTCGTCACGTAACCGAGGTTAGGATTGAGCCAGTCACGACTTGGGTTTGGGTGCTTTTGGGTGATAATTTCAATCTGATCGCCCATTTGCAATTGGTAGCTAAATGGCACGATGCGCCCACCAATTTTCGCCCCAATACAGCGGTGACCGACATCACTGTGAATATGATAAGCAAAATCAAGCGGTGTTGAACCTGTTGGTAAATCAACAACATCACCTTTTGGCGTAAACACATAGACTCGGTCATCAAACACTTGGCTACGAACTTCATCCAGCATTTCGCCAGAATCCGCCATCTCTTCTTGCCACGAGATAAGTTTACGCAGCCATGCAATACGGTTTTCGTAGCTGCTGCCTTTGCCGACGCCACTTGCACCTTCTTTGTATTTCCAGTGCGCAGCAACGCCCAATTCTGCATCTTCGTGCATTTGGCGGGTACGAATTTGGATCTCTAGCGTTTTACCATTCGGGCCTAAAACTACCGTATGAATCGACTGATAGCCATTCGGCTTAGGATTCGCCACATAGTCGTCGAACTCATCGGGTAAATGACGGAAATGGGTATGTACAATTCCCAATGCTGCGTAACAATCTTGCAGTCTTTCCACCACAATACGCACCGCACGCACATCGTATAACTCGCCAAATGCCAAGGATTTCTTCTGCATTTTGCGCCAAATACTGTAGATGTGTTTTGGTCGCCCGTACACTTCCGCTTGAATTTGCTCTTTGAGCATATATTTGCGTAATGTTGTCACAAAATTATCAATATAATCTTCGCGGTCAATACGGCGCTCGTGCAGCAATTTCGCAATTTTTTTGTATTCGTCAGGGTGCAGATAACGGAAACAGAAATCTTCTAATTCCCATTTTAATTGCCCGATCCCTAAGCGGTTTGCTAGCGGCGCATAAATGTTGGAACACTCTTTTGCAGCTAAGACGCGTTCATCTTCGCTGGCATCTTTAACTTCGCGTAAATGGGCGATACGTTCGGCGAGTTTAATCACCACGCAGCGGAAATCTTCCACCATCGACAGCAGCATACGGCGGATGTTATCCACCTGTACGGAACTGGTTTCGTTAGATTGCGTGGCTTTAAGTTCACGGATAGCATCCATTTCAATCACGCCTTTTACCAGCGCATGGATGGATTGACCAAAATCATCAATAACGGATTGTTCGTCGAGTTTTCCCTCTTCAACTAGAGGGAACAATAACGCGGCTTGTAAGCTACCGATATCCATGCTGAGCGTGGATAGAATTTCGGTCATTTCAATGCCGCGCCACAGCAGCAGAGGTGCAATATCCTGCCCCGATAATTTATCGTGACAATACTGCCAGGTATGGATGAGTTTTTCTTCTGATTGTTTATTATTCAAACCCAAATCATTAACCCATTTTTCGGGGGCAAATTCACCTGCTGGGGTTAAATGCGCACTTCTTACTGCAACCATATCTTCTCCCTACCTGTTACACCTCTGGGCTACGAACAAATAGCGCCATAGATTCCAGATGACTAGTTTGCGGAAACATATCCAACATCCGCAATTGAGATAACTGATACCCGCCTTCAAGCAAAACTTTACTGTCTCTTGCCAGCGTTGTTGGATTACAAGAAACATAGACAATTTTTTCTGGCATCAGTTTAATTAAATGTTCCATTACGCCAGCGGCACCTGCTCGAGCAGGATCTAGCAGCACTTTATTAAAACCTTCTTGCGCCCACGGCTGAGTGTGGATCTGTTCTTCCAAGTTCTCATTATAGAACGCCGCATTCTCAATTGAGTTGCGCTGGGCGTTATTTCTGGCTTGAGTGACTAAATTTTCAACACCTTCAACACCAACCGCCATTTTTGCTAAACGGGCAATTGGCAGCGTAAAGTTACCCATCCCACAGAAAAGATCCAATACCCTATCTTCTGGGCTTAGATCTAACCATGCTAAGGCTTGTGCCACCATGTGCTGGTTAATTTCGCCATTCACTTGAATAAAATTTGCAGGACTAAATTGTAAGATTTCACCCGCCACCTGATATTCAGGTAATGCGGAGTCAACCTCAAGCGGAACTAACTGCCCTTCATTCCCTGCTAACCAAATACTGAGCTCATGAGATTTGGCAAATTCTAGCAAGCGTTTTCTATCAGATACGTCAACAGGGGCTAAATGGCGTAACAGGATAAGATTGCCGTTATCCCCGTGAATCAGCTCTACATGCCCTAATTTACTGGCAATCGATAGCTGATTTAAACAACTGGACAGTGGCGCTAGCAGCGCATCAAGCTCTGCGTGTAATACAGAACAACTTTTAATATCCACTAGCGTGTTGGTTTGCGTTTGGCGAAACCCCATCATTAAGTGATTGGATTTATTTTGATATTGCAGCCCCAAACGCGCTCGGCGGCGATAGCTATATTCTTCACCACCAATCACCGAAATAGGTGGCAATACAGACCCTGTTTCACGTCCCATTAAATGCTGTAAAGCCCGCGCTTTGCTTTCACGTTGAAGCCCAATTTCCACATGTTGCTGTTGGCAGCCACCACATTGATTAAAATAACGGCAGCGCGGTTTCACACGTTGCGGGCTAGTGCTGAGACGTTTAATAACTTTGGCTTTGGCGAAATGGCGTTTATCCTCAGTCAGTTCGACTTGAGCCTCTTCCCCTGGTAGTAAACCAGTGATAAATATGGCTTTGCCATCATGGCGAGCTACGCCTTGCCCAGCGGCATCTAAACTATCGACATGAACCGTGATTTGGCGGCGTTGGGTGGTGCGGCGATTTGGCGAGTAAAATTGGGCCATAAGTAGTCACTAAACGGGGTTAAATAATTTCTATTTCAAGCCACAGGTTGGTAAGCCAATATTTACTTTATAACGGCTTACTTTATCACTGCGACTGCCTGATAATTGGGTAGACAAATTAGCGGGCTATCATAGCATTTTTTTACCAAAATGAGTGACCACTTAGTTTTTTGTCACGCTATATACTGATTTTTTTTATCAGCGTTAATTCGTCACCATAAATTTTCGATACTCTTCATAAGCATAATGGTCAGTCATTCCGCTAATGTAGTCTTGGATCAGTCTGGCTCGATAATAAAACTCTAACATCGATTTATCCGCATCGCTGGTGACTGAAATTTTCTCTAAAGCTTCGTTATATGAGAGTCGATGTTTATTCGATAACTTATGAAATAGGCGAGTTTCGATGAAAAAGTGCTTATGGTAATTTTGTGCTACTAATGCCGCAAAATCCGCTCTATCCATCATCAATAGTGGGCTGTAAATATCTAATAATCCACTGATAATTCGGTAGCCTTGTAACTCTAACTCTTCCACTTCATGGTGATTAAATACATGCTTAAACGCCACTGTTTTTAAGGCTTTTAATAGTCGATGTTCTTGGCTTTTATCTTCAAGTAACGCGCTGTTAAAACTACCGTGATAAATTTCAGGCAGGTTTTGAATAAAGCGCTGGGCGCTGTAATGGGCGAGTTTTCCCGTAATGTTGACACGTAAATACATGAAAAACTGATCTTGCTGAATACGCCTTGTGTGGTTATCGCTGATATTATTAAATGCCCGCAAAATAGTTTGGTCGAAGAGATCCCCAGATTTTACCTCGCCCCACTCTGCTTTTAGGTACTCAATTAATTGCTCAACGGTATAAATGCCCTTTTCTGCTGCATCGTCTAAATCTGCAATACAGTAAGAAATATCATCCGCCGCTTCCATGATATAAGAGAGCGGAAAACGGCAATATTTATCCATATCCAACTTTTTACTTAACTCGCTGACAAAATCCGCTTCAGACCAATAATAACCGGGTTTTTTCATTAAATAGTCAAACTCAGGCGGGGTCGGTTCAAGGTCATAAGCGCCGCGAGTATATTTCAAAATAGAACCAATTTGGGCGTAGGTTAAATTCAGCTTGAGCAGGCGATGCGCCATGCGCAGCCCTTGTGCGTTACCTTCAAACGAGCATAAATCTCGTTTAAGCTGACGACGAAAGAGATCTTGCTTTTCATTACCTGTCAGTTGTAACGCTTTAATTTTGCAAGGGTCTGGCGTTTCTGGCGTGAAGAGATAATCTGGCGATAATAATTTACTGAACCAACGCTGAATCGCCGCTTCACCGAAATGCCCAAACGGCGGGTTGCCAATATCATGCATTAAGCACGCCATTTCCACGAGGCTTTCAAAGGCATCACAACGGTCGGTTAAACCATATTCATCAAGTCGTTTTTTCTTTTTCAGTTCACCCAACACCGTTTTGCTGATGTAGCGCCCCACCTGCTGAACTTCAAGAGAGTGCGTTAAACGGCTGCGTACTGCGGAATTTTGTTCAAGGGGAAAAACTTGGGTTTTCTGCTGTAAACGACGAATAGCGGCAGAGTTGATAATCCGTCCACGGTCACTTTCAAATAAACGGTTTACAGCATCCTCATCATCGGGTGAAATTTTTTGATTTTTCCCACTGCTCATATAGTTACGTTGGAAACTCAGCTTTTTAACAAAATTAATCTCTTTTTCCGCCATACTAGCCCCTGCGCCTCAACTTTTTATTCCAGCGTTCCCAAAGAAAAGGCAGAGGAAAACCCACCTTTCGATGTTACACTTTAGCCATCTACGACATAAGTGTCTAATTAATCAACAGTGAGTATGACATAATGAAAATCGGTATCATAGGTGCGATGGAGCAAGAAGTTGCGACCCTGCGCGAAAGAATTGAAGGCTGCCAAACATTGAGCCTTGCTAGCTGTGAGATTTATACAGGTAAAATGAATGGCGTTGATGTTGCCTTATTAAAATCAGGCATCGGTAAAGTGGCAGCAGCGATCGGGACTACTTTACTGTTAGAACACTGCAAGCCAGATGTTGTCATCAATACCGGTTCTGCTGGCGGTTTAGATCCACGTTTAAATGTGGGTGATATCGTCGTATCGACCGAAGTGCGCTACCACGATGCGGATGTCACTGCATTTGGTTATGAGCCTGGTCAAATGGCACAGTGCCCACCCGCATTTATTGCCGATACAAAACTCATTGAAACTACCGAACAGTGCGTTAAAGCGTTAGATATGAACGCCGTTCGCGGTTTAATTTGCAGCGGTGATGCTTTCATTAACGGTGCTGATCCTTTAGCTCGAATCAAAGCGACATTCCCGAACGTTGCAGCCGTTGAAATGGAAGCTGCTGCTATCGGCCATGTCTGCTACCAGTTTAACGTGCCTTTTGTGGTGGTTCGTGCAATTTCAGATGTGGCAGACAAAGAGTCCCACACTAGCTTTGACGAATTCTTACCTGTCGCTGCACGCCAATCTTCATTGATGGTTGCGGCGATTGTCGCTGCATTAGCATAGTCTATTGCTCATTTTATCAAGGCATAACTGACCTTCATTTATGCCTTTTCTAATACCTTTTTGTGAAGTAATGCTATGAATCTAACGAGCAAACTCATGCGTTCACTGATTGGTTTTCTGTTTTTCTTAAGCCTCGCCAATAGCGCATTCGCCGACCCTAAATCTCGGGTCATTAGTTTATCTCCCGCCAATACAGAGCTGGCTTATGCCACGGGGTTGGGGGATAGCTTAATTGCCGTAAGCGCCTATTCCGATTACCCCGAATCCGCCAAAAAACTTGAGCAAGTTGCGGATTGGCAAGGGTTGAATGTGGAGCGGATTATTGCCTTAAAGCCGGATTTGATCTTGGCGTGGCGAGGCGGCAACCCACAGAGACCATTAGATCAACTGGCGTCGTTGGGGATTCCAATTGTCTATTTTGATCCACAAAGCATTGACGGGGTTATCGCCTCACTGGAAGAGCTTGCACAATACAGCCCTCATCCAGAAGTGGCAGAGAAAAATATCGCCCAAATGCGTAACACGTTAAAGATGCAAAAAGATAAATTAGATAATAATAAAAAATCTAAGCAATTATTTATTCAGTTAGGTACTCAACCATTATTTAGCGCTGGAGATAATACGCTTCAAAATGATGTGGTTAAGACTTGCGGCGCTCAGAATATTTTTGAAAACAGCGCAGTCCAATGGCCTCAAGTCAGCCGTGAGCAAGTACTCACCCGCAAACCCGATGCCATCATTATGACTGGCACTCCAGAGCAAGAAAATGCCATCAAAGCTTTCTGGGGCACACAACTCAATGTCCCCATCATTCGCTTAAATGAGGATTGGTTCCACCGCGCCGGCCCTCGCATCATCAATGCCACCGAGCAGCTTTGCAACCAGCTAAACGCATTACCAAACTGAAAACTAAAGAAGTAGATGTTAAGAATTTGAGAATTTAAGAATTTAAGAATTTAAGATTACAGCAGGATTTTTCTAAATAGTTCGAGGTGTGACAAGGCGGCAAATGAGGAAATTCCTAGGAGCATACACAAGTATGTGACTAGGGTTGACGAATGAAGCCAACACAGTCACAACTTGAAATATAACGAAAAAAAATTTTTCTAAATAGTTCGAGTTGTAGCAAGGCAGCAAGAGAACGAGGCCCTAGGAGCATACACAAGTATGTGACTAGGGCGAGAGAGCGTAGCTAACGAAGCTACGGCTTGAAATATGACGAAAAATCACACGCTGAAGGACGACCCACACCCACACGTGGATTTGGCATTCGGATTCGTCACAATAAAGCGCGATCCTTCTAACCCTTCGGTGTAATCCACACTTCCACCCACTAAATATTGCAGGCTCATTGGGTCGACAACTAGCGCGACACCTTGTTTTTCGATAGTCATATCCCCTTCGTTGATTTGATCATCAAAGGTAAAACCATATTGGAAGCCACTGCAACCACCGCCCGTAATATAGACGCGCAGACGCAGATTTGGGTTGTTTTCATCAGCGACTAAGTCTTTGACTTTGGTTGCTGCTTTATCAGTAAATTGCAGAGGCAGAGCTACATCATCACTCATTTATTACTCCAGACCGGTGACCGGTAAATTCATATGTAAGGCAAAGCCTACTTAGATCAATTTCCCAATTATCCGTCACCTGACTCATTGGTTCAAGTGTTGTTACACAATTGAGCACAGAGTTACTATTCATCCTTATGATTGGCTCATCATTGTGATTGATAGCATTGGTTTAATCGCCCTTGTGCTTTAGAATAGCGGCAACTTTTTATTTAGTCTCTTTTCAGGAGCCCTGCAATGCACCATTCCGAAGAATTATATAATGAAGCCCAACAGCTGATCCCTGGCGGTGTTAACTCCCCTGTTCGCGCCTTTAATGGTGTGGGTGGTACTCCGTTATTTATCGAGCGCGCTGATGGCGCTTACATTTATGATGTCGATGGCAAAGCTTACATTGATTATGTGGGTTCTTGGGGTCCAATGGTATTGGGTCACAACCATCCTGCTATCCGCGATGCGGTGATTAAAGCCGTCAATAAAGGCTTAAGCTTTGGTGCGCCAACGGCTGCTGAAGTGGAAATGGCAAAACTGGTGTGCGAGTTAGTCCCATCTATCGATATGATCCGTATGGTCAACTCCGGTACTGAAGCCACCATGAGCGCGATCCGCCTTGCTCGTGGTTATACAGGTCGCGATAAAATTATTAAGTTCGAAGGTTGCTACCACGGTCACGCTGACTGCCTATTAGTAAAAGCAGGTTCCGGTGCACTGACAATGGGTGAGCCTAACTCTCCAGGCGTACCTGAAGATTTCGTTAAGCATACTTTAACCTGCACATACAACGATTTAGCCTCTGTGCGCCAAGCTTTCGAAAACTACCCAGAAGAAGTGGCATGTGTGATTGTTGAACCTGTCGCGGGCAACATGAACTGCGTTCCACCAACCGCAGAATTCCTGCCGGGTCTGCGCGCATTATGTGATGAATTCAATGCACTGCTGATCATTGACGAAGTGATGACAGGCTTCCGTGTTGCACTCGGTGGCGCTCAAGATCACTACAACGTACAACCGGATTTAACCTGTTTAGGTAAAATCATCGGTGGCGGTATGCCAGTAGGCGCTTTTGGCGGTCGCTATGAAGTGATGGAAAAATTAGCACCAATCGGCCCTGTTTACCAAGCAGGTACACTTTCTGGTAACCCTGTTGCCATGGCGGCGGGTTTAGCCTGCTTAAATGAAGTCTCTCAACCGGGGGTTCATGCACGCTTAACGGAGCTGACCGATAAGCTGGCTCGTGGCTTAGCCCGTGTTTCTAAAGAGCAAGGCGTGCCAATGGTAATCAACCATGTGGGTGGGATGTTTGGTCTATTCTTTACTGACGCCGAATCAGTAACATGCTACCAAGACGTGATGAAGTGCGATGTAAATCGCTTTAAGAAATTCTTCCACTACATGTTAGAAGAAGGCGTTTACCTCGCCCCATCTGCTTTCGAAGCGGGCTTTATGTCTATCGCCCATAGCGATGAAGATATTCAACGTACCATCGATGCCGCTGAAATTGCACTGGCAAAAATCAAAGCCGAATAATCCCCGCAATAAACCACACCCATAAAAATAGGCTCAATCTGCAAAGACTGAGCCTATTTTTTATCTATTTCTTAGGATCTATTTTTTGATCTGTTTTCTTTTCCAATCAAACTCAACATTCTCCAAAATCCCGTGCGTTGTAGCTAGGCGGCAAGTGAGCTAAGCCCTAGGAACATACACAAGTATGTGACTAGGGTTAGCGAGTGCAGCCAACAACGCTACGGCGTGCGGGATGACGGAGAATTGGACGGAGAATCGCCAAACATATCCTTTACCCAGTCCGGTGCTGCTTCCTCTTGCGGAGCCTCACCATTCCCATTCAAATTCCACGCTGGATCTTGCGATGCAGATCCTTGGCATAGGCTTTGCGGGTCTTCTGTCCAGACTGGCAACATTCTGCCGCCACCTAAATCAGAGCAGCTAAATTGGCCATCCATCATAACGCGCATGTCGGTTATCCCTTCTGGCGCTCGGTTGATAAGTGTCAGTGGCGTTTGGTTATCTAAATAGCGTTGATAAACTCGCAGTGCTCCTGTTGAGCCCGTTAACTGTGTTGGTCCGTTGTTATCACGACCGACCCAAACAATAGCCACTTCCTTACCGTCGATACCCGCGTACCAGCTATCACGCAGGTCGTTGGTGGTACCCGTTTTACCCGCCAGATTGTATTTACCATATTTATTCAGTAATACGCGCCCAGTACCTTGCTGTACCACTTGCTGCATACCAAACAGCGTTAAATAAGCGGCTTGAGATGGTACGGCACGCTCTGCGGATGGGTAACTTTGATACAGCTCTTTGCCATCACCATCAATCACTGAACGTAATGCAGATAATTTTGCGCGATTACCTTCGCCACCAATGGTTTGGTACACTTGCGCCACTTCAGCTGGCGTTAAGTTCACCGCACCTAACAACATCGCAGGCACTTTTTCCATCGCACTTTCTGGCGCACCTAGACGGATAAACGTATTCATCACTTGGTCGAGACCAATTTCCATTCCTAAGTTTACGGTTGGAATATTTTGTGATTTCGCTAATGCATCCACCAGCATCATACGGCCATTGAAGTTACGGCTATAGTTGCGTGGGCTCCAACTTTGATTACCGACCTTGATGGTCAGCGGTTCATCGGATAGCCACGTATTTAAGCGGAAACGGTCTGGCTCACTTAACGCCGTTAAATAAACCGGTGGTTTTGCTAAAGAACCAATGCTTCGACGGGCATTTAGCGCTCGGTTGAAACCTGAGAATTGTGGATCAGAGCCGCCGACCATTGCACGTACTTCGCCGTTAATACGGTCGACAACCACCATGGCACCTTCGATATCATCCAATTTACGTGCTTTACGTAAATCAGCCACACCGAACTCTACCGCATTTTCTGCCGCCGTTTGCGCCACAGGATCTAAGGTGGTAAAGATTTTCGCCCCAGAGAGATCTTTAACTTTATCCCCAAGCTTCTCACTCAGTTCTTGTCTCACCATCTGCATAAATGCCGGTTGAGATGCGACTAATCCCTCTTTGTTTTTCACGCCGAGCGGTCGAGCACTCAGAACTTGGTACATCTCATTATCGATAACACCACGGGTTTCGAGGATTTTAAGCACAATGTTACGACGTTTAATCGCATTTTGTGGCTTAGTCCACGGGTTAAAGGTTGATGCACCTTGCACCATTCCTACCAGCAATGCTTGTTGGTCAAAGCTTAATTCATTGATTGGTCGGCCAAAGTAATACAGACTCGCCAGCGGGAAGCCGCGAATTTCATCATTACCATTTTGCCCTAAATAGACCTCATTCAAATACAGCTCAAGAATGCGTTCTTTGCTGTAGTTGTAGTCTAAAATCAATGCCATAAAGGCTTCGTTCGCTTTACGTTTCAGGGTTCTTTCGTTAGTTAAAAATAGGTTTTTCACCAACTGCTGCGTTAAGGTACTTCCCCCCTGCACGGAGCGACCCGCGGTGACGTTCGCTACCACCGCACGACCAATAGAATATAAGCTAACACCATCATGCTCATAAAAGTTTCTATCTTCCGTTTCGAGGAGGATTTTCACCAAGGATTCAGGGAAGTCCGCCATTGGCAGCACTAAACGCTGTTCATTATTCGCGGATTGCATCATGGTGATCAGTTTCGGATCTAAACGGAAGAAACCGAACGAGCGCCCATTTTCAATATTTTCAATCTTGCTCAACATGCCATTTTCAAACACCAGACGCGCGAGGACTTGCCCCTCTTTTTGGTCTGGGAAATTAAATGGACGACGCAAAATTTCAATGGTATTGCCTTTCACCACAAACTCACCGGACGTGGTGATTTTGCTGACTTTACGGTACTGCATCCCTTCAAGCAGGTTGCTCATTTCAGCTTGGCTGTAATCCATACCCGGCTCAAGGTTTACCATGCGTCCGTATACCGCCGCAGGCAAGTCCCACACCTTACCATCAAGGCGTTCTTTAATTTGTTGGTTTAGATAAAAACCGTAAGCCGCCAGTATCACTGCGAGTACCAGCATTAATTTAACTAGCAGCCAGAACCAGCGCCATTTACTCTTGCGAGGTTTGTTCTTTTTTGAGCCTTTTTTGGTCATTTGCTCTTCTTCATCGTCTTCATCATCAAGATATTCATCATCAATATCTTCATCATCGTATAGATCTTCATCATAATCATCGCGGCGTCTACGGCGGCGTGAAGAGGATGACGATTTCTCAGCAGCGCGTCTTTTACGTCTGCCAATGGGTTCAAAATCTTTACCGGACATGGTCGCTCCATATCTCCTATACCTAAATAGGCATTAAAATCTAACTATACATGCATAAGTACAACTACAAATACGTAGAGGTAACATAAGGCTAATTTTGGCTCATAACTCAAGGAATTTCACGGAAGAAAGCTCCTAATTACACTTCCTTACGCTGCCTATTGGGCACCATTGCCTAATTTACAGCCCGTTATTAGAGCACAAAATTAGGTTATTTCGCACGCATCATCGCTTTTTTTGTTTGTCGTGTTGGTTCGGCATTCGCGGGGTCATCTGGCCAAGGATGTTTTGGATAACGCCCTTTCATCTCTTTTTGTACCTCTTTATAGCTCCCTTGCCAAAATGCACCGAGATCTTGAGTTATCTGGATAGGACGCCTTGCAGGCGAAAGCAGTGATAATGTTAATGTCACTTTGCCATTTGCTACGGTTGGGTTGGCTTTTTCACCAAACACTTCTTGCAGGCGAATTTCAACTACGGGTGGCTTGTCTAGCGCGTAGTGAATACTTACCTCGCTCCCAGAGGGAGCGATATAGGTTACAGGGAAAGTGCTGTCTAGCCATTGGCGCTGCTGCCAATCCAATCGATTTAATAATAAATTCATTAAATCAATTTCTTGCAGCTTTTTCTTGCTTGTCACGCCATTAAGATAAGGGGCTAACCATTCATCAAGCGTCTCAAGTAAAATTTCATCATCCATTGCAGGTAATGACGAGTCAGGAAAATAACGTGCAGCTAATTCACAACGAATGCGCAACTGCAGGGTATTTTCTTGCCAGTTTAACTGTTGCAAACCATTTTGCTGAAGCCAGTAAACCAGTGCATTTTTAATCTCTTCCGGTTCTGGATTAGTCAGCCGTTGAGATTTCACGACTAACTGCCCACATTGCAAGCGCCGCCATGCCAGCAAGCTCCCCCGCTGCTCATCCCATTCAACTGTCTCTTGAGTGCTAAAAAGATGCGGGCAATCCTGTTGAAGCTTTTCAATTTCAATAGAATACGCCAGTGAGATACGCGCATCCGCCGAGGTTTCTGACTGCCATAATGCCGCTACCATCAGCCATTCATTGCCCATCAACGGGTCATTGTCATTCAGTGTTGCCCCTAACCCGCTGGCTAATTGATAACGAGTCTGATGGTCACGGGATTTTGCTATGTAGTCTGGAAACCCTGCGGCAAGTAATGTTGGTAACCACTCACTAATCAGCCCAGTGGTTTTTCCTAAAGAATGGGTAACCTTGCCACCACTCAAGATAGAGGCGCGTTTGCACCAGTTCTCCGTCGGACATTCTAAATGGGTATGTAGGTCGATTGCTCCGCCCCGAGGTGGCTCTTCAATAATTGCTGTTAATAATGCAGCAAGTTGAATAACGGATTTATTTTGAGTTTGTTGCGCGTGATATAGCATGGCAGCAGTACGAACTGACGTTCCGGTACCCGCCATTTTACTGCCCATCGACGTGAGTTTCCCTTGGGCATCTGTGACACCCAATTTGAATAATAGGGTTTTCGCTGCCGATAATGCCGCCTCAGGGGGAACATCTAACCATTGGAGTTGAGAAATGTCGTGACAGCCCCATTGAAGGAGCGCTAACCATAATCCGCTTAAATCACTATTATTAATTTCCGCTTCACTAAATTGTGCTGCTCGTTCGGCTTGTTCAGCACTCATTAGGTGCCAGCATACACCCGCTTCTAAACGCCCAGCTCGCCCCGCACGTTGGGTCATTGAAGCTTGACTAATGCGTTTTTTAATTAGCTTTGTCAGCCCACTTCGCGGGTTAAACTGCCCCACTCGCTCAAACCCGCTATCCACCACTAAACGGATCCCCTCGATGGTGAGACTGGTTTCCGCAATGTTGGTCGCCAGCACGACTTTACGTTTTCCTTCAGGGGCAGGCAGAATCGCTTGTTGCTGGGCTTGAATTGACAGTGCGCCATACATTGGACACAACATCACATCGTCAGTCACTAACCCTTCTAGCTCGCTTTTCGTCCGCTCAATTTCGCCCACACCGGGTAAAAAAAGTAACAAAGAGCCAGCTTGTTGCTGCATCAGTTGCCAAACCGCACTAGCGACTTCTTGATGAAATGGTTTGTTTGGATTGATAGGCTTATATTCTCGTTGAACAGGGAATGCCCGCCCTTGTGAACTGATCACTGGCGCATCAGGAAATAACTGACTAAGGCCTTGATCATCAAGCGTAGCGGACATTAACAGAATTTTTAAATCATCCCGCAGTGCTTGCTGAGAATCCAATAATAGCGCTAACCCTAAATCAGCCTGCAAATTACGCTCATGAAATTCATCCAAAATAACCAATCCGACACCTTCAAGCATCGGGTCATTTTGTAATTGGCGAGTGAGAACCCCTTCCGTCACTACTTCCAAACACGTTTTTGCGCTCACTTTGCTTTCTGAGCGCATACGTAAACCAATAGTTTCCCCTGTCGATTCTCCTAACTGCTGTGCTAAGCGAGCGGCGACTGAACGCGCTGCTATACGCCGTGGCTCTAACATAATAATCCGCCCTTCTATCTGTCCACTTTTGAGGATTTCTAACGGCAGCACCGTTGATTTACCTGCCCCCGTCGGCGCATGTAACAGAACTTGAGAGGATTTCGCTAAAGCAGCGAGTAAGTCATCACTTACTTCTAAGATAGGGAACACTAAGGGGTAACTCCATGAGGTTTAACTTTCTATGAGAAGCATTGTAGCATTAACAAATTGTAGCATTAACGAATATGGCTCATTAATACTGTCTATTAACTAAGCCCATCTATAGCATGGTGCTATGTTATGTCACGAACAACGCGGTAAACGGAGAATACATGGAATTTATCCCCCCTTTAAAATCAGCCACATTAATTAAACGCTATAAACGTTTTTTAGCGGATGTCGTCACCCCCGAGGGAGAGGAAATGACGATACACTGCGCAAACACAGGGGCGATGACTGGCTGTGCAACCCCCGGAGATACTGTGTGGTACTCTACCTCGGATAACCCGAAACGAAAATATCCGTACAGTTGGGAGTTAACGCAAACCCAAAATGACCATCTAATTTGTATTAATACACTGCGAGCAAATCAATTAGTGGCAGAAGCGTTGGCAAAAAAGCATATTCCAGAATTATCTGACTACAGTATAGTGACCCCAGAAGTGAAGTACGGCAGTGAAAACAGTCGGATTGATTTTTTACTCACTCAAGAGGGCTTGGCTGATTGCTTTATCGAAGTAAAATCAGTGACTTTACTAGAAAATAACCATGGCTATTTCCCTGACACTCAGACAATCCGAGGACAAAAACACCTTAGAGAGCTGACTTTGATTGCTAAAGAAGGAAAACGCGCCATACTTATGTTTGTAATTTTACATAGCGGTATCCACGTAGTATCCGCGGCTGCACATATTGACCCTAAATATGCAGCGTTATTAGAACAAGCTATAGCCAATGGCGTCGAAGTTCTGTGTTATCAAGTGGATATATCTAAACAAAAAATGCAAATAGGGACATCAATTTGCTTTACCCCGACTAAGTCATTTTAGTTTAGTCGATATTTAAATAAGGTCATCGAGTTAGGAGTGCTAGTGAAGGGAAGAAACACGCTTGTCCTCACAGCATTACAAAACTCATCACATGAACGATTGCCAAGACGGCTGTCTTCTGATATTTATAGCGACCTTAAATTTTCCCCCTTGGGGTTTTTGTAAAATTTGCGTGTGTAGGAGAAGCATTATGCAAGAAGGGCAAAAACGTAAGACATCGTCCTTAAGCATTCTCGCCATTGCCGGGGTTGAGCCCTATCATGAGAAGGCTGGCGAAGAGTACATGAACGAAGCCCAATTGGCGCATTTTAAGCTCATTCTCGAAGCATGGCGCAATCAACTCAGAGATGAAGTGGACCGGACTGTTACTCATATGCAAGATGAGGCAGCTAACTTTCCAGACCCCGTTGATAGAGCCGCTCAGGAAGAGGAATTCAGCCTCGAATTACGTAACCGCGACCGCGAACGTAAATTGATCAAGAAGATCGAAAAGACGCTGAAGAAAGTTGAAGATGAAGATTTTGGCTACTGCGAATCTTGTGGTGTGGAAATTGGCATCCGTCGTTTGGAAGCGCGTCCAACAGCAGATTTGTGCATTGACTGTAAAACATTAGCAGAGATCCGCGAAAAGCAGATGGCTGGCTAATTGTTGTTTTGGGAGTCCTCAACGGCGCATTAACCCTGCGCCGTTATAAGGATTCGCACCCTCAAAAAAGTTTAAACTCCCCTTTTCCTCATCTTTATATCTCTCATTTTTTCTACATTTGTTATCGTTTGCGTCTCGCGAAAAAAGCTACAATTTGTATAATATTCACTGGTTTAATTGATATAAAAAATAATTAGCCATGACTTTTATTCGTTTAACCATTCTCAAAGAAACTTCAGTGAGCTATGATTAGCCGCTTATTTTGTTTAATGAATCTATGTAATGACATCGAGGTGTACTATTTTTAACCGAGTAGCAAATTTCTGCCGCAATATTTTATCTCGTAATGAACCAGCATCGTCCGCAGAACAGGACTCGATGCCAAAGCGTGGTGCACGAGACACACAGGCAGCCGGTGAAAGGCCAGTCACTCCTTCTGCATCAGAGAAAAAATCTGAGAGGAAAACTCGGCATGAGCAGAATACTAGACATGACCAGAATACGAGACAAACAAAGAAAGCGGTTCGTCCCTCTAAACGTTCCGATGCTCAACCCCAGAAGCGAACATCCGTGACGAAACAAGAATCGATTACCGTTATTCCACGCGCTCAGCACATAATCTCGCGTGATGATATTAGTGAAAATGCACTGAAAGTATTGTACCGCCTCAATAAAAATGGCTATGAAGCCTATTTAGTTGGCGGTGGTGTACGTGATTTGTTATTAGGCCAAAAACCAAAAG
Source organism: Providencia alcalifaciens (assembly GCF_915403165.1). NCBI lineage: Bacteria > Pseudomonadati > Pseudomonadota > Gammaproteobacteria > Enterobacterales > Morganellaceae > Providencia > Providencia alcalifaciens. Next base: position 2,953,248 of record NZ_OU659204.1, read on the forward strand.
ATTTCGATATCACCACGAATGCAACCCCAGAGCAAATTCGCAAGCTATTTCGTAATTGCCGACTGGTTGGTCGTCGATTCCGCCTTGCGCACATTATGTTTGGTCCAGAAATCATTGAAGTCGCCACCTTCCGCGGTCACCACGACCAAGAAGTCGATGATAAAAACCAGTCATCTCAAGCGCAAAATGGCATGCTCCTTCGCGACAATATTTTCGGTTCCATTGAAGAAGATGCTATCCGCCGTGACTTTACCGTCAATAGCCTGTACTACAATATTGATGATTTCTCTGTACGTGATTACGTCAATGGATTGCAAGACTTAAAAGATGGCGTCATCCGTCTAATTGGCGATCCAGAAACGCGTTACCGTGAAGATCCGGTTCGGATGATCCGCGCTGTTCGTTTCGCCTGTAAGCTGAATATGCGTATCGAGCCAAATACCGCAGAGCCGATTCATCGCTTAGCACCATTGCTAAGTGAAATCCCTTCTGCTCGACTGTTTGAAGAATCATTAAAATTACTTCAAGCCGGTCATGGTTACGCAACGTATAAAATGCTGACGCAGTACCATCTGTTTGACCAACTGTTCCCTGTGATTGCCAGCCGCTTCACTGAGAATGGTGATTCACCGATGGAAAAAATCATTGAACAAGTGTTAAAAAACACCGACTTCAGACTGAAAAATGATAAGCGCGTTAACCCTGCATTTTTATTTGCAGCCATGTTATGGTATCCCGTCACTGAGCATGCGGAGAAATTATCACAAGAAGGCGGTCTCGCTTATTATGATGCCTTTGCACTTGCAATGAACGATGTACTGGACGAACAGTGCCGCTCTATTGCGATCCCAAAACGTATCACCACCACCATGCGTGATATCTGGATGTTGCAATTACGCTTACCACGTCGCCAAGGGCGTCGTGCGAATAAATTGATGGAGCACCCGAAATTCCGTGCCGCCTTTGATTTATTAGAGCTTCGAGCCAATGTGGAACACCGTAATGAGCTACAAGAACTCGCTTTATGGTGGGATGACTTCCAACAAGCCAATGCCCAGAAACAGCGTGAAATGATCTCGGAACTCGGTAGTGCGCCAACTCGCCGCCGCCAACGTCCGCATCGTTCATCACAATCCGGTAATAGAAAACCGAATAAATCATAATGGTGTCAATCGCAGCGGCTTAAGCGGTCGTTGCGATCACCTTAGAGAGATAAAGATAGAGAGATAAAGAGATGGAGCAAGTGTACATTGCCATTGGCAGCAACTTAGGCGAGCCACTGAAGCAAGCACAACAAGCGATTGCCGCATTAGATGCGATCCCAAACAGTCGCGTTGTGAGCACTTCTTCTATTTATCGAACTAAACCCCTCGGTCCACAGGATCAGCCTGATTTTCTCAATCTGGCGGTTTTGCTGGAAACAGAACTCGAACCTGAAGACTTACTCAATCATACTCAAAAAATTGAATTGGATTTAGGGCGCGTTCGCAAAGATGAGCGCTGGGGGCCGAGAACATTAGATCTCGACATCATGCTGTTTGGCAATCGAGTGATCCACACCGAGCGCTTAACTGTTCCACATTATGGGTTAAAAGAGCGTGAGTTTATGCTATACCCGCTCAGTGATATTACCCCTTCCCTGATTTTTCCAGATGGTGAAAAACTGTCAGAAAGACTTACACACGTCCCTCAAAATGGCCTAATGCTTTGGGAATAAATTCCTAATGTGTTTAACCTCGTTCAGGTATGGTCATAAGAGAAATCATTTCCGGAGGTTATTTTAATGAAACCCATTTCTCTCGCTGATTTGTGTCAATATAAAAAAGAGAAACACAAATTTGCTACCATTACAGCCTACGATGCCAGCTTTTCTCAACTGTTTGCTGAGCAAGGTATCCAAGTGATGCTGGTTGGTGACTCCTTAGGTATGACTATCCAAGGCGAAACTAGTACCCTTCCTGTCACTGTCGAGCAGATTGCTTACCACACTCGCTGCGTACGCAAAGGTGCCCCTAACGCATTTATCATCGCTGATATGCCTTTTATGAGTTATGCCACCCCTGAGCAAGCCTGTACCAATGCCGCTATTTTGATGCAAGCTGGGGCAAATATGGTGAAAATCGAAGGTGGCAGCTGGCTATGTGAAACCGTCAAAATGCTGTGTGAACGCTCCGTACCGGTCTGCGGTCACTTAGGCTTAACCCCACAAGCGGTAAATGTACTTGGGGGCTATAAAGTCCAAGGTCGTGATGAAGTCACCGCCAATCAGCTTATCAAAGATGCAATTGCCCTCGAGAATGCGGGTATTCAACTGCTGGTTCTTGAATGTGTACCTACATCCCTTGCTAACCAAGTCACTGAAGAATTGCTGTTACCCGTCATTGGAATTGGTGCTGGTAATGGTACTGACGGACAAATTCTGGTGATGCATGATGCGTTAGGGATCACCGCCAAACCACCAAAATTTGCGAAAAACTTTTTGGCTGAAGCTGGCAATATTCACGATGCTATTCGCCTATATATTCAAGAAGTTGAGCAAGAAATTTACCCGAGTGACGCTCACTCATTTTCGTAATTCTGTATGAAATATAACGATAAGGATGGGAAGTATGCGGATCGTTGAAACATCGCCAATCTTGCGCCGTGAAATTCGTCGCTGGAAACAAGAAGGCAAACGTATTGCGTTTGTCCCAACGATGGGCAATTTACATGATGGGCACCTGACACTGATTGACCAAGCTAAACAGCAAGCCGACATTGTCATTGCCAGCATTTTTGTCAATCCAATGCAGTTTGACCGTCAATCCGATTTAGCCAATTATCCTCGTACCTTGCAGGAAGATTGCGAAAAGCTGAAACGTAAAAATGTCGATTTAGTTTTCGCACCGTCTGCGGCCGAGTTTTACCCTGAAGGAATGGATAACCAGAGCTACGTTGAAGTACCTGAAATTTCCACCATGTTAGAAGGGGCTAGCCGTCCTGGGCATTTCCGTGGCGTTGCGACCGTGCTGACCAAGCTATTTAATCTCGTACAGCCTGATATCGCATTATTTGGTGAGAAAGATTATCAGCAGCTTCAGTTAGTACGAAAATTGGTGACTGACCTTTCTTTCGATATTCAGGTTGTCGGTGTCCCTATCGTTCGTGCTAAAAATGGCCTAGCGCTGAGTTCACGCAATAATAATCTGTCTGCCGATGAGCTAAAAATTGCCCCTCAGCTGTTTGCTATTATGCAAAAAGCAGGAGAAAAGCTCGCGGATTCTCCCGCGGCAGCAACGGGTTTAATTGGTGAAATGGAAGAGTCTTTGCGCCAAGCAGGATTTACCCCTGACGAACTCTTTATTCGCGATGCCGATAACCTCGGTGAACTGACGGTTTCCAGCCGCCGCGCCGTGATTTTAATGGCTGCTTGGTTAGGCCAAACCCGTTTAATCGACAATCTGCAAGTCGATTTACCGCTCGATATCGCTTAACTAATTTAAACATCATTGATGTCACAACTAGGTAGTAAGAAAACGCACTAACAACGCTGTGGCTTAAATGAGGAAGAATAAATGCAAAGAAAAATGTTACTAGGAAAACTCCACCGCACCACTGTCACTCAAGCAGACCTCCACTATGAAGGCTCTTGCGCTATCGATCAGGATTTCTTAGATGCCGTCGGCATCTTAGAATACGAAGCTATTGATATTTATAATGTAGATAATGGCGAACGTTTTTCAACCTATGCGATTGCAGGGGAACGCGGCTCTAAAATTATTTCGGTGAATGGTGCTGCGGCACGCCGTGCAGCAGTTGGCGATAAGCTGATTATCTGCACTTATGGGCATTTAACTGAAGAAGAAGCGCGCCAGCATAAGCCCAAAGTCGCCTACTTTGATGCGAATAACACCATGAGCCGTATTGCTAAAGCTGTGCCAGTACAAGTGGCTTGATGCATTCCCCAGAATATACTTCTATTTTCTGGGGATCGAATTACTAGACGAATTACCTACTCATTATTTTAATCAAAAACTGATTAGTTGTAATAGATATCGAGGCTTAAGTCTCCATTTGCAGGACCTGGAGTCACCACATCTGCAGTCTGTTTATAATAAGATGCAAAGTAGACGGTAAAAGGTCCTCCTCGCTCTTGATTTGAACGTACACTGATACTGCTATCAAACATCATGATATACGAAGAAACTGGGTTAGTACTGGTCCTATATCTTGTCTGAATACCCAGCCCTGTTGCTGCATCTCGTCCACTCAAGCGCAATATCGTATCTCGGTAAGAGGAACTTCCACTCAATGTAACGCTGATCCCTGCATTTTCGGCACAATCAAAAACTAAACTCCACTCTGTGGGTTTAGTAGTCGAACCATTTTTCAAACCAAAAGTGGAATTTATAAGATGGTCACCAAGGTTGACATTTTGCACCCTTGATGAGTTCAATGAACATGTTCCTGCTTGAACTCGGCCTGTAACATTAAAAATAGCATCATAACTTAATGCTTCTACGGGAAGAAAAAACATTAGCATAAGAAAGAAATAGTGATATGCAGATTTAATTCTTTTTATTTTCATCTCTATTCCTTAATTATTTTCCACAACAAATGTGATTGAGGCATTGGCATTACCTGCCGTCGCTGAATCCGCCAATAATTTATAATTGGCTCTAAATTTCACCTTGTTTGACCCACTACTTGTCGCTTTAGAACTGAGTAACACGCTCACAGAGTTATTTCTTTTTGATTCCCAAACTCGACGTTCGGCTGAATAGGCTTCAATTTGAATAGCCATGCCGGTCGCCGCACCATCACCTTGGTCTATTGCAAATGAGCGCCCATCAATTGCTTGGGTGCCTTGGAGTTTTCCAACAATTTGGCTACCGGATGTACAGGTAAACTCTAATTCAAATTCTTCCCATTCCGTAGTGCTATTTTTAGACATTCCATAAATTAACCAAACGCCTAAGTTAACATTTAAATTATCTGTCACTATTTTGCAGGTAGAGCCTTTAATTGAACCCGTAAAATTGACTTTCACGGATGCGGCCGGATCGGCGGCCAAACTCATAAACGGTACCATCGTAAATATGTAAATGATGAGGATGCTATAGATATATTTCATTATTTATTACCCTCTTTTATTTATACACGAGGGTAATAGTCACTTGAGCATTCCCTTCTGTTGCTTTTACGTTATTTGAGGTTTTGACGTATTTAAAATCGAATGTTTTTGTGATCACTTCGCTCGAGCGACCTGTATTGATCAATGAATATAACTGGCTACTAGATAACGTTCTATCTCCACCTAATCTTAATGGCGTTGATTTACCGGCTTCAAAAACCTGTACAGCAAATCCAGGATCTTCCTTTTGGTTTTCTAAGTAAATAATATTTGAGTTAATATTATCTGCATGCATATTATCTGCAATACTATAGAAAATAGACATTTGGCTTGGGCAATCAATGACAATGGATTGCTGTGCATGCCCAAAAGTTTCCCCAATGTTTAACGCTCGAACTTTTGCAATATCATGCACACCTAAATTCACGCTTTGACGAACCCCCGTAATTTCACAAGTTCGTTGCGCCCATTTAATCACCGTAGATGTCGGTTGAATTTCACCAACAGCAGAAATCCAATCGAGGTTACCCATGCATTGAACATTAATAGGCTCAAAGTTTGTAACAACATTATCTTTACCTTCAATGTTGCCAGATGTTGTTTTGACATACATCATTTGCACCTCTAACGGTAATGCGGATGCGTATTCTACTGGAATAGGATTATTATGTGTTTTCAACGGATACCAACGGCTAGTTCCTTGCTGGCGAACAGCCGCAACATAACCAATCCCCTCTTGCCCTGAATGAAAAACAGTGTAATCCCCAGATCCATCCTTAAAAGTTAGCCCTGTTGACTTACCATTTATTTGAGGTAAAAAAGTAAAACTTCCCGCCTGATTTGCCTGGCATAATTCATTATTAGAAACTGAACTAAATGTTTTCCAGCCATCTCCTAATACCGCGGTTTGAGGTGATTTTTGAGTCGCAGCATTGATTTCTAAATCACCGAGATTAACTCGTAAAATGCCAGCACTTAATACATCTAAAGAGAATAATGAGATGCCAAAGAATGCAATAATTTGTTTTAATTTCATATCAAAATCCTCTATAGATGATGGCTGCATGTAACAGGCAAAATAGGTAAGTGTTGGCTTAACTGTTGAGGCGTTAATTGGTATTCTGCAATACACTGATCTTGATCTTTCTTACCCCACTTAACCTGAAAACGCCCTTTTTCAGGCATTCCACTCAAGTAAATATCACCATTTTCATTTGCGATCGCTTGGCTTGTATTTTGAGTATCATCACCCACCAACTGAGCCATTGCCCCAAATGGCACACTTTTACCGTTATATGAAACGTTAAATAGCAAACGATAGCCAACATGAGTTTCATAGTTAGCAATAATTGCCGCCCCCTTAGTTGGCACAACTGAGACGGTATTGGTTTTTAACTCCACATTATCAGGCAGTGTGCTGACATTGAGTGAGATTTCGTTTTTAGCATATGGATTTAAGTAAGGAACGATGGCATAACCGCGATAATCCGTCGAAACGCCAGTACGGTTAGCTATTTGAACATTATCCGCGCCAGGCGCTCGAACAATGGCAAATGAATCGTTAATAGGTTGAGATAACGTCACGCCATACGGATGTGCAACTACCGCCCCAGACATACCGTAGTTAGCTCGTTGAGTATTGCTATCATAGCTGTATCCAGCATTCGCAAGCCCAAAGCGACCACGATAAGAAGCGGAGGCATTCCCACTCGCTTTTCTGTCATTATTACCGTATGACTGTTGAACTGAGTAGTTTAAATTTTGATCTTCAAGAAGAGTCCCACTGACGCCAGCCATCGCATCAACATTTCCATGGTTATCCGTCGTTAAATTTGTACTTAGTGATGCAGTGCTTCCCAAATTATTATCAAGTGGGATTGAAATTGAAAAAGAAAAAATATTGTCGGCTTTTCTTTGATATGGCGTATCAGAATAACTGTAATTTATACTGTACGTTATTCCTCCATGGGTATTGTTATATCCTGCATTGACCGAACGTTCTTTACCTGAACGATTCCAATAATCCTGCTGGTAAGACGATAAATATATATTGCCAAGTTCGTTCAAAGACTGGCTTATCATTATTTGGAAGCGATTTTTTTTATTATTGATATAGAATGAGTTGGTGTCACTATTCGCTTCAGAGAATGTATAATAACCTTGTGTCGAATAACGGTAATTTGCCAAGGTAACAGATGTTCCCGTTGTTAGCATATTTTTAGAATATTGAAACCGATATGACTCACCGCTGTTGCTAGTTTCTTTGCCTCTTAACCCTTTTGTTTTTGCTTGAGTAACATCACCTGAAAATGCCCCCCAAACACCCAAGTTAATCCCCATTCCCAATACATAGGATTGATAATTCTGAGACAGTAATGTACCCACATACCCAGTAATCCCTTTCGGTAATCCATAGATAACCGTACTCTGCATAAACTCAGGTTCAAGACCATTATCATTCGCTTTATACTTACCACCAGTCAAAGAGTATTTTAATTGCCCTTCTCTTTGCATAATGGCGACTGATGAAAATGGGACGACATAACTACGTTCCGAGCCATCGGCTTCTTTAATTATTACCGTTAAATCACCACCAGACCCCGTTGAATATAAATCATCAATTTCAAATGCACCGGGAGAAACATAAGATTGGTAGATAATGTAATCATTTTGTTTTACAGTCACTTCCGCATTACTTTGAGCAATACCACGAACAATCGGTGCAAAACCTCTTAGTGAATTAGGTTGCATCGCTTCATCACTTTGTAATTGAATTCCACGAAATTGAAACCCATCAAAAATTTCGTTTGGAGTGACTGTATCGCCAATAATTAGTTGAGATTTTAAGCTATTAATGCCTCTCTCTAAGCTAGTTTCAATACTCTGCCAATCTCTATCTCCCGCATTATCCGAATACGTTGAGTAATTTTTTAGACGCCATGGCCCCATATTTAATGCGCTTCGTAAATTAGCATAGTGAGAATTACTGCTTGAAGCGTTATTGCGCCCCCAATTATTTGAGCCACTATAATAATAATTCATGACTAATGCTGGAACGCCATTTTCCCATTTACTCACAGGAATAGCATCAGCCGCTATTTTGTCCATTGAAACTTGGGGAATCGATAACATCAGTTTTTGCTGAGTTAAATCTAATGTAGACTTAGCATCTTGAATATATTGGTCAATATTCCCGATTTCATGATCATCGGAGAGCGTAGCTAAAGCAGGAATAGCACTGACTTTAACCCCCCAATCCGCCAAATCACCTTTCGTTAAAATGGGGACTAGCTGTTCATGAGCCTTATCCTCAACAAACGTAATCTCTTTTGTTTCGACTGAATTGCCATTAATAATGATATCAACGCGATATTTTCCAGCCAGTTGCCCACCTGGCTTTGAAAACTGCTCAAGATCTTGTAGATGAGCCACATTTTGCCCTTCCACAATACTTAATGAATTTGGGTTAAAATAGTCACTCGCGATAGCATTATAGGGACAAACACCCAAAATAATGGCTGAAGAAATGACTCTTATCATTTGTTTAAGCTTGAAATTTGAACACTCATTATATGAACACATCGCATATCCAATATCGCCTTGATAAAAATCCAATTGTTTTTGTTTCATTGGCATAACGAGCTATCTTCCAAGTATTATTTAAGCGTCTGAACTTTTGATTTAGTTATTGTTCCGTGATCGTTCACTGAACTCCACGTCACTTTATTCGCTTGAAATCCTGAAATATTCCAAGATGCATCCCCAAATGGTGGCACCATTCCAGGATTTTCAATTTCTTTATTACCAACCGTTAATTCACCAAATGACACATAGTAAGGTGTTGAATTTTTAGCCTTTAGCGTATTACCTTGTTTTTCGAAACTCAGTTTTTCATATGCTGTTAAAGCATCCGAAGTTGGTAATGCACTTGGTCTATAAATAAGCTTTATTTTATTGTTGATTGAAATAGTTAGGCTATTTGTTGCATTCTGTTCTGATGGTGGAATGGACTTCACATTCAACCAATAAACTGATTCTCTGTCGGTAGGTAACTTAGGGTCGGTTAATACAATACGCACCACATTCGCAGACTCAGGTTCAATTCTAAAAAGTGGTGGGGTCACAGTAAAAGGGGGTTTAGCTTGATCATTTTCATGAAAGCTATTGACCCACGACTGCACTAAATAAGGGCTTTTTTCTTCATTTCTAACCGAAATTGACGCTTCTTTTTTATCACCTTCATAGATGACTCTCGTACCACCTAATACAACGCTCGCATTTGCACTAACCGTTGATATGCAAAACAGAGATAAAGCAACAAGCGATTTTTTCATCATTTTTCCCTTACAAATAAAAGAGGGAACCAACGTTCCCTACAATTAACTTATTGATTATATTGAATAGTAACAGTTACATCCGCATTTGCCGCACCTGGGGTCACTTTGTCAGCCGTTGTTACATAACGTGCATAATATGTTTTCTCGCCTGAGTTATTGGTTAAATCAATTCCATCAACCTCAGTACCAGGCACATAGTAATTTTTATTCGTTGCGCTAGCTGAAATCCCAATGCCTACACCTGTTGCAGAGTCAACTTTATATAATGCTGGTTTATCTGCGTGTGGTGTTCCTTCGAAAATGACTCGAGCTTTATTAATAACATCAGGACAATTGCTAAGACCGATAGTAAATGGTACTGCTTCTGTTGTTTCATCCGCTTTTTCGAATGTTCCTGAAATCCAAGTGCCTAATTGTACTGTTCCTTCATTTTTATTTTCATTATTAGCCTCAACAGTACAAGTTGTATCGATAAATTGGCCTTTAAAATGAATTTTTCCACTTGCATTACCGGAGCCCGGAGCTGCACTTACTGCACTTGAAAAAGAAATGGCAAGAATAGAACTCAATAATAATGTTGTTTTAAATTTCATGGGTGTCCTCTCAAATATATAGTAATAATACTTAAATAAATAAGGATAAATAAATGTAGAGTAATTAAATATTATCGGTGTCATTGACTCCCAATAATTATATAAACCCATATCAAATTAACCCACCAAACGAGTAAATGATTTTAATTTGAGATTAATTAACTAATAACCCCAAGGAAAATAAACAACAAACAAAAAATTAGCATAAAAATCCGATCAATTTAAAATATATAGAGTGTTAACGATAACAATGAAGTTAAGTTTAATTTTTATATTATATTTTCATGTGTAACGCTATATTTCCAAAGAAACAGAAATTAATCTTTACTAAAATAAATTTACCCTTTCGCAAATAAATCCCTCAAGAAAAAATACAATTCATTAACAACGGACTTCCCTAGGTTTCGAAGGCTATATAAAAAATCCCTTATATCCGCCTTATCTGTTTATTTTTTGTCGAATTCATATCAAAAATGCCAATACCAATAGAAATAGGCACCTAAAAAATCGAGTTAAGAATATTCTCATTTATAACAATTGATAATATTATTGATTGAAATTCACAATTAAAATGGGTAGTTGTAAATTAAGATTAATAGTAACAATTTGAAACTATCTTCATCGTGATATAAACATTCTGTTTTTATAGTTAATAAAAAAGACTATTCTTAAATAATTCAATAAATGAAATCCAAGAATAGTCTTATTTTATATAATAATTAATATAGATTATGACATTATTACTAGCTTCTTAATCCGCGACCTTGTTCAATTAAATACCATGTCAAAGCATAGAAAATAATTAAAAACACCATTAATACACTCAAAGTCACGACGATAGACACATCAGCAATGCCTAAAAATCCATATCTAAAGCCACTAATCATATAAACGATGGGGTTCAGCTTAGAAACCGCCTGCCAGAATGGGGGTAATAGCGATAACGAATAGAATACCCCACCCAGATAAGTTAGTGGCGTTAATACGAAAGTAGGAACGATACTGATATCATCAAACGTCTTAGCAAAGATAGCATTCAGTAGCCCTGCAAGGGAGAACACAATTGCCGTTAATAACAGAGTGATCACCACCATTGACCATGAATGCACTTGCAGCGGAATAAAGAACAATGAGACAACCGTGACTAAAAATCCGACTAAAATCCCACGGGCAACCCCACCGCCAACAAAACCCGCAATAATCACATGGGTTGGTACGGGAGCCACTAACAACTCTTCAATATTTTTCTGGAATTTAGACCCAAAAAATGACGAACAGACGTTGGAGTATGAGTTAGTGATCACCGCCATCATGATAAGACCGGGAACAATAAACTGCATGTAGTCTACGCCGCCCATATCACCAATCCGTGAACCAATTAAGTTTCCGAAAATCACAAAATAGAGCGACATGGTGATCACAGGAGGCAACAACGTTTGCACCCAGATACGACCAAAGCGAGTGACCTCTTTGATCCAAATCGTTTTTAGGGCAACCCAATATAGCGAGATCATTGCGCACCTTCCTGCACTGAAACTTGATTATCTTTTTTCACTAAGCTGACAAACAGCTCTTCAAGGCGGTTCGCCTTATTGCGCATACTCAAAATTTGAATTCCTTGGTCACTTAACTGGCTGAATACGCCATTGAGCCCTTGCTCACGTTTCACATCCACTTCAAGAGTTGACGTATCCACTAAGCGAGATTCATACCCCATTAAACTTGGAATTGGGCTTTTTGGCATCAAATCGAAAATAAACGTTTCTGACTCTAGCTGGCTTAAAAGCTGCTTCATACTGGTATTTTCCACCAGCTCACCATGCTGAATGATCCCGATATTACGGCACAGCATTTCCGCTTCTTCCAGATAGTGAGTAGTCAAAATAATGGTGGTGCCCTGTGCATTCAACTTTTTCAGGAACGTCCACATAGAACGACGCAATTCAATATCGACGCCGGCTGTCGGTTCATCGAGGATCAACAATTTTGGTTGATGCATCAACGCCCTCGCAATCATCAAGCGGCGCTTCATTCCCCCAGATAAATTACGGGCGCGTTCATCACGTTTTTCCCACAGATCTAACTGCGTGAGATACTGCTGTGCGCGTTCATTTGCCACATTTCGAGGTACACCATAATAACCCGCTTGGTTTAAAACAATCTGTAATACTGTTTCAAACGGGTTAAAGTTAAACTCTTGAGGCACTAATCCAAGTTGTTGTTTAGCCAATACAACTTGCTTATCTAAGTCATAGCCAAACACTTTCACCGAGCCACTGGTTTTGTTGACCAATGAGCTAATAATGCCAATCGTTGTTGATTTTCCTGCACCATTCGGTCCAAGTAAGGCATAGAAATCACCATCTTCCACGCTTAAATCAATGCCACGCAACGCTTTCACGCCACCTGCATAGGTTTTGGTCAGCTGCGATAGTTCGAGTGCGTAAGTCATATATTAAAAATACCTTTATTCTTGGGGCTGTTTGGAGGCAATATAGATTAATGATGCCACTTTTTCCTGTCGGATGTTATGCAGAAAAGTGATAATAATTTAACAATATATTATTCAACATCCCCCTTAATGAGGGTTGTCATGTATAAATGAGTGGTTCATCATAGATATGAAATTAGTATAACTAATTATTATTTAATCAATAAATGCTGTATAAGATTTTATCGCACAGTCACACAACTAGGCTATAAGTCATGATGAGAAAAATTGAAGAGCTGTTTGCTAATAACGAAGCATGGTCAGCGTCTGTAAAAGAAAAAGATCCTGAATTCTTTAAAGAATTATCAAAAGCTCAAAAACCAAGATTTCTATGGATCGGCTGTTCAGACAGTCGAGTGCCTGCCGAAAAGCTGATCAACGCAGCCCCTGGGGATCTCTTCGTTCACCGTAATGTGGCGAACTTAGTTATCCATACGGACTTAAACTGTTTATCAGTTATTCAGTATGCGGTTGATGTTCTGGAAGTCGAACACATTATTATCTGTGGTCACTATGGATGTGGTGGTATTGAAGCAGCGGTGGATAACACCGAATTGGGCCTGATCAATAACTGGTTATTACACATTCGAGATATCTGGTATCGCCATAGTTCTATGTTAGGTGAACTGAAACCGTGCGAGCGCTTAGACCGCCTTTGCGAATTAAACGTGGTTGAGCAGGTGTATAACTTGGGTCATTCCACTATCATGCAATCCGCATGGAAACGTGGTCAGAAAATAATGATCCACGGCTGGGTCTACGGTATCAATAATGGCCGCTTACACGACTTACACATTACCTCAGATAGCCGCGAAAAATTAGAGTTAGGTTATCGTGAGGCTATCTCTAAGCTCACACAGAAAAAATAATTTTTCGAAAATAAGATAGCAAAAGAGCAGCTTAGGCTGCTCTCAGACCATTGACAAACCATCAGGTTTGGAAATGGCTCTTTAAGGTTGTAAAATTAACGAGGAAAATCAATTTATTGATTTTCACCTGATAACACAAAGAGGGAAAAACCACGCTTTTATCCCTCTTTGTCATCAACCTAAAGAGCAGCCTAGGCTGCTCTTTTTATTGCTAAGAATACAGTTTTAAAAACTTACTCTTCCAGCAGAGTGACATGCCCAATATACGGCAGGTGGCGATACTGCTGCGCGTAGTCGATACCATAACCGACAACGAATTTATCTTCGATTGAATAACCAATCCACTCAACCGGTACATCTACTTCACGGCGAGAAGGCTTATCCAACAGAGTGCAAATTGCCACAGATGCAGGCTCACGCAGGCCAAAAATTTCACGGACTTTATTTAACGTGTTACCTGAGTCAATAATATCTTCCACGATCAGCACATGCTTACCGCGAATATCTTCATCTAAGTCTTTCACGATTTTCACATCACGGCTTGATGTCATTGCATTGCCGTAGCTTGATACGGTCATGAAATCAACTTCATGAGGTACGGTGATTTTACGGCATAAATCCGCCATAAAAATGAAAGAGCCTTTTAACAGACCAACCAGCACTAAATCACCTTGTTTGTCTTGGTAATGAGCACTAATGCTGTCTGCTAATTCACTGATTCTTTGAGCAATCTCTTCTTCAGAGATCATTACATCCAGAGTATGTTTCATCATCTATTACGCATGTATGGGAAAGGAAAGCGCGTAATTTTAACATAAGCCACACAAAGACGCGATGACCAAAACAAATGGCAGTGACCACTTAGCCGCTGCCACATTAGCAATCTTAACTAACCGTAAAGCCCATCATCATGCCGGTATCTTCATGCTCCAGTAAATGACAGTGTGCCATATAAGGGTGCTGCGGCGTCGCAGTATGTTTGAATTCCACTAATACTTCGCTCACTTGGCCTTCCACTTTCACAATGTCTTTCCAGCCTTGGCGATGCGGTTCAACCGGACGACCATTTTCTTTGAGGATCCTAAAACGCGTTCCGTGAACATGGAATGGGTGCAACATCATATCGCCACGCCCTGAAATCACCCAAACCTCTTGCTGATTTAGCGGCGTATTAAACGCAGGATGGGTCATTGAGAAAACCTGCCCATTGATGGTATTCGCATTATGAATATCCAGATCACCCGAGCCCATACCGCAATGACCGCCACTGTTTTGCGTGCCGGCCGCCATTTTGCCATGCGCCATATTGCTGTTATTCATATTTCCATGGTTCATGTTTCCATTCCCCATATTGCCACCATTCATATTGGAATGATCCATATTCCTCATCATACCGCCATGACCGCCCATGCTACCCATCGCCTGTGGACCATATTTTTCACGCAGCATCATCATGCCTTGCATATCCAAACGCATATCCATCATCAAATGGAATTTACGGCGATTTAGCCCCGTCAGTGAAGGAATGGCTGCAATTGTGGCTAATTGCTCAGGTAATTTTCCAGCGCTCGCACTCAAGGTCGTTTCAATACGTAAAACAGGCAGTGGTTGATCGAATGGCGCGATGGTCATCCCCATTTGGCCAACAGGTAGAGTGACAAGGTCGAAGGAGCGACCATCTGAGGCATCAATCAATACTTCAAAACGCTCGCCCATTAAAATCGGTAATTCAGTTAATGCAATAGGCTCAGCCAGCAATCCACCATCACTGCCCACCACATACATTTTTCGTCCATCACTGGTCGATACGTTCAAACTACGTGCGTTACAACCGTTTAATAAACGCAGGCGGATCCAGCCTTTCGGCGCAACATGTTTAGGATAAACCGCTCCGTTGGTCAGCATCATATCCCCAAACCAACCCACAGCTGCGCTCATCACATCCAGTTGATAATCAATTTGCCCATCATCTTTTAAGCGCTTATCTTGCAGAATAACGGGAATATCATCGACGCCCCACTCACTCGGTAAGCCATATTTTTGGCTATCTTCATCTTTAACCAGTACTAATCCCGCTAACCCCATCGCCACTTGGTAACCCGTTTTTCCGTGAGTATGAGGGTGGAACCAGCAAGTGGCTTCAGGTTGGTTGAGGGTAAAATTGACTTTACGGCTAGCCCCGGGAGCGATAATCGCTTGAGGCCCACCATCTTGCTCGCCGGAAATTTCCAGTCCATGCCAGTGTACGGTTGTCTCTTCGGGTAATTGGTTGGTGATATTAATGTTCACTGACTGCCCATTTTTCAGGCTAAGTGCAGGGCCCAATAAATCGCCGTTATATCCCCACGTCGTAGTTTTCTTGCCCGGTACAAACTGTGAAATACCTTGCTTGATGGCGATTTGAATATTCCCTTGTGCATCCGGTTCTACAAGTGGTGGAATAGCCAATGTGGGATAATTCCCGGCAGCAACAGCCATGCGGCTCCAAACTGGTAGTGCGCTCGCGGCATAAGCGATAGCACTCAGCTTCAGAAAATCACGACGTAACATAGATAACCTTCCTTTTATTTATCAAAATCAACAATCAGTGAGCACGGTATGACAAGTCTGAAATTGCCCTTGCCAAGCAAAACGTGGTTTAATGATTGGGATGATAAAGCTTCCCCTTACAGGAAGGTCAATAAATCCATGCATCTAATATGGGTTTATTACATAGATTTAAGAAAGTTAGAATTGACTAACGAATCTATACACAAAATAATCTAAAGTGCTTAGTATCTATAGAGTACATCGTAGCCATAAAGAAATCAGGCAACTTGATGTAATGCGAGTATGTTCTTATGCTAATGTTACTTGACATAAAAACCAGATGAATATCGAATGCAAAAATTTATATTGATGTCATGCTTAATGATGCTTTTGGGGCTAACCAATACCGCCAAAGCACTCTCTACCAATGAAGCTGAAGACCTCGCTGATCTGACCGCTGTGTTTATTTATTTAAAATATGATTGCGGCTATTCCCAAATTCCTGACAGAGAAATTGAGCGCGCCATTGTTTACTTTGCGAAAAGTAATAAATGGGACTTGGGAAACTACAACTCAGATAAAATGAGCAAGCTGAATAAAGAAAGCTACGATGATTTAAAAGGTATTCCACTGACTCAAGAGTTTAAATGTCAATCTTTGGCGAGAGACTCTTTAGGGCTATTTGCTTACGTAAAATAAACCTAAAATCCCTACGGAAACATGTCGATATCCCTTATAATCCACATCGATACATGTTTCCTTCTTATCCCTCTTTCTTCCCTTTTCTCTCCTGCCAAAACAGAACTACCGATGGAATAGTTTGGATAATCACCATCCGAATAATATGGTTAGACATCACAAAGCCCGCATCCAAATTCATCGTTATTGCAGCAAAAGTCATGGCTTCCATACTTCCCGGTGCCCAAGCCAACAATAGCACCGCAATATCATACCCCGTCATCCACGCAGCAAACACCGTGATCAAAAAGGTCAAAATAATATTGATGATCACCACTTGGGCTGAAGAGTAAATGTTTTTTATCAGGGCAGATAGCGGGAACACAATGAAATGATTACCGATATTCATCCCAATTAAAACCATGCTCAACTCAGTCAGCATCAATGGGAAATGGAGCTGAACATCAATCCAACCTTGAATTAACGTTGCCGCCCCGAGGGACGTTAACATAA
The DNA here is from genome assembly GCF_915403165.1 of Providencia alcalifaciens. Classification (NCBI taxonomy): domain Bacteria; kingdom Pseudomonadati; phylum Pseudomonadota; class Gammaproteobacteria; order Enterobacterales; family Morganellaceae; genus Providencia; species Providencia alcalifaciens. Next base: position 2,970,371 of record NZ_OU659204.1, read on the forward strand.
AAGGAGCCGGTACTCGGAGGCGTTGCAAAAACATCCCGACCACCACACCCACCGTCACAATCACCAATAACCAGAACGTGGATTCGAGCGTTAACGTTGGCCATTCAATTAGCGGCTGAGGATCACCCTCACTTCCTACCACCAAGCCTGCCAATAAAATAAGAATAATCAAACGAATAGTATGGGATATAACAATTTTTTGCGGCGGAGTATGAGTATGATCCGTTAAGGCAAGGATAGCCGCCATCGCTCCCGGCACCGAGCCTAACATCGCTTCCTGTTTTGTCCACCCTACCTTGCGGTGAAACCAGAAAAAACTAAATGAAAACTGTACGGCTAAACAGGCCACCAGCATCAATAGCAGTAACAATAAGTTATCTGTATCCTTCAGCGACACTTGATTAAACATCAACCCTACAGAGGTTCCGAGTGTCACTTGAACAAAGGTAATGGTGTGTTTAGGGATAGGGAATGAGAAACCAAGACGATGGAAAATGATAATGGCGATAATCGGACCGAACATCAACGCTAAGGGAATGCCGATATAAGTGAGTGCGCCGCCAACAATGGCACAAAGAATGATCCCAACACTCATTTTTATCAGCTTTATCATCGGACAGTAACCATTGATATAATTAATTATATGATCAAGTTATATCACAATCATTCAAGATCATAAGGCTAAGAATGCTGAAATGCTCATCATGTCTGTTTTTCGTGAAGGTTTAACCGATAATCCTACGTGGTGCATAAAATCCCCCTATAGACAGGAGGATATTAGGCGAATTTGAGAGGGGTAAATGTCTATGGCTTTTCAATCTGCTGCTTATCCTCAGTCGCTTGATTAATAATGGCTTTTGCCATCCACTGTGCAATTTCAGTGACCTGATCGTTATCCAATTTCCAGATATCTTTTAATACCAAGAAAATTTCTGAACCGTAGATCACGGAAAATGCTTTGATTACTTTATCAATGACTTCATTTGGGAACTCAGATTTCATCGGTGATGTGACCATCGCCAAAATATCTTTACGATTACCGCGCTCTAATCGTTTCTCTTCGGGTTCCGGTGAAGGTGATGAACGCCCTAACGCCCACTGTTGAAGTGATGTTTGTAACGCCGCACGCAAAACCCCTTCGTGAGCAAACATACGCGGGAACGCATAACGTAACAGCTCATCGATCCGCTCTTCTGTTTTTTCGCTTTGCGGTTTCCACGTCAAAATAGGGCCGAGGCTAACATTCACTGTCGCGGCAATCAGATCACTTTGCGTTGGAAAATAACGATACGCCGTCGCACGCGAAACGCCCGCTTCCATCGCTAACTCAGACACTGACGGCATTGCCCCTTTTTCAAATAGCTCAACGGCCGTTGACACGAGTAAGTTATAGGTACGTTTGCGCGTTCCTTTGTAGTCTGGCATGAGATGGCTCAGTGGCATGTCTTTATCCTTAAAATCGCCTTTCTATGAGTGTAGACAATATCTTTCACAGTACATATTCGCCGATAAGCATTCTTAATCATCTGACGAGTATGTTGTGTGCTCGCTTTCGAAATTACGCTATAAATACAGCACGGTAAATCATTATATTTAAATATTCATAGACAAAAACCATTACTCTGATTTCACTATTTTATGATAACCACTCTATTTATAATGTTTTATCAACAAGATACAAATCATCATCTAAATATCGGAACAGATAACACCAAAAATGAGACCACAGTCTCATTGTTGACTTATCGTAAATGATACTATAGTCTCATTGAGATGAAAAATTCAACATACCCTACACATATTTAAGTAACCAAACAACGTTACATAAAAAACAAAGGATTTTTCTATGCAAAAACATCAGGGTTTTATTTATGTCGCAAGTACCCTAGACACAAAAAGCGCTGAACTTTTTTATGTCAGTGACTTAATAAAAAATGCAGGGCTTGCTGTACGTACCGTTGATTTGAGTACTCAGCCATCATTATTAGAAAAAAATGCTGATGTCACCGCCCAAATGGTTGCCAGTTTCCACCCTCAAGGTGCTGGTGCCATTTTCTGCGGGGATCGCGGGAAAGCGATAGAAGCGATGGCGCAAGCCTTCAGCATCTATCTTGCTGCACAAACTGACGTCGCCGCAATACTTGGGCTAGGCGGCTCAGGGGGTACGGCACTGATTACACCAGCAATGCAAATTTTACCTGTCGGTGTGCCAAAACTTATGGTCTCCACCATGGCTTCGGGAGATATTTCCGGGTATATCGGCGCGAGCGATATCTCCATGATGTACTCCGTCACGGATGTTTCTGGGCTCAATGTCATTTCACGTAAAGTCCTGAAAAATGCAGCCAACCAAATTGCCGGTGCAGTCTGGTTTGATAACGGTGAAAGCGATCCCGCTGAAAATAAACCCGCAATTGCCTTGACCATGTTTGGTGTCACCACACCTTGCGTCCAGCAATTGACTGCAAAATTAGAACACGACCATGACTGCCTTGTGTTCCATGCAACGGGAAGTGGCGGTAAAGCCATGGAAAAATTGATTGATAGCCGCTTATTAGATTCCGTTTTGGATATCACCACCACGGAAGTGTGCGACTACCTATTTGGTGGCGTGTTGGCTTGCGATGAAGACCGCTTTGGTGCCATCGCACGAACTCAAACACCTTGCGTATTATCTTGTGGTGCATTGGACATGGTGAACTTTGGCCGCCCTTCCACCGTGCCAGAACAGTATAAAGATAGACAGTTTTATCACCATAATGCCCAAGTCACACTGATGAGAACGACCATAGAAGAAAACCGTCAGATGGGGCATTGGATAGCAGAAAAGCTGAATGCTTGTGAGGGCGAAATTCGCTTTATTATCCCAACAGCCGGTTTTTCCGCATTAGACATCGACGGCGCACCATTTTGGGATCCGCAGGCAGACCAAGCCTTTATCGACGCATTAACACAGCACTTAGTCACAACAGAAAAACGACAATTAATATTAAGCCCGCATCACATTAATTCATCAGAGTTCTGTGATCAGGTTATTGAATTACACCAGGAAATAGTAAACAAGTAGAGGCTCATCAATGAAACATAACCGCGAAGACTTACTGAAAAATTTCAGAGAGATGATTGCTCGTGGAGAACCCATCATTGGCGGTGGTGCAGGGACTGGTCTATCCGCTAAATGTGAAGAAGCCGGTGGCATCGACTTAATCGTTATTTATAATTCAGGTCGTTACCGTATGGCAGGACGCGGCTCTCTCGCCGGTCTGCTGGCTTATGGTAATGCTAACGAAATCGTGATGGATATGGCGAAAGAAGTTCTCCCTGTCGTGAAGCACACCCCTGTGCTTGCAGGGGTTAACGGTACCGACCCATTCTGCCAGTTCGATAAATTCCTTGATGATATCAAGGCGACTGGCTTTGCTGGGGTGCAAAACTTCCCAACCGTCGGGCTGATTGACGGTAACTTCCGTGCCAATTTAGAAGAAACAGGCATGGGCTACGGTTTAGAAGTCGATATGATCCGCATGGCACATGAAAAAGGGTTATTAACCACGCCATACGTCTTTAGCCGTGAAGATGCCATTGCAATGGCGCAGGCCGGTGCAGATATTATTGTGCCACACATGGGCCTGACCACTGGCGGTAACATCGGTGCGGAAACCGCTGTCACACTGGCTGATTGCGTTGAACTTATCAATGATTGGGCGAAAGCCGCAAAATCTGTGCGTGATGATGTGATTATTCTGTGCCACGGTGGCCCTATCGCCACGCCTGAAGATGCAGAATATATTTTAGCGCATTGCCCTGATTGCCACGGCTTCTACGGTGCAAGTTCCATGGAACGTTTACCGACAGAAGTGGCATTAAAAGAGACCACACAGCAATTTAAATCAATAACTCGCTAGTTTTCATTCTGTATTTTTTTGTTTTACTTTATTTTTGCCAACACCAGGACGCCTACTTCGGTAGGCGTTTTTCTTTCTATTTATTATTCAACTTATTGGCTATCCACATCGCTCATTTGGTATTTTTTCTTTTTACGCAAACTCAGTAGCCCAAATAATGCAGGCAAGACAACAGGCAATGAAAAATAGAGCACACCAAATGCAAACGCCACATGCGGCTTTTCAGGGAACTCCCCGCCCGTACCGATAGAGTCTAAATAATGAATGGATTCCAGATACGCTGGCGTTAACCCGCCATATGGCACCATCCACGATAATAACAGCGCAGTAAAGATACTGAACATAAAGTTCATTGCCATTAAAGCGGAATAACCCATATTTTCTTGGCGTTCTTGGTCGGTTCGGCTGGTTAATCCAAATAGCATCCGGTTTACGACGGTTGCACTGTAGAGATATAAAATTACTGGAGAGTCTCCCAACACTGACATATTAATGGCCAGTGCAAAAAGACCATAAACCAAGGCAAATCCTAATATCACAAAAAAATTCTTAAATACCGACATAAATACGCCGGAGTGCACCAAAATAAACTCGAATATGAGGATCAGCGTGAGGTTATAAATAATCTCTACGCTATAATTTTCAGGGAAAAACCAAACTGAAATAATAAAACCCACATAGAATATTGAAAATCCATAATTTATCATTTTCGAAAAAGCACGGATCACGCTAAATGAATTGTGGGTCTCTTTGACGCTTTTTACCGCTTTATTCTTAGGGAAAAAACTTGCCGATGAGGATTGACGCCCTTTATTTTTATTCGTAACAGGTTTCTTTTCCTTTGGTGTTTCCATTCCATTTCTCCGTTGGCACTCGTTTACGCTTGTGTCGAAACAATCCTAAATAATGGCATTATTCTGAAGGGGAATAAAATAAAAAGTGAGGAGAGAAAATGGTACGCGATCACCATGTTATTCATCGCATAGCGTACCATTAAAATAAGCTCAGATTGAGATAAACATTAAACCAGTTTAGCGATTAAGTTATCTAAATCACCTTGCAGGAAGTTCACTGGTGGGATTTCAATGACGGTATAAGCACCCGCAAGCTGTTTCATCGTTGCCCGTGCGGCAGATACCATAAACTGCGACGTTAATGCAGGGTTATTGATGCGCATTGAGTATTCAAATAACTGATTGTGCGTCGCACCAGAAACCCCTTTATGGGTCATTTGGACTCCGTGCCCCACATCTTTCAATGCATCAATGCTATCTACTTGGCGAATATGGGTTTCATCGGAAGAGAAATAACTATCTTGCTTGATCCCACATACCACATCATCAAACTTTGCACCCGCTTCCAGCTCAACATACACCATACGGCGATGGACGCCAGTGCCTAGAGGAATGGTGACTGAAAGCGCATCTTTCACGCCATCAACCGCTTTTGCAGCAACACTGTGCCCCATACTCATGCCTGGACCAAAGTTAGTATAAGTTACCCCTTTTGGTGCCATCGCTAGCATCAGTGTACGCATGATGGAGTCAGAACCTGGATCCCAGCCTGCTGATACAATTGATACACTGTTATGTTTCTTCGCGACGCTATCAAGCTGGTGTTTTAATGCCACGATATCAGCGTGCACATCGAAGCTATCTACGGTATTAATCCCTAAGCTTAAGATTTTCTCTGCTAAAGTTCCGATAGCTCTTGTCGGGGAACAAAGTAACGCAACATCCACGCCATCTAATTTTTCGATGTCATCAACCACTTTATATCCGGCTAATTCCGCTGGAATATCTTGGGTATTACGACGTACAATTCCGACTAATTCGAAATCATCAGCGGCTTGAACAGCTTCTAGTGCATAACGACCAATATTGCCGTAACCCACTATTGCTGTTTTAATTTTTGTCATTGTGACTCCTCGGTCATTCTGATGTCATATTTCAAATACAAGATGCATATCAATAACAAATTTATATAGATTAAACAAAGCTTAATTACCTAAAAATTTCCGGCTTTTATTACTAGGTTACTTTATCAATTAGAGGTAGAATCCGAGCAAATCTCGTTCTTTTCTCTAATTTCAACGAATACAAAGGTTCTTAATGCATCAGCCCGATGTCACTGAGAGGTCACTCTATTCCCTCAGTTGGCCAATCTTTATTGATATTTTCCTTCATTTGGCCACCTTATTAATTAATACCTACATGGTTAGCCATGTATCGACTGCCTACCTCGCTGCAATGGGGGTCGGGAATCAGGTCTTTGACCTATTTATTACTATCTTTAACTTTATTAGCGTGGGATGTAGCGTCGTTATCGCCCAATATCTGGGTGCAGGTCGCCGTGATAAAGCTAGCCAAGCCATTCATATTTCCATCGCCTTTAACTTTATATTAGGTTTCTCCAGCGCCTTAATTGCGCTCTTTTTTGGCTACAAAATTCTGACCATTATGAATACCCCATCCCACTTAATGGATGATGGGTATGCGTATTTACACATTTTGGGTATCTGTTTAATTCCAGAAGCGATCACCATCATTCTCGCGGCTTGTTTACGCGTTTATGGGAAAGCTCAGCCAGCGATGTGGGTCACGCTGATTGCTAACATCATTACCGTGATTGGTAACATGATTGTGCTGTATGGCTTCTTTGGTTTACCGCAATATGGTCTGGAAGGCGTTGCATGGTCAACGGTGGTTGGCCGCGTTGTGGCGGTTATTTTACTGTTCTGCCTGCTGTTCTACGGTTTAAGAATCAAGTTTACCCCAATGATGCTGATCCGCTGGTCCAGTAAAATGCTGAGCAAAATCCTGCATATTGGCCTACCTGCCGCAGGCGAAAATTTGGTGTGGATCCTTCACTTTATGACTGCATCTGCCTTTATCGGCTTAATGGGTGAAACCGCCCTTGCGGCGCAAACCCTCTACTTCCAGCTTTCGCTATTTATTATGCTGTTTGGAATTTCCATCAGTATTGGTAATGAGATTATGGTCGGGCATTTAGTCGGTGCTAAGCGCTTTGAAGATGCCTATCATCGTGCGTTTAAGAGTTTGAAATGGGGCTTTTACGTCACTATCGGCGTGGTGTTTGCGTTCTGGTTATTCCGTGCACCAATCCTCGATAGCTTAACGGACGATCAAGGCATCATTCAGCTATTACTGCCAATTTTCTTATTATCCGTGTTCTTAGAACCGGGCCGTACTATCAACATCGTCATGGTAAACGCCCTTCGCGCCTCGGGTGATGCGAAGTTCCCATTATTGACCGCCGTGCTCTTTATGTGGGGAATCGCCATTCCGCTGGGCTACTTCCTTGGCATAAAAATGGAAATGGGGTTAATCGGTATCTGGATTGGATTCTTTGTCGATGAATGGGTTCGTGGACTCACCAATGCGTGGCGCTGGCGCTCACGTAAATGGCAAAGCAAACGCCTCGATTTAGAAAGCTAAGCTCACTGGATCCTACCGATGAAAATAGGTAGGATTTTTGTGATCGGCATCATATTTAAAAATACTTTCCCCTAATAAACAATATTAGAGATTAATTTTCTCTTTCATCCCCATTTATTCATAAACATTGTGAAGTTTTTCTCCGTCCTCTTCATTAAAATAATTCCATCACCACATGACTTTTAGGGATATAACCATGGCAACGCAAACTGAAGAACTTCTCTGGCAATATTTTATCAATGCCGTCAAACAAGACGTTAAACCTGCACTGGGCTGCACTGAACCTATTTCCCTTGCTTATGCAGCGGCAAAAGCAGCGTCTTATCTGTCATCGCCAGTGATCCGCGTTGCCGCATTTGTTTCCCCGAATCTCATGAAAAATGGTATGGGTGTCACCGTTCCAGGTACCGGAATGGTAGGATTACCGATTGCCGCGGCGCTAGGTGCTGTGGGCGGTGATCCAGATGCAGGGTTAGAAGTGTTAAAGTCAGCCTCGCCAGAAGCGATTGCACGCAGTAAAGCGATGCTCGCAGACGGTTCCATCACCGTTGATATTAAATCCCCTTGTGATGATGTTGTTTATTCAGAAGCAACAGCCTACAGCGAAAATGATTCTGCCACGGTGATCATCGCAGGCTCTCACACTCATATTGTCAAAATTATCCACGGTGATCAGGTTCTCTTCGATATTACTGAGAGTCAAACAGAAACCCGAGATCCCGTTGATTGTGGTACCGATGTTAGCTTACCTAAAGTCACCGCTAAGGCTGTTTATGAGTTCGCCACTCAAGCACCATTAGACGATATTCGTTTCATTCTTGAAGCCGCACACTTAAATGATGCATTGTCTCAAGAAGGTTTGCGCAATAGCTATGGCCTGCATATTGGTAAGACTCTGCAAACTCAGCGTGACCGTGGTTTATTATCCAAAGATTTATTATCTGAAATAATGATCCGCACGACAGCAGCCTCCGATGCACGTATGGGCGGCGCGGTATTACCCGCCATGAGTAATTCCGGTTCAGGTAACCAAGGTATTGCCGCTACCATGCCGGTCGTCGTCACCGCAGATTATTTGCAATCGACTGAAGAACAATTAGCTCGTGCGCTGATGCTTTCACATTTAATGGCGATTTATATTCATAATCAACTGCCTGCCCTTTCTGCATTATGTGCTGCAACGACCGCCGCAATGGGTGCTGCCGCAGGGATTGCGTGGTTATTAGAAGCTCGCTATGAAGTGGTCGCAATGGCAATTTCTAGCATGATCGGCGACGTCAGCGGCATGATCTGTGATGGAGCATCCAACAGCTGTGCAATGAAAGTCTCCACCAGTGCCAGTGCGGCATACAAAGCCGTATTGATGGCGCTAGATAATAGCTGCGTAAGAGGCTCGGACGGGATTGTGTCGGATGATGTGGATCAGTCAATTGCGAACTTGTGTTCGTTGGCGGCAGGTTCGATGCGGCATACGGACATTCAAATCATAGAAATAATGTCCTCCAAAACTCTTCGTTCTTAACGCTGCTGGTGCGTTGACTTCTCTTAGCTACCCTAGTCACATACTCTTGTATGCTCCTAGGGATAGCTGGCGTTTGTCGCCTTCCTTCAGCGCTAATAACTTTGAGTTTAATTTTGATTTCTGAATTTTATTCTGACTGCTGATTTTTAATTTCTGGTTTCTAGTGCGGCGAATTTTTCGCGGATTTCGGCTTCTGGGAGATCGATGCCGATGAAAACGAGAACGCTGCTGCGGGTTTCATCTTCGCCCCAATCTCTGTCCCAGTCGGCGCTATAAAGGCGCTGGACTCCTTGGAATAATAGGCGTTTTGGCTCGTCGACGATGGACAAAATTCCTTTATAACGCAATAAATTATCCGCAAAACCAATCAGCAAATCTTCCATCACTTGGGAGACGGCCATTAACTCAACCGGATAATCAAACTCCAACACAATCGACCCCACCTCATTTTGCTGCTTAGGGGCAAAACGGAACGTCGGTTGCTTAATATTTAGTTTTGAATCCAGCAAAAATCCCTCAATATCTAACAACAAATCTAAATTAATATCCCCATGAACCACCGGATAAATCGGTGCTCGGGCATTAATCCGCTGCAAACGCTCAATCAACGCATCGGTGTTTGGCTCTATGTCAGTTTTGGTGAGAAGGATTCTGTCAGCATAACCAATTTGCGCTTGGGCAATGGCGAAATCATTAAGTTGCTTATCGGCGTGAACCGCATCCACCAAAGTAATAATGCCATCCAATAAATAACGCTCGCACAGCACTTCATGGGAGAAAAATGTTTGTGTAATCGGTCCTGGGTCTGCCATTCCCGTACACTCAATCACTAAACGTTCAAAATCGAGTTTGCCGCTGTCTAAACCGTCCAATAAATCCAACAACGCATTCTCTAACTCATTAGAACGACTGCAACAAATACACCCGTTGCTTAAGGTGGTAATTTGCGTGGCACGGTCGCCAATCAACGCATTATCAATAGGGACTTCGCCGAACTCATTTTCGATCACTGCAATTTTATGACCATGCTCCGCGTTGAGAATGTGGCTCAATAGCGTGGTTTTTCCTGCACCCAAAAAGCCCGTTAAAATCGTTACATTGATTGGTTTCATTATTGCCCTCATCATGCCGTTCATTGATAAGAAAATTCGTTAACAACAGCGAAATCCGCCTTTACCATTGCCGCCATAGCGAGCATCTTGTCGTTCACGAAAAAACTCTTTATAGGTCATCACAGGTTTATCGGGGTGATTATCTTTCATATGCTGCACATAGGTATCGTAATCAGGGATCCCCACCAGCATACGCGCCGCCTGCCCTAAATATTTACCGGTTTTACCCAAATTTCCAAACATAACCATCTCCAAAGGTAAAATGCCCGACATTGCATTTTCGTACAATGTCGGGCTTCCCTTATTGTTTCGAGTGAAATTCAACTCGACGCATTATTCTGCTCTTAGTGTGAAGATGACACTTTCACGCCTTCTTTAGGAACAGGAACATAAGGGGTTTCTTTATCTGTACGATTTGGGTTTTTATGGGCTTTCATCCCCACGCGGATACCGTAGAAGATAATACCGTAAACCACCACTAAGAACAGAATACTCAGACCCGCGTTAGTGTAGTTATTAATAATAATGTGATTCATATTAGTAATTTCTTGTGCTGTTAACTCAGCACCACCCGCGGCGATTTTCTCTTTGTAAGATTTCGCTAAGTATAGGAAACCTTCCAGTTGAGGATTATCGCTGAATAATTTCAGTCCCAGTGCCCATGTGGTGCAGATTAATAACCATACCGCTGGTAACACGGTCACTAAGATGTATTTACTGCGTTTCATCTTAATTAATACAACCGTACTCAGGACTAACGCTACCGCTGCCAGCATCTGGTTGGAGATACCGAACAGTGGCCACAAGCTCTTAACGCCGCCCAGTGGGTCAACAACACCTTGATACAGTAAATAACCCCATAAGCCTACGCATCCTGCTGTACCAATGATCCCAGCAAATAGAGAATCGGTTTTCTTCAGGAATGGTACGAAGTTACCCAGTAAATCTTGCAGCATAAAGCGACCAGAACGAGTACCTGCATCCAGTGCCGTTAAGATAAACAGTGCTTCAAACAGAATACCGAAGTGATACCAGAAGCCCATGTTGGCAGCTGGCATAATTTCGTGGAATACAAACGCAATACCGACAGCTAAGGTTGGCGCACCACCCGCACGGTTTAGAATCGAAGGCTCACCGATGTCTTTTGCTGTCTGCATGATTTGTTCAGGCGAAATAACAAAGCCCCATGAACTGACCGTTGCTGCCGCATGAACAGACACATCTTTCAATTGCGCCATAATTGCAGCGCCATCAGGACCACCCAGCTCATGCAGGTTAGGCATAGTGATACCTAATGCTGATGGTGGAGTGTTCATTGCAAAGTACAGACCTGGCTCGATGATAGAAGCGGCGACTAACGCCATGATAGCCACGAAAGATTCCATTAACATCGCACCGTAGCCGATGTAACGCGCGTCTTTTTCGTTCGCTAACAGTTTTGGTGTCGTACCTGAAGAGATTAAGGCGTGGAAACCAGATACAGCACCACACGCGATGGTGATGAACAGGAATGGGAACAGTGTACCTTTCCAAACTGGGCCAGAACCATCAACAAACTGCGTCACCGCTGGCATTTTCAGTTCAGGATTCAGGATAACAATACCCACCGCTAACCCAACGATAACCCCGATTTTCAGGAATGTCGCTAAGTAGTCACGAGGTGCTAAAATCAGCCATACTGGCAGTAACGCGGAAACAAACGCATAACCGACTAATGCATAAGTAATGGTCGTATCTTTAAAGGTCAGCGCTGGACCCCAGTATGGGTCATGAGCAATCACACCACCAAACCAAATAGAAGCGACTAACAGTGCAATACCGATAACGGCAATTTCACCCACACGCCCCGGTCGGATATAGCGCATGTATATCCCCATAAAGAGTGCAATCGGCACAGTAGAGCAAACCGTGAACACACCCCATGGGCTTTCAGCCAGTGCCTTAACCACGATCAGCGCCAACACGGCGAGGATGATGATCATAATTAAGAAGCAGCCAAACAGTGCTAGCGTACCTGGGATTGGGCCCAATTCTTCTTTAACTATCTCACCAAGGGATGCACCGTTACGGCGTGAGGAGATAAACAGCACCATAAAGTCCTGTACCGCCCCCGCAAGGACAACCCCTGCCAGTAGCCACAATGTTCCCGGTAAGTAACCCACCTGAGCCGCCAATACCGGTCCAACTAATGGACCCGCCCCTGCGATAGCCGCAAAGTGGTGACCAAATAGAACGTTTTTATTGGTTGGAACATAGTTTAAGCCGTCATTATTAATGACCGCTGGTGTAGAACGCGTTTCGTCCAGCTTCATCACTTTTTTAGCGATATATAAGCTGTAGTAGCGATAAGCAATCAGATACACCGCCACAGACGCGACGACGATCCACAATGCGCTAATGTGCTCACCGCGTCTTAGTGCGACAACCCCTAAACAGACTGCACCGATGATCCCGAGGATCATCCATGGAATGTGTTTTAAAATACCATTTTTGTTCATAGAACACCCTTCTGAGGTAGAACGAACATGCCATTAATACGTAATTACCGTTTATTAAACTGCGAAAACGTTGTTTTTAATCGTTTTCGATGAATAACAAATGATTTTTTAATAGGCAGTGGTTGAATGATTTTGAGTGTGAAAAATTGAGTTCTGCCATAGTGGGTATGGTAAGAAATTACTATCAGGAAAAGTGAAAAGTTACCTTGAGTGGTGGCATACAGAATTAAGCGGTTAGTTTTTTACAGTGAATGGTTTTCAAGAGCCGCCAAACCCTCAAAAAATGTGATCTGAGTATCAAATATTTTTTATTTCAATAAGTTAAGCAATCTTTAAAATCATATTTTGATTGTAACTTTTGTTAAATTTATGGGGTTAATACATGAATAAAACGCTAATTCTCTCTGTTCAATGGATTAACAATTTCTTGCCATTCTCCCCCAACCCACCAGCTATGTTCTCCGTCGGTTTGTCGCTCGCACTTCACGCCGACCTTGGCTTTACCGTTTTCAAATGGATATGCACAATCATAAATCGGCTCAATCACAACCTCTCCGGTTTGTGCGTTGGCGTAACCTATCTTTTCCCCCTGACGAATTCGATATAGGCCTTCACTCGCAGGGTCAAGGCCATTATCAAAATAGTAAAATTGATACACTTCATTACCCTGCTTATCCACGAGTCTGATACCACCTTTTGTGTATACGCTTCCGTTAAGGCAATACAGGAAAGGTGAAGAAGGTTCAAAGCAGCGGATTTTTTCGTTTTCATCTTCCGCCATTAACTGAAACTGTTCTTCAAGCGGCATGGCTGCCGCTATCGTCGTCATAAACACAGAAATAGATAATCCCATCAGCATGCTTTTTATTCGTATCACGTTCATTCGTAAAGGCACCTTTAATTTTATTAGGTGCCCAGCATCCCTTAAAGCATCCCTAATGGGTATCAGATAATCGCGAAATTGCTTTCTATATGTTTTTTTCGTTCACACTATTTTTCACTAAGGATAACGCAATCAATAAAACATTAACTTATTAATAAAATTAATAACAAGACTAAAAAATTATGAAATTCATATTTTCCTTTTAAATAACAATAATTAGATAAAATTAAAAAATAATTACATAGGAAATTGTTTTTGAAGCAAATCACACTAACAGAACATTATTTACACATTAATAATCCAAAGGCGTTATTGTTAAACAAATGATATTTTAATGTTAATTTCAATAAGGGGAATAGAATGAGCACACAAAAATATGACTATATTATTGTCGGTGCAGGCTCCGCAGGTTGTGTTCTCGCCGCACGCCTGATCCAAGAAACCCAAGCTCGCGTGCTGCTTATTGAAGCGGGCGGTAGCGATAACCACATGTTTATCCGTATGCCTGCTGGCGTAGCAAAAATTATTGCCCAAAAAAGCTGGCCATATGAAACCGAACCAGAGCCCCATGCCAACAACCGTAAAATGCAAATTGCTCAAGGTCGCGTGCTGGGAGGCAGTAGCTCAGTGAATGGTATGATCTACATTCGCGGGCAAAAACAAGATTATGATAACTGGGAACAAAAGTACGGATGCGAAGGCTGGGGTTACCAAGACGTTCTTCCTTGGTTTAAAAAAGCCGAACGCAATGAAAGCCTAACTGGAGAATATCACGGTACTGAAGGGCCTCTTCCCGTCAGTGAAAACCGTTATCGCCATCCACTTTCTATGGCATTCATTCAAGCGGCTCAAGAACATGGTTTACCTTACGTTAATGACCTTAATGGAGAAAGCCAACAAGGAACCAGTTTCTATCAAACCACCACACATAATGGGGAAAGAGCCAGTACATCCAAAACCTATTTGAAATCAGTAGCGAATAGCGACCGTTTAACCCTCAAGCTCAATACCCAAGTTAACCGCATTATTATTCGCGATGGACAAGCGGTTGGCGTGGCTTACCAAGGTAAAAATGGTCACGAAGTCGAAGCCCTTGCCCGTGAAGAAGTGCTGGTTTGCTCCGGCGCAATGGGATCCGCGAAGTTATTGATGCTCTCTGGTATCGGCCCTGAAGAACATCTTTCTTCTTTAGGGATCAAAACAGTGGCTAATTTACCGGTGGGCAAAAACTTTCACGACCATTTGCATATGTCTATCAATGTCACCACGAAAGAACCAATCAGCTTATTTGGTGCAGACCAAGGCTTTGCCGCTATCAAACATGGTTTTGAGTGGATGGCATTTCGCAGTGGGTTATTAGCCTCTAACGTTTTAGAAGGCGCAGCCTTTAAAGACAGTTGCAACCAAGGTCGCCCTGATGTGCAAATTCACTTTTTACCTATTTTAGATAGCTGGGATGATGTACCGGGAGAGCCTCTACCTGCCGCTCACGGTTTTTCATTGAAAGTCGGTTATTTACAACCAAAGTCACGCGGGGAAGTTTTACTGCGTAGCCAAAATCCGCAAGATCCATTAAAAATTCACGCTAATTACTTGGCTGATCCAGAAGATATGGAGGGTTGTAAGCGTGCGGTGAAATTCGGTTTAGAGGTATTAAGCCAGCCATCATTGCAAGCTGTCAGTAAAAATACGTTGATGCCTCCAGCCCAAGTTCAGCATGATGAGGGTCAATTAGAAGAGTTTGTGCGTAATTTTTGTAAAACGGTTTATCACCCCGTCGGCACTTGCCGTATGGGAACCGATACCGCAGATTCTGTCACTGATTTACGTCTGCGCGTCCATGGGATCAATAAGCTACGTGTGGTGGATTGTTCTGTGATGCCAGAAATTCCAAGTGGCAATACCAATGCGCCAACCATCATGGTTGCGGAGCGCGCAGCCGCGATGATTATTGAAGATAGGCAATAATCCCCCTAAAAAGCCCCCCGCCTGAACCCAACATGGCGGGGGATAATCACTAGCCTGTTACTTTCACTCGAGCCGCCGCCGTTTTTGCCATCTCTAACGCTTGTTCAATCGAATCCCCAATCGCGAGCGCCACACCTAAACGACGAGTTCCTGCTATTTCCGGCTTACCAAATAGACGCAATTGAATATCAGAACCGAGTGCCTCGTGAATGCCCGAAAAAATCACATTCCGGCTATGCAGCTCAGGTAAAATTACGGCCGATGCGCTAGCACCATACTGGCGAATAGTGCCAATCGGTAAGCCTAAGAAAGCGCGAACATGTAATGCGAACTCAGATAGGTTTTGAGAAATCAACGTCACCATACCTGTATCATGAGGGCGAGGAGAGACTTCGTTGAAAATGATCTCATCGCCACAGACAAACAGCTCCACGCCGAATAAGCCGTATCCACCTAAAGCGGTGACAATTTTCTTCGCCACGTCCTGCGCTTTTTGCAACGCAACGTCGCTCATCGCTTGCGGCTGCCAAGATTCGCGATAATCACCTTTTTCTTGGCGATGTCCTACTGGCGCGCAAAAATGCACACCATCTGCTGCGCTAATGGTTAATAAGGTAATTTCAAAATCGAAATTCACCATTTTTTCAACAATCACGCGTCCTTGACCTGTACGCCCACCTTCTTGGGAATAATTCCAAGCACTCTCAAGCTGCTCCGTTGAGCGAATAACGCTCTGCCCTTTCCCCGATGAGCTCATGACTGGTTTTACAATGCAGGGAAAACCAATTTCATGGGCTGCGGCTTCAAAATCCGCTTTCGTTTCCACAAAGCGGTATTCAGACGTCGGCAGCTGTAGCTCTTCAGCGGCTAAACGACGGATCCCTTCACGGTTCATGGTTAGGTAAACCGCATTGGCGGATGGCACGACTTTTTGTCCTTGCTTTTCGAGTTCCACCAAGGTTTTGGTGGCAATCGCTTCAATCTCAGGCACGATAAAATCCGGCTTTTCATTTGCAACAAGTTGGCATAGTGCTTCACCATCCAGCATATTGATGGTGTAACTGCGATGAGCGACATGCATCGCAGGTGCATTGTCATAACGATCCACCGCAATCACTTCAATACCCAAACGCTGGCACTCAATCGCCACTTCTTTACCTAACTCTCCCGATCCGAGAAGCATTACTTTTGTCGCGCTAGAACAAAGTGCAGTACCTAATTGGCTCATGATAATGACCTTATATCCCCAGAGATAAATGCAGCTACATAAAAGATGATGTCTAAAAAGATGGCATGGATTATATACGCAATCGTTTGCTTTAGCCATAATAGAAGCGCAGCCTGCTCACGATATTCTCCGTAAGCAGGCTAATTGATTAAAATTACAGGCTAAATTTGAGGGGGCTCATCCCGCCCGGTCACATAAGGTTGGCGACGGGCACCTTTGCCGTAGCGTTTATGGAGTAGCGCTAATACACAAAATAGTAGGCCAATCCAAATCAAGGTAAAACTGACACCTTTGACCCAATCGAAAATTTCATTAAACAGGAAAACCGCTAACAAGAATTGAATTGTTGGCTCTATATATTGCGCTAAACCAATCACTGTTAATGTAGTGCGTTTAATCGCCGCCGTGAAAAAGAGTAATGGAATAATAGTCACAGGTGCCGCCAACATGTACAACACTTTGGTTTGCCAATCACCATTTTCTACCGCGCTCATTCCATGCGCTGATAACCACCATGTGATACCTACTGCCAAGGGTAATAACCAGAGCGCCTCTAAAAACAGCGAGGTGATAACATCAAAACGAATAAATTTACGGATCAAACCATAAACCGCAAAGGCGCTTCCCATCACTAAGGCTAAAACGGGTAGTTCCCCATATTGAATGATTTGGTAGGCAACACCGGAGAAAATAAACACAACCGCAAGCTTTTCAGCGAAGACTAAACGCTCTCGCAAGAAAATCACACCAAGCAAGATGGAAAATAACGGATTAATAAAATAACCCAAGCTCGCGGCCAGCACTTGTCCATGGGTTAAGGCATAGGTGAAGGTTGTCCACGACACCGCCATAATCGAAGAGCTAAAAAAACATAGTACAATTGAACGCTTATCCGCCCACACTTGCTTCCATAGGGATTTATTCTTGATAAGTAACCGAATAAAAAATAAGAACGGAAGAGACCAAATCAGTCGTTGCGCCAGTAATTCCATGGCTTGAGCATCAGGAAGTAATCGATAAAAAAGTGGGGTTATTCCCCAAAGGATATAAGAAAAGATAGCTAATGCTACCCCTGAACGCAGCAACATAATTTATCCGTATGAAAGTGTGGTTGATTTTTCTTCTCTATAATACGCCAATAACGGAAAGATAATAGGTTGAAGTGCAAACTATCACTCAGGTTATCGACCAGTTTAATCACACTAAACACTTTTATTAATGATACGCAAACCAATAGCACAATATCTTTTAAGGAAATCATTACGTGTATTCACTCACTTTTTTAGAGTGCTTTGCAATTTTACTGAAGTAGTTTTAATGGCTTCACCACAAAACTTAAAAGCAGATAAAAAATATCAAGGGGGATGATTAATTAAATTTCATAAAATTGCTAATAGTGCTTTTTATGACTAACGTTTTGCGATATTATTACTTAGCTAAATAACATTATTTTCATGTTATCTAGAAAACATAATAATCGTAAGGCAAGCTTAAAACTCTATCTTGTTACAAAACATTAAACAGATGTTACGTTTTGACACATACTTTAACTTTTGTTTCTTTTTTATATTAAAATTAGGTAAGTACTTTTTTTAATATCATTTACGTTCAGCAATAATCTATAAAAAAGAATAGTTGAAATTATATTGCCATTTTCATCGGTAAATTATTTTCATTCTATTAAACTACGTTAATTTGAATGTCAAATCCGTTTAACAGGAGTTTGGTGATGAATAGCGCCATTCATGTAATCGTTAAAAACGATAATGTCTTTAAGAATAAACTGAAATCAAAGATGGAATCTTTTGATTTTATTTTTAAATTCTATAATGATGAAGAGGTATTTATTAGTACTTATACTTACCCTAAAGAAGAAAATGCAAAGGATTGTGTTTTATTATTCGTAGGCAATAACTCAAATCATATTAATAAATTAAAAAACCTTACTCAATCTTTAGCCGTTGTCCCTGTTATCGTCATCGCTGAAGAGCCTTCAGCGGCACTATGCAGAGACTGTTTCAAGGCTGGAGCCTTTGATTTCTATGCATTTCCATTTGATGACAGAGTGTTTCTAAGCGCTATTCAAGGAGCGAATGAGCACTTTGATAAACAAAATGAAAATCATAAAAAATATATTTATTTAGCCGATAAATTCGACCGTCTCTCAGCAAGAGAGCGTGAAATTATGGACATGATTTTAGACGGAAACACCAGCCGGGAAACGGCTGAAAAACTGTCATTATCACCAAGAACCGTAGAAGTACACCGTTCAAATATTTATACAAAACTAGG
This sequence comes from Providencia alcalifaciens, assembly GCF_915403165.1. Lineage (NCBI taxonomy): Bacteria > Pseudomonadati > Pseudomonadota > Gammaproteobacteria > Enterobacterales > Morganellaceae > Providencia > Providencia alcalifaciens. Next base: position 2,989,237 of record NZ_OU659204.1, read on the forward strand.
AATAAAGTCATTACCTCAACTAATCCAAGAGTATGAATATATTAATACTTATTCTGAAAATACTTAATTATCCTTATTCACCAGCCCCCCTTCCTGCCTAATGGTTTATCAAAAAATCATTAGGCATTTTTTCATCCTCACAATTATCCAAGAAAATATAATTAAATTTAGATTTTTATTTAGATGATTATTTAGTTTAACCATTTAACTTAACTATACACTTAACTTTCCACTTAACTTTCCACTTAACTTTCCACTTAACTATTCGGTTAACTATTTTTCACTATCAAACTTAGCATAACGATTATGCTTTCTATTTCTATTTATTCATTTATCACCCTAAAATAACTATTTTTTAGTCAATAGTGGAAAATTAAATAAATTGCACTATCATTTTTATACAGGGAAACTGTTACTCTAGTTATCAATAACAAAAATCACATTTATAGCTAAATATAAAATTAATATATTTAGTTTAAAATAAAATATAAACCTATATATACCCCCATCGCCATTTACTCCAGCTGTGAGTAAGTGTATTCACTGAAATAAAAATCTATAACATCAAATTAAAACCAATTCCTAAAAAAAAGCGTACTGAGATCAACATACTTACCGACAAGATAAGTTGATAATCTTAGCTCTTTTTCATTTATTCTCTTTCGTTTCGCTGCAAGGCGTGACTGAGCCCACAATCAATATACATTGATATGTTGGGCTTAGTGATTACCGTAAGGCTGTGTGATTTGAATGCTTCGAACGTTTTCGGCATTGCTGCTAAAAATTAGTAGAAGCTTTTTTTATCAGCGGGGTTAGAGCTTGTATTCGCGAATATCAATCTGATACTGCTTCAACTTACGCCACAGTGTCGTACGTCCCATATTTAACGCTTGATGCATCTCCTGAATTTTTCCGCCGTAAGCCAGCGCGGCTTCGATAATTAATGCTTTTTCCACTTCATGGATGTTCAAGTCATGGAACAGATTATGCCCGTGAGTCTTCTCTGAAAGTTTTTGCCAGTAAAAGTGACACTTCAGCTTTTCACTGATTTCTCGCCCTAAGGTAAGAGTGAGTGCTAACAATATATTGCTGCTACTTGACTCCCCACGTAACACCAACGTGGCGAGCAAGCGCGTTTCATCATAAATAGGGGCGAAATAGTAAGTATGTCCTTGTGAGTTAATCGGCTGGTCATCTAGTGAAGTGACCTGTATTTGAGAGAATATCCAAGATGGCAACATGGCGCTGCTGTCTGATTTGCGGTTAGACCATAAGGTTTGACCGTATTTATCCAACAACATTCCTTCAATGTCGAAATCATGGATAGGTGATAAACCACTTGTGATGGCTTCACTTGCCAGTTGTATCAATAACTCCGGATTAATGGAGCATGATGATTTTTCTGTAAGCTGTGCGAGTTTGGGAATTGTGAAATCAATAGTCATAATCAGCCTTATTCTTCGATAAGTATTCTCCCTGATTATGTCAAGTTATCAGTTAAGTTTTATATCCTAGATCAAGTTATGATTTGATTGATTTTGGCGGGATGATATAGATCAAGTATTTGAAAAGTAGAAAAAACCTAAAATAGTGGATTATATCGAAAAAAGCCTGCGAAAGTGATCCGCAGGCTAAATTTCGAGCTAGATAATAGCCTGTTTTTTATTCGGTAACAACGGTGCCCCACAGGTCATATTCATCAGCATGCTCAATCAGCACTTTAACGATATCCCCTGCTTTCACATCAAACTCGCCATTGAGGTACACCATACCGTCAATTTCTGGCGCATCGGCCATACTACGACCTACAGCACCTTCGTCATCGACTTCGTCGATAATAACCAACAGTTCACGACCCACTTTCTCTTGTAAGCGCTGAGTTGATATCTCTTGCTGAAGCTGCATAAAGCGATGATAACGCTCTTCTTTAACCTCTTCAGGGACTTGGTCAGCCAGTTCATTTGCTTTTGCGCCTTCAACTGGGCTGTATTTAAAGCAACCGACTCTATCTAATCGAGCTTCTTGTAAGAAATCCAACAGCATTTGGAAATCTTCTTCTGTTTCACCTGGGAAGCCGACAATAAACGTCGAACGCAATGTCAGCTCAGGGCAAATTTCACGCCAGCGCTTAATACGCTCTAACGTTCTTTCTACCGCTCCTGGGCGTTTCATCAGTTTTAAAATTTTCGGGCTGGCATGCTGTAATGGAATATCCAAGTAAGGTAATACTTTACCTTCTGCCATTAATGGGATCACATCATCAACATGTGGGTATGGATAAACGTAATGCAGACGAATCCAAACACCCATAGAAGCTAACTGTTCGCATAATCCAACCATGCTGGTTTTCACCGGCTGACCATCCCAGAACCCAGTACGGTGTTTAACATCCACACCATAAGCAGAAGTATCTTGAGAAATCACCAGTAACTCTTTAACGCCTGATTCCACTAAACGCTTGGCTTCATTTAATACATCACCAATAGCACGGCTATCTAAGTCACCACGCATAGAAGGGATGATGCAGAAAGTGCAACGGTGGTTACAGCCTTCGGATATTTTTAAGTAAGCATAATGTTTTGGCGTTAATTTTACGCCTTGCTCTGGGACTAGACTAAAGAACGGATCATGCTCTGGTTTTGGCACATAGTGGTGAACGTGATTTAACACTTGTTCATAACTATGTGGGCCCGTAATTTCTAATACCTTCGGGTGAACTTCACGGATTTGGTTCTCTTTTGCGCCCAGGCACCCTGTCACAATCACTTTACCATTTTCGTTCAACGCTTCGCCGATAGCTTCTAACGATTCTTGAACGGCACTATCAATAAAGCCACAGGTATTCACGATAACCAGATCGGCATCGTCATAGCTAGGAACGACTTGGTAACCATCAGTACGCAGCTCCGTTAAGATACGCTCTGAGTCAACGAGGTTTTTTGGACAGCCAAGCGAAACAAAGCCAATCTTTGGCACTGAATTCGTATTTTGCGACATAGCTCACTTCTTTATTATGTTATAGATATTGTTTTAAAAAATGGGCTGGATTTTACCTGAAGTATAGCGGGAATTGTATATTTTTTTGGCGATGGAAATGACAAAACAGTTACTTGTGCAGTTAATCCTATTGATGCCGATAGCATTATTTAACACATTAATAATGAGATATTTCTAATGAAGAAACTACTGCTCCTATCCATACTTTTTAGCTCATCACTCTATGCCTCTGAAGCTGATGTTGGAAAAGTATGTAAAGCAGCTTCCGCTGCAATGTTTGGTCGTGATCATAAAATCATGCAATTAGAGAAAATTGAATCTGCAGTTGCATATGTACACTACATCAGACCTGTTGACGGAACACTGTGGGCAATTAAGTGCAAGCTAATAGGTAATCAAGTGATGTGGGCATCTAACAACCCAGATAGTATCGGGCGTTGGAGAGATGATCCATTAGATGAAAAGGTATTTTATAACGTTAAAGATGATCAACTCAGTATCACCGAAATGTACAGTGATGGCTCAAATATAAAAAAAACCTATCCTGTAAAAGAACTTTAATTATTTCAGTAATAGTCATGCAATCATAGAAAGCTGTTGATTTACTAATTGCAAAAATGAGAAATGACATTTAGAGCGAAATTCCCGCGCCATTTCTAGCGCAGGGATTTCACCCAGAAAAACAGCAAAGATTAGCGGTTAATTGAACGGGCGATACGGGAATAGGTGTGTCTAACACCGCGGATCACAATACTGTAATTCAAGATATTCTCCGGTAAGGCAATGCCGTTATACCCCGAATCACCAATATGATGTAAATCTGTTCCTGCCATTTTGCACATTAAGGCAATCTGGCGGATGGTTTGCAGGTCCGATCCTTCTTGGGATGTCCCAATCGCCGTCATCGTCATTACACGTTGTGAATGGCAATAACTCACCATTTTCTGCACAAATTCTGAGGATATTCCCGGAACGGTTCCCGGCGCTGGCAATAAAATAATATCCGCACCGCTCTCTATAAAGGAATGAATATCCTCTTCGGTAATTAATTGCTCAGCAGACGCATTGAGGACTCCCGCCGCATGCATTTTTCCCGTAATAAGAACGATATCTTCCCCCACCACCGCTTTAAGTTCTTTTAGACTTTGGTTGATTTCTTGGTTAGTCACACCATTGCCCGGATTTCCGGTCAGGACAATAATATCGACCCCCATCTCTTTTAATTTCAGGGCATTTTTGACGGTAGCCAAACGCCCTTCAGAGATTTTCCACTGTTTATCTTGATGGGGATTATTAAACCCTGCTGGAACAGGTTCCAAATTCACACCTATCGCACGTCCTGTTAAGTGCTTTAAGGTACGGATAATGTCATCAGGTGCAATGCCTTCTGGTAATCCCTGCATCACAGGATTATTCACATCAAAAACATTCAATAGCAAAATATCTGCGCCTTGGCTTGCTGCCAGTTCCGCATTAGTGACGTTCATCAAAACTGGTTGAATAGTCCCGATAGTTTCACTCACCAGTAATCGCCCTTCACTAGCTTTAATCGCTTCCAGTAAGTTTTTCTTGTTCATTTTTGCAATTTCAGAAGCGGAACAATCCAAATAACGTTTTTGCATCTCCAGCACCTCAATTTTATACCTAATGAATACCGATCAACGTATCGACTATAGCATGTGAAACACACGACGGTGTCTGAAGCAAATCACCTTTCTAATACTTATTTTTTATCACTAAAAAAGAAAGTATTAACACTTTGATTAATATTAAATTTAAATACATTCATAGCAAGGATTGGATATAAGCCTAAAACATTCTGCTTGTTTTTGAGTAATAGTAATGATTATCATTATGTTTCTAACTTCATTCAGGTAAGGATGTCACAATGAAATTCGCTTATCAGGCTGCCGTTTCGGGCTTAGCCTTATTCTCTCTATCCGCCTTTGCTCAAGAGTATCCTCTCGGTCACCCAGTCATTAAAAACGGCATGGAAATCCAAGGTGTTTATTTACAACCTATCACCATGGACACCGAAGAAGGTCATCACAAAATGGCTCACATGCCAGCGGATAAAGCCGACGTTCACTTAGAAGCCGATATTCATGCGGTAGAAGAGAACCCGAACGGCTTTGCAGAAGGCGATTGGATGCCTTACTTAACGGTCGAATATACCGTTACCAAACTAGGCGATAAGCCACAGACTCAATCAGGCACCTTTATGCCGATGGTGGCAAGCGATGGCCCTCACTACGGTGAAAATATTAAACTGAACGGTAATGGTAAATATCGCGTTACCTATAAAATTTACCCACCGTCACACAATCAACAAGCCGCTTTCGGTCGCCACATTGATAAAGAAACAGGGGTTGCTCCTTGGTTCGAACCGTTTGAAGTCTCTTGGGACTTTGACTATGCCGGCATAGGTCGCAAAGGCAGTTACTAATTTTTCAATGATGCGCTGAGGGCTTTCGCGGGGGTAATATTCCGCGCGAGCCCTTTTTCGCTAGTAAGGAACTCTCAATTTTCAATAAGTTTGAGCCAACAATGAAAACATTACTCAGCTTTTTACTGGTTTTTATTTGCGCATTACTTCCGCTATCAGCCTTAAGCGCCGAAAAATATACCGTTGAATTAGAAATGAAAAATGGGGATTTAATCCCACGCGTTCTGGAAGTGCCAGCGAAAACCATTATTCGTATCAAAATTACCAATACAGGCACTGAACCCGCAGAGTTTGAAAGTTTGCAACTGCGTAAAGAAAAAGTATTAGCCCCCGGTGCCAGTTCCGTTGTGGTTATTGCACCTTTAAAACCAGGTAGTTACACATTTTTCGACGATTTCCATCTGTCACATCCAAAAGGCGAGATCATCGCTAAAGAGTAGGATTCAACATGGGACAAGTTCTCTTTGTAGTTTGGCGCGAAAGTTTTGAAGCGCTATTAGTTATCGGCATCATTTATGCGTGGATCAAACGCCACCCAGACGCTCGCAATGGGATGAAATACCTGTGGGGCGGTGTTGGGCTTGGTATCGCCATGTCCATCTTACTCGCTCTACTGATTTATGGCGTATTCAATGTCCTTGATGACACAGGACAATCTATTTTCATGATAGTCATGGAGATCCTCGCCTGTATCTTGATTGTTCAAATGGTCTATTGGATGAACAAAAGCGGCGGCTCGATGAAAAAAGAGCTGGAATCGGGTATCAATCGTAATGCTGAACACCACAGTTGGTGGGGCGCAACCTTGATCATCGCTATCGCGATTGCCCGTGAAGGCAGCGAAATTGTCGTTTTCCTTTCCAGTTTCATCATGTCATTAACCGCTGAAAATGCTAACGAATTTATCTTTGAAGTTGCTGCGGGTATCGTTATTGCGGGCATGACTCTGTATGCCTTCTTATTAACTAACCGCATTATTTCATGGAAAATTTTCTTTAAAGTCACTGGCGTGATTTTACTGTTCCTCGCCCTCTCCTTATTACTCCGAGGTGTTGAAGAGATTTCAAACTTAATGATTGAGTTTGACTATCCAATTCCTGAATTTTTAATCTACCCTGCATGGGATACCAGCGCATTACTGGATGACTCCGGTGTGGTTGGCAACTTTATCTCATCATTCTTTGCATATCGTTCACAGCCAATTTGGCTCAGTGTTATCACCTTTGTTGTCTATTGGATTGTGATCCTCGCACTGTTTGTTTGGAGCAAAAAACATGCCGCTAAACGGAACTTACAAAATGCGTAAAATCACCCGCTTAGCCATTGGCGTAATCGTCGCTTCACTCGTGGCATCTACCGCCTATGGCAAAGCCCTACGTTCCCCTGTGCAAACAGGGGACAACATCATTATTGCGAAGGGGGATATTCCCACCCCTGAAAAATATCAGCCCGCCATTCAAGAATACTTATCTTTCGTCAACAAGGAGTTAAGTGAAATGGTGGAGCAATTAGAAAAGCTCAATCAAAGTGTGCAAAAAGGCCAATTAGCGCAGGCGAAAGCGGCCTATATACAAGCCCACCAGCACTATGAAACAGTGCGTCCGGTCATTGTGTTATTTGGTAATACTGACCGAACCATCAACCCTCGTGCGGATTATTTTCTGGATAAAGAAAAAGATTACCGCTTCGTGGGATTTCACTTAGTTGAACACCTTTTATTTGCCAAACAAGATCTCAAAGCGGCGCTGCCAGCGTCTGATGAGCTGTTATTAAAAGGGAAAGATTTACAAAAACGTGTCCTGACCGAAACCATTGAAATTCCGAAATTGGTGCAAGCTTCCGCCGATTTTATGGAGATGATCCTCGAAACAAAACTGTCAGGACAAGAGAATATTTATAGTCTCTCTGACCTGTCGGATATGGCGGCAAATGCCAAGGGTTCTCAAGCCATCATCGAGGTGATCAGCCCGTTTATTGAATCCAAAACCCTTGATCAGATAAAAGAAAATGATCAGAAAATTAATAAAATAGTGCAGTCATATCAATTAGCTAAAGGTCAATACGCTCCTTATAGCCAACTAAAACAACAAGACAAAATGGCGCTCTATTCCCTGTTAACGCAACAAGCTGAACTGCTCGCCACATTACGCGCTCAGTTAGATGTTGATGTTTACTATAAATATTAAGGCATAAATTTATGCAAGCTAAACTAAAAAGCGAGTCACAACCTTTGGGGTTTTCTCAATCGAAAGTATCTCGCCGCCATGCGCTAAAAACCTTAGTCATGGGGGGCGCTATCCTTGCCGCACCCGCCCTCAGCGCTAAAGCATCCATTGCGGATTGCGGGCTGACCTATGACAAAAGCATCAATTATTTAGGTTCACACCAAGCGGGCGTGCTAACCCCAGAACAGAAAAATGCCTCGTTTATCGCTTTTCGAATCACATCAACGACCCTTGATGAGCTTCAAGCACTGTTCACGGTATTAACTCAACGCATTGCCTTTCTGACCCAAGTACAAAAATCTACGCCAAATCAGAATGATAAAATGCCTCCCGCAGAGTCTGGGATTTTAGGCACACTCATTCAGCCTGATGCCCTAAGTGTCACAGTTTCCTTAGGAGATAGCTTATTTGATTCACGCTTTGGGTTAGAAAAGCTTAAACCGAGCCAATTGGTGGAAATGACCAGCTTCCCGAACGACCGTTTAGAAGATAAATGGTGTGGTGGTGATGTGGTGCTGCAAATTTGTGCCAATAGCCAAGAAAGTGTGATTTATGCACTGCGCGATATTCTGCGCCATACCTCACCTTATTGGTTCCCGCTATGGAAAATCGATGGGTTCTTACCATCAAGGGATATCGATAAACGCTCTACTCCAATTAATTTATTTGGCTTTAAAGATGGCACTGGTAATGCGCCAGCCGACGACAGCAAATTAATGGATGACCTGATTTGGGTAACTGAGGATAGCAAAGAGCCTGCATGGTGTGTCGGTGGAACTTACCAAGCCGTTCGCTTAATTCGTTTTAATCTTGAATTTTGGGATAGAACCCCGCTGGAAGACCAAGAAAATGACTTTGGACGCCATAAAGAAACTGGCGCACCAATGGGTATGAAGCACGAAATGGATGACCCAGGATTTGATAAAGATCCTCACGGTGACCGCGTCTTATTTGACTCCCATATGCGCCGTGCCGAACCAAGAAACCCAACTCGCCACACCGCCAAGTTACGCCGCCGCAGTTACAGCTATTCTCTTGGCTTAACCGATAACGGCTCACTGGATATGGGGCTGATTTTCGTTTCATACCAAAAGAACTTAAAAACTGGCTTTATTGATACTCAAAAACGACTAAACGGCGAACCACTGGAGCGTTATATTAAACCATTTGGTGGGGGTTACTATTTTGTTTTACCCGGTATTCAATCAGAGCAAGACCAACTCGCTAAAGGGTTATTTGCCGCGCTGAAAGCCACTAAATAATGTCATAAAAAAGCCCCGAATATTATTTCGGGGCCTTCAGCATCTTCATTTACAGACTGATTTTATTATCTTCTTATTTTTTGCGATCCTTCACGTCTTGCTCAACTTCCTGTTTCCATTCCTCTGATATTGGTGCGGCATTCTGTTTGGCTTCTACGGCTTTATTGACCGCTTTATATGCCTTATCGTAACCCGTGCCATCTTGAACATAACCTGTGGCATTAGAACTCTTAATACCAATATTATCCGCAGCCGTAATTGCATCAATATTGGCACCTAAGAAAATAAAGTCCCACTTATCTTCAACTTCTGCAGATTTAATCATAGATTTAATCTTTGCCTGACTATATTTGGTGCTACTGTTCTCTTCACCGTCAGTAATAATCACAAACAAAACATTATTGTTCTTGGTGATTTTTCTATTTTCACGCATTTTCACCATGGTATCGCCAATGGCATCTAATAATGCGGTATTTCCATCGACAGAATAGTCATCTAGCGTGAGGTTTTTAACTTTATCAATAGGCTCTCTATTATGTAATAAACTGGTTTTATTATTAAACAACACAGTGGTAATAAAGGTTTTACCCGCTTTATTTCTATTTTCTGTCAGCACGCTGTTATATCCGCCGACAGTGTCAGATTCAAACCCTGACATGGAACCGCTTTTATCCAAGATAAACACTAAGTCTAATACTTCAGAATCTTTAACTGGTTCAACAATGGATTTAGCGCCAGAGACGCTGGAAAAAAAGAGTAGGAATGCAGCAGATATTGCAGTAAAAAATGAAGTCTTAAATAAATTCATCACTGAGCCTCTTTATAATATTATCCTAACGATAACTGCCTCTTAGTTTCCGTGTTTCATCGGGATATCACATAAGATTACTCTGCTTAATTTATAAGCAAATTCTTAATTATAAAGACGCTCAGATAAACTTAATGGAATATACTTATCTTACCCACACACCATAATTTCTGAGTTTGTTAATTTCTTTAATAAACCCATTAAGTTTTATATATTCCTCAGCCGCATTGCTGGAAGGACTTTCAGTATACGCTTCGACTAACTGAACAGTTAATTGATGATATTGCTTATTTAAGTCTTGATGAATATCGACTTTGTTCGCATTTTTCAGTGTTTCTGTTAGCGCTATAATCTCATTCGCCACCGATTGAACCTGAGGATCACGGAAAGCTGCCTGAGGAACTTGATAACTTAAGTGCTGGCTAATCGAATTATTGTCTTCATTTTGCGGTGAATTAGGCGGTGAATTAGGCACTAAATTTTGATCGTGTTCGTTCGCAAAATATTCAATTAACTCGGATTGATCAAAACATTTTGATTTAATATCTTCTTGCTTATATTGCTTATTCTCTGCACCTGGCAACGCTTTGCCAATTGGGTAAGTACAACGGAATAAATTGCCATCAATCACCGCAGCATTACTACTTTTGATAGGTAAGCTTAATTCATGCCCATAAATAGTGACATTTCTCGGCGTGGGCTGATAACCCTTATATTTACCTTGCTCGGTATACACTTCCGAGAACGTGTAATACACCCCGTGATTAGGGTTTAAGATCCCACCTGAGTTATGTTCAAACACCATAAATTTGGTGACATTACCAGTACCATCTTCAAGTGTATGTTCACCGTTGGCTAACGATACTGCGCCATACTGGCCAGGCTCGACCTGATAATCTTTACCATCCACTTTAAAGGAAATCGTGTTTTCTGTCGGATTGCTATAATAAAACTTTCCTTTATTTCCCATAATATCGAGATCACCACAGGCAGTAATCAATAGCATTACTGTTGTGAGCAGGCTGACTTTCAATATAGCTTTCATGTATATCCTCAACATATTACACATCAAAAAACAGACTAAAAAATAAACAGTCAAGGGTAGTAATCTTATTCATCTCAATAAAAATAGTTTTACGATTAGTGCTTAACCCTCCTTACTTGTTAAAAATCAAACAATCATGATGAACTATAAAAAACTAGGTATAGAAATGCGCTGTAAAATTAAGATTGATGAGTAGGCGTACGACGTAATGCTTTAAATAATAGCTGAAAAACAGATTCCATCATTGGCGTTAGCGTTTGGTTATTACGCATTAAGGATATCGACCGCGTTAATGCGGGTTGTTGTAACTGTAAAACTTTTAGTTCTGGATCCCGTAAATGCACCGTATATAGCTGAGGTAAAATGCCAATCGCTAATTTCGATCTCACTAACCCATATAAGGTTTCAATATAATCGACTTGATAACGCGGATTAATATTAAAACGATTACTTTCAATTGTTGCACTCACTAGTCGATTAATATTTCCTTTCGAAAACATGGCAATATCACGATTATTTAAGAACTTCCACGGCAGATGAAATGCATTATCTGAAATAAATTCATCACGGTGGATCACCGCAACAAATGGGTCATCTTGCAAAGGATATAAAGTTAACTCTTCAGGAACGGAGCTATCCAATACGCCTACCCCAAAATCAATTTCGTTATTCACCAATTTATTCACTAATGCGTCATTCGTTTGGTCATAAAATTCCACATTCAGCTTAGGAAAATGTTGCTGTAATTGTTCAGGAATAATCGGGAATAACAATGAACTGACGGAAGGAACCAACCCAATGCGCAATGTGCCATCGCCCCCCTCTTCGATAATCTTTTGAATATCGCTGAAACCTCGGTGGGAGACACTTAAAATACGCTCTGCATGCGGTAAGATTGCGGCACCTAACTCAGTCAACGTCACTGACGCTGCCGTACGGTTAATCAACTTACCGCCAATCACGGTTTCAATCTGCCGTATTGCGCTGCTCAATGCTGGCTGACTCACCGCTAAGCGATTTGCGGTTTCGGTAAAATGACGCAGATGCGCAAGAGTCACAAAATATTGCAACTGCTTTAGTGTTAATGCCGGAAGGCGTTGCCATGGCTCAGTCATTGTATTTCCTCGCTAATCGGATCGTTATTCTTATCATGATGTGCCGCATTATAACCTCTCTTTATGATTCGATAAATTTTATCATCTTGGCAAACGTTTGCCTTACTCATAAAGTAGCGACATAAATCTTTGAGATGGTGTTTTATGAAGCTAACAAATCAAACTCGACGTCGTGCCGTACAAGCCGCAAAAGGCGAAGTACCTTTTGATCTTTTACTCACCAACGCCAATATTATCGATATGGTCACCGGGGAAATTCGACCTGCGGATATCGGTATCATTGAAGGGCTGATTGCCAGCGTCCATCCAGCGGGAAGCCGTACTGATAGCCATGAAACCCATAATTTATCGGGAAAATTTATTTCTCCGGGTTTTATTGATACCCACGTCCATTTAGAAAGCTCTCACCTTCCCCCTGCTCGTTATGCTGAAATTGTTCTCACACAAGGCACCACCGCCGTATTTTGGGATCCCCATGAACTTGCAAACGTTTTGGGATTAGATGGTGTGCGCTATGCCATTGATGCTAGCCGTAATTTACCCCTTGATGTGATGGTTGCAGCCCCCTCTTCTGTGCCGTCAACTCCCGGTTTAGAAATGTCAGGTGCAGACTTTGCAGGACAAGAAATGTCCACCATGCTGAGCTGGCCGGAAGTGCGTGGTGTGGCAGAAGTGATGGATATGTTCGGCGTACTAAATGGCAGCGAACGTATGGAAGAGATCCTCGATGCGGGATTAAACTCCGGTAAAATCATTGAAGGTCATGCCCGCGGATTAAAAGGCGCTGATTTACAAGCTTATCTCGCCGCTGGCGTGACTTCCGACCATGAACTCACATCCGCAGAAGATGCCCTCGAAAAATTACGAGCTGGGCTGACACTGGAAATTCGTGGCTCTCACCCTTATCTGCTCCCTGAAATTGTTGCGGCATTACAAACACTGCCTCATTTATCCTCACAAATCACGGTATGTACGGATGATGTTCCACCGGACATGTTGATTGAAAAAGGCGGCATTATTGCGCTGCTAAATTTATTAATTGAACACGGTATGCAAGCCACTGATGTGCTACGCTTTGCCACACTCAATGGCGCTATTCGCCTACAGCGCAACGACTTGGGTCTGATTGCTGCGGGTCGCCGAGCCAACTTAGTGGTTCTTGATTCTTTGGATACCTTAAAAGCCCAACACGTTTATATCGACGGCAAGAAAGTGGCAGAAAATGGGCAACTTATCTCCCCGATTGCCCCGGAAAATACGATTTTACCGCCTCGAGATACCATGCACTTGACGCCAATTTCAGCACAGGATTGCCAACTTCAATTAGCTGACCTACAAAATGGCACTGCTCGCTTACGCCATATTAGCGGTGCCCGCTTTACTCAGTGGGGAGAGGTCGATGTTCAAGTCGAAAACGGTATTGTTCAACTGCCAGATGAATTTAGCTTAATCCGCGTACAACATCGCCACGGACGCCATGATGCCAAACCACAAATTGCCTTACTAAAAGGCTGGGGAGAATTACGGGGTGCCATTGCCACCAGCTACTCCCATGATTCCCATAACCTTGTGGTGCTCGGACGTGATGCCAACGATATGGCGATGGCAGCCAACCTGCTGATTGAAAGCGGTGGCGGTATGGCGTTAGTTCAAGACGGAAAAATCCTTGCTCATGTGGCCATGCCTATTGCAGGCATGTTATCGGAATTACCTGCACCTGAGCTGGCAGAACAATTTCGCCAACTTAGAGAATTAAGCAGCCAAATTGCTGACTGGGAACCGCCGTATCGCGTATTTAAAGCCATCGAAGGCACTTGCCTTGCCTGTAATGCAGGCCCACATTTAACCGATTTAGGACTGACTTGCGGTACCACTCGCCAGATAGTTGATGCCGTTTTAGAACGTACTGAAAGTAATAGCGGTTTTAAAAACACTCATCCAATAAAAAATAATGATAGGAGCGCCAATTAATGGCTAACGATTCTCTTCATCAGCCAACATCAGGGAGTTGGTTAGAAAGGCGTTTTGCGCTGCGTGAACGTGGCAGTTCAATCAGAACAGAATGCCTCGCCGGAGCCACTGGGTTCCTTGCAGCTGCCTATTTGCTCGTGGTTATTCCCGGCCTGTTAGCCGCAGGCGGTATGGATAAAGGCGCAGCGACCACAGGCACGATCATCGTGTTTGTACTCGCCAGCCTATTAATGGCGTTCTACGCCAACCTGCCTTTTATTGTCGGTCCCGGTATTGGTGGCTCGGTGTTGGTGGGGATCACCCTTGCAGGCAGTGAAGGGATTGATTGGCAAATCGGTTTAGGCATCGCCTGCTGGTCTGGAATTTTATTTTTCCTGCTCACCAAGTTCGGTTTACGTGAGGTTGTGACTCGCTCCGTTCCACAATCCATTAAGTTGGGTTTAACGGCCTCTATCGGCCTGTTTGTGGCAGTGCTGGGCTTTCGTAATGCGGGCTTAGTCTTAGCCAATCCAAAAACCAACGCATTAATGCTGGGGGATTTTCTCTCTCCAGGTGCCTTAGTCGCTCTAGCCGGCTTCTTTGTGGCTATCGCGTTGCAAGCTCGCCGTATTCCCGGTGGGATCTTATGGGCCATTTTGTTCGCCACCCTACTGGGCATTCCGTTTGGCGTCACAAAGTTACCAGAAAGCTTTATCGGTATGCCGCATTCTATTGCGCCAGTTTTAGGTCAGGTGGATTTAATCGGTGCCTTAAACATCGCCTTCTTACCTTTCTTATTTGTGTTCTTTGCAGCGGAATTTTTCTCCACCATGGGAACCACACTCGCCGTTGGTGGCGAAGCCGGATTACTGGATAAAGAAGGCAACATGCCGAATATCAACCGTCCGTTTATTGTGGACTCCATCGCAGCAGCGTTAGGTCCAATGGTCGGTATCCCAGCGGCAACGGCATTAATTGAATCTTCCGCAGCCGCCGAAGCGGGGGGGAAAACCGGTATGACAGCATTAGCAGCGGCGTTTATGTTCCTGCTTATGTTACTGTTTACCCCAATCGCGTTAATGATCCCGGCACAAGCCACCGCACCCGCGTTGATTTTAATCGGTTTAAATATGTTTAGCGGACTACGCAAAGTGGATTTAGCTAATTTTACCGATGGTCTGCCAGTATTAATGATGGTGATGATCACGTTAATCGCGAACAGCTTCGGTACAGGGATTGCAGGCGGGTTACTGTTTTATATCTTAATTAAAGCGGTAGCAGGCAAGTGGCGTGAAATTCCAATCAGTCTGTGGATCCTCGCGGTGCCATTAGTGTATTACTTCTCAACGTTAGTGAAGCACTAAACCTGCTCTCCCTCTTTATTAAAATAGCCTCTATTTGAGGCTATTTTTCTATCTACATCTTATTTAAATCTGCATTTTATTTTAAATCAGTGGTGGAATTTGAGGCTGAATAGGCACTTCAATCACCGTTGGGCCTTGGCGCTTAAATGCCTCACGGCAAGCCGCTTTGACCTCATCCACCGTCGTGGCTTTTAACGCTGTGCAACCATAACCTTTACCCAGTGCCACAATATCCAAGTTTGGAATATCCAGCCCCGGAACCCCTGGCGTTTCTTCTAACACCGCGAAGGATTTCAAAATGGCGTACTCGCTATTTCGTGGGATCACAAACACAATCGGTAAATTATGTTGTGCGGCGCTCCATAACCCTTGAATCGAATATTGCATCGAACCATCACCAATAATCGACATCACAGGGCGGTGTCGACCACTGTCTTTTTCCGCTAAAGCAATCCCCACGCTTGCTGGCAAGTTCCAACCTAATGATCCACTGGCAAAGGTATAGAACGAATCCGGTGAGTCAATTGGCCATTCACGGTGCAACTCGCCAAGGTTTGACGGCGATTCTTCCACTAAGATAGCCTCTTTCGGGGAGGCTTCTCTCAGCGCTTTAAACAGCTGAGCTGCACTTAATACCGTTGAATTGCCCTTCACTTCTGGCGCGGCAGGATGTGGAGCCATACCATGGGACTGTTTCTCAACCTTATTTTTCGCTGCTGCTCTGGCGTTCACTAATGGTGTCAGCCCTTCAATCGCGAGTATCGCATCACTGAGTAAGCTATCACCAACCGGTGCTCTTCCTACCTCGATAGGATCATCGGTAATGTGCAGTAAACGCATGCCATCTGGCAAATAACTCCCTGCTACATAAGGATAATAACGGAAAACTGGTGCCCCAATAATCAACGCCAAATCATGTCCTTTTAGTTTATCGGACAACGGTCCCATCGCGAAAGGTAATCCCCCCGCATACAATGGATGCGTTTCAGGGAATGGCGGGCGCTCAGAGGCAGGAGCCGCCCAAACCGGAATATTTAATTTTTCAGCTAGCGTAATGCCTGCATCCCACCCTTCACCTCGCGCAATGGCTGAACCATAAATCAGCACTGGATTTTTGGCGGCATTCAACGCATCGGCAAACGCTTGTAAACGAACAGGGTCATAACCTATGCGCTGCGAAACTTCACGCACAACCGCCTCTTGGGCAATGGCTGGCTTATCCCAATCATCGAGGGGAATGGATAGGAAAACAGGTCCTGCTGGTGGCTGAAGTGCCATCGCATAAGCCCGCATAAATGCAGCAGGGACATCTTCCGCACGCTCCGGCTGGTAGCTCCATTTCACCCATGGCTTTGGCAGCGTTTCAGGCTCGATATTGGTTAGCCAAGGTTCCATCAGCAACATTTCGCGCGTTTGGTTACCCGCTGTAATAATCAGTGGCGTACGGTTCATATAGGCGGTCAGAATATTACTCATCCCATTACTAAGCCCAGCAGAGGTATGCAAGTTGACCATCGCCACTTTGCGCATTCCTTGAGCATAACCGTCAGCTGCTGCCACAGCGGAAGCTTCATGTAATGTTTGGATATAACGAAAATCACTTGGAAAATCTTTTAAGAATGTCTCTTCAGTCGAACCAGGGTTACCGAAAATAGTCGTAATATTCAATTGGCGTAGTAAATCAAAAGTCACTTGGCGAATGGTTTTCTTCATTTAAAATACCCTAATTAAAATATCTGAATTAATCCCCATCATAACCAATCCCCCCAATGAAAAACATTTTCCTCTCAGAAAATGGATCTTATTTAAAACCTGAAAATTGTTTTTTATCTTATTTAAATACAATCAGTTAAATAAACATCTTGTTTCGATGATAACAATACAATGGGAATAAATACTACGCTCTAAGATTTAATCCATATAAAGCATGAAAGGCGATTAAGAATATTGGTCTTTATTCTAATTTCAGCCTCAATTTGACGCAGAAAAAGCAGATTCATCGTCATCAAAACTGACTAAAGTGTGAGTTACGTTGCAATTTTTTAACATTCATTAACAATATAGCGGCTTTTATGCCACCCATCACATTTCCAACAATTACCACGACTTAACGCCAGCGCTGGCGCTCGAAAAAAGACGATAAAATGACGTAATTTTCCCACTATATGAGAGAAATAAAAATACCTTATTAAATCAATGTAATAACCAATCATTAGTGATTTCATTGATTAAATAACCCTCTAGTAATGACTTAAACCAATCAATGATTGTACTTTTTTCGAACGATTCACTTAACTAAAAGTTATATCAACCTCAACAAAACTCATTGTTAAACAAAAGTTAAGCAAAGTAACTTCATTTAACACTAATGTTAAATTGCAAAAGTGAATGCTCTGGTAAACAAATGTGAGGTAAAAATAATGACACTAGATGCCAGCTATACGCTATTGTTTGCATGCTTAGCGCTGCTTATTGGGATGATTGTGGTGAAAATCAGCCCTTTTCTACAGAAAAACCATATTCCTGATGCTGTTGTCGGTGGATTTATTGTTGCTATCGTTTTATTAATTGTTGATAAAGCGGCAGGCTATACCTTCTCGTTTGATACCTCATTACAAAGCACATTGATGATAGCCTTCTTCTCATCAATTGGTTTAAGTTCAGATTTTTCGCGATTAATAAAAGGCGGGAAACCTCTCGTTATTTTAACACTTGCTGTTACCATTTTAATTGTGATCCAAAACGCAGTGGGCATGGGCCTAGCCGTCATGCTAAACGAAAGTCCATTTATCGGTCTAATTGCGGGTTCAATCACATTAACAGGCGGTCACGGTAACGCCGGTGCTTGGGGCCCTATCCTTGCCGATAAATATGGCGTAACTGGAGCGGTTGAACTGGCGATGGCTTGTGCAACTATGGGTCTGGTTCTAGGTGGACTTGTCGGTGGGCCCGTCGCTCGCCACTTACTGAAAAAAGTGACAATCCCAACAGCGACTGAGCAAGAAAAAGAGACCATCCTTGAAGCATTTGAGCAACCAGCGGTAAAAAGAAAAATCAACGCCAATAACATCATTGAAACCATTTCAATGCTGATTATCTGTATCGTTGCGGGTAGCTATATCAGTGAGTTAGTAAAAGATACGCCATTGCACTTACCAACTTTCGTTTGGTGTCTGTTTGTCGGTATCATCATCCGTAACGTCTTAACTCACGTATTTAAACATGAAGTTTTTGAACCGACGGTTGACGTATTAGGCAGCGTGGCGCTCTCGTTATTCCTTGCTATTGCACTAATGTCATTAAAGTTCGGTCAATTAGCTAGCATGGCAGGCCCAGTGTTAATCATTATTGCGGTACAAACCGTTGTGATGGTGCTATTCGCCTGCTTTGTCACCTTCAAAATGATGGGCAGTGACTATGATGCCGTCGTTATCAGTGCAGGTCACTGTGGGTTCGGGATGGGGGCAACGCCAACGGCAATCGCCAACATGCAAACCATTACTCGTGCATTCAGCCCATCACACAAAGCCTTCTTAGTGGTACCGATGGTCGGTGCGTTCCTGGTGGATATCACCAACAGTATCATCATCAAGCTATATATTGAATTAGGCGCAGCCATCGCATAATCCTTAATAACATATGCCGGCTCATAACCAAAAGTATATGAGCCGGCATTTTTCATTTCTGGTAAGTGACCCCGATATCGGATCCATGACATTTTTTTCTGTAGAATAAGAAAAAATGCAAAGTATTGCCCAGTTCTAACCATGGACGACCAATAATGAAATTAAGGCACCTTGATATCTTTTATGCAGTGATGACCTGCGGTTCACTCACTCGCGCAGCAGAAGTTCTGCATATTTCCCAGCCAGCGGCGAGTAAAGCCCTAAAACATGCTGAACAGCAATTGGGGCTCGTTTTATTCCAACGGATCCGAGGGAAATTACTGCCAACAGATGAAGCCAATTTATTATTTGAAGAGGCAAAAGAGGTTTATCAGAATTTAGATAGACTCAGAATTTTGGCGCAGAATTTATCTAGAAACCCACAAGGTAAGTTGGCTATTGGGTGTTTACCTAGTCTGGGGCTTAACTTAGTGCCTGAAGTCACCGCACTGTTTATTAAAAAACATCCAAATATCAAACTCACTATTGGTACCCATCACACCACTGATATTTTGCAATTATTAACTCAGCAAGATCTCGATATTGGCATCGCATTTAATTTGGCCATTGAAGGTGGGATCACCGTATTGCCTGTTGCTGATATTCCTCTCGTCTATGTGGATAGCCAGACTCCCGTGAAATCTCCCGTTTCACTGGTGGATATCGACCAAGACCGCTGGATCCACCCTGGCTCCGATTCCCTCTCTCAACTGCTACAGCAGAGGCATGAATTCCAAGAATCCAATATCAGCGTACACACCTACCACATGGCGGCGGAGTTCGTTCGTGCCGGCCTAGGTTGCAGTATTACCGATATTTTTTCTGCGGAACATACCCTACCAGAATCGATGATTTACCCTCTTAAAGAAAATTTGCATTTAGCCGTATCCGTTTTCCATCGCGCGGATAGACCGCTCACAAAAGCCGCACAAAATTATGTAAATACCTTGTCGCTAATACTAAAAAAACGCAACGCAGTAGTTAACCAAAAGTTATACTCTGGTGATGAAAACTCAATTGTTTAGTCTGACTATTCGCCGTTAAATGATAACTCCTAAGTTATTATTGGTTGCGGAATATTATGACTAAACATGTGGTAGTGATCGGTGCTGGAGTGATTGGATTAAGTACCGCATATGCTTTAATTAAAGCGGGTCAAACCGTCACATTAATTGAATCTGATTCTGACGTTGGCATGGAAACCAGCTTTGCCAATGGTGGACAATTAAGTTATCGCTATGTTTCGCCACTTGCGGATGCGGGCGTTCCATTACAAGGCTTACGCTGGATGGGTAAAAATGATTCCCCATTAAATTTGAGAATCGATTTTACATTACAACAGCTTTCTTGGATGACCCAATTCACCTTAGCCTGTAACCGCACAACCAATAAAATTAATGGAGCTCATTTATTACGATTATCACTACTCAGCCAAAATGTTATGAATACTTGGCGTACGAATGGTGATATTGCCGATTTCGCTTGGGAAAAATCAGGGAAATTAATTATCCATCGCGAGCAATCTAGCTTTAAAAAAGCCAGTGAAACCGTGGATAAAGAATTTCAAAAAGTCCTTAACGCCAATGAAATCGTTGAATTAGAGCCTGCATTAAAGAATATACAATCGCAATTAGTGGGCGCGATTTACGCCCCCGATGATGAAACCGCAGATTGCTATTTATTCTGCAAGAATATTCTGGCTTATTTATCAACACAGCCGCAATTTACATTATGTCTTGAGCACTCGGTCAAATCCTTTATTAAACTAGGCAATACCATTACGGGTGTAGAAACAGATCAAGGCACAATTCAAGCAGATGATGTGGTGATTTGTGCAGGCAATGGTAGCCGTGAGTTATTAAAACCCCTTGGCATTGAAGTACCAATTCTCGGCTTAAAAGGCTATAGCCTCAGCGTGAAATACCCAGAAATGGCGCATATCGTTCCTAAACTTAGCGTGACCGACTACGGCAATAAAATTGTCTACGCCAAACTTAATGATCAATTACGCATCGCAGCCATGGTCGATATTGGTTATGACAAATTTGGATTACGAGAAAACAGAATTTCTGCATTAAAAAACATTATTAAAAAAACATTCCCAAATTTACCTAAAATTGATGAAGCAGAAACATGGTGCGGTTTACGTCCGTCAACACCAAAGGGACCGCCAATGTTAGGCAAGACGACACACAGCAACTTATGGCTCAATGTGGGTCACGGCAGTTTAGGTTTTACATTAGCAGCGGGTAGCGCAGAGATATTAACTCAGCTAATTACCCAGCAACGCTCCCCTATTTCACTAGAAGGATTAACGAGGTAATTAATGTCCATTAAACGTAATAACCCAAAACCACGCTTAGCAGATAGCGTTGAATATGCTGGATTAGTTTACTTATCTGGACAAGTACCTACGGATTTAAGCAAAGATATTACCGCTCAAACCCAAGATGTATTAAACAAAATTGACGCATTATTAGCCGCTAGCAACAGTGATAAAACCCGTATTTTATCTGCTCAAGTGTGGATAAAAGACATGAAGCGTGATTTTGCTGACTTTAATACCGTTTGGGAAGCTTGGATGCCAGCTGAATTTAGCCCTGCTCGCGCCGCTGTTGAAGCGAATATGGCTAGGGAGCAGGTACTCGTTGAAGTGATGGTGACCGCAGCACAACGTTAATTTTAATTTATTCTATGGCATTCAAAAGATTAAATTTATTCTCTTGAATGCCTTTTTTATGTCTTTTATCATCTTTTTTGTCCAATCCTCATCTTAATGACTCTTTTTATTACCACTTCTAATAAAAAAAACACTCTCCTCTTGGTTATTCCATCTACTATTATCTATATGCATTTTGAAATAATTGACTGAAAATTAAAAACAAAACCAATAATTATCGGCTAGTTTAATACCAATATGGAGAAATTACATGATCCAAACCGTCATTGAACATGTTTTATCCAGATTACAGTCTCTTGGCATTAATGATATTTTTGGTGTTGCAGGTGATTATGCCTTTCCTATTAATGATGCCGTCTGTGCCTCCCCAAATTTACGTTGGGTAGGAAACTGTAATGAATTAAATGCCGCCTATGCCGCAGATGGTTATGCCCGTTTGAAAGGTGTCGCAGCACTTGCCAGTACTTTCGCGGTTGGAGAATTGAGTGCGTTAAATGGCATTGCAGGGGCTTATGCAGAAAGATTACCTATTTTCCATTTAGTTGGGATGCCTGCCAGCCATATCCAAAAAAATCAGACGATTATGCACCATACTTTAGGTAATGGTGATTTCGAAGTATTTTACAACGTCGCTCAATCCTTTTCGTGTGCACACGCGATTTTGACACCAGAAAACTGTATTAGTGAAATGACCCGTTTAATCGCTCAGGCTTTTGCTCAAAGACGCCCAGTTTATATTGGCATTCCTGCTGATCATGCCGTGAAACGCATCGTTGTGCAGAGCATCAAACCCCTCACATTACCAAGTAGTCGTCCTGATACCTTAAAAAAAGTCCTCAGTTTAATCGTCAATAAACTCAACCACAGTGAATCCCCATGCGCCTTACTGGGTTCACTCATATCACGGTTTGATTTAGTCAAAGAAGCGGAAGCACTGATTAAAGTCACTCACTTACCTTATGCCACAATGTTTATGGATAAAGGCGTTTTAAATGAAACCCACTCACAATATATAGGCATGTACAGTGGGCATTTAATGAACCCTGACATTGCTGAGTTTATTGAAAGCTGCGATTGTATTCTAAATATTGGCGCGGTGATGAGTGATGTGAATACAGGGTGTTTCACCGCGGATCTTTGCACTAATAATATGATCCATATAATGGACAATTATGTGGTTATCGATTCAACGGTCTATCCTGATGTCTATATCTATGAACTACTTTCTGAGTTAAAAGATATTCTGGCATTTATTCCGAATAGCTCGATAAAAGTTCACGGCTTAGGCGAACCAACCAAAAATGACAACGGAAAAATAACCAGTGATTATTTATATCCGCGATTTGAACAATTCATTAAGCAAAATGACATCGTGATAGCGGACACTGGGACATTCTCCATGGGGCTAGGATTTGCACTTCTACCTAAAGAAGTTTCTTTTCAAACTCAATCCCTATGGGGTTCGATTGGCTGGGCAACCCCTGCAGCACTAGGTGCAGCGCTTGCTGCGCCTCATCGGCGGGTGATCCTAGCTACCGGCGAAGGCTCTCATCAATTAACCGCGCAAGAAATTAGCTTATTTGCCCGCTGGGGGCTGAAACCTCTTATTTTCGTTCTCAATAATGATGGCTATTTAATTGAGCGCCTTTTCTGCCATGAACCCGAGGCCTATTACAACGATGTCCACCCTTGGAACTATGCTCAGCTTCCCGCAACCCTTGGGTGCAAAAATTGGTATTGTCAGAAAGTCACCACTTGCGACGAACTCGATCGAGTTCTCAATACACTCGAAAGAATAGATACTGCCGCCTATATTGAAATCGTAACCGACAGATATGAAGCCTCAGATTTACTGCAAGCAATGGGAAAAATAATCAGGTCAGAAACACCAAAACATCTTAAATAATGACACTTAGCCACCCAAGGCTACGGTGGCTCACAATCATAAACGGCGAGCTTTTCAGCGTCGCCTCCGGCGGATCCACCAAACTCCAATAATCACCAATACAATGATAGCTAGCCAAGAGAAATGTGGGTGAAATGGGAGCGCAAAGACAAGGGAGCTGACAAAGTAACCCGCCGATACAATCAAACATCCCCAAATGGCTCCGCCAAGGATATTTAATGCAAAAAATCTGAGTGGATTTACCTTGCTGGCACCAATAATAATTGGTCCAACAGTTCTCATTCCATACGCAAAGCGGATCCCAATAATAATCCAATTTTCATGGCGTTGTATTAACTGCTGAACCCGTACAATCTTACTTTGATGTTTTTGAAATCTCGGTAATACCCGAGCACCCGCATAACGCCCGACAAAAAAAAGCACATTGTCACTGACGACACCACCAAGCGCCGCAAATAACATCGTCAAAGGATAAGAGAGTAATTGATTATGTGCGGCCACTCCCGATAGAAAAGCAGCCGTTTCCCCTTCAAGCATCGCGCCAAGAAATACAGCCCAATAGCCATATTCCATTAACCACTGAGTTAATACTTCAGACATAAGACTGAGATCCCTTCCTGAACAACTGATAATGGATATCTTTAGCTAAAATCTTAACACAGATAAAATTAAATTTTTGTTTGTATTCTTGGTGATTCAATAAGGTGGGAGCCTTACGGCTAAAATGAATGGTACATAAAAAAACTGCACTTAACGACAACTTAAGTGCAGGGGATCACGACGCATAAAATATAAATATAGACTATTTATTGTATAAGCTAGCATTGATTGAAATATCGTTACCTTCACCTTCAGAGTTCACTGAGGTAATAATAAAGTATTTTGCACCCGCATCATCCGCTTTTTGTGAAACTGCATTCACATAATCCGTTGTTGTCGCTGCATTCATTACGATATTAATATTGCCAACTAATTTCATTTCCATGGACTGAATATAATTAATCTCAGTTGCACTCATCGCAAATGGACTTAAAAACATTAAAGAAACCAATGCTATTTTTAATTTATTCATCAAACTCACCTTTTATTAAAATAACGTCTCTCATTTAAATACATTCTTTTTTAGAGAATTAAATCATGAACATCATAAAAAGAATATTACTTGCCTGCTAATATATGATTATATTTACCTATTAAAATAAAGAATGTAGCGATGAATATCAAATTTAATATCATGCGAAACTTAGCATAAATTGCTTTTATTTATGCGATTTCTAACGTTTTAAATCAACGCTAAAAATATGGCTCAGCCTCATGTTAAAACGAATACAACGATGCCACAGACTGACCTATTTTTTCAGCCAGATCTGAAGCGGCATATCTATCCATGACTATCTCAATATACGCAGCTGAATCTATTACTTCAGCCTGTTTAATGGCGAAATCTAACTCATCGCAAGTGGTGACTTTTTGGCAATACCAATCAGTGCACCCTAATGCCGCTGGCAATTGAGCATAATTCCACCGCGGTAAATCGTTATAGTAAGCTTCAGGCTCTTTACATAATAATCGTTCAATTAAATAACCATCATTATTAAGCACAAAAACAATCGGTTTTAATCCAAAACGTGCAAACTGACTAATTTCTTGCGCCGTTAATTGATGTGAACCTTCCCCCGTCACTAAGATCACGCGCTTATTGGGTGCCGCAATTGCTGCGCCAAATGCCGCTGGCGTTGCCCAGCCAATTGACCCCCATAATGTTTGGTTATGAAACTGAGCATCTTTAGGCAGTAAAGCAAAAACCAACCCCATTGATGCAGTCCCTGTTTCTCCAATCACAATATCGTGCTCTTTGAACATTTTCTCTAAGCGCGGATACAAATATTGTGCAGTTATTTGCCCATTATCGCCTTGTCGAGGCTCACCCAATCCTTGAGCTGCAATACCGTGATGTTTTAACGAAGGTGCTAATATTTGCAGTTTATCCAATACCTCTTTCATCCTCACATTTGGGTAAATCGCAGACCCCACTTTCACTTGATCCGCTAAAATATTAATACCTTGATCAGGGGAAATCGATGCCGTAAAACTGCCTGAATTGAAATCCGTTAATACCGCGCCAATGCCTAAAATACAGTCGCAACTTTCAACAAACTCTCCCACTTGAGCATTCATTAATTTGCCATTATAAATTCCCATATATGTCGGGTTAGATTCGCTCACGATGCTTTTATCCATAAACATCGTCGCATACGGCAGCCCTGTCTTATCAATAATTGCCTGCACATCATCCGAATATCCTAGACGCGCTGCCAGGATCCCCGGAATAATACAGGCTTTTTGGCTGGCATTGAGTTTATCTACAATGGCATTCACTGCTGCATCAAGTGACTGCTCATCACTTTTCGGTGGTTCAGTTTTTTCATTTTGAGCAGATTTTTTATGTTGTGCATTAGCAATGACTGGCATCACCGCGTAATCAGATGGGATCCCCATATAGACTGGGCGACGCTCCTTCAGCGCAGTGGTAATTAATCGCTCGGTTTCATCAATGCAATTTTCTGGGGTCAATATCGCATGAGCACAGCTCAAATGCTGGCTTATTTGATAAAACACATCAAAATCACCGTTACCTAAAGTATGGTGAACAAGACGATGGTTTTTCTGAACAGCACTCGCGGGCATTCCCACTAAATGGAAGACCGGTAAATGCTCAGCATAAGACCCCGCAAGACCATTCAACGCGCTGAGTTCACCCACGCCAAATGTTGTCGAAAGTGCCGCAACGCCTTTGATTCTTGCGTAACCATCCGCGGCATAAGCGGCATTTAACTCATTACAGTTACCAATCCAACGCAATGTTTCACTTGCACAAACTGCATCTTCAATAGGAAAAGCATAGTCACCTGCGACCCCAAAAACTTCGTTGATCCCCAAGGTTTGCAAGCGCTCAAGAACATATTCGATAACCGTTTTCATAATGTAATTCCTAATAATAATTTCGACTGATTATTCAGCCTTTTATTATTATTAGCCCTAATGTTACATTAACGGAAATTATTTATAATTATTATAGCTATAACAAAATGTAATAGAGGTCACGATGGACATTCGAGGATTACGCTACTTTGTCGAAGTGGTACAACAAAATAACTTTAGCCGAGCGGCAGACAAATTATGCGTCACCCAACCAGCAATCAGCCGCAGCATTCAAAAATTAGAACAAGAACTTGAAACGGCCTTACTGATCCGCGAGACCGACGGTGTGAAACTGACCGATGATGGTGAGATTTTATTTCGCCATGCTCAGCAAATTTTGGCGCAATTCGACAGTCTTAATAACGCACTAAAAGACAAATCAGGTCCTCTCACAGGGGTCTTGAAGGTCGGTTTACCGCCTGTTATCGCTTCGACCTATTTTGCCGATATCATCATGGTATTTAGCCAAAAATATCCACAAGTCGAGTTGCAGATCATTGAATTAAGTTCAAACCATATGATGAATGCCATGCTCAAAGGAGACATAGAAACGGCTGCGGTAATGTCTCCATTTGATGAACAACAATTTCATTTATACCGATTTGCTACCGACCGATTGATGCTATTAGTGAACAATAAGCATCCATTATCCACCCAAAATAGTGTTAAGTTTGCAGAAATTCTGAATGAACCATTTATCTTCTTTCAAGATAGTTTCCGAATTAATGAGTTAATTGTTAATGCATGCGGGATTCATGGTAAAAAACCGATTATCGCAGGACGTAGTGGGCATATAGATCTTGTGATGGCAATGGTACGTGCAGGAGTTGGTGTAACATTACTCCCTGAAGGTATGTGGAAAAAGAATCATATTGGGGGGCTTTCTATTATTCCAATTACAGAGCCTGTTTTGGCCTATGAGCTAGCATTGGCAACATTAAAAGAGTCCCATCCAAGCCGCCGGGCAATAGCATGGAATGAATTAGCGTTGGAAATGTTGAATATGCCCTCATCATTATGAACCATAATAATGGGTTATAACTGAATAGCCACCAACTTGATAGACACCTTTAAGTTAGACAAGCTTGTTTTAGGAAAACATATTGAGAATAACGCGACATGCAGAAATTGAAAGGGAAATGCGAGATTTTATTGGTGCCGGTTAAATAACCGACACCAGAGAAATTAACGCCAGCGTTCTGCCGCCCAGGCGACCTGCTGTTGTGCGTCGTGGAAAGTCCAGGCCACGAAGCGACTGATTTTTTGCCCCTGCGCCATTTCAATGGTACGGACTTCGGCCGCCCCCACCTGCTTCAACGCGTGATAAATCGAAGGCAAGGTCGTGCTTTTAGAAATCAACGAGGTAAACCACAGGCAGTTTTGCGCTAGGCTAACGCTCTCCTCTACCATTTTGCGTACAAAGGCTTCTTCACCGCCTTCACACCATAGCTCTTTATTTTTTCCACCAAAGTTCTGTACCGGCGTGTCGGCTACCTCGCCTTTACCCAGCTTGTGCAGTTTGCGGCGGGTGCTGGCTTGCGCTTCCTGTTCAGAGCTATGGAACGGAGGATTACACATTGTGGCATCAAATTTCTCCGCCACGCCGATGATGCCGTTCAAAATAAATTCGGATTGTTTTTGCAAACGCAGACGCACGCTGTTTCTCAGCGTCGGATTCATCTCCACGATCATTTTGGCCGCATTGAGCGATACTGGTTCAACCTCCGAACCGGTAAAACGCCAGCCGTATTCACGCAGGCCAACGATCGGATAAATACAGTTGGCACCAACGCCCACATCAAGGATAGCCACGCCTTTACCTCGAGGGATCTCACCGCCGTTGCTAGTCGCCAGCAGGTCAGCCAGATGGTGCAAATAGTCGGCACGCCCGGGGATCGGCGGGCACAGATAACCGGCGGGAATGTCCCAGTGTTCGATGCCATAAAAATGTTGCAGCAACGCACGGTTGAGCATTTTAACTGCCGTAGGATCGGCAAAATCTACCGAGATGTCGCCCCATGCGTTCGGTTTGACGAACGGCTCCAGTGCAGGACAACTGGCGATCAACGCCGGGAAATCATAGCGCGAGCGATGACGGTTACGCGGGTGCAAACCGCTTTTCTGCTGCGGGAAGGTTTTCTTTTTTTCCACCGTGACGGGCTCTCTTAAAGGTATTTCTGACGCGTACGATACCATATACCCTAGAGCTTTCAAGTTGCAGCTAACAGCTCGGGATGAGACCGTATTAAGCCTGCATTAAAAGAATCCCATCCAAGTCGTCGGGCTACGGCATGGATCGAGTTAGCGTTGGAAATGTTGAATACACATTCATCATGAGTTCAATTAAGTTTCGCCCACCGGTAATGCGATTAACATTTCTAGGGATGACAAGCCCACAGAAGAATCTTTTTTAAATAGGAGGTTTTTCATAATAGCCTCTCAAATTTAAAGGAAAGTGAATGCAATGAAGTTCTTATTTTATTAGGATTTAATTCAATATCCCGTTTTATACATTTATTTAAAACTAATTCAATCGATTTATTAATTCATCAACGTATGAGAAAAAACCTTCGCAATCTCAAAAAAAAATATCACTTATTTGAAATTAAATTAATTCAAATTATTCCTCATGAAAAAATTTAAATGCGATCTAGTTTAATTAATTCCAGCAATAAGCACCTCATGTCAATTCAATAAAATATTTATTAACTTCAGAGTTGACATTCAATGTAAAATTCACATATAACTAACATTCAATTAACGCGAACTCCCATTTCAATCAACATACTGATATATATATGACCTTCATTAATAGAAATAATAAATTCCCTTTTGATTTTAGTTTTGATGTATCAAAAGTACAGATTAACATTGATTCCTTAATAAATATTCCCTTTGATAAACTAAATACTTTAATTGATTGTTTGAACCAATATGGATTTACCATTGTTGACTTTGGTGAAAATAAAATTCAACTAGACGAATTTCTACATCTTAAATTTTTATTTGGTAATCCAAAATCACACCCTAGAGCAGATTTTAATGGCGTTGTTCCTATAAATTCCTTTAATCCGTTAAAAGGGCATCTTGATTCTACAAATTCAGAACATCAGCTACACACAGATGGTTCTTTTTCATCATCTCCTGGGGATATTCTAGCTCTTCAATGTAATATCGCATCTAAAGTTGGCGGCTTATCGATTATTGCTAGTGCGCAGGCTGCTTACATACATATAAAAGAAAAATTTCCAGATACATATCATTTGGTTCATTCTAAAGATGCTATTGAAATTAAAAGGAATTCACAAAAAACGTTAGCACCGATTTATGATCTACATAACGGTAGATCTAAAATTAGATTCCGATTTCCAGATGGTGCAGCAGAGATAACACCAAGCGAGGAAGTGGCACCTATATATAAAGAATTATGTGAATTTTTTAAAAATAATAATAATGTAGTGACATTCCAGCTTCATAACAATCAAATGTTAATTGCTGACAATGGTTCTATTGTCCACGGAAGAACTAAATATCCAGAATCTGAATTAAGGGACCTAAGAAGGCTTAATTTGGATGGTAATGGAATATTGAATGGAAAAGTTCAATACGGAATAAAATTAGATTAAATAATAAGAGATGAATTATGGAAAATATTATAAAAATAGTTATTACCGGATCAGCTGGTAAAATCGGCTCAAGTATTGCATTTAGAATAGCTGCTGGGGAATTATATGGCTCGGAACAAAAAATAGATTTGCATCTTTTAGAAACATCAAAAGGAATGGAAGCTTTAAAAGGTATTGTAATTGAATTAGAAGATTCAGCTTTCCCATTACTAAACAAAATCGTGGCGACGGATGTAAATGATATAGCATTTACTGATGCAGATATAGCACTATTAATAGGCTCGACCCCTAGAACAAAAGGAATGGAAAGAGGAGACTTACTTGAAGAAAATGCAGCCATTTTTAGGGAGCAAGGAAAATCTATAAATAAGTGTGCCAAAAAATCAGTGAAAGTTGTCGTTGTAGGAAATCCAGCGAATACTAATGCTTTCATTGCCTATAATAATGCAAAAGATATAAATCCAAAGCAATTTACAGCTCTTATGCGTCTCGACCATAATAGAGCGGTATCTCAATTAGCACTAAAAACCAATTCAAGAATTGAAGACATTAATGGTGTAATTGTTTGGGGGAATCATTCTTCAACCCAATATCCTGATCTAAGATTTACAACTATAAAAAATCAGTTAGCACATTCGATTTTAGATAATAACTGGATAAAACACACCTATATTAAAAAAGTGGCTAATCGTGGTGCTGAAATTCTAGAAACCAGACCTTATTCAGCAGTGCATGGTGCTGTCTCCGCCACTTTAGATCATATGCGTGATTGGATATTCGGTTCGAATGGGAGATGGCGAACTATGGCCGTTATTTCCAACGGTGAATATGGTATTCCAGCTGGATTAATATTTGGAATGCCTGTGGTTTGTCATAACGGTGACTATCAAATAGTTGATAATATTATCATTGACTCATTTAGCAAGAATAAAATTGAAGAGTCAATTCAAGAGCTGCAATCAGAAAGTTTTCAAGTATCAAATTATTTATAAAGATAAGGTAAAATCAAATGAAATATTCAGTAAAAACCATATTAATGAGAGGTGGTGTTGCTAGAGGTGCTTTTTTTAATGAAAGCGATTTACCTCAAGACACTGAAGAAAGAAATTCATTTTTTCTATCAGCTTTTTCCTCTCCATTAGACTGCCAAAATGATGGAATAGGAGGAGGTAGCCTTACATCGAATAGGATTGCCATTATAAAAAAATCAAATAATAATGCAGATATTGATTTTACTTTTGCACAAGTGCTACCCGATGAAAATAAAGTTGATTACTCATCAAATTGTGGAAATATGTTAGCTGCTGCGGGACCATATGCAATAGAGGCTGAAATCATAGTTCCAAAAATAAATAATGATAAAATTAAATTAAAGATTTACAATAAAAATACAGATTCGTTTGTTAATTCAACATTCCGTATTGAGAATGGAACAGTTAAATATGCCGGTGATACTTTATTAGATGGTATTCAACGTAAATATTCACCTATAGAATTAGACTTTGGAAATGCTATTGGATTAGCTACCGGAAAGGTATTCCCAACAGGTTCAAAAGTAGACACAATCTGCGGGATAGATACTACATGCATTGATGCCGCAATGCCGATCATTATAATACGCTCAATAGATTTAGGCCTTACTGGCCTAGAATCAAAGCAAGAAATAGATGATAACATAGATTTAAAAAGCAAACTTTTGAAAATACGCCTTCAAGCAGGGATATTAATGGGATTTGATAACGTCAAAGATATGGCTATACCAAAAATTTGTATTTTTACACACCCAAGCGATGGTGGTACTGTTGCTGCCAGATATATTGATCCTATATTCTGTCATCCTCAATTTGGAATCACAGCAGGACTAGCTTTGGCTACTGCTGCTAAAATACCAGGAACTAATATAAATGAATATCTTAAACCAGATAATAATATTGAGAAATTTATAATAGAACACCCAAGTGGTACCCTGCCTTTAACACTAAATATAAAAATTGATAATGATGCTATATTTCTAAATAAAGCAGCAAACATCACAACAGCAAAAAAAATATTTAATGGTATTTTATATGCTGAATAGTATTTCATCAGCATTATCACCAGAACTTAGCATTTGGATTATATTCTCTATCATTTTAGTTATTGCGTTATCTTCATTCATTCATGGTTTAATAGGTGTTGGTTTTCCTTTAATATCCACCCCTTTAATCGCTGCTTTGACTGATATAAAAACTGCTGTGATTATAACTATAGTGCCAAATATAATTTTGAATTTGATAATCATTTTCCGAAAGAGTGATTGGAGGGAAACAATAAATAAATTCATCTTCATTGCGACTTGTGTTACTGCTGGCACTATGTTGGGCAGTAAAATTTTGATTCATTCAAGTGAAATATTTTTAAAAGGGATACTTGTTTTCATGTTGGTCATGGCTGTGTTGACAACCAATAAAAAAAATTTCAATTAAAGCAATATAACTTATCAGGTAAATTTTCACAGTTTCTATTTGGATTTACCGCCGGAATAATGGGTGGGGCAGTAAATATATCCGTTCCTTTTTTAACAATATACTTTACTAATACCGAGTACTCTCCAGCTGTAATGTCTCAAGCATTTAATGTGTGCTTTATATTTAGTAAGATCAGCCAAGCATTTATCCTTGGAATTGATGGGAAATTTGGGCTGTTAGAGATACTGATTGGTATATTCTTAAGCTTGGTAGCAATAAAATCACAAAAACCAGGACTAAAATTACAGGATCGTATTAGCAAAGAGGTTTATAAAAAATATTTAAATGTTTTTACTATTTTAATAACATTCTTTGTCTCCATTGATTTTATATATTCAGTCGTTATTCTGTGAACTAGATTTTTGCATTAGTATTATGAAATGAGTTTTTAATCTTCATGACTCTAGCCCTTTATAAGGGGCTAGGGTCATGCCACTAAAATAGAAAAGTGACTTCTTTAGTACTAATGTAACCTATAATATAGAGGAATTTATCGTGGAATATTCATACCCAAAGTCGATGTAAGCTGCATATTTTGTTGCCCCCCCACCACGCAATAACATTGCGAGGTAAATTCCCCGTTATTAGCAGTACAAGTTTTCCCTTAACTGGGCTACTATGAGGGTCGCAAACGCCCTTTCAACTTTCCGCGAATTCACCCTAACAACAAGATAAAATAGCGTTTACGCCGAAAGTCAAAAGCCCATAAATACATCAAATATTCAACAAGTTAAAAACATGACAGAAAACCAAAGTTTCGAATCCCATACACCTATGATGCATGGGTGTGTTAGCGTTGAAATATAACGATATTTATTAGTTTTTAAACAAAACCTATAATTTAACCTACACTTAATTAATTTGTTGATTTATAGGT
This sequence comes from Providencia alcalifaciens, assembly GCF_915403165.1. Lineage (NCBI taxonomy): Bacteria > Pseudomonadati > Pseudomonadota > Gammaproteobacteria > Enterobacterales > Morganellaceae > Providencia > Providencia alcalifaciens. Next base: position 3,022,692 of record NZ_OU659204.1, read on the forward strand.
AGTTATTATTTTATTTAACCTAGCCACTGCTTATACTCTAAATAATTCGAGGTGCAGCTAGGCGACAAGTAAATGAGTCGCTAGGAGCATACATAAGTATGTGACTAGTGCGAATGAGCGCAGTCAACAACGCTGCAACTTGAAGTATGACGAGTATAAAATGAATAGATATGATGTATCTAATAGCTAAGGAAAATTTGCTGATGGTTCTGATGAAGAAGTGCTAGCTAACAAGCTAGGGCTTTCAAACATTGATGATATCAATGATGCTGAGCTTGTCCTGTTAGAAAAACTGTATCAAACCATTTTTGAAGAACAATTTCCCACTGAGCAAATTACCGTATCACTTATTCAGCGTTGGCAGCGCCAATGGTTAGGGAATGTTTACGAGTGGGCAGGTCAATTACGCACAGTAAATATTAGCAAAGGTGGCTTTATGTTTGCCCCTGCGGGTCGTATTGCAAAGTTACTTGATCAATTTGAAAAAGAATATCTAGCAAAGTACACGCCTTGCACCAATATGAGCCGAGGACAAGTTATAGAGGCTATTGCCACGGTGCATGTGGAATTAATTCTGATACATCCCTTTAGGGAAGGAAATGGGCGCTTATCGCGTTTACTTGCGGATGTGATGGCAGTACAAGCTGGTTTCCAGCCACTAGATTATGAAAGTTGGACTCAACACCCCGAGCAGTACATTGCAGCAATCCACGCTGGGTTAAACCTTAACTATGAACCCATGAAATATTGGGTTAATGAAGCCTTACAAGAGAATTAAATAGTCAGTTTTAAATACCCAAACTTCTCACGTTTCGCTTTCATTTCTTCTTCAAGACGACGAGACTCCTGCCCTGTTTCAATCGCCGTAGAGGTTGCTATCGAACGAATAAGCTGGGTGCGAGTTGGTTTTGTTGCTTGAATTAATTCATTCTTTTTCATAGTAGTTTCACTTCAAACTGGCGATAGTGCATTTTATCATCGTTGTTTTATATGGCAACATAGATCACTTTTCTAATCAAAAATTTTACAGCAGAACGTCATTTCATTTCCGTCTACTTTGAGCTCTTAGTTCAATTGCCAGATGCGCAATTTTATCTCGGATGGGCATTTCAAGCTATCAACCATTAGAATGGCTTGAAAAGCAAACGTTTATCAATGAAACAATATTTGATATTGTTTCAGTATCACATAACGAGGTTATAACCATGATATCAGATCTTGATGGTGGAATTTTCATCCTTAGCTCGATGGCTAAGGAAAGAGTCAAATCAGGTCTACTTGACAGAGCAACAATAGAAGGCTCTAAAGGCGAGTATACCGTGATTTTTGATGGTTCAGAGTGGGAAGGTAAGCCATTAGTCTTATGCAGCTCCAGACAGCCTTATGAAGCACGAGTCTTCAAAAGTATCGATGGTGCGGCGGCAGAACTACTACGCATAGGTCTAAGTGAAGCTTCAATCAAAAACACCACCAAATCGAAAGCTTAATAATCAGGTTTAAAATGGATATGCAAAAAGAAACGATTTTTTCAGAAGTTGAAACTGCTAACAGTAAGCAAATTGCTGTTTTAAAGGCTAACTTTCCGCAGTGTTTTGATAAAAACGGAGCGTTTATTCAAGAAAAGCTGCTTGAGATCGTCAAATCATCCGATGTTGAACTCTCTAAAGAGTCATACAGCTTAAACTGGCTTGGTAAATCCTATGCCCGGCTGTTGGCTAACTTACCACCAAAATCGTTGATTACCGAAGATAAAGATCATAACCAACGTAAAGAGAATAAGAACAGTCGGAATCTGTTAATAAAGGGGGATAATCTCGAAGTATTAAAGCATATGGTTAATGCTTATTCTGAAAAGGTTAAAATGATTTATATTGATCCTCCATATAACACCGGCTCAGATGGATTTTTATATAACGATGATCGTAATTTTACACCTGAACAGCTTTCTGAACTGGCTGTTATCGACCTTGATGAAGCTAAACGGATCCTCGATTTTACTGTTAAAGGAGCAAGTAGCCACAGTGCGTGGCTAACTTTTATCTATCCTCGACTATATATAGCTCGTGAACTTTTACGTGATGATGGGATAATCTATATCTCCATTGATGATCACGAACATAGCCAACTAAAAATACTGTGTGATGAAATTTTTAGCGAGCAAAATTTTGTTGGAAATATAGTTAGAGCGACAGGTCAGACGACAGGACAGGACAGTGGTGGATTAGGAAATTCATTCGACTATATTTTAGTTTATACAAAATCAAATAATATCGATCTTAGTGGCTTACCGTTAACTGACCATGATCTCAAACGCTTTCAGAATAAGGATGATATGGGCTACTATGCTTATGATCAAATGAGAAAAACAGGAAGTAATGATAAAAGAGAAGATCGTCCTAACATGTATTATTCCGTGCAAGATCCTGACGGTAATGAGGTTTTCCCAATAGCCTCTGCTGGCTATGCAAGTCGTTGGAGATTCAGCAAGGAAACTTATTTACAGCAAGTAAATAACAATATGATTTTATGGAAAAAAACCACTCGTAATGGACAGGAGGTATGGTGGCCATACGTTAAATATTATGTTGAAGGGCGAACTAAACGTCCATCACCTCTATGGACTGAATTAGAAGGTAATAAAAAGGCAGCACGGGATCTTCGCTCATTATTTGATGGGAAAAAAGTCTTTGATTTTCCAAAACCACTTCAAGTAATACAGAATCTGATACATATAGTGCCTAATGCTTCAAAAGATGATCTAATCTTAGATTTCTTTGCCGGGTCGGGTACAACAGCACATGCAGTAATGGCTATGAATGCTAACGACGAAGGTAATAGAAGATTTATTTCTATACAAATCCCAGAACAGACATCTCAAACATCTGAAGCACATGAGTTAGGCTTTAAAAATATCTATGAATTAACAAAAGAACGACTTTCAAGAGCATCCCAAAGAATTAAAAAAGAATACCCTGATTTTAACGGTGATCTAGGATTCAAATCATTTGAAATAGTTGATGATTTCCGGGCTAAAGATGAATCTGAACTAACGCTTTCTAACCATACATTTTTTGATGATGCAGTATTGACTCCTGAACAATATGACACCCTACTGACTACATGGTGCCTGTATGATGGCAGTTTGCTGACAACACCTATTGAAGATGTTGATCTTAATGGTTATAAAGCGCACTTGTGCGATGGTCGTCTGTATCTGATTGCGCCTAACTTTACTAGTAAGGCTTTGAAAGCTTTACTTCAAAAGCTGGATTTAGACAAAGACTTTTCCCCAAACAAAGTAGTGTTTTATGGCAGCAACTTTGAAAGCGCAAAACAGATGGAACTCAATGAAGCACTAAAAAGTTATGCTAATAAAAAATCTATTGATTTAGATTTGGTGGTGAGGAACTAATCATGTCTAAAGGGTTCACTTTCGAAAAGAACTTACCACATCAGAAGGCAGGTGTAGATGCGGTGATGAATGTCTTTGTATCCGCCATACCTAATCAGACTAATAATGTTGCTATCCGTTTGTTAGCTAATCCAGAACTTAGCCTTACTGAACAACAATACTACAACAACATAAAAAATGTTCAGAAGTTCAATGGTATTGAGCATTCAAAAGATAATTACAATGCTAAAAGCAACGTCATTGACATTTCTATGGAGACAGGAACAGGTAAAACCTATACCTACACCAAAACAATTTTTGACCTGAATAAATCATTTGGCATTAACAAATTTATAATTATTGTTCCTACACTATCAATCAAAGCCGGAACAATTAATTTTTTAAAAAGTGATGCTTTAAAAGAACACTTTCGAGATGATTATGAGCGAGAGCTAAAGACTTATGTTGTTGAGAGTCAGAAAAGCTCTGGTAAAAACACAAAATCGTATATGCCCCAAGCTATTCATGATTTTGTTGAAGCAAGTAATTTCAACAAGAAATATATACACATTCTTGTAATCAACTCAGGGATGATTAACTCTAAGTCTTTAACTGACACTTATGATGTTGGCTTGCTTGATAATCAGTTTGATACCCCATTTTCTGCGCTTAGTGCGATAAAACCATTCATTATCATTGATGAGCCTCATAAATTTCCTACGGGTAAAAAGACATGGGAAAATATTGAAAAATTTAATGCTCAATATATTGTTCGTTATGGCGCAACCTTTAGTGAAGGCTATAAGAACTTAGTTTATCGTCTTACAGCCGTGGATGCATTCAATGAAGATCTTGTTAAAGGTATTGATGCATATATTGAAGATATTGTTGGTGATGGTAATGCCAACCTCAAGTTTGTCAAATCTGACGGAAAAGAAGCTACATTTGAACTGAATGAAAACAGCAATAAAAAAACATTTAAGTTAGCCAAAGGTGAATCACTATCTAAAACGCATAGTGCGATCCATGATTTAGCTCTTGATGCTTTAAACAAGAATACAGCCGTGTTGAGTAATGGTATTGAGCTAAAAATTGGTAGCTCGATAAACCCCTATTCTTACGATCAGACACTTGCTGATAACATGATGCGTAAAGCTATCAAAGAACACTTTAAGTTAGAAAAAGAGTATCTGACACAAAGGCCACGCATAAAGCCCCTTACTCTTTTCTTCATTGATGACATTGAAGGCTATCGTGATGGTAATGATATCGCTGGAAGCCTGAAAACTAAGTTCGAAGAATACGTTTTAGCAGAAGCTACTGAACTGTTAAAAACAGAGAAAGATGAGTTTTATAGAAACTACCTTGAAAAAACTGTTAAGGATATATCTTCTGTTCATGGTGGTTATTTTTCAAAAGATAACAGTGATAAAGATGACAAAATTGAGCAGGAAATCAACGAAATCCTTCATGACAAAGAGCTTCTATTATCTTTAAAAAATCCTCGACGTTTCATTTTCTCTAAATGGACGTTGCGTGAGGGATGGGATAACCCAAATGTCTTTCAGATTTGCAAGCTACGTTCAAGCGGCAGCACCACATCAAAACTTCAAGAGGTAGGGCGTGGTTTGCGTCTTCCGGTTAATGAATATATGTGCCGTGTGAAAGACCGCAATTTTACACTCAACTATTATGTTGATTTTACAGAAAAAGATTTTGTCGATTCTCTTGTCAAAGAGGTCAACGATAGCTCTTTCAAAGAAACTGTTCCAAGTAAGTTTACTCAAGAACTTAAAGATAAAATCCTATCTCAGTATCCTGAGCTTTCATCCAGAGCACTCATGAATGAAGTTTTTGATGATGAAATCATTGATGATAATGACAACTTCAAAGATTCTGATTCCTATACACGCTTAAAAGGTAAATACCCAGCGGCATTCCCTACTGGAGTAAAACCAAGCAAAATCAAAAAAGCTACCGATGGGAAAAAACGCACTAAAATGCGTATTGGCAAGTTCAGCGAACTGAAAGAACTATGGGATTTAATCAATCAAAAAGCAGTAATTGAGTATAAAATAAGCAGTGAAAATGAATTTTTATCTATTTTCAAGTCATTTATGCTCGAAGAAACAGATAGATTTACTAAATCAGGCGTGCATACACGCATTGATAGGATCTACATCCATAATGATACGGCAATGTCGAAAAGTATCGTTAGTGATGATGATAACTTTGCTAAACTAAACACAATGAGCTATCGAGAATTTCTTGATAACTTATCACAAACTATTTTTGCTAAACATGGTACTTTGCATAAGGTATTTTGTGATATAAAAGACACTATTAATATTACTGACTATCTGAACATTCAGACAATCAGAAAGATTAAATCCGGCTTTAGCAAGTATTTACTAAATAATTCTTTCAACAAGTTCAGTCTTGGCTATAATCTAATTTCTAGCTCTATTCATCCAACAAAATTCACAACCGTAGATGGTGAACCTCTAAACGAGGTATTATCAAGTGATCTTGGTGTGTTACATGACAATACAAAGCCGCCATTGGATTCTTATCTCTTTGAAGAAGTCTTTTATGACTCAGAGCTTGAACGACTCAACATAACTGATGGAGAAATACAGTCAGTAGCTGTTTTTACAAAGATACCCAAGAATTCCATTAAGATCCCTGTGGCAGGAGGATACACGTATTCCCCTGACTTTGCTTATGTAGTTAAAACTACAAGTGGTGATTATTTAAACTTTATCATTGAAACAAAAAATGTAGACGGAAAAGACAGCTTGCGGCTTGAAGAGAAGCGTAAGATAGAACATGCTCAGGTGCTATTCAATCAGATAAGTCAATCCATTAAAGTTGAATTTAAGACCCAATTCGCTAATGACGAGATATATGAGATAATAAAGAGCACTCTACCATAAATTTGTAGTAAAGGAGGCCTAGCCTCCTTTACTTGGTTGTAAGCATTGAAAATAAACTATGAAATACTAAATCCTACAAGAACACATTTCGATTTACTACTAACAACCATGCTTCAACACTACCTCCAAATACTCGTGCTGCCAATCACCATCAAGCTTATATAAGCTCACAAATCCATCATGTTCTAGCGCACAAACACCGCTGTGTGAGCTTACATAATCATAGACTGCGAGACTTTCTAGCCCTTGAATCATATGGGCGAGTAACTTACGTCACATCACGACGCCATTTCTTCCACTCCCCATTTTTTGTTTTTAGCTTTGTGGTATTGAATGGCTGCCCAACCTCATTCACGACAGAAAGCCCATACCTATTTTTCTTTCCTATTTTTAGATACTCGTCAATGAGTTGATTTATGCTTTCGCATAGCTCTGTTGTTTCTAATTTCCAATGTTCCAGTATTTCTGATACATAATCGTTGGAATAGAGCTTTTGTAGCTTTTTCACCATATTTCCCTTCGCTGACAAACTAACAGAGCCTGCATTAAATATAGTACCGTAGCGGATAGTTTTAACGAGATTATCATCGACCCCTAGCGTATCTTTGATAAAGTTCGTTTCTAATACAGATAGTGAATCAGTGCCAATACCGTATTTCTTGAATTCATGCTCTAAGATAGCTAACTGGCAGCCTTTAATATCATAATTGTACCCGTTAGCTAAACATGCCCATTTCATCTTGCTGGGTAAATATTGAAATCCTGTACCTATTTCAAAAGAACGGCTACCCACTTTGGCTGCTTCAACTCTTGTAACTTAGCTCACCCGCTGCTCAATAACATTGCGAGGTAAATTCCCCGTTATTAGCAGTACAAGTTTTCCCTTAACTGGGCTACTATGAGGGTCGCAAACGCCCTTTCAACTTTCCGCGAATTCACCCTAACAAAAAGATAAAATAGCGTTTACGCCGAAAGTCAAAAGCCCATAAATACATCAAATATTCAACAAGTTAAAAACATGACAGAAAACCAAAGTTTCGAATCCCATACACCAATGATGCAGCAGTACTTAAAACTCAAAGCACAACATCCTGATATTTTGCTGTTTTATCGTATGGGGGATTTTTACGAACTGTTCTTTGATGATGCTAAAAAAGCCTCTCAGTTACTGGATATTTCTCTCACCAAGCGTGGTCAATCTGCCGGTCAACCTATCCCGATGGCGGGTGTTCCTCACCATGCGGCCGAAAACTATTTAGCGCGATTGGTGCAGATGGGCGAATCTGTCGCCATTTGCGAGCAAATTGGTGATCCTGCCACCAGTAAAGGTCCTGTTGAGCGCCAAGTGGTGCGTATTGTGACACCGGGCACCATCACCGATGAAGCATTACTCAATGAACGCCAAGACAACTTACTAGCAGCAGTATGGCAAGAGTCTCAAGGCTATGGTTTTGCAACCTTAGATATCGCATCGGGCCGTTTTATCATCAGTGAAATTGATGATGATGAGTCATTAAAAGCCGAGCTTCAGCGTACCCGCCCAGCGGAATTACTCTATCCTGAAGATTTCGCTAGCATGTCATTGATTGAACTTAATAAAGGCTTACGTCGCCGCCCATTATGGGAATATGAATTAGACACTGCAAAACAGCAATTAAACCTGCAATTTGGCACCAAAGATTTAATCGGATTTGGCGTTGAAAATGCGCACAAAGCCTTACGCGCTGCAGGTTGCTTGCTTCAATATGTGAAAGATACTCAGCGAACTTCGTTGCCACACATTCGTAGCATTATCATGGAAAAACAACAAGATAATGTAATTTTAGATGCAGCAACTCGCCGAAATTTAGAGTTAACCCAAAACCTTGCTGGGGGTACCGAAAATACCCTTGCCGCAATTCTGGACAAGTGTGTCACCCCAATGGGGAGCCGTATGCTAAAACGCTGGCTTCATACCCCATTGCGTAACCTCACCGTATTGAACAACCGCCAGCAAGCCATTGGTGCACTGCAACAATACGGTTTTGAGCTACAGCCGTTCCTTCGCCAAATCGGTGACTTGGAGCGTGTACTCGCTCGTCTCGCATTACGCTCAGCGCGTCCTCGCGACTTAACGCGCATGCGTCATGCATTCCAGCAATATCATGATATTCACCAAATTCTGGCGCAATCAGATTGCGGCTACCTCGGTGCGCTAACGCAACGTATTGGTCAATTCGATGAGCTACAAAGCTTGCTCGAAAAAGCGATTGTTGATGCGCCACCTGTTTTAGTTCGTGATGGCGGCGTCATTGCCCCTGGTTACAACAGCGAACTTGATGAGTGGCGTGCATTGGCCGATGGCGCAACGGATTACCTCGATCGCTTAGAAATTCGTGAGCGTGAAAAACTGGGCATCGATACCCTAAAAGTGGGCTATAACGCGGTACATGGTTACTACATTCAAGTGAGCCGTGGACAAAGCCACCTCACGCCAATTCATTATGTTCGTCGCCAAACGCTGAAAAATGCTGAGCGCTACATTATCCCTGAATTGAAAGAGTATGAAGATAAAGTACTAACATCAAAAGGCAAAGCACTCGCTATCGAAAAAGCCTTGTATGATGAACTGTTTGATATGCTGCTGCCGCATTTAGCCGCGTTACAAACCAGTGCTGAAGCTCTGGCTGAGTTAGATGTCCTATCCACCCTCGCAGAGCGCGCAGATACCCTTGGTTACGCCTGCCCTCAATTAACAGACAAACCCGGCATTCAAATTACAGAAGGTCGCCACCCTGTTGTCGAGCAAGTACTTAGTGAGCCTTTTATTTCTAACCCGCTGTCTCTTTCTCCACAGCGCCGCTTGCTGATCATTACAGGCCCCAATATGGGAGGTAAGAGTACCTATATGCGCCAAACTGCACTGATCACCTTACTGGCTTATATCGGGAGTTTTGTGCCGGCCAGTAAAGCCGTCATTGGGCCAATTGACCGTATATTTACACGCGTCGGAGCCTCTGATGACCTCGCATCTGGGCGTTCAACCTTTATGGTAGAGATGACCGAAACGGCGAATATTCTGCACAATGCCACTGAACACAGCTTAGTGTTAATGGATGAAATTGGCCGCGGCACATCGACCTATGATGGGCTTTCTTTAGCGTGGGCCTGTGCCGAAAACTTAGTTAATCGCATTAAAGCGATGACCTTATTTGCGACTCACTACTTTGAATTAACCACCTTACCGGAAAAACTGGAAGGTGCGGTCAATATTCACCTCGATGCGATTGAACACGGTGATACCATCGCCTTTATGCACAATGTGCAAGATGGCGCAGCGAGCAAGAGTTACGGTTTAGCCGTTGCTTCACTGGCTGGCGTCCCGAAAGAAGTGATCAAACGCGCGAAGCAAAAACTCAAAGAGCTAGAAGTTATCTCCAATAATGCCAATACCAGTCATGTAGATAGTGCTCAACTGAGCTTCTTAGGGACGGTGGAAGAGGAGCCATCCCCAGTATTAGCGGCTTTAGATGAAATCGACCCTGACAAGCTGACTCCACGCCAAGCCCTTGATTGGTTATATCGTTTAAAGGAAATGGATAAGTAGCATGGATGAGTACGCTGAATTATTAGCGCCGATTAAGCAATTTTTGCAGTGTGAAACGCCCGATGCATGGATCCACAAAGCCAGTCAGCCTGAAAATTTGCCGATAATTTTGAAGGATCATCTGCTATGTGAATTAAAAGCGGCGCAAAGTGCCATGTTTTTAATTCGCAAATACGCAGTGGATAAAGAAAGTGCAGCGATTTTATTAGAGTGGTTCAAACCCTATGAAGCCTTTGCATATGACCGCATTGGTGATGTTCACACATTGAAAAATAAGAACCAAATTTCAAAACAGATCCTAGCGAAAAAACAGTCTCCATATAGCCAAGACTTGATTGATAAAATGGTGTTGTTAATCAAGGAGGAACTACACCATTTTTACCAAGTGCTAGAAATTATGCATCAACGGGACATTGCATATGATGGGATCACCGCAGGTCGTTACGCGAAAGGGTTATTCAGTCATTTAGACCCTCATGACCCGAAAACCTTGGTGGATAAGCTCATTATTGGGGCTTATATTGAAGCACGCTCTTGTGAGCGATTTGCCAAATTGGCACCACACTTAGATGAGCAACTGGCCAATTTCTATACCTCATTACTACGTTCAGAAGCGCGCCATTATCAGGATTATCTGCAACTTGCCCAGCTTTTCAGTAAAACCAACATTACGGAACGCGTCCGTTTTTATGGGGAAGTTGAAGCGCAGTTGATTTTAATGCCTGACGATGATTTTAAGTTCCACAGCGGCGTACCAATTAATTCCAGCAACTAAAAAGAAAAGCCCCTGTTTCAACGACAACAGGGGCTTCATGTGTTTTAACACGGCAGATTACATATTAAATAACGCTTCCAGCGTTAAATCTTCGCCTTGTAAAATATCTTTTAAACGTCTTAAACCTTCTACCTGAATTTGACGAACTCTTTCACGAGTGAGCCCAATTTCGCGCCCAACCTCTTCCAGAGTTTCCGCTTCATATCCCAGCAAACCAAAACGACGTGCTAAAACTTCACGCTGCTTCGGATTAAGTTCATATAACCACTTAACGATATTTTCTTTTAAGTTGTTATCTTGGATAGTGTTTTCAGGCCCTGAATCATTATCATCCGATAATACTTCCAGCAGTGACTTCTCAGAATCCCCTGCGATAGGTGTATCAACCGATGTAATTCGCTCATTTAAACGTAGCATTCGGCTGACATCTTCAACAGGTTTATCTAATTTTTCAGCTATCTCTTCAGGACTTGGCTCGTGGTCTAGCTTTTGGGCAAGCTCACGGGCTGTACGAAGGTAAATATTGAGTTCTTTGACGATATGAATCGGTAAACGGATTGTTCGGGTTTGATTCATGATGGCGCGTTCAATCGTTTGACGGATCCACCAAGTCGCATAGGTTGAAAAACGGAAGCCTTTTTCGGGATCAAATTTTTCAACTGCACGAATCAACCCGAGATTTCCTTCTTCGATCAGATCGAGTAAGGCAAGACCTCGGTTGTTATAACGGCGAGATATTTTTACCACTAAGCGAAGGTTGCTTTCTATCATACGCTGACGCGATGCCACATCCCCCCGAAGGGCTCTGCGGGCATAGAAGACTTCTTCCTCTGCGGTGAGGAGTGGAGAGAATCCAATTTCACTGAGATAAATTTGGGTTGCGTCCAAAACACGTTGACTCGCGCTTTGGAGTAAGTCCGTTTCTTCATCCTGCTCGGAAACTAGATCCTCTTCTTTAAATTGACTCTCATCAAATGCGTCATCCATCGCATTTTCATCGAGGTCATTATACGACTCGTTAACTTTCAGCGAACTTTGGCTCATCAGTGACTCCGACCCAAGATAATGAGGACGGAATGTGTCACTCCGCCCAGTTTATCGCTGCGGTAAATAACGCAACGGGTTTACTGATTTTCCCTTATAACGAATTTCAAAATGTAAACGAACAGAACTTGTTCCGGTGCTACCCATAGTGGCTATTTTTTGACCTTCAGCAACATCCTGTTGGTCACGCACAAGTAACGTATCGTTATGTGCGTAGGCACTTAAGTAGTCATCGTTATGTTTTATTATTATGAGATTTCCATATCCGCGCAGTGCATTACCAGCATATACGACTTTACCAGGAGCAGCTGCAATAACAGATTGACCGCGAGAACCAGCAATATCAACACCTTTGTTTCCACCTTGTGCATCAGAGAAGCCTTCAATCATCTTCCCATCTGCTGGCCAACGCCATTTAATTGACGAATTGTTGGTGCTACTTCCAGTTGTTGCTGTTGCAGTCGTAGTGGTTGGGCTCACTGTTGTCGTTGAAACCGTTGAGGCTGGTTTCTTGTTATTCGGCAACATCTTACCTGAATTCTGCCCGCTACTATTTTCAGGATACCCATTAGTTGGTTGAATATCAACCGGGCGTTGTTGACTATTTGACGCCGTTTGTGTGATCGAGTTCACATTTGTATTACCAATATTTATCACCTGACCTACATTTAGGCTGTATGGTTCAGAAATATTGTTTTTTGATGCTAACTCACGGAAATCATTACCCGTTATATAGGCGATATAAAACAGAGTATCACCGCGCTGAACGGTGTAGGTGTTTCCGTTATAACTTCCTTTAGAAATGCGGCCATAGTCTCGGTTATAAACAATACGTCCATCACTGCTGGTTGAAACAGGCCTAGAGGCATTATTTCCCATCGAACTATTAGACGACAAATTAGGTCTGTCTGAAGGCATCGCCGTACTCATTCCAGTATTGGATGGAGGATTCGGCACCGTTCTTGGTGCAGATTGTTGGCTAGATGAACCTCCATCATTCACACTCGAAATCGGTGCTGCGGGATGATAAGGCGTTGAGCATCCTGCTAATAAAGCACCGCTAAATGAAAAGATAACCGCCCATCGAATTCTGTTTATTGGGCTAACAATTTTCATATTTCTTCTCCCGTGAAGAAAAATCTGACCTGATACTAAAGGGTTAGAATGCAATTAATGCTTATTGAATATTAGTATCTTAAAATATTTCGCTTATTAAAGCAGAAATATAAAATAATGGACAAGTTAAATGTATCAAAAGTATAACAAATTGAGATTATCACTTAACAGTTTGAGCGAAATAACCCTTTAATTCAAAATAACTAAAAGGGTTATTAGCTCAAATCACCAGCAACAAGAGGGACAAAACGCACTTTTTCAATCACATTAGTGTGATAGTCATTACCGCGACGGGTAATTAATTTCAGAGCCTGATCTTTGTCACCGACAGGGAGCACTAGGCGTCCGCCATCTTTTAACTGCTTAAGTAACAATGACGGAATTTCGCTAGGGGCGGCGGTAACAATGATCCCATCAAAAGGACCTTTCGATTGCCAGCCTTCCCAGCCATCACCGTGGCGAGTAGAAATATTGTGTAAATCTAACAACTTAAAGCGACGTTTTGCCGTCCACTGCAAGCTTTTGACCCTTTCGACTGAATACACATGCTCACAAAGATGAGCCAAAACCGCCGTTTGATATCCAGACCCTGTACCAATCTCCAGCACATGATCCGTCGGTTTGACTGCCAATAACGCGGTCATTTTTGCAACAATATACGGCTGTGAAATGGTCTGCCCATGACCAATTGGTAATGGGATATTATCGTAGGCTTTATGAGAGAGCGCTTCGTCAACAAACCGTTCGCGAGGAACTAACGCGAGCGCGTCTAATAGGCGCTCATCGTGAATTCCCTGTTGGCGCAACTGTGCCAGCAGTTCTTTCATGAGCCCAATTTTCATTTTGCCTTCACTCCTGACTTATCTAGCCACTCTTCTAATACTGCCTGAGTTTTATAAGACGTTAAATCCACTTGTAACGGCGTTATCGAAACATAGCCATTTTGTACTGCTTCAAAATCCGTGCCCGGCCCTGCATCACGAATTTCCCCAACCGGCCCTAACCAGTACAGCATATTACCGCGAGGGTCTTCCTGATTATAAACTTCAGAGGCAGCATGTCGGCTGCCACAACGGGTTACTTTAATCCCTTTTAGCGCTTCATAAGGGATATCCGGCACATTGATATTTAAAATATTTCCTGCACGTAACGGATTTTTTTGCAGCATGTTAAGGACATCGCACGTCACCTTGGCTGCCGTTTCATAATGCACATCGCCATCCAATGAAACCGCAATAGAAGGTAAACCTAAGTGGCGTCCTTCTGTCGCTGCCGCAACGGTACCAGAATAAATCACATCGTCCCCGAGGTTTGGACCGCAGTTGATTCCAGACACCACAATATCAGGGCGAGGACGCACCACTTTATTCACTCCGATATACACACAATCCGTCGGTGTACCTTCTTGAACAGCGAGATCACCATTACTTAATGTTTGGATTTTTAATGGCCTATCCAGCGTTAATGCGTTTGAAGCACCACTACGGTTGCGATCGGGTGCAATCACTTGCACATGATAATGTTGACGTAAAGCCGCTGCCAGCGTTTGTATCCCGGTCGCCGTTACCCCATCATCGTTACTCAATAATATGTTCAGCATCAATACAATCCTGATTGATAATTTCGCGTACAACACTGGTGGCAAAGCTGCCTGAATTCAGGAAAAAACACAGTTTCACCGTTGACGAGTCTAGCCACTGCCATTGCAGATTTTGCGGCTTAACCAGTACAGCTCGTCTCGCTGGAGAAACTCGCTCACTTTTCATTAGTGCCATAAATGACTGATAATCATGTAGACAGTGAATCTCGAAAGCAAGGGCATCATCTTGGGTGCCCAAATCGCCATCCCCAGGAAGCGGCGCTGTCACACTTAGCTCAGCAGATTGTAAACGCGCTTGCAGAGAGTCTAACTCTTCTGCCGTCGCCACAAACCAGCTACCACGTCCGGTTAATTGCAGTGCATCCCCCAACATCGCGTGTTGCTGTGTATGATTTGCAATTCGCGCACTGGCGATATCATTAAACATAGCACTTCGCGCAGCAGAGAGATAAAAACTGCGTTTATTTCGTTCGCGTACTGTAATTTCTTGATTTGCCCAGCGGCGTGCTTGAACCAAGTTTTGCCCGCCCCGACCAAAACGTTGTTCGCCAAAATAGTTCGGAACACCTAAATCAGCCACTTTTTGTAGACGTTGTTCTACATCATCAGTGTCCGTAATATCCCGCAATGTCACTTCGAATTGATTTCCTTTTAGGGAACCAATACGTAATTTGCGTTTCTGGCGAGTGACCGCTAATACACGGCCCCCTTCAAGCTGCCAAGCCGAAAAATCGGGTGTGTCTTTACCCGGCATTTGCAGACAGAACCACTGCTCCGTCACCGCATGCCTATCTTTTAACCCGGCATAACTGACTGCTCTTGCTGAAATTTTAGCAAATTTTGCCAGTTGCTCCGCAACAAATAATGTATTGCAGCCTGTTTTTTCGACGCGAACCATAACGTGCTCGCCGTCGCCATCAAGCTCAAAACCCAAATCTTCTTTCACCACGAAATCTTCAGGAATACTTTTTAATGTCCCTGAAGAGAGGGGTTTACCATGCAGGTACTGAACATTCATAACTTTCATTACTATTATCTTTGATAAGTAAAACCACAGCAGCGCAAGCAATCCCTTCTTTACGACCCACAAAACCCAATTGTTCCGTGGTGGTTGCTTTCACATTGACATCGTCCATGTGGCATTCGAGATCTTCGGCGATATTCACGCGCATTTGTGGAATATGCGGCAACATTTTTGGTGCTTGCGCCATGATAGTGACGTCAATATTGCCAATTAAATAACCTTTTTTACGGACTTGGCAAAAGGCTTCTCTGAGTAATACTCGGCTATCTGCGCCTTTATAAGCAGGATCAGTATCTGGGAATAATTTCCCGATATCCCCAAGTGCCGCAGCGCCTAAAATGGCATCTGTCAGCGCGTGTAAGACCACATCACCATCCGAATGTGCGATAAGACCTTGTTCGTAAGGAATGCGAACGCCACCAATAACGATAGGGCCTTCACCACCAAACTTATGCACATCAAAACCGTGTCCGATTCTCATTTTTTTTCCTTATGATTTCATTCTTGAAAGATAAAATTCCGCCAGCGCCAAATCCTCTGGTCGCGTCACCTTAAGGTTATCAGCTCGTCCCGATACTAATATCGGTTGATAACCGCAATGCTCTAGTGCGGAAGCCTCATCCGTGATTACTGCATGTTCTTTCAATGCTTTATCTAAACAATCGCGTAGTAATACGAGTGGGAAAAACTGCGGTGTTAAGGCATGCCAGAGCGCTTCTCGCTCAACGGTATGGGAAATACTGCGCGTTCCCTCTGCGCCTCGTTTCATCGTATCCCGAACCGGAGCCGCCAGTATGCCCCCACAACAATCATTCTGGGTTGCTAACTGAACGATGGTATTTAAGTCGTCTAAATGCAGACATGGACGCGCCGCATCATGTACCAATACCCAAGCATCATCATACTCAGGTTGCGAAACCAGATAGTTTAATCCTGATAATACGGAATCTGCACGCGCTTTCCCCCCGATAACCGTGACAACGCGAGGGTCTTTGGCGATATCGAGGTGATGGAAATAATCATCTTCGGCACTTAATGCAACCACGATTTTTTGCACGTCGCCACTACGCAATAAGGCGTCAATGGTGTGTTCAATAATGGTTTTCCCTGCGACCGACAAATATTGTTTTGGGCAATCTGCATTCATACGACTGCCCACTCCCGCCGCGGGGATGAGCGCAACAATCGGTACTGCGCTGGATGTTCTTGGATTTATCATTATTCGAATCTTACATCAGAAATTATCAGGTTCTTGGGTGTGGTCTACCCTACACGATGATTATTGAGATGACGGTGGATTATTACGCTCTTTGACCATTCGATAGAATGATTCCCCAGGTTTTAACATCCCTAGTTCGCTACGTGCGCGTTCTTCAATTGCATCCTGACCATCATTCAAGTCATTGATTTCTGCAAATAGCTGCTCATTACGCTGTTTTAAGCGCGCATTCACAATTTCCTGTGCAGCAACATCATCCTTGACTTTGACATAGTCATGGATGCCATTTTTGCCTAACCATAAGGAATATTGTAACCAAGCTAATATCGCAATTAATAGTAGCGTTAATTTACCCATCTTGCCCCCTGAAATGATTTGCTAATCATCCCATAACTAAGCGCATGACGCTACTGCGATGCAAATATTGTCTAAAAAAGTCAGAATTGTTCGCGCTAGAAGAGATTAAATATCACCCAATTCCCTATAAATGTAGAAAAGGATGATATTTAAGTGAAATCAATTTGCTATAGAAATGACATTTCGCTGTTGCAGCAGTTGAATCACCTGCGCTAAAGAATCATGCATAGGACGCAGACCATCAAGGTGCAGTTCTGGATTTTGTGGTGGTTGATAAGGCGAGTCAATCCCCGTGAAATGGGCGATTTTTCCTGCTCGCGCTTGCTGATATAACCCTTTGGGATCTCGCTTTTCACAGACCTCAATGGGCGTATCCACATACAGCTCATAAAACTGGTCGGGTTCAAACAGTTCGCGAACTCGCTGCCTATCTTCTTGATAGGGAGAAATAAACGCCGTAGCCACAATCAGCCCCGCATCCACCATTAACTTGGCAACTTCGCCAATCCGTCGAATATTTTCCTGCCGATCCGCATCACTAAACCCAAGGTCACGACACAATCCATGGCGAACATTATCCCCATCAAGAAGATAGGTTTTGATCCCCAAGTTCGCCAATTTAGTCTCTATTGCCCCTGCCAACGTGGACTTTCCCGATCCCGATAAGCCCGTCAACCACAGCACCGCACCTTTGTGACCATTGTGCTGCTCTCGCCATTGCCGAGTCACATTATGGGAATGCCAAACAATATTTTCGGGTGGCTGATTTTCCAATGTATCCATAACGTTACTTCCCACCTAACACATCACGGGCACCCCAGTGTGGGAAGTGGCGGCGGATCAGTTGGTTAAGCTCAATTTCGAATTGGCTAAATTCACCACGGTGTACCGTTTCTTCGGGTTGCGCTTCTCGAACTAGCCCTGCCCCCACAGTCACATTCGTTAGCCTATCAATTAAAATCATCCCACCGGTATCGCCATTGCTTTGATAATTTTCCAGTAGTAGCGGCTCATCAAATGAAAACTCCACCAAACCAATGCCGTTCAATGGCAGTTCTGTTGCCACTTTCTGAGTTAAGTTATTCACATCCACTTGATATTGAATGTTTTCAACTTTGCCTCGGCTTCGCTTGCCTGCCACTTTAATATCCACTTGTTGACCTTGCACCAGTGGCTGCTCTGACATCCACACCACATCCACTAACGCATGCTGACTCGCAAGCAGCGCCTCATTTTCAGCGACAATTAAATCGCCGCGACTGATATCAATTTCATCGCTCAGTACAATCGTAATCGCCTCACCCGCCAGTGCTGAAGGCTGATTACCGGAAAATGTCACAATCTCTTTGATGGTTGAAACGCTTCCTGAAGGTAGCACTTTCACGCGTTGCCCCACCTGTACAACCCCCGATGACACCGTGCCACTGTAGCCGCGGAAATCTAGATTGGGGCGATTCACATATTGCACAGGGAAGCGCAATGGTTGGTCAGCGGCCGTCTGAGTGACTTGCACCGTTTCCAGCAACGACAATAACGTTTCCCCTTGATACCATGGCAAATTCTCGCTTGGTGATACGATGTTATCCCCATCCAGTGCAGAAATTGGTACAAACCAGACGTTTAAATCTACCGGAAGTTGCTGAGCAAATTGCTGGTAATCTTGCTGTATTTTATCAAACACGGACTGGCTATAATCCACCAGGTCCATCTTATTCACCGCGACGATCAAATGGCGGATCCCCAATAGCGTACTAATAAAACTGTGGCGTCGCGTTTGCTCTTGAATGCCTTTTCGAGCATCGATCAGCAGAATAGAGAGTGAGCACGTTGATGCACCTGTCGCCATATTGCGGGTATATTGTTCATGTCCGGGGGTATCCGCGATGATAAATTTACGTTTTTCCGTCGAAAAATAGCGATACGCCACATCGATGGTGATCCCCTGTTCGCGTTCAGCCGCTAACCCATCCACCAGCAAGGCCAGATCCAACTTCTCACCTTGAGTACCAATCCGCTTACTGTCGCTCTGTAAAACCGATAATTGGTCTTGGTAGATTTGTTGAGTGTCATGCAGCAAGCGCCCAATCAAGGTACTTTTTCCATCATCTACGTTGCCGCAGGTGAGAAACCGCAATAACCCCTTATGTTGCTGAGCCTGCAAGTAAGCTTCTACGCCACCTTGCTGTTGAATTTGATGCGCCATTGCATCGTTATACGCTAATTCAGCCATGATGTTGTTCCTCACCGATTGATTAAAAATAGCCTTGGCGCTTTTTCAGCTCCATAGAGGCGGATTGGTCACTATCAATCAAACGCCCTTGGCGTTCACTGGTGGTGGATAGCAACATCTCTTCGATAATTTCTGGTAGCGTGCTGGCATTCGACGGCACTGCCCCCGTCAATGGCCAGCAGCCTAATGTGCGAAAACGCACTTTTTTCTTGGCAATAACTTCACCGGCTTTTAACTCAATGCGCCCATCGTCCACCATGATTAAGGTGCCATCACGCTCAATCACAGGGCGTTCATCTGCAAAATAGAGTGGGACAATATCGATGTTTTCCAAGTAGATATATTGCCAAATATCCAGTTCAGTCCAATTGGATAGCGGGAAAACTCGGATACTTTCCCCTTTATTAATTTGTCCGTTGTAATTGTGCCAAAGCTCCGGTCGTTGGTTTTTCGGATCCCAGCGGTGGGAGCGGTCACGGAATGAATAAATTCGTTCTTTTGCCCGTGATTTTTCTTCATCACGCCGAGCGCCACCGAACGCGGCATCAAAGCCATATTTATCTAGCGCCTGCTTTAAGCCCTCAGTTTTCATGATATCGGTATGTTTCGCGCTACCATGAACAAACGGATTAATGCCTAAACGCTCCCCTTCTGGGTTTCGGTGGATCAATAATTCAAAACCGTATTTTTTCGCCGTCTCATCTCGGAACTGGTACATTTCACGAAATTTCCATCCGGTATCCACATGCAGCAAAGGAAAAGGGATCGTGCCAGGATAAAACGCTTTTCGAGCCAAATGCAGCATCACAGATGAGTCTTTACCGATGGAATAGAGCATCACGGGATTCGCAAATTCCGCCGCCACTTCACGAATAATATGAATACTTTCCGCTTCTAATTGCTGTAAGTGGGTTAATTTTTTTTCGTTCACGATTTACTCCTCGATTAAGCCAATTCCAGCACGGCTGAGCGCCATTGGATGGTTTCGGATTGCTGACCAAACCATGCCAGCTGTTGATGTAATGCCGCCACTTCACCAATGACGATTAATGCAGGCGCTGGCGCTTGCTGAGCCAATGACTCCAATTCATGCAAAGCCCCGACGATCACTTTTTGATTTTGCCGAGTCCCACAGCCAATCACCGCAACGGGGGTATCTCGATGACGTCCATATTGAATAAGCTGCTGACGAATATTTGCGGCTGTTACGGTGCCCATGTAGATAGCCAATGTTTGGTGGCCGCGTGCTAATGCTTGCCAATCCAACTCCGCGCCCTCTTGTCGGCAATGTCCGGTAATAAACGTAATACTCTGCGCGTGTTCTCGGTGGGTCAGCGGGATCCCCGCATAAGCTGCCGCACCAATAGCTGCGGTGATGCCGGGTACGACTTGAAAAGGAATGTTGGCCTCGGCAGCAACTTGCAACTCCTCACCGCCACGACCAAAAATAAACGGATCGCCCCCTTTTAAGCGCACCACCTTTTTACCTTGCTGAGCATAGTTGACGATCAACTGATTGGTTTCCTCTTGGGAAACGCTGTGATTTCCTGCTCGTTTACCCACACAGACTTTGTCTGCATCACGGCGAACAAGATCAAGGATTTCCGTGCTCACCAAATGGTCATACAGCACCACATCCGCATTTTGCAGTACTCTCAACCCTTTGAGTGTTAATAGCCCCGCATCTCCCGGCCCTGCCCCCACTAAGGTCAACTCCCCTTGGTTATCCAGCTTCGCTAGCTGTTGCTCAAGTTGTTTCTCAGCATCATCCAGTTGTCCACTTTCCACTAAAGAAGCAAAGCGTCCGTTAAAACTCAATTCCCAAAAACGTTTACGCTCACTGAGTTTGGTCAAATTCTGTTTTACACGCTCACGCCAACGCCCTGCAATCTCCGCCATTTTGCCCAGTGATGTCGGCAACAAGGTTTCCAGTTTTTCCCGTAATAATTTGGCTAAGACAGGCGCGGTTCCACCCGATGAAATCGCCACCATAATGGGAGAACGGTCGATAATCGAGGGAACAATAAAGGAACATAGGGGCTGGTCATCCACCACATTGACAAAAATATGGCGCTGCTGCGCATCATGAAAAACTTTCTCATTGAGCGCTTGGTCATCCGTGGCAGCAATCACCAAGTAAGCATCATCAAGGTGATAAGCCTGATAAGGCTGCTGCACCCAGTGCAATTGTTTTTGCTGATAAGCCGATTGCAGGCTTTCGCAAAGTTCAGGGGAAATCACCACCAGCGAGGCATGGGCTTTCAATAATAATTCGGCTTTACGTGCCGCAACGATACCGCCGCCAATCAAGACAACTTGTCTTTCTCGCACACTCACAAATAAAGGTAGGTAATCCATATGTCGCTTCCATCCAGCATTTTAATTATAAGAGCAATGAAATTGACTATATGGCCTGAATTGGTCACTTTGAAATGACAAAAAAGCATGAATAGGAACAGAAAGGCATAAGCTAAATAAAGTGGGGAAAACCCAGTAAATTAAGCCTATCTTCCGCGATTTGACATAAATGAAAAACAAAGGGACACCCTTATTTTAGATAAAGGCATCCCTTTGTTATTAAACAAATAAATTAGCTTTCTACTTATTAGTAATGCAAGTAATTAATTATTTAAACGAAGTCTTTAGTTTTTCTTAAAAAGCATTAATTTTCATGCAGTCCGCATTCACGCTTTAATCCAAAGAAACGGGTCTGTTCTTCACTCATCCCCGGTTCCCACGGACGGCTAGTATGCGTATCTCCCACTGATAAATACCCTTTTTCCCATAATGGATGGTAGGGTAAATTATGTTTGGTCAGATATTGATAAACCTCTTTATTATTCCAATCAATCACTGGCAGTATTTTAAAGATCCCGCGTCCAATGCTCAGTACGGGTAACGCCGCACGGCTCGCCGATTGTTCTCGTCTTAATCCTGAAAACCAGCTTTGCGCCTGCAATTCATGCAGCGCCCGCGTCATAGGCTCCACTTTGTTTAATTGGTTATAACGCTCAATTCCCTCAACGCCTTGAGTCCACAATTGACCATGAATGGCTTCTTGCCATGCAGGGCTGGTCGCCGCTCGGTACACTTTCAAGTTTAAGTTTAACCGTTCCGTTAACTGTTCAATAAATTGATAGGTTTCGGGAAACAGATAGCCAGTATCCGTTAAAATCACTGGAATGTTTGGCACCACTTGTGTGACTAAGTGCAGCGCCAGAGCACCTTGGATGCCAAAGCTTGATGACAGCACAAATTCAGCAGGAAGATGCTCAACCGCCCATTCAATGCGAGCTAGCGCGGTCATTTCTTCAAGTTTCGCGTTGAACTCCGCTAAATAAGCGGCCTGCGCCTGTTTATCTAACGGCTGAACTTGCGTTAATTGAAGTCGGCTCATACCGCCTCCTTGACCTCGTAAAAATCGATAGCAGAATTGAGTACCGGCTTCACGACATTAGCGCGGATCAGGTAGTCACCAAAACCTTCATTCGGTTGACGTTCAGCCGCCCAGCGACCAATCAACTCATTCATGATGGCTAAAATCTCTGCGCTGCTGATATTTTCCTTATACATCCGAGGAATACGCGTACCGATGCGGTTCCCGCCTAAATGTAGGTTATAACGGTCAAGGGCTTTACCCACCAGCCCCACTTCCGCCAGCATCGCGCGACCACAACCATTTGGGCAGCCAGTTACACGTAAAACAATATGCTCATCCGCCACATGATGCGCCGCCATGATGTTTTCAACTTGCGTGACAAACTCCGGCAAAAAGCGCTCCGCTTCCGCCATCGCTAACGGACAGGTTGGAAAAGAAACACAGGCCATCGAGTTTTCACGCTGACGCGTCACTTCACTGCTCATCAAACCGTGCTCAATGGCAATTTTCTCGATTGCCGCTTTGTCCTCTTCCGCAATCCCCGCCACAATTAAGTTCTGATTGGCCGTCAGGCGAAAATCGCCTTTATGGATTTTAGCGATCTCGGCGACACCCGTTTTTAACGGTTTATCCGCTAAGTCGATTAAGCGCCCATTCTCCACAAACAAGGTTAAATGCCAGCGGTTATCAATGCCTTTTAACCAGCCAATTTGATCACCACGCTCCGTAAATTGGTAAGGACGAATAGCTTCAAACTGCACGCCAGCACGTTCTTCCACTTCGGCCTTAAACACCTCAATCCCAACTCGCTCAAGGGTGTATTTGGTTTTGGCATTTTTACGATCAGTTCGGTTTCCCCAATCACGCTGCGTAGTGACTATCGCTTCAGCAATTGCCAAGGTTTTATCTAAGGGAATAAAACCAAATTCACTGGCAAGACGTGGGAACGTGTTGGTATCTCCGTGAGTCATGGCTAACCCACCGCCCACCAGCACGTTGAAACCGATCAATTGCCCTTCTTCAGCAATGGCCACAAAGTTCATATCATTGGCATGAAGATCCACATCATTTAATGGTGGGATCACCACGGTGGTTTTGAATTTTCTTGGCAGATAGGTTTCCCCGAGAATGGGCTCTTCATCGGTAGTCACAATTTTTTCTTTATCCAGCCAAATTTCTGCATACGCACTGGTGCGAGGTAGCAAATGCTCAGAGATTTTTTTCGCCCATTCATAGGCTTGCTGATGCAATTCAGACTGCACGGGGTTAGAAGTACACAGTACGTTACGGTTTACGTCATTGGCGGTCGCTAACGCATCCAGCCCCACATGACTGAGCATTTGATGCGCCGGCTTCACATCCCCTTTGAGAATACCGTGAAACTGGAATGTTTGACGGTTAGTTATACGAATGCTGCCGTACAAGGTGTGCTCAGAGGCAAATTTATCAATATCGAGCCACTGTTTCGGGGTAATAATGCCCCCCGGTAAGCGACAACGCAGCATCATGGCATGACGCGGTTCTAGCTTCTGCTCTGCTCGCTCTGCGCGAATGTCTCTATCATCTTGTTGATACATTCCGTGAAAACGGATCAGCAAGAAGTTGTCTCCGTCAAAACCGCCCGTTAAGCCGTTTTTGAGATCGTCTTTGATAGTGCCTCGTAAATAGTTACTTTGCTGCTTCATCCGCTCGCTGTCAGCGAGCTTGCCTTCAACCACTAAGGCCGGCTGAGGTGCAGCTTTTTGATGTTCATTGCTCATTAATAAACGTCCCTCTGATAACGGCGCATCACACGCAGCTCACTTAAAAAGTCATCCGCTTGCTCTTCATCCATGTGTCCGTGCTCGCTGATGATATCCAATAATGCTTGTTCCACGTCTTTCGCCATACGGTTTGCATCCCCACACACATAAATATGTGCGCCTTGTTGGATCCAGTCCCACACTTCACTGCCTTGTTCGCGCAATTTGTCTTGTACATACACTTTTTCAGCCTGATCCCGCGACCACGCTAATGAAATATGAGTCAGCAAACCGTCTTTGACATAACGCTGCCATTCCACTTGATATAAGAAATCGTCAACAAAGTGCGGATTGCCGAAAAACAGCCAGTTTTTACCTTCGCTACCGTCGTTATCACGCTGTTGTAAGAAAGCGCGGAATGGGGCAATACCGGTTCCCGGACCAATCATAATCACGGGCGTATTTGAGTCTGCGGGGAGGCGGAAATTATCATTATGTTCAATAAACACCCGCAGTTCGTCCCCCTCATTGAGACGATCCGCTAAAAAGCCAGAAGCGCCCCCTGTTCTTGGACGGCCATCAATCTCATAGCGTACAACACCAACGGTGGCATGGACTTCATCAGTCGCTTCCGCCTGTGAAGAAGAAATGGAATACAAACGCGGCGTTAACGGTCGCAGTAAATCCACAAATTCTTGCGCACTTGGTTGAGCTGCCGCTTGGCGTACCATATCGACAATAGGCGTAGTTTGCGCATACTGCATAATGGCTGGCTTATCGCTGATCAAGCCTAATAAGCTATCGTCTTTGGATAATTGCGCGTATTTCTCGACGATCAAATGGGTGTTTTGGGTCAGCTCCAGTTGGTAAGTTAACGCATCACGCAGCGAATGGCGCTGTTGACCAATAAATACGTCCTCATCCCCCTGTAGCCATAGCAGGCTAATCAGCTCATCCACTATTGCAGGGTCATTATCAAACCATACACCAAGAGCATCTCCCGGTTGATAGCGTAAACCGGAATCCCCCAAGTCAATCTCAATATGGCGCACATCTTTGTCAGAACCCCGGCCTGTTATCTTTTGATTACTCAACAACGTCGAGGTTAGAGGTGCCGTTTTGGTGTATGGGGAAGAATCGAGCTGATTCACACTGCCAGATTGAGTATTGATGAGCTGGCTATCTGATTGAGCGGGAACTCGCGCTTTTAAAACCTGCGTCAACGAGCTTACCCATTCGTCTGCCAATGTTTGATATTCAACATCCGCATCGACCCGAGGAAGCAACGCACTCGCCCCGAGCTTCGCAAACTGGCTATCGAAATCTTTTCCTGCTTGGCAAAAATGCTCATAAGAAGAATCGCCAAGTGCAAAAACCGCATAATGGGCGGTTGAAAGATCAGGGGCTTTCTTCGAGTTCAAATATTTATGTAATGCAACGGCCTCTTCGGCTGGCTCCCCTTCACCTTGGGTGGATGCCACGACGATCAACACTTTCTCTTGGTTGATCTGCTTAAACTTGTAATCGCCAGCATTGACTAAATTGGCACTGATTTTCTCACTCAGTAGTTTTTCTCGAAGCTGCTCAGCTAAACGACGGGCATTACCCGTTTGGGAGGCTGAAATAATGGTCACGGTTTCTTGAGGCGCATTGCTTGCAACCACAGGCTCGCTCAGCGTACTGTTTTGATTTACCATGCCCCACAAATAGCCAGATAACCAAGCCAGTTGATGGGATGAATAATCCCCCACTGCGGTTTGTAAGCGCCCTAATTGCTCCGTCGAAATCGGTAATGCTGATAATGGAGGTTGCTTGTTTTGCATTATTTTGTCACTCCAACGTGATCCATCATTGAATAGTCAATAAAACGTTATTTATGCCATTCTCTATCCCAAATGAAGATAAAGGTTATAACAGCCATAACTAGGAAGATAAGAAACTATAGCCATAACTAATAGCTAAAAATCCTAAAGAAAATATTCGATGATGAATATCGAATAAAAAGATTAGACAGAAATCGATAAATAACGACATTTTGAGTAAAAATAACAGTAGAATACGCTACTAAACATTAGTAAGGAGAAATTTATGAGCACAACCATCTACAAAGATTTTCACTTTGAAGCAGCACACCGCCTTCCTCATGTACCTGAGGGGCATAAATGTGGTCGTCTGCATGGGCACTCTTTCATGGTGCGCTTAGAAATCACGGGTGAAATTGATGCGCATACGGGATGGATCATGGATTTTGCTGATGTGAAAAGCGCCTTTAAACCTATCTATGAGCGTCTAGACCATCACTATTTAAATGAGATTGAAGGGTTAGAAAACCCAACCAGTGAAGTGCTTGCTCGCTGGATTTGGCAGCAAACCAAGCCACTATTGCCATTATTAAGCGCCATAACGGTTAAAGAAACCTGCAATGCAGGCTGCGTGTATCGCGGAGAAGCCTAAACCAAATAGTTGCTGAGCTGTAAGTTATCACCTACAGCTCAAGGACATCATGATTACTGAATATTCAGGTATTTATGGGTTTGAATGGATAGCCGCCAATTACGTTGAATGCAGGTATCGATACATAGCTTGGTCGCTGATACTTTTTGGCTAATAGGCTGAAGCGCCACAATCGGTAGCTCACCTTGAGTTCGCAAAGATAATAGCAGGTCAAGGGCTTCAATATCTTTTTCACGCGCCACAGGATGCTTGATTTCATTGGCACGATTAATCGCCTGTTCGAGCACTTGCAATCCCCCTTTCATCCCCACTTTCGGCGAGACAGTGACCCACGTATTTTCAGTGCAGATGATTGGGTAAGTGCCGCTGGTTTCAATCTGGCATTGAAACCCGTTAGCTTCAAGGGATTGCGTTAAGGTCGTTAAATCATAAATGCATGGCTCTCCGCCCGTTATCACGATGTGTTTTGCGGTATAGCCGTTTTGTTGCATCAGTTGGATTAAGCTTTCGGCATCGGACATTGCCCATAAATCACTGTCTTGTGTTTTTAATGCAATATCACCCAATGTGGACTCCTTCGCGGGCTCTTTGTCCCAGGTCTGTTTGGTATCGCACCAACTACAGCCAACTGGACAGCCTTGCAAACGAATAAAAACAGCAGGGACGCCAGTAAAAACACCTTCCCCCTGTAAAGTTTGGAAGATTTCATTAATTGGGTATTTCATATTGCTCCTAGAGGATTCCATTTGGCGCATATTATATTGCAGATATCTATCTCGCGGGCAATGCACTTTGTGATAATGTAGTCACCCTGCGTTCAGGAAAGTACGTCAACTCAAACAACGAAACCGAAACAATATTCGGTACAATATTTCGAAATAAAGTTAATGACAGGAAAAGCCATGCAAAGTAGTGAACAAAATCAACTCAGAAAGGGGCTGAGTGTCAGGCACATTCGCTTTATGGCCTTAGGGTCAGCGATTGGTACTGGGCTATTCTACGGTTCTGCGTCTGCGATTCAGGCGGCGGGTCCCGCGGTGTTACTTGCCTACATGTTAGGTGGTGCAGCAGTATTTATGGTGATGCGCGCTCTCGGTGAAATGGCGGTTCATCATCCAGTCCCAGGTTCATTCTCTCACTACGCAAGTCATTATATGGGTCCTCTCGCTGGTTTTTTAACAGGCTGGAACTACGTGTTTGAAATGCTAGTGGTCTGTTTAGCCGATATTACTGCCTTCGGGATGTACATGGGCTTCTGGTTCCCTCATGTCGACCAATGGGTGTGGGTATTGAGTATCGTGCTATTTATTAGCGCGCTCAATCTTTGCCACGTTAAGATTTTCGGTGAAATGGAATTCTGGCTATCGATTATTAAAGTCAGCGCCATTATAGCCATGATTGTCGGCGGTGCCTTCTTGATGATTTACGGCTTTGGTCAAGAAACTAGCCATGAAGTGGGCATCCAAAACTTGTGGGAACATGGCGGATTTATGCCAAATGGCATTGAAGGGGTGATTGCCTCTCTCGCAATAGTCATGTTTGCTTTTGGTGGTATTGAGGTGATTGGTATCACAGCAAGTGAAGCCCAAGATCCTGAAAAAACAATCCCTAAAGCTATCAATGCTGTACCTATCCGTATTCTATTATTCTATGGATTAACGCTATTTATCCTGATGTGTATCTATCCATGGAACCAAATTGGTCAAAACGGCAGTCCATTTGTCCAAATCTTCGATAGCTTAGGCATTCAATCCGCAGCAAATATCCTGAATATCGTCGTGATAACGGCAGCAATTTCCGCTATCAACAGTGATATTTTTGGTGCAGGCCGCATGATGTATGGTATGGCTCAAGATGGTCAAGCGCCTAAGGTCTTTACCAAACTGACCAAAAGCGGTGTGCCATGGGTGACGGTTCTGGTCATGTCCGTTGTGATGTTATTAGGTGTTTATCTGAACTACCTGGTACCAGAAAAAATCTTTGTGATCATCGCATCAATTGCGACCTTCGCGACGGTATGGGTCTGGTTAATGATCTTACTGTCTCAAGTGGCAATGCGCCGTAAGATGAGCCAAGAAGAAATCAAAAAACTGAAATTCCCTGTACCTTTCTGGCCTGTAGGTCCAGCAATCACCATCGCATTTATGGTGTTTGTTATCGCTTTATTAGGCTTCTTTAAAGATACGCAAGTGGCACTGATTGTGGGCTTTGTGTGGGTGGCTTTACTCAGTATCACCTTCTTTGCGATGCGTTATTACCAAAAACGCTGATCCCTCTTCATTAAGAGATCAATAAACCAGCCCTACATCGAGCAGATCTAGGGCTGTTTTTTATAATGATTTTCGATTTTATGGAACCGTTAGTTCTGCTACATCACACTGATACAAGCGCCTGTTCAATATCTGCAATTAACTCATCGACATTTTCTAAGCCAATAGATAACCGAATCTGCCCATCACTAATGCCATATTGTCGCCTTTCTTCCCGAGTATAGGTCGAATGAGTCATACTGGCAGGATGCTGCGCCTACAACTCACAATTCCACAAACTCACCGCAGCAATGTCTACAAAACCTATATTTGGGGTACACAAGTCGATGTTTGATAAATTGGCGATGCCAATGAACCTAAATGATCCTGCGCGTTATAGTGACTATGAATTTCCCGTGATTCGAAAGAACGTTTTTATATCTAAACTCATACCACCTCCGAAAAATTACCCTCCTTGGGATTGAGATAATCGAGATCCGACAATTTGCATCGTTCGCAAAAGTGTCGTAATTCCACGTAATGTATTTGGATCTTTTAATAATCCATACACTGAGCGAAAGTTAGGATTTTTACTATCATGTATTCCTTCCATTTTTGCCATATTGTAGGCAGTACCTAATTCCCATACAGGCACTAAAGTATCTTCAAAAGAATTTGATAATCGTTCTACAGTACTGTTATCTAATATATCGACAAGGTCGGACACTAGTGAAAGCAGATCCACAATATTGTCTAGGCGATTTAAATGTAATAACGGTGCTAATTTTTCGGCAAGATGATTACCGGATTCTGAACTTAACAGTTCAACCAGTTTACTTTGACTTTCATTATTCGACATTTTTAATTCCTTATTAAACTAAGCCACGGATTGCTGCCCAATAAATACCTCTATTGAAGCCATTTCTTAGTAATCCACCGAGTTTCGTTGGCGGAGTCGGAATAACATCGTGCTTGTAATCATATTGCAAAGGCATACCCGCCGTTAATCCCATTTGAGCAACAGCCTGTACTCGGCCATCATAAATAGCCGCAGGGTAGCCATAAATTAACTCACCACAAATATTATCAGCGATAATGGCAGCTTGGTTATGGCAGCTACCGCCCGCTTTGCTAATTGGTAAATCAACGGTGTCACCTATAACATAAACACCTTCAACACCATAGACTTGCATAGTTTCATGATCAGTTGGTAACCAACCTTCACCATTATTATGTTCACTTAATCCGGTATTTACGACCGCCTCTACCGCTGTAATAGGTGGTGTACTAATTAATAAATCGAAAGGCTGCTCATCCCCTTCTTTGGAATAAGCCAATTTCTTATCTGGGTCGACTTTATTTAAAGTGAATCCTCGTTGAGCTTTAATATTTCTAGTAACAAATACCTCAGGAATGACTTCACAAACAGGCTGCTGCATGAATAAACAGTTACGCAGTAATTGTGCAACTGTTGGATAGGTATAAACAATTTCAATATTATCCCTAACCCGACGTTTACGTAAAAACTCATCAATCATGAGTGTTGTTTCCATCGGTGCTATACCACATTGATGGGGAACGTTTGGTGTTTCTGGAAATGAAACGGTAATAAAAATACGACCTTTTTCAATCTTAGATAATTGATCGGCTAATTTACGCGAGGCATCATAGGCATAAAAATGGTTCCCCATTTCCTTTAATCCTTCAATGCGCTCAGGTCTAGGGATACATCCTGTGGCAACAACTAAATAGTCATAGTTGTATTTTTTATTATTTTTTGAATGCAATTCTTTATTTTTAAAATCAAATGATTCAACTTTATCAATGACTAAATCAATTTCTGGCCTTAATAATTCACGCTCAGGTCGGCTTAGTTCTTCTTTAAAGAACATATTAAAAGCCACATACATAAATGCAGGTTTATAATAATGTATCGGATTATCTGTTATTAACGTTATTTTTATTTTTTGAGAAAAAATGTCTTTATTAAGTTTTCTAGCCAAAATATTAGCTAACATGGTACCGCCAGTACCACCACCCACAATAACTATATTTTTCATGATTTAAAATCCTTAAGAAATAAAACAGCTCGATAAATAAAACCTGCTCATCGCCGTGCTTTACACTTAATAAATATAGTTTAATGCCAATAACAACCAATACAATAAATTGCATATAATTCGAAAATCAACAAAAAAAACTAATCACTTTGAGATATTAAAGTGCTTTCTCCGGTAAAAGAAAAGTGACACATTCATAAATGATAAAATATAATTCCAGTACAACTCATTGAAATAAAAATATTAATATGAATAATGTCCAACTATCTTCCATTTAAACAAGACGTCCTCGGCGACTTGTCCATATCCAATATTGTGCATCACTAGGTAGTATTGACTATTCGATGCTTTGATGGATGTCACAATTCCTATATGTGGACGCCCATTATCTAAACGCCATGAAACGATATCGCCGGGTAAATAATCATCCCCTTTTAACGTAATGGGTTTAACGGTACCTTTTCGAGCAAAAAAGGTTTCTAAGTTAGGTACTCGCCGATGATCAATATTGGTATCAGGTTTACGAAGCCCCCACATCTTTTGGCTTGGATACTGGCTAAAATTCTTCTTTATATCTTCATGAAGCTGTTTTTGAAGATCAATACCCAGTTTACGATAACTGCGGATCACAACATCAGAACAGACACCGTAACGGCTAGGAACATCCCCATTGGGGTAATCTATCTGGCGATAAGATGAATCATAAACAACAAGGCTAGGTAATTGTTCAGCCTGTTTTGCCAAATCAAGGTTATTTTTTCCTAATGCATAAGGCATACAAAATAGTAAAGCGATGGGTAATAGTCGTTTCAAGGTATGAATCTCCGTAAAATAGAGAATAAAATCTACAATAATTACAGGGATAAATAAGGTGGGATAATCTTAAAAAGGCATTACTTAGTTAATTTAAATTGGGTAATGATAGGGTTATGGTCTGATGCATCCGTCTGTAATACGTGGCTTTCTTTCAGTTTTAAGCCGCGGTAAAACATAAAGTCTAATGGACGACCAAACGCTTTTGTCCGTAAATCTGAATCGTAGAGAACTTCCTTCAAACCAACTGAACGAATAAAGCGTTTCAATGCATTTACTCGCTGACGGCTCCATGCATTAAAGTCCCCCGCGAGAATAACGGGGCCAACATGTTTGCTAATATGCGAACCTAACTTACTCAATTGCTTCGTATACACATCAACCCCAAAACTAAAGTTGATTGCATGCACATTCGCGACCATTAAGTGCTTGCCATTAGGCAATGGATAAACCGTGATCAAAGCCGATTTAGCTAAACGTAATAACGGTTCTTTTTCTCGTAATGGGCAACAATAGATAGGGTGAGCTGTCGCGAGGGTCATTACCCCTGATGGGTGAGGAGAAAAAGGTAAAGCTGGGACTTGGTCTGCTATCAACTGATGTGATGCAGCGAAAGAAACCAATTCAGGTGACATTTGAGCTTCTTGAAGCAAGAGTAATTTCTTTTCTTTGACGAGTTCAGCTAAAGTAGATTTCCAATTGGGTCGCTGCTGCTTATAAATATTCCACGTAACCACATCCAGCGTTTCACCCGCAGGAAATAGAGGAAGACCAATAGGAAGAGAATCTCCTAGCATATGGATTGGCATAGGCTGAATACGTTTTGCAGGCTCGCCTGCAATGTACCGAACAGAATAGGTTCTTTTAGCCACGTACCGGATTCCCTACGAAATTGATAACAACAATATTGTTGTCGACTATGCTAGTTTAGCATTGGTTTGACTGACTCAAGTGCAGTATATCAAATATCTTGCAGGTTATCTTACGGAACTTATTATTCCTTTTTGTGACTTTTCTAGGCCAGTCTGACTATCTCCATCAAATTTTCTGCCATTCACCGTGATAAGTTTGCTAAGTAATGGCTTAGTGAAGAAAAAACATGCATGTAATAGAGGCATTCTTTACTGCTTGGTTAGGCTATAAGGCGAGTAAGGTCAATATGGTGATCGATTTTCACTCAATACAGTGACAACTTCATTACTAATAGTGAAAACACCGTTTATAAGACGGGAAGTTGAGGGATATTCGGCTGCTATCCCGAGATAGCTTTTAAATAGAGGCGTTCAGAGAGTAAGAACAAAGCAGTTAAGATTGATCGATTATGTCAGATCAGAGATTCGCCGTTAAAGTGCTTTTATTCACCAGATCTCACGGGGGCTAACTCGATTGACAGTGAAATGAGGCGGGAAGCACAGGGATATTCGGCGCTTTTAGGCCGTTGGTGAGTGCCGCCCCAGATTTTGCTAACGAGAAGGCCATTTTTTCATACACCTTTCGGCGATTTCAATTTCCCAAACGCAAAAAAGCCACCCAATGGGTGGCTTCTCGGCTAATTTAATGTCTGGCAGTTCCCTACTCTCACATGGGGAGACCCCACACTACCATCGGCGCTACGGCGTTTCACTACTGAGTTCGGCATGGGGTCAGGTGGGACCACCGCGCTATTGCCGCCAGACAAATTCTGTTTATTCCCGTTTAAGTTTTTTCTTAAACCAGAATATCAATCCTGAACAAGCTGCTGTGTCCTTCACCTTTCGGCTTCTCACTCGCTATTGAATCAACTTAATCTCTCAATCTCTAAAACACCTTCGGTGTTGTCAGGTTAAGCCTCACGGTTCATTAGTATTGGTTAGCTCAACGTATCGCTACGCTTACACACCCAACCTATCAACGTCTTAGTCTTAAACGTTCCTTTAGGACCCTTAAAGAGTCAGGGAAGACTCATCTCAAGGCAAGTTTCCCGCTTAGATGCTTTCAGCGGTTATCTCTTCCGCACTTAGCTACCGGGCAATGCCATTGGCATGACAACCCGAACACCAGTGGTGCGTCCACTCCGGTCCTCTCGTACTAGGAGCAGCCCCTTTCAATCTTCCAACGCCCACGGCAGATAGGGACCGAACTGTCTCACGACGTTCTAAACCCAGCTCGCGTACCACTTTAAACGGCGAACAGCCGTACCCTTGGGACCTACTTCAGCCCCAGGATGTGATGAGCCGACATCGAGGTGCCAAACACCGCCGTCGATATGAACTCTTGGGCGGTATCAGCCTGTTATCCCCGGAGTACCTTTTATCCGTTGAGCGATGGCCCTTCCATTCAGAACCACCGGATCACTAAGACCTACTTTCGTACCTGCTCGAGCTGTCACTCTCGCAGTCAAGCTGGCTTATGCCTTTGCACTAACCGCATGATGTCCGACCATGCTTAGCCAACCTTCGTGCTCCTCCGTTACTCTTTGGGAGGAGACCGCCCCAGTCAAACTACCCACCAGACACTGTCCGCACCCCGGATAACGGGGCGACGTTAGAACATCAAACATTAAAGGGTGGTATTTCAAGGTTGGCTCCACGCAGACTGGCGTCCACGCTTCAAAGCCTCCCACCTATCCTACACATCAAGGCTCAATGTTCAGTGTCAAGCTATAGTAAAGGTTCACGGGGTCTTTCCGTCTTGCCGCGGGTACACTGCATCTTCACAGCGAGTTCAATTTCACTGAGTCTCGGGTGGAGACAGCCTGGCCATCATTACGCCATTCGTGCAGGTCGGAACTTACCCGACAAGGAATTTCGCTACCTTAGGACCGTTATAGTTACGGCCGCCGTTTACTGGGGCTTCGATCAAGAGCTTCTCCTTACGGATAACCCCATCAATTAACCTTCCAGCACCGGGCAGGCGTCACACCGTATACGTCCACTTTCGTGTTTGCACAGTGCTGTGTTTTTAATAAACAGTTGCAGCCAGCTGGTATCTGCGACTGGCTTCAGCTCCATGGGTAAACCATTTCACCTAATGCCAGCGTGCCTTCTCCCGAAGTTACGGCACCATTTTGCCTAGTTCCTTCACCCGAGTTCTCTCAAGCGCCTGAGTATTCTCTACCTGACCACCTGTGTCGGTTTGGGGTACGATTAATGATAATCTAGAGCTTAGAGGCTTTTCCTGGAAGCGGGGTATAAGCTACTTCGCCACCGTAGTGACTCGTCATCAGACCTCAGCATATAGTGAACCGGATTTGCCTAATTCACCTGCCTACATCCTTAAACCGGGACAACCGTCGCCCGGCCAGCCTAACCTTCTCCGTCCCCCCATCGCAATTATCACCAGTACGGGAATATTAACCCGTTGCCCATCGACTACGCATTTCTGCCTCGCCTTAGGGGTCGACTCACCCTGCCCCGATTAACGTTGGACAGGAACCCTTGGTCTTCCGGCGTGCGGGTTTTTCACCCGCATTATCGTTACTTATGTCAGCATTCGCACTTCTGATACCTCCAGCATGCCTCACAGCACACCTTCACAGGCTTACAGAACGCTCCCCTACCCAACAATATTTACATATCGCTGCCGCAGCTTCGGTGCATAGTTTAGCCCCGTTACATCTTCCGCGCAGGCCGACTCGACCAGTGAGCTATTACGCTTTCTTTAAATGATGGCTGCTTCTAAGCCAACATCCTGGCTGTCTGAGCCTTCCCACTTCGTTTCCCACTTAACTATGACTTTGGGACCTTAGCTGGCGGTCTGGGTTGTTTCCCTCTTCACGACGAACGTTAGCACCCGCCGTGTGTCTCCCGTGATAACATTCTTCGGTATTCGTAGTTTGCATCGAGTTGGTAAGTCGGGATGACCCCCTAGTCGAAACAGTGCTCTACCCCCGAAGATGAGTTCACGAGGCGCTACCTAAATAGCTTTCGGGGAGAACCAGCTATCTCCCGGTTTGATTGGCCTTTCACCCCCAGCCACAAGTCATCCGCTAATTTTTCAACATTAGTCGGTTCGGTCCTCCAGTTAGTGTTACCCAACCTTCAACCTGCCCATGGCTAGATCACCGGGTTTCGGGTCTATACCCTGCAACTTATTCGCCCAGTTAAGACTCGGTTTCCCTACGGCTCCCCTATACGGTTAACCTTGCTACAGAATATAAGTCGCTGACCCATTATACAAAAGGTACGCAGTCACCCTGATAAATCAAGGCTCCCACTGCTTGTACGTACACGGTTTCAGGTTCTATTTCACTCCCCTCGCCGGGGTTCTTTTCGCCTTTCCCTCACGGTACTGGTTCACTATCGGTCAATCAGGAGTATTTAGCCTTGGAGGATGGTCCCCCCATATTCAGACAGGATAACACGTGTCCCGCCCTACTCGTCGAGTTCACAACACTAACATCTTCAGATACGGGGCTATCACCCTTTACTGCCGGCCTTTCCAGACCGTTCTCCTGATGCTAATGCTGATTAAGACTCTGGGCTGCTCCCCGTTCGCTCGCCGCTACTAGGGGAATCTCGGTTGATTTCTTTTCCTCGAGGTACTGAGATGTTTCAGTTCCCTCGGTTCGCCTCGTTTGACTATGTATTCATCAAACGATAGTGCAACGAATTGCACTGGGTTTCCCCATTCGGATATCGTCGGTTATAACGGTTCATATCACCTTACCGACGCTTTTCGCAGATTAGCACGTCCTTCATCGCCTCTGATTGCCTAGGCATCCACCGTGTACGCTTAGTCGCTTAACCTCACAACCCGAAGGTGTCTTCTTACAACGAGTGACTGCGCTTCATGATTTCGGCGTTAGTCCGTGCTCGCAATGCTCACATACTATTGTATGCTGCGCTTGCTGTGCGCGGGCTGCCTTGAACTCATGTCGCTCGTCGACTCGAATGTTCACAGAACATCTTCAAGTTGAGATTTTTGAGAGACTCTCACATTGTTTAAGCGATAAACAATGTGCGTTGTTTTCAATTTTCAGCTTGTTCCAGATTGTTAAAGAGCATAATTATTCGCAATAGACTATTTCTAATCTATTCTGAATAATCAGAAAAATTTATGGTGGAGCTAAGCGGGATCGAACCGCTGACCTCCTGCGTGCAAGGCAGGCGCTCTCCCAGCTGAGCTATAGCCCCATAAAGGTATTTCCAGTATCGATTCTCTCACTAAGAAAGAATTTTGAGTTAAATTGAATTTAGGCAAGGCATAACTTGGCGACGTTTACATTTGGTAAACGAGCTGAGTTATAACGAAGCATCAATTCGATTTTGGTAGGCCTGAGTGGACTTGAACCACCGACCTCACCCTTATCAGGGGTGCGCTCTAACCACCTGAGCTACAAGCCTATCGATACCGTT
Source organism: Providencia alcalifaciens (assembly GCF_915403165.1). Classification (NCBI taxonomy): domain Bacteria; kingdom Pseudomonadati; phylum Pseudomonadota; class Gammaproteobacteria; order Enterobacterales; family Morganellaceae; genus Providencia; species Providencia alcalifaciens. Next base: position 3,060,003 of record NZ_OU659204.1, read on the forward strand.
ACTCTATTTCATCAGACAATCTGTGTGAGCACTTCACAAAAACACTTCAATGGTAAGGAGGTGATCCAACCGCAGGTTCCCCTACGGTTACCTTGTTACGACTTCACCCCAGTCATGAATCACAAAGTGGTAAGCGCCCTCCCGAAGGTTAAGCTACCTACTTCTTTTGCAACCCACTCCCATGGTGTGACGGGCGGTGTGTACAAGGCCCGGGAACGTATTCACCGTAGCATTCTGATCTACGATTACTAGCGATTCCGACTTCATGGAGTCGAGTTGCAGACTCCAATCCGGACTACGACGTACTTTATGAGTTCCGCTTGCTCTCGCGAGGTCGCTTCTCTTTGTATACGCCATTGTAGCACGTGTGTAGCCCTACTCGTAAGGGCCATGATGACTTGACGTCATCCCCACCTTCCTCCGGTTTATCACCGGCAGTCTCCTTTGAGTTCCCACCATTACGTGCTGGCAACAAAGGATAAGGGTTGCGCTCGTTGCGGGACTTAACCCAACATTTCACAACACGAGCTGACGACAGCCATGCAGCACCTGTCTCAGAGTTCCCGAAGGCACTAAAGCATCTCTGCTAAATTCTCTGGATGTCAAGAGTAGGTAAGGTTCTTCGCGTTGCATCGAATTAAACCACATGCTCCACCGCTTGTGCGGGCCCCCGTCAATTCATTTGAGTTTTAACCTTGCGGCCGTACTCCCCAGGCGGTCGATTTAACGCGTTAGCTCCGGAAGCCACTCCTCAAGGGAACAACCTCCAAATCGACATCGTTTACAGCGTGGACTACCAGGGTATCTAATCCTGTTTGCTCCCCACGCTTTCGCACCTGAGCGTCAGTCTTTGTCCAGGGGGCCGCCTTCGCCACCGGTATTCCTCCACATCTCTACGCATTTCACCGCTACACATGGAATTCTACCCCCCTCTACAAGACTCTAGCTGACCAGTTTTAGATGCCATTCCCAGGTTAAGCCCGGGGATTTCACATCTAACTTAATCAACCGCCTGCGTGCGCTTTACGCCCAGTAATTCCGATTAACGCTTGCACCCTCCGTATTACCGCGGCTGCTGGCACGGAGTTAGCCGGTGCTTCTTCTGTTGGTAACGTCAATCGTTGATGATATTAGCATCAACGCCTTCCTCCCAACTGAAAGTACTTTACAACCCTAAGGCCTTCTTCATACACGCGGCATGGCTGCATCAGGCTTGCGCCCATTGTGCAATATTCCCCACTGCTGCCTCCCGTAGGAGTCTGGGCCGTGTCTCAGTCCCAGTGTGGCTGATCATCCTCTCAGACCAGCTAGGGATCGTCGCCTTGGTGAGCCATTACCTCACCAACTAGCTAATCCCATATGGGTTCATCCGATAGCGCAAGGACCGAAGTTCCCCTGCTTTGCTCCTGAGAGATTATGCGGTATTAGCTACCGTTTCCAGTAGTTATCCCCCTCTATCGGGCAGATCCCCATACATTACTCACCCGTCCGCCGCTCGTCAGCGAGAAGCAAGCTTCCCCTGTTACCGCTCGACTTGCATGTGTTAGGCCTGCCGCCAGCGTTCAATCTGAGCCATGATCAAACTCTTCAATTAAAAAGCTTGATGCTCAAAGAATGTTACTGTCGTTTGATTTCCGAAGAAACCAAATTACCTATTAGTTCATATATATGAATTAACGTGTTAGTCACTCTTCAAGACTTAAAATCAAATATTTTTTTGATAGTGTCCTGTGAGTGCCCACACAGATTGTCTGATAAATTGTTAAAGAGCGTTGCGACATTTCTTTAGAAATTCGACTCAGTTTTTATCAACTTAGGTCGCTGTCGCGAGGTGACGTATAATACGTTTTCCTCAGTGAGAGTCAAGTATTTTTTTACTTAATCTTTTCAGATTCTCTCGCTGCCGGTTCAGTGTCCATCGCGCTTTGCGTTGGCTTGTTCCCGGTCAGTGGATGCGCATTATAGGGAGTCAGAAAAATCTGGCAACCTTTTTTTTGATATTTTTTATCAACCGCCGATTTATTATCCGAAATGGCTATTTTTTGAATCTTTTTAGGGTTTCTGGCAGTTCTGCGATGCTATTTATAACGATATCAGCACTTGCCATCGCTTCTTTCGTGACCGTTTCACCGCTTTTAACCAGTACATTAGTACCCACTTGAGCCGCTTTACCCGCCTGCATATCTGCAAGTTTGTCACCAACCATAATAGAAGAAGCCATATCAATGTTTAAAAATTGCTGGGCATCTAAAAGCATTCCTGGTTTTGGTTTGCGGCAATGACATTCTTGCTTATATTCTTCTACTGCTGCATCAGGGTGATGAGGGCAGAAATAGATACCATCTAAATCAACACCACGGTCGGCTAGAGACCAATCCATCCACTCAGTAAGCGTCATAAACTGGTCTTCGGTATAAATACCACGACCGATACCAGATTGATTAGTCACGACAACTAATGCATATCCCATTTTTTTGAGTTCAATCATGGCTTCAATAGAGCCTTCGATAAATTCAAAGTCATCGATTTGATGTACATAGCCATGGTCGATATTAATTGTGCCATCTCTATCTAGAAAGATTGCTGGAATGCCTTTGCTCACTGCTTTACTCCTCAAACTGAAATGGTTTTTAGTATCTCATGAAAAGAAATGAAATGAGAATAGAATAAATCCATCAAACTTTATTGACTTAGACGTCTAGACGCCTTAACATCCAATGCATGTTAGATACAGTATCTTGAATATAATTCGTCAGAGAATAGAAGATAGAATGATAAAGCTCTCAAATATTAATAAAGTGTTCCAGCAAGGAAACCGCAATATACAGGCGCTGAGTGATATAAGCCTGCATGTTCCTGCTGGTCAAATATATGGTGTCATCGGTGCATCCGGCGCAGGTAAAAGTACCTTAATTCGTTGTGTGAATATGCTGGAGCGTCCAACATCAGGGCAAGTCATTGTTGATGGACAAGATTTAACCTCTCTGCCAGAGAAAGAAGTTACGAAAGCACGCCGTAGAATTGGCATGATCTTTCAGCACTTCAACTTATTATCTTCGCGCACTGTGTTTGATAACGTGGCACTGCCACTAGAATTAGACAATACGCCAAAAGAGGCCATTAAACAGCGTGTTAATGAATTATTAGAGTTAGTCGGTTTATCTGAAAAGAAAGATGCTTATCCAGCAAACCTTTCTGGTGGTCAAAAACAGCGTGTTGCTATTGCCCGCGCCTTAGCTAACTCACCAAAAGTATTGCTATGTGATGAAGCAACAAGTGCACTAGATCCAGCAACGACACGCTCTATTTTAGAATTATTGAAAGATATCAACCGTCGCTTAGGTTTAACTATCTTATTAATCACTCATGAGATGGATGTAGTGAAACGTATTTGTGACCAAGTCGCAGTGATCAGCGGTGGTCAGCTTATTGAGCAAGATAAAGTGAGTGAAGTTTTCTCTCACCCTAAAACACCAGTTGCCCAAGCATTTATTAAGTCAACGTTAGTTATCGATATTCCAGATGACTATAAAGAACGTTTACAGGCAGAATCGGGTAAAGATCTCTCCCCGTTATTGAAGCTGGAATTCACAGGGCAATCTGTGGATGCACCATTAATCTCAATGGCCGTACGTAAATTTGATATCGATATTAATATATTAAGCTCTCAGATTGATTATGCCGGTGGCGTTAAATTCGGTGTGATGCTGGCTGAATTACACGGCTTAGAAAATGGCATTGAGTCCACTATTACATTTTTGAAAGAGCACCATGTGAAAGTTGAGGTTTTAGGTTATGTCTGAGGGAATGATTTCACTGCTTATTTCAGGAACGATTGATACCATTATCATGACTTTCGTTTCTGCAATTTTAGGTTTTATTTTAGGTATCCCGACAGGCGTCCTGCTTTACGTCACTCGTCGTGGGCAAGTTATGGAAAACACCGTTCTGTATAGCGTTATTTCTGCTGTCGTGAACGTATTCCGCTCAATACCATTTATTATTTTATTAGTCTGGATCAGCCCTTTTACCAAATTCATCGTGGGCTCTGCGATTGGTATCGAAGGTGCGATTGTTCCATTGACTGTTGGTGCAATTCCGTTTATTGCTCGCATGGTTGAAAACGCATTATTAGAAGTTCCGAATGGTTTAATTGAAGCATCTCGCGCTATGGGTGCAACACCGTTACAGATTATCCGCAAAGTATTACTGCCAGAATCTTTAGCGGGGTTAATTAACGCAGCAACCATTACATTAATTATGTTAGTCGGTTATTCCGCAATGGGTGGTGCAGTTGGTTCCGGTGGATTAGGACAAATTGCAATGCAATATGGGTACTATACTTATAATCCATTAGTTATGAATACCGTTCTGGTTCTATTGATTGTCTTAGTATTCATCATTCAGTTCACTGGTGAATATCTAATGAAAAAAGTGTCACATAAATAGTCCGTAATCTAGATAGTCAGAAACAATAGCAGCGCCAAAAAATGCTACATAGTAGTTAAGGTGCTATAAATAGTGTCTAAAGGGGTAAATTATGTCTATTAAGTTAAAATCAATTGCAGTAGTTGGCGCGCTGTTAGGAACATTAACTCTCGCTGGCTGTGGTGAAAAACAAAAAGATCCAAATAGCATCAAAGTCGGTGTGATCATGGGCAAAGAGTTTGAAGTTGCTGAAGTTGCACAAAAAGTTGCTAAAGAAAAATATGGCCTGAATGTTGAATTAGTTTCTTTCAATGACTTCGTACTACCAAACGAAGCATTAAGCAAAGGTGATATTGATGCTAACGCATTCCAACATAAACCTTATTTAGATCAGCAAATTAAAGACCGTAACTACAAATTAGTCCCTGTTGGAAATACCTTTATTTATCCAATCGCAGGATATTCTAAACAAATTAAATCTATTGATGAATTGGCTGATGGTTCACAAGTTGCACTGCCAAATGACCCAACTAACTTAGGTCGTTCATTACTGTTACTGCAAAAACAAGGTTTAATTAAGTTAAAAGATGGCACTGGTTTAATGCCTACCGTATTGGATGTTGTTGAGAATCCAAAAGGCTTAAAATTTGTTGAATTAGAAGCGCCACAGTTACCACGAGCTCTGGATGATCAAAAAATTGCATTGGCTATCATCAATACAACTTGGGCTAGCAGCGCAACACCTAAACTGACCCCAGCAAAAGATGGTCTGTTTGTTGAAGATAAAGATTCTCCATATGTGAACATTATTGTGGCTCGTGAAGATAATAAAGATAGCGAGAATGTGAAGAAGTTTATTCAAGCATATCAATCTAATGAAGTAGCAGAGAAAGCCAACGAAGTTTTCGATGGTGGAGCAGTTAAAGGCTGGTAAGCTTTTCTCTTAAAAAAAATGCGTATAAAATGCTAGGTGACTTTATGTCACCTAGTTTTTTTGTATTATACCAACATGCATTAAACCGATTTGTTTCAAATAAATTAGCTTTAAACCGATTACATAATTAATGCGCTAGCGCAGATAATAAAAAGGTAATATTTATGAGATTGTTTTTGCTCGCCCTCGCTACATTTGCTTTAGCTGGGTGCGGAATTAATCAATACACCAGTCCAAGCATGAATAAAGGGTTTTCGAGCATGAAATTATCGAAGCCTTTACCTGTAGAAACTGAAGAAGATGTCAGTGCAGAAAACATTAAATTAATGAACAGCCCTGAAGAGTTATTAGGAATGCCATTTCGGGACTTAGGTATTGTATCTGGTGAGTCATGCAGAAAAAATGCAAAGAGTCCACCTATTAACCTTGATTCAGCTAAAAACAGTATGTTGACGCAAGCCGCTTATATCGCTGCGGATGCCGTGTTATTACATCAGTGCCAAACCAAATCAGCACCGGGTTGTTACCAAGCAACGGTATGTGAAGGTAGCGCACTTAAAATTGTTGAATAATCAACTTATGCAATCTTTTCAATTTAATGTTATCGGGCATATCGAATCCCCTTATAAAGAAAAGTTTGCCATTCCTCGCCAGCCTGGGCTGGTTCAAAACGGCTTTGGGCGTTTGCATTTACATCCGCCATACAATGACCCCAATGCCGTTAGAGGATTAACTCAATTTAGTCATATTTGGGTGTTGTTTGTTTTTCACCAAACGATGGAAGGTGGCTGGAAATCACTAGTACGCCCTCCCCGCCTAGGCGGCAACGATAAAATGGGTGTATTTGCCACTCGTTCAACATTTAGGCCAAACCCTATTGGGATGTCGTTAGTTGAATTAAAAGATGTGACTGTTGAAAACAACCAAGTCATTCTTGAACTCGGCAGCCTAGATTTAGTTGATGGCACGCCAGTGGTCGATATCAAACCGTATCTGCCTTTTGCTGAAGCTATTACAACCGCCAAAGCGGGTTATGCTCAAGAGGCTCCATCAGAAGATATGCAGGTTATATTTAGCTCACAAGCTCAAATTGAATGTGATAAATACCAATCTCGCTATCCCGGATTAACGTCTTTTATTGAACAAGTATTGAAGCAAGACCCACGTCCTGCCTATAAGAAACAATCTAATGAAGCCCGTGATTATGCGGTTCATTTATTAGATTTCAATGTGCGTTGGCGAGTGACTAATAATATCACTGAAGTGTTTGCCATCGAACGTAATGAAAAATCACGTTAACCTCTTTTGACAAATCATCGTCACTGGTAGACTAGTTGTTTATTCCGCTGCTTAGCAGCTTTAAATTATTGGGTAGGCATAATCCCTACCATAATTTGTTGTTCTAATGGAACCTATACAATGCGTACTAGCAAATATCTGCTCTCAACTCTAAAAGAGACCCCTGCGGATGCAGAAGTTATCAGCCACCAGCTGATGCTGCGTGCAGGGATGATCCGTAAACTTGCTTCTGGTCTGTATGACTGGTTACCCACTGGCGTGCGTGTTCTGCGTAAAGTTGAAAACATCGTTCGTGAAGAAATGGAAAATGCAGGCGCTATCGAGGTATCTTTACCCGTCGTTCAACCTGCTGACTTATGGCAAGAAAGTGGACGTTGGGAACAATATGGCCCTGAATTACTGCGCTTTGTAGATCGTGGTGAGCGCCCTTTTGTTTTAGGTCCAACCCACGAAGAAGTTATCACTGATTTAGTGCGTAACGAGATCACTTCATACAAACAATTACCATTGAATTTATTCCAAATTCAAACCAAATTCCGTGATGAAGTTCGTCCTCGTTTCGGTGTAATGCGTTCTCGTGAATTTATCATGAAAGATGCATACTCGTTCCACACAAGCCAAGAGTCATTGCAAGAAACTTACGATGCAATGTACCAAGCTTATAGCAAAATTTTCACCCGCATTGGCTTTGATTTCCGTGCAGTACAAGCAGATACCGGTTCTATCGGTGGTAACGCTTCTCACGAATTCCAAGTTTTAGCACAAAGCGGTGAAGATGATGTTGTCTTCTCTACTGAATCTGATTTTGCAGCCAATATCGAATTTGCTGAAGCGGTTGCTCCAAACGTTCAACGTGCAGCGCCAAGCGAAGAGATGCATTTAGTGGATACACCAAATGCAAAAACGATTGCTGAATTAGTTGAACAGTTCAATCTGCCAATCGAGAAAACAGTTAAGACTCTGATTGTTCATGCAGAGAAAGACTCTGGTCATACTTTAGTTGCCCTGTTAATTCGTGGCGACCATGAACTGAATGAAATCAAAGCAGAAAAACATCCATTAGTAGCAAGCCCACTGCAATTTGCATCAGAAGAAGAGATCCGCAAAGCTGTTAACGCAGGTCCTGGCTCTTTAGGCCCAGTGAATATGCCAATGCCAATTGTCATTGACCGCAGCGTTGCAGTGATGAGTGACTTCGGTGCAGGTGCAAATATTGATGGTAAACACTACTTTGGCATCAACTGGGAACGTGATCTCCCACTGCCGGAAGTTTACGACCTGCGTAATGTGGTAGCGGGTGACCCAAGTCCAGATGGTAAAGGTACCCTGTTAATCAAACGCGGTATTGAAGTTGGTCATATCTTCCAATTAGGCACAAAATATTCTGAAGCGATGAAAGCCTCTGTGCAGAACGAAGAAGGTCATAACCAAATCGTGACAATGGGTTGCTATGGTATTGGTGTAACACGTATTGTTGCAGCAGCGATTGAGCAGAGCCACGATGACCGCGGTATTGTATGGTCAGACGCTATCGCACCGTTCCACGTTGCTATCCTGCCAATGAATATGCATAAGTCTTATCGGGTTAAAGAAGTTGCTGAAAAACTGTATGCAGACCTGAAAGCACAAGGTATCGATGTTATTTTCGATGACCGTAAAGAACGTCCGGGCGTGATGTTTGCCGATATGGAACTGATTGGTGTTCCGTATACTATCGTCATTGGTGATCGTAATTTAGATACTAACCAAGTTGAATATAAATCACGCCGCAGTGATGACAAACAACTGGTTGGTTTAGATAACGTAGTTAGCTTCCTGAAAGAAAAATTAGCTAAATAATCGTTGCGTTAGCCTAAATAAAAAGCTCAGAGTTCAGTTTTACTGTCTCTGAGCTTTTTTATTACCGCTAAGCTTTTTTACAATATAACCAAAATGAATCTAGGTTATTTGCAGGAGCGGGTTTTATCGAACTGAATATTTCCAGTAGGAATAAATGCAGAATCAAATTGGCCGTCTTCCATTGATGGGCGAATAGAATAGAAACCATCCACTTCTAAATAAACTGGTGTACCGCCATCCACATCAGTATCACTATAGGCTTTCTCTAGTTCAATGCCTGACGTTGCATATTTACGCCCAGAACCACATTCAGTAAATATAGCGGCATCGGCCATATAACGATATTCACCACGTTTTTTACTTGGAGTGGCCTGCTTTAAGGTATGGTTCATTGAACTCTCAATCGCTTTGCCTTCTAAATCTAGCAGTGTGATTGACTGGTTATCAGGAGATTGTGCAAAGTATGTGCGCTCTGCTTTCGAGTTAGTTAATGTTAATACATTTTCCGTGCTAGACCAGTTCCCTGTTTCATGGAACATTTGGTTCCCTTCACGGGTTTCTAAATAAAGCAGTTGCTCAACATAACTACCATCTGGATTAACTAATAGTGTGGCTTCAATACCCGAACAATCTGCACAAGGAAGTACACCACTATAAACATGGTCTACAGGAGCGAAGTTCGCTTCGTTCACGCTGCTTTGACAGCCGGATAATGCCACGGCACCCGCCGAAATAAGAGCCAATAAAAGTACTTTCTTCATTATAATTCCTTTCAGATCATTCAATTATTACTGTTTCGCTTATTAATACATCATAGCATTTCAAGAAATAAAAAAATAAGGTATGCAAAAATTTACAATCGGATAAATAACCAGCTAAAGATATCAGTTTGGTGAATAAGAATTTTCCTTTTCCCACGTCACTGATTATAGTTATTAAATTACTATGCTATTATCGTGCGAAGCACTTTTGATTTAGCTTTTTATTTCATCGATAAATGCTTAGTCGATAAATGCTAGTGCTTTTAGATAATACAAACATGTTCAAGGCGGCAATAACCGCCACTAACACAGTGGTGAGGGAATATGTCTACAGATAATGAATATCAACCAATCAATTGTGATGATTACGAATATCTAGAAATCGCATGCCAGCGTCAATTAAAGCTGCAAATTAAGCTTAATGACGGCGAGAATATTGAAGGGCAAGCCAGTGATTTGCTCCTACGAAAAAAAATTGAGTACCTCGTCCTGATCACACAGGAAGGCACTAAGGAGCTACGACTGGATATTATCTCATCCTTCAGTCATCCTGAAATCGGCACTATCGTTGTCGACCACTCTCACTAATACTCGTTTTTCTGAGTTTCTTCTATGCCCCTTATGATAGTCACAGTCATAAGGGGTTTCTAATTTATAGATAGTTTATTCATGTTATTCGCAGGAAAACTCATCGGTATTTATCCAATGCTCAGAATTTTGCCAATCAATAGCAATGCCAATATTCTCCTCTCCCACAAATCCGTCCGGTGTAATAAAACAGCCTACCGCACAAATAAGCGTTTCATTATAGTAAATTAGTGGGGTTCTTTCCCGCATCCACGGTGCAACGCCCAGTTCTTGCCAAATTTTCTTACTGCTACGTGAATGATGGCGGCCGACAATATTTAGCGAGCCTTGCAATCCAAAACGAACTGTCACTTTTTCTGTTTCTTGTGGTGGTCGGATCTGCCCTTCTCCATCCATCACTACCAGAGTTCCCAGTGATTCAGGTAGTCGATAAGCCTCTGGATAATCCCACTGATATTGTTTTCCCATCAGGCTATTAATGCGTTTAACCACCCACAGAGCCCCTTGATAACGGCGAATTTCCACGTTCCCCAAGCGGCAGATAGGTTCTGCATCCTGCCGAGCAAGTGCCACTTCCTTCCAAATCCGTTCCAATTGATTAAATGGCGGCATAGCAAGCTGGTGAAGGCCAATCCAACGGCGGATCAAGGCGTTACGCTTAGCAACTGAACAATGGATAAGCCCATCGATATATAATCCACCTCGATAGTCAATAATGTCATCAAGTGAGTCTTGTAGCAGCTCGTTCAGTAACGCCTCTTGTTCTGCGCATAATGATGCACTTCGAGAAACTGCATTAGCAAAATGTGGCCAGCGTTCAGATAATCTTGGCATAATATTCAAACGCAGGAAGTTACGATCATATCGGTCGTCTTGATTACTATCATCTTCAACCCAAGGAAGTTGATGCTCCGTTCGATAGTTTTCTAATTCATGGCGAGAAATCGCTAATAAAGGGCGTAATAGAATCGTTTTTCCATTTTTCGATTGAAAAGGAAGTGACTCCGGCATTGCGGAAAGTCCAGCAGGCCCGCTGCCCCGCTTAAGCGCCAGCATAAAGGTTTCAGCTTGATCATCAAGGTGCTGAGCCGTCACCAAAATCTCATCTTCGAGCAGCTCATCGCGATATGCCTGATAACGCTCGGCTCTTGCTGCCGCTTCAATGCCAATCTGAGTACTGTCCACGGTCACATGCTGGCAAATAAATGGGATATTCCATTGCTGGCACACTGATGCGCAGTGGGCTTCCCATTTGTCCGCTTGAATGTTTAAGCCATGATGAATATGAATGGCGCGGATTTCTAATGAAGGTAACTCACTGAGTTTTAGCTGATAAAGAGTGTGTAGCAATACCGTGGAATCGATACCACCACTGAATCCAACCAGAATTTTTTGGTAGCTTCCGATTTTTTCTCGAACTGTTGCGAGAATATGCTGTGAGGATTTCGCCATTATCTTCCCTTTATTCTACTCACTTCTTAACTCAATATTATATTAAAGATAATAAAAAACGGGAGTTGGCTAAACCGACTCCCGTTTCAAAATAGAATGGATTGCACTTAATAGGTTAGCTAATTAGCAGTAACCATATCCCATCAGACGTTGATAACGACGATTTTTCAGTGCTTCTTCATCCAGAGTTTCTAACTCATTCAAGTCTTGCGTGAGTTGTGCTTTCAGAGATTCTGCAATTTCATCGTAGTTACGATGAGCGCCGCCCAGAGGTTCAGGGATCACACTATCAATCAGCTTCAGCTCTTTTAAGCGAGGTGCCGTAATACCCATCGCGTCAGCTGCTAATGGTGCTTTATCGGCACTTTTCCACAGAATAGATGCACAACCTTCTGGTGAGATAACGGAATAGGTACTGTATTGCAGCATATTCACTTTATCACCCACACCAATCGCTAATGCGCCACCTGAACCGCCTTCACCGATCACGGTACAGATCACTGGCACGGATAAGCGAGACATTTCACGTAAGTTACGCGCAATCGCTTCGGATTGACCGCGCTCTTCTGCACCCACACCCGGATATGCACCCGGAGTATCGATAAACGTAATAATTGGCAGGTGAAAACGCTCAGCCATTTCCATCAGACGCAGTGCCTTACGGTAGCCTTCTGGTGCTGGCATACCAAAGTTACGGCGAATTTTCTCTTTCGTTTCACGGCCTTTTTGATGGCCAATAACCATCACAGGACGCCCATCTAAACGAGCTAAACCACCAATAATCGCTTTGTCATCGGCATACGCGCGATCACCCGCTAATTCTTGGTAATCTGTAAAAATACGGGAAATGTAGTCCAAAGAGTATGGACGACGTGGGTGACGAGCGAGTTTAGCAATTTGCCAAGCCCCCAGATCAGAGAAAATTTTACGTGTCAGTTCAACACTTTTTTCACGTAAACGAGCAACCTCTTCATCTAGGTTGACTTCTAAGTTGTTATCTTGACGGCTAACTGCAGTTAGGGAATCGATTTTCGCCTCTAATTCAGCAATCGGCTGTTCAAAATCAAGAAAGTCCAGACTCATAATATTCCTATTTTAGTCAAATTCTAATTCTACCTGCTCACTACCCAGCAGAGTTCGAAGGTCGTTCAGAAGGGGATCCACGGGTGTTACACGCCAAACAACGCCAAACTTAAGCTTAGCTCTGGCATCATCCTTCTGATAATACAAGTGAACCGGTATCGTGCCTGAACGGTGAGGTTCAAGCGCATTACGAAGCCGATTCAGTAATTGATCGTTAATCTGTTTATCGGACAGTGAAATTGCAAGGCCGCGCGCATACTTTTCCCTTGCTTCGCCGATATCCATTAATTCGCGCACTGTCATTTTATTACCACCATTGAAATCATCAAAGCTGACCTGACCGGTGGCAATTAAAATATTGTCTTTCTCCAACATATGTTGGTATTTATCCAACGCATCTGAAAATAACATAATATCCAGACGACCGGAACGATCATCGAGCGTGCAAATCCCAATTCGGTTTCCACGTTTGGTGGTGATCACTTTGGCTGAGAGCACTAAACCTACCACAGTTGTCACTTGACCACGAGGGGTTGGGTTCACATCTTTCAATCTCAAACCATTTGTATAACGCTCTATCTCACTTAAGTATCGCGTTATTGGGTGACCTGTCAAATAGAGACCCAACGTTTCGCGCTCACCTTCTAGCACGACTTGTTCAGGCCACTTTGGCACACTCGCGTAAGAACTTTCAACCTGTTCAGGGGCTTCGGCAAGCACCCCAAACATATCCCCTTGCCCGATAGCTTCTGCTTTAGCATGCTGATCTGCCGCTTTTAATGCGTCTTCAAGGGATGACATCAAGGCCGCTCGGTGAGGGCCTAAATGATCGAATGCCCCTGCCATGATCAGCTTTTCCATCACGCGGCGGTTGATCTTTTTAATGTCTACTCGAGCACAAAGATCGAAAATTTCTTTAAAGATCCCACCTTGTTGGCGAGCTTCAATTATCGCTTCAATTGGGCCTTCACCAACGCCTTTAATTGCGCCGATACCGTAAACTATCTCACCTTCATCATTCACATGGAAGTGATATAACCCACTATTGATATCTGGTGGCAATACTTTCAAGCCCATGCGCCAACATTCATCAACCAGCCCCACCACTTTTTCCGTGTTATCCATATCCGCAGTCATTACTGCAGCCATAAATTCAGCCGGATAGTGGGCTTTTAGCCATAATGTTTGGTACGAGACTAGTGCATAGGCAGCAGAGTGTGATTTGTTAAATCCATAACCGGCGAATTTCTCCACCAAGTCAAAGATTTTCATCGACAACTCACCATCTACCCCGTTTTTGATGGAGCCTTCCTCAAAAACGGAGCGCTGTTTTGCCATCTCTTCAGGTTTCTTTTTCCCCATCGCACGACGCAACATATCTGCGCCACCGAGGGTATAACCCGCTAAAACCTGAGCAATCTGCATAACCTGTTCTTGGTATAGGATAATACCATAAGTTGGCTCTAGAACAGGTTTTAATGATTCGTGCTGCCAATTTACATCAGGATATGAGATCTCTTCACGACCATGTTTACGGTCGATAAAGTTATCTACCATCCCCGATTGCAGCGGACCTGGGCGGAATAATGCCACCAGAGCGATCATATCTTCAAAACAGTCCGGTTGCAGGCGTTTAATCAGATCCTTCATTCCTCGGGATTCTAATTGGAATACCGCCGTGGTTTCCGAGCGCTGCAACATATCGAAGCTTTTCTTATCCTGTAAAGGAATGGCTGCAATATCAATCGGTTCTAAATTTTTTTTAGCTCGACGGGCATTGATCATCTCCAATGCCCAGTTAATAATGGTCAGCGTACGCAGACCTAGAAAGTCGAATTTTACCAAACCCGCATATTCGACATCGTTTTTATCGAATTGTGTAACGGGGTTATTACCTTCTGCATCGCAATAGAGCGGTGCAAAATCCGTAATTTTAGTTGGTGCAATAACCACCCCACCGGCGTGCTTACCGGCGTTCCGCGTGACCCCTTCAAGCTTACGCGCCATATCGATTAGCGCTTTAACCTCTTCATCTGCTTTATAAATTTCTGGCAGCTGCGGTTCTGCTTCAAAGGCTTTTTCAAGGGTCATCCCCGGATCAGGGGGAACTAATTTAGAAATTCGATCCACAAAACCATATGGGTGACCAAGCACACGCCCCACGTCACGAATAACAGCTTTTGCTGCCATCGTACCAAAGGTAATAATCTGAGATACCGCATCTCGCCCATACATTTGAGCAACGTGATCAATAACTTGGTCACGTTTTTCCATGCAGAAGTCAACGTCGAAGTCTGGCATTGAAACCCGCTCAGGGTTCAAAAAACGCTCGAACAGCAAATCAAATTCAAGTGGGTCTAAGTCAGTGATTTTGAGTGCGTAAGCCACTAAAGAGCCCGCACCTGAACCTCGTCCAGGACCAACAGGAACACCGTTATCTTTCGACCACTGGATAAACTCCATCACGATCAAGAAGTAGCCAGGGAATCCCATTTGGTTGATAACATTGAGTTCGATTTCCAAGCGTTCATCATATTCAATGCGTTTTACCGCCCGCTCTTTTTCATCTGGGAATAAAAACTCTAACCGCTCTTCAAGCCCTTTTTTCGAGCACATGACCAGATAGTCTTCGGTTTCCATATCCCCTGTTGGGAATTTAGGTAAGAAATACTCACCAAGACGAATAGTGACGTTACAGCGCTTAGCAATCTCTACACTATTTTCTAATGCTTCAGGGATGTCGGCAAACAGCTCGCACATCTCTTCTTCAGTACGTAAGTATTGCTGAGGACTATAATTTTTGGGACGCTTAGGATCAGCTAACGTGAACCCATCATGAATAGCGACACGAATTTCATGGGCATCAAAATCGCTGCTTTCAATGAAACAAACCTCGTTAGTCGCTACGACAGGCAGACCACGCTGAGTCGCCAATTCGACAGCCGCATGTAGGTAACTCTCTTCATCAGATCGCCCTGTACGAATAAGCTCAAGATAGTAAGCATCAGGAAAATGGGTTTGGTAGAAAGCTAAACTATCATCTACTAGTGCTTGGTTACCGCGGAGTAAAAACTGCCCCACATCCCCTTTTCGACCGCCTGATAGTAAGATCAAACCTTCTTTATATTTAACGAGCCAGTCGCGGTGAATAGTTGGCCCAATTGCACCATAACCTTTTTGGTAAGCTTCAGAGATAAGTAAAGTGAGGTTTTGATAGCCTTCGTTATTGCGAGCCAGAACCGTTAAGTGAGCAACCTCATCACCAAGTTGCTCACTTTCCATATAAAAATCAGCCCCAATGATTGGCTTGATACCCGCACCATGAGCCGCACCATAAAATTTCACTAACCCACAAAGGTTAGTAAAATCCGTGATGGCCAATGCAGGCATGCCCATGGCGGCGACTTTTTTCACTAATGGGCCGGTTTTTGCCAGCCCATCAATCATGGAGTAGTCACTGTGAACACGTAGATGAATAAAACGAGGAGAAGCCATTAACTTTATACCTATTTTTCTTATGCCGACTATTTAATGTCTAACGCACGTCTTACAGGCGCGAAGCTTTTACGGTGAAACTCGGTAGCGCCAAACTCAGCTAATTTTTCTAAATGATACGCTGTAGGATAGCCTTTGTGTTTCGCAAAACCATATTCAGGAAAAGTTTTATCAAGCTCAACCATTTCTCTGTCTCTGACCACTTTCGCCAGAATTGATGCAGCGCTAATCTCTTGGACTAAACTATCACCTTTAACAACGGCCTGTGATGGCATGGTCAATTTAGGGCAGCGATTGCCATCCACTAAGACAAACTCAGGTTGAATAGGAAGGCCTTCTACCGCCCTTTGCATAGCTAACATTGTGGCATGCAATATATTCAATTGATCGATTTCCTCTGGCTCTGCGCGGCCAATACACCAACACAGCGCTTTTTCTTTGATCTCATCGAACAGTTTTTCACGTTTTTTTTCGCTGAGTTTTTTAGAATCAGCAAGCCCTTCAATAGGATTGTTGGGATCTAAAATCACAGCAGCAGTCACCACGGCACCAACAAGAGGCCCACGTCCCACTTCATCAACACCAGCAATTAAGTTGGCTTTTGGGTATATAAATTCCATTATTTTCTAACCAAATCTAATACAGCATCTGCGGCTTGTTGATCGGCATCACAACGAATCAGTTGATGCAATTGTAAGAAAGTTTCCTTCAGCGCATCGACTTGCTTTCCGCCCTCCAACAATGGAAGTAGCTGGCTGGCAAGCTGCTGTGGCTGACACTCTTCTTGGAGTAATTCTTTCACGATTTCTTTCCCTGCCAATAAATTTGGCAAAGAAACATAAGGCGTTTTGACTAAGCGCTTGGCAAGCCAGAATGTGAAGGGCTTCATGCGATAACCCACTACCATTGGGCATTTGGTTAGCATACATTCTAAGGCAGCAGTGCCCGAAGCGAGTAATGTCGCATCTGCTGCGGTCATTGCATCGCGCGCCTGTCCATCCAGAATATGGACATTCAACTCTGGAGCAACCTGTTGTTTTATCTCATCGAATTGATGGCGTCGTTTCTGATTTACCAAAGGCACTACAATATGTAGATCGGTAAAGTGGCTACTTAATAGTGTAGCGGTTTTTAAGAAATCAGCACTGAGCATTTCGACTTCAGAATGGCGGCTTCCCGGTAACAATGCTAAACATTTTGCAGTCGTGGGGATATTTAAACGCTCACGCGCAGCCTGTTTATCAGGATTTAAGGGGATTGAGTCTGCCATTGTGTGTCCGATAAAACGGCAAGGGACATCAAAACGGTCATAAAATGCTTTCTCAAACGGGAGAAATGCCAAGACTAAATTTGTGGAGCGACCAATTTTGAATACGCGCTTTTGACGCCATGCCCAAACAGATGGGCTGACATAATGGATCGTTTTAATGCCTTTTGATTTTAAGCGACCTTCAAGGGTGATATTAAAATCAGGCGCATCAATGCCGACAAACACATCAGGTTGTAACTCAGTAAAACGCTGAGTTAAATCTTTACGGATGGATAATAAACGCGGTAAACGGCCAAGGACTTCAACAATCCCCATGACGGCGAGCTCTTCCATTTCATACCAAGCTTCACAACCTTCTGCTTGCATGAGAGGACCTGCAACACCGACAAAACGGGCATTGGGAACTTGTTGTTTTAAGGCACGGATAAGCCCTGCGCCTAAGATATCACCGGAGGTTTCTCCGGCAACAAGGCCAATAGTAAGTGGGCGGTTGCTATTCACCAAAATTCGCTCCTTATTAAAGGCCTTTTCTTGTGTTCATCTACAGCAGCAAAAATTAACGAATAATTCCGCGCTTAGATTGTGCTGAGTCTTCTAAGAAATCACTAAATACTTTGACGTGTTCGTCAGTTTTTGCCATCTCAGCAATTTCTTCACGCGCTTCTTCTAAAGATTTCCCTGAACGATATAACGCTTTGTATGCGTTACGAATAGCGTGCAGAGATTCTTTTTCAAAACCACGGCGTTTTAAACCTTCAAGGTTTAAACCAAATGGCGTTGCATGGTTGCCCTGTGCAATAACGTATGGAGGTACGTCTTGTGCAACACCAGAGCATCCACCGACCATTACGTGCGCACCAATCTGACAGAATTGATGCACCGCAGTCATGCCACCAATAATTGCGAAATCACCAAGAGTGACGTGACCACCTAACGTTCCGTTATTCGCGATAATACAGCGGTTACCAATGATGCAGTCATGCGCAATATGGACGTTAACCATCAGTAAATTATCATTACCAATTTTAGTTAGGTCGCCGCCTTGTGTGGTTCCACGATGGATAGTCACACTTTCACGGATGCGGTTACGGTCGCCAATCTCAACGCGAGTTGGCTCACCTTGGTATTTCAGGTCTTGGTTAATTTCACCAATCGAAGCAAATTGAAAAATAACGTTGTCACGACCAATTTTCGTGTGTCCGTTTACAACAACGTGAGATTTCAGCTCAGTACCTTCACCAATTTCAACATTAGCGCCGATATAGCAAAAAGGACCAATACGTACATTGGCACCAATAACAGCTCCATCTTCTACAATAGATGAGGGATGTACATAGGCAGTTTTGTCAATCATATCAGACCTCACGACGACGGGCGCACATCATTTCTGCTTCGCAGGCCACTTCTCCATCAACTTTTGCTACACCTTTAAAACGTGCAACACCGCGACGTTCTTTGATAAATTCAACTTCCAGGATCATTTGATCTCCTGGCAGAACGGGACGTTTAAAACGTGCGTTATCAATCGCTGCAAAATAATACAATTCGCCAGGTTCAAGTTTGCCTACGCTTTTAAACGCAAGGATGCCCGTAGCCTGAGCCATTGCTTCTAAAATTAAAACACCCGGAAAAATTGGTTTGCTAGGGAAATGTCCCTGAAAGAATGGCTCGTTAAAAGAGACGTTCTTTACCGCGCGCAAAGATTTACCTTCTTCAAAATCCAATACACGGTCAACCAAAAGGAATGGGTAACGGTGCGGAAGTAGTTCTAAGATTTCTTCTATATTCAGAGTATGATTATCACTCATCGAAATACTCTTCCTGTCTATTAATACTATCTAATTAATGAATCGGCCCGCTTTAACTCAAGGGTGAGTTAACAGGCAGGCCGGAAAAAACGTAACTCAAGAAACTATTTTAGCTTGAATTACCAAATAATTACTGATTTTTTTGATTTTGGCTATCTAATTCACGTTCAAGTGTCTTTAGACGCTTATTCATCTCATTGATGCTTAAGACTAAAGCTGCGGTTTTACGCCATGCTTTATTCGGCTGTAAAGGAATACCTGAAGAGTAAACTCCTGGCTCAGTAATTGGTCGCATGACCATTCCCATACCTGTTACAGTAACCTTGTCACAGATTTCCATATGACCATTGATAACACTGGCTCCGCCAATCATACAATAGCGACCAATTTTTAAACTACCCGCCATGATGACGCCACCCGCAACTGCGGTATTATCGCCTATTGTTACATTGTGCGCAATTTGGCATTGGTTATCGATGATAACGCCATTGCCAATAACTGTGTTATCTAATGCGCCACGGTCAATTGTTGTGCACGCGCCGATCTCAACACGGGACCCGATGATCACGGTACCTAATTGTGGGATCTTGATCCAATTACCACGATCATTGGCATAACCAAAGCCATCAGAACCGATCACTGTACCTGACTGGATTAAACAACTTTCACCAATCTCAACATGATGGTAAACACTGACATTCGCCCATAAACGGGTGCCTGCACCAATGCGGGTATTTTTACCAATAAAACAACCTGCACCAACCACAACGTTATCGCCTAGCACAACGCCACTTTCGATAACGGCATTCGCGCCAATTGCTACATTCTGACCAAGTTGGGCATCATCAGCGATAACCGCTGATGCATGGATATTCTCAGCAGGAGCTGGAGTAGTATCCATAATTTGCGCCATGTGCGCATAAGCAAGATAAGGATTATCTACAACCAGTGCAGCAACCTTACAAGCACCCAGATCTTTTTCAGTTAATACCACAGCAGCAGCTTGGCAATCTGCCAACTTATCGCTGTAACGGCTATCAGATAAAAAAGTAATCTGTTGATTGTTCGCTGAATACATCGGTGCAATACCGGTGATGACGATATCGCCATCACCGTGTAACTGTGCATTCAACTGCTGAGCGAGGTCAGCTAATCGAATTGAAGACATCTATTATTTAACCTGTTTTTGAACCTGACTGGTGATATCGATACCATCTTTTGCATACGCAACTGCGTTTGCATCGATAACAACGTCATAGCCTTCTTTCGCTGCAACAGATTTAATAGAATCTTGGATACGGCTCAGGATCTTATTACGCTCTTCAGATTGACGACGACGGTTGTCTTCTTCAAATTTTTGAGCTTTTTCAGCGAACTGGTCACGTTTAGTGATTAATTCTTTTTCCTGCTTTTCACGATCGCTAGTGCTCATAGTCGCACCGTCACGACGCAGTTTTTCTACGCGTGATTGCAGATCTTTTTCCAGATTCTGCAGTTCAGTAGCACGGCTTTTGAATTCACTCTCAAGCTGTTTAGCAACGGCTTCACGAGCTGGCATGTTTTGGAAAACTTCGCCAACATTTACGATAGCGATTTTTTCAGCATACGCACCCGCAGACATTGCTAAAGCAATACTCACACCCGCTGCACACAACAATTTTTTCACACTAAACTCCTTAACCCATTCTTATGGCTGGAAATTTTGGTAGCCCTCATTATTTTATGAGGGCTGATTTCGATAGAGACTGAATTATTACCAAGTTCTACCAATATTAAATTGGAACTGTTCTGATTTGTCGCCTTCGTAATCCTTGATAGGTTGCGCATAGGAGAAGACCAGAGGCCCAAGTGGCGAAATCCACTGTAAAGCAATACCCGTAGAAACACGGACGTTAGTTGCTGTACCGTAGTCAGGCATACCTGCACGCCATGCTGGGTTAATACTGTTCCAATTGGTATCCCATACTGTACCCGCATCTACAAACAGAGACGTACGGATCGTATTCGCATATTTCTCGTCGATAAATGGCGTTGGTGTAATCAGCTCAAATGAACCTGCATACATCGCGTTACCACCGACCGCATCGCTGGATGGGCTACCCGGCTCAGGTCCGTCAACGCCATTAACATTCTTCAGATAAACCGCTTTCGGACCGATGTTATTCGAACGGAAACCACGGATGGTGCTAGAGCCCCCAGCATAGAAGTTCTCATAGAATGGCATTTGCTTGCTGCCAATACCATCACCATAACCCGCCTGTGCACGACCTAACACAACCCATGTTTCATCATCATTTAATGGGAGATATTGGGCAGTATCAAAACGCAGTTTGTAGTATTCGTTATCAGAACCTGGGACAGTAACTTTACCTGAAACACTGGTTTTATTACCCGATGTTGGGAAGAAACCACGGTTTAAGGAGTTATACGTCCAACCTAAGTTTAGCGTAAAGTCATCCGCTCTGAAGCTTTCTTTGTTACGACCATCTTTAGTAACCGGTGGGTTTTCACCCATAGATTGTAGATAATCCCACATTGCAGCTTGCGCACGCATGTCAGACAGGTCGTTATGAACATAACCCGCACCAATACGGAAGGAGTTATTTTCATTGAATGGGAAGCTTAATGTGCTATCTAAACCATACGTTTTGTTGTTATAGCCAGATAAGTCCGCATCTTTCGCACTAAAGTCGTTATAGAAAATACGTCCGCCCAGACTCACACCGTTAACAGTGAAGTAAGGGTCTGTCATTGAGAACTCGACGTTTGTTGAGTAGTCATTTCGGCTGGCGTTAATACCAACCGCATTACCTGTACCCAACCAGTTATCCTGAGTTACGCCAACTTGGAAGCTCACGCCACTTTCAGTACCAAAACCAACACCAAAGTTCATTGAACCGGTGTTACGTTCTTTAACCTTATAGATAACATCAACTTGGTCTGGGCTACCCGGAATACGCTGAGTTTCAACATCAACAGTTTCGAAGAAACCAGTACGATTCAGGCGTTCTTTACCTAATTCAACTAAATCGTTACCTAACCAAGCACCTTCCATTTGACGCATTTCACGGCGTAAAACGGAATCTTTACTGGTATCGTTACCTTGGAAACGAATTTGACGAACATAGAAACGGTTACCGGCATCAACGTTAACATGCAGCTTAACTGTCTTATCAGCATCATTAATTTCTGGCTGAGTCATTACACGCGGATAGGCGTAACCATAACGACCAAACAGGTCTTTGATTTGGTTTTCCATCTGAGTCACTTGCGCACCATTGTATAACTCACCTGGTGTGATAGTGATCAACTCTTGGATATCCGCTAAATGCTCTGCCGTATTACCATTAACATCCACACCAGAAATCTTATATTGATCTCCTTCAGTGATATTAATCGTAATGTAGATATCTTTTTTGTCTGGTGTCAGGCTCACTTGCGTTGAGTCGATATTGAAACGTGCATAACCGCGATCAAGATAGAAACTGCGCAGGGTTTCTAGGTCGCCCGCCAATTTTTGTTTTTGATATTTTTGGTCAGCCGCAAGGTTCCACCATGGCACATCGTCACGTAATTGGAGCTTATTCACCAATTCCGCTGTTGAGTAGTTTTTGTTACCTACAATATTGATTTGCTGGATTTTTGCAGACACGCCTTCAGAGAACACAAATTTTAAATCCACGCGGTTACGTGGTAATGGCGTGACCACCGCTTTTACTGTCGCGTTGTATTTACCAACACTGTAGTAAAAGTCCTCTAAACCTTTTTCAATATTCGCAATTTTAGTGCGGTCTAATGCTTCACCCACACGGACATTGGATGCTTCCAAGTTCTGCTTTAGCATGTCATCTTTTACAGATTTGTTACCTGTAAAAGTGATACTCGCGATGGTTGGTCGTTCTTTAACTTGAACGATCAGCGTATTTCCATCACGCAGGACCCTAACATCTTCGAAGTTACCTGTAGAGAATAGCGAGCGAATCGAACGACTGATATCTTCGTTATCGATTGAATCCCCGACCCTGACAGGCATGTTCAATAATGCTGCACCAACGGCGACGCGTTGTAGACCTTCGAAACGAATGTCTTTAACTACGAATCCGTCTGAACCGTATGCAGTGGCGCTACCTAAAAGCAGCGACGCTATGAGCAACTTTTTCATCGCCATCGTTGTTATGCGTATTCCTTACTGGTCCCAAGCTTACAAAATTAGAAGCGAGAGAAATCATTAAAAAGTGCAAGTCCCATTAACAGAATCAATGCCATTGCACCAATTCGAAAACTGAAGTCTTGTACTCGCTCAGACACTGGACTCCCTTTAATTTTTTCAATTAATAAGAAGAGTAAGTGCCCCCCATCTAACACAGGCAATGGAAATAGATTGATGATGCCTAAGTTCACGCTAATCAGCGCAATAAACATCAGATAATATACCAAGCCTGACTCCGCCGAAACCCCCGCACCTTTTGCGATAGATACCGGCCCGCTCAAGTTATTGAGTTTGACATCCCCAACAACCAGTTTACCCATCATATTGACTGTCAGTTTCATTAACTGCCAAGTCTTGTCACTAGCTTGAAACAGAGCAGATACAGGGTTGTATTGCTGCACCATTTTATATTCATCTGCTAGCGGTAATACAGTTAGTTCGACACCTGCAACGCCAAAACGCTCACCTTTTTTATCTTCCTGAACATCAGGAACCAAGGTTAAATCAATCAATGTCGAATCACGTTGCACGGCTAATTTTAATGGTGTCCCCGGATTATTTCGGATTATTCTCGTCACTGGATTCCACGTATCCAGAAGCTCTCCGTTGACACTGATAATTCTATCTCCCGGTTTTAAACCGGCACGCTCGCCTGCTAAGCCCGCAGTCACTTTATGGATGACTGGGTCGACCTTCGCAGACACTGGCATAATCCCTATTGATAAAATAGGATCCTGCTTTTCAGGGTCAAACTGCCATGCGCTTAAATCCACTGTTTTAGAAACTGGCTCATTATATCCTTGAGGTAAAACTTGTGCAGTAAATTCCCTATCACCAATTTTACTCACCAGCGCTAAACGAACTGAATTCCAATCAGGTGTTTCGATACCATCTATCGATTTTAGTTCCATCTGAGGCTCAAAATTTGCCTCAGCGGCAATGGAATTTGGCTTAATACTATCAATGACCGGGCGAACAGACGGAATCCCAATCATAAAGACAATCCAGTAGACAACAATAGCGAGCAAAAAGTTCGCAAGAGGCCCCGCGCTGATAATGGCGGCTCGTTGTCCAACGGTCTTATTATTGAAAGCTAAGTGACGGCGTTCTGGGCTTACTTCACCAACACGCTCATCGAGCATTTTGACGTAACCACCAAGTGGGATCAGCGCTAAAACAAACTCTGTCCCATGTTTATCGACTTTACGCCATAGTGTTTTACCAAACCCTATAGAGAATTTCTCGACATAAACACCGCAACGGCGTGCGACCCAATAATGTCCAAATTCGTGCACAGTAATCAGCACACCAATCGCAATAATAAACGCCGCTAAGCTCCAAATAAATCCCATTAATCTTCCTAAAGACCAAAACCGTTAAAAACTAACAAATTTAGCCCTGCAAATACAGGGATTGCCGCAGTTAAACTATCAATTCTATCGAGTATTCCACCGTGACCTGGAATTAAATGACTACTGTCTTTAATACCCGATTGGCGCTTAAACATACTCTCTGTTAAATCACCGAACACAGATACTACAACAACAATAATTGAAGTCACTAGTAAATAATCTGGCATTGCTGGGATTGGTGCATATAAGCTAAATAACCATGAGATAATTCCAGCCGTAATTAAACCACCAACTAATCCTTCCCATGTTTTACCCGGAGAAACTTTTGGTGCCATTTTATTGCGACCAATAGTACGTCCAAACGCATAAGCCCCCGAGTCTGCACCCCATACCAATAACATAACGTAGAGTAACCACCATGCCCCAACAGAGGTATCTGCTTGGTAACCAATGGTTCTTAATACCATCATGCCACTATAGAAAGGCACGATAGTTAATACACCAAACAGTAAGCGAATGATGACCGATTTGCCCCATGAGGCAGAGGCTGGGTATGTCACAACTAATAAAATGGCGGCAACCCACCAGATTAAACCCGCCCATAGGCTATATAAAATAAACGGAGAACTTGAAAGTGCAGTCATGTCTGGTAAAGAAAATTGAATTGCGAGTAATACCGCCGCAAATACAACCGCTAAACCGATACGTTGAGTTTGTGAATGCCATCCTGCAAATTGCGCCCATTCCCATGCGCCCAACGCACAGACTGCGATAACCACTAAACCGAAATTTGCTGGGGACAGTAAAAAAAGTGCAGCTATAACAATTGGAATTAAAATCACCGCAGTGAGTAAACGATACTTCAGCACATCCATCCCCTTTTATTTGACGAGTTCGTCATCTGATTCTGCTCCACCATAGCGCCGTTCTCGCTTGCTAAAAGCATCGACTGCATCCTGAAACACCATTTCATCAAAATCTGGCCATAAAACGTTGGTGAAATAAAATTCCGCATAAGCAACCTGCCATAACAAGAAATTACTAATGCGATGTTCTCCACCTGTACGGATCACCAAATCGACACACTCTTGGTCATGCATACAAACATGCTCGCTAATCGTACTTTCAGTTACGTCATCAATAGATAACTCACCACGACTCACTTTTTCATAAACTTGCTTAACGCTATTAACAATATCCCAGCGTCCACCGTAGTTAGCGGCAATATTCAGCTGTAAACCTGTATTACCTGCTGTTAATGCTTCCGCTTTATCAATTCTTTTTCTTAAGGTTTCACTAAAGCGACTAACATCACCAATAATTTTCAGTTTTACGTTATTTTTATGCAGGTTTTTGACTTCATTATCTAATGCAAAAACAAACAGATCCATCAACGAACTGACTTCTTTTTCTGGTCTTTTCCAATTTTCACTGCTGAATGCGTAAAGTGTCAGGGAACGAATATTGTTCTTTACTGCAAAACGCACAGAACTACGTACAGATTCAACACCTGCTCGATGACCAGTAATTCTGAATTTTCCTCTCTGTTTTGCCCATCGCCCATTACCATCCATAATGATGGCAACATGCTTAGGCATCATAGAATCAGAGAGATTTTCACCACTAGAGTTCATTAAATGTTAATCCTTGTCTGTACTACTTGGGAAATCCGGCTCAATCATAACTCTTATGATTATAATTGCTGATAAGACACATCCTTAATGTGCTTATTGTTGATAAGCTTTCTATTCTCAACACGCCACATATTAAAGATATATTATAGTTATCAGCAACTAAATAAATCACATATCAAGATTAAAATTCTTGAGCAATTAGCTGAGCTGCTTCACGACGAGCACAAGCATCGATTTCTAAGACCTCATCAATGGACGTGGGTTCCGAAAAATCTAATTTATCCATAATCTTGTGATTAATTTTTGCAATATCCGTAAAGCGAATTTTCTCTTCTAAGAATGCACCGACAGTGATTTCATTCGCACCATTTAATGCGGTAGTCGCCGCTTGCCCTTGGTGACATGCATCGATAGCCAGTTTCAGACAAGGATAACGTTGGTAATCAGGCCCCACAAAAGTCAGCGAAGATAACGTATTGAAATCCAATGGCTTAGCGCCAGACATAATGCGCTGCGGATAGGCCATGCTGTACGAAATAGGCGTGCGCATATCCGGTGTTCCTAACTGGGCGATAACACTCCCATCACGATAGCGAACCATAGAATGGATCACAGATTGAGGGTGAATAATTACCTCCATCTGCTTTTCATTAGCATTAAAGAAATAGCAGGCCTCAATATATTCTAGACCTTTATTCATCATAGTCGCAGAGTCTACCGAGATTTTGCGTCCCATTGACCAATTAGGATGATTACATGCCTCATCAGGTGTCACCTGATCAAAATAAGATAACGGCGTATCTCTAAATGGCCCACCAGATCCTGTCAGCACAATGCTGGAAATCCCAGAAGCCGTCAGGTCGGCAAAGCCTAAATTCAATTGAATCTCTTCAGGTAGGCTTTGAAAAATCGCGTTATGCTCACTATCAATCGGGAAAACTGTCGCTTGGTGCTCTCGAATCGCATTAAAGAATAAACGGCCACTGGTAATCAGGGACTCTTTATTCGCTAATAATATTCTTTTCCCTTTGCGAATTGCTGACAATGTTGGGAGTAACCCCGCTACGCCAGTGATTGCAGACATCACTTGATCCGCTTCATCTAATCCAGCAAGTTCAATAGCTGATTCTGTACCCGATAAAACCTCTGTTTTGCAGTTATTTTCCGTCAGAATAGTGCGTAACGCTTTCGCTGCGCTTTCGTCAGCCATTGAGACATACTTAGGATTAAATTCGAGGCACTGGCTTGCCATCTCAGTCACGTTTTTACCTGCGACTAATGCAAGAATTTGGAATTGATCAGGATTTTGACGAACAACAGAAAGTGTACTTGTACCGATTGAACCTGTAGAGCCCAGGATTGTAAGACGTTTCATAGTGATCAGATACTCTGTATTAATTCAATACTGAGATTATATCAGCTTAGCGATGAGAAAGGATTGTTTAATAGAAATGATAAATAATAAAGCCATGCTAAAGCACACTTTTAAAAAATGTGTTCAGATGGCTTTATTATCAAGATGGATTAAAACTCCATCAGCTCCGCTTCTTTCTGAGCTAATGCTTCATCCACTTTTTTGATGAAGTTATCAGTCAGCTTTTGGATGTCATCCTGTGAACGGCGCTCGTCATCTTCACTGATTTCTTTGTCTTTCAGTAAAGCTTTAACTTTATCGTTAGCGTCACGGCGAACGTTACGAATCGCGATACGACCTTGCTCTGCATCGCCACGAACCACTTTAATTAAGTCTTTACGACGCTCTTCCGTTAATGGAGGAAGTGGAACACGGATAACAGTACCTGCTGAAGATGGGTTCAGACCTAAGTCAGACGCCATGATCGCTTTTTCGATTGCAGGTGACATGCTACGGTCAAAAACAGAAATTGCTAATGTACGTGAATCTTCAACAGTCACGTTAGCTAATTGACGCAGAGGCGTCGATGAACCGTAATAATCAACATTAATGCCATCTAACAGGCTTGGTGAAGCGCGGCCAGTACGAACTTTGCTGATTTGACTTTTTAGTGCTTCAAGGCTCTTTTCCATACGGTCTTGAGCATCTTTTTGGATTTCGTTAATCACGTTATCAACCCTTAAGAACTTGTTATTAAAGGCCGCAAAGCAGCCTCGCTTAAATTGTCTGAATTTATGTTAGATAATACATTCAAACTCAGGTCATGTCTCTGAGTATTAATTGTGAGAAATCAGAGTTCCTTCGTTTTCACCCATCACAACACGGCGTAATGCGCCTGGCTTATTCATGTTGAAAACACGAATTGGCAGATTGTGATCGCGTGCTAGCGTAAATGCAGCTAAATCCATAACTTTCAATTCACGCTCAAGAACGTCTTGATAATTCAGGTTTTCATATAGAACGGCATCAGGATCTTTGGCAGGATCTGACGAGTAAACGCCATCAACTTTTGTGGCTTTCAGTACAACATCAGCTTCAATTTCAATACCGCGTAAGCAAGCTGCTGAGTCCGTTGTGAAGAATGGATTTCCTGTTCCCGCAGAGAAGATAACCACACGGCCGTGACGAAGTAAGCTGATAGCTTCAGCCCAGCTATAGTTATCACACACGCCATTAAGTGGAATTGCAGACATCAGTCTTGCGTTTACGTATGCACGATGCAGCGCATCACGCATTGCCAGACCATTCATCACGGTTGCCAGCATACCCATATGGTCACCAACAACGCGGTTCATGCCAGCTTGTGCCAGACCGGCACCACGGAACAAGTTACCACCACCAATAACCACACCGACCTGTATACCCAGTTCTATAAGTTCTTTGATTTCCTGAGCCATACGATCTAAAACGCTAGCATCGATACCAAAACCTTCTGCACCTTGTAGAGCCTCGCCACTTAGTTTAAGCAGAATACGCTGATAAACGGGTTTTGCATTGGTTGCCATGAGTTGTGTCCTAACAGGTCATTATTGGAGTCATACATATAGAGCCTCGCTCTATATGCCGAAAAATGTATTTAATACAGAATGCTACACAAAAATAGTTCAAGTTGCAGGAAGTTGAGTCGCTACACCAAAAGAGGCGAATGCATGCAGCTTGAAATATGCAGTGTATTAAAGAAAGGCCGCCAATCGGCGGCCCTTTTCGTTGATTACTTGCTCATTGCAGCAACTTCTGCTGCGAAGTCAGTTTCAACTTTCTCGATACCTTCACCAACTTCAAAGCGGATGAAGTTCGTTACGTTAGCACCTTTTTCTTTCAGTAAGTCACCAACAGATTTGCTTGGATCCATTACGAAAGGCTGGCCAGTCAGAGAGATTTCGCCAGTGAATTTGTTCATGCGACCGATAACCATTTTTTCAGCGATTTCGCGTGGTTTACCAGATTGCATAGCGATGTCTAACTGAATTTGGTGCTCGTGAGCAACAACATCAGCTGGAACGTTTTCTGGAGTCACATATTCTGGCTTGCTTGCAGCGATGTGCATAGCGATGTGTTTCAGCAGTTCGTCATCTGCGCCTTCGCCAGCAACCAGAACACCGATACGTGCGCCATGCAGGTAGCTACCTACTTGTGCGCCTTCCAAAATAGAAACGCGACGAATATTGATGTTTTCACCAATTTTCGCAACTAAAGCTGTACGCGCTTCTTCAAATTTTGCTTTCAGAGCGTCAATGTCAGCGTTTTTATCAGCAACAACAGAAGCTAAAACTTCTTTACCGAATGCTAAGAAACCAGCATCTTTAGCAACGAAGTCAGTTTCGCAGTTCAGTTCGATCAGCGCACCAGTTTTACCGTCGTTGAAAACTTCAGTCAGGATAACGCCTTCAGCAGCAACACGGCCTGCTTTTTTAGCTGCTTTCGCTTGACCTGATTTACGCATGTTGTCGATGGCTAATTCGATGTCGCCGTTAGCTTCAACTAATGCTTTTTTACATTCCATCATACCTGCGCCAGTACGTTCGCGCAGTTCTTTTACCAATGCAGCGGTAATTCCAGACATGTGATTTATTCCTCGATATACCTCACGGGACTTTCCCACAAGGATAATTCTGATTCACAGAGACAAAAGGGGCCTAAGTAGGCCCCTTCTAACCAATATATAGCAATACCTGGTTAATAAGGGCTTTTGCCTTATTATTCAGCTTCTACTAAGCTTTCTTCTGCTTGAACAGCCAGATCTTGTGAACGACCTTCACGAACGGTGTTTGCTACAGCGCCCAGATACAGTTTGATTGCACGGATTGCATCGTCGTTACCAGGGATAACGAAGTCGATACCGTCTGGATCAGAGTTAGTATCAACGATAGCGAATACTGGGATACCCAGGTTGTTAGCTTCTTTGATAGCAATGTGTTCGTGGTCTGCATCGATAACGAACAGAGCGTCTGGTAAACCGCCCATATCTTTGATACCGCCTAAGCTGTTTTCTAACTTACCAAGTTCACGAGTACGCATCAGCGCTTCTTTCTTGGTCAGTTTGTCGAAAGTACCGTCTTGTGACTGAGCTTCCAGATCTTTCAGGCGTTTGATTGACTGACGAACAGTTTTCCAGTTAGTCAGCATCCCACCTAACCAACGGTGGTTCACGAAATATTGATCACAGCTTCCAGCAGCTTCTTGAACGGCTTCGCTTGCAGCACGTTTAGTACCAACAAACAGAATCTTGCCTTTACGAGAAGCAATTTTAGTCAACTCAGCCAGAGCTTCGTTGAACATTGGAACAGTCTTTTCCAAGTTGATGATATGAACTTTGTTACGAGCGCCGAAAATGAAAGGTTTCATTTTAGGGTTCCAGTAACGAGTCTGGTGACCAAAGTGAACGCCCGCTTGTAACATATCGCGCATGGAAACAGTTGCCATTTTATACCTCTGTATATAAGTAATTGGGGTTATGCCTCCACGAATCCCATGCTACCGACTCTATAGCTGCGTCTAAACGCATAAGAGCACCCCGGCGCATGTGCCGATTCGTGTGTGTTATTACACAATTGAGTTTTAGTTTACGCACATCCAATCGATGCCTTTAAGATTCACTCACTAATCCAAATTAGATTAAAAAATGAGATAAAGAGAAAAATATGGATTGCCGGCGCGCTTTATACCATAAAATGCAGTTGTAATCCAATAATTGTTGCTTTTTTCCCTGATAAAAACCAAGTGTATTACTCAGATTTCAACGAATTTTGCCCGTCACAAAAGGCCCTCTGGGCAAATATAGAGCAACAACAAAACGATAGCGAAAAATAGTTGAGATAAAAATTTAATCATCAAAAATCGACTTACATTTTTGACAATTTGTGCCCTAGAAAGCTCAATTTGAACAAACCACGCCTGAGGCTTGGCTTACCCTGTGCTCCATTATCTGTTTTTAATCGAATTGTGGACATCTAAACATATCGCCAACTAGTTGGCAGAAAATGCGGTGACTGTTACCATACTCGACATCAACGGTAAAAATGTCGCAACAATTGCCCATTTAGAATCCCTTTTTTTAACATGTCGCAAATCCCTTGCTGACATATATGGACTGAACTCATGGCTATTATTATCAAAACTGAAGAAGATATTCAGAAAATGCGTGTTGCTGGTCGCCTAGCAGCTGAAGTGTTAGAAATGATTGCACCGCATGTTGTGCCGGGAGTCAGTACAGGTGAATTGGATCGCCTTTGCCACAAACACATTGTTGAGCAACAACAAGCGATCCCAGCCTGCCTTGACTACCATGGTTTCCCTAAGTCTGTTTGTATTTCTGTGAATGATGTTATCTGCCACGGCATTCCAAGTGACGATAAAATTCTGAAAGATGGTGATGTCGTTAACATCGACGTCACTGTCATCAAAAATGGTTTCCACGGCGATACCTCTAAAATGTTCATCGTCGGTAAACCGACTATTCAGGGTGAGCGCCTGTGCCAAGTGACTCAAGAGAGTCTGTATTTGGCAATCCGTATGGTAAAACCAGGTATCCGTTTACGCACCCTCGGTAAAGCCATTCAAGAGTTTGTTGAAAAACAAGACCTGTCAGTGGTTCGCGAATATTGCGGTCACGGCATCGGTGAAGGTTTCCACGAAGAGCCACAAGTGCTGCATTATGATGCCGATGATAGCGGCGTTGTGCTGCAAAAAGGCATGACCTTTACTATCGAACCAATGGTGAATACCGGTGATTTTCGTATCCGTACCATGAAAGACGGTTGGACCGTAAAAACCAAAGACCGTGGTTGGTCTGCACAGTACGAGCACACTTTAGCGGTGACTGACAACGGCTGTGAAATTTTAACTCTGCGTAAAGAAGAAGAGCCATTTATTTCAGCGGTTCTGATCAACGAGTAATCGCATTTCAAGCTCCTCTTAGGGGGAGCTTAGTTTTTCTGTTCATCCCCTTTAAAAAAACGTAAGCTGACCATAATTTCTGTATGTTTCTCAACACGGACAGATCATGATGACGGCACCTTCAAACAGCTATTTATCCCCCACTCATTTCCAACCTTCCGATCTTGAGCTTTCAGCGCTTCGGCAACACGTTGATCAATTTGATGCTTGGCTAGAATCTGCATTTCACCAAGGGCAAAATGTCGTAGATTTACTCCGCGCCCGCAGTGACTACCTTGATGCCTTGCTCACCAAGCTTTGGCAGTCTTACCATTTTGACCAATGTTCAGATATGTCGTTGATTGCCGTCGGTGGCTACGGTCGTCATGAGCTACACCCGCTGTCAGACATCGATATTTTAATCCTCAGCCAGCAACCGCTCCCTGAAGAGATTGCCGCTAAAGTCGGTCAGTTCATTACCTTACTCTGGGATCTGCGTTTTGATATCGGGCACAGTGTTCGCTCATTGGAAGAGTGTATTGAAGCAGGAAAGCAAGACTTAACCACCGCCACCAACCTGATTGAATCGCGCTTAATCTGTGGTGATATCACTTTATTCTTAAGATTACAGAAAACTATTTTTAGTGATGAATTTTGGCCATCCGCCACTTTTTTTGCGGCTAAATTAACTGAACAACAAGAACGCCACCAGCGTTATCACAGCACTAGCTACAACTTAGAACCAGATATTAAAAGCAGCCCTGGCGGATTACGGGATATTCATACCTTACTGTGGGTAGGTCACCGCCATTTTGGTGCGACAACCGTCGATGAAATGGTCGGTTTTGGCTTTCTCACCGAAGAAGAACGTCAAGAACTCAAAGAGTGTTTATCGTTTTTATGGAAAATCCGCTTTGCCTTGCATTTAGTGGTCAAGCGCTATGACAACCGCCTACTATTTGATCGTCAATTTAGTGTTGCACAATCATTAGGTTATACCGGAGAACGCAACCAACCTGTCGAGCGCATGATGAAAGATTTCTATCGCGTCACTCGCCGCGTTAGGGAATTGAATCAAATGCTTCTGCAACTGTTTGATGAAGCTATTTTGGCATTGAATCCGAATGAAAAACCGCGCCCTATTGATGAATATTTTCAACTGCGTGGCAACTTAATCGATGTGATTGACGAAATGCTGTTTATTAAGCAGCCTGAAGCTATTTTGAAAATGTTTTATCAAATGGCTCGCAACCCTAATATTGAAGGGATCTACTCCACCACATTACGCCAATTACGCTTTGCACGGCGCGATCTTAAAGTCCCATTATGCGAAATCCCAGAAGCTCGCCGCATGTTTGTCAAAATATTGCGCCACCCAAGAGCCATAAAAGGGGCTTTTGTGCCGATGCACTTACACAGTGTTCTCAGCGCTTATACGCCATTTTGGAGCAACATTGTAGGCCAAATGCAGTTTGATCTGTTCCACGCCTATACAGTGGATGAGCACACTATTCGCGTCTTACAAAAAATCGACAGTTTTACGCAGGAAGAGAATCGCCACGAACACCCATTATGCGTCAGTGTTTACCCTAAAATTTTACAACCAGAACTCTTGCGATTAGCGGCGATGTTCCATGATATTGGCAAAGGGCGCTCAGGAGATCACTCCGATTTAGGGGCTGAATTTGTCTATGAATTCGCACTTCAACACGATTTTACAACCAAAGATGCAGAGCTTGTCTCATGGCTGGTGAAAAACCACCTACTAATGTCTGTGACAGCCCAACGCCGAGATATTCAAGACCCTGATGTGATCAAACAGTTTGCTGGGGAAGTAAAATCGACAGCACGCTTGAATTACCTGATGTGTTTAACGGTTGCCGATATTTGTGCCACCAACAGCACATTATGGAATAGCTGGAAGCAAAGCTTGATCCGCGAGCTCTATCTTTCTACCGAGCATCAACTCAACCAAGGCATGCAAAGTACCCCCGATCTTCGCGAACGCATTCGTCATCATCGTTACCAAGCGCTATCGCTACTACGCCAATCTCACATTGATGAAGAGCAGCTCAACACTTTGTGGTCACGCTGTCATGCGGATTATTTCCTACGTCACACGCCAATTCAACTGGCTTGGCACGCCAACCACCTGCTCAAACACGATTTAACCCAGCCTTTGGTGTTAATCAGCACTCAACCGAAACATGGTGGAACAGAAATTTTTATCTGGTGCCACGACAAAGCGCACTTATTTGCAACAGTTGCCAGTGAACTGGATAGACGCAATCTAAGCATTCATAGCGCTCAAATTTTTACCAATAAAGATAATATGGCCATGGATACTTTCGTGGTACTCGAACCTAACGGCTCGCCACTTTCGAAAGATAGATATGAACATATCCGCAAGGCGCTATTACTGGCAGTTCAACAACCTGAAATTCCGTTACCAAAACCGCGAACACTCCCTGCGAAGCTACGTCATTTCAGCGTGCCAACCAAAGTAAATTTTCTACACTCAAATAATGACCGTCGTACCTACATGGAGTTATTCGCTCTTGACCAACCCGGATTACTCGCCAAAGTGGGGCGCATTTTCGCTCAAATGGAGATTTCTTTATATGGTGCCCGTATCACGACCATTGGCGAAAAAGTCGAAGACTTTTTCGTTTTAGCGGATAAAGAACACAAAGCATTGGATAAAAATATGCAACAAGAGTTATCAGAAAGGTTGACAGAAGCCCTTAAATCGAAGGATAAAATATAGTGCCAATCTAATTTATGGCATGTTACCTGACTGAGAACCATTGTAGGAGAAACAATATTAATGCAACAATTACAAACAATTATTGAGCAAGCATTCGAAGATCGCGCATCCATTACTCCGAATACCGTTACACCAGCGGTTAAACAAGCCGTGATGGAAACCATCGCTTTATTAGATAGCGGTAAACTGCGTGTTGCAGAAAAAATTGCGGGTGTTTGGGTCACTCACCAGTGGCTGAAAAAAGCAGTTTTATTATCTTTTCGTATTCATGATAACCAAGTCATCGAAGGCGCTGAAAGCCGCTATTTTGATAAAGTTCCGATGAAATTTGCAGATTACGACAAAGCTCGCTTTGAACGTGAAGGCTTCCGTGTTGTTCCACCTGCTGCCGTACGCCAAGGGGCTTATATCGCTAAAAACAGCGTATTGATGCCATCTTACGTCAATATCGGCGCGTATGTTGATGAAGGAACAATGGTTGATACATGGGCAACAGTGGGCTCTTGTGCACAAATTGGTAAAAATGTTCACTTATCTGGTGGCGTCGGCATCGGTGGTGTTCTGGAGCCATTACAAGCAAACCCAACAATTATCGAAGATAACTGCTTTATCGGCGCACGTTCTGAAGTGGTTGAAGGCGTGATTGTTGAAGAAGGTTCCGTTATTTCTATGGGCGTTTATCTGGGTCAAAGCACCAAGATTTATGACCGTGAAACTGGTGAAATTTTCTATGGTCGCGTACCTGCAGGTTCCGTTGTCGTTTCTGGTAATTTACCGTCCAAAGATGGTCGCTATAGTCTGTACTGCGCCGTAATCGTGAAAAAAGTCGACGAAAAAACCCGCGGGAAAGTCGGTATCAATGAGTTACTAAGAAGTATTGATGAGTAGCTTGCCGGTAAGTTACCGCATGAGTGACTAATCAGGCTCTAAACACTCTCACCTACCCTTACATTTTAAGGGGCATAAGGTGTAAAACGCGAAGCTACCCCGAAGCGCATGTTCATCTGCGAATCGGGTAGCCGAGTGTCCCATTGATCCATAATGGAAAATCCTGCACCTCAAGCATAAATCCCTCGTTAAGTCAGCAGAAGCCTCTGGGTTATAGATAGATAACGCAAATAATAAAGAAGATTCTATTACAAACAGAGGTTGGTCAAACTGGATTAATCGCGCATAATATGAACGAGAATTTACTGCCCTTGGTCAATTAGCTGCTATTATTAGATGGTTATTTTGTAACTAATCATTTTATAAGCAATTAGGGCTCAGTAAATGGTTATAAAAAGAGACCGCCTTGTTTATAGCCCTTATTTATAACCCTAAAAGTCATCGACACAGTCCCTTACGATTAAGCGAGCTAACATGTACGACAATTTGAAAAGTTTAGGTATCAGCAATCCGCAAGATATCGACCGCTATTCCCTGCGCCAAGAAGCTAATAACGATATTTTAAAAATTTACTTTCGCAAAGATAAAGGCGAGTTTTTCGCTAAAAGCGTGAAATTTAAGTACCCACGCCAGCGTAAGACTGTTGCAGCGACTGATGGCAGCAACAACTTCAAAGAAATTAACGAAATCAATACTAACTTACGTTATGCCATTGAAGAACTGGATCAAATTTGTCAAAACGACCAAACTGATGTTGATTTAAAACACAAAATTTTAGATGACTTACGTCATTTAGAACACGTTGTGTCCAATAAAATCGCAGAAATTGAAGCGGATCTCGAGAAACTCACTCGTAAATAATCAGCTTCCTCACTGCACTGTAAACCAACATGTTTACAGTGCAGATGCATAAGGCTCGCTATTTACAGCATATCCACCCAAGATTGTAACCACGCTTTTGCAAACTCTTCAGGCTCTTC
Organism: Providencia alcalifaciens; assembly: GCF_915403165.1. Classification (NCBI taxonomy): domain Bacteria; kingdom Pseudomonadati; phylum Pseudomonadota; class Gammaproteobacteria; order Enterobacterales; family Morganellaceae; genus Providencia; species Providencia alcalifaciens. The sequence continues at coordinate 3,097,080 of NZ_OU659204.1, forward strand.
CACTTCAGTCGCATCAATAAATAGCACATCGCCAATACGGCTGCCAGATTGCTCAGCTAATAGCTCATCAAACTGCTTGCCTGCCCCGCAGAAATTCTCATAGCTGCTATCACCCAAGGCAATCACACCATATTTCAATTCAGGCTGATAGCCGACAACATCTTTAATCTCATAGAAAAGAGGCGCAATAGTGTCGGGAATGTCGCCTTGTCCGGTGGTGGAAGTGATCACTAGAGCAACGCCTTCTCCCGCATTGTAAATTTGCCAATCCGCCAAAGTTGGCTCCTCAAACACGGCTACTTCATGGCCTTGCTGTTCGAAGAGCTCTTGCGCCACCTCAGCAACCGCTAATGCGTTGCCATACACCGTCCCGACAAAAATTCCGATTTTGGACATTACGCCCTCCTTATAAAAGCCTATCAAACAGGATAATTAATCACATTAATGTCAAGCATCGAGACGGTATCACCCCATCCAAATTGCTCAACTAATGACAGCCATTGTGCATCCCATGGCGCGACTAATGATATTTTTTCTTCTGTTATAGGGTGAATAAATATTAACTGGCTAGCGTGCAGCATCAAGCGAGAGACTGAAAAATGCTCACTCATACCACGGTTTTGTCGTAAGTCACCATGTTTACTATCCCCAATAATTGGATGACGTAAATGGGACATATGGCGTCTTAGTTGGTGCTTGCGTCCAGTTTCAGGCTTAAGCTCAACGAGGCTAAAACGCGCAGTATCATAGCGCCCAATCGCCACTGGACATTCAACTATCGCCAAGGGTTTGTAATGGGTGACACACTCTTGTAGCCGTGGCTCTTTAGTGGCGTGTTTATCCGCAATTTTATCGAGTTCCTCAAGTAACGGATAATCCAATCTATCCCCTTGTGTAACGTAGCCCCGCACAATCGCATGGTACACTTTTTCCATGGTATGCTGCTCAAACTGCTCGGCGAGTGACCTTGCTACCTCACTGGATAATGCAAACAACAACACACCCGATGTTGGTCTATCAAGACGATGGATTGGAAAAACATGCTGCCCAATTTGGTCACGCAGTGTTTGCATCACAAACACCGTTTCTTTGCTGTCAAGCCAGCTGCGATGCACCAACATGCCTGCCGGTTTATTAACTGCAACCACGTACTCATCTTGATAGATAATATCCAGCATCCGTTATCCGCCCATCACAGTAAACTGAAAATAACTATCTAATTCACGCAAATGATCGAGGAAGGCAATAAAGCGCCCTTCTTCATCGTCTTTGTAGATCTCTTCAAAGTACGGTGCGATAGCAAAATTGCTCGGCAGCATAGAACCTTGATCAATCATTGCGGTCAAGCGAGGAATTAAAATCCACTGAAGCCATTGGGCGGCTTCCATCGTATCGATAGCAAAAGGCTCCACACTCTCGAACGCGTCAGGACTTGGCGGGACCTCTTCCCATAAGGATTTTGCTCTCATCTCTATTTCAAGATGACCGAGTTTTTCAAGGATGCGCTGCTCAATATTCATACTAAAACCTATTCAAATTTAATGATTCAAAATATACCGTATTTTTGGACACAGTTTTGTCGCAAATATGGGGATGAGACAAACAAAAAGCAATCATGTGCCTCCAAGTTATGCCTCAATGTCTCTTTATTCGCATTTACTAAAACAATTAATATTTGTTTATCATTTGTTGTATATTTAGCATTTATTATCAAATGTTTTTCTATACAGTTTGATTTTTTCATTATTAACATAAAGATGGTTTATCTATGGGACTATTAAAGCAGTGGCGTCAACAAAATCAGACCTGGAAATCTTTCACTAACAAATATGTTCAGCTAAAAAGAAAGATCCGCATTGCTAAGTTGCCTTCACAACAATATCAGCAATATCAATCGATGTGCGACACATATCAAAGTGCCCTATTATCTGCAACTATCGAAGGTGTGCCGCAATTTATTGAACGACCAATTAACAAGTACCTGCATAAAGCATGGAGTGGTAAACAGAAATTATCCACTGCAAGCTACACGTTAGATTTAATTGAAAAAACCTTTACGCCAGAAGCTATCACCACCATGTTTTCAGATAAACGAGATGGCTTAACAGTGGCGAATATTGAGCTAAAATCTGGTGATTTTGCTCAATTAAAAATGATTTATTCTCAATATCCTCGTGAAGGGGATCTCTCCATTCATTTACTAAATGAAACGGGTGATGAAATCTATTTGATGAGTTTCTCATTTGGTGAACAAGGTCAGCTTTATGTCTGCTCTCTACAAGGACCATCGACTGAACAGAGCGTAGAGCAAGTGAAATCCATTACTAAGCAAATGCATGCAATGAGGCCTAAAAACCTTTTAATGTCTGCTATTTATGCAGTAGCTGCTTATTTCCAAATCAAATCTATTCTAGGAATTTCAAATAACAGCCATATCAAAAGCCAGCATTTAAAATCCAGCTACGATACCTTTTGGGAAGAGTGCGGTGGAGTATTAAATTCTGAAGGTTGGTATCAATTACCGCTCCGAGAGCCGATGCGTGATATCGAATCAGTGAAAAGCCAGAGACGTTCTGAATTTCGTAAGCGCGAAGCACTGAGAGAAGCCATGTCCCAAAATATTATTGAGTCCCTTACTCAATACTCAAACTCAGCTCAGAAATAAAAAAAAGTAGCCAGTTAAAACTAACTGGCTACTTATCTCTCAATTGACTTGCATCCTGCAATGCGACTTCCTGCCGCCTAACATCCTGTTAGATAAAAATTTAGCAGACCAACTGTTCTGCTAGGTTATCCATTTCCTTGTTTTTTATATGTAAAAAAGCTAAACAACTACCCTGTCCAGCCCGATAAGAATGTATTAAATCCATTAACCAAACAACCTAGTGTTCTACATTCAGGTTATTCAAAAAATAATAAAAAACTTAAAATGGATAGTAACGCCATGAAATTAAAAGTTAAATAGTTCTCATTTCAGTAAAATGAAAAATTATTAAGATATGGCTTAACCAAATTGTAGGCAATAACCTACAGCACCATGCTATAAATCTCTTACCCCTGAGATGATATAACGGGCTTCAGTTGTTGAATAAAGCTCGCAAGATTTTCTGCAATAACTTGTCGTTGCTTACTTCCAAACGTTTCTACAATAATTTCGCCTGTTAAATTACACATAGAAATCATCTCTAATTCAGAGTCTAACGTGGCAATAAACAGCGTTGGTGCTAATTTTAAGCGCTTTTGAGTCACCAAGTGCCCAATCAAGTTTTCCTGTAAGCGAATAAAATCCTCCTCACTCCATACTTGCACCAAATTCAATGACAAATCACCAAACGTCGCACTCATATCTCCAGCTAACTGAGTGGTATAAAAAGCGTGAAAATCGTCCTGTAATTGGAGATCTAGCGCATTAGCCACATTATTTAAGCTTTTCTCTTCTAATGGAAATGGTTGAGGCTCCCAATAAACCACATCATCACCAGTACGAACGATGCAAGGAGAAGGCACCCCATACAGCTCAGCAGACACAGGTGGAAGCCCCGTTGCTTCTTGCCACTTAGCCACATACTGGCTGGTAAAATTTTTAATTAAATCAGAGATTATTGTATTCATCGTTTTTCAATTGTGAGAAATAACATTATTGAAACCAATTTAAATTGGCGGACTCAATATTACGGATAAATGGTATTATGACAGAAGTTAACAAGCGAATAAAATGCACTCAGTTTGCCAATGTTCAGCACTGACATGCCGAAAAGATAAGGATCACTATGTCTCACTATCAAAATAACCCCGCTCTCGATAATTTAACCCTCGGGAAAAAGACGGCTTATCATGACCAATATGATGCCGCTTTATTGCAAGCGGTACCGCGTAGCCTTAATCGCGATCCTTTGGATATTCATGCTGATACACTGCCATTCCACGGTGCCGATATTTGGACACTGTATGAACTCTCTTGGCTAAATGCCCGGGGCGTTCCTCAAGTGGCAATAGGCTCCGTCAGTGTGGATGCCACAAGTGAAAACCTTGTTGAATCAAAAAGCTTCAAGCTTTATCTCAATAGTTTCAATCAGACTCACTTCGAAACGTGGGAAAATGTGCGAAGCGTTTTGCAAAATGACCTAAGCCGCTGTGCTAATGGCGAGGTTAAGGTTACACTTTATAAACTTGATGACTTCACTCAACAAGCCATTCACCAATTCCACGGTGTCTGTATTGATGAGCAAGAGATTGACATCGATAACTATGAATTTAATCGCCACTATTTGGCCGATTGCACCCAACCAGAGGTCGTCGAAGAAACCCTCGTCAGCCACCTGTTGAAATCAAATTGTTTGATAACCAACCAACCTGATTGGGGCTCAGTACAAATTCATTATCGTGGTCCGAAAATTGACCATGAAGCGTTATTACGTTACCTCGTCTCATTTCGTCATCATAATGAATTCCACGAACAGTGCGTGGAGCGCATTTTCAACGACATAACAATACTGTGCAAACCAGAAAAATTATCGGTGTATGCACGCTATACTCGCCGAGGTGGGCTTGATATCAACCCATGGCGCAGTAATGAACAATTCGAGCCTGACACGGGTCGTTTGGCACGGCAATAAGTACCTACTAAATTGAAAATCAGTGTAATTTAAGAGAATGCTATTTAAATCATTTTCAATGTAATTCACGCGTCAAGAGCCCAATTGGGCAAAGGAGTGTTACTTGATTACTCATATCAGTCCATTAGGATCTATGGATCTATTGTCTCAGCTTGAAGTCGATATGCTGAAACGTACGGCGAGCAGCCATCTGTATCAGCTATATCGAAACTGCTCCTTAGCGGTATTACATTCAGGAAGCTTAACTGACAGCAGTAAAGAGCTTTTAGAAAAAAGTGCAGGTTTTGATATCAACATTTTACGCCGTGAGCGTGGTATCAAATTAGAGCTTATCAACCCACCAGAAAAAGCGTTCGTTGACGGTAAAATCATTCGCTCATTACAAGCGAACTTGTTTGCCGTACTGCGCGATATTCTGTTTGTTCACGCTCAAATCAGTAATGCTAAACAGCAGTTCCATCTCGATTTAGAAAACAGCACTCACCTCACTAATATGATCTTTTCCATCTTACGTAACGCCCGTGCGCTACATATTGGTGAAGATCCGAATATGATCGTGTGCTGGGGTGGACACTCCATTAATGAAAATGAATACCTCTATGGTCGTAAAGTTGGTAATGAACTCGGCTTACGTGAACTGAACATCTGTACGGGTTGCGGACCGGGGGCCATGGAGGCACCAATGAAAGGTGCCGCGGTAGGTCACGCTCAACAGCGTTATAAAGACAGCCGTTTTATCGGGTTAACCGAGCCATCCATCATCGCGGCTGAGCCACCTAACCCATTAGTTAATGAACTGATCATCATGCCAGACATAGAAAAACGTCTTGAGGCATTTGTCCGTTTAGCCCACGGGATCATTATTTTCCCAGGTGGTGTGGGAACCGCAGAAGAACTGCTGTATCTGTTGGGTATTATGATGGATCCTGAAAATACCGAGCAAGTGCTGCCATTAGTCCTGACGGGACCAAAAGAGAGCGCTGAATACTTCTCTGTTTTGGATGATTTTATTCGCCATACTCTGGGAGATGAAGCTAGCAAACATTACCAAATCATTATCGACAACCCACAAGAAGTGGCGCGCGTGATGAAAAAAGGCATGTCTGCAGTGAAAGAGAGCCGTCGTAATACGGGTGATGCATACAGCTTCAACTGGTCGATTAAAATCGCCCCTGATCTACAGCATCCATTTGAACCAACTCATGAAAACATGGCGTCACTGAATCTGCATCCGGGTCAATCCCCTGAAAAACTGGCTTCCGATTTACGCCGTGCTTTCTCTGGAATTGTTGCCGGCAACGTCAAAGAAGTCGGCATGAAAGCGATTGAAAAACATGGTCCTTTCAAAATTCATGGGGATAGCGACATCATGAAACGCATGGACATTTTACTCCAAGGTTTCGTGAAGCAGCATCGTATGAAGTTGCCGGGTGGCACCGCTTACGAACCTTGCTATGAAATTGTGAAATAATCACCTACGTGCCATGGACGGCGCGTTTAACCACCAAACGGCTTATGATCCATTTATTAATTATTGATGCTTTAAATTTAATTCGACGTATCCACGCGGTTCAGGGTAGCCCATGTGGAGAAACCTGTTTGTCCGCTATTTCTCAATTAATTAACCACACTAGCGCCACCCATATTGTGGCAGTATTTGATGAAGAAGGTCGCCACCATAGTTGGCGTCATGAGAAACTGCCTGACTATAAAGCAGGGCGTCAGCCTATGCCTGAAAACTTGCAAGCTGAGTTGCCTCAGCTCGTCGCCCAATTTGAAGACAATGGTATCCATTGCTGGCAATCTGAAGGTGATGAAGCCGATGATTTAGCAGCCACTCTAGCTAAACGCATTGCCGATTCTGGGCATACCGTCACCATCGTCTCTACCGATAAAGGTTACTGCCAGCTACTCTCTCCAAACCTGCGTATCCGTGACTATTTTCAAAAACGTTGGCTGGACGTTCCTTTCATTGAAAATGAATTTGGAGTCAAGCCTGAACAACTTCCTGATTACTGGGGTTTAGCGGGGATCAGCAGCAGTAAAGTTCCAGGGGTGGCAGGTATTGGCGCTAAAAGTGCCACTGAGCTGCTTCAGCGATTCCACACGATTGAAAATTTGTACGCTAATTTTGACGTTCTTGAAGACAAATGGCAGAAAAAGCTCTCCAACCAACAAGAAATGGCGCTTATCTGTCGCGATATTGCTACATTAAAAACAGACATTGCCTTGAAAGGTAATCTGAATCAGTTGCGCTATCAAGCTAAATAGCAGGTACAAAAAAGGTCACTTCACAGTGACCTTTTTGGTTGATGACAAAGAGGGGTAAAAGCGTGGTTTTTCCCTCTTTGTGTTATCAGGCGAAAATCAATAAATTGATTTTCCTCGTTAATTTTACAAACCCAAAGAGCCATTTCCAAACCTGATGGGTTTGTCAATGGTCTGAAAGGTCACTTCACAGTGACCTTTTTACTATTCAAGCCAACTTTAACTTAATAATATTCACGCGCCATTGGGTTTGCAGACCAAACACGTTGTACATGCACAGTCACTTCTTCACGGTCATGGTAAAGCTGTTTTGCGTGGATCAAAACGTTGATACCATTCTCTTTCAGTTGAACTTTCATTTTTTCCAGAATATGCGCGACTTCTTCATAACGCTTTTTCATCGGCAGCTTCAAGTTAAAAATGGTCTCGCGGCACCAGCCTTCTTGCAGCCACTGAGTCATTAATGCAGCCACTTTGGCCGGTTTTTCCACCATATCACATACGAGCCACGTGATATTTTGAGAGGTTGGCTTAAATTTAAAACCATCTTCACGGTGATGGCGAACTTGCCCTGTATTCATCAAGCTTTCCGCCATTGGGCCATTATCTACCGCTTCCACCATCATGCTGCGTTTGACGAGCTGGTAAGTCCATCCTCCCGGACATGCGCCTAAATCCACCGCTTTCATGCCACTCCCTAAACGCTCATCCCACTCTTCATAAGGAATAAACACATGGAAAGCCTCCTCCAACTTTAACGTCGAGCGGCTTGGTGCATCCGATGGGAACTTCAAGCGCGGAATACCCATATAGAAATTCGAGCTATTATTCGAATAAGAATAGCCGGTATAGCAGCACCCTGGTGCAATAAAGAACACATGGACGACTGGGCGTTTAAAGTTCTCTTTCGCCAATAAGACTTTCTCTTGGCGTAGCGCATTACGCAGAGGTACCGTAAATTTACGGCAGAATTTCATCAATTCTTTTGATTCATTGGTATCCGCAACTTCAACACGCAGATCCCCCGCTCTCTCAACCTGCTGGCTAAGTGCGTTCACAATCGGTGTGACTCTATCTTCTGGCGGTAAATCTTTTAATAAATCACCCACCACAAACATTTGGCGAGCAAAAATCAATTCACGAAATGGAAGTGTGCGCGCAAGGATGTCCGCATCCTCAGATTGATAACATTCAAAAATAACATAGCCGCTATTTTCTTTAACGCGGGCAAAACCGTAAATTTCTCGTTGCCCTGCTTTATCTGTAATTTCTGCTGCACACTCTTTTTCAAAGCCCGGGCGGCAATATAATGCAATTTTATTACTCATTGCGTGACGCCGATTTCCTTAGACGCATAGCGCCAATAACAACTAAAAGCCAGCCAACTAGGAAGCAAACGCCACCTATTGGCGTAAAATAAGAGAAGTATTTTACCTGCAATAAGGCCATACAATAAAGGCTACCGCTAAAAAGAAGTATCCCTACGGAGAAAAACACACCTGCCCAATAGAACCACAAAATGACTTTACGCAGTAATACCGCACCCAGCACCATTAATGCAACGGTATGAAACATTTGATAACGTAGCCCTGTTTCAATCCAAGCCATTTGATGGGCGCTCATAATTGGAGAAAGCGCATGAGAGCCAATGGCTCCAAATGCAACAATAAAAAATCCACTAATCCCTGCAAAAATTAACATCAAACGACTATTCACAATAGCACCTTCGTTTTAACTGTTTGATTATTGTATATGCGTCAAATCTTGATCATTGGTAATAAAGCCAAGCTTTTCTTGCTCGCTGGCTGCTTGCGCAAGGATCCATTGACGAAATGCCGCTATTTTCCCTAAATCGGCCTGACTCTCTTGGCAGACCAGATAGAATGCATTTTTACTGACTAATACCTCACTAAACGGACACACCAATCTGCCGGCATCAATCTCGTTCTTTGCCATCACATTGTTGGTTAATGCCACTCCTTGCCCATGAACTGCCGCTTGGATCACCATGGAGCTGTGGCTAAAAATAGGCCCTTGCTGCACATTCACAATATTTTGCAAATCTAATTGCTTAACATAGGCTTGCCAATCACGACGAGAAGAGTCATGAAGCAACGTGTGCTTAGCTAAATCTTCCGGGTTCTTCAGTTGATTACCCCCGGTCATCAACGAAGGTGAACACACTGGCATTAAATATTCGGCGTAAAGTCTGTCCATTCTCAAGCCCGTCCAGTTTCCTCTGCCATAAAAAATGGCAACATCAACATCATCCGCTAGTTTATCCTCTTCCCGATCAACCGCTTGGATACGTACATCAATGCCAGGGAAAGCTTGGTTAAAACCAGAAAGCCGGGGAACTAACCATTGTATCGCGAAACTTGGCGATAAGCTTACAGTTAGTGCGCCTTTTGCACTTCTGGCTTGAAGCTTTCTCGTCGCCTCATTTAAAGACGAGAAAATTTCTTTAATATCAAGATAATAACTTTGCCCTTCTTCCGTCAGCAGCAATGAGCGATTTCGACGGCGAAATAGCTTTAATCCGAGGAAATCTTCTAAGCTTTTTATTTGATGACTGACAGCTGCCTGTGTCACAAATAATTCATCTGCCGCTTTAGTAAAACTTAAATGACGGGCGGCGGCATCAAACACTCTCAGAGCATTTAAAGGCGGTAATCTTTTAGACATAATCTCTTCGACTCAGCTTCGTTATACGCATTAGTTTTTCTCATCCGAAGCATTATAAATTGTCCCTTGAGGATACGCCAGTAAATACCTATAGTATGCGCACTTCCTAAGCCGGAACGAAAAGTTGCAGAGTTTAGTTACTTTGAAACTTTTGGCTTTGTGGTTGTGATGTTGTGTTTGCAAGTTGTCTGGTTAATCCAGGCTTTGTAGCGATTGCTACTGTTTTTTTTCACTTCCTGTACATTTACCCTGTCTGTCCATAGTGATTTTTATAGTGCACCGCCTAAGCGCGGTGCTTTTTTTTATTTTGGACGTCATAAAATCCATTATAAAAAATAAAAAAAACATTATCCCATCGGATTTCGAGTAAAAAAGCCCATAAAACGCATCTTAAATTAAATTTAACCATTAGGTTAAAAAGCAAACCTTCTTCGATTTAGTGCTTTAACTTTTTTCAGGCGCGCAATTATTCAAAAATTTGAGCAAAAATCTTCCTATTAAGTGTAACAAATTATTTCTAATAATCGATAACTGAATAACATTTTTTATCTCCATCTACTTATTCACTGTTTTCCGTTATTATCATCATCAACGCATATTCATAACCACAACTACAGCCACATTCACCTATTGGATGGCTAACATCAAAGAATCAGCATAATGGATAACTTTAACGCCCCTCAATTTCGTCAGCAATTTCCAGCCATCGGCTCTGATATTATTTTCCTTGATAGCGCCGCCACCGCCCTAAAACCCTTGGATATGACCAACGCCTCTGATGATTACTACCGTTTTTCAGGCAGTTCGGTCTATCGTGGACAATCCCCTGAAGCATTAAAAATTACTCGATTGTACGAACAAGGCCGCCTATTAACGGCAAAATTGATCCAAGCACCGAACGAAAAATCCATTATCTGGACCCGTGGCACCACTGAATCTATTAATCTGATTGCGCAAAGTTATTTCCGTGAGAAACTTCAAGCAGGTGATGAAATTATCGTCAGTGAGGCTGAGCATCACTCAAACTTGCTGCCGTGGCTGATGTTGGCACAACAAACAGGTGCAAAGATCGTAAAATGGGCGGTGACTCCTGACTTAACCTTAGATCTCAATGCGCTGCAATCAATCTTGAATGCCAAAAGCAAAATTGTCGCAGTAACGCAAATGTCTAACGTAACAGGCTATCAGCCGGACATTAGCGCGATAACCGCACTTGCTCATCAGTTTGGTGCAAAAGTCGTTATCGATGGCGCTCAGGGCGTTGTACATCACCCTCTTAACGTCATGGAAACTAATGTAGATTTCTACGCGTTTTCAGCGCACAAATTATATGGGCCTACAGGTTTAGGCATCTGTTATGGAAAACCTGAACATTTAGCCAATATGGATCCATGGCATGGCGGCGGTAAAATGTTAAATCACGTTGATTTTTCAGGCTTCACTCTCGCCCCAATACCTCAACGATTTGAAGCTGGAACCCCGAACATCGCGGGAGTGATAGCCTTTTCAGCCGTGCTTGAGTGGCTTTCAACGCAAAACTTAGCGCAGGCAGAAACCTATACTTGTGCACTTATAGACTATGCCTATGAGCAACTTACTCAGCTTGAAGGCGCGATTTGCTATCGCACTCAAAATTCGCCGCTTTTATCTTTCAATTTCCACAATATTCACTATAGCGATTTAGGGCTTCTCTTGACCGAACAGAAAATTGCATTACGCTATGGACAACATTGTGCTCAACCATTAATGGATTCACTCAATATTAGCGGCTGTTTACGCATCTCCGCCATGCCATATAATAACAGGCAAGATATTGATAAATTTATTTATTCAGTAAAATTCGCACTTTCGATTTTAAATGATTAAAAGGTAATCTAATGACTTTGTCTCGACATGAACTGGCTTCTCATCCATTTGGCACAGAAATTGTCATTCACGAAATCGTTGAACAGTTTTCTAAACAAAAAGCGTGGGAAGATAAATATCGCTTACTCATTCAACTCGCGAAAAAACTGCCCTCTCTCACAGATGAAGAAAAGCTGCAGACTCAGGAAGTTCATGGATGTGAAAACCGTGTATGGATTGGCGCTATTCTCAATGATGATGACACTTTCCACTTTTATGGGGATAGCGAAGGGCGTGTAGTGAAAGGGTTATTTGCTATTTTGCTCGCTTGTGTTGAACAGAAAAATGCACAGCAAATTTTAGAGACTGATTTTGAAGATATTTTTAGTCAAACTGGTTTATCAGGGCAACTCAGTGAATCCCGCCAAAATGGGATCCACGCATTAATTACAGCAATCAAAAACATTGCAAGTGAAATGACCCCAGCAGAATGATTATCCCGTTGAGGCTACTTTGTGGCCTCAATTCTACTACTTAGCTTCTCTTTGTGCTTTTGCGACCATCTTTTTCAACGCATGGGACACCGCAATAAAGCCAAAACTGGCGGTCACCATCGTGACAGCGCCAAATCCTGATGCACAGTCCATACGTTTTGAACCCTCTGCCGTGCTTTTCGCTGCGCACACTGTTCCATCACTTTGTGGATAGACCAACTGCTCCGTCGAAAACACACAATCGATTCCCAATTTACCTTTGCCATTTTTCACGACATTAAAGTCTGATTTAAGACGTTCGCGTAATTTCGCCGCCAAAGGATCTTGAACTGTCTTTGCTAAATCCGCGACTTGAATTTGGGTCGGATCAATTTGACCGCCAGCGCCACCCGTCGTCACGATAGGAATTTTAAAACGTCGACAATATGCCAGTAATGCTGCTTTCGGTCTCACACTGTCAATAGCATCAATAACATAGTCGAACCCTAACGAGAGGTATTCAGCTACATTATCCACCGTAATGAAATCATCGATAACATTCACAGTGCACTCAGGGTTGATTGCCAAAATGCGCTCTTTCATCACATCAACTTTAGGTAGCCCCACCGTTGATTTCAATGCATGAAGTTGGCGATTCGTATTTGTCACGCAGATATCATCCATATCTATCAGAGTGATAGCACCAATGCCTGAACGCGTTAATGCTTCAGCAGCCCACACGCCAACGCCGCCCACACCAATAACACACACATGTGAACGTGCAAAAAGATGAAGGGCTTGTTGCCCATATAAACGCCCGATTCCAGCAAATCGCTGCATCCACGCATCAGAAAGCTGAGCTTGCATAATCACAAACAACCTTAGTTAAAACGAAAACCGAATAAACGGTAAATGGGTACTACATCGCACTAAAAACAGGCTGACTCTTTTTCAGAACCCATACTCGGCCATAGTGGTTATAAAAACCGGCCATTTTACCTGCATCGTGCCCTGTTCCATGATAAATATCGAAATGGTGCCCTTTAATTGCGCCGCCCACATCGAGGGCTACCATCATACGCATTTCGTATCTACCCGTAAATTTCCCATTTCCATCTAGCACAGGAACTTCTGCTAATAATGCAGTTCCCGGTGGGATCAAAGTTTTATCCGATGCTACCGATGCTTTTGCCACTAATGGCACCGCACTCGCGCCTCTTACAGGGACAAAAGATTGCGGTTTAAAGAAAACAAACGATGGATTACTCTCAAGTAATTCACGCACTTCTTGTTCACTGTGGGTGTTTGTCCAGTCGTGAATAGCCTGTAGGGACATTTTTTCTAAAGGCACTTCACCTCTATCAACTAGCACCTTGCCAATACTTTTATATGCATGGCCATTTTTGCCTGCATAAGCGAAGAAATTCAGTGGGCTACCATCGCCGAAATCCACGTAACCACTGCCTTGGACTTCCATCATAAAATTATCGACAGAAGAATCGCTGTAAGCCAGGATTAGATTGTTACTGAGTGCACCATTATATATTTGTGCGCGGCTAGGTAAGCGCCCCTTGCCTTTTGACGGCATACCATACAATGGATGGCGGTAATTACCTTGCGGCGAGCGGCGAGCTTCAATTACTGGAGTGTAGTACCCCGTGAATTGGACGTTTCCGTAATTGTCCATCCCTTCCATTTGAAAAGCCGACAAATTGAAACGTGATAACTGAGCAGGATCGCCCCCTGCCATTAACCAGTTTTCTATTGCATGGTAGGTTTCATTATTGCTGTTGAATAAGCGTGGTGATGAATTTTGAATTTCCGTCACTTGACGATTGAAATCTGGCGCATTTATTGGTCGTCCTTGTACGTTAATTTGATTAACTTGTTGCAAGTCGCTGTGCAATTTACCGTCTTTATATTGTTGTCCTTTATCTGTTGGATGAGATTGACACCCAGCCAATAAAGAAAAGAAGACGCCCGCAATTAACCCTTTCTGCCATGAATTCATCTTTATACCACCTAACTCATATCCAATATGAAGCGCACAATAGCAAACCCAAATTGAGAATGAAACGGCTATAAATATTTAGTGAGGTTATTTTTGGGTTAGAAACCTTTAAAGAACAAAAAAACTACATTTTGTGCGATTTTCAAACGCCAATTAATGAAAAATGAAAAAAAAACACGAAAAAACTTGCATCAGATCTCATCCCGAGTATAGTGCCCGCTATCGGACGCGGGGTGGAGCAGCATGGTAGCTCGTCGGGCTCATAACCCGAAGGTCGTTGGTTCAAATCCAGCCCCCGCAACCAATTTCTTGATTTAGTCAAACTTGATTCAGTCAAAGTAATTTAAGCAGTAAAATCAAAGTAGTATCCCAAAGTAGTGAAATATTCAGGCGCGGGATGGAGCAGCATGGTAGCTCGTCGGGCTCATAACCCGAAGGTCGTTGGTTCAAATCCAGCTCCCGCAACCAATTCCTGATATATTTAACCTCTTCAGTCGCGGGGTGGAGCAGCATGGTAGCTCGTCGGGCTCATAACCCGAAGGTCGTTGGTTCAAATCCAGCCCCCGCAACCAATTCTTTTTTCTTTTCTTATATACCCTTTACTTCATTTTCCTTAGCCATATCAATATTTAATCTGATACTTAATTTCTCTATTTCAGCCAATAAAAAAGGCGACTCACATTGCTGTTTGCCACCTTCTTCGACACGCAAAATATCACAATTAATTACGGATAGCTAACTCACCGCCATTACGGAAATAGGCTTTGATCCCTTCAAAAATCGACTCAGCCATCTGCTGTTGGAACTTAGCGGTTTTGAGTTTACGCTCTTCCTCTAAGTTACTGATAAAGGCGGTCTCCACCAAAATAGATGGAATTTCAGGGGCTTTCAGTACCGCAAAGCCCGCTTGGTCCACTCTGTTTTTGTGTAGCCGGTTAACGCGGCCCATGCGTTTTAAAACTTCATCTCCAAACTTCAAGCTGTCATTGATCGTTGCAGTTTGCACCAGATCTAACATGGTGTGATCGAGATACACATCACCGCTTTTACTCACCCCACCAATTAAGTCAGCTTCGTTCTGCGTTTGAGCTAAGTAACGCGCCGTATTACTGGTTGCCCCTTTCGTGGACAGTGCGAAGACCGATGAACCATTCGCTGAACGGTTGGTAAATGCATCCGCATGAATAGAAACAAACAAATCTGCCTGCATTTTTCTTGCTTTCGCCACACGGACTTTTAACGGAATAAAGACATCCTCATTACGCGTCATATATGCCCGCATTTTCGGATCTTTATCAATCAACGTTTTCAAGCGACGAGCGATTTGTAAAACCACATCTTTTTCACGGGTCTTATATTTACCAATCGCACCGGGGTCTTCCCCACCGTGCCCTGGGTCTATCATAATAACAATTGGCCTATCGGTACCCGCTTTCCCCGGTTTTTTCGCCTGTACTGGCATGCTCTCTTCTAAATCACCTTTGTTGTAATCTTCAAGGAGTGCCAATAATGGATCGTCGTTGGTTTCAACACCTTTACCTGGATAGAAATCCATGACTAAGCGGTGTTTAAATTCAGCGACTGGCGGAAGGGTAAAGAATCGAGGAGACACTTTGTTTTTAACTTCAAAAACCAAACGTACCGTTTTAGGATCAAACTGCCCGACTCTCACTAATTTTAAGTAAGGGTCTCGAGACTGAATTTGGCTTCCCATGTTCTTAAGAACGTTATTTAATTGAACACCCTCTAAATCAACAACAATACGCTCAGGATTGTTTAAAACAAACTGGCGATACTTTAAAGGAATGCTGGATTCTAGAGTAATACGGGTATAACTCGAGGCTGGCCAAATACGAACGGCAACAATACTACTACTGGCAGCAAAACCGAATGGGCTGACACTTAATAGCATTACCGCCGCCGCACCTTGCAATAGGCGACGTTTTGATGGGCTGTGGTCTTGATGACTCATCAATAATTCCGAATCTATATCCTGAAAAGTTTAATAATATCTAAGACAAGAGATAATATATTAGCGACTAATTCGCACTCTATCTAGTTCTTCATCCTTTGTCATTACCAATCTATTCTATTTATATCCCAGCACGCATCTACTCAATGCAATATAAACGCCATACTTGCGTAATTTAAATAGTTAATGATGCTCAATTGTCGAATAACATTTATTGGCAATTATCTGATATGCAGATTGTATTGTTATGATTATAACCATTTATATTTAGAGATATGTAAACCTTAAAAATAAATTTGTTACTTTTATTGTCTTAACTTTTACTTGATATTTTCCGCCAAAAAGAATAAAAATACAGTTATTGCGAATAAAAATTCAATTAAGAGGGTAGTTATGAAAGAGCGCAGCACCGAGTTGGTTGATGAATTTCGCCATTCGGTACCTTATATAAACGCCCACCGTGGCAAGACATTTATCATCATGCTTGGCGGCGAAGCAATTGCGCATGATAATTTTCCAAGTATTGTCAATGATATAGGATTACTCCATAGCCTTGGTATTCGTATTGTCGTTGTTTATGGCGCTCGACCTCAAATTGAAGAGATCCTTGCTGAACATAATTATGATGCCATTTATCATAAACATACCCGTGTCACTGATGCGAATACCCTTGAATACGTTAAGCAAGCTTCTGGAGCATTACAGCTCGATATTACAGCTCGTTTATCGATGAGTTTAGGCAATACGCCATTACAAGGGGCACATATTAACGTCGTGAGTGGTAATTTTGTGATTGCACAGCCTTTAGGTATCGATGATGGAATTGATTATTGCCATAGCGGCCGTATTCGTCGCATCAACGAAGATGCTATCAATGCTCAACTCGATAATGGATCTATCGTTTTAATTGGTCCCGTGGCGGTTTCTGTAACAGGTGAAAGCTTTAACCTCACCTCGGAAGAGATCGCAACTCAGCTTGCCGTTAAAATCAAAGCCGAAAAACTGATTGGTTTCTGCTCATCTCAAGGGGTAGCTGATAAGGACGGTAATATTCTGTCTGAGCTCTTCCCGAATGAGGCGGAAACTCGGATCCAGGAATTAGAGTCTGAAGGGGATTATTATTCTGGAACAGTTCGTTTCTTGCGTGGTGCAGCTGCCGCCTGTCGCCGAGGTGTACGCCGTAGCCACCTACTTAGCTATCAAGAAAATGGCTCGCTGATCCAAGAACTCTTCTCCCGTGATGGTATCGGTACACAGATAGTCATGGAAAGCTCAGAAAAGACTCGCCGCGCGAATATCAATGATATTGGTGGGATTTTAGAGCTAATCAGACCCCTTGAGCAACAAGGTATTCTGGTTAGACGCTCACGGGAACAACTCGAAATGGAGATCGATAAGTTCACGATTATTGAACGCGATAATTTGGTGATCGCCTGCGCAGCACTTTACCCATATCCCGAAGAGAAACTAGGAGAAATGGCTTGTGTAGCAGTTCACCCTGATTATCGTAGCTCCTCTCGGGGCGAAGAGCTCCTACAGCGGGTTATGGTGCAAGCTAAGCAACTAGAGCTCGATAAACTGTTTGTCTTAACCACACGGAGCATTCATTGGTTCCAAGAACGTGGTTTTATTCCAGCCGAAATTGAGATGCTTCCTGTCAAAAAGCAGGCACTTTATAACTATCAGCGTAAATCGAAAATCTTAATGCTGGATATTAAAAGCCAAGCTGCTTGAAATCGCCCTGAAAGTTGGCAAACAAATTAGTTCACCACAAGACCTAACGAGCGCCCATAGACCCAGATATTCAAGTAATATTCTGGGTTTTACTTTAATGCGGCTTAATATTAAGTTAAGCGATTTGCACCACTCGGCATTTTTCGCACAGAGGGTTTTGCTCTAATAGTGGGCGTAAAATCGCTTCCATTTCAGCAAAAGAGCTTCCGTAAAAATAGAATGCAGTTTCTGTTGGGCCATCCCAAACACTGTGGATCCCACCGATATCTTCGACCGCTTCATCAAGCTGATCAAAAAGATCGTTAATATCATTATTTTCATAGACTTCATCAGCTAAATCTGTGCCATTGAAATAAATCGCCAGCCCTTCATCCGCCCCAAAATCAATTTTAACGTCTTCACCATGAATAGTTAAACGAGAGCCTTTAGGGGCTAACATCGCCGAAAACATTTGAATAATTAGGCTGATATTCTCATCACTTGCATCGCTTAGTGCCAATTCAATATCACACTCAGCAACTTCGCCATTTTCACCTAATTGGGTACCACCACCACTGATTTGGATTTGCCCTTCTTTACCTAATTTCTCCATGGCTTCATCAAATGCATCTTCCAAATCTGCACGGCGAGCAGGATCAATTTTAGCATTCAATGTTACTGTCACGGCGGTCATTTGTTGCTGGTTTTCCATATTGGTACCTTAAATGTCTAGGAATTAATTTAACTTTTCAAACTGTAGTGCTAAACCACTACGACGTTTAGTGGGGGTTTCTATCGCACGGCGTAACACTTTTTTACTGCCATACAATGAAAGTTCGTTCTTAGCTCGTGTCATCGCGGTATAGACGAGCTCACGGGTGATCACGGGTGAATATACATAAGGTAACACCAAGGCGGTATGAGCAAACTCCGAACCTTGAGATTTATGAACAGTCATCACATATGCCGTTTCATGTGTTGGTAGTCGATTTGGTTGGATCCCGCGGATCGTACCATCAGGAAACTGGAAGTAGGCTCTCATCTGCCGCTCTTCATCTAACAAGATAATGCCAATATCGCCATTAAAGAGACCTAGCGCACTGTCATTGCGACTGATCATGATTGGCCTTCCAACATAATGCTTATGCTGCAAGTTATACGGTTTTGTAATTAACCCTTGGCGATGGAGTAATTTTTCAAGTTTATCATTTAGACCTGAAACCCCGTAAGCCCCTTCCCTCAATGCGGCAAGTAGACGGTATTGATTAAATTTATGTAGGACATCAGCAGGTTTTTCTCCCGCTTTAACGGCTAATAAATAGTGCTGATAGAACCCGACCGCATCTAATAACATGTTAGCGTAACTTTCGCTAATTTCGGCTTCGGCATCGCTTTCATTATCTAAGTTATTGCTAGAGATAGTGCTAGGAATATAGTTATGAATATCCGTGAAACTCTGCGCAAGAATATCATCCACCCGCATCACATTTCCGGCATTGACAGCGAAAGCCAGCTGACCAATTCCTGAATTGGCAGAAAAACGATAACTGTGTCTTAATAGACATAAGCTATCACGGATAGCAGGCCCTTTATTTGAAGTAAATTCACTTAATGAGCATCCTGCCAATAGCTCCAGCTGAGCTGCTCGCTCAGGGCTATAGCCTTTGTTCGCAAAACGGCAGATATCCCCTAAAACAGCCCCCGCTTCAACAGACGCGAGCTGATCTTTATCGCCTAAAAATATCAATTTGGCTGAATCAGGCAGTGCTTCAATGAGCTTACCCATCATGGGTAAATCTACCATTGAGGCTTCATCAACAATCAAGATATCGAGCGCAAGCGGGTTATCACGATGATAACGAAACTGCTGGCTTTCAGGCTGAGCGCCCAATAGTCGATGTAATGTTTTGGCTTGAGTGGGGAGTAATTCACGCTCATCATCATTTAATGGGAGCTGTTTCATCGCATAACCCAATGACTCTGTTAAACGAGCGGCGGCTTTACCTGTTGGGGCGGCTAATTCAATACGCAAACGATGTTGCTGTTGATGGCCTAACTTAATCAGCGCAGCTAAAATTTTCGCTACCGTCGTCGTTTTACCCGTTCCAGGCCCCCCTGAAATAACCGAGACTCGGCTCGTTAAGGCAACAGCGGCAGCTATTTTCTGCCAATCTATCTGCGCTGATTCAGGGAATAGCTCCGTTAAAATCGGCTGAATTTTAGCATTATTAACCGTTTTAGTATTATTAACATCGGCTAATTCAGTCTCTGAAAAGAAGTGAGCTACGCACTGCTCGTATTGCCACATACGCTGAAAATAAAGGAAATCACCTGATAGCAGCAATGGAGCAACAAACTCTTCCCCTACTTCACACACTGATTCGCTCGATAATAATGCAGCTCTGATAGCGGCTTGATTTGGCTCCCCAATCATGTGCCATAATTGCGCTGTAAATTCAGGATGTCTTCCCATAAATAACACGTCTGGGCGAATATCATCCAATGCTAGACAGACATGCCCAGACATGGTTTCTGCACTAAGCAGTGCCGCCACTAACAATAAAATCGAGTTATCTTCATTCGCAATGTTATAGGCAAATTGCACATCAAGAGGCGTAAATATACGTTCTTCAATAGCTTGATTAAATAACGCTTTCATCATTGTGGCTCCTTAAATTGAGCATCATGAAATAGCGCATCAAACTCACTGATAAATTCAATTGTTGGCCGATAAAAGAAGATGCCATTTTGAGAATCTATGCGTTCCGTTCCCCGTAAAAACAGATAATAAACGCCGCCAAAATGGGTCTCATAATCGTAATGTGGCATCCTTTGTTGTAAAAAACGGTGTAATGCCAGCGAATAAAGCTGATATTGCAGATCATATCGATGGTCAATCATCGCTTCTGCCATCGCCTCTTGAGTATAATAAGAGGCATCTTCACCTAAATAGTTGGACTTATAATCCAATAAATAAAACCGTCCTTTCCAACAGAAGGTTAAGTCGATAAAGCCTTTTAAAATACCTTGTACCTGCTCAAAATTAAGCGGAGGACAATGTTTTGATAGGGGGTCATACTTGTGAGTAACGCGGTCAACATCTTTTGCATTGAGCAAGCTATCAATCGGTAAATAGAACTGCATTTCATCCAGTCTATCTTGAGCTGGAATAGCCGACAAACAGAGCCCATCATCGGCTAATGGTACATTAAGAATGGCATTCAACCAGCCTTGTAACATAGTAACCCATTGAGTATCAAAGCCTGCTATTTGCAGTTTTTCTTCTAACCATTCTGATGAAATATCACCTAAAAAATCAATTTCTTCCATCAAACCATGTAAAAATGTACCGGGGGCAGCACCTTTAGGAAACTGGTGGGGGCTCAGTAGGTTTTCTTGTATTTCTTGTGTCTCTACATCATGGCTGACTTCAATATCCATCTTAGGGGCTAATGAGTTAGCAAATTGCTCAGCCGATAAGGCCTGCTCTTCCTCTCCATGGGATGCGCTATAACTCAGACCCGAGTAGCTTGTTACACGCCAGCTATCATCAAAGCGTCGAGAAACCGCTCTTGCGGATAACTCGTCACTGGTCTCTTTGGTTAAATTCAGCCTCACCATTTCAGGGAAATTGATCGGTTGTACATCAATCACTTCATTACTGAGTGTATTGAGCATGCTGCTGAGTAAAGCACTGTCACCTTCTTGACCTTTTTGCAGCAAATATCCCAGAGCCGATAGATGTAAATCCGTATTACCTGCTTTTTTACGGTTACCTTTGATAAGCGGTGCGACTCCAACACTACAATGATAAATAGCGCGCGTGAGTGCCACATACAATAATCGTAAATCCTCAGCTAAGCGCTCTTCATCTGCTAATTCGACATACTCTTGAGAATCATCAAGGTCGAGCTTCGTAATGTAATCATCACGGTCATGGAACAGGCCTTTTGATTGAGGTAAAAAGTTACTCGCAAACGGCAACCAGACAATTTTATATTCTAACCCTTTGGACTTGTGTATGGTGCTGATTTGCACCAAATGTCTATCGCTTTCAAGGCGCATTTGCTGTGCATCAGATTGATGGTCTGGGTGGGCAATCTGCTGCGCTAACCAACGAGTTAGTGTGTGCTCACCTTCAAGTTGGAGAGACATCTCTTGCAGTAATTCTCCAATATGCATGAGATCCATCAAACGGCGTTCACCTTCAGAACCTGATAACAAGGTTTCAGCGATATGTCGCTTGGACATAATCCCACGTAACATGGGTAAAACACCGCGTTTACGCCAAATTACAGCATAGTGAGCGAACTCATCAACGACATTTTCCCACGCTTTTTCATCGTAATTTAGGTTATCAATATCTTCTGCCGTTAAACCCAATAATCCCGTTGCTAAGGCACTGCGCAACACGCGTTCTTTTTCTGGTGTTAATACTGCCAATAATAGCCAGAGAATTTCTTTGGCTTCTTGAGTCGCAAACACACTCTCTCGATTTGATTGGAACACCGATGGGATATTAAGTTGATTCAGTGCATCACGGATTAATGTCGCCTCACGACGACTCCGAACTAATATGGTGATATCGGAAGCTTCTACAGGCGTTTGCTGCTGTTGGTTTTCAAAGTAAGTAGAACCTTGCTGGCCACCAGCAAGATATTGCCCTATTTGTGCCGCACATTGCTGTGCAAGAGCTTGTTCATATTCCGAAACAGAGACCGCCTCAGCTTGCTGCTGCCAGAAAGTGAGCGCTTTCACTTCTTTCCCATCATGGATCAGCTTTTTGTAGCTATTATGAGCCGCAAAATTAACGCTTTGAAATGGAATTTGTTCAAAAATAAATGGTTTTTCAGCATGATGAAAAACTTGATTTACTGCTTCAACCATACGCTGGGATGAGCGATAGTTTGTCTCCAACGTATAGTGAGCACTAACTTGCTTTTTAGCCGCAATATACGTGAAGATATCCGCACCACGGAATGCATAAATGGCTTGTTTCGGGTCTCCGATAAACAGTAATGCGGTATCGTTAGTTTCCCGATAAATACGCTGAAAAATACGATATTGCTGTGGGTCAGTATCTTGAAACTCATCAATCATCGCAACAGGGAAACGCCTAGCAATTGCTTCAGCAAGTAATGCCCCACCATCTTGATGCAGCGCTCTATCTAAGCGAGTCAGTAAATCATCAAAACCTAACTCACCGCGCGTTTGCTTCTCATGAGCAATAGTTTGGCGAACTTCACTAATCGCCTGAGGAATAATCAAATCTTTAATCGTCAGCGCTTGGGCGAGCAACTCATCAACTAATCTAAAGACTGCATGAGAAGGCCCTGAACCGCTTTTGGATTTTTCATCTAATCGAGATTGAGCAAAACGCTCTAAAATATCTCTCGGCAGTTGATAATCATCAGTGCTTTTCTCTGCCCATTCAGTTATTTTTTCTAACCATGTAGGTAAATAACGTGCGCTGTAGCTGCGTTTGTCTACATCAGAATCAGAGATGAGCTTTTCAAAATCAGCGACATTTTTTGCCCATAAGTCTTTTAAATCCTGAATTAAACCAATCAAACGTTGATGGCGATCTTCAAGGGTTTCAGGTAATTCCGGCTGATTGATAATGGTGGGAATATCCCCTTGCAAGAACGGTTTAATATCGTTCAATAGCGCTTCAGGTCCTTTCCACTCGGCATTAACCACTTTGGTAATCGAATAATCCAGAGGATAAAAATGACGACGCCAAAAATCCGCACATGCTTGTTTCTGGATTGGAAATTCATCTTGGATCATGGTTTGTTCAAACAAAATGCCTGATTCAAACGCATTGTGCGCTAACATTCGTTGGCAAAAACCATGAATGGTGTAAATAGCCGCTTCATCCATTTGACGCTCAGCGGCTAATAGCCAATTCGCCGCAAAAGCGCGTTGTTCTTCGCTCGGTAATTCTGTTAACAGAGTGAGATACTCCGGTTCCGATTCGAATCCCAAACCATTACGTAAACACGCCAAACGCATCTTATGGATACGCTCACGAATACGCCCACGTAATTCATTGGTCGCCGCCTCAGTAAAGGTCACAACCAGAATTTCTTCAACACTTAAAGGTCGAGGGAATGCATTTTCATTCCCTAAACCTAATAATAGACGCAGATAGAGGATCCCTATCGTATAGGTTTTGCCTGTACCAGCCGATGCCTCAATTAATCGCTGTCCACGTAACGGAAGTGTATAAGCATCTAACAATTGGGAACTCATCTGCACCTTATTCACTCAACATTTTCCTTGATAGGTAACATTTTCTGAAGATCTGACGCTTGTGGGTACAACACCCAATTTTTCAGTTTTGCATATCCTGATTTTTCATCAACACCCTGGCCAATAACTTGAGATGCCATCGCTAAACCTCGGTGTTTTAAAACCGCATTTTCATAATAAGCAATCACTTCAGCTTGAGTGGCTGCCTCTAATCTCGATAACACTTTATCTCGAGAGTCAAAACTGAAAATATTACGAGAAAAATCGGAACCGTAGCGCCCTACTTCTTCATAGAATGTTTGTGGGGGCTGTTTCATTTCAGTAATAATCGATTGTTTATATTGCTCAAACTCAGCAGAAGGTAATTTTTTCAGCTTACCCAGCGTGACCTGATAAAAGTCTTGATAGCGAGTATTGAGATAATCTGGTGTTTTGGCATTACTTTGCAGCAAGAAACCAATCCCCCACTGATCACCAAGCCCTACTTTGAAAGCAAATACGGCATAACCTAGTTGTTCATTGGTTCGTAATTGGTCATAAAACCACGGCTGAACAATTTTAGATAAAATACCAGACAGAACCGCACCATCGATACGGTCATAACCATCTGGAATAAATAACTCAGCCAATGCGTTATCACTGCTATTACCTTGCTTATGGAAATTTGCCAGATAGGCCTTATTCACCACAACGATGTCACCACTCCACCAATTTTTACCTTTGCTCTTTAACAGCTTACTGACATCTTGGATAGTTTGAACACTTTGCTGCTGGGTAATATTACCCACAACTAATGCTTGTAAGGCGGCTCCTTCAACGACGGAATTACGGTAGTCCGTAATATCTTTCAAAGTGATCGTGTCTAAAGCCGCTAATCGTTGCTCCTGTTCAAAATAAGGAACACTGTTAAGGCGCTGCAATGGCTGCATGGCTAACTCGTATGCTTTCGCATTGTTTGCCACTTCGATTTGTTCTTTGTACCAAGATTTTGCTTGAATCAACTCTCTTTCTGTTGGCTCAAAACTTAAATACTCTTTGGTCATGGATAAAAACAGCTCCGATAAATGCTGAGTATAGCCGCTCGCATTTAACTGTAATCCAACCCCTTGAGAGACAGAGACGGACATCCCAGCAACGGAGGCTTGATACTGTAATTCATCCATTTTTAACGATGAAATATATTGCAGTAAAGAACCTACCACTTGAGATTTTGCTGTTTTGTCTTGATCGTTATAACGCAGGTCTAACGTAATACTTGCCTTCGGCTCATCAGCAAAATACTGACTTGGCATATACAGCACACGTATATTCCCTTCCTGATAAACCATTTCAGGATGTTTATACGCTTTATCCGTTTTAATCAGTGATAAGTTATCGGGAATATAAGGGTTTAATTTTGGTAATTTAAAGGTCATTTTTGACTCTAAATCAGCCCATTCCGTGAACTGTTTTTCACTAATTTTATCGACTTGATAAGGCGCATCGACAAAGTAAGCTTTTTTATTACTCGGTTCGTTCGGGCTAATAAACCAAATACGTGCATTTTTCGCTGTCAGTTCAGAAAGTCTCTGTTTTATCGCTGTAGGATTATATTTGTCCGCAACATAATCAGAATCTAGAACGTGATTAACGGGCATTGTAATCATTTGGTCAGAAAGCCATTCGATATAGTTCATGTCTCTGACAATGGAGCCATAACGAAATGATAAATTAAGCACTTTGGCTATTTCATCAAAATAATCTTCGCTAACCCCTTGGTTTTTAATCAAATCAATATAAGCAAAAATAGCCGCGATAACTTGATCTCGTTCCGCTAACCCTTTATCAGTTAACGTGACATAGATAGAGAATGAACCATAATTACGATCTGCATTTGGCGAGGCAGATGCGCTAATGCCTTCTGCTAATCCTTGAGAAATAAGCCAATCAGATAACGTTCCAGGGCTACGATTTCCAATTAAGTAGCCAATGTACTCATCGCTTTTGCTACGAAAATCGGCCATATTGTTTTTGATGCTAAACTCGATTTGCAATGCTTTTTGTGGCTGAGAAGGAACATAATGGATCACTATCCCCTTTTCTTTATCCGTCACTGCGGGGATCGTAACCTCTGGTACTGAAGCATTAAAATTAGGAATACGGCCAAAAGTTTCATTGGCAATTTTCGCTAATTGTTCAATAGATTGGTCGCCATACAATACGCCATTCATCAAGTTTGCTGAGTAATAACGTTTGTAGAAGCTCACTAACTCATCTTGGAGTTTGCTATTCGGTTTGTCCTTCAACGTTTCCAGATTTCCGCCCGCAAAGCGAGAGTTTGGATGGGCTGGATTTAGCGTTTCAGAACGAATTTGCCAAATACGCATACCATCACGAGCACGAGCCATGGTGAGTTCAGCGTTGACAGCATTACGTTCTTTGTCTGCATTTATGGGGTCAAGTAACGGCTCCGCGAGTGCATCCGCGAGTCTATCCGTGGCAGCCTCAAGCGCCCCATTTTCAACTTCAAAATAGTAAGCGGTGCGATGAGGTGCCGTGCTAGCATTATGGCTTCCGCCGTGTTTTTGTAAAAACTCCGAGAAGCTACTTGGTTCAGGGTATTTTTTAGAGCCCATTAACACCATGTGCTCTAAGTAGTGAGCAAGCCCTAACTGGCTATTCGGGTTCTCAATACTCCCTACGGGTAATGAAACTGCCGCTAACGACTTAGTCGCCTTAGGGTCTGAAACCAGTAAAACCGTCATATCGTTATTGAGTTTGATAGCTTTATATTCTCGCGGATCACTAACGCTTTTATTGATAGTCTCTGGCAAAACTTGCCAAAGTGGCTGCGCAGCAATGGCACTACCTACAAACAGTAGTGATAACAAGAATAAATGAGCGATATGTTTCGATAATCGTAACATTCTTAGATGCTCTCCCTTATTTTAAGTACTCTGCCATCGGCAGTAAGAAGCGCCGAGTATTACTCAGCAGCGATTCAATCAATGAACTATTTATGCTTCTGCAAGCTCTCAATACATAATCATCTTCCATTTCACCCACTTTCATTTGGCTTCCTTGTAGGCTTTGCAGTAGCGCCGATAACGCCTTTTGCTGCACATCTTCTGACGTAAAGTCATATTCCTTTGTTTTTTTATCAAAACACGCAGAAATCCAATTCCAACCACTCTGGTTTAATAGAATTAGCGGCGTATTCATTCCTTCACAATACCCTTCAATAAGCGTATTCAAGTATACTTTTGCACGCTCTGAGGATATGGCAGAAAAATGCCAAATACTGTTTTCTCGCCCTAATGCGATGCTTTCACCTTCACGGACAAAAGCATTAAAAAACAAATGTTCTATCCATAATTGCACACCATCATTGGCGGTAAGGTAAGCAGGCCGATAACGCAATATTCCTGACTCGTGAACATTTCGCAATAAGCCTGTAATTTTGATCTCATGTATTTCACATTCAATCGGGTAGTCAACACGCCGATCGCCATACTCTTTCACTTTTTCAGCTAATGGAGCAATATCATTTAATTGTTTCTCCCAAAATAGCTGACCAAACTGTTTTGCGGGTAACTGCCCCGAGGCTTTTAATGCATGATAAAGGGGGTTTGGATCTTCATCTTTGACTAACAAATCTAATACTTGGTCATTGATTTTATAGCGTTGTAATCCACCTAATACAAAAGGCTCTTCTTCTGGTAGTTCAGTCTCCTCAATCGAGAAATGAACTTTCAAACGCTGCTGGAAAAATCCCCGGATAGGGTGTCGGTAAAAACGTAAAATTTGTTCTAACGATAACACCATAATAGGTTCACGTTGTTTTAATACTGACGTAAACGACTTAGCCGCTTGCGCTGCACTTTTTGCAGCGGGTAACCATTCTTGTGCAAAGCTTTGATAAAGAGAGTCAGAGACAAAATTTTCTTTCGCAAATGGCACTCGATTATGCTCAATGACCAAATACTGTTTTAGCCGCTGTGCACTTTCATCGATATTCAACGATTGGTCGCCCTCTAAGCAAAAACTCTGACAGATATACTCCAATAATTCAGTGACTAATACCGATGGATTGCACTCTTGGTTATCTCGAATGGAACGTCCGATATAACTAATATAAAGCCGTTTCGTCGCTGAATTTAATGCTTCTAAGAATAGATATCGGTCATCATCACGGCGCTTTCTATCCCCTCGCTGGACTTTTTCTGCCATTAAATCAAAACCGAGTGGTGGCACATTACGTGGGTATGCACCATCGTTCATACCCAGTAAACAAACCACTTTAAACGGTACAGAACGCATTGGCATTAGCGTACAAAAATTCACTGCACCAGCGAGGAAACGCTGGCTAATTTTTTCATCATCAAAGCAAACCGATAACTCGTCACGAATTAAACGTAATGGGATAGTTTCTTGGTAGTTGGCGGTCAATGCGTTTTCAATAATTTTATGCCACTGCGTCGTGAGTAATGCTAAGACAACTTCAGTTTCACTATCGACTTTGAAGCAGCTATCGATTAATTGCTGGCAGATCTCTTTCCATTCATCCAGCGTACGCTCTTGCTCTAAGCGTGTTCGCCATTCTCTAAGTGTATCGACGAGTAATGCTAATTTCCCAGCCAGTTGAGCTGCTAGCCCACTACATTCATCGTATGGCAGCACACCATTCCAGGGGCCATTACGGCTATCCATCGCATAGCCAAGCAACATTCGGCTTAAACCAAATTGCCATGTATTTTGCCCAATAACTGGTAACGATAGCGCTCGGACGTTGTCATCATCAAGCCCCCAGCGAATACCGGATTCATTGACCCAACGCCTTAGCAAACTCAATTCACTCTCATCAATATCGAAACGAGCAGCAAACGCTGAAACCTCTAATAACGTCAGTACTTGCTCCGTTGAAAATCGGCTTTGAGGTAAATCCAATAACATAATAAATGCTTGTAAGATTGGGTGTGCTTGTAGCGCTTTTCTGTCCGAAATAGAGAATGGAATATAGTGTGATGAGCTGGTGTTACCGAACACCGCCTGAATATATGGCGCATAACTGTCGATGTCAGCAACCATGACAATCACATCACGGGGAGTTAATGAAGGATCTTCTTCAAATAGAGCCAATAAACGGTCCTGTAAAACTTCAACTTCACGCTGAGCACTATGGCATGAATGAAATGTCACGGATTGATCGCACTGAGGAAGTGAGCGCTTCTGCAAGCTACTTTCATATTCATCTAAAGTCACACCTAGCTGAGCGTGATTTTCAAGGTCGAGAATATCTTGCTGCAAATTTTCGAGAAGGTTATTTCGCCCATTATCAACAAAGGCCGACACTTCATTGGCAGCCTCAATTTGGGAAATAAAATATAAGTTATCGCGACCAAGCTTGCCCCACGATGCTAAGAGTGGGTTTGCTAAATTCTGTTCGCCTTCAGCGTTAAATAAATTGGCAGCATGCTCATCAATTTTAAAGCGGGAAATTTCGTGCTTATCTAAATAGTGGCGCAATTTCCGTTGTTGTAATCGCGCTAAAAAGGCACTGCTTTGAATATCCCCCCAGTAATAGCGGCATGGGTTGGTAAACATTAAGTGAATATCTGAATGTTCTGCAATCGCATTAAGTGCTTGCAAATACACAGGTGGTAAAGATGAAATACCGCAAATAAATAAGCGTGATGGTAAATTTTTAGCTAACTCTGGTGATGCTTTGAGCTTATCAATAAAACTCTGATATAAGTTTGCTCGATGCCAAGGCGATTGACCAAGCTGCTCTGTATACTCCACCAAACATAGCCATAATCTTTTTTGCCATAATTGATTTTCACTAAGCCCATCAATCAACTCATTACGTTGCCATAGCGCAATCCACTCCGGCCGGTAAACCAAATATTGGTCAAATAAATCGGCAATACGCCCAGATAATTGGTGTAATTTACGCTTGTCTGAATCGTCTTGCAGATAGTGGCGTAGAGGCTCAAATTCAGCTTCATTAATAACATTTGGTAAAATCGTCATTAACTTCCACGTCATCGCTTGTTTAGTGTAGGCGCTCTCTTTGGGGATATCAGGAAGCACTCGGCGGAACATATCCCAGATAAACGTAGCGGGTAATGGATAGTTAATATTGGCGGCTATTCCAAAGCGCTTAGCGAGCTCTATCTGTAACCATTGAGACATTCCGGGGCTTTGTACTAATACAATTTCTTGCTCAAAAGGATGAGTAAGGGGGTCATTCTCCATTAAGTGTGCAATTAGCTCTTTGAGCAGATCTAATTGATTAGAATGATAAACCTGAAACATGACTCTCTCCTTTTGCGCACTGCCAACGACTTATCGAATACAGTTTCCCGCCCACGAACAAGGACACCTTAAACTCACCACAGCTCCCAAGGCTTACAGAATGCACGATTTTCATCTGATCTCGTTGGGGATGACCTTCTTGATACTGTTCTTCTAGATACGGTGACTCCATTTCCCATGGAACCTTATCATTAAAAGAATGTTTTCCTTCTAATGTTCCATGTAGAGATCGAATTGCCTGTGAACCTTGGTATATTTGATTAAAATTCAAAGCGATATATTGGCTGTAGTTTAGCAGAGCTATCAGCAAGATAGCAAAAACAACTACCGCAATCATCGACTCTACCAGTGCAAATCCTTGCTGTGAATTCTTCATTGGCAAAATCCTTTAATTGCCACAGGGCAGTAATCTATCCAGCCATTTTCACGGGCTTGTAAACGCCCTTCATTCCATATCGGTACCACCCATCGATATATTGTTAGCGATTGATTTTTCGAGAGTTCACTTTTACCCGATAAAATAAATTGATTGTTTTTATAATGCTTAAGGCAACTTACCCACCCGTGATTTGTTTCTCGTTGGCATACCCAAGGACTCACTTTTTCAGCTTTCAATTTCCAATGTTGAGCGAGTCCCCATGACAATGCTGATTCTGCTAAATTAAACGATTGGTAATATTTTTCTTCGCGAATTAATTCGTGGCTAGCCCGCACTTGATAGTAATGTAATGCCTTTAAAAGTATGAGCCCGACACTCATTAAAACCATCACCATGATTAAGGCAATATTGCCATGCTGCGTATTTTTTGCCCTCATGGCACATTCCTTAGCAGCACAGAGGAATGATAATCAAACGTTTTATTAGGCAATAAAATGCTTTCCACCGCCATAGATATCCCTAAAGTTTTCGTGCTTGGCTGCCAATCAAAAGTCAGCTGATTCACTTTTACCATATTAGAATCAAACAGAGACTGCCAACGGGTTCCATCGCAATTCGTCACATTACGGTTAGATTCGAGCTTATTGTTATTGAGCCTAAACCCAAAAAAATCAGAATGTAATGAATGGCTTTGCCCTATTACCCATTGCCCAGATAAATCCTGATCATAGGCAAAAATAATGCAAGAATTGGCCTGGCGACTTAAGAACTTAGTGCTGATGGTAATTGCCTTTCCTTCACAATGAGGCTTGGAAGGTGACTGGCTACAATGACCAATTCGGCGAAAATCTTTTTCCATATTAATCAACACCTGCCTGACCTCCCTATCCAATTGATATTGAAAAAAAGCCTGAAATAGTTGCTTAAACAACACGGGGATCGTATTCATCGCTGCAATACAGACCAAACAACCAATTAGCATTGCAATCAGTGTTTCTAGCAGAGAAAACCCCTTTTCTGCTTTATGCTTTTTAATGTCATTTAACATTTAGGAACGCCTGCCAACGTTTGCTGGCTGCAACTGCGTACCCGACCAGAGGATGAAATAATCACGGATATTTGGTCATTTTCATTACTGAGTTCAATTCGAAAAGGGCTACTTGTCCCCTGCCTACCGTAAAAATGAATCGATTGTCTCGAGGCATGTTTAAGCTCAATATGCTCAAATTTATCGCCTTTAAATTGACTGATTTCTTGTGCAGTATCTGCATCCGTAACCGCTAAATGCCACTCTTTTGATGTAAAATTTACCGTCATAATTCGGTGCTGATTTAAATAAATACCTTCCATTAGATTGCTGTAGATAAATTCGGCAGTTTGTCTTGCAGCATCAATAAGTTGTAGCCGCTTCACTTGTTGTTGCCATTGATAAAACGCTGGTAGAGCCACTATTGAACAAAGAAACAGAACAACCATAATTTCAATTAAAGTGAACCCCTGCTCATCAACATTGCTCTTTAGCCACTTTACTTTTCCCTGTATCAAACTCGTCTGCTCTGCCATTTCTTTATCCCTGTCTCTCGCTCTTTATGAAGGAGTTTGGACAAGAATTTTACCTAGCTACAGCCTTTATTTGGCTTTCTTCGTAGCGGTTCCCAGCACAATGTAACTTTTGCATTTTCCTTGAATGCTTTTGGAAACGGCTTCGCAAAATTAAGCGTAGAGATAAAAAAGTGTTCCTCAAAAAGGAGAGGGATAGCTCAGAATAGTTTTCGGGGATAAGGTGAAAATTGGAAATAGCGAAAGTAATAAGAGTGGAAGAGAGTAAGCGTTAATAGGGATGCAAGGGTATGGAATAGCTAAAAAAATCGATTGAGTCGTAAAGATAATAAAAAATAAAGGCATAAACCGTATTATTTACAGGGTCTATTCGTGTCTATGCCTTTATATCAATCCACCCGCATTAGACCGTAAATGGATATTTTATTGCTTCGTGGCACTGATAACCGTCTAAGGTGAAATCATCAGTTGTTACCCATGTTTCAAGATCTTCCAAGGTTTTAATTGCAGGGTTAATCATTAAGCTTGGAGATGGATATGGTTCACGTTTTAATTGGACATCACGCATTAAAGGCAGTTGATTTTCATAAATATGTGCGTTCACAATTTTATGATAAGCCTTACCTGCTTTGTGACCTGTAATACGCGCCATTAGTGCCAGTAATACAAAGCATTGAACCTGATTAAAGTTAAGCCCGAGAGGCACGTCGCAGCTACGTTGGTATGACGTCAAATGCAGCGTATCGCCAAGCAATGAAAACGTGTGAGTGTGCATACAAGGGCGTAAGCAGCCCATTTCAAACTCACCAGGGTTATAGAAAGTCACGATTTCCGCGCGGTCATCAATACCGTTTTTCAGGTTATTAACCACTTTCTTTAATTGGTCAAGATGAGAGCCATCAGGGCGCTGCCATGAGCGACCTTGGACGCCATAAACGCGCCCCATATCATCTTCACCTTTACGATGCGGGTTATCTAACCATGCTTGGTTTTCATTAGCATTGGCATTCCAAGTGTTACAACCAATTTCACGGAACTGTGCTGCATTATCATAGCCACGTAAGTACCCTAATAACTCGGCAATAGCCGCTTTATAAAAGCTTTTTCGCGTCGTAATTAAAGGAAATTGATTGTTGCCCACATCATATTCGAGGTCGGCATTAATCACGGTTAAACAGCGAACACCAGTGCGCTTGTTTTCAACCCATTGTCCTTCATCGCTAATACGTTGGCATAACTCAAGATACGGCTTCATAGTGGCTCTCTTACTCCGAAATACAGATGGTTTGTGTTATCGAATATCCCTCAATAACACAAACCGAAAATGACTTAATTTACTGCTTATTAGCGTGATTTACTGTCTACGTGATTTACTGCCTATGTGACAAGCTTTCTTCACCACTTGCTATCGACGCTACTTGCTATCGACGTTTTTAGCGGGCTTATGGGCAGGGATATTTTTACCGTATTTGTAAGCCCAGATAATCATCAATACACCGATAATAATCATCGGAATTGAGAGAATTTGCCCCATACTGATGCCACCAAATAAACCTAACTGCGCATCTGGTTGTCTGAAGAATTCAACGATGATACGGAATGCACCATAACCGATAAGGAACAGACCCGATACGCTCCCCATTGGGCGAGGTTTACGTACAAATAAATTCAAGATCAGGAATAAAACGATACCTTCTAAAACCATCTCATACAACTGGGATGGGTGTCTTGGCAATACACCGTATTGCTCAAGAATAGGCAACAGAGAAGGGTCTTGTGCCGCAAGTTGGATATCTTCACTTCTTGAGTGAGGGAATAGAAATGCCCATGGTGTATCTAGGGTAACGCGTCCCCACAGTTCGCCATTAATAAAGTTACCGATACGCCCCATTCCAAGACCAAAAGGAATCAAAGGTGCAACAAAATCAGAAACTTGTAAGAAATGGCGTTTCGTGCGATAGGCAAACCACATCATGGCACAGATAACCCCAATCAAACCGCCGTGGAAGGACATACCACCATCCCACACTTTGAACAGATACAGAGGATCATCTAAGAAAACAGGCAAGTTATAGAAGAAAACATAGCCAAGTCGTCCACCCACAAATACACCGACAAAGCCAATGTACAATAAGTTCTCGACTTCATTTTTTGTCCAGCCGCTGTTTGGCTTAGAGGCGCGACGCCCGGCTAACCATAGCGCAAAAACGAATCCGACAAGGTACATAAAACCATACCAGTGCAAAGAGACTGGGCCAATCGAGAACATTACGGGATCAATTTCCGGAAATGCTAAGTAGCTGTTACTCATCGTTCCCCACTTTAAAATGATTGAGTCAAAAATTATGCCGCATAATAACACGAGGTTATTGTCAGCATATAATTACATATTAATAACATAGAAGATCAAACTAGATCCCGCCACGTACAAAACCACCCAGTCCATTTCTTTCCATAAACTCACTGATCTTATGTCGGACATTTTCGCTGGTTTCTGCACTGAGCAAATCAGGCACTAGCTCAGCCATCAATTGAGGATCAAGCTGACGAATTAAATACTTCATGCGAGGAACACTGCGCCCACTCATACTCAAACTACGATAACCTAATGCAATCAACACCATAGCACTTAATGGCTGCCCCGCCATTTCGCCGCACACACTAATCGGCAAACCTATACGCTGACATTCTATATGTACCATGGATAGAAAACGCACCACCGCAGGGTGCAGGTTATCATAGAGCGCCGCCACATGAGTGTTATTACGGTCGACAGCGAGTAAATATTGTGTAAAGTCGTTGGTACCTATCGAAATAAAATCAACCCGCTGCTTTAACTCTGGTAGCAAAAACAGGAGTGAAGGCACTTCCAACATCACGCCAATTGGTGGTAAATCAATCGATTTTCCGAGTTGTTGGCTCACTTCATTTTTGGCACGATTAATCAGCCCAATCGCTTCATCTACTTCATTAATACTGGTGATCATCGGCAATAAAATACGTAAATTGCCTGTATCTTGGTTGGCCCTCAGCATAGAGCGCAATTGGATCAAAAATATTTCAGGCTGATCCAGCATGATTCGGATCCCGCGCCACCCCAAGCAAGGATTTTCCTCGCTGATCGGCATATAAGGCAGTTGTTTGTCCGCACCGATATCTAAGGTTCTTAATACCACGGGTTTAGTGGAAAACAGCTGCAATACTTCGCGATATAACTGCTTTTGCTCATCCTCAGATGGGAAACCATTGTGCAGCATAAATGGCAGTTCGGTTCGGTATAGTCCAACACCATCAACACCATCATGAATTTGCTGTTCATAGCGAGGGCTCAATCCGGCATTGAGGCAAATATCCACATGCTCACCGTTTTTGAGCACTGCATCTTGAGAAAGTGAACCTTCCGCTAATCGGCTAAGCACATTTTCTTCTTCAATAATTTGCTGGTATTCCTGAGCAATAAAATTTTCAGGCTCAATAAACACTTCGCCACGGTATCCATCCAAAATCAGATGGCGATTATGTAATAAGGAAGGCTCAATATCCGCCCCCATAATCGCGGGGATCCCCATCGCTCGGATCAAAATCGCAGAGTGAGAGTGCGTTGCACCATCGCGCACAATCACCCCCGCTAATTGCTCAAGTGGTAATTCGGCAAGAACGCTCGCACTCAGCTCATCTGCCACTAAGATAAAACGGTCTGGCCATTGGCTGGTTGGTGTCAGCGAATCATCGAGATGAAATAATAAGCGCTGCCCTAAGGTGCGAAGGTCGGAGCCGCGCTCTCTTAAATAGAGGTCACGTAAACGAGAGAACTGCAAAGCGTAATCTTCAATGACAGTTTTCACTGCCCATTCAGCCACCGCGCCTTGATTGATCGCCGTAAATAATCGTTTTTTCAGTTGGGGATCATTAAGTAAATGGTTATATAGGTCGAAAATAGCCGCGCTTTCTTTAGATGAGCTCGCCATAAACCGCTTACTAATACGACGAAACTCTGCCGCCGCACTTTCCAGCGCTATCACCAAACGCTGACGCTCTTCATCAATATTTAATGTGGTCGCTTGATACACATTGTCTAAAGAAGGCTGGGAGGTATCTTGCCAGCCATAAGCCATCGAAATTCCTTGAGAAACAGGAATAGCTTTGAGGCGATTTTGCCGATATTGCCCGAAAATACCTTTGGTTTGCGCTTGGGATAAAATCACCGCTAACTGCATCGATAGCGTGACCATAAAAGACTCTTCGGTTTCGCTGAATAACCGTTTTTCTCGCTGTTGAACCACAAGTACGCCTAGTAATTGGCGTCGATAAACCACAGGCACACCGAGAAAGGCTTTGAGCTGTTCTTCTTTGAGTTGAGGAAGGTATTTGAATTGCGGGTGTTCGCGAATATCGGCGAGATTCAACATTTCCGATTGCCGACCGACTGCGCCAACAACCCCTTCGTTGAATCCTAAACGAATAGCAATCCCGCTAGGCTTTTTCAGCCCGCGGGTTGCCATTAGGTAATAACATTGGCGAGGATGATCGGCTAAGTAAATCGAGCACACATCGGTACGCATCGCTTTGCACGTCTCATTGACTAAAACTTCAAGAGCTTGAGTCAGACTGGTCGCCATCGCGACCTTTTCAACAATGTCACGTAAACGCGTCAACATAGGCTTACTTAACTCCGCGCCTACGATTATTAAAAACAGGTCGTTGTGGTAATTTCTGTTCCTGCAAAGGCATAACTACGGGAGCGAATTCCTTCATCACACGGCGATAAACTTCGCGCTTAAAAGAGACCACTTGCCTAACAGGATACCAATAACTGACCCACCGCCAGCCGTCAAATTCTGGCGATTTACTGCGCTGCACGTTTATATCGGCGTCATTACATTGGAGTTGAAGTAAAAACCAACGTTGTTTCTGTCCAATACAAACAGGTTTTGTATCCCAACGCACCAAACGCTTAGGTAATTTGTAGCGTAACCAATTACGGGTAGATGCAAGTAACCTTACATCTTTACGCTGTAGTCCGACTTCCTCGTATAACTCACGATACATCGCTTGTTCTGGCGATTCCCCCGGGTTAATCCCACCTTGAGGAAATTGCCAAGAATGCTGACCATAACGGCGAGCCCATAAGACTTGACCTTGCCGATTACAAATTACAATTCCTACATTCGGGCGGTAGCCATCATCATCGATCACTAGACTACCTCAATAACCAAATTTGAAAGATGCCTAATTGTTTCACACATACCCAAACTGGTAAACCTATATCAATACAGTTTGCAGATATGTCTGAAGTAATTACAATAGTCTGCGTCTCAACGGGGTGCCAATTTAGGCTGAGAAATAACCCGTAGAACCTGATCCGGCTAATACCGGCGTAGGGATTTGAGCTACCGCCTACAAATTATTGTACCGGTCCCTCCTCAAATCCTGTGTTTTTTTTATGATTTACGCAGGAATTACAATGACTAAAAAGAAACTCTTTACCTCACTCATTGCTTTAACCACCTTAAGCTTTACCGCATTCGCCTCTGCCGAAAAACCAACGCTGACGGTGTATACCTATGATTCCTTTGCTGCAGAATGGGGCCCTGGTCCACAAATCAAAAAGAATTTCGAAGCTCAATGTGAATGCGAGTTAAAACTGGTTTCACTGGGAGATGGTGTTGCGCTACTGAATCGCCTACGCATGGAAGGGACAAAAAGCAAAGCTGACATTATCTTAGGGTTAGATAACAACTTGCTCGACTCAGCAGAAAAAACTGGCTTATTTGCCCCAGCAGATATCAAAACGGATGCGCTTAAATTACCTATCGAATGGACAAGTAAAACATTCATTCCTTATGATTATGGCTATTTCGCCTTCATCTATGACACCAATAAAATCAAACAGCCACCAAAAAGCATGGATGAACTGCTTGATAGCAAAAATAATTGGAAAATCATTTACCAAGATCCACGCACCAGCACTCCAGGCTTAGGGCTAATGTTATGGGTTGAGAAAATCTACGGCGATAAATCTGCTGATGCATGGAAAAAAATGGCAGCCAAAACACTGACCGTAACCAAAGGTTGGAGTGAATCTTATGGCCTGTTCTTAAAGGGTGAAGGGGATTTTGTACTGAGCTACACCTCCTCGCCGGGTTATCAAATTTTAAATGACAAGAAAGACAACTACGCAGCGGCACTGTTCGATGAAGGGCATTATATGCAAGTCGAAGTGGCGGCAAGATTGAAACACAGCCCGCAGCCAGAGCTGGCAAAACAGTTCTTACAGTTTATGTTAACCCCTGAATTCCAAGGCACATTACCAACCACTAACTGGATGTATCCGGTTATCGATATGCCGTTGCCTGAAGTGTATAACGTGCTACCACTGCCAGCTAAATCCCTGCAATTTAGCGCGGGAGAAGTAGCTAAAGAACGTCAAACGTGGACACGTTTATGGCAAACCGCCGTCAGTCGTTAATCAATTTAACCTTATTACCGGGGGCGATAGCCTCCGGTCTTTTAATCGTCGTTGCCCTGCTCGCTTTTGGGGCGCTGTGGTTTTTCGCACCTGAAATTTCTCTCAGCGAGATAATTGACGATGATTATTTATGGCATGTCATCGGCTTTACATTTTGGCAGGCATTGCTTTCCGCTGTTTTTTCCATTATTCCCGCTATTTTTCTTGCAAGAGCCCTGTATCGCCGGCGATTCTGGGGAAGAACGCTATTGCTCCGCTTGTGTGCAATGACCCTCGTTTTACCTGTTCTAGTCGCCGTTTTCGGCATTTTATCAGTGTATGGACAAACCGGATGGCTGGCAAAACTGTGCCTATGGCTCGGTGTTGACTATCAGTTTTCCCCTTATGGTCTACGTGGCATTTTATTGGCACATATCTTTTTCAATATGCCTCTCGCCACCCGTATGCTATTGCAATCCCTTGAAAATATTGCCATTGAGCAGCGTCAAAGTGCCGCTCAACTGGGGTTCAATGAATGGCAGCAATTTACCCTTTTAGAGTGGCCTTATTTACGCCGTCAGATGTTGCCAACAGGCGCGTTGATTTTCATGCTCTGCTTTGCCAGCTTTGCGACGGTACTGGCTCTGGGTGGCGGTCCTGCAGCGACCACTATCGAACTCGCAATTTACCAAGCACTGAGCTATGACTTTGATTTAGGGCGCGCCACATTGCTTGCGTTGATTCAGTTGGGATGTTGCGTAGGATTAATGCTTATTTGCCAACGCATTAACCATACATTTTCTGTTGGGTTTAGCCACCAAACATCGTGGTTTGATCCCGCCGATAACCTGTTTCGCCGTCTACGTGACTGGCTGGTGATTGCAGCAGCCATTTTATTATTAATTCCGCCGTTATTAGCGGTTATTGTTGATGGACTCAACGGTCAATTACTGGATGTTTTACAGCAACCTGCGTTATGGCAAGCCACATCAACCTCGCTGTTTATTGCTCTGTGTGCGGGGATTTTGTGTGTGATCCTCACGCTAATGCTGCTGTGGAGTAGCCGTGAACTGCGTTTAAGAAATGCATTAAAACTCGGGCAAGCCATTGAGCTAAGCGGGCTGATTATTCTGGCTATGCCGGGTATTGTGCTGGCAACAGGCTTTTTTATCTTTTTCAATGAAACCATTGGAATACCCGAAACGCCTTATCCATTGGTGATCATGACTAACGCCTTGCTCGCTATCCCTTACGCGCTAAAGGTGCTGGATAACCCAATGCGAGATCTGGCTCAACGCTATAACCCGTTATGCCAATCACTCGAAATTACTGGATTTAATCGATTTAAAATCATTGAATTGCGTGCATTACGCAAACCTATTGCACAAGCTTTGGCATTTGCTTGCGTGATTTCGATTGGGGATTTTGGCGTGGTCGCCTTATTCGGGAATGAAGAGTTCCGCACCTTGCCTTACTATCTTTATCAACAGATTGGCGCGTATCGAACCAATGACGGCGCGGTTACCGCGATGTTATTGCTGTTACTCTGTTTCTGCCTGTTTAGCTTACTCGAACGCCTATCGGGGAAAACTCATGATTGAATTACAAAATCTAGATTATCAATACGATAGCCTAAATATGCATTTTGATATTTCGGTAACTTCGGGGGAACGCGTTGCCGTAATGGGTCCCAGTGGCGCAGGTAAAAGCACACTGCTCAGCCTAATCAGTGGGTTTCAATTTCCTCGCAGCGGCACTATCACCTTAAAGGGTGAAAATCATACATTTACGCCCCCTGCTAAGCGCCCTGTTTCCATGTTATTTCAAGAAAACAATCTATTTGCACACCTAACCGTGAGGCAAAATATTGGGCTCGGTTTACAACCCAGTTTGCGCTTAAATACATCAAAAATGGCTGAAGTTGAACAAATGGCGCAGCAGGTCAGTTTAACCGAATGTTTAGACCGAACGCCTGCACAATTGTCAGGAGGACAACGTCAACGAGCCGCCCTTGCCCGCTGTTTAATTCGCAATCAACCGATTTTATTGCTGGATGAGCCGTTTTCCGCCCTTGACCCAGCGCTGCGCAGTGAAATGCTGCAATTACTCAATGACGTGTGCGTGAATAAATCCATCACGTTATTAATGGTATCTCATAGTATTGAAGACTCGCTACAAATCGCCCCTCGTAGCTTAGTGGTTGCCGATGGCGCAATTGTGTATGACGGCGATACCGAAACACTGTTACAAGGCAAAACCGACGCTTCCGCATTATTGGGCATTTCTAATTAGCTCGATAAATAATACTGTATAAATTCCCACTACTCGCGTATATTAATTTGCAGATTATTTACGCGAGTTTCTTTTATGCCTCAGTCAAACACCCCCGCTGAAAAAGGCTTTATTCTTAGCCGCCATTGGCGAGATACCCGCTACGGTGTCGAGGTAAGCTATTGGTTACTCACAGATAATAAACCGCAAAAAGTCATTGTCCCCTATCAACAGGCCGTGGGCTTTTTACCTGAATCCAAGTTTCCGCTCGTACGCCATTTAATTGAAGGGCAAGCTGATATCAGTTATCGCTCCGTTGAACTGCGAGATTTTAAACGCGAAAAAGTCTACGCCATCTATTGCCAGCAATATCGCCAATTACACAATCTGGATAAAAACTGCCAAGCATTAGGCGTTGAGCTTCTGGAAACCGATATTCGCCCTTGTGAGCGTTATTTAATGGAGCGCTTTATTACGGCTCCCGTGTGGTTTTCTCGCAATCATCAGGGGAAGTATCAGCTCAAACCCTGTGAAGGCTATCGCCCAGCACTCCACGCCGTTTCCCTCGATATTGAAACTAGCCAACATGGAGAACTTTACTCGATTGGGTTATCTGGCTGCGGTGACAATGTAGTGTTTATGTTGGGACCCGAGCAAGGCCCTGCCTTGAATAACCTGCACCGACTCGTGTATGCCACCAGCCGCCCTCAATTACTTGAAAGACTGAACGAATGGCTAGAACAGTACGATCCCGATGCCATCATCGGCTGGAATCTGATCCAGTTTGATTTGCAAGTCTTACAAAAGCATGCGGAACGCTACGGCATTCCTCTGTTACTCGGTCGACAAGGGAAAAAACTCGAATGGCGAGAACATGGCTTTAAGCAAGGCGTCTTTTTTGCCTCTGCTGAAGGGCGCTTAATTATCGATGGTATTGATGCGTTAAAATCGGCAACGTGGAGTTTTAGCTCATTCAGTTTGGAGTCCGTTGCCCAGCAGTTACTTGGTGAAGGGAAAGCGATTGATACGCCCTATGATCGCATGGATGAAATTAATCGCCGCTTTGCTCACGATAAACCCGCCCTCGCCCATTACAATATTCAAGACTGTATTTTGGTGCATCGCATCTTTGAGAAAACCGATTTAATGGCGTTCTTGCAAGAGCGCTCGACGGTCACGGGGTTAGCTGCCGATCGCATGGGAGGCTCAGTAGCCGCCTTTTCCCATTTATATATTCCTCGGCTACACCGTTTAGGGTTTGTTGCCCCAACGCTCTGCGAGCAAAAGTTTCAGCTCAATCCCGGCGGTTTTGTCATGGATTCTCAGCCGGGTTTGTATGACTCTGTTTTGGTGCTTGATTACAAAAGCCTGTATCCCTCTATTATTCGTACCTTTTTAATAGACCCTGCAGGCATGATTGAAGGGCTTGCACGCCCAGAAACTGAACACTCTGTTGAAGGGTTTCGCGGTGCTTGGTTTTCCCGTACTACCCATTGCTTGCCAGATATTGTCAGCCATATTTGGCAAGGTCGTGATAAAGCCAAACAGCAAAAAAACGCCCCACTTTCTCAAGCCCTCAAAATTATTATGAATGCCTTTGCTGGGGTTCTGGGTGCCGATGGATGCCGCTTTTTTGATCCGCGATTAACCGCGTCAATCACCATGCGCGGCCATGAAATCATGCGAATTACCAAACAATTGATTGAATCCCAAGGGTATCAGGTGATTTATGGGGATACCGACTCCACCTTTGTTTGGCTGCGAGATCCCCACACCGATGAACAAGCCCAAAAAGTGGGTTATCAACTGCGTGACCATGTGAATAATTGGTGGAAACAACATCTTAAAGAAGAGTGGCAACTTGATGGTGTGCTCGAACTTGAGTATGAAACCCATTATCGGCGCTTTTTGATGCCAACAATTAGAGGCACAGACCAAGGTAGTAAAAAACGCTATGCCGGTTTAAGCCAAGATACGATGGTTTTTAAAGGGTTAGAAACTATTCGCTCCGACTGGACGCCTCTCGCTCAAAACTTCCAAAAAGATCTGTATACGCGCATTTTTTATCGCCAGCCTTATCGAGAATTTATTCGCGATTATATTCATGCCATCCGTTCAGGCGAATATGACGATCGCTTGATTTATCGCAAGCGCCTACGGCGTAAATTGTCAGATTATCAACGTAATGTACCGCCTCACGTACGAGCTGCACGTCAAGCCGATGAGTACAATTTGCAATTACAGCGCCCATTGCAATATCAAAATGGGGGTTGGATCAGTTATATCATCACTCAAGCAGGTCCCGAGCCATTAGAGACAGTGACTGCTAAACCTGACTATGAACACTATATTCTTAAGCAAATCAAACCTATCGCCGATGGAATTCTGCCATTTCTGCAAGATGATTTCGACGCCATTTTGACTGGACAAATTAATCTTTTGTTTTAAAGCCTAACGAACAGCGAGAATTGTACAATTCTTATTACAATTGCCGCATTTTTAACAGGTGACGATAAGCGAATGTTGAATTAATATAACGCCCCTTCGATATCTCGACCTGTTATACGCACAGTTTGGCGAGAAAATCGGCTATACTCATCATAATTCGAGCAGCGCGACTCGAACGAGAAAAGAGCTATAATTGCCAAACGGCAAAACGATTAAAAAA
The DNA here is from genome assembly GCF_915403165.1 of Providencia alcalifaciens. Classification (NCBI taxonomy): domain Bacteria; kingdom Pseudomonadati; phylum Pseudomonadota; class Gammaproteobacteria; order Enterobacterales; family Morganellaceae; genus Providencia; species Providencia alcalifaciens. The sequence continues at coordinate 3,140,541 of NZ_OU659204.1, forward strand.
ATTTCGCATCACCCTTGGTATATAACCATTATATCAACACTGGGCAAAGACACCGGTTAGTTGTCTTAAACATCTAAAAATAAACAATCAAAATTATGGAATTAAATTAAACCTATGCCATTTACTCTTGGTCAACGCTGGATCAGCGACACAGAAAGCGAACTTGGGTTAGGCGCCGTCGTGGCTATTGATGCCCGTATGGTGACGTTGCTTTTCCCTGCCACTGGGGAAAACCGACTGTACTCACGTAGTGATGCCCCAATTACCCGAGTGATGTTCAACGAAGGTGATACCATCACCAGTCACGAAGGTTGGCAGCTACAAGTTGAAAGTATTCAAGAAGATAAAGGGTTATTGACCTACACAGGAACGCGTTTAGACACCCAAGAAGCGGATGTCAGCCTGAGAGAAGTGTTCCTTGATAGCAAGCTGACGTTTAATAAGCCACAAGATAGACTTTTCGCTGGTCAAATCGACCGTATGGACCGTTTTGCTCTGCGTTTTCGCGCACGTAAATTCCAAAGCGAACAAGTTAAACACCAATCTACGGGTCTGCGTGGTATCCGCGCGAGTTTGATTCCGCACCAATTGCATATTGCTAACGAAGTCGGTAAACGCCACAACCCGCGAGTTTTACTGGCCGATGAAGTGGGCTTAGGAAAAACCATCGAAGCGGGTATGATAATCCATCAACAATTGATGGCGGGCCGTGCTGAGCGTGTCTTGGTCATTGTCCCAGATAGCCTACAGCACCAATGGCTGGTGGAAATGCTGCGCCGTTTTAACCTGCGTTTCTCCCTGTTTGATGATAGCCGTTACAGCGAAGCCCAACACGACAGCGATAACCCGTTTGAAACTGAGCAATTAGTCCTGTGTTCTCTGGATTTTGTTCGTCGTAATAAACAGCGTTTTGACCAACTTGTCGAAGCTGGCTGGGACATGATGGTGGTCGATGAAGCTCACCATCTGCAATGGAGCGAAACAGCCCCAAGCCGTGAATATCAAGTGATTGAAACCTTAGCAGAGCATGTTCCTTCCGTTTTACTGCTAACGGCAACACCGGAGCAATTAGGTCAAGAGAGCCACTTTGCGCGTTTACGCCTCCTCGACCCAAGCCGCTTCCATGACTACCAAGAGTTTTTAGCCGAGCAAGAAAATTATCGCCCTGTCGCCGATGCCGTTTCACTGCTACTTTCAGGTGATAAGCTGACAAATGATCAGCAAAACCTGCTCAGCGAGCTTATCAAAGAACAAGATATTGAGCCGTTATTAAAAGCTGCGAATCTTGAAGGCGATGACAGCCAAGCCGCTCGCCAAGAACTGATCCATATGCTGATGGACAGACACGGTACTAGCCGCCTGTTATTTAGAAACACCCGTAATGGTGTGAAAGGCTTCCCACACCGTGAATTGCATTCTTTAAAAATGCCACTGCCAACTCAATACCAAACGGCAATCAAAGTCGCTGGCATTATGGGCACGAAAAAGGATGTAGAAACGCGCGCGAAAGAGATGCTGTATCCAGAACAAATCTACCAAGAATTTGAAGGCGAAAATGCGACTTGGTGGAACTTCGACCCGCGCGTTGAATGGCTGATGGGCTTCTTAACCGCGAATCGCCACGAAAAGGTACTGGTTATTTGTGCTAAAGCCGCCACGGCACTGCAACTTGAGCAAGTTCTGCGTGAACGTGAAGGGATCCGCGCAGCAGTATTCCACGAAGGTTTATCCCTGTTAGAGCGTGACCGTGCTGCGGCATACTTTGCTTCACAGGAAGAAGGTGCACAGGTATTACTGTGTTCTGAAATTGGTTCCGAAGGCCGTAACTTCCAATTTGCTAATCAATTAGTGATGTTCGACCTACCATTCAACCCTGACCTGCTTGAGCAGCGTATTGGTCGCTTGGATCGTATTGGTCAAAACCGCGATATCGTGATCAACGTGCCTTACTTGGAAAATACGGCACAAGCCGTGTTGATCCGTTGGTTCCACGAAGGTTTGGACGCTTTCGAACATACTTGCCCAACTGGCCGTACTATTTACGATAAATATTACCAACAATTGCTGCAATTTATGGCAGAGCCAACCATCACTGACGGGTTTGATGAATTTATTAAAACCTGCCGCGAAGAGCACGATGCACTCAAAGCACAGTTAGAGCAAGGTCGTGACCGTTTGCTCGAAATGCACTCAAATGGCGGTGAATCCGGTAATAAATTAGCCGAGGAGATTGGCGAAGGCGATAACGAAACTGAGCTGGTTAACTTTGCGTTGAACCTGTTTGATATCGTTGGGATCAACCAAGAAGATAAGAGTGATAACTTAATTATCCTCACGCCATCTGACCATATGTTAGTGCCTGATTTCCCAGGATTACCACAAGATGGCTGCACGATCACCTTTGACCGTGAACAAGCGCTTTCCCGCGAAGATACGCAGTTTATTAGCTGGGAACATCCGATTATTCGTAACGGTTTGGATTTAGTGTTATCCAGCGATACGGGTAGCTGCGCGGTTTCAGTGTTGAAAAACAAAGCGTTGCCAGTGGGAACCTTGCTGACCGAACTGATTTATGTGGTAGAAGCTCAGGCACCGAAACAGCTGCAAATCAGCCGTTTCCTACCTGCAACTCCAGTTCGTCTATTAATTGATTTAAAAGGTAATAATCTCTCTTCACAAGTGGAGTTTGAAAGTTTTAACCGCCAATTAAATGCCATCAACCGCCATATGGCGAGCAAGTTGGTCAATGCGGTACAAAACGAGGTGCATTCAGTATTACGCCTCTCTGAGCCAATGGTCGAGAAAGAAGCGAAATCCATTATTGAGAATGCCAAAGAAGCGGCGGATAGGGCCCTGACTCTGGAGTTGTCTCGCTTGGAAGCGCTAAAAGCGGTTAACCCAAATATCCGTGATGAAGAACTCGAGATTATCGAAGAAGAGCGTCGCCAATTGATGACCAATATCGACCAAGCTTCATGGCGTCTCGACGCTATCCGCTTAGTGGTTGTCACGCATCAGTAGTGAGTGTTTTTTCTTTGCTTGCACTCGATATTCGCCTGAATATGCTTGCACTCGACATTCCCCTAGATAATTCGAGTTACAGGTAGGCGGCAAACGAAGATATCCCTAGGAGCATACACAAGTATGTGACTAGGGTAGCTAAGAGCAGCCAACACCCCTGTAGCGCGAAGTATGACGGGGAATCAGTAAGCGGCAAGCGAAGATATCCCTAGGAGCATACGCGAGTATGTGACTAGGGTAGCTAAGAGCAGCCAACAACGCTACAGCGTGAAGAATGAAGGATAAAAGAAATGTTACCCTACAACCCGCCAACTGAACCATGGCTACACATACTCTACCAAGATGACCACATCATCGTGGTCAACAAACCTAGCGGCTTACTCTCAGTGCCGGGGAAAGCCCCTGAGCACCATGACAGCATCATGAGCCGTGTTCAGCGGGATTATCCTGCGGCTGAGTCCGTTCACCGTTTAGATATGGCAACCAGTGGTGTTATGGTGGTGGCGCTGCATAAAGCGGCTGAGCGTGAACTCAAGCGTCAGTTTAGAGAGCGTGAGCCGAAAAAACACTATGTGGCTCGCGTGTGGGGGCATTTAGAAAAGCCTGAAGGCTTGGTGGATTTACCGCTGATTTGTGACTGGCCGAATCGCCCTAAGCAAAAAGTCTGTTTTGAAACAGGGAAATCGGCGCAAACCGAATATCAAGTTTTAGAATATGAAGAGCAAGCAACGCGAGTCAAACTTTCGCCAATTACGGGACGTTCTCATCAACTACGTGTGCATATGCTCGCGTTAGGGCACCCTATTCTTGGTGACCGGTTTTATGCCCATGAAGAAGCATTAGCATTGGCACCACGTTTGCAGCTGCATGCTCAAGAGTTGTATATCACTCACCCTGAGTATGGCACACCAATGCATTTTACTTGTCCGCCCGATTTTTAATCTTATTGAAGCGCTTAGGCATTAAGCGCTTCAATTATTTAAAAGCTTAAGTTATTTAAAACCCTTCTCTTTTTTAACCAGATCATAAGCTGCCTGAATTGACTGCGCTTTTTGCTTAGCAATTTCCATCATCTCTGGCGGTAACCCTTTCGCGACTAGCTTATCTGGGTGATGTTCGCTCATCAGCTTACGGTACGCTCGCTTAATTTTAGTTGGGTCATCATCGACAGCAACCCCAAGTACCTTGCAGGCATCTTCCAGTGTTGGTCCATTATTTTGTTGATAATAGCCCCCGGACTGCTGCTGGGAGTAGCCATGACCAAACTGGCGACCGCTTTGGATCATATCTAAGAATTGCTCAAACTGAATTTTGGAGATACCCAGCTCTTCCGCGATGATAAATAGTACTTTTCTTTCGTTAGGATGTAGGGTTCCATCCGCAAAAGCCGCTTGTAATTGAATTTCCAGAAACATCTGAACAAGGTCAAAACGGCCATAACAAGCCATACGTAATTGTTTAAGAACATCACGCAGTGGAAAGTCAGGGGATTTCCCCTCTCTAAAGGCTTGTTGAGCGGCTTTGCGAGTTTCTCCGTGCAATTGCATTCTGTCCATCAGGTTCGATGCTAACTGGATGTCCGTCTCGGTGACACGCCCTTTTGACTTGGTTAAATGCCCTAATATTTGAAAGGTACTTGCGAAGAAAATAATTTGTCTGTCGCGCTTATTGAAGGCACCAGCGAACTTACGTTGAGCCGAAGCCTTATCAAAACCGTGCCCAATCAGTAAGCCTGCTAATGCTCCCCAAAACCCTAAACCAGAGACAATAGCGAGTATCACCCCAATAATTTTACCCCAATAGTGCATATATCCCTCAATTCTTCAATGCTCAGAATGCAATTTTGCATTATCATACTATCCATTCTGCTTTTGTGCATAACGATAAAGAGCCTAACAAGTTGCTAACCACGTTTACTCCAGTTTTGATATTATACTGGCGAAAACGGGTTGGCTAAGATAGTCTTTGAGCGTTTGCCGACTGTGCCCATTTGACGGACTCCCTATTTAATGATGAAGAAAAGTTATCCCACAATAATCGCCACCATGGTATGGGCGGCTATTTATAGCCAGCAAGCACATGCTGATCTTGCAGCACAATGTATGCTTGGGGTGCCTGTTTATGACAAGCCTATTATCTCTGGTGATCAAAATAGCTTACCGATTGAGATTCAAGCTGACGACGTCACAGGGGAATACCCTAATTTTGTCGAATATACTGGTAACGTTGATATTCAGCAGGGCAACCAGACTCTCACAGCAGATAACGTTAAGCTGACACAAACCCAAAAAGCGGGTGAAGTGCCAGTTCGTGAAGTGACGGCGACGGGGAATGTTCATTACGATGACCCTCAAATTATCCTGAAAGGCCCTTCAGCGTGGTCAAACTTAGATAATAAAAACACTGACGTTGATGACGGTAACTACATGATGGTAGGTCGTCAAGGTCGCGGTGATGCGAAAAAAATGAAAATGCGAGGTGAAAACCGCTATTCCATTATGGAAAACGGGACTTTCACCAGTTGCTTACCGGGCAGTAATACGTGGAGCGTTGCAGGCTCTGAAGTGATTATTGACCGTGAAGAAGAAGTCGCAGAAATTTGGCATGCACGCTTTAAGATAGCGGATATTCCGGTATTTTACAGCCCGTATATGCAGTTACCAATTGGTAGTAAACGCCGTTCCGGTTTCTTAATCCCAATGGGAAGCTATTCCAACAATGACGGGTTAGAGTTCACCCTACCCTATTATTGGAACATCGCACCAAATTACGATGCGACGATTACGCCACAATTTATGACCCACCGAGGCGTTAAATTAAATAACGAATTCCGTTATTTAATCACTCCAGGTACGGGCACCATGGCATTTGACTTTATTAACCACGATCGTGCTTATATTAAAGATAAAGAAAATGGTAAGCGTGATGCTCGTGACAGTGATGACCGTTGGTTATTCTATTGGAACCACTCAGGTACTTTTGCTCAGCACTGGAACTTTGGTGCCGACTACACCAAGGTAAGTGACCGCCAATACTTTACTGACTTTAGCTCTCAGTACGGTAGCACCACTGATGGTTATGCTACCCAGAAATTTAACGTCGGTTATTCTGATACCAATTGGAACATGAAAGTGTCTCACAAACAGTTCCAAATCTTTGTTGATGACCCGAACCGTCGTGCTTATAAAGCTGAACCGCAAATCGATTTTAACTATTACCAAAATGACGTCGGTATGTTGGATTTCCATACCTACGCCCAAGCCGCTCGTTTTACCAGTGTAGGTGAAAATAACCCTGATGCGACCCGTTTGCATATTGAGCCCGAAGTCAGCATGCCGCTGTCTAACGGTTGGGCGCAGATGAATAACAGCATCAAACTAATGGCGACGCATTACGACCAAGATATTCCTGATGTAAAACAAAATAGTGGCTTAGATAAAAATGTCACCCGAGTGCTACCAATGTTTAAGAGCGATGCGAAAGTGGTATTTGAGCGCGACTTATTCCAAGGTAGTGATTTTGTTCAAACACTAGAGCCGCGAGTTCAGTATTTATATATTCCGTATAAAGATCAGGACAATATCAATAACTACGACTCCGCACTATTACAGTCTGACTATACTGGCCTGTTCCGCGACCGTATTTACAGCGGTTTAGACCGTATCGCTTCTGCGAACCAGTTCACCACTGGTTTAACCACCCGTATTTATGATGAAAATTTAGCTGAGCGCTTCAATTTCTCCGTCGGGCAAATTTACTATTTTGAGCGCCCACGAGCAGGTAACTCAAGCCTGAAAATCGATGATAAGAGTGATACGGGCTCATTAATGTGGGCAACCGATGCCATGTGGCACATTGATGAAAACTGGGGTGTTCGTGGTGGATTACAATATGACCGTCGCCTTGGTAGTGTCACCATGGGGAATGCGGTCACCGAATATCGCTTTGATGCCGATAGACTGATTCAACTGAATTACCGTTTTGTTGACCGAGACTATATTCAAGCAACGTTCCGCCGTGAAGATACTGATGGTGGTTATACCTACACATTACCTGAATACCAACAAGGTATTTCACAAGTAGGTACCGTGGTAAGTTGGCCATTAAGTGATAACTGGGGCTTTGTCGGCTCGTATTATTACGATACCAAACAGCAACAATCCGCCAGCCAGCTTGTCGGATTACAGTACAATGCCTGCTGCTGGGCGGTGAATTTAGGGTATGAACGTAAGATTGTGGGTTGGCAAAAAGAGAAGTTCAACAGCGAATATGACAATAAATGGTCTATCAACGTGGAACTTAGAGGCCTAAATAACAATCATAGTTTAGGTAGTCAGGAGATGTTGAAACAAGGTATTATTCCTTATCAACGTGCTTTCTGATAACAAACAACATAACGATCACGATTAGCCCGCATATGCGGAATAAAAGTCAATTTTATAGGACCATTATGAAGAATTGGAGAACACTTATTCTGGGACTGATGTTCGCAAGCTCTGCAAGTTTAGCTGCGCCACAGCAAATGGATAAAGTGGCTGCGGTTGTCAACAACGGAGTTGTACTTGAAAGCGACGTCCAGAATATGATCAACACAGTGAAGTTGAATGCACGTAATGCAAATCAACAAGTTCCTGATGATCAAGCCCTGCGCCAGCAAATCATCGACCGTTTGGTTATGGATAACATCATGTTGCAGATGGCTAACCAAATGCAGATTAATATCCCTGAAGAAGCAGTGAATGCGACTATCGCGGATATTGCTCGCCAAAATAATTTAACCTTACCGCAGATGGAAAAACGTCTGACTGCGGACGGCGTCAATATGGGTAAATACCGCAGCGAAATCCGTAAAGAAATGCTGTTAGCGGAAGTGCGTAACAACGAAGTTCGCCGCCGTATCACAATTTTACCTCAAGAAGTTGATGCATTAGCTGAGCAAATGGATTCGCAAATGAGCGCTCAAAAAGGCGTGAATTTAAGCCACATTCTGATCCCACTGCCAGAGAACCCAACGCCAGAACAGTTATCAAAAGCAGAGTCGTTAGTTGATAAAATCTTAACTGACCTGAAAAAAGGCTCTGATTTCGGTAAGTTAGCGATTGCTTACTCTGCTGACCCTCAAGCACTGAAAGGTGGAAACATGGGTTGGTCACGTCTACAAGAGCTGCCAGTGGTCTTTTCTGATCAACTGAAAAACTCGAATAAAGGCGATATCGTTGGTCCAATTCGTTCCGGTGTAGGCTTCCATATTTTACGTGTTAATGACGTCACCGGTGAAACTCACCAGCCAATTTCCGTCACCGAAGTGAAAGCACGTCATATCTTACTGAAATCATCACCAATTATGGATGATGCAACAGCAAGACAAAAACTAACTCAACTTGCTCAAGAGATCCGTAACGGCAGAATTTCATTTGAAGAAGCCGCTAAAGAGAACTCCGAAGACCCAGGTAGCGCATTAAAAGGTGGGGAATTAGGCTGGAATATGCCTGATGTTTACGACCCTGCATTCCGTGATGCGCTGATGAAACTGAAAAAAGGTGAAATCAGCCAACCTGTACCTTCAAGTTTCGGCTGGCACTTAATTCAGTTAGAAGATACTCGTAGTGTCGATAAAACTGATGCCGCGAAGAAAGATCAAGCGTACCGTTTACTGTTCAATCGTAAATTTAACGAAGAAGCGCAGACTTGGATGCAAGAGCAACGCGCTGCAGCTTATGTGAATATCGTTGATGGTCGCCAAAGCCAATCTAATGATGAACAAGCAAAATAAGCCAATCATCATCACCCCCGGTGAACCTGCCGGGGTAGGTCCAGATCTTCTGATCCAACTTGCTCAGCAGGCATGGCCTGTCGAGCTTGTGGCTTGTGCAGATCCAGATCTACTTATTCAACGTGCTAAAGCACTCAATTTACCACTAACATTACGTGAATATGATGCAAAACAGCCACAGACATCTGTCGCAGGGCAATTGTCGATTGTTCCCGTTTCACTGAGTGTGCTGGCAGAAGCTGGAAAACTCGATGTTCGTAATGGTGAATATGTTACCGAAACTTTAGCGCGTGCTTGTGATGGCTGTTTGAATGGTGAATTTTCTGCCATCGTAACGGGGCCTGTTCACAAAGGCATTATTAATGACGCAGGTATTCCATTTAGTGGACATACCGAATTTTTCGCAGATAGAAGCCACTGTGACCGCGTTGTGATGATGCTCGCAACACAAGAATTACGTGTCGCTTTAGCGACTACGCACCTGCCGCTAAAAGATGTCTCCGAGGCAATTACCCAACAAAGCTTGCATGAAGTGATCACCATTTTGCATCATGACCTGCAAACCAAGTTTGGTATTGAAAACCCGCACATTTATGTTTGTGGGCTTAACCCTCATGCAGGAGAAGGCGGACATATGGGAATGGAAGAGATTGAAACCATCATTCCAGCCCTAGAATCCTTGCGTAAACAAGGTATTACCTTAATCGGACCTTTACCCGCAGACACGCTTTTCCAACCAAAGTATTTAACCGATGCAGATGCAGTATTAGCGATGTATCACGATCAGGGACTACCTGTGTTAAAATATCAAGGTTTCGGCAGAGCGGTAAACATTACCCTTGGTCTGCCATTTATCCGTACTTCCGTCGATCACGGCACAGCGCTTGAATTAGCAGGTACGGGTCAAGCCGATGCGGGCAGTTTCATCACCGCATTGAAATTAGCTATCCAAATGACACAAAAGAATTCATGAATAATAGAGTCCATCAGGGGCACCTTGCCCGCAAACGTTTCGGGCAGAACTTTTTAACTGACCAATTTATTATCGACAGTATTGTCGATGCTATGCATCCACAACCAGGACAAGCGATCGTTGAAATCGGTCCCGGTCTCGGCGCGTTAACCGAGCCTGTTGGTAGCAGAATGGATAAAATGACCGTAGTCGAGTTAGACCGCGACCTTGCGGCACGCCTACACGTCCATCCTCAGCTCAAAGATAAACTGACGATTATCCAACAAGATGCGATGACTGTCGATTTTGGTGAACTGGCGAAACAAGCTGGACAGCCAATACGCGTATTTGGTAATTTGCCTTATAACATCTCAACACCGTTGATGTTCCACCTGTTTACATTCACCAACCAAATTTCTGACATGAATTTCATGTTGCAAAAAGAAGTGGTTAATCGATTAGTGGCAGGCCCGGGAAGCAAAGCTTTCGGTCGTTTAAGTGTAATGGCGCAATATTACTGTAATGTTGTTCCTGTGCTTGAAGTCCCTCCTACCGCCTTTGCGCCACCACCAAAAGTGGACTCTGCGGTAGTAAGATTGATCCCTCACAAGGAAAATCCACACCCAGTGAAGGATATTAAAGTATTGAGCCGTATTACGACTCAAGCATTTAACCAACGTCGTAAAACTATCCGCAATAGTCTTGGGGACTTATTCAGCGTTGAGCAGTTAACCGAACTGGGTATCGACCCAGGAACGCGCGCTGAAAATATCTCCGTTGAGCACTATTGTAAGATGGCAAACTATCTGTGTAATTTATCGGAATAGAGAATCTGAGGAGGCACTATGCTGAATGATCCCAATGTGAGCATCCAAGTTCAAAGTGTCTACATAGAAAGCCAATCCCAGCCCGACATTGCCCGTTTTGTCTTTGCGTATACTATTTGTATCCGCAATTTAGGGCGAATTCCTATACAGCTAATGAGCCGTTACTGGCTCATTACCAATAGCGATGGCCGTAAAACTGAAGTGCAAGGTGAAGGTGTGGTTGGTGAACAACCGGTGATCCTACCGGGCAAAGAATATCGCTATACCAGTGGTGCTATCTTAGAAACGCCAATGGGTACGATGGAAGGCTATTACGTTATGCTGAGCGATCAAGGAAATCAATTCCATGTTGATATTCCTGCATTTCGTCTCGCTATCCCAACACTGATTAATTAATTATGTCCACATATATTGTAGGTGATATACACGGTTGTTATCGTGAGCTACGGGAACTTCTCGATAGCGTGAATTTCGATCCACAACAAGATACATTGTGGCTAACAGGCGACCTTGTTGCTCGTGGACCCGATTCATTACAAGTCTTACGTTATGTGAAAAGTTTAGGCTCATCAGCACGCTTAGTGTTAGGCAACCATGACCTACATTTGATTGGCATCTACTGCAAAATCAGTCGCAATAAGCCTAAAGACCATCTTGATGAACTACTCAATGCGCCCGATATCGATGAGCTAATCAATTGGTTACGCCGTCAGCCACTGTTACAAGTCGATGAAGAGCAAAAAATGGTCATGACTCACGCCGGTATTACGCCGCAGTGGGATCTTGAAACCGCAAAAATGTGCGCTCGCGAAGTGGAAGCCGTGCTTTCTAGTGATGCATATCCGCTGTTTATTGACTCTATGTATGGCGACATGCCAAACAATTGGTCTGAAAGTTTGATGGGGTTAGCGCGTTTACGCTACAGCACCAATGCCCTCACCCGCCTGCGTTATTGTTTTCCAAATGGGCAACTGGATATGATCTGCAAAGAGAGCCCAGCTAAGGCCCCTGCGCCACTGAAGCCATGGTTCTCTCTACCAAGCCAATTCCCTGAAGATTACGCCATTTTCTTTGGTCATTGGGCATCACTGGAAGGCAAATTTACACCCGAACATGTGTATGCGATGGATACGGGTTGCTGCTGGGGAGGGGATTTAACGCTACTTCACTGGGAAACTAAAACATTCCATAGACAGAAATCCCACCAGAAACGTCGTAAAGAGTGAGCGTTTTCTCTAGATACCAAATGACAAATAGCAAAATGGCACCTAACAGTGCCATTTTTATTGACTAGACCAACAGAGGTTAAACGCGGCGAGTCAGAACTTCAATGCAGAAACCGTGGCTATTCGCTTCATCTGCTTCATGATATTCAGTGAAAATAGAGTCCCATTCATCAGGCTCATAAGCCGGGAAATGTGTATCCCCAATCACTTCGGCATCCACATGAGTCAAATAGAGTTTATTCGCCATTGGTAGGAATTGTTGGTAAACCTTACCACCACCAATCACCATAATCTCATCAGCACCTTCAACTGCCTTCGCGGCTTCTAATGCTTCTTCAACTGATTTAACCCAGATAACGCCAGTTTCTGTGCCTGCTTGGCTGCTTAAAACAATGTTGACACGCTGCGGTAAAGGACGACCTAAAGATTCATAAGTCACGCGTCCCATAATCACAGGTTTATTCAATGTTTGACGTTTAAACCACGCCAAATCACCTGATAAATTCCAAGGCATCGCATTTTCCATGCCGATAACCTGATCGAACGCCATTGCTGCGATTAAGCTAATATTCATCTAACCACCTTAGAAACGAAATATAAAAATTGTGCACACTATACGGAAACAGACATACTTCGTCGACTAAATTTAATCTTCCTTAAATACCACTCAATCCCTTATACTCGAACGACTCAAGTCAATGCACTAAACGATGTTTACAACGCTTTTAGTCCCTTATTACTCAGTTTAGTTCAACCTAAAATAAAGAGATTACATTATGTATCAGACCAGTATCATGGTCGCGACGATTGCCGCCCTTGGCATGATCTCACCGGGTCCAGATTTCTTTTTAATTATCAAGAATGCAGCGCGTTACCAACGTTCCGCAGCCATGATGACCGCCCTCGGTATTATCGTTGCTATTGCACTTCATATGTCTTACTGCGTAGCAGGGCTTGCCGTGTTGATTACCACAACACCATGGTTATTTAACATTCTTAAATATGCAGGAGCGGCTTATTTAATCTGGATTGGGATTAAAAGCCTAATGCCGCAAAAAGCATCAAAAATGGACTTAACAGCCAGTCAACATGAGCATGTCACATTCAAAAAAGCGTTCATGCAAGGTTTCTTGTGTAATGTCTTAAATCCTAAAGCAACTTTATTCTTCTTAGCTATTTTTACTCAAGTGCTTAATGTGGATTCTACATTCTCAGAAAAGCTTTGGTTTGCCTTTATTATCTGGGGTCTGGCGGTGATTTACTGGCCAATTTTAGTGTGCTTAATTCAAAGTGCGCCCGTTAGAAAAGGGCTAGCGAAAGTACAAAAATATGTGGATAAAGTCCTTGGCGTAGTGCTAGTGGCATTCGGTATACGCGTAGCATTAAGCTAATCGTTAAAGTAAAAAAGCCCGCTAATTGCGGGCTTTTTCGAGACATTCAATTAGTTACTACCATCTTCTGGTGTAATCACCAACTGTCCCGCCGAGCCTAAATCTGCTTTTTCGAGGTTTTGGCTATAAAACAGGAATGGGAAATGGTTGTAAGACGGCTGCAGCATCTGTACAAGTAGCTCGCAGCGCCCATCAATCCAAACGGTATCTTTCCATCCAAAGTTATCAGGCTGAGCCGGCTGCCCATTACAGTTGATCACTTTAAAGCGAACCCCTTCTATGTGGAAGGATTGAGGCTGCTCGCTGCTCACATTCCAACGCTCCCAACTGCCTTGACGAGAAGTGATATCCACACGCCCTGTATCCAATTTCATGCCATTGATACCAACTGGATCATTTAGCTGGATATCACGGTTAGTAATCGAGGAGGTAATTTGTGTCGTATCCAAGACTAATTGTTTTGGGACATCATCTGTCACTAATGACATTAATCCCGTCGCTTTGATGGTTAATACATTGGTGGAAATTAAATTATTCGACGGTTCAAATAACCCTTTAACACGATCCATCAACGAGGCAGATTCCCCTGCTGTAATGGTCAGCTCAGCAGTTTTCGCCATATCAATCAGAACTTCACGACGTTCTCCCGGCGCAAGTGAAAGTTCTTGAACGCTGGCAGGCACCGTGAGCAATCCTTGGTCAGACGCTATCATCACGAAAGGACGGCCATCACTGATTTTCATCACATAGCGTCTGGAGTTAGATGCATTTAGTAATCTTAAACGTACCCAACCTCGAGAAACTTCGATATAGGGATCTTGTACACCGTTAACCACTAATGTATCCCCGAGGAATCCATTCTCATCAGTGTGATATTCAGGAACACCAAAGTTATCCAAACGTTTGTCTTGAATAATAATCGGGAAATCATCTACACCATAATGTTTTGGTAAACGTAACTCTTTTGTGGAATCATCATCAATGATCCACATTCCCAGTAAACCATTGTAGATTTGCTCCCCCATTTTACCTTTGGTATTCGCATGATACCAAAGCGTTGCTGCATTTTGGCGAATAGGGATCACCGGTGACCAATCTGCATTTGGCGAAATTTGTCTCGCTGCACCGCCAATTTGCGTGCCGGGGATCTGCAACCCGCTAATAGTCATTGAAACAGCATCGGGTAATCTATTGCTATAGATTAGTTTGAGATCATCTCCATTTTTGACGCGAATAGTGGGTCCTGGATAAGAACCATTAATACCTAAAACTTCCGCAGAATATTTACCATCGAAAGACCAATGGATTTTTTGTAATGTTAAAAAGAGGGGCTGTCCCGAACGGGATTCTAGCAAGGGTGGAACAGGGAGTGCGGTCGTTCCTTCTGCACTCGCATAAGTTGATACCTGTAATAAGCACACAGCCAACCCGCTAATCAGCAATGATCGGCAACGACTGAATAACATAGATTCTCCGCTAAATAAAAAACCAGCAAGTTATTTTAATAAATCATTATAAATTAGTGATTTATACGAGTATTTTTAGGTATATGCTGGTGATACCACTATTTGGAATTCAATAATTTATCTTGCGACAAATTTGCGAGCCATCATATCGCGAAAGGACATGGAATTCTAAAAATATATGTATCAATAATTAAAATATAATAAATTTGAATGGCAATAATTACGGATGGGATTAAATAACAGAGGGAATCGTGTAGTAAAAGTCTCACAGTGAAAATGGCATAGCCAAAATAATACAGTGGGAAGTTCTGAATGAACCTCCCACTATCGATACGAATTAACTTAGTAAAATCATTGAACTTAATAAAATTATTGAGATTAGCGTTTATTCAGCTCTTCAACTTCTTTATCTAACTCTTTGATTTTAGCTTCCATCAAGCCATGACAATACTCCGCCAGCTCGCGAACCTGCTCTTTAGAGTATTTCGAGGTATCAATCGGCTCTAACATCTCAATGATCACATGGCCATTATTCCAACGGTTCAAGCTGATTTTGTTCTGTGTGGTAGACACACACACAGGAACAATTGGCACGCCAGCAGCAATCGCAGCATGGAATGCGCCCGTTTTAAATGGCAGTAAGCCACGACCACGGCTACGTGTTCCTTCAGGAAACATCCAGACTGAAATCTTACGAGATTTAATCTGCTCAGCAACTTGGGAAATGGTGTTATGCGCTTTCGAACGGTTACCACGGTCAATTAAAATATTTCCCGTGATCCAATACAAGAAACCAAAGAATGGGATCAAAACAAGGCTCTTTTTACCCACTGTAACGGTTCTTGGTTGAACACCATTCGACATAGTGACCATATCATAGTTATTTTGGTGGTTACCGATATAAATACTTGGACCGTAATCCTTAGCTTTTGCTGGAACGCGGTCAATCATTTTAATACCGAGCACACAGGACAAGCGCCCAAACAAATGGCCAAACGTCATCACATGTCTTGGATTACGAGGGCTAAATAGGCAGTAGATACTGCCGCCAACACACACAAAAATCGTAAATATGATCACAATGATAGCTCTAATTAGCGCTAGCATATTATTCCTTAACTTATGAAAAGGGCCTTAACTAAGCCCTTGAATTATTGTTATTTTTATTCTGTATCCGCAGAATCAACATCAATACGTTCAATGTTATGTAAACCACGCGGTAACGATGTTCCTTTGCGTCCACGCTCTGCACGGTATTTCTGTAAGTCTTCTGATTTAAATTTCAGTTTACGCTTACCAAAATAAAGTGTGATCGAGGCTTGCGGTGGGACCACCATTAACCAAACCAGTAAGTCTTCACCACTTGCAGCTTGCGCCCCCGTGATGTTAATAATTTTATTTCCCTTCCCTTTGGATAATTGAGGGAGGTCAGACACAGGGAATAATAACATGCGACCGGCTTTCGTGATGGCTAATAACAAATCTTCTTTTTCGTTATTTAGCTCAATCGGTGCCATTACTTTTGCATTTTCAGGTAACGACATCAACGCCTTACCGGTTTTATTCTTCGTCACCAAATCATTAAAGGTGCAAATAAAACCATAACCCGCATCAGATGCCATTAAGTATTTTTGCTCTTCCGGTGCCATCAGCACATGCTCAATAGTCGCGCCCGGTGGAAGTGTTAATCTCCCCGTTAACGGCTCGCCTTGACTACGTGCAGAAGGTAATTCCAGCGGGTCGACAGAATAGCTACGTCCCGTGGTATCAAGGAATACCGCCGCTTGATTAGACTTACCACGGGCAGCACCTTTGAAGCTATCCCCCGCTTTGAAGCTCAAATTACTTGGCTCGATATCATGCCCTTTCGCACTACGCACCCAGCCCATGTCAGACAAGACAACAGTGATCGGCTCCGATGGCAAAATTTCATGCTCGCTAAGTGCTTTGGCTTCTTCACGCTCTTGCAGCGGCGAACGGCGATCATCACCGTAAGCTTTAGCATCTGCCTGAATTTCTTTTTTAATCAACGTATTCAGACGAGCTTCTGAGCCTAAAATAGCTTGTAACTCATCACGCTCTTTGGCTAGTTCATCCTGTTCACCGCGAATTTTTATCTCTTCGAGTTTCGCTAAGTGACGCAGTTTTAATTCTAAAATTGCTTCGGCTTGGGTATCGCTAATATTAAAGCGCGACATTAAGACGGCTTTTGGCTCATCTTCATTACGAATGATTTCAATGACTTCATCGATATTCAAATAAGCGATGAGTAAACCATCCAAAATATGTAGGCGTCTTAATACTTTTTCTAAACGGTGGTTTAAGCGATTACGTACCGTTTGACGACGATAAGTGATCCACTCAGTGAGGATCTCCACCAGCCCTTTCACTGCCGGACGGTTATCTAAGCCAATCATGTTTAAGTTAACACGGTAGCTTCTTTCAAGATCTGTCGTTGCAAACAAGTGGGTCATTACTTGATCAAGATCCACGCGGTTACTGCGCGGAACGATCACTAAACGCGTTGGATTTTCATGATCCGATTCATCACGCAGATCTTCGACCATTGGCAGCTTTTTCGCGCGCATCTGGTTCGCAATCTGCTCAAGAATTTTAGCGCCAGAAACTTGGTGAGGCAGCGCGGTGATTACCGCATTACCATCTTCTTTTTCCCATACCGCACGCATACGCACTGAGCCACGACCGTTTTGATAAACCTTACGGATATCTTCCGGTGACGAGATAATTTCAGCTTCCGTTGGATAATCAGGCCCCGGAATAAACTGCATGATCTCATCAAGATTTAACTTTGGTTTTTCCAGCAGAGCCACCAGCGCACTTGCCACTTCGCGGGCATTGTGAGGTGGAATATCCGTTGCCATACCCACCGCTATCCCTGTAGTGCCATTTAATAAAATATTTGGCAGACGGGCAGGCAGCATTTTCGGTTCATTTAATGTACCGTCAAAGTTAGGTACCCAATCAACGGTTCCATGTGCTAATTCGCTGAGTAATACTTCCGCATATTTGGATAAACGAGATTCGGTATAACGCATCGCAGCGAAGGATTTCGGATCATCCGGTGCTCCCCAGTTTCCTTGACCGTCAACCAAAGGATAACGATAAGAGAATGGCTGCGCCATTAACACCATCGCTTCATAGCAGGCGCTATCGCCGTGTGGGTGATACTTACCTAATACGTCACCGACGGTTCTGGCTGATTTTTTATATTTTGCCGTGTTGCTCAGCCCCAATTCAGACATGGCATACACAATTCGGCGCTGAACGGGTTTAAGCCCATCACCGATAAATGGCAACGCTCTATCCATGATGACGTACATCGAGTAGTTCAGATAGGCGTTTTCAGTAAAGGTATGAAGCGGTAAACGCTCCACACCGTCATGAGTAATTTCACTCATTCAATACGTTCCTTACTCTTATTCATCCGATTATGATCAGACATCAATTTCTGCCGTATCGCCTTTTTCTTGCAGCCAGTTACGACGATCTTCCGAGCGTTTTTTAGCGAGAAGCATGTCCATCTTCGACATGGTTTCTGTGTAATTATCATCATCGATAGTTAACTGAACAAGGCGGCGAGTATTTGGATCTAACGTCGTTTCACGCAATTGTGGCGGGTTCATTTCACCCAATCCTTTAAAGCGTTGAACGTTAGGTTTGCCCCTTTTACGGCTTAATCTCTCTAGCACCGCATCTTTTTCACTTTCATCTAAAGCGTAGTGAATTTCTTTTCCTAAATCGATACGATAAAGTGGGGGCATCGCCATATAAACGTGCCCTTCTCTTACTAATTTAGGGAAATGGCGAACAAATAAGGCGCACAGCAATGTGGCAATGTGCAGCCCATCGGAGTCCGCATCCGCGAGGATACATACTTTACCGTAGCGGAGCTGAGAAATATCTTCGCTATCAGGATCCATACCAATCGCGACAGAAATATCGTGAACTTCTTGAGAGGCTAAAACCTCGTCAGAAGAGACTTCCCACGTATTGAGGATCTTACCGCGCAGCGGCATGATGGCTTGATATTCACGATCACGAGCTTGCTTCGCCGAGCCCCCCGCTGAGTCCCCTTCCACTAAGAACAGTTCTGTCATGGAGAGGTCTTGAGAGCTACAATCCGCTAATTTACCCGGCAGAGCTGGGCCGCTAGTAAGCTTTTTACGCACGACTTTTTTTGCCGCACGCAAGCGACGCTGGGCGCTAGAAATCGCCATTTCAGCCAATTGCTCAGCAACTTGGACATTCTGATTTAGCCATAAGCTAAAGGCATCTTTCACCACACCGGAAACAAACGCTGCACATTGACGAGAAGAAAGACGCTCTTTCGTCTGCCCTGCAAATTGTGGATCTTGCATTTTCACAGATAAAACATAGGCGCAGCGATCCCAAATATCATCCGCAGATAACTTCACTCCACGCGGCAAAATATTACGGAATTCACAGAATTCTCGCATCGCATCGAGTAAGCCTTGACGTAACCCATTAACGTGAGTACCGCCCTGCGCTGTTGGGATCAAGTTAACGTAGCTTTCAGTTAGTAGCTCGCCACCTTCAGGCAACCATAATAGCGCCCATTGAGCGGCTTCAATTTCAGCAGAGAATTCACCTGTAAATGGCTTGGCAGGCAGTACTTCAAAACCATCTACCGATTCCATTAAGTAGTCGGTTAACCCATCGCTATAGCACCAGTTTTGCTCAGTTTCATTGAGCAGATCCTTAAACGTAATTTGTACGCCAGGGCATAAAACGGCTTTTGCTTTTAAGTTATGAGTTAAACGGGAAACGGAGAAACGCGGGCTATCAAAATAGCTTTCATCAGGCCAGAAATGGACACTGGTTCCGGTGTTGCGTTTGCCACAAGTACCAATGACTTGTAATTCTTCGACTTTTTCGCCATTTTCAAACGCAATTTGATAAACCTGACCATCACGGCGTACTGTGACTTCAATACGCTTTGATAACGCATTGACCACGGAGATACCAACACCGTGCAAACCACCCGAAAATTGATAGTTTTTATTGGAGAATTTTCCCCCAGCATGCAGTTGCCCTAAAATCAGCTCAACTGCGGAGACTTTCATTTCTGGGTGGATATCAACAGGCATACCACGCCCATCATCAATCACTTCGAGGGATTGATCGGGGTATAAAATCACTTGGATGTGTCCGGCATGTCCAGCTAAGGCTTCATCGACACTGTTATCAATTACTTCTTGAGCCAAATGGTTCGGTCGGCTGGTGTCGGTATACATGCCAGGACGACGGCGAACAGGCTCCAAACCACTGAGAACTTCAATGTCCTCTGCGTTATAACTAGATTGAGTCATGTTGTCATTCTGCGGTAATAGATGATTAATTGAACTATACCCTAAATAATTCAAGAAGATTGGGTATATTCAATCAGTGAATTACTGTTGATAATAACAGTGTATTGGCGTTTTCGCACTATTTCTCTGCGTTATCAACCAGAGACAAAAAGCGAATGATCTGCGGGAAATAACGTTCAAACCCAACAAATGCATGATCCCCATCCGGTTCCACCGTTTGCTTACACTCTGAAAGATAGGCAACAGCTTGACGATAATCAAGTACCTCGTCCCCCATTTGCTGCAATAGCCAAAGTAAGTTTGGTGAACGTATCTTTTCGAGATGCAGAGCCTTCAACTCATGCATATGTTTGGGTTCTAACACATACGTTTCATGGGTATATGGATTCGTATTTTCCCCAAGATAATCGCTGAGTAAATCAAACGGACGTACCGCCGGGTTCACTAATACTGCGGGAATTTGGTAGCGCTCAGAAAAATAAATGGAAAAATAACCACCCAATGAGGAACCCACTAAACCGATTGTGTCATGCTGATGTTCGGCAAGGATATCATCGAGTAATTTTGTCGCTTGCTGTGGAAAATTAGGCAATTGCGGAACAATCATGTTGATCTGAGGATAATGCACTGCCAACCACTGTTTCAGATTATTCGCTTTCTCAGACAGTGGAGAACTATTAAACCCGTGAATATACAGTAACGTTACCATTAGTAACCATCTGAATCAAAGTCAGGGCTAAATTCCTGAGTATTTAAACGATAAACTTGGGTTTCAATCACTTTTTCCCCTTGTTCATTCACCATTAGTTCCAGATAGCGCCAGCCCGGTGCGACCGAATCTAAAGCAAAATTGGTGCAGTGTGGCTTAAACTGTACACAGGTCGATGGCGTTGCTAACAGGCGGATACCATGCCAGTTTTCATCCATTTCTTGGTGAATATGTCCGCATAGCATCGCTTTCACATTGGGGTAGTTTTTAAGATAGTCCGCCAAAATATGTGAATTTCGTAAACTGTGCTGATCTAGCCAAGTGCAGCCAGAAGGTAGTGGATGATGATGCAGCATAATCAGTGTCGTGCGTGTCGGCTGCTCATCTAAACACTGTTTCATCCATTCCAGTTGCTGCTCAGAAAGCTCACCGTGAGCAACATCTTGTAATTGGCTATCTAGCATTAAAATTTGCCAATCATCACCAACAAAGACCTGCTTAGCACTCGAAATACCGGCAATTTTTAAGGTGCCTACCATCGCGGGGGGATAATCGTGATTTCCCGGTAGCCAAACGCAAGGTGCAGGAATACGCTCAATCCCAGCCGCAAAATGTTGATAGGCTTTAGGTGATTGGTCTTGAACGAGATCCCCTGTGGCGACAATTAAATCGACAGGTAAGTTTTGTTCTGCAATCGCATCAAGTACCGCCTGATAGCTTCGGTAAGTATTGATCCCTAAAAGGGTGTTTTCCGTATCAGCAAAAAGATGCGTATCAGTAACTTGTAATATTCTAATAACTTTAGGGTTATTAGCAGTCACTTTAAGCTGGCTGTCCAAAGTCTTCCTTTATCCTTAAAAATAGCGCTAAGTATTATCACCTAACCTGTAAAGTGCGTAGGTTACTGATTTTAACCTAACTATCGACTCAATATCTGCTAATCAGCACACACTTCACTAGATTAATGGTTATTTAAATCAGTTTCACCCATTTTTCATGCAGCTTTTGGTGATTCAGTTGTAGCCATTGAATGGCAATCACGGTTGCCGCATTATCAATTTTACCCTCTTCAACCCACTGATAAGCTTGCTCTCGGCTCACTACATGCACTCGAATATCTTCATTTTCCGAAGCCAAGCCATGAATACCTTTTGCCAACGAGCTATCGACCTCTCCAACAAAAACATGAATCCGTTCGCTGGTGCCTCCTGGGCTAGATAAATAGCTAATCGGTTTTTCTATTCGTCCAATGGTGAGGCCTGCTTCTTCCGTTGATTCCCGGCGAACCACCTCTTCGGGGGATTCATTCTCTTCTATCATTCCCGCGACTATCTCTAACAACCATGGCGTTTCGCTTGATTCAAAAGCAGGAAAACGAATTTGCTCGATTAACACGACCTTATCGGTTTGTGGATCATAAGGCAGTATTGCCCCCGCATGCCCTCTTTCAAATACTTCGCGAACAATTTCTTTGCTCCACCCACCTTCAAATAATCGATGTTTAAATCGATATTCAATCATTTGAAAAAAACCGTTAAATAATTTACGCTTAGATATAATTTCAATATCATTTTTACTGTATTTAATCGGGTTTTCGATTTTATTATTCATTGATAGTCTCCTAATCCCTTCATTTTTATACTAACAAAGATGGAAGGATGAAATCAGTTTTTAAGGTTTTTTAACCTTAGATGAGGTAATGTTTAAACAAATTGAGACTAAATGGCACAAAAGGCTACCGTTTTCCGTGCCACACCTCTGTTACAATGTGCGCCATTATTCAAATTTATGAGCAACAATAGGGTCTGTTTTGAGAACGGTCTCTCTTTTCAGAGTTCCAACAGCCTATCATCGTCCTTAACATGATAAGTTTTAGACAACAGGCTCCATATAATTTGCTGTTTAATCAAGGAATCAAAATGAAGAAACTGCTTCCCCTTTTTATTGCGATGAGTTTTGTGGGTCTCAGTGCTAATAGTTACGCAGAAGATTTACTTCAGGTTTACCAAAAATCCAAAGACAGTAACCCGGAACTCAGAAAGTCATTTGCTGAGCGTAATCAGGCTTTTGAGAAAATCAACGAAGCACGTAGCCCGCTGTTACCGCAATTAGGTTTAGGCGCTGGAGCAACCTATGGCAGCGGTTACCGTGATGCAAGCAACACCGAAAGCACGGGTCTTAATGCGTCATTAAAATTGACCCAGACTGTGTTTGACATGTCAAAATGGCGTCAGTTGGATCTTCAAGAAAAAACCGCAGGAATTTCTGATGTTACCTATCAGACAAGCCAGCAACAGCTTATTTTAGATACCGCAACGGCTTATTTTAACGTATTGAAAGCCATTGATGCGTTATCTTACATCCAAGCCAACAAAGAAGCGGTTTACCGCCAGTTAGACCAAACAACACAACGTTTTAACGTCGGCTTAGTCGCAATCACTGACGTACAAAACGCCCGTGCAAATTACGATAGCGTGATTGCACAAGAAGTCGCTGGTCGCAATGATTTAGTTAACGCGGTTGAAAAACTTCGCCAAGTCAGCGGTGTTTACTATAGCCAGTTAGCTTCTTTAAATATTGACCGTTTCAAAACTGCTAATCCAGAAGATGTTGAGTCTATCTTAAAAGAAGCTGAACAGCGTAACCTGAGCTTACTGAGTGCCCGTTTAGCGCAAGACGTTTCTCGTGAAAACATCCGTTTAGCGGAAACTGGCCATATGCCGACCGTAGGCCTAGATGCATCCACTAGCGTTGCAAACTCTTACCAGCATGGTAGTGGTTATGATCGTTCTGGTGGCGCAAATAACAGCTACAATGGTCAAAACAGTATTGGCTTAACATTAAGCCTGCCTTTATATTCTGGCGGAGCAGTAAGTTCACAAGTTGAACAAGCTCAATATGGTTTCCAAAGTGCTAGCGAACAACTGGAAAGCGTTTACCGTAACGTAATCCAATTAGTTCGTTCATCGTATAACAACGTGACATCATCAATCAGTAGCATCAACGCTTATAAACAAGTTGTTGTTTCAGCGCAAAGCTCATTAGATGCAATGGAAGCTGGCTACCAAGTGGGAACTCGTACCATCGTTGATGTGTTAACAGCAACAACTGCGCTGTATCAAGCGAAGCAAAACCTGTCTAACGCCCGTTACGATTATATGATCAACCAACTGAATATCGAATTTGCACGTGGTACGTTAAACGAAGATGATATTGCTCGTTTAAATGCCAGCTTAGGTAAAGAGATCCAAACTTCACCTGACAGCATTATTCGCAACTCGACTGCACCAAAAATTAAATAATCATTTAATTTAGTCGATGAAAATAGCTCGCTCAAATGGCGGGCTATTTTTTTAGCTCTATCACCCAAGCGCTTATTTTGAAATAACGCGAATTTGTCTGTTCTCTAAATAATGAATAACTTACCGTATTATTTGTTCACCTAATTCTTAAAATTCAGTCAATTCTGACTAAGGTTAATTGCAACCATAGTCAAAAAATCATCATAATTAATTTATTGATATCAAAGAAAAATAGGAATTACTCGGTATTAGATTTCACCAACAACATGTAAAAATGGAATCAATTTCGCTAAATCCATCATTTCCCATTATTTGTGCAGCATTTGTACTTTAATTTTTATCCTATATCCCCTATTCTAAGGGCAACATCTCGAACCTCTTACTTATTATTCATTCAAGGTAATTACCATGACCATGAAGCGTACCAAAAATATTAATCAGAACGCCTTCCGTAAGTCTTGGCGCTCATACCGTTTAGCCCCTGTCGCTGTTGCGGTCAGTGCTGTATTTATGCTGTCTGCGTGTGAAGAGAGCGATGAAACCGTATCTCTGTACACTAACGCGCAAGACTGTAGCCAAGCAAATCCATCTCAAGCAGAGCAATGCACCCTTGCGTATAACAACGCATTGAATGAGGCCGCTAAAACGGCTCCAAAATACGCAACTCAAGAAGATTGTGTAGCGGAATTTGGTGAAGCAATGTGTACTCAGGCACCAGCTCAGGCAGGCATTGCAGGTACAAGCACACCAGCAGCCGGCGAGCCAGCAGCTCAACCACAAAGCAGTGGTAGCATGTGGATGCCATTAATGATGGGCTACATGATGGGCCGTATGATGGGCGGTGGTGCGCCATCTCAACCATTGTTTAGCTCTAAAAACCCAGCAAGCCCAGCAAATGGTAAATTTGTTGATTCGACGGGTAAAAGTTATGGTCCAGCCGTTGCTGGCGGTCGTTCAATGAGCGTACCAAAAACCGCTATGGCACCAAAACCAGCCACCACCTCTACCATTACTCGTGGCGGCTTCGGTGATACAGTCAACAAACAAGCGACAGCACAACGTTCATCTTCGTCCGCGAAATCTAGCTCATCCTCTTCCCGTTCAATGGGTGGTTGATAAGTAATGAAACGTGTTCCTATTGTAGAGCGCCCTAACTGGCGTGAAAAAGCGGATGAGTTTGGTTTTCACTTCCACACTATGTACGGCGAACCGTACTGGTCTGAAGATGCCTATTACCAATTCACGCTAGCGCAAGTTGAAGAAATTGAAGAAGCTACCTCTGAAATTCACCAAATGTGCTTAAAAGTGGTTGAGCGCGTTGTTGAAAGCGATGAGTTACTCGCTCGCTTTCAAATTCCTAAACATTGTTGGGAATTTGTCCGTAGTTCGTGGAAAAGTGAGCAACCTTCATTATATTCCCGTCTCGACTTAGCTTACGATGGTGTCAATCCACCTAAGTTACTGGAAAATAATGCAGATACACCAACGTCACTGTATGAATCAGCGTTCTTCCAATGGATTTGGTTAGAAGATCAAATCGAGGCTGGAAAACTGCCAGAAAATGCTGACCAGTTTAACAGCATTCAAGAGCAACTGATTGAACGTTTTGGTGAGCTTAAAGATCAATACGGTTTCCGCTTGCTACATATGGCTTGTTGCCAAGATACCGAAGAAGATCGTGGTACAGTACAATATCTGCAAGACTGTGCGAATGAAGCTGGCGTAGCGACCGAATTCCTGTATATGGATGAAATCGGGCTGGGTGAAAAAGGTGAATTCACCGATACACAAGATCAGGTCATTAGTAACCTGTTCAAACTGTATCCATGGGAATTTATGCTCAGAGAAATTTTCTCAACCAAGCTGCAAGATGCGGGTGTACGTTGGTTAGAGCCTGCATGGAAAAGCATTATTTCCAACAAGGCGTTGCTACCAATGTTATGGGAAATGTTCCCTGACCATCCAAACTTGTTACCAGCCTACTTTGCGGATGGTAATAAACCAGAGCTTGAAAGCTATGTGATTAAACCGCTATTTTCTCGTGAAGGTGCGAATATTCGTGTCATCGAAAATGGCAAAGAAATCGCCTCTGCGGATGGCCCTTATGGTGAAGAAGGGATGATTATCCAGCAATTCCACTCACTGCCAAAATTTGAAGGCAGCTATACATTAGTGGGAAGCTGGTTAGTTAACGACCAACCTGCGGGCATCTGTATTCGCGAAGATAAAGAGCTGATTACTCAGGATTTATCTCGTTTCTACCCCCATATCATTATCGACTAGTATTTCGTAGTTTGATAAAAACAGGGTATCTGACAAAAAGAAAGCGGCAACGAACTATTTCGTGCCGCTTTCTTATTTTCTGTTTTAAGTATTAACCAATTTGAAAGTATTAACCGATTTGCACTGACAACATGCTCAGCGATGCGGAAACAATGCCCTCTACAGGCGTACTTATCCCTTCTTCACCATCCCAAGTTCCTAAAATAGGCAAGATAGGTAAAAAGTGTTCCGGTGATGGGTTCGATAACTTACCATCTTCACGATCTAACCCTTTAGTGAGTGGATGCGGCTGCTCGTGACTGCGTAAATTGTCATACACAAACTGCTCAAAAGAGGTCGCCCAAGGATAAGGCACTGCATTTGCATTTTGCCAATCCATTGCTCTTAAATTATGAACCACGTTACCGCTGCCCATAATCAATACCCCTTCATCTCGTAATACCGCCAGCTTTTTACCCAACTCATAATGCCAAGCAGCTGGCTTCGTACCATCAATACTGAGCTGAACCACAGGGATATCCGCTTGAGGATACATACGGACTAAAATTTCCCATGTACCGTGATCAAGTCCCCACTCCTCTTTATCTTGATAAATTGGCTCTGGAGACAATAATTCAGCTACCTGTTTAGCCAGTTCTGGAGAGCCCGGTGCTGGATATTCAATTTGGTATAAAGCTTCAGGGAAACCACCAAAATCATGGATAGTTTTCGGTTTAACCATCGCGGTGATAGCCGTTCCACGGGTATACCAATGTGCTGAGATCACTAAAATCGCACGCGGTCTAGGCAAGGTTTTACCCAGTTTTTCCCATGCTTCAGTATACGAATTATGGTTAATCGCGTTCATCGGGCTACCATGACCGATAAATACCGCAGGCATTCGATGGGTTAAGTGTTGGTTATTTGTCGACATGATGACCTCAATTCCACTAAAAGGATAATGAATATCAGCATACCCTTTTTTAGAAAAAACACAGTGGGGGAATTATGAGAATGATCATCAAAAAATTTGAATAGGCCACAAAGGTGTGCAACTTTGTGGCCGATGACTCTGTATGCAAAACGTTTTAAAAACCTAGCAAATTAGCTGGCTTTTTTTTCCAACTGAAGGCGATAGTTAACTAAGTCTTCGATAGTCACAACGGTCATATTGTGCTCGCGAGCAAACTTCACCACATCTGGCGCACGCGCCATGCTGCCATCATCATTGGTTAACTCACACAGTACTCCAGCGGGTTTGAAACCTGCCAGTACAGCTAAATCAATTGTCGCTTCGGTATGACCACGGCGAGTTAATACACCACCCTCACGAGCGCGCAGAGGGAATACGTGACCTGGACGGTTAATATCCGCAGGTACTGCGTTATCCGCAATTGCGGTTTTAATTGTCGTGATACGGTCAGCCGCAGAAACGCCTGTCGTCACGCCTTTTGCCGCTTCGATAGTGACCGTAAAACCCGTTTGGTTTTGGCTGGTGTTTTTTTCCACCATCATCGAAATATCAAGCTGCTTACGGCGTTCTTCCGTAATACACAGGCACACAATGCCGCTGCTATAGCGAATGGTCATTGCCATTTGCTCTGTGGTCATGGTTTCTGCTGCAAACACTAAGTCACCTTCATTCTCACGATCTTCATCATCGAGAACTAAGATACCTTTGCCTTGGCGCAGGGCTTCAATTGCATTTTCAACACGCTCGGTAGGATTACCGAATTCGGAAAGTAGCGTCTGATTCATGGTAAAAACCTTCTTAAATTAACAATATTTGAGTTACCAGAACCAGGGCAGTCTTAGGAGTACGAGAAATGAATAAACACAACGACTTAACAGCCGTTTCGCCATTCAATATGTAGAACAATGTTGCACCTAAAAGGTACAAACATGCAGATACAGTGATTCTCTCCCATCCGGACTATGACCGTCGGCTCCAGATTCACACTGGATCTGCTGACCTTTCCTATCCATGACAATAATGCCAAAGATAACAAAGCGCTCGCGGGCTTCATGCGCGATGCATGTTACCGCCGGTGGGGACTTTCACCCCGCCCTGAGATTACGCAATTAATATAACTCCAATAATTCAATGGTGCAACGAACAAACGATAAACTGGAAACTTACTCACACTTTTCGCCAATAAAAACAAGATGAAAGGCTGGGTTTTTATAATAATGTTAGAAGGTGGTTTATTCATAACGCCGCAGGTATTACACTACCCCACATTATTTATATTGAAACTGAAGGACCCGCGAATGCTCGATCCGAAAAAAATTGAACAAGTTGCCCGCCAAATTCAAGGTGCATTACCAAAAGGCGTGCGTGACTTAGGTGAAGACTTTGATAAAAAGCTTCGTTCACTGCTGCAATCTCAGCTTGGCAAATTAGATTTAGTCAGCCGTGAAGAGTTTGATATTCAAACACAAGTTTTGCTGCGCACTCGCGAAAAACTGATGAAAATGGAGCAGCGCGTTAGCGCACTTGAAGCCCGTTTTTCAGATGAAAAAGTGATTGAAGAAAAACAAGAAGATTGATTCACAAACAAAAAAGCCTAACTTCTGTACGCATTTAAATGCAGACAAAAAGCTAGGCTTTTGCTAAAACCAATTAAAATTTAATTATTTGGTTTTCATAATATTTTTGATGATATTGGTGGTTGAAATACCATCTTCGAAATTCAAAACCATCACTTGCCCACCAGCAGCCCACACTTCCTTGCTACCAGCAATCTCATCTGGTTGATAATCCCCACCTTTTACTAAGATGTCAGGCAGAATTTCTGAGATCAAACGCTGCGGTGTATCTTCCTCGAATGGCACAACCCAATCCACGGCACCCAATGCGCCCAACACAATCATACGTTGGTCTAATGGATTAACTGGGCGAGTTTCGCCTTTCAAGCGACGAGTCGATGCATCACTGTTTACCGCAACAATCAGGCGATCACCCAATTTACGTGCATTTGCCAGATACGAAACATGTCCTGCATGCAGAATATCGAAACAGCCATTGGTCATCACCACGCGCTCACCGCGAGCACGCGCATCGGCTACGGCTTGCTTAAGCTGGCTTTCGGTCATTACGCCGAAACCATTCTCTGCGCGACCACGGATCGCATTTTCTAATTCGATAGGTGAAACTGTTGAAGTCCCTAATTTGCCAACCACAACACCCGCCGCTGCATTCGCTAATGCACAAGCTTCATGCAATGGACGACCTGATGCAATTGATGCCGCCAATACGCCAATCACCGTATCACCAGCCCCTGTCACATCAAAGACTTCCTGTGCTTCAGTCGGTAAATGTAGAGGTGCCTCATTACGGCGGATCAAGCTCATGCCTTGCTCTGAACGAGTAATCAATAGCGCTGATAACTCTAAAGACTCAAGGAGCTGCATCCCTTTTTCTTCAACATCTTTATTATCTTTGCAACGACCCACAATCGCTTCAAATTCAGACATATTTGGCGTTAACAGGGTTGCTCCACGATAACGTTCGAAATTGTTGCCTTTCGGGTCGATAAGAACAGGTACGCCCGCTTTATTCGCCAGCGCAATCATCTTCTCAACTTCGGTTAATGCACCTTTCGCATAGTCAGACAGCACCAATGCCCCAATATGTGGCAGAGCTTGTTCGATGCGCTCTAGCATTGGCTGTGCATCCACATTTTCGAACCCTTCTTCGAAATCGAGGCGGATCAGCTGCTGGTTACGGGATAAAACACGTAACTTAGTAATGGTTGGGTGCGTTGGAATGGCCACAAAATCACAGCGTACATTCACGCCATTCAGGTTCTCAGTCAGCGCTTTTGCCGCGTCATCAATCCCCGTTAAACCCACTAAGCGAGAATTTGCGCCCAGTGACGCAATGTTCATTGCCACGTTTGCAGCGCCACCTGGGCGCTCTTCCACCATGGTCACTTTAACAACCGGAACCGGCGCTTCAGGTGAAATACGATTCGTAGGTCCATGCCAGTAGCGGTCTAACATGACATCACCAACAACCAATACACCTGCTTGCTTATAATCAGGAAGGGTTACTTTCATCCCGCACTCCAGTTATGAAAAGAAAATCTGAAATTAATTGCCGCTAATACTAGCATACTGCGCAATATCGCCTAAATAATTTGCTAGCTAATCAATTACTCAAGCCATTTTTTCCAGCTGGCAAGCACTAAGGCGCGTTGAGCTGAAAATTGTTGACTGTCCACGCGACTCGGTAAAGATTGTAGCGCTAAGTGATGTAGCTCGTTACGCATCGTGACATACGCCTGCGTTAAACCATACGCTTCGTCTTCTGGCATAAAATCATACTGCGCCATTAGCTCAAAAATACGCACGTTATCTGACCAGCGAGTCAGCGCTGGATTATCAATAGCAAAACGCAGCACTAAATATTGAGCAATAAATTCAACATCAGTGATCCCGCCCGGATCAGCTTTTAAATCAAACTCATTTTCCTGATGGCTTCCCAAATGCCGATGCATTTTCAGGCGCATATCCCGCACCTGCTCACGCAGCACATCTGGCTCTCTCGGCAGACATAAGGTTTCATGACGAATTTGCGTGAATTTTTGTTGCAGCGAACTGTCACCAAACACCATGCGAGCGCGGATCAGCGCTTGATGCTCCCATGTCCACGCATCATTTTTTTGGTAATCATCGAAAGATTGAATTGTGCTGACCAACATGCCCGATTCACCGGAAGGCCTTAGGCGCGCATCCACGTCGTACAATACCCCTGAAGCCGTTCGGGTGCTAAAAAGATGAATAATACGCTGCGCAACACGCAGATAAAATTGACGAGCTTCGATGGAACGATCCCCTGTTGTCACCGCATTCATCGGGCAGTCAAACAGAAAAACCAAATCCAAATCTGAGCTATAACCCAACTCCCAGCCGCCTAATTTACCATACCCCAGTACCGCGAATCCGTACTGTTTTTCATCGAACTTATCTTCATCAAACTTAGCTAAGTGATCCGGCTCTCCATAGCGCTTGACCATCATTTGCCATGCTTGGTGCACCACGGCATCAATAATCGCTTCAGCCAAATACGTTAAGTGGTCACTCACTTTCATCACAGGGAGCACTCCCGAAATATCTTCGGCGGCAATGCGTAATAATTGTGCCTGTTTAAATTGGCGGAGCGCTTCTAACAACTGCTCTTCGTCATCTTCAGGCACGCGCATTAAATATTGGCGTAATTCATCGCGATAGGCGGTGAGTGGTAATGGCTGATACAAGGATTGCGGATCGAGTAATTCATCCAACAAAAGTGGGTGACGGGCTAACTGCTCGGCAATCATTGGTGAAGCCGCGCATAAGCGAATAACGTGAGTCAGTACTTCGTCAAATTCGAGCATCAACTCTAAATAAGTTGTTCGGCTAACAATGCTCAGCAGTAATGGCGTGATGCGTTCAATCACTCGCCCAGCATCTTCGCGCTCGCCGACTTTTGCCAACAATTTTGGCATTAATTCATCAAGAACATCACGACCACGAGGGCCGATAGTGCGCTTATTAAGATCATGGCGGAACAGGCTAATTCCATGGATCATTTTTTCTGCGACGAGTTCATCTTTTGATGGTAAATAACTTGCCAGCTCCTCTTTGGAAAGCTCGCTTTGCCATAGCGTAATGTACGCTTCATGGCACTCTTCCACTTGGTCTTCCTCGTCATCGCTACCGATTTGTTCTGCGAAAATTTGGTGTACTATTGCCATTTTCGCACTCAATTGCTGATAAAAATCAGTCCAATTCGCAAATCCCATTCCCCACGCTAAACGCGCCTGATTTAAAGCATCATCGGGTAATGTTTGGGTTTGTTGGTCATCGATACTTTGCAGTAAATTCTCTAACCGACGCAGGAAGATATAGCTGTCTTGCAGTTGAGTAACTTGCTGTTCAGGTAATAATGCAAGCTCTTCAATGCCTTGTAATGCGGTAAATAAAGACTGTGACTGTAATGCAGGTTCTCGCCCGCCTCTGATCAACTGAAAAACTTGGGAAATAAACTCAATTTCACGAATGCCTCCCGCGCCTAATTTGATGTTGTTGACCAATCCACGGCGGCGAACTTCTCGCTCAATCATGTTTTTCATATTACGTAAGGATTGGATGACACTGAAATCTATATAACGACGATAGACAAACGGGCGTAATAATTTACGCAAAGTATCCGCATAATGAACGCTGTCAGGCCCCATGATTCGGGCTTTGACCATGGCATAGCGTTCCCAGTCTCGCCCCTGTTCTTGGTAGTAATCTTCCAAAGCAGAAAAACTGAAGACCAATGGGCCGCTATCGCCAAATGGGCGTAAACGCATATCAACGCGGTACACAAAACCATGAATGGTGACTTGGTCAAGAACGCGGATAAGCTTCTGCCCTAGGCGCGTAAAAAACTGCGCGTTATCCAGCTCTTTACGCCCACCTTGAGTAACCCCATTTTCGGGATAAGCAAAAATCAGGTCGATGTCAGAAGAGAAATTTAACTCTCTGCCACCCAGTTTACCCATCCCAAGCACTAATAGTGGCTGCGGGTTTCCAGCACGATCACACGGCGTTCCCCACAAGAGGCAGTAGGTTTTGTATAGCCAATCACGAGCTGCAACAATCAATACCTCAGCCAGTTCACTCAGTTGCACAATAGTATCGCGCTGAGCACATAATTCTAAGGTTTGCATCCAAGCAATACGTACTAACATATGATGACGAAAAGTGCGTAAAACCTGCATCAAATGATCTTCATCAGTCACCGATGCTAGCGCTTCCTCCAGCCATTCCCCATAGCGAGTCCATTCATCGCCTACCGGCGGCAGTGTTCGGATATGCTGTAAAAATCGGGAATGAGCGAGAACCTGTTTCAACACAAAATCACTGAATGCGAGAAAATTCAGTTCAGATTCATTTAGCGGAAGCAACTCAGAAGATTGCTCCGTAAACTGCTGAATAATACGTTGGTGTTGGTTCTGCAAAAGCTCGGAAGAAAGCGGCATAGATTCAGTACCTATTCGACATCAGTATATGTTAAGGCGGTTAACCACTGAATAAAGGCTAGTTTGCATTTTAGCCATTGGCTACTGTAACAAAAGCCTTCTGCACTGACCGTTTCATCAGTCACATCCAAACGTAATTGTTCCAGAGGGAGATCGTGAACAAAATGCGGCGCAGAGTTTTGGTAATGTACTAAGAAAGCCTGAACAAAGCGTAAGAACTCGCTGAGCCCATGACGTGCATGCTCACCATCCGCTAGCCAATACTGTTCATGCTGCTGGCAAAGTTGCTGCATGTGCAACAGAGACTTCTCAATCGGTTGTTCTTCATAATCAAACACCGATTCAGGACGCACTAAAAGTACTGGCTCACTCGCCAATAATGAGTAGCCTCGCGCCGCTTTACTCAGGGAGGATAGATTCAGACCATCGATATCCGCGAATTTCTTCGCTAAATTCAATACATCCGCCACAAAGCCTTGTTTTAGTTCCAGTTCAAATTCTTGAATCGGTAAGTCTTTCGCACCCGCAGAGACTTCCCCTTGGTCGAAAACAATTTCAATTTCACTATCTTCGAATTTCACTAACCATGTTTCGCGAGTGAAATTGGTACTAAACAGAACTTCCAACTCATCCTCAAGTTGCGCGATATCCGTTCCTTCTGGCCAGATTTCAGCTGGAAATGCCGC
The DNA here is from genome assembly GCF_915403165.1 of Providencia alcalifaciens. Lineage (NCBI taxonomy): Bacteria > Pseudomonadati > Pseudomonadota > Gammaproteobacteria > Enterobacterales > Morganellaceae > Providencia > Providencia alcalifaciens. The sequence continues at coordinate 3,174,523 of NZ_OU659204.1, forward strand.
GAGATTGATTTCAGGGGAATCAATCTCCACGTTGAACTCTGGGCGCTGGTGTAATCCGCTAATCACTTGCCCAGCCGTTTTCATCGTCATCTCATAACGACCATCACAACCCCGAATACGCAACCCCATATCCCATTGGCGTAGTTGTCTTTGCGCCGTATCAAAATAGATATTAGTCAGCTTGCGAGGAGCAGAATGTTGTGGCGAAAGCGTCGAAATACACTGGCGAACAGCATCAATAGCAGAACTCTGAGCCGCTAACTTGAGTTCAACTTCTATGTGGTTCATACATTTCCTTATTTAATAATTTTACTGCATCCATATTACCCCAATCCCTGAAAGCAGAGAAAAGAAACCGCACGGAAACCAAAAATTCTACAAACATAAATTCCCTTAGAGGGTTGTTTCAATAACATGCTTAAAAATTGTATTATCCAGTGACTTAGGAAGGTTCTCATTCTCATTCAACATTTACACAACTCTATGCTTTAACGTTTGCACCAATAGGCTTTACTTATTAGTATTTAATTAATACGACACTCATTCACCGTGAAAAGATAAAAACACTATGCGAAAAATTCCACTTTTACTTGTTTCAATCATGGGGTTAGGCCTTTCAATCACAGCAAACGCTGAAACACGCTACGTTTCTGAAGATTTATCGACTTATGTCCGTAGTGGTCCGGGCACCAACTACCGCATTGTTGGCTCGCTAAACGCAGGTGAATCCGTTGAACTAATTTCAGTGGATAATAAATTTGCTCAGATTAAAGATAGCAAAGGTCGCACCGTTTGGTTACCAACGGATCAGCTCAGCGACATCCCAAGTACGAAGAGCCGAATTCCGCAGTTAGAAGCTGAAAATCAAAAGCTTCGTCAACAGTTAGATAACATTGATAATACTTGGAATACCCGCACCGCAGACATGCAGCAAAAAGTGGCTGATAATGATAGCGAAGTGCGTCAGCTCAAAGCGGAAAATGAAAAACTGAAAAACGAACTCATCAAAGCAGGTAAAAAGTTAGACATTGCTGAAGTGAATCTGGATGACCGCCGCCGTGAGTTAATTTTACAGTGGTTTATGTATGGTGGTGGCGTGGCGGGTGCTGGCTTAATTTTAGGGTTACTTCTCCCTCACATTATTCCACGCCGTAAAAAACGTAATGATGGTTGGATGTAAGAGAGCCTAAATGAAAGTCTATCTCGTCGGTGGAGCGGTACGTGACAAATTACTTGGGTTACCCATCTCAGATAGAGATTATGTGGTGGTGGGTACCACGCCAGAGGCAATGCTAGCCCAAGGCTTTCAGCAGGTAGGAAAGGATTTTCCGGTCTTTTTGCATCCGAAGACTCACGAAGAGTATGCCCTTGCCAGAACTGAACGAAAAATTGGTTCTGGCTACACTGGGTTTAGCTGTTATAGCGCGCCAGACGTCACCATCGAGGATGACTTACTGCGCCGAGATTTAACCATCAACGCCATCGCACAAAGTGATACAGGGGAATTGGTCGACCCCCATCATGGTGTACGTGATCTCAAAAATCGCGTTCTGCGCCATGTCTCTGATGCTTTTTTGGAAGACCCATTGCGCGTATTGCGTGTCGCGCGTTTTGCCGCTCGCTATTATAACCAAGGCTTTCGAATTGCCCCAGAAACCATGACACTGATGCAATCCATGTCGGAATCTGGAGAGCTATCCCATCTCACCCCTGAGCGCGTCTGGACGGAAACGCACAAAGCACTGATGTCCAATTCACCTCAAGTTTACTTTGAAGTTTTACGTGAATGTGGCGCACTTGCCGTCCTATTCCCTGAAATTGATAACTTATTCGGCGTACCAGCTCCTGAGAAATGGCATCCAGAAGTGGATACTGGGATCCATATTTTGATGGTAATGCGCGTGGTGGCAATATTATCGAAAGATATTGATGTGCGTTTTGCTGCGTTATGCCATGACCTAGGTAAAGGGCTTACACCTAAAGCGGTCTGGCCAAGTCATCCGCAGCATGGAGAAGCAGGGATCCCCCTGATCATCGACATGTGTGAGCGGTATAAGATCCCTACCAGCACCAAAGATCTCGCCTGCCTTGCTGCAAAATATCACGATATGATCCATGTGATTAACAAACTCAGCGCTGCCGATATTGTGGGGATCTTTGATGGATTAGATAGCTGGCGTAAACCTGAGCGTATTTTTCAGCTTAGTTTAGTGAGTGAAGCTGATGCCAGAGGTCGCGGAGGATTAGAAAACCAAGCTTATCCTCAAGGAATATTTTTACGCCAGTCCTATGAGATAGCCAAAGCGGTTGCGGTAAAATCGATTATTGAGCAAGGCTTCCAAGGCGCACAAATCCGAGAGGAACTGACTAAGCAGCGTATTCAAGCTGTTGAAGAGTGGCTGAAAATACAAACCGTGATGATTTAAAATAGCTGAAAATATTGGCGGCACATAGACCGCCAACATCCACGAGACAATCCCCATTAACTGGTTTTTGTACCACGTTCAATCAGCACGCCCATATTGGCTGCACGGGCTACTGCGCCCGGCTTAGATACACGGATACGTACCCAAGGCGTTAAAAATTCATTCATCAGAAGTTGAGCCACTTCTTCTGCAACTCGCTCAACTAATCCAAACTTGTTCTGTTCTAAATAGCTAACAATGCGTTCGCTGACATCGGCATAATTCAAACATAATTCAACATTATCGCTCATCGCGGCCTGTTTATTGTCCCATCCCATTTCGATATCGAGCAAAAGTTTTTGTTCAATACCTTGTTCCCAGTCATATACACCAATGGTGGTGATGACTGATAATTGTTCAATAAATACGATATCCATCACGTCATTTTCTCGTTTATGTGCTGAATTGATACCACTTCAGGAAAAATATGCGTATTATCCAAGACTGAAGTGAATTACATATAAATAGCCTAAACCGTTTTTGGAGTTAGTTATGAGTGCTATCGCGCTTGGCATGATAATCTTCGCCTATCTTTGCGGATCAATATCGAGTGCTATTTTGATCTGCCGTCTGGCAAGATTACCCGACCCTCGTCAACACGGCTCTGGTAACCCCGGTGCAACTAACGTCTTACGCGTCGGTGGCAAAGCCGCCGCTGCTTCAGTACTGATCTGTGACGTACTGAAAGGGATGATCCCTGTATGGCTTGCTTATTATTTAAATGTGCAACCATTCTATCTTGGCTTGGTCGCGATTGCAGCCTGCCTTGGGCATATTTATCCGGTTTTCTTCCACTTTAAAGGTGGAAAAGGCGTTGCAACCGCATTTGGATCCATCGCAGCAATTGGCTGGGATCTTTCAGGGCTGGTGGCCGGTACTTGGCTGCTCACCGTATTGCTCAGTGGCTACTCATCCCTTGGGGCGATTGTCAGCGCACTACTGGCACCATTTTATGTGTGGTGGTTTAAGCCTGAATTCACCTTCCCGGTTGCCATGCTGTCGTGCTTGGTGCTTGTTCGCCATCATGGCAATATTCAGCGTCTATGGCGCGGGCAAGAAAGCCGAATTTGGCAAAAATTGAAAAATAAAAAGCGAAAAACCACCAAAGAGATAGCTCAAGAGCAACGTGACGACAACGACGATTAACATCCTTCACGAATCATGCCTCTAATAAATCATTACTTTGATAAGCAATAAGGGCTGAATTTCAGCCTTTTTTTATTTCTATTATCTTCACTTCTTGTTCAATCACATCCTTCTATACCATCAAAAACTTTCCCTATTTTTTACTGCATTGACTCACACTCACATCACCAATATTGATACGTATTTACACTTATTCATAACGCAGCGCACACTTTTAAAAAATAGTTAAAATATTGCAAATTTATTACTAATGAATAATTAAAAATTGTCGACTATATAAAGGAAAACTTAACTATAAAAGTGAATATAAAATGAGCAGAACTCCATATGTAACCCAAAATGAGCATATCTTAGATGAAGATATCACCTTGATGACTACAAGCGACCTTCAAGGGAATATTATTCACGCTAATGATTTTTTTGTGCAGGTCAGTGGGTATGATCTCGATGAATTAATGGGACAGCCTCACAGGATTATTCGTCATCCTGATATGCCCAAAGCCGCCTTTGCGGATATGTGGCGTACCTTAAAAATGGGAGAACCGTGGACAGGGATCGTCAAAAACCGCCGTAAAAATGGCGACCATTACTGGGTTCGTGCCAATATCATCCCCATGCAACGAAAAGGTGTCATCACCGGTTATATGTCTATTCGCCTACGCGCCACCCGAGAGGAAATCGCCGCGGTTGAGCCGCTGTATAAAGCCTTAGTCGAAAATCGCAGCAATCGCCGAATTTATAAGGGGATCGTGCTGCCCAAACGCCGTCGATTCTCACTTTCAACCCTGTCTGTTCGCTGGCGTTGCCGTTTAATTTCCAGCAGCTTACTTGTCTTGTGGATGGCGATGGCGGGTTTATCGGGTCTATCTGGAAATGCACTGTTACTGGCCAGCTTATTCACCTTGATAACCCTACTACTCGGTAATGTGATGTTAGAGCGTAGTTTTGCTAAGCCGCTCGAAAATATTATGTCTCAGGCACTCAGCGTCGCGCGGGGTAACCGTAATAGCATTGATCACATGAGCCGTGTTGATGAAATTGGGCAGATCCTGCGCTCCATTGGCCAGCTTGGCTTAGTGTGTCGTTGGCTGATTAACGATGTATCCGAGCAAGTGGATAACGTTCGTAAAGGCAGCCAATCGTTAGTGAGTGATTGCGGTGAACTCGATAGCCATACACAACGTACCGTAGGCTATATGCAACAAACCGCCGCCACCATGAACCAAATGGCGGTCTCCGTTAAGATGAATGCGGACAACACCCACAAAGCCGATATGCTCTCCAATGAAACAAGTGAAACAGCGGTGAATGGCGGTGCGATGATGGATGCAGTGGTCATCACTATGGATGAAATAGTACACAGCACCAGTAAAATCAATTCGATCACCGATGTGATTAAAGATATCGCATTCCAAACCAATATCTTGGCGCTAAATGCCGCCGTGGAAGCTGCTAGAGCGGGTGAACAAGGCAAAGGTTTTGCCGTCGTCGCCAATGAAGTTCGTAGCTTAGCTAGCCGCAGTGCTAGTGCAGTGAACGATATTCGCGAGCTTATCAATAACTGTGAAAAGAAAGTGAGTTCTGGTAAAGACCAAGTCTACACGGCGGGGAACACAATGAAAGAGATTGTGGATCAAGTGCAGAACGTAACGCAGCTAATTACCCATATTAGCCATGCCACTACGGAGCAAGCTTCTGGGATTTCCGATATCACACAAGCCGTCAGTGAATTGGAGTCTATCACTCAACAAAGCAGCTTACTCGTTGAGCAGAGCACCGAGACTGCGAATCACGTTAAAGATCGTTCCATTCGCTTAGAAGATGCAGTGACTGTCTTGCACTAAAAACGTTATACATTAAGCTCGTTTTACAATAAAAAAAGGGGCTAACGCAATACGCTAGCCCCCTTTTTTATTATGTTCAAAACATAATAAATTAATTATTTAACAGCACTTTCATCTAACGGTGGCAACTCTGCAAGAGGCCAACGAGGGCGAACGGTCACGCCTAAATCTGCATTTGCTCCGCCTTTTAAGCGAATTAAGCCAGCTAGTGCAATCATTGCGCCATTGTCGGTACAAAACTCAGGGCGTGCATAAAATGCTTCACCGCCACGCTGCTTTAAAACTTCTTCCATTTTGGCGCGTAAAGTACGGTTAGCACTCACGCCACCAGCCATCACTAAACGTTTAAATCCAGTTTGCTCAAGCGCACGCTTACATTTAATGGCAAGAGTATCCACAACCGCATCTTCGAAAGCACGGGCGATATCAGCGCGGGTTTGAGGATCATCCGGGTTATCGCGAATCGTATTTGCTGCAAAAGTTTTCAAACCAGAAAAACTAAAATCTAACCCCGGACGGTCAGTCATCGGGCGAGGAAAAACAAAACGCCCAGCAACGCCTTGCTGCGCCATACGAGACAACACAGGTCCACCTGGATAATCTAAACCAAGTAATTTAGCCGTTTTATCAAATGCTTCGCCTGCCGCATCATCGATGGATTCGCCAAGAAGTTCGTATTCACCAATGCCCGTCACGCTAATTAGCTGGGTATGACCACCAGAAACTAACAGCGCCACAAACGGGAACTCAGGGCTTTTTTCTTCCAACATCGGGGCAAGTAAATGCCCTTCCATATGATGCACAGCAACTGCAGGTACATCCCACGCAAACGCCAGCGCACGACCCACTGTCGCTCCCACCATCAATGCGCCCACTAAACCAGGGCCTGCGGTGTACGCAACGGCATCGATATCTTCACGGGTTAAATTGGCTTCTTTGAGCGCCGCTTGAATTAGCGGTACTGTTTTGCGGATATGATCACGAGAGGCTAATTCGGGTACGACGCCACCGTAATCAGCATGAACTTTAATTTGGCTGTATAACTGGTTCGCGAGTAGACCCAGTTTATCATCATAGATTGCGATTCCGGTTTCATCGCAAGATGTTTCGATACCTAAAACACGCATTGCACTACCCTTGTTTGTTGCATGGGGGCAAGTTTACCACTAAATTTGTGTCATCGCGCCTAAATTTGCGTCATTGCGCAATAAAATGTCATGAAACCCCACAATTAATCCCAGCAAAAGGCTGACTTTCCAAGTTGTATAGTCTATAATCAGACCCCTGTAATAAAAATTTCGTGTGGCAAACTCTCATTATTATCTGGTTTTTCTCACTTTATTGAATAAAGTTGAGGTGAAACAGGTGATCTTGCGTGATTCAATTTTATACGGCACTTTACAAACCCGTACTCATTGAAGTAAAATTCCGCACCATTTTAAATGAAGGCTGGTGAACCAAAACCAGCAACAAACCGATTTCTATTGAGGTGAGAGGCACATGCCGGTAATTAAAGTACGTGAAAACGAGCCATTCGACGTAGCACTGCGTCGTTTCAAACGTTCTTGTGAAAAAGCAGGAGTTTTAGCAGAAGTTCGTCGTCGTGAATTCTATGAAAAACCAACGACTGAACGTAAACGCGCTAAAGCATCAGCTGTAAAGCGTCACGCTAAAAAACTGGCTCGCGAAAACGCACGCCGTACTCGTCTGTACTAATTTGATTGCGATTTTTATCGCAGCCAATACAGATAAGTAAGTAGTTAGCAGTTAAAGGCCGTGCTTTCCTAACGGAAGCGCGGCTTATTATCGTTCATCAACAGGCGAAAAAGAGGCTTATGGCTGGACGAATTCCGCGTTCATTTATCAATGACTTACTCGCTCGTACCGATATCATTGATTTAGTCGATGCAAAAGTCCCGTTAAAAAAACAGGGTAAGAACCATCACGCTTGCTGTCCTTTTCATAACGAAAAAACACCATCATTTACTGTTAATGGTGAGAGGCAGTTTTACTATTGTTTTGGTTGTGGTGCCCATGGTAACGCCATCGATTTTTTGATGAATTACGACAAATTAGATTTTGTCGAAGCGATAGAAGAGTTATCCGCATTACACGGTCTGGATGTTCCATACGAAAAAGGAACCGGAACCAGCCAAATTGAACTCCATCAGCGTCAAAATTTGTACCAATTGATGGAAAAAATAAATCAGTTTTACTGCGCTGCCTTAAATCATCCATCGGCCAATAAAGCTAAAGATTATTTAAGCCAACGTGGTTTAAGTGCAGATATTATCTCGCATTTTTCGATTGGTTTTGCGCCCGTAGGCTGGGACAACCTTCTCAAGAAATTTGCTGTGACCCCAGAAAGCCGCCAACAACTTGATGAAGCAGGCATGCTGGTCACTAATGATAATGGTCGCGTTTATGACCGCTTTAGAGAGCGAGTCATGTTCCCGATTCGCGATCGTCGCGGTCGCGTAATTGCATTTGGTGGACGGGTGTTAGGCGATGGGGTGCCGAAATATTTAAACTCCCCAGAAACCGATATATTCCATAAAGGTCGCCAACTTTTCGGCCTTTATGAAGCCACACAAAATAGTAGTGAGCTTGCAAAATTACTTGTTGTTGAAGGCTATATGGACGTTGTAGCACTCGCACAGTATGACATCCGCTATGCGGTTGCATCACTTGGCACCTCTACAACCTCTGAGCATATTCAATTGCTCTATCGCTCAACAGACACGGTAATTTGCTGTTATGACGGAGATAGAGCAGGAAGAGAAGCCGCTTGGCGTGCACTTGAAAACGCCCTTCCTTATCTGACCGATGGTCGCCAACTCCGTTTTATGTTTTTGCCTGATGGCGAAGACCCAGATTCATTGGTACGCAAAGAAGGAAAAGACGCCTTTGAGCAACGCATGGAAAATGCGCAAAGTCTTTCCACATTTTTGTTTGACTCTTTAGTTCCTCAAGTGGACTTAAAAACCCAAGAGGGTCGAGCAAAAATTAGTAAGCTTGCTATCCCATTGATAAAACAGATACCGGGTGAAACTCTGCGTCTTTATATGGCACAAGAGCTAGGAAATTTTATTGGTATACCGGATATTTCCCAAGTTCTTGCTATGATTGATAGAGAGAGTACTGAGCCAGTTAACTATCAGGCACCCAAACTGAAACCAACAACAATGCGCATACTTATCGCGTTGTTGGTGCAAAATCCGAACTTTTCGGAGCTTGTTCCCTCGCTAGAGGGAATTGCCCATATCCAAATGCCGGGGCTTTCTCTATTTCAGGAATTGGTTGAAGTTTGCCGTTCCACCCCCGGAATGACTACTGGGCAGTTGCTAGAACGTTATCGCGATAATAATTTCGCGAAACAACTTGAAAAACTCGCAACATGGAACGATATAGAAATAGAGGAAATAGCGGAAAATACCTTTATAGATGCTCTAAATCATCTATTTAATAGCGCCCTCGATGAGCGTTTCGACTATTTGATAGCGAAAGAACGAACACAAAGGCTGACACCTGAAGAGCGCGAAGAAGTCCGTCTAATCACTCTTTCACGAGTGAAAACTTAAAGCATCCAAAAATAGTATACAGAACGGCTTAAGTGCCGCAAATAACAAGGCAAATGCCTGTAAATGCTACGAAATATAAAGGGCGTAGCGCGTAGTCAAATGTCCCTTTAAATGTTCTTGTTGGCCGTTAGTTTCGCCGACCGACACCAATTTAAATACTCAGAAGTGTGGATACCGTCTTATGGAGCAAAACCCGCAGTCACAGCTTAAGCTACTCGTCACCAAGGGTAAAGAGCAAGGTTATTTAACCTATGCTGAGGTAAACGACCATCTGCCGGAAGATATCGTCGATTCGGATCAGATTGAAGATATCATCCAGATGATTAATGACATGGGCATCCAGGTCATGGAAGAAGCACCTGATGCCGATGATTTAATTTTGGCTGAAAACACTTCCGACACGGATGAAGATGCAGCTGAAGCTGCAGCTCAAGTATTGTCCAGTGTTGAAAGTGAAATTGGCCGTACAACTGACCCAGTGCGCATGTATATGCGTGAAATGGGGACTGTCGAACTTCTTACCCGTGAAGGTGAGATCGACATCGCAAAACGTATCGAAGATGGTATCAATCAGGTTCAGTGCTCTGTTGCTGAATACCCTGAGGCTATCACCTACTTACTTGAACAATATGACCGCGTCGAAGCTGGCGAAAGCCGCTTATCTGACCTCATCACTGGGTTCGTTGACCCAAATGCGGAAGAAGATTTAGCCCCTACAGCAACCCACGTAGGTTCTGAACTTCCACAAGAAGAGTTAGATAAAGACGAAGAAGATGAAGAAGACGAAGACAGTGATGACAGCGATAGCGATGACGATAACAGCATCGATCCTGAGTTAGCACGTCAGAAATTCTCTGATCTTCGTGAGCAATATGAAAAAACTCGCACCCATATTAAACAATATGGTCGTAGCGATGCGAAAACTGTAGCTGCTATCGAGCAATTATCCGAAGTTTTCAAAGAGTTCCGTTTAGTACCTAAGCAGTTTGACTATCTGGTCAACAACATGCGTGAAATGATGGACCGCGTTCGTATGCAAGAACGTACTATCATGAAACTGTGTGTTGAACAGTGCAAAATGCCTAAGAAGAACTTCATCACCTTATTCAGTGGCAACGAAACTAGCGAGACTTGGTTAACCGCAGCAAAAGCGATGAACAAACCGTGGTCTGAAAAACTGCTGGAAGTGGAAGAAGAAGTTCTGCGTTGTCTGCAAAGACTGCGTCAAATCGAAGAAGAGACTGGCCTGACAATCGAACAGGTTAAAGACATCAACCGTCGTATGTCTATCGGTGAAGCTAAGGCTCGTCGTGCGAAGAAAGAGATGGTTGAAGCAAACTTACGTCTGGTTATTTCTATCGCGAAGAAATACACCAACCGTGGTCTGCAGTTCCTTGATTTGATTCAAGAAGGTAACATCGGTCTGATGAAAGCGGTTGATAAGTTTGAATACCGCCGTGGTTATAAGTTCTCAACTTATGCAACATGGTGGATCCGTCAAGCTATCACCCGTTCTATCGCTGACCAAGCACGTACTATCCGTATTCCGGTTCACATGATTGAGACAATCAACAAACTGAACCGTATCTCTCGTCAAATGCTGCAAGAGATGGGCCGTGAGCCATCGCCAGAAGAACTGGCAGAACGCATGCTAATGCCGGAAGATAAAATCCGTAAAGTACTGAAGATTGCAAAAGAGCCAATCTCCATGGAAACGCCAATCGGTGATGATGAAGATTCACATTTAGGCGATTTCATTGAAGATACCACATTAGAGTTACCGCTAGATTCTGCAACGTCAGAAAGCTTACGTTCGGCAACTCATGAGGTTCTGGCTGGCTTAACCGCGCGTGAAGCGAAAGTCCTGCGTATGCGTTTCGGTATCGACATGAATACTGACCACACCTTAGAGGAAGTGGGCAAACAGTTTGATGTTACCCGTGAGCGTATCCGTCAGATTGAAGCCAAAGCGCTGCGTAAATTACGTCACCCTAGCCGCTCAGAAGTTCTGCGCAGCTTCTTGGACGAATAAGCTACAACGTCTTCAAGTCTACAAAATCAAACACCTGCTTCGGCAGGTGTTTGGTTGATGACAAAGAGGGATAAAAGCGTGGTTTTTCCCTCTTTGTGTTATCAGGCGAAAATCAATAAATTGATTTTCCTTGTTAGTTTTACAACCCAAAAGAGCCATTTCCAAACCTGATGGGTTTGTCAATGGTCTGACACCTGCTTCCGCAGGTGTTTTTTTATCGGTCACTCACACTCAATTTTTTGCTGGCGTTTAAACATTAACGCTAATGAAAGCAAAATTGCCAATGATCCACCGAACATCGCCAAATTAAACCCCGAAACAAAGGCTGAGCGCGTTGCTTGCTCAATCATCGTTGACGAGATATTTCCATGTTGGTTAACTAACTCGATAATTTGCTCAGTGGAAAGTTGAGCATTAACCTGTTGATTACTCAACAGTAAATCGACGGCTCGGTGAGTCATTAGCGTTCCCAGTAAGGCTATCCCCAGAGTCATACCTGTTTGCCTCAATGCGTTCATCACCGCAGATGCCATCCCTGAATAGGCTTTTTCAACACTCGACATCACCAGCGCCCCTATTGCAGGTGTTGCCATTCCCATGCCCGCCCCCAAAATAAATAACGTGACCGCAATAGGGAAATAGTCAGTATCAGCATTAACCCGTGTTAAAAGCATGGATGACAGAGCTATCAGCAGAAAACCAATAATCATAATGTTACGGACACTGTATCGCCGAGAAAACCGGCCGAAACTGAGTGAAAACAGCGCCATTGCGATAAATTCGGGCGTCATCCGTAAGCCAGCCTCAAAAGCCCCCCAACCTTGCCCTTTTTGCAAAAACATCGCGATAAAAAACACATTACTATAGGTGGCAAATCCGAGGGCAAATGACGCCATATTGTATTGAAAAAAATCAGGATTTTTCTTGAATAGATACAGGGGTAATAAAGGGCGCAGCACTTTCATCTCCACAGCAACAAAACCCAATAATGCTGTAGTACCAAGCGCCAAACAGCCCAACGTCGATGGGCTATCCCAACCAAGATCCCCCGCGTCAATTAGCCCATAAGTGATCCCGCCAAGAGCAACAATACTCAGCAACTGACCTGCTGGATCCAATGCCGCCTTATCAGGATCGGCACTTTCCGTTATACCTAACCAACCTAATAATAAAGTCAGTAAGCCAATGGGAATATTGATGATAAAGATGGTAGTCCAATCAAAAGTATCCACTAGAAAACCACCCAGAATCGGGCCAACAATCAATGACAACGCACTGACTGCCGACCAAATACCAATGACTTTAATTCGCTCTATATCATTACTAAATGTCTGCGTAATAATAGATAGCGCCCCAGGGATCAGCGCCGCGGCGGCAATTCCTTGAACAACACGCCCAAATAGCAGCCATTGAATATTTGATGCCAAAGCACAAATCAACGATCCCAGCGTAAATATTGCAATCCCAGCAAGCCACACTTTCTTACGCCCATAACGATCGCTCAAAGGCCCAACGGAGAGGATCAATGCTGATAAACACAACGCATAAGCATCTATAATCCATTGTAACATCGACAAATTTGTGGACAGTTCTTGCCCTATAGCAGGAAGAGCGACATTCACAATACTGATATCGAGCGTAGCCATAAACGTTCCCAAACACACCGCAATAATCAAAAAAATGCGTTTCATTCTCTTATTCCCATTATCTTTCTTTTCCGCATGTTAGATCGCAACTGACCGACGGTCAATCAATATTGAGAATAAAAATCATTTGTAATTAAAATGGAAAATTCTTTATTTGCTAACGATAAAAAAACGGCCTATTGACCGTTTCATGTTCCACTAAGTAACTATTTTTCGAAATTTGGTTTATTTCACCGGTGTTTCATGCAGGTATTTCCAAGTGCACGTTTCATTTTCAACATGAATACACGCAGTGGAAATTCGTAACGACGAAACGCCTTCATTGGTCTGCAATTCTTGGTATTGCACCCAGCAATCATCGCCTGATTGCTGAATTGGCACTATCTGCTCAATTGCGATTGCCAGATAAGGCTTTTTGCCAACATTCTGACTAAATAACGCAGTGACATCTTTGTGGGCGATCCCCTGCCCTTGGATCGTGATCATTTTAAAATCCGAGTCAAAGCTATTCAGTAAAAGCGGTAAACTCTCCCCCTGATTGCGCCCTGTAAATACATCCTCAATAACCACATGTAAATCAATCACACTTTGTACTGCCAGCGACATTTTAGAGTCCATCTATTTTCCCTTAATGACTGAAATTAACGATAGCAGCCCTAAAATAGCTGCAATGAAAAACGTATATTGATAACGAACTAGCTCTGATGAAAATGAAATAAGGTTAAAGAGGGAAATTAATACCACCGTCCCCACACTAAAAGCCACCTGACGGTTAATATTCCACAACACACTACCTTGCAATAGATCCTTATCTTTAAAATCTATTAATGCACTAATTTGCGCCGTATTCGCACTGATCCCACCACCTATTCCCATTAATAAATAGGCCATAATGAGCAATATTAATTGGCTTTGGTTATCGACCCAAAACAAGGTCAAGATCCCAATGCTATGCACGACAATCCCCGTAATAAATAGGCTTCGCTTACCTAGACGATGATAAAAATAACCGCCGGTTATCATGGAAATCAGAGCGCCCGCCGCATACACCAGCATAAACATGCCCGTTTGTTGTGCATTAAATCCGATATTATTTTGTAGATTAAAAATATTCAGTAAATTAACGCCCGTAAAAATTCCCGGCACCGCGTAATAAACAATAAAACCATTACGTAAATTATAATTTTTGAGTAATTGCAGGTTTAAAATCGGCGCTCGACATTTTTTTGCATACTGTAAATAGACAATCAGCAAAACGATAGAAAGAGCAAAACTTAATAATGCGAGAGCTAAACTTTGGTAATCATTATAAAGGGAGAATGACATCAATAAGCTCAGTAAACTGAAACTGACTAACAGCAGTCCCATAATATCGGGCTTTTCTCGTACCTGTTTTTCACTGGATTTTACCCAGCACCAAGCCAACAACGCCGCCAACAATGAGAACGGAAGATTAGCAAAGAATACCCATCGCCAAGAAAGAGAATCGATAATCATGCCGCCAATTGCCGGAGAAAATGCAGGGGCGATTAAAGCAACCGTCATGATCATTGTGGATATCTTTTGGCGTTCTTGATTAGGAAATAGAGCAAACACTAAAGCCTGACCAACAGGAATTAATAATCCCCCTGCAATTCCTTGAATAAAGCGCCAGAAAATCAAACTATAAATAGAATCACTAAATCCACATAACCCAACGGAGAGGGAAAACAGCAGCATCGAATAAGCAAGTAATTTGCGCTCCCCCAAACGACCCGCTAACCACAAACTGACAGGCATAATGAGCACTAACCCTAGAATATAGGCATTCGCTACCCAAGAGACCATCGACTGACTCGTCGAAAATGCCGAAGCAATGTCTGGCAATGCAATGGCAGACATAAAAATATTAATACAATCAATGAAAAAACCGAGAAGAAATACTGTAGCGATTTGATAACGATATGACATAGCTACCTCCGGTCGCAAAGAGTAGAGCGCAGCCCTTCTCCTGTCGATGCAAAGGAAGTAAAATCATTGTTTAACACAATCAAACAATCGGGAGGATTATGCAAAAAAATCTCAAGCAAATTACCAGCTTTCTTCAAGTTGTAGATTCTGGTTCATTTACCAAAGCCGCAGAGGTTTTAGAGCTAAGCCGTTCGATGGTCAGTATTGATGTCAAACAGCTTGAAAAGAGCTTAAATGTCAGCTTGTTGGTGCGAAATACCCGCAATATTGCACTCACTGAGGTGGGAAAATATTTCTACAATGATTTTAAACAGATTCAATTACAAATTCAGGAAGCCTTTGAAAGAAGCCAAAATTTAGCAACCAACATAACTGGCACATTGCGTTTTTCTTCAACCAATGAATTTGGGCAACGCTATATTTTGCCTTTACTCCCTGAATTTTGCCGGCAATACCCTCAACTGCGCCTGCAATACAGTTTTAATTCTTCTTTCGATGATTTATTGGCTGAAAAACTGGATATTGCGATTCGATTAGGGAATTTAAAAAACTCATCATTAAAATCCCGTAAACTCGGAGAATATGCAATTTATTTGGTCGCCACACCGCAGTTTGTTCATCAATATTCCATTAAAAATATCGAAGACTTAGCGCATATTCCGTGGGTCACGCATTCACTACTGAATTTGCAAGATAGCCAATATATTCTACAAAACCGTCACGGCGAAAAATTTGGATTACCGTTATTAAACAGTCAGCATGAATCCAACTCCGCAGAAACAATCCGCCAGTTGGCACTTGCCTCATTAGGTGCAGCTATTTGCCCCGCATGGCTGGTTGAAGAGGATTTAAAAACGCACCGATTAGTGCGCTTGTTGCCTGAATTCGAGCTACCGAAACAAAACATTCAATTACTCTATCCCAATACCCAAACTCTACCCGCCAAAACACGGGCATTTATTGAGTTTTTGGTCGATAAAATACAACTGTGACTAATTGCCCGCCACCGTCCACACCTTGGTACACACTTTCTCTAGCAGCGCTTTATTGTGGCTAAAAACAATCATCGCAAGGGGGCGTTGCTGTGAAATACGGATCAAATGCTGCCATACATCCTTTTGAAGATGGGCATCTAATTGGGCTGTGATTTCATCGGCAATCAGCACTTTGGTACGAGGGTCGAGCGCGCGAAGTAAGGCGATCCGCGCAAGTTCTCCGCCCGATAACTCACTAGGGCGTCGCTCTAACCATTGCGGTTTGATAGAAAGGTAATCTAACCATTGGGTATCCGGTTCCCATGCATCGCGAACACTGGAACCCACGGTACGATAAGGATTAAAACTTTTTTCAGGGTGCTGCGGTACTAACTGAATTGGGCAATAACCGCGATGAGGAACAGGCTCACCATTAAATAAAACGTGTCCATCAGTGGGCTTTTGCCACTGCCCAAGCACACGTCCTAGCGTCGTTTTCCCAAATCCACTTGGAGCAGAAATGCCAAGCCGTTCATTGTCTGCTAATGACAAATTCAGGTTATCCCACAGTACTCTACCGGCCTGCTCAATACGCAGATTTTGAATTTCTAGCATCTGGCTACCTCCACTCATCCAACATCATAAATTGATGTTCAGGCAGGGCATTCCATAGAGATTGGATCCATTGTCCGCCACCACCTTGTTTGAGTTTTTCGCTGCTCAGAACCTCTTCTAATGCACCATTACGTAATAATGTGACGCGATCCGCAAAGCGTACCGCCATAGACAAGTCGTGAGTCACCCACAATACACCGCGACCATCGCGACATAGCGATTTAATATTATCGAGCAATTGCACTGCATGTTCATCATCCAGCCATGAAGAGATCTCATCGGCAAGAATATACTCCGCACACGAAAGCGTGGCGCTGCTCGCCAACACCCTTTTAGCCATTCCCCCTGAGAGCTGACTTGGGTAGTGATTCACAAGGCTCGATTGCAAACTGTATTCTTGTAGATGCCGTGCTACATCGTGCATTTTTATATGCTGCCCGCTAAGTACCGCGGCGCGTTCTAGCTGAGGGCCAATCTGAATTAATGGATTTAACGCACTCACTCCTTGGGGCACATAACACAGAGAATTTCCGCGATACTGAGATTTGGTTTTCTCCGTCAGGGCTTGACCATTCAGTTCGATATTCCCTTTGCAGCGCATATTATTTGGCAATAATCCTAATGCGCTTTGTAGTAATAAACTTTTACCTTCACCACTGCCGCCAATCAGCGCCACCATTTCACCAGGTTGAATATCGAGTGAAATATCTTGCAGTAATGGAGACCATTGCTTTTTACCCAACCAACGATATTGCGCCACATCAATGGTCAAATTTTCAAATTTCAGCATGTTGCTCCTCTTAACCACAATTGTTGAGCCGATTTCGCAAACTGGTCAAATAGCAGAACTAACCCCATCAATGCCGCACCGGGGAAAACGACCATCCACCACGCACCAGTACTCAAGTAACGTAACGCTTCAGAAAGCAAAATACCCAGCGATGGCTCATGGGGTGCTAACCCAAATCCGAGGAAACTTAATGCGGCGCTGTGTAACACGGAATGCGGAAACATCAATAATGTTCCGACCATCCATTGAGGAAGCAACATCGGTAAATAATGGTAGCGTAAACGCTCAAACGCGCTGTTACCTATACGATGGGATAGCATGATGTAATCAGTTTGCTGAACCCGCAGCAATTCTGAGCGCAAGATTAATGTCAGTTTAGGCCAGTGCGTCAATGCCACCGCCCAAATTACCCCCATCTTTCCGCCACCCAGCGTAAAGCAGATCAGTACCAATAACAGTAAATGCGGTAGAGCAAGCAGTGCATCAATAATACCGCGCACCACATAATCCATGCTTTTATTGAGCGAAGATAACCCCGCCATCACCAAGGCGATAATGCCGCTGGTTATCGACGCGGTTAAACCAATTTGTAAACTGGTAGCGAGCCCTTGAAATGTACGCTCAAATAAATCGCGTCCTAAATTGTCTGTCCCAAATAAATGCAACAATGACGGCGCTTGTCGCCTATCGAGCAAGCTCATTTCAATATCAGACGAAAGCAGCCAAAAGGCATAGCCACCTAATATAATTAGGCAACCTAATGAAAGGATTAGTTTGATCAGAGCGCGATTCGGATTATAAGTCATGATCCTCTTATCACTCCCTTATTCACCCGTTTTAATAGCAAATCTGCCATCGTATTACTGAAGAAAATCAGTACGGCGCACAGCATCACTATCCCCATTAACAGCGGCACATCTCCACGTAAGCCTGCATCAATGGTGGCCTGTCCTAATCCTGGATACGCAAACACTTTTTCCGCTAATAATGCGCCACTAAAAAGCTCACCGACAGAGGCAAACTGCAAGCAAATCGCGGGCGTGATAGCGTGTTTAAGCACATGGAAGCCCATCATTGACCAGCCTTTATCCCCTTGCGCTTGTGCGTAATGAATAAATTCGCTGTTCATCACTTCAGCCACTTTTGCGCGGGTATGCAAAGCAATGGTGCCGACCCCCAGCATTCCGAGGGCTATCACTGGTAAAATTAAATGCTGAATTTTTTGTGAAAATGTGGCGGTCTGTTCATCTAAACCTATTGGCCATGCGCAACAAATGGGTGCCCATTTTAAAGAAACCGCAAACAGAGACAGCAGCAATAAGCCTATCCAGAAGACGGGAATTGAAGCGAGTAAATAACAAAATGCCGAAATAACTTTGTCAGGCCAGCGGTTTAAGTAGCGCCCAGCGACTAACCCAAGCCCAAACCCGACCACGCCGGAAAATACCCATGCACTGCCGAGCAATGCCAGTGAAGGAACAATACGGTCAGAAATCACTTGTAAAACAGGGGTATTGTACAGCATCGAATACCCCAAATCCCCTCGAAGCATTTGTGAAAACCAACGCCAGAACTGCATCCAGAGCGGCTGGTCAAGCCCCCAACGCGCCGCAATCAGCGGGTATTGCTCTGGGGGCACATGCATCAAGTCGTTACCAATGTAGGCTTTGATCGGATCAATCGGCGAGTAACTTAGTAGGATAAAAATCCCCAGCGCGGTTACCGTTAATAAGCAGATAAATCGCAATAAAAGCCCAAAGGTCGTTCGCATTACTTACAAGTCCACTTCCATTCATCGACGTTATTTAACACAGACCAAGATCCGTGAATTTCTGGGGCACTTTTACCCAAATCAACACATTGATTTGATAAGTAAACATGCTGAACATTCATCAACCAAGCCCATGCAGCATCCCCTTGGATACCAACGCCCACTTTGCCATTCCAATCCACTTTCTGCCATAGTGGGATAGCGGCATCTTGGTCTGGTTGACGCAATGCTTCTTCGATAATTTCATCCACCGCTGGGTTTTTATAGTAACCCGCATTGTAGAAGCCGACACCCGCAGCTTTGCTGCTGTAGTTGTGGACTAACTCCATTGGGTCGAGGCTGCCCCAACCAAACAGTGTAGGGTTAGCATGCATATGCAGTTCAACCGTTTCCCAACTACCTGATTTCAAATCCATTTCAATACCGAGCGGTTTTAAGCTTGAGCGAATGGCTTGCGCTAAATCACGGCGAGTTGTGTCACCGCTGGCATACCACAGGGTTAATTTCGCTACTTTGCCATTTTTCTCTCTCAACCCTTCTTTATTCAGCTTCCAGCCTGCCTCTTCCAAAATTGCTTTCGCTTTGTCTAAATCCCCATCTTTGAATGACGAGTTAGGGTTATTCCAAGGTAATCCAGCCACGCCGGTATAAGCCGGAACAGCAAAACCTTCAAGAACAGATTCCGCCAACAGCTTGCGGTCTAATGCATAGTTAATGGCTTTACGAATAGCCACATCGGAGGTGATGTCGTTACCGATTGGATTACCCTGAGCGTCTTTTTCGCCAGCAGGTGGAATCGGGAATGAGATCCCGCGGTTTTCCACACTGTAACGCTCAATCAGCTTCATATTAGGAACATTATTGGCATTGCTTGCTACAGCGGGTGGAATGCGTACAACTTCAAGCTGAGCACTCTGCGCGGCAGCAAATGCGGCATCTTCATCAAGGAACACAAACACCATTTTGCCATAATCATTTTTAGGGCCGGC
Source organism: Providencia alcalifaciens (assembly GCF_915403165.1). Classification (NCBI taxonomy): domain Bacteria; kingdom Pseudomonadati; phylum Pseudomonadota; class Gammaproteobacteria; order Enterobacterales; family Morganellaceae; genus Providencia; species Providencia alcalifaciens. The sequence continues at coordinate 3,194,326 of NZ_OU659204.1, forward strand.
ATAGTATGGGTTTTGCTCAACAATCAGTTGTTGGCCCGGTTGGAAAGCCACTAAGCGGTATGGGCCTGCCCCAATCGGCTTATGAGCATAAGTTTTTGCATCGTACTTATCCGCAGAGACGATCCCTAACGATCCCAACACATTGATAAACGTACTTTGCGGGGAAGATAAGGTAATTTTCACAGTCAGCGGGTTAATTTCTTCTGCTTTCGCGAAGTTACCCATATCCACTTTACCGCCACTCGCCGCCGCATTGTTGTAGCTGAATACCACATCTTTTGCCGTTAACGCTGAGCCATCCGAGAACTTCAGATCCTTTTTCAAGGTCAGTATCCACTCTTTACCATCTGCATTGTGTGTGTAGCTTTCGAGCATATAGCTATGCCAAGAAAGATCTGCTTTTTGCTTTAAGAGTGGGCTATGCAGGAGCAAGTAACTCCCGTGGCTCCAACCCAACATTGGGTCAAAACCTTCAGTGGGTTCTGCGCCAATGGCAAGTCGTAAAGTGTGTGTAGATGATGCGGGCTCAGCCGCTTGTGCTTGCAGGGTTAATCCCATTAAACACATGGCAACCGCTAATTTTTTAATCATATATCCCTCTAATCGGTGATTTTTTCATTTCGGCACCGTTTTCAGGTGCCGTTTTTAGGGTACAAATAACTAACAAATTCGAGGTAATGGCTCGCTATGTGGCAAATCTAACAGTCGTGAAGCACCAAAAATACCCACCAGCTTCACCTGTTTATTTTCTGTCACACAACCAATGGTTTTGGCATTAACACCTAATGGATGTTGATGTAATGCGGCTAAAACTTGCTGTTCAGCTTCAGGTTTCACCACAATCACTAATTTGCCTTCGTTGGCAAAATTAAGGGGTTCTAAACCTAATAATTCGCACACACCACGAACGGCGGAAGAGACTGGTAAATCCCCTTCGTTGATGGAAATACCGCAGCCACTGGCTTGTGCAAATTCATGCAGAATGGCATTCACACCACCACGAGTGGCATCACGCAGAGCGCGTACACCATCAATATCACGTAAAGGCTCAATAATCGGCGTTAAAACCGCACAGTCACTGCTAAGTTGCCCTTCCAGCCCCATCTGCTCACGCAGGTTCAGGATAGTCGCACCATGATCACCCAATGTTCCGCTGACAATCACTTTATCTCCCGCTTGAATTTGCTGAGCGCCCCAATGAATTTCGGTTGGGATCACGCCAATGCCAGCGGTATTGATAAACACTTTATCCGCCGCGCCACGCTGTACGACTTTGGTATCCCCTGTCACTATCTGCACTCCCGCCGCTTTAGCGGTTGCCGCCATGGATTCCACAATGGTTTGCAAATCAGACAGTGGCAAGCCTTCTTCAAGGATAAACCCGCAAGAGAGATATTTAGGAACAGCACCGCTAACCGCCACGTCATTGACTGTACCGCAAACCGCCAGTTTCCCAATATTGCCGCCGGGGAAAAAAATAGGGTCAATCACATAACTATCGGTACTGAAAGCTAAACGGTCACCTAATGCGGTCATTTCGGCCAGAGAAAGGCGCGCTTGGTCTTCACGTTCATCGAGAGCTTGGTTAGCAAAAGCCTGTAAAAACAGCTGTTCAATCAGCTGCTGCATGGCGAGACCTCCACTACCATGAGCCATAGTGACCACGTTTTTAGTATCCGAGCTCATTTTACGCCTCCCGACGATATTGGTAATACGCGGCGCAGGCTCCTTCAGAAGAGACCATCAACGCGCCAAATGCCGTTTGTGGTGTACAACGTTGCCCAAACAGCGGGCATTCATTCGGTTTACAGCGCCCCGTTAGCACATCACCACAACGTGCTTGAGGGTCATCCGACACTTGATGAGGCTGGATATTAAAACGCAGCTCCGCATCAAAGGTTTGGTAATCAAGGGTTAACTGCACACCTGAACCCGCAATTTCACCCAATCCTCGCCACTCACTGGTGGCTTTCAATTCAAACACATCGTCCAAGGCTTTTAACGCCAACAGATTGCCTTCATCCGCCACAATACGCTTATATTGGTTTTCCACTTCACAGCGACCATCCGCAATTTGATCCACCAGCATGGCAAGAGATTGCAAAATATCGAGGGGTTCAAACCCTGTAACGACCAGCGGTTTATGGAATTCTTGGGTAATAAACTGATAAGGATGCGAGCCAATCACCATACTGACGTGACCCGGCGCAAGGAAGCCATCAATTCTCACATCAGGCTGTTCAAGCAGGCTACGAAGGGTTGGGATAATGGTGATATGTTGGCAAAATACCGAAAAGTTTTTCACCTGGCGTAAACGCGCTTGTTGTAGTGTCAGTGCGGTGCTCGGCATAGTGGTTTCAAACCCCAAACCGAAAAACACCACTTCACGTTCAGGGTTTTGCTGGGCAAGATTTAACGCGTCTAATGGTGAATAAACGATCCGCACATCCGCCCCACGGCGTTTCGCGTCCAGTAAAGAGCCATTTTTACCCGGCACACGCATCGCATCGCCATACGTGCAGAAAATCACTTCAGGACGTTCAGCAATTTCAATGCAGCCATCAATTCGTCCCATCGGCAGTACACAGACAGGGCAACCCGGTCCGTGCACAAATTCAATTTCAGGAGGAAGCAGCTGGTCAATACCAAACTTGAAGATGGCGTGGGTATGGCCACCACACACTTCCATTAACTGTAATGGGCGCTGCTTGGCTCTTGGGATATCCGCAATACGCTTGCGGATATGCGCCAATAATGCTTTTGCCAAGGCAGGGTCGCGAAACTCATCGACGTACTGCATCTGTTGCTCCCGAATTTAGCCCTGTAAAGTCCCCCACTTCATGGTCTAACTGGCTCATCGCCGTTAGCGCATCAAGGGTGGCTTGAGCCTCTTCTTCGTTAATCACACTCATCGCGAAGCCAACGTGTACTAAGACCCATTGGCCTAGCAGGTCTGCGGTGTCCCCTTCACAAATCAGCCCAATGTTCACGTCGCGTTTCACACCACAGACATCAACTTGCGCCAATTGGTGGATATCTTCACCCACCGCGACAATTTTACCCGGTATTCCTAAGCACATAGCTGAGTCTCCAGCCATGCTAACCAAGCATCCATTCCTTCACCGCTAGTGGCAGAGACTTTGATCACTTGGATGTTCGGATTCACCCGTTTTGCATTGGCAATGCAGGCTTCTACATCAAAATGCAGGTAAGGCAGTAAGTCGATTTTATTGAGGATCATAATGTCAGACGCTGCAAACATATGCGGGTATTTCAAGGGTTTGTCTTCACCTTCAGTGACAGACAGCACCGCAACTTTATGGCGTTCACCCAGATCAAAACTCGCTGGACAGACTAAGTTTCCAACGTTTTCAATAAATAGCAGGCTGTTTTCATCCAAGCCTAAACGGTCAACCGCATCATGTACCATTTGCGCATCTAAGTGGCAGCCTTTACCCGTGTTCACTTGAATAGCTGGTACACCCGTTTCACGAATACGCTGAGCATCATTGGTAGTCTGCTGATCTCCTTCAATCACCGCGCAGTTCAATTTGTCGCGCAGACGTAACAAGGTTTCCGTCAGCAAGGTGGTTTTACCGGAGCCAGGGCTTGAAACGAGGTTCAATGCCAAAATATTTTTTGCCGCAAAATCTTCACGATTATGCTCGGCTAGATGGTTGTTTTTATCCAAAACATCCATCTCAATTTGTAACATGCGTTTTTGGCTAATACCCGGCGCATGGGTTCCCGCTTCACCTTGACCATAATCGAGGTCATGGTGGTCACCTGCGGGGGCAAAAGTGGATTGCGCATCATGGCTATGACCATGAGCATGATCGTGGGAATGCGGGTGCTCGTGCTTATGTTTATGCTTATGTTTTTCAATCTTCACGCCACAGGTATCTGGCTCAGATTGATAGTAGTGGTTCACATCACCTTGATGATAATAATGGTGATGAATAATCACCGTTTTACCACTATGTTCTGCTGCATGACTGTGGTCATGGTGATGATGGTCGTGGTCATGATGATCATGGTCATGCCCATGAGAATGTTGATCGTGGTGATGATCATGGTCATGAGAATGAGGATGATGGTGATCATGTCCATGGTGGTGGTCACTTCCATGGTGATGTTGGTGCTCATCACCTTCAATTCTGCGCTCTCCCGAAGCACAGCCACAAGTACTACACATAATGATTACTCCATAAGTGAGTGATGAAGTTAGCTTAGTGCAACATCAAAAAAATAGGTTGATTCACCGCAAGGTCAATTCACAATTTTCGCTCTAAATCACACAAAAGGTTCTTAGATCAAAAATCTATTCGATTTCTAATTCTTTGATTCGCAGGCTGTCACCGTTCTCAACTTTGAGGTTAAAACCGTGACATTTAGGGCAAGTGGCGTCGTGAGTGTGGACATCAACACTTTCACTACAATCCCAACACCATGCTTGAGCAGGACGATACAGGATATGCAATTGACTACCGTGTGCCACGGTTCCGCGGCACGCGATATCAAAACAAAAACGAAGGGCACTCTCTTCAATGCAAGAGAGCGCGCCAATTTCCAACCAAACGCCGGTCACCTTTTTCACCTGATGCTGTCTTGCTTGCTGTTCAATTATCTCGACAGCACTTTGGCATAAAGAGACTTCATGCATTATTGGTCTCCCAGATAACGCGCGAAGACAGCGCGACGTTCCGGTGATTTAGGGACATTAGGATCCGTCACAGGTAAAGAGAGCAGCATCCGCGCACAGTCATCAGCCAGATGCTCACCCTGCATTGCAGTTAGCTTTCTGTCTAATGGCGACATTAATGAACACGCCAAATATTGAGTTAGCCCTTCCAGTTCCCCAACGGTGTAAGTCATTTCGCCGTAAGGAAGAATCAAACCGAGTTTCTCCCCAACAACACGATGCTCCCAATATTGGTCAGGACCCGGCAGGATGATCGCACTCAACATCCAAGGGGTGATAACCGCCCCTACCCATTGATTTTCAAATAATGAAAATGCACTGGCATAAATACCCATCGTCGGATGCAAGAAAGACAAATCATGCATCGATTGTTGGGCAACTCGTTCAAAAGCAGCCTGAACTAGAGGCTGCGGATTTTGAGAGTAACCTTGGATTTCTTTTGGCATGGATTCATTAGGCATGGAGACACTCTTCTTTTGCGATAATCTCTAACCCTTCACTGCGTAGCACTTCAATCACTTTTTGCAGTGCAGGCTCTAATGCGGCTTGTCCCGTTTCTGTTAAACCAATTGCAGGCTCTAAAGACTCAGGCACAATCCCCACTAGTGTCAGGCGCTTCGGAAACTCATCGGTTAGATGCAGCGCCGATAACACATCGGAAAGCCCTAACTGATGGGGTGAGATTTTACGGGTAAACAGCGCGGGCACTTCAGCATCACGCAGAACTAAAATGCTACCAGGCTGCTGACTCGACAGCACCACATCCGCAATAATCAGATGGTCACGATCGGCCATAGCGCCAATCAGCTCCATGCCTGCCGTTCCACCATCCAATACCTCAACACATTCTGGTAAGTGATAACGTTCTTCGAGTGCTTCAACAATGCGCACACCGATACCTTCATCACTCAGCAAAATATTGCCAACACCTAAGACTAATATACGCATTACAGCACCTTCACCTTGGTCACTTCGGAGCCTTCTGTATCGACGATATGCACCGCACAAGACATGCATGGGTCGAAGGAGTGGATCGTTCTGACAACTTCCAATGGTTTAGATGGGTCAGCCACCGGTGTTCCCACCAGCGCTTGTTCATAAGGACCTGGTTCGTCATTGAAGTTACGAGGACCTGAGTTCCATGTTGATGGCACAACGGCTTGATAGTTTTCAATTTTGCCATCTTTAACCACAACCCAGTGGGACAACAAACCACGCGGTACTTCACCAAAACCAACCCCTTTAATCGCAACATCTTGCGGGAAGTTTGGTTTGATAAAGGTGGTGAAATCCCCTTTACCGATGTTATCCACCAGCGCTTGCCATTGAATAGACAAGGTTTCGTTTAATACGCAGCAGCGAACGGAACGACCAATAATACGTCCAAATGTAGACTCTAATTGGTTTTTGGTGATGGTGTTACCCGTCAAAGCTTGGTACAGACCCACGATTTGGTTGAAGTGTTTTTCTGTTGGCTCATGTTTTGCCGCCAGTTTACACAGTAAGTCAGCTAATGGACCCACTTCCACTGTTTTGTCATAGAAAGTTGGCGCTTTAACCCAAGAATATTTACCGTCATCATCCCAACCGGTATAGTCAGGGATGGTAGTCCCTTCCCAAGGTGCTTGCGGTTCATTATCTTTGTACCAAGCGTGTTTGCTGCTCTCTTTGATACCGTTAATCAGGTATTCATCAGTGTGACTTGTAATTGGACGATAAGTACTGAAATCACCATTCTCCAAATAACCACCCGGCAGTAAGAAACTGCCATTTTTGTTGTCCATTGGCATTTCAGGTACGCACATATAGTGTTGTGCACCTTTACCCACTTCGAGCCATTCTGGGTAACCCGCAGCGATCACCGCAGCATCGACTTTATAAACTTGTTCGATGAAATCACCTAAGCGGTCAATAAAGGATTTCACATACATTAAGCGCTCAAGGTTAAGTACCCCAATACCATCAAGGTTGATTGGGTTAGCAACACCACCCACCGCTAAGTTTTGAATATGCGGTGTTTTACCGCCCAGCAGTGCCACGATACGGTTAGCATCACGCTGACATTCCAGCGCTTGCAGGTAGTGAGCCACCGCGATTAAGTTCACTTCTGGCGACAGTTTCATCGCAGGGTGACCCCAATAACCGTTAGCAAAAATACCTAACTGACCGCTAGCGACTAAATCTTTGATTTTGTTTTGAACGCGAGTGAACTCTTCAGGGCTATTTAAAGACCATGTTGAGACCCCTTTAAGCATATTCGCCGCTTTGGTTGGGTCCGCTTGGAGTGCCGATGTGATATCAACCCAATCTAACGCTGATAATTGATAGAAATGCACAATATGGTCTTGGATGGTATGTGCCGCCAAAATCATATTACGGATATATTGCGCGTTAACAGGCACTTCAAGATTCAGTGCGCTTTCAATGGTACGCACAGAAATAATCCCGTGAACCGTGGTACAAACCCCACAAATACGCTGCATGATCATCCATGCATCACGAGCATCTTTCCCTTTGACGATCTCTTCCATACCACGCCACATGGTGCCAGATGCCCACGCTTTGGTGACTTTTCCATCTTCGATTTCGCAATCAATGCGTAAGTGACCTTCGATACGAGTTACCGGGTCGATAGTTATACGTTGGCTCATGCTTTACCTCGGGCCTGAGAAGGACTTGAATTAGATTTTTTTATTGCTGGAATAATCGGTAATAGGCGAACTAACAAGATGTATGCGCACACCTCGATGGCCACAAAACCGATGGAAATTAATATCTCTTCAGCGGTTGGGAAATAGTCATATCCACCGCCAGGATTGAAGGCGATCAGTGAGTAGCTCATACGCCATAGCGCAGAACCTAACAACATGCTTAATCCACTGATATATAACCATCTTGAGTCAGTACGCAGGGATGGCATGCGGAAGATAATCAGCGGGATCACCATTAATGCAGTCTCAATCCAGAACATCATGGCGTAGAAATCCATCGCCATCACATAGTGCATCTTGCCGCGATAAATCAACTCACCGAAACGGCAAACCAAGAACAGCACTAAGAACACTTGAAGGATATTGGTTAACTTAACGAACAGAGGTCGTTCATCAGCCCCTTGCCCTTTTAACGCTGACTGCAATAAGGAGCCTTCAAATATCACAATGGAGAAACCCATAATGAAGGCAGTCAGTAGCGATAATAACGGCAACATTTCATAGCTTTGCCAAATCGGATGAACCTTGTGCCCTGCGGCAATCATCAGTGAACCCATGGAAGATTGGTGCATCATTGGCAGTAATGCACCCAATGCGATGATGAAAAACATCACTTTATTCAGGCGTTTTAATGACACTTTCCAATTAAAGCGTTCACAAATTGCAGGGGCAAACTCCAGCGCCATCACACCGATGTAGATAGTCATACACACCGCGGTTTCAAACAGCACGGAGTTAGTATTAAAGTACCCCGGAATATAGAAATAAGGCAGGTTCCAGTAGCGACCCACGTCGATGGTGATAGACAAACCACCGAGAGAGTAACCAAACAAACTTGCCAACAGTGCAGGGCGCACTAACGGGTGATATTCACCGCGGTTAAAGACATACACCGCCCACGCTAATGCCCATCCACCACAGGCAAAACCGGTACCAATCAATAAGTCGAAGGCAATCCAGATCCCCCATGGGTATCCACCGTTCAGGTCAGAGACTGAACCCAGACCAAACACTAAACGTTTTACAATCAAAATCAGGCACAGGATGACAAACGGTCCGAAGACAATCACTGGCCAACTGACTAAACGCCCACCTAGCGGCTGTTCTTTATCATGCGTTGCCATTAGAGTCGTCCCCCTTGTCCTTATGATTTTGGTCGTCATGATTTTGGTCGTCATGCGTTTTATGGCCATGAGACTTATCATCATGAGAATCATGATTCTTGGTATTGCGATACACTAAGAAACTCAGTCCCGCTAATGCCGCGAGAGGCAGAACCATGCCTTTATACAAGGTGTGCTGAACATTTTCAGAACGTGCGCCAGTTGCCAATTCATCTAACTCTGGCAGTCCCAGATTTTGATATGGCACACCAGAAAGCACCATGACCTGAGTACCGCCGCCTTCCAATTCACCGTAAATATGCTGCTGGTATTTCGGTGCAGGCATCACATTCGGGTCATTGTGATGGACAGTTTGGCGAGGGAAGCCATACTCTTCGCCCACTTTCAGCGATAAACGTTTTTTCGCTTCAGCGAGAAGCTCTTCACGGGTACCAAAAATCACCGCCCCCGTTGGGCATACTTCGACACAACCTGGTAAACCGCCTTTATCTAAGCGCTCTACGCCTTTTTGGTTACACAGTTCACATTTATGAATTGCACCAAACTTGTCGTCATAAGCATATTTAGGAATGTTAAATGGACAACCCACCATGCAATAACGGCAACCCGTACAGATATCTGGGTCGTAATGCACGATGCCTGTTTTCGGATCTTTAGTGAGCGCAGAAACAGGGCAAACAGAGACGCAGTTAGGATCAACGCAGTGCATACACTGTTTTTTAATGTAAGCGTAGCCGTCTTTTTCCTGATCTTTATGCAAGCCTGAGCCATCGCTCCAAACTTGAATCACGTTGTTAGTGTATGGCGTCAGTTTGTCATTGTTTGACCATGTTTGAGGCCCTACAGGGTTGCGCTCAGGATGGTTAATATCCTGACACTTGGTGACGCACGCCTGACACCCAACACAGAGTGTCGAGTCATACAACATACCCAGCGCATTCGGAATTGGCGGCCTATTTTCCGCTCCCGCCAAGCTCGGTGAAGTCGTACTTGCAAGCAACGCTCCCCCAGCTGAGAGCTTAAGGAAATTTCGTCTATCCACGGTTATTCTCCCCGTGAGTTGGTATCATTTTGACGTTTTTGACGCCCTAACTCACGTACAGCCATCACACTGACACCCGCCACCAGACCGACTACACCACCGATTAAGCCCACGGCAGTTGCAGAAACTTGTCCACCTTCTTTGTTATTCAAATCTGGTTTTTCGGAACGTGGCGTTTGATTTTCCACATTCGCTAATTGGTGGATACCTTTGTGGAAGCCCACATTTTCTTCGTTACAGCCGTAGCATGGATGCCCGATTGCCACTGGCCACACACCGCCAACATCGCAAAATTGCAAGGTTGAGCAGTTACCGTAAGTTTCTGGCCCTTTACAGCCTAAATGGTATAAACACCAACCTTCACGGTGACCAGCATCGCCGAACTCTTTTGCGAAGCGCCCCGCATCAAAGTGTGGACGGCGTTCACAGTGTTCATGAATTAATCGACCGTACGCGAACATTGGACGATTTTTGCTATCCAACGCTGGTGGACGGTTATAGGTGATCAGATGGGCAACCGTTGCTAAGAAGTTATGTGGGTTTGGCGGACAACCCGGAATGTTAATAATGGTTTTATCTTTGATGACTTCATTTAAGCCAACCGCGCCAGTCGGGTTATCCCCAGCTGCCGCAACCCCGCCCCAAGAAGCGCAAGAGCCGATAGCAATAATCGCAGCCGCACCTTCAGCAGCCATACGGATATGCTCAACGATAGGTTTTCCTGCCACCATGCAGTAAATGCCATTATCTTTCAGTGGAATCGAACCATCGACCACTAAAACATACTTACCTTTATATTTTTCAATAGCATTGTGCTTGTTCTCTTCAACCTGCTCGCCAAAAGCCGCAGAGAGAACTTCGTGATATTCGAGAGAAATGGTATCGAGAATTAAATTTTCGAGAGTTGGGTGAGTCGCACACAGCAACGATTCTGTACATCCAGTACACTCTTGAGCACCAATCCAAATGACGGGTGGACGTTCTGGATCACTCACCGCATCAGCCATTTGAGCGGCGGCTTTTCCACTTAACCCCATTGTCGCAGCAAGCGCTGTACACAACTTCATAAAGTCACGGCGATTAATGCCATGGGGAGAAAGAATAGAGTTATCTCCTGCCATTTCTATTTCCTATTATGAGTGGCTTAGAGCCTATTTATTAGGCTATTTTTCTTTACGATTTTGCATTCAAAAAATAAATAAAATCCGCCACATATTAGAAATATGAATAGGAATTTAGGTATTGTTTGTATTCAAAATCGCTTTACCAATTACACCTAATAAGCTGAAGTCTTATTAGAATTACCTGATGTGTAAATATAAATGAGATCCTAGTCCTACCGCTTTTTAATCACTTGATCTTCATCAAGAGCCAATAAGAAATTTGGTCTTTTTTAAATTTATGATAGAAAAATCGATTCAGCGACGAGTTAAAAGATTATTTAACTTTTCATGCTGTTTTCAATTTGTTTAAAGAAATGGGAGTTGAAATGTTAAAAAAATATAACAAAACGTTGTTATATCATAATGTTAAAATAAAAAATTACCCATAGGGTCTTATAGACATGTATAATTAACCAAATTTCGAGTAACGTCTTATTTCAATAATGGCTATTTTAGTAAAAACAAATAAGAATTAATATCAATTATATTAAATAAGAATTAATATCAAAAATAAATAAAGCCAAATTTACTTATTAATATATGACGAATAAAAATAAATAAAGCCTGACTATTATTCTCAGTTATTTTTCTTCAATATTGCGGCAGCGATCGCAACTTGCCCCAATGCAAGTCCACCATCTCCCATCGGTAATTGACGAGCATGCAATACCTCAAGAGGCTGCAATTTCTCTATTAGCAAATGACGCAATAATTGGTTATGCAGAACACCACCAGACAGCACCACTTGTTGAATGCTATGCCATTTCGCTTGTTGCTGCGCTAAATCCGCAAATCCTTGGGCAAGAGCTTGATGAAAAGCATGGGCTCGTTCGGCTCTCGGTGCATCATAAGCCAACCATTCATGCCAAAATGTGATTAAATCCAATTGATTATCCACAACCGGCATGGTGACAGGATGCTGCTGAACTGAGCTTTGCAATGCTAGCGCTTCTAACTGACAAGCCCCCTCGCCTTCCCAACTGGTTTGCTCAGGACAAATCCCTAATTCCGCTGCGACAGCATCAAATAATCGTCCTGCCGACGAAGCGGTTGGGCAGTTAAGCTTTTTCGCAATCGCTTTTTGTAATAGTGGATAAGCAAAAGGAGCTAGCACCGAAGCAATGGGCCTCGTTTGCCAATCGGGTACAAACTTTTCTAGATGAGCTAATAAATTGCGCCATGGTTGGCGAGATGCTAAATCTCCCCCTGGCATAGCAACTGGCGGTAATCCACCAAGGTATTGGCTAGAAGCGTAATCGACGAGTAAGCACTCACCGCCCCACAACCGGTTATCATCACCAAAGCCGAGACCATCCAGTGCCAAACCAATCACTTTTTCATTACCTAACGGAATACCATGTTCCGCCATCACCGCCGCAATATGGGCATGATGATGCTGAACGTGGATCATCGGGATATTCAGCTGCTCACTTAAGGCATTACCGTAACGATGGCTAACATAGTTGGGGTGCTTGTCCCCGACTAAATATTCAGGTTTAAATCGATAAATCGACTCAAACAGTGCAATAGATTGCTGATATTGTTGGTAAATATCAATATCGTCTAAGTCACCTAAATGCTGGCTCATCACCGCACTTTTATCTCTAAGCAAACAAAAGGTATTTTTTAAATCCGCACCTAGCGCCAAAATAGACGGTGAGTTTTCAAAGCCCGCCGGAAGGTCAATGGCATCCGGCACATAACCTCGGGCTCGGCGTAACATTTCCGCTTTTCCGGCATGGTAACGCACTAAAGAGTCATCAGCCCGTTGCACAATATCGCGATTATGCATCAGCCAAATGTCTGCGATGTTTGCTAAATCTGTGAAAGCTGCTTGCTCGGTTAATACAGGAGGCTTGCCCGATGCATTTCCAGAGGTCATCACTAATGGCTTACTCACCTGCGCCATCAATAAATGTTGCAGAGGGTTGGAAGGTAGCATCACCCCCACTTCCCGTAAATGTGGTGCGATATTTTCACTTAATGCGCTATTTTTCCATTGATGAATTAATACTATTGGTGCAGCCGCGCTTTCAAGTAATGCACGCAGACCTTCAGTAACATCGACCCCTTGGTCTTTTAGCCAGTCTAGGGATGGGATCATTACCGCCAGAGGTTTGCTAGGACGGTGTTTACGTTGACGCAATTGTTCAACTGCATGGAAATTAGTGGCATCACAAGCAAGATGGAAACCGCCAAGCCCTTTAATGGCAGCAATTTTGCCATTCAATAAATCAGTCGCCGTTTGTTCTAAAGCTTGATGGTGAACCGCCAGAACCTTGCCATTCTTGTCACACAGCTGGATTTCAGGACCACAGGTTGCACAAGCATTTGGCTGTGCATGAAAACGTCTGTCTGCTGGGTTTTCATATTCTTGCTGACATTCAGGGCATAACGGAAATGCCGCCATTGAGGTATTGGGTCGGTCATAGGGCATTTGACGAATAATAGTAAAACGGGGACCGCAATGGGTGCAGTTTGCAAACGGGTAATGATATCGACGGTTCGCAGGGTCAAACAATTCGTCACGGCAGGCTTTGCAAGTTGCAGCATCGGGGATAACTTGAGTATCCATTCGTCCTGCACCACTATGACGAATCGTAAATTTTTCTGGTAACTCATCCCATTGAAAAGGCTGGGATTGAATAGACTCAATATGTGCAAGCGGTGGGCAATGTTGGTATAAAAGTTGGGTAAATAAAGGAATATCCGCAGTCTCTAGTAGGCGCACCAGCACACCTTCGCCATCATTACAGACGTCTCCGTTCAAGGCGCATTGATGGGCGAGTTGCCAAACATAAGGTCGGAATCCAACCCCTTGAACCTTTCCTTTGATACGTAACTGTATGCCGTTTTTCACTCGAATGCCCTCTGGTGACTAAGGCTCTATTCTCGCGCTTCTACGTATAAATAACCTGAGTTCAGATCAAAAAATGGCAGGGTTTTAGTCTCGATGTATTGACCAAAACCCTGCCATTGTCTTTTATGCTTGAATACTAAGGGAGCTCAACCGATAACAGAAAAATACCTGAATACTCATCTGGAGCGAGATCTTTGGTTTTTCTTAATGTGCTGGAAACATCAAAAGTTTGCTTCACAAACGAATCTACCGAAAGTACAGTTGATGGCGCACCATTGACTTTAATTTCAGACTCTAGCCCATCAGCCATAAAAATGAAGTTATCGTTATCTAATCCTGCGACAGCTGAAATTTTAACATCCGTTGGATTTGTGCAGCTGATCGTAAAGTTTTCTCTCACAGTATGACCATTCATCGAGCTATTGGATAATGTGCCGTGGTCGATATAGTCAGGACCTTCAATATCACAGTTAGTAATAGCAGGGTCTAACGGTGAACAGAGAATTATTGGGTTATCTGCGGTTTGCTCACGCTGCATTTTTTGTCGATACAAAATACCTAAATTGAAGCAGAATCCAACTCCAGGCCTTCTCGGATAAAACTGCCAACGTCCCGGAATTTGCCTATTTAAAACGTTATCTTTTTCTAATGCTCTAGCCACTTCACTGAACGTAACGGGGCTTTCGTCCCACGAACTTCGCTCTCTTAATCTAACTGAGTGAGTATCAAAGTTAACAATGTGTGAGTTACCCGCACCATACCCACCATCTGCATAGGTACCCCAAGATCCTAACTCTATATCACAAGGACAACTGCCTGTCGTTTGCACAGCCATCGGGCGATTATCGTGTTGTAAGTCCCCGCGTAAAATATATCGTGTGTCCATCCATGCGCCATGGTCAGTAACAAGCTCACCTTGCGCTGCAAATTCAGCTCGCGCAAATTGAAAAGACGATATAGCTAACAAACAGATAAGAATAAGTTTTTTCATAATATCCTTAACAACCGAGTTATTCGTAATAGATATTAAAAGTGGTGGTGGCGCTAAAATCCCCGAGTTTAATACTTTTATTTTTGATTGCGTCTTCTTCCCCCAAAATGGAAGCTTTAAGCGGGATCACGCTAGGGAATTTACTGCCGTTCATTCCAACAATAGGGTATTGGCTATTAATATCCACATTGCTATTATCGCTACTTAACACGATGGCATAGCCCAGATCACCGGGGTCACCATCAATTCGCAGCGAACCTTTAATTTTCGGGTTACTGATTCCCGTAAATGACATCGAAAATGAAAAATCAGGTAAAAACTCGCACTCAGAGAGTGTGATTTCAAAGACTTCGGAGATATCTCTTTGACGATAAAGGTCTTTATCATTGACCTCATGAAATGGCACTACAAGCTCCTCGCCACCATTGACGATGCAAGGAATGGCGTGCCTCAATACTCCAGAAAAATTCACTTCATCCGCGAATGCATTCCCAGAGAAATAAAGTAATAGAGTAAAGAAGATTATCTTCATGGATAAGAAACCGTTAATGTTGCGCTAGCAGTGAACTCCCCCGGATCAACACGAGCAGAACTTGAGCTACTTTTCACTAATGCCGCCTTCAGATCAGGTGTTCTATAGTCAGATTCATAGGTATATACAAACGTATCGTTCACTCTTAATGTTTTTGAATCATGATAAATTTGCAGTGCAATGTCTCTTTGCTCATTAATTTCTAATAAATCATTATCAAAGTAAGAACGTTTACCTTCAAAACTAAAAACCACATCCGTTCCAGAGGAGATATTGTCGCATTCCCATTCAAAATCGATATCTTCGATGTACTTTTTACCATCTTTGGTGGGTACCATTGAAACGACTAAGTCATCACCAAAATCCACCTCAATCGGGCGATTATTATTGATGACACATGGCGTTCCCTCTATCAAATTTCCTCTAAAGCTCACTTTGACAGCCTGTGCCGCACTTGTGTATGCCAGAAATAAAACGAATGATAACAAGAGCTTTTTCATAAGATAATACCTTAATGATATCCTACAGTTAGTGTTGCAGCAGTAGAAAACTCACCTCCAACAGGTCTTATCCCATTAGCCAGTGCCAGTTCTGCGGTTAAAGAAGGTAAAGATTGGATATTATCAATCTCATATTGAGAACCGATATCCATTGGCTTGTTATCAATATACAGTTTGATATTCAAACCCGGTGTATCCGCGACTTTCAGGCTGTTTGAGGTTTCCCCTTTAACGCCTTCAAAAGCAATATACAGCTCATCAAATCGCGAATCACAATTTAAACTATAAGGAATTGCCTCTGTGTATTTACCTGACTCAATTTGCCCAATAACGATGTCATCGCCAAAATCCACATAGATATCTTCGTTATCATTCAACACACACCCGCCAGATAAAACATTCACTCTGACCGTCACAAACTTCCCATCCGCAAATGCAGTCACAGATAAAAAAAACAGTAAACTAAGACAAAATAGGTTCTTAAATTTAAACATTCGATTTATCCATTTCTCTCATTTGCTTATGGGATTAATTAGCCGCTTGTGCGTGGCACTCTGTTGCAGAACAGACAAACGGAACATCAACCTGACCACCGTAATCATTGATGTAATTAATGACTGGTGATGAACCTAATTGTTCAGCTGTAATTGGCAGTTTTTGTTCAGCAAATGGGGCAACGTCTACAGCAACAAAACTTTTTGCTTTCTCTGCATTAGCACTTTTTCTAATGTTGTTTAATACCACGTAGTAAGCCGTTGGGTTTTTGGCATAAATGGCTCCATCTTTTTTGACTAGCACTAATTTATTCTGCCACGGTGCATTTTTCATTTGAGTGGAATCAACCGCTAAAGACGCTGGACGATAGAACAACTTCACGCGTGTTTGTAATGCAATTTGCAGTACGTTAGATTTTTTACTTGTAGGTGGAATTTCTCTTAAATTAAAGAAAAACAGACTTTCTCTATCTTGAGGCAATTTCACTACGTCTGGTAAAGCTTCAATACGCAATTGGCTTGTTTGCCCCGCATTAATTCTTTGGATTGGTGGCAAAATTGTAAAATAAGAGGTTAATTTTTCGCCTTTCGCATCTTGAAACCAACCTTGTGCCAAATAAGGCAGTTGGTTATTTTTATTACTTATCGTTAATGAGACAGAATTGCTATCGCCATTATAAATAATACGTGTTCTGTCCATTGAAATTGCAGAATAAGCATTCGCAGTCACGAAGCAGCCAAGTAATAATACGGATAATTTTTTCATCATAAACATTAGCCTTCTTTTAAGATTATTATTAATTAATTACATGGTAAGAATAGTTTGTCATAAATATCGTGCTCTTCGATATTTTGTGGGAATGTAATCGTACATTCAGAACCTTGCCATGATACTTTCATTGTCTCACCCGGCTTTATTCCACCGATGTAAGCTTCACCTTGGTCACCCACAATACCTGTTGTCTTGCCGGCATTATTTTTAATATCCGCAGCAAATGGAGGGTAACTTCCATCTTGTAATCTCAACGTCACCATCATTTTGATCCCAGAAATAACATCAAAACTACGATAACCTATTGCACCTTCAGTGAGAGTGGTTTGTGTTACAGAATCCGCAACCTCAACGTTCTTAGGTAATTTATTAATATCAACAACGACGTCTGTCTTATAGTAGCTATTAATATCAGGTACAACGACTTTTCCAAAACCACTTGAACGTAAATATGTGCCGTTATATTTTACAGGAACATCTTTAACGCCATTCGTATCAACAAAAACTCGCGTTCCACCCGTTGATGTGACTGGGTGCATTCCTATTCCATACCCCGTCAATGTCATGCCACCTTGAACATTCGCAGATAATGACATTGAGTTATTACTTATATAGTTATAGCTGGTATTAAAGTCATTCATATTGCCTTTGTGGCTATAATAGCTACTAAATATCCCGCTATGTCGATTATTACCGACAGAAAGTGAAAGGTTATCTTTATTTTCAAGACGCTCATTCATTGTCACTTTATTCGTATTATCATTCTTACCATTATACGTTGAATAATTGACATAAGTTCCTGATGCTAATGGAACTGAAAGGCTGACATAAATTCCGTTATCTTGATAACCCTGCATTTTGCTATTAAACATGTTGATAGACAGACCGATATTATGAAACTTGCTGGTATCAAAATATTTCGAAAAGGTCATGTTATAGCGATAACTATTTGGGCGATTCCAATAGGTTTGGTGCGTGTAATTTAAATTTATGGATGAACGCCAATCAGTAAAGTTTTTACTTAGTGATGCAGAATAAGAGCCTTTATTGTGTCCTGCATACATAATATCTTTTTGGTCATTATAAGTGAGGAAGTCACTCATCGTCATAAATTCACGATCCATAAAACGGTAAGCGGATAATTGAATTTGACTATTACTTCCTTCGAAACTTTTATAATAATCGACTTTAAATGCTTTGCCTTTTAAGGTCGGTCCATCTGTCAGTGCTGCGATGGAATGATTAAATGAGAACGAGATTGCACCAAATCGAAACAAATCACGCCCAACACCGGCAGCAAAAGAGTTAAATCGACTACTATTTAGCGCGCCACCAAAAACTGACCAACCATTGCTAGCACCCCATGAAACCTCGCTTTGTGCGAATGCATCTCCCATAACATGGCGATCCATATCCGTTGGTCTACCTGCACTCACTTTATAACGCACAGAGCCTGGACGAGATAAAAAAGGAATATTTCCAGCTTCTACTTCAAATTCCGAAACTCGCCCGTCGCTCTCTTCAACTCTGACTTGTAACGTCCCTGAAATACCGCTATTTAAATTTTGAATTCTAAATGGGCCCGCAGGAACTAAGCTTTCATAAATAACGCGTCCATCTTGGCTAATTTTGACTACTGCGTTTGTTTCTGCAAAACCCGTCACCTCTGGCGCATATGAACGTAAGCTCGGTGGTAACATATTGTCGTCAGAACGTAATGAAATCCCAATAAATTTGAAGCTATCAAATAAATCTGTTTGCAGAAAATCTTCACCAAGGGTTAATTTCGATTTTAAGCTGCGAATAGCTCGATAAGCATAAATATTCGTCCATTTAATATCGTGGGTATCATCAACTCGACTATTTTGTGCATGGTTATATGAACCTTGCCAAAAACCCCGTAAACGCCAGCTATCAAAGTTAGCGCCGACTGCCCCTAATCCTGAAAGGAAAAAAGTATTGTTCGATTTGTTATCACCCAAACTACGGTTATATTGTGAGGTCAGATTATAATCAAAAATAATACCTTTAATGCCATCTTCCCAACGAGATGCTGATTCCCAATCGTTGGCGGAATATTCCTGATAGCTTTTCGGAATATTAATAATTAATGTTCCGGTCGATAAATTAGGTGTTACTGACATTCCTTCTAGGCTAGCAATATCCAAACACTCTAAGTCATCAATAGTATTCCACTGTAATACACTTTCAGCTTCAGAATTTAAGTCAAATTTCTCGACAATTTCATCCGTTAAACACGCTTGTGATTTTTCTTCATAACTCACAACGGTTATTTTCTGCTCAGGTATATACGCGTTATTTATACTTAGTTTAAAGGGATAAATGCCAGGAACAATATAAAGATCTTGTGAAAAAACTGCCAAATTAATATTTTCTCTATCTTCTGCGTTCAATATATTAATATTGAAATCCACTGCCTCTTCAGAGAGAGCAATTAATGGATTCAGCAGCAATAAAGATATCGTGATGAGTTTTTTCATGAATTTATTTTTTATTAACATTTAAAAACACAGAACACATAATTTTATTATTAACTTTTTTCATTACGATGTCCTTAAATTTTAATAAAATTTCTAAGCTGAAGTAATGATTGGTCTCATTACTTCAGCTTACCGTTAATAACTAATGCATTAAATTAGTTATACGACAATACGAAATCAGTTACCGCTTGGAATTCACCTGAAACGATATCAACTGGTGCTTCTGGTTTACCTTGGCTACCTAAACCTTTCACGTATGCAGCAAATTGCAGGGTGTTAGTTGTGCCTTGCAGTTTGTGCTCAGATTTAGTGACTTCATTTAATACGATTGGGTCATTATTGCTATCTACGATCTGGATACCCGCGCCTGCAGCAGTACCTGTAATAGCTAATAGTGATTTAGGGTCATTTGTAGCGGCCGCACCTGAAAATGTAATATTCACGGAATCACCTGTTTCTACAGTACAGTCAATTAATTTAATATCGAACATAACTGGTGAAGATTGACCGTCTGAACTACCACCATTTTTTAATACCACATCAGCGATTTGACCTAAATCTACAGTTTGGTCAATAGAAGATGGGTCAATAGAACAAGGTGCAGTGATGATGCTACCAGTGAAAGTGACTTTACCATTACCGTGGTTAACCGGCGCTGCGTTTGCACCAAAACCAATTAATGTTGTTGCTGCGATAGCCATAAGAGTTTTATTTAATTTCATTGGGTAAATCCTCAATTAAGTCATAATTTAAAGAAAAAAGATAAAAAGAAGCCGTGTAATTAATTATTAATTACAATAGAAGCTTAAATTTCAGATACGAGATATAGATAAATATACTTAGCTAAAATCAAGGTATATTTATGAATATGGTAGTTAAATCTTTTGCCTTCTGAGCTTTGGTTCACACAAATACTATAATTACACTTAAAAGCTGTAAAGTCGCCATCACCTATCGAAAACAAGAAGTTCAATAGGCAGTTATTTTTTGACACATTTAATCATATTAAGATTATTTTGTTATGATAAAAATCAATGAGTTATGGATAATGTGTCATTGATTCATACTTAACAACATTTATTTCACATATATCGGACATTACTTTTTTGCAATTAGTTACATCTTTGAAGTGTATTATTATCAGCAATTATCCAATTACCACAATTTAGCGTAATAGTTTTTTGAATTTTCAATCCAATTTTATATGAATCAAAAAGAAAATTATTAATTCCAACTTATCTCTAACTGCTATTTTTCTAATAAATAAGAAATTAGTCTCATTTATTACATCTAATGAGAATTATTCAATGTGATTAAAATACATTCTGGTCTAATCAGTGTTTAATTAAGATACTATTTTATACTCAACTATAATTACTATAGTGATTATCTCTGAGATGAATTGGATGCTATATAAGAATAGATAGATAGGAAATTAGAATGGCAAATACTCTTCAAGTAAAAAGAAACACAAAGGCTCAAATGCATTCATTGAGCCTTTACTAAAACAGTGATTAACCCTTCATGCTAGGTTCACTATCTTCATTAACGACTGGTTGTTTCACTTCAAATTTCTTAGGCAGCTCAGCTGGCTTAATAGTTTGTAGATCGCGAATATTCTTTTGCACCGCGATAGAACCAAATATGCATAAAAAGAAAGCAATTCCGTAGAAACCTTTTTCACTTGGTAATAGTTCCGCGTTGTACAGCCCCACTACCATTAATGCGATGGATGCAAAAAATGCCACCATACAAGCAATGTAATACGCTTGGGTAGTTGGGATATTATCCATTTTATCTCGCACTGTTTTCTGGACTGAAATTGAAGAAAACAGCCCCAGTAATAAGATTGCAAAATAATACCCTTTTTCATTTAACTGCATCTCAGAGCGCCATAGCCCAATAAGATACACGGCAACCCCACCAATCACCGCAATCCAAGAAATCAGATGAAATGCATTGAAGCCCGAAAATTCATTATCTAGTGAAACATTATCCTTCATATGAGTAACCTTTCCATAAGTGAAATTGGAACTCATCCTACCTTAGATAATTTGACTTTAATAGTCATTACAAGGTGACAATCATAGTGTGTAGTTAAAATAGGATTAACTGCAATACATTGATTTTATTTTTAATTATTCATTCTAAGCTCATAACCAACACATTAAATGCGTTAAAAACAAAACCCATCAGAAGCTATTTCGTATTATTCCGAATGGCTCATTTAAATAACATTTTGATTTAACGCTAACCAATAAATTGCTAGCTAACTTTAGTTAACACCGATTAAGATTAAATTTTCCCAGACAACCTGAGAAGCAAGATGACCACCACTTTTATTATTGTTCCCGGCTATACCAATTCCGGCTCTCAACATTGGCAATCCTATATAGAAAGAAAATACCATAATACTGTGCGCGTCATTCAGGATGACTGGAATGCCCCTAACCATAAATGGATAGAGCGCCTAAACGAGGTGGTTCAAAATACAGAGGGTGAATTGGTACTGATTGGACACAGTTGCGGAGCCGTTTGTGTGGCGCAATGGGCGAGCCAATTTCCCAACCATCAAGTAAAGGCGATGATCCTAGCCACCCCTGCGGATGTTGATTCCCCTTCTGCCCTACTCGATATTCAACAGCAGCGACCGCTACCCAGTAAAAAGCTTCCAAGCCCTTCTTTGCTTATTTATACCGATAATGATCCACACCTTGGCACTGAAAAAGCCCATCAGCTTGCCGAAATATGGGGCAGCCAACTTATGTTGGTTAAAGGCGGTGAGCATTTAAATACTGATGCAGGATATGGCGAATGGCATGAAGGCGAGCGGCTGATTGAAGAGTTTGTGGGGAGAGAGTTTATTGGGCGGTAGTTTGTATCCAGTGCTCCAGACACAAAAAAGCCACTTCTTTCGAAGTGGCTTTTTGCGCTGATTTAACAGCTGAAATTTGGTGGCCCCTACTGGACTTGAACCAGTGACCAAGCGATTATGAGTCGCCTGCTCTAACCAACTGAGCTAAGGGGCCAAAGTGGTGCGATTATACGTGCTGTTTTGGTGAAGGTCTAGTATTTCAATACTATATGGTGAATTTGTATCCAAGCCATAGCGTTACCCTATAATTCAATAGCATGACATCACCGAAAGACATCATTCCTATCTTAATTATCGGATTTTAATCTAGGATTCCATTCTTTATTAGAACACCATTCATGAAAAAACCTGCGTTAACAACTACCCTATAGTAAATAATCGGGCGTAAAGATTGAGTTTCCCCGTTCTAATTTATTAAGCATTCTTTGTTCAATTGATTGATATAAAACAATAATTTTATACTTCATATAGAACATGATGATATTAGACAAACAGTTATAGGACGATAATGATGAAAAAAGTACGTGCAGTTCAATATGGTTGTGGAAAGATGGGCAAATTTCTCATCCGTTACCTACAAGAACACGGTGCTGAAGTTGTGGCGGCTTTTGATATCAACCCTGCCGTGATTGGCAAAGACATTGGTGAAATCGCAGGCACGGCAACAACTGGCGTAAAAATCCAGCCACTGAATGAAGCTGATAAAGCCCTAGAAACCTTAAAACCCGACGTGGGAATTATTGCGACCCTCAGCACCATGGCTGACTTAGAAGATGCATTCTCCCTCTTCGCTCGCCATGGCGTTAATGCTATTTCAACGGGTGAAGAAGCTCTCTATCCATGGAACTCATCCCCTGAAATTACTGAAAAACTCGATGCTTTAGCTAAAGCGAATAATTGCACTTTAGCTGGTAGTGGCTACCCAGATATGTTCTGGGGCGTGCTTATCGATACCTTGGCGGGCTCCATGCACAAACTTGTCAAAATCAAAGGTTCTAGCTGCTACAACGTGGAAGATTACGGTATTGCACTGGCGAAAGGCCACGGTGCAGGCTTAACCGTTGACGAATTCAATCAGCAAATTGGTAACTATAACGACCTGCCATACGCAGTTATCGCTGAGAAAATTGAGAGCGGTGAATATGCGCCACCGTACATGTGGACGCAAAATGGATGGTTATGTAGCCGCTTAGGTCTGGCCATTACCAGCCAAACTCAGCGCTGCGTACCCCAAATTGCCAAAGAAGATATCTATTCAGATACCTTAAAAATGACAGTGAAAAAAGGCGATGTTTTAGGGTTATCTGCTGTGGTGATCACTGAAACAGCAGAAGGCGTCACTTTAGAAACGGAATGTATTGGCAAAATATTAACGGCGGATGAGTGTGACAAAAACAGTTGGCAGCTAATTGGTGAGCCAGATACGGCAATTGAAGTGAATAACCCTGCAACCGTGGAATTAACCTGCGCAAACTTGGTTAACCGTATCCCTGCGCTGATCAACAGCCCTGCTGGCTACACCACCACGGAAAAAATGCCAAATAACGTGTATATGACCAAACCGATGCACGAATATTTATAATTGGCTGATTTAACTATATATTAATCATATAGCCCACATCCTGTGGGCTATTTTTTTGACTTAGCGAGGCTTTGTCATCTGCCATTCTAAATGGCGACGCACTGCCGGCCACTCATTATTTAAGATGCTATAAACGCAGGTATCTCGTAGCTCACCCGTACGAGTTAGCATATGGTTACGTAAAATCCCATCGAGTTTTGCCCCTAAACGCTCAATCGCTTTACGACTTTGATGATTTAAAAAGTGCGTTCTTAGCTCCACGGCAACACAGTCTAATTCTTCAAATGCATGTTTTAACAACAGGTACTTAGCTTCCGTATTGATCGGTGTGCGCTGGGCTTCAGCTCCATACCATGTTGCTCCAATTTCAACACGGCGAACCCCTTGATCGATCCGCATATACGAAGTCATGCCAACGGCTTTGCCTGTACGTTTATCAATAATCGCGAATGGCACCATCTCTTTTTGGGTAAAACGCGCAAGGCGCATGTCGATATCTTTCGCGACATTTTCTGGTTCAGGTACCGAGGTATACCACAAGTGATGCAGCTTATCTCGTTCAATAATCTCAGCATAAACAGCATTATGGTGATGAGTCAGTGGCTCTAATCGAACATGGTTGCCTTCTAAGGTGACAGCTTGGCAAATCTCTTTCATCGGCGTATTTCCTGAATAACTCGGTTGTGTGAAGTGAAAACCCATCAAATTATGATGCGAATAACCATTCTTCTTTGTTGTAATCTTTTTTTATGACAGAAAAATAAAACAAAAGAAATAGTCCTGTAAGTTTAATTATTCCTCGTAAAACATATGATAAAAATCACAATTTTTTAACATTATTCTTAATTCAATTGTCCATTAGGCTACAGTTAACTCATCTGACCTGTTATTAATAGTCCCAAATGGGAGCCAATATGAGCAATTTTCCACATCTTTTTACCCCACTTGATTTGGGGCATACCGTTCTTAAAAACCGTATTTTGATGGGTTCAATGCACACCGGCTTAGAAGAGCATCCTCAAGGAAGCCAGCGCCTTGCCCACTTTTACCGACTTCGTGCAGAGAATGGAGTCAGTCTGATTATTACTGGGGGAATAGCCCCGAACCCCGAAGGGGCTTTAGCACCTCATGGCGCTGTATTGAATCATCAAGACCAATTGCCATTTCATCAACAAATCACCGATGCGGTACATCAAGCGGATGGTAAAATTGCGTTACAGATCTTGCATGCAGGTCGTTACGCTCTACATCCGGCGTTAGTGGCACCTAGCCCGATTAAATCCGAAATAACCCCATTTCCACCCCGTGAATTAACCGTCGATGAAGTTCACAGAACCATCGATGACTTCGTGAACACCGCTAAACTTGCCCAGCAAGCAGGCTACGATGGCGTCGAAGTAATGGGATCGGAAGGTTATTTAATCAACCAATTTATTACATCGCGCACCAATCATCGAACTGATGAATGGGGAGGCAGCTATCAAAACCGTATCCGTTTTCCGATAGAAATCGTTAAACGCATTCGCCAAACGGTTGGGGAAAATTTCATTATTATCTATCGGTTATCCATGCTTGACCTTGTCGAAGGAGGCTCAACATGGGATGAGATCGAGCTATTGGCTAAAGAGATTGAAAGTGCGGGTGCCACCATGATCAATACGGGAATAGGCTGGCATGAAGCCCGTGTGCCGACCATTGCGACGCTGGTTCCCCGCAAAGCCTTCAGTTGGGTGACGGAAAAATTAATGGGCAAGGTGAATATTCCGCTGATTACCACCAACCGTATCAATGACCCGTTTGTGGCGGAGCAAATCATTGCTAGCGGTCAAGCAGATATGGTTTCCATGGCGCGCCCTTTTCTTGCCGATGAAGCGTTTGTGTCGAAAGCTCAAGACGGCCGCGCTGATGAAATAAACACCTGTATTGGCTGTAATCAAGCCTGCCTTGACCAAATTTTTAATGGCAAATTGGCGGGCTGCTTGGTAAATCCTCAAGCCGTACGCGAGATGGACTATCCCAATGAATTAGCAGATAAATCCAAAAAAGTGGCGATTGTCGGGGCAGGTCCTGCTGGGCTTTCTTGTGCAATCTATGCCGCCAAGCGAGGCCATCAAGTCACGCTATTTGAATGCAGCAACCAAATTGGTGGGCAATTTAACCTCGCCAAACAGATCCCTGGCAAGGAAGAGTTTTATGAAACTCTGCGCTATTTTTCACGACAATTGCAACGGCTCAATGTGGATGTTCGACTAGAGCAGCTCGCGCAAGCGAATGATTTAACGCAATTTGATGAGGTTATTATCGCCACGGGAGTTATCCCCCGCGCTATCAACCTAGCTGGCGCAGATCATCGCAAAGTCATGTCCTATATTGAGGCGTTAAAACAGCCCGATAATGTCGGCAAAAATGTGGCTATTATTGGTGCCGGTGGGATTGGGTTCGATGTTGCGGAGCTCCTTACCCAACAAGGGATCAGCAGCAGTTTAGATGATGATAAATTTAACCATGAATGGAATATCGATACCGCCATCACCGCTCGGGGCGGGCTTTTCCCTGCGAAAAAACAGTTAGAACCAACGCCTCGCCATCTCTATTTATTGCAGCGTAAAAACAGCAAAGTCGGTGCGGGGCTTGGAAAAACGACGGGATGGGTACATCGCTTGTCATTAATGAAACGTGGCGTTCAGATGTTTAATGGCGTGGAATATATGAATGTGGATGATGATGGACTACATATTCGCTATCAAGATGAAAATATCTGCCTTGCTGTTGATAATGTCATTCTTTGTGCTGGGCAGGAACCATATCGTCCATTGAAAGAGCAATTAGAAGAAGTTGGTATCCATCCCCATGTTATTGGGGGGGCGGATGTCGCAGCTGAATTGGATGCCCGTCGAGCTATCGAACAAGGTATGAAAGTGGCTTATCAGCTATAACCCTATTTCACACATAAAAAAACCCCCAGTAATTGGTTGTCCAACTATTGGGGGTCACTTCATTCAGCGGGTTTTCTTTTTAATCAACGAGAAAGCTTAGTCTTGAGTTTGAGATAACTCAGCATCCGCTTGGGCTAGTTTATCATCTTCCGACAAACATACCGCCGCAGTGAAAAGCACATCCGTTGAAGAGTTGAGTGCAGTTTCAGCCGAATCTTGCAGCACGCCGATCATCACGCCCACTGCAACGACTTGCATCGCCACTTCGTTAGAAATACCGAACATATTACACGCCAGTGGGATCAGTAATAATGAACCGCCAGCAACTCCAGATGCACCACACGCACACACCGCAGCCACCACGCTCAATAACAGCGCCGTTGGGATATCAACAGGAATTCCCAGAGTATGTACCGCTGCTAGTGTTAACACAGTGATAGTTACTGCTGCGCCGCCCATGTTAATGGTTGCACCTAGCGGGATAGAAACGGAATACGTGTCTTCGTGCAGGTTCATACGGCGACACATACCCATGTTCACCGGAATGTTAGCTGCGGAGCTGCGGGTGAAGAAGGCGGTTACGCCACTTTCACGTAAGCAAGCGAAGACTAATGGGTATGGGTTACGTTTGATTTTCCAATAAACAATCAGCGGGTTAACTACTAATGCCACAATAATCATACAGCCCAGTAATACCGCCAATACGTGGAAATAACCTTTTAAGGTTTCAAAACCGGTTGTCGCAATTGTTGAAGAAACTAAACCGAAAATACCTAATGGCGCTAAACGAATAACCACGCGAACCAGCTGAGTCACGCTTAAAGAAAAATCGTGGATCATCGTTTTGGTGGATTCATTGGCATGACGCAATGCAATACCTAAACCAATCGCCCACGCTAAAATACCAATATAGTTACCTTTAATCAGTGCATCGACTGGGTTAGCAAACACATTGATTAACAAACCTTTGAGCACTTCAGCAATATTACCCGGAGGCGTCAGTTGCGTATCGCCGACAGCTAAAATCAAGCTTGATGGGAACATAAATGAGCCAATCACCGCCACAACAGCCGCGAAGAAGGTGCCTAAAATATACAGTACTAAAATTGGGCGAATACTGGTTTTTTGCCCTTGGCGATGGTTAGCAATGGACGCCATCACCAACACCCAAACAAGAATTGGAGCAACTGCTTTTAACGCACTAACAAACAGGTCACCCAGTAAGCCTACGTTTTTTGCTGCCGATGGCCATAACCATGCCAATAAGATACCTGCAATCAAGCCTGCTAGGATTTGTTTGACCAAACTACCTTGACTAATTACTCGCCATAACCCTGTTTTATTTGTATCCATAATAGACCTTTATAATTTATCTTTTTTAGGAATTAAATGTGTTTGCCGAGCCAGTATAAGGAATATTAATCTCCTGAAAAGGCTATTATTCAAAATATACACAATGATTGATTGTAGTTAACATTAATTTTACATATCTGTGATCGTAATAGAATTTTGTTTCTTATAGGAAACAGTCGGCATTAAAAATGAATGAGTATTTTCAGATAGTTAAAATAAAAAACACCTTAGAGAATTCCCAAGGTGTTTTTCTGAATTTATTAAAATATTACCAATAAGATTTAACGTTTGACTAAATACTCACCAAAATAATTTGCTGTTTTTTCTTCATCGATTTTTAAATTTCCTTTCCATCCAGCCCAAGGCATTTCCATATCTGAACGCCCTTTTGTATTATTCAGCTGATTTTCTGCGCTAGTTACATCACCAAAGTCGTGCCAACTATCAAGAGATAAAGAGATAAAAGTATTCGGAATAACGCCAATTAATGCGAGTGAATGCAATATCCCGCGTAATGTGTATTTATCGCCTTTAATTAATTTCGCCTCAGATAAACGCTTTTCAAATTTTCCGGGGGTTTCATCTTCAGGCGCATTACGTAGTAAATCGAGTAATTGGTTAAAGACTTTTTTATCTTCATCGGTAGGTTCTACAGCAGCAACCGTCAGTAAATGTCGGAGATTCAAATAAGTGTAACTTACATTCCCAGTATAGGAATTTCCGTAATATAAGCAGTATTGGAAGTAACTATCATTAATATAAATATGCTTATTATGATCGCTACAAACCCAACAACATGCATATTGCGGTTTTTCAAGATATTGATGAGCTGGCAGAGAATGTAACTTGTGATAAGCGCCCAAGACTGATCGCCCCCGCAAGTAACTTCCTCCGACTCCCGCCACGAAAGCATCCAAACAACGCTGGCGAGTAATCGCTGTTTCCTGTTTTAAACTGTGTAGTTTATTAATGATATCTTCATGATCAGTAAAAAATGCAATCTCATTCGGCAACCAATGAGAATCACTCAATATTTTTCGTTCTTTATCAGATAAAGAGTCCAATGGATAAGTCGATACCGCACGACCTCCATCATATTGACTATTTTCATACTTATAGAGTTTTCGTAAGACCCGCATAACTTGTTGCACAGAACCTCCTCATCTTCACGCCTATAAATCATTAGATATAAAAAAACTCCCAAAGTCATGATGAACTTATGGGAGTTTTTCTAATTAGGAAAAAGATTATTCGTTAATCAATTTTTTGGCTTCATTACGCTTATTCACGATGGTATTAACCACCAGCGTCAGAATTAAAATTGCAGCAACAGTACCTAACGAAACCGCAGTAGGAATATGGAAAATATCCATCAGCAACATCTTCACGCCGATAAAGCTTAAAATAATAGCTAAACCGTACTTAAGCATTGAGAATTTCTCAGCAACACCCGCTAATAAGAAGTACATTGCTCGTAAACCTAAAATCGCAAACAGGTTAGACGTTAATACGATAAACGGGTCGGTGGTCACAGCAAAGATTGCGGGAATACTGTCTACCGCAAAGATAACATCGCTGATTTCCACTAAGATCAGAACCAAAATTAATGGGGTAGCAAACAGCAATCCATTCTTTTTAATAAAGAATTTTTCACCATGCAGCTCATCCGTCATGCGTAAGTGTGAACGCACCCATTTGACTAATGGCTTTTCATTTATTGGCGAATCATCCTCTTTCGCGAACGCCATTTTGATCCCCGTGAACAGTAAAAATGCACCGAAAATATAGAGGATCCAGCTAAATTGCGTGACTAACCAGCTACCTGCGAAAATCATAATGGTACGCAGGACAATCGCCCCAAGCACCCCGTAAACAAGTACGCGACGCTGTAAGTTTGCCGGAATAGCAAAATAACCAAATAGCATTAACCAAACAAACACGTTATCCACAGCAAGGGCTTTTTCTAACAGATAACCGGTTAAGAATGCCATAGTTTGCGTGTTCGCGACTTCAGGTCCAGCGGTATCATTAAAGTACCACCATAGGCCGCCCGCAAAAATCAGCGACAGAGTCACCCACAAGATGCTCCAACCCGCTGCTTGCTTCATCGACATCGCCTGACCTTTATGTTTTCCTTGCCAAAACATGTCGATGAGTAACATCACAAGGATCATGACAGCAAAGCTGCCCCATAAAACGGGATTTCCAACAGAGTTCATTTTGATTCCTTAAAAAACAAAAAACGGCTGATATCCAGAAGACATCAGCCGCTTAAACTGTTTTCACCCTAAGTTATCACTATACGGTTGTAAACGATGAGCAAACCTCGCCTTCTGGCAAGGTCTCACTTACAACACAGATAACCTAAGATAAGGAAATTGTGGTGCTCGGTTACCGGGCGCAATTGTGTGCACCGTAATGACGATAATCCGACAGAAGAAGTTACTCCCCTTTGCTATGCGCACACAATAAGGTAATTAGTCTTAAAAAGCAATGATTAGCTACCAATATGTTCATGCTATTTTTCGTTACCTAAACGTAAATAAAGTGGCAAATAATCAGATTAAATCTTCTTATTCAGTGCCATTCCCGTTTTTTGTCGCTTTAGAAAGTCAGTGGTTAAGAACCTAAAATGTAAAAATCAGCCGTAATTTAAATGAATTCTCAAAATAAGCTCAAAATTTACTGTTTAGTTATTTTCTGTTTTGTTAAAGTGATCGGGTTTTACACTAACAGCCCGAAGAAACAGCCGTTTCCTTCTGGCATTTACTTAATCCATTTCTGCCCAACAACATGTTTGTTGCTGTGATTGCCGTTTAGGAAACATTAATGGAATTAGTTAGAGAACTTTTTTTCGCCCTTTGGCACCAAGATTACGAAACCTTATCTAACCCATCGTTGATATGGTCGATTTATTTCATGCTGTTCATGATCCTTTTATTGGAGAACGGCGTGCTCCCAGCTGCTTTTTTACCTGGTGATAGTTTACTGATCCTTGTTGGCGTACTCATCGCAAAAGGTGCGCTTAGCTACCCATTAACCTTAGTGATTTTAACTGCGGGGGCTAGTATTGGTTGCTGGGTGGGTTATATCCAAGGTCGCTGGCTAGGTAATACAAAAATTGTCAAAGGCTGGTTATCACACCTCCCCGAACACTATCATCAGCGTGCCCATGGGCTATTCCATCGTCACGGCCTTGCCGCGCTACTGATTGGTCGATTCCTTGCATTTGTTAGAACATTACTACCAACCATCGCAGGGCTTGCAGGCTTGCAAAACGGGCGTTTCCAACTGTTTAACTGGTTAAGTGGGCTCCTTTGGGTGCTAATTTTGACCGCTATCGGCTACGGTTTCGGCAAAAGCCCTATTTTCCAGCAATATGAGCATCAAATTATGAATGTCTTGATGCTTATCCCAGTTGGGTTATTAATCTTAGGTCTGATTGGCAGCATCGGTGTTGTCATCAAGAAAAAATTCTCCCGCAAATAAATAGCCGTCACTAAACTAAATTGAACAGCGGGAAGACTTAGCAATTCCCGCTTTCCTCTTTCTCAATTCGAAATCTATGCCAATTAGTGATTGCACTTAAGCTAAAAAAAGCTATTGTAATGTTATTAAGGTAATGCGTTATTTTTCTATTGATAGGAGGTTCTACTATGTCATCCAATCATTCTTCTGAAGATCTACGTGCTGAACTTAAATCACTCGCAGACTCTCTCGAATCCATTCTGAATAGTACTCAAGACAAATCAAAAGAAGAGATCGAAAACTTAAAGGCGAAAGCCCGTGAAGCCCTCTCCTCTTCAAAAGCTAAACTCGGTCAAGCCAGTGATAAAATCACCGAGCAAACCAAAGAAATTGCAGGCCAAGCAGATTGCTATGTGCGTGAAAATCCATGGAAAAGCGTGGGTATTGGCGCAGCCGTCGGTGTGGTCTTAGGCATGCTGCTCACTAAGCGCTAATCACCGTTTATGGAACAGTCACCGCGTCAAGGGCCCGCTAAGCGGGTTCTAGATTCCCTGCAAAGAATTGCGGGTATCGCCGTTAATATGGTTGAAACCCGCATTCAACTTATTGCAGTAGAATTAGAAGAAGAGAAACTCAACCTTGTTCAGTTATTATTACTCGCAGGGCTGACTCTTCTATTTTCTGCATTTGGTCTGATGTGCCTTATTGGGCTTATTTTTTGGTCTGTGGATCCCGTCTATCGTTATCAGGCTTTTGCTATCACGACCGGAACACTGATTTTACTCGCGATTATCTTTGCTATTTGGACGTTAAAAAAAGCGAAACAGTCCACGCTGCTAAGTGCAACCCGTGAACAACTTCGCAATGATGCTAAAGCACTGGCAGGAACCGATGATGAGCAAAAGTAAACGTCAGTTACTTGCAGAAAGAAAATCACGCTTAGTCTCTGATATTGAGCAGCAGCGCATTCTGTTATCGGCCAGTAAGAAAGAGTGGCTACAAGCCACTGCCCCTTATGACCGAGCTTGGCAAACCCTTATGGCCTTTCGCCCAATTGTTATCGCAGCGACGGGTCTTATCTCCATTTTTACCTTAAAACACCCCAATCGATTTATTTCATTGAGCAAAAAAGCCATTGCGACTTGGGGCCTTATTCGTACCCTAAGAAGCAGCTTAGACAGTTCAAGCCAGAAATAGCCCATCCCCTTAAGATGAAAATAGTCATTATTTGTCAATGAGATAGATAAAAGTGCCCTTTGGCGCTTTTTTTTCGCGCTCAACCACACACATTCAATTTTTTTGTCTATCTTTGTTAATAAGCTTAGCTTTTTATTGAAAGAGCTAAGTAATAAGATACGCACATCCAAGATTTCTAGCCTTTTCGTGCTGAAACTTAGCTTATAACGCGATATATATCGCACTTTATTTATATTTAATGACCGTATTATCTGGAGAGTCTCAATGAAAAATTTAGAAAGTGGAGCTATTTTATTAGCACGTATTATGATGCCAATTCTGTTCATCGTTGCAGGTTACGGAAAATTAGGCGGGGCATATGAAGGCACTCAGCAATATATGCAGGCAATGGGCGTCCCAGGCTTTTTACTGCCACTGACAATTTTACTTGAGTTAGGTGGTGGTCTGGCGGTGTTATTCGGACTGTTAACTCGTACAACTGCAATTTTCACTGCTGTGTTCACGTTCTTAACTGCGATGCTGTTCCACACAAATTTCAGCGTTGAGCCAAACAGCTTGATGTTTATGAAAAATATGACCATTGCAGGCGGCTATATTCTGTTAGCAGTGACTGGCCCAGGCAAATTCAGTATCGACCATTTATTAAACAAGAAATGGTAATGAGCTCCAACCTCCTCGCCTATAGCTACCTATAGGCAGGGAGTTAGTCGTACCCTCAAGTCAACATCTTTATTCATAAATTAAATGCCTTTGCACCTCCCATCCGAGGTGCTTTTTTTTTTGCTTTTATCTTTTCTTCTATCTCAGCTTCTATCTTTGCTTTCTTTATTTTTACTTTCTCTTTTATTTTTGCTTTTCCGAGTCGCCTCACTTGCGATCTCTAAATAATTCGAGTTGTAGCAAGGCGGCAAGTGAAGTTATCCCTAGGAGCATACATAAGTATGTGACTAGGGTAACTTTATGAAGCCAACACAGCTACAGCTTGAAGTATAACGAGAGCAAGATCTAAATAATTTGTATTGAAGATAGGCGGTCAGCGAGGATATCTCGGGGAGCATACACAAGTATGTGACTCGAGTAGCCGAGAGCAACCAACACCCCTACAATACAAAGTATGACGAGATCAAGATCTAAACAGTTTAGGGATTTCCCGAAGACACCACGACTTCGCCTCCCCCATACTATCGCGTCGCCACGCCATAATCATATTCGACTCATGACTAAATTCCGCCCCCACCACTTGTAGACGTCCTTCCTTAATATCTTTCTCCACCAGCGGGTATGGCATTGTCGCCACCCCTAGCCCTGCAATCAGCGCCTTGCGCTTATCTTCAATGCTCGATACCGTCAATCTTTGTTGTTTATCCAGCAGTTGCACGGTGATCACTGGGCGTTCACGAGCGGTATCTGCCACCGCAATACCTCGGTATTTCACGCGTGTGGTTTCAGAAAGCGGTTCTGGCTCTTGGTGAATAGGATGGTTCGGGCTTGCCACATAAATATGGTTCAAGGTATATAGCACTTTGGAATTAATTTCAGAGGATGAGCGAAAATGCATATCTGGTGCGATAACAATATCCGCACGCCCTGATTCAAGTCGCTCCCATGCTCCTGCTAGCACCTCAGTAATTAAAGAGAGTTGGGTGTCGGATTTCTCAGCCAGTTTATCCACCAGCGGGAATAAAGACTCTGCCGGAACCAGCGCTTCACACACAATAGTCAGATGGGTTTCCCAACCTTTAGCTAGCGCCTCCGCATCCGATGTGAGTTTATCTGCGGCTTCAAGCAACACGCGCCCACGCTCTAATAGCATGCGCCCCACATTGGTAAACTTAGTGCGATGTCCTGAACGGTCAAACAAAATAACATCAAGTTCTTCTTCTAACTTCTGCATGGTATAGCTCAATGCCGAAGGAACGCGACCTAGCTCTTCCGCCGCTGCTGCAAAGCTGCCACGCCTATCGATTGCATCCATCACCCTTAACGACTCAAGTGTTAATGCTCTCTCTTTGCTCATGATGTATCTCTTTCAGGAAATTTGAATAATGGAAACAGATTAACTGGCTAACAATTCAACGTCCAGATATTTATTATAACAATATATTACTAGCTATATATTTTGAGTGAGGGTTAACCATTATGATGAAATTAAGATCAGTTAACCATTGTGGGAAAGCAGACTACGGTTGGTTACAAGCACGCTATACTTTTTCGTTTGGTCACTATTTTGATCCAGACTTAATGGGCTTTAAAACCCTAAAAGTGCTCAATCAGGAAGTACTTGCGCCAGATAATGCTTTTCAACCAAGAGTTTATCCTCATGTTGATATTGTGAACATCATCCTGCAAGGTCAAGCTGAATACCGCGATAACATAGGTAACACCGTCAGTGCAAAAGCAGGGGAATGCGTCAGCTTTTCGCCTCGTCCTGACCTAAGTTACAGTGAACATAACGTCAGTTCGATGACACCATTAACACGGCTTCAACTGTGGTTAAATGCCTGCCCACAGCAGGAGTCCATGCCGCCACAAAAATTAGTGCTAACAGAGAAAGATAACAAGCTTATCGCATCACCTGATGGGGACGATAATAGCCTACAACTTCGCCAAAAAATTTGGATAAGCCAGATTTATCTTGAGCCTAATGAATCGAAAACCCTCGCATTACGAGGTAAAAATGCCTATCTGCAATCCATTCATGGTGGTTTACAGGTTAGAGGTAAAGAATCACAGTCTTTATCAATGAGCTGTAACGACGGCTTATTTATCCAAGATGAGAATTCCCTAATGCTCACCAGCGACCGAGTATTTAGAGGTTTATTAATTGATTTAGGGGAATCGTTGTAATCCTATTTAGGGGCGGAAACGTGAGTTTAATACGTAAATTGCGCAAAATTTGCGAATAGATTCGCAAATTTCATCATTTATATTTCCGCTATCCTGATATCACTGTGATAGAGTCCAGCCATAAGACAGTTAAAAAATCATCAGTTTTTAACTCCGAACTTTATTTTTTGATTTTAAAGGGGTTCTTGTGGCTTTATTCATTTTGCAGCGACACAATCAAATTTTCTCTCGGATCCTCAATGAGGTTGTCCCTCAAGATGAATTAGCGAAACAATTTTCCGTTTCCACACGCACCATTCGTTCAGATATCAATGAAATCAACGAATTAATTAAAGACCATAGCGCTCATGTTGTGTATGAGCGTGGGCGTGGGTATCGATTAAAAATCGAAAATGATGAGGTTTTTTCTGCATTTACTAAGCTTAATGACAAAAATAACCAGATCCCGCGCACCAGCAAAGAGCGTATTGATGCCCTATTGCTCAAACTCTTAATGCTGTCCCTACCCGTCAAGCTCGATGATATTGCCGAAGAGTGGTTTGTCAGCCGCAGTACCATTCAGCAAGATATGGGAGCCGTTCGGGAGCATCTTCATCGCTACCAAGTACAATTGGAGAGCATTCCCCATCAAGGGATCCGTTTAAATGGTAGTGAGTGGGCTATTCGTGCTTGTATGACCGAAGCACTCTGGCGGCAGTTTAGCGAGCAAATCACCCCCGACCTCGCCACATTCACTCCAGAAAGCCTAGACAATCTAGATTTAACCTATATCGATAAAGTGGTTCATAACAGTTTGAATCGCTTTGATATTCGTATCAGCAATGAAGGTCATCTTTATCTTGTATTTAACTGCGCCGTCACTATTTTGCGTATTACTCGCGGCCATGAACTCACTGCCAACGTCAATAACGAAGAGTTAGAAGAAGTCATTACTCAGGCCTGTGATGAAATTTCTAAAGGGCTAATTTACTTCCTTGGTAATGATTTATCCCCAGCTGAATTAAGCTTTTTACACGACCAAATCATCGCGCAGCGTATCAGTAACCAGCATGCATCAACACAAAAGCATCATCATCACAATGAGTTATCTGAATACATCTTAAATTATATCAATGAGTTGTATAACTATGATTTGCGTAATGATGAAAAGCTAAAGAAAGATCTCAATACCCATCTTTCAGCCTTAATGACTCGCCTTCAATACCATATTTCCACCCCAAACCCGCTGCTTTCGGACATCAAACAGTATTATCCATTTGCTTACGATGTCACGTTAAGCGCCTTAACCAGCGCCAGTAAGCAGCTGCTTCCACATCCCATTAATGAAGATGAACTGGGTTACTTAGCGGTGCACATTGGGGTTAGCCTTGAACGAAATTATGGAGCAGGCTCCGCACGCCAGACGGAAGTGTTAGTGGTCACTGATGCGGGAAACTCCACCTTTCGCGTGGTGGAATCCAAAATCATGCGCGAATTTCCTCAGCTCAAATTTAGCCGAGGGTTAACACTGCAAGAGTATGAATCGTTGGATGAAGTCGCAGAAGACTTTGTAATAACCACCGTACGGATCTCTGAGAAGAATAAACCGGTTATTAAAATTGCACCTTTTCCAACCCCCTACCAGCTCGAACAAGTGGGCCGCTTAGCGATGGTGGATCAGACTCGCCCCTATATTATTGAGCGCTTCTTCGACGAGCGTTTCTTTATGGTTATCAATGAAAAAATTAGCCAAGAGACGCTGTTCAAAACCGTCTGCCAGAAACTGCAACTAGAGGGTTATGTCACCGCAGATTTTTACCCGTCACTGCAAGAGCGGGAATCGATTGTCTCGACATTGCTGGGCGAAGGGATCGCCCTTCCTCACTCTTTGGGGTTACTTGCCAATAAAACTATCGTGACCACTATCCTTGCCCCGCAAGGCATCGAGTGGAATAAAGAGACCAAAGAGAACGCCTATGTGATTTTCTTATTGGCAATCAGTAAAACTGACTATGAAGAAGCCATGGCAATTTATGATTTATTTGTTACCTTCGTCAAAGAGAAAACCACCCGTCGCCTAGTGAATGTCAAAAATTTCAATGAGTTCCAAGCAATCGCTAAAGATAGTCTCGCGCGAATTTTATAGTTTTCAATTATCCCCATTACTATCACTTCCTATCACTTCCCATCATTTCCACTTCTCAGTGGAAAAAGGGAGGTGACCACTATTTACGTGATCCTAACCACAACTCCACCAAATGATTTTTAGTCCAAATTGTCCGCTTCATGCGTAGACCAACGTAAGTGGAAGTGAAGATTTCCACTCTATGTAGATTTCTACAAATTCATTTCCACTTTTATTTACTATCCCGCGCACAATTTCCACCACCCTAAAAATAATCCTAATAATTTGAAATATAATAAATTTATTATATTCCTCATTATTAGACCGCCTAAACCCACCCTCGTAATGTGTTAGCTTTTCCAGTTAGTTTCCTCTTAGATCGAAAATTAACCGCCACCTTTCCAGTTACACTTCCAATATATTTCCACTTTGAACTGGAAATTCCCTGTCTGCAAAATTACTCAAGAAGCGATTAAGGTATTAGTCATGAAGAAAAAAGTGATTTGATTTGAAATATTACCTTGGATTTTAAACAGTTATGAATGAATCAGTTGTGGTTTTCAAAATGTTAGAAGACGACCTTGATATCCATCAGGTCACACAAGAACTGCTAGCAGTGATTACTGACTGGCTCAAACTGGAGGGTTGCTACACCACAGATGTACAGCAACAAATGCTGGAGTCTCATCTACGTGCCATGGTCGCTCGAGCCAAAACCGGTGAAGCCTTACCGGAAGTAGATATCAGTTTGTTCGATGAAATTTCGAGCCATTCGATTGCATTAGCGCAGCGCGTTGTCGATACCTTGCCGGGGCTTGCGCCAGAAGAGACTTATTTGCTCTCAGTTCACTTTGAAGTTGTTCGTTCTAATGATTAATTTTTAGCACCTTATTTTTAGCACTCTATTTTTGGCATTCGGTCTTGGAGAATATTTTATGAAACAGATAGTTATTGTTATCGGCGATCGTTTAGGTAAAGGGCAAAAAGTGGCTGCGGGCGTTGAAGCGGCCGGCGGAAAAGCCATCGTTGTTCCCGGTGTCGCTGCTGACATGAAACTGGGGGATGTGATGAACCAAGAACAAGCTGATCTTGGCATTTCATTCTGTGGTAGCGGTGGTGCAGGTGCCATTACAGCTCAAACCAAATATGGCTACAAAGCGCGTTATGGGATGCGTTCGATTGAAGAGGGAGAAACCGCCATTGCTGAAGGTTGCAATGTTTTAGGTTTCGGTTTTATGGACAAGGAAGAGTTAGGCGAGCGCTTAGTTAAAGCTTTTAATAAAAAATACGGCAACGCTTAATGAAAAAATCTATCGAAACGACCGTACGGGTGACAGGGCAAGGCGACACAAAGCAAAAAGCGATTGCTGACGCCTTAAATTCGATTCAAAAAACCGTACTTAAGAACAGCACCGACATCATTCTGCGGATAGAACCCAAGGATGTTGAGGTTGTTAGTGCTCACTCTCATTCGCGGACAGAAAAGTTTCTCTTTCTCTTTTTGCCACGCAAACGTGAACATTTTCGAGTTGTTCTCGACGTTTCGCTGGATGTTACCTTACTTTCTGTCAACGAAATTCCATTTACAGAACAATAAAAGCAATCAGGTCTGGAGTAAATTCCATGAGTGAAACTGCATCTTTCTTAGAAATATTGGGCATGTCCCTCATTATCGGCGGTCTCTGCGGCTTTGGTTTAGGCGCAGGGGCGGCACGTATGTTCCATGCCCCGACCATTCAAGGGATGGGGGCATTCCGTACCCTTGGTGAGTTAAACGCGTGTGAGGGCGACCCCGCATCACACTTCTCATTCGGCTTAGGATTCTTCTTCAACGCATGGGCATCATCGGTCGCTGCGGGTGCCTTCACCCAAGACGTTGACCACCGTATCATCCCTAACTGGGGTGCCGCGGCTCTATTAACTAAAAACCGCAGTGTGGCAGATACCCTGCATAACCCGAAAAAAATGGCGATTGCCTGTGCCATTATCGGGGCATTGGTGGTCGCCTTCTTAAATACCACGGCGTCCGCAGTACCAGCCGCGCTACAAACCACCGCGATCAACGTACTGGTTCCGGCTGCTAACTTACTGGTTAACACCGTGATGCCAGTGATTTTCTGGCTAGCTGCGATGGATGCAGGTCGTCGTTCCGGTTTCTGGGCAACCTTATTTGGTGGCTGCGCCCAATTAATCATGGGTAACGCTATCCCAGGCTTAGTGTTAGGCATCTTGATTGGTAAAGGCGTGGATGACAATGGCTGGAACCGTATCACTCGTACCATGATGATTACCGTTGTTCTGCTGTTCGTTCTCAGTGGTTTCTTCCGTGAGTTTGACCTGAAGATGATCACCTCTTTCAACTTAGACAAACCACTGTGGCTTGAATATGTCCACGGACTGCTGAGCGGGAAATAATCATGACAACTGAAATCAACAAACAAGACTTTTGGTACGCAGAATGGTCTTTCCCTATCTTTGTTGGGCTGTTATCCGCAGGGATCTTCGCGGGTACCCATATGTACGTCGTGTACGGGTTCGGCGCATTTAACGAAGTGGCTTTCGTCGCCATGTTACGCGCTGGGCTAGATACTGGGGTTTACGGTGCCGTCGCCGCCTTCGGTGCAAGCTTCCTGTTTGCACGGATAATCGAAGGGTCACTAGTGGGGATTTTGGATATCGGTGGCGCACTACAAACCGGTATTGGCTTAGGGGTTCCCGCACTATTTTTAGCCGCAGGCTGGGATATTTTAGTCACCAACTTCTGGATCTCCCTGATCACGGGTTTATTCCTTGGTGTACTTATCGGCTTAATTATCGTGTTCGCCCGTAAGTTTACCATTGCACAAGCTAACTCCACATTCGGTGCGGACGTCATGATGGGCGCAGGTAACACATCAGGTCGTTTCTTGGGCCCATTAATTATCCTTGCCGCAATGGCCGCATCTATTCCGATTGGTATCGGCGCTCTGATTGGTGCTCTGATTTTCTATGTATGGCAAAAACCGGTAGCGGGTGGTGCGATTTTAGGTGCGATGTTGTTCGGGTATTTCTTCCCACTTGCCGCCTAGCCTCATTTAGAACAAACACTTATGCATACTCTAAATAATTCAAATTGCAGCTAGGTGGCAAACGACGATATCCCTAGTCACATACATAAATATGTGACTAGGGTAGCGAAAGAGCAGCTAACAATGCTGCGGTTTGAAGTATAACGAGTATGACGTGCATGAAAGAAGGTAACTATGTACTCACTAATCATCAAACAGGGCAAACGTATCGATGGTTCAATCATCGATATTCTAATCAAAGACGGAAAAATCGAAGCTGCGGGTCCTGAGCTTTCCCACAATCAGCACGCTGAGAAAATCATTGATCTTGAAGGTAAGCTGTATGTTAGCGCTGGGTGGATTGATTCTCACGCCCACTGTTTTACTGAGTCACCGATTTACTTCGATGAGCCTGATCTCGCCGGTGCCGCTGGCGGTGTCACCTCACTGATTGATGCTGGCAGTGTTGGTGCTGATGATATTGACAGGTTTTATAGGCTAACCACTCAGTCCAAAACTAATGTCTTCTCTCTGCTGAATATTTCTCGCATTGGCATTATTGCTCAGAATGAGCTGTCCAACATGGACAATATCGATGATGTGAGTTTCCAAGCCGCACTTGAGCGCCACCCGGGTTTTGTGGTTGGCATGAAAGCACGCATGAGTAAAAGTGTGGTTGGTGAAAATGGCATTGCCCCGCTCATCCGCGCAAAAGAGATGCAGAAAAAACACCATCTTCCATTAATGGTACACATTGGGAATAACCCGCCCAATATTGATGAAGTCGCAGATTTGCTGACTCGCGGGGATATTATTACCCACTGCTTTAATGGCAAACCAAATAAAATTTTAGGGGATGACGGATACCTAAAACCGTCGATTGCCCGTGCCCTCGCCCGTGGCGTGATCCTCGATGTGGGTCACGGCGGTGAAAGCTTTAGCTTCAAAGTCGCAGAGCAAGCCATGCGAATTGGCACCTATCCAGACATTATCAGCTCAGACATCTATCACCGTAACCGCGTGAATGGGCCCGTATATAGCCTCGCTTTTGTGATGACGAAATTCCTGTGTATGGGCTTTAGCGCCGAACAAATTTTGCGTTGTGTCACTGAAAAAGCCGCGGATTTACTGTCTCTTCCTGCTAAAGGTTATTTAAGACCGGGCTTTGATGCAGACATCACCCTATTTGACCTGAAAGAAGAACCGACTGAGCTGACGGATGCCGAAGGCGAGCATCGCATCGGTACCCATCGTTTTGTTCCTGTTGCTGCCATCGTTGGTGGAAAGCACATTATTCCTGCACAAGGCGAATCTGAACATGCAATCAATCTATGAAAAATATCAGTTAAAACACGTTATTAATGCCTCCGGTCGTATGACCATTTTAGGCGTTTCGACCCCAACGCCTGAAGTCGTCGAGCGCGTAACCTATGGGCTGAACCATTATTTTGAAATTAAAGACTTAGTGAACAAAACCGGGGAGTACATCGCTCAACTGCTCAATGTTGAAGCTGCGGTTGTGGTTTCCTGCGCCTCTGCGGGTATTGCTCAAGCGGTGGCGGCGGTGATTGTGCAAGATGATGAGGATTTGCTGCTTAACTTGCACTCCTCCAGCAAATCTATTCCTCGCGAAATTATTTTGCCCAAAGGGCATAACGTGAACTTTGGTGCCCCTGTGGACACAATGGTCACTTTAGGTGGCGGCAAAGTGGTTGAAGCGGGTTTTGCGAATGAATGTAGTGCGGCTCAGCTAGCAGCAAAAATCACCCCACAAACCGCCGCCATTTTATATATCAAATCCCACCATACCGTACAAAAAAGCATGTTAACGGTTGCTGAAGCGGCCCAAGTCGCCCACACACATCAATTACCTCTGATTGTCGATGCCGCCGCCGAAGAAGATTTAACGACCTATTATCAGGCAGGTGGTGACTTAGTGATTTACAGCGGTGCTAAAGCGATTGAAGGTCCCACCAGCGGTTTAGTGATTGGTAAAAAACAGTATGTAGAGTGGGTAAAACGTCAATCTCAAGGGATTGGTCGTGCCATGAAAGTGGGTAAAGAAGGTATTTTGGGCTTAACACTGGCTATCGAGCAGTACCTCACCGCTACCAAAGAAACTGGGGCGGAAATGGTCAGCCGTATGGATAAATTCCTTAAAGATTTAAATGCGATAGCCGGTATTTCAGCCCGTATTGTTTGGGATGCCGCTGGGCGAGATATCGCCAGAGCCGAGATCAGTTTCGATGAAAAAGTGATTGGCAAAACGACCTACCAAATCATGGATGAACTGAAGCAAGGCAATACCGCGATTTATTTTCGTGAGTACAAAGCCAATGAAGGTAAGGTTGAGGCCGATATTCGTAGCGTCAGCACCGAGCAACTTGACGTCATTTCGCAGCAAATTCGTACGTTAGTAGAAGGAATTTAATATGAAGTTGTCACCAAATTTTTACCATGATCGTGTATGCCTGAACGTCTTAGCGGGAAGCCACCAGAACGCAAAAGATATTTATGCTGCGGCAGAGAGTTTTGTGGTGGTTGGGGTGTTATCCAAAAATTATCCTGATCTTGAAAGTGCCATTGCAGATATGAAGGTGTACGCCAAAGAAGTGGATAATGCGTTGTCTGTTGGTTTAGGTGCCGGCGACCCTAAGCAGTCCACCATGGTGTCTCTGATTTCGAAAGAAGTTCAACCACAGCATGTTAATCAAGTATTTACTGGCGCACCGATTAGCCGCGCGCTATTGGGTCAGAATGAGACTTTTGTGAATGCGGTGATATCCCCGACGGGCACGGTTGGTATGGTGAAAATCTCAACAGGCCCATTAAGCGCTCAGGCACCCGATGGTATCGTACCGATTGAAACCGCCATTATGATGCTCAAAGATATGGGCGCAGACTCTGTGAAGTTCTTTAATATGCAGGGCTTGAAGTACATTGAGGAATATAAAGCTATCGCAGAAGCTTGCGCGAAGTTTGATTTTTCTTTAGAGCCAACAGGCGGTATTGATTTGGAGAATTTTGCCGAGATTTTGCAAATCGCCCTCGACGCTGGCGTGAAGAAAATCATCCCACATATTTACAGTTCTATTATTGATAAAGCCACTGGAGATACCCGTCCAGAGGATGTCCGCCAATTGCTAAACATGGTTAAAAAAGCGGTAAATTGATGTAGCAATA
The DNA here is from genome assembly GCF_915403165.1 of Providencia alcalifaciens. Taxonomy (NCBI): domain Bacteria; kingdom Pseudomonadati; phylum Pseudomonadota; class Gammaproteobacteria; order Enterobacterales; family Morganellaceae; genus Providencia; species Providencia alcalifaciens. Next base: position 3,238,310 of record NZ_OU659204.1, read on the forward strand.
AGCTACACATAAGAAAATAAATATTAGCGAGACGTAAAAGTACTTACCGCCATAACAATGACAAAGCAACCAATGCCCCACTCACTTTTCGTGCCGTGGGGCATTTTTACTTTCTATTTTTATTCTCTATTTTTTTACTCTCCATTTTTTCTGCATCAATGACCTATCGTTCTCGCGTTCGGTATGATGTGAAACCAATAGTTATCAGGCACCGGGCTATCCCAAACGCCCATGTAAGCTGCAACTGCGATAGTGGCGAATAAAATACCTAGGGTCAAAATGGCCATCATCATTCCCGATAAGGGTATTTGGCGTTTTTTAGTCGGTGCTTGTAATGAGAAAGCCAAAGTTGACGCCACTGGGCAAGATTCAATGCACGTCATACATCCTGTACATTCCACCGTTCTAACCTTAATTAACTTATCAACTGGAATGCGTGACGGGCAAATTTTGGCACATTTTCCGCAATCAATGCAGCTTTCGACATTACGGCGAATTTTAACGGGTGAGAATAGGGAGAATATCCCTAGTAATGCGCCATAAGGGCAAAGATAACGACACCATGCGTTACGAATAAACAGGCTAGCGACGACAAGAACAGAAACCGTGATGAGTGAGGCGCTACTAATATGGCGAAAGAAATCCAGCATTTTGACATCAATGATGATCCCATAAGGCGACATCATAAAGTATTGGATCATTTGCGCAGGCATGGAGAGCGAGATATAGAGGAAAAAGGCTAATAGTAGGTATTTTAATCCTCTTAAAGGAATATCGAGCCATTTAGGTACGTTGATTTGAAAATGAAACAGTTTCTGACCTATTTTCCCGATGTATTCCGATATTGTGCCTATCGGGCACAGCCATGAGCAAAAGGATTTTTTCAGTAATAAACTGATGATAATAAAGGAAGCCAAGAGAAACATTGATGCGGCATGAATGGGAGGTAGCCCCCCTGTTTCGATGGCGTATTTTAAGTTCATTAATCCCGCGATGGGCAGCCAGCCTTCAATGCCTCCCGGACGTGGAAGATACAGCGTCGCACCGCCCGTTTCGTAATAGCGCACCCAGTAATAGAAGGTAATGCCGATATAAATGTTGATCGCTAAAAGCGTGATTTGCACGACTTTCCGCCATGTCGAGGCGTTACGCCAATCATTCCAAGGGAGTTTTCCACCAATTGTGCCAGGACGACGTGGGTATCGTACTGAGGGTTTCTTTGCCATGTCCGCCTATCTCTTTAACATGCATTTTAAATACCATTATTGTATTTAAGTCCCCAGCACTCGTATTGATTTGCATCACTGCCTTGCGATGTTGACGGTGGATATGGCGTATTGATAGGAAGATAAGTAAATAGAAGGTAGTAAATGGAAGTTAGCAAACTCAGATTTTTTCTAAAGAGTTAGTGTAGTCACAAGGCAGCAAAATGTGGACAACGCGGGGAGCATACATAAGTATGTGACTCATGTGGCTGAATGAAGCTAACGCCGTTACACCACTAAATATGACGAAAAAATTTTTTCTAAATAATTCGAGGTGTGCCAAGGCGGCAAAATGAGGAAATCCCTAGGAGCATACACAAGTATGTGACTAGGGTTGACGAGTGAAGCCAACGCAGTCACAACTTGAAGTATGACGAAAAAATTGGAGTTGGTCGGTAAGCCGGGTTCTGTCGTGGACAACCATTCATCTAGGCCAGCACTTGCGCACTGGCTCCAGCAACCTACCCGAGTTCAATGCGGGCCGCACCATATGAACCCCTATTTGGTCTTGCTCCGGGTGGAGTTTACCATGCCACGAACTGTTGCCAGTCGCGCGGTGCGCTCTTACCGCACCCTTTCACCCTTACCTGATCCTGTAAACAGGCCATCGGCGGTTTGCTCTCTGTTGCACTTGTCGTAGGCTCGCGCCTCCCAGACGTTATCTGGCACCCTGCCCTATGGAGCCCGGACTTTCCTCCCCTCTACCCGTCTCCCGAAGGGACTACGATAAAGCAGCGGTTGTCTGACCAACTCCGCGGCGAATTATAGGCACTTTACGCTAGCTTGTACAGACTCAATGGCAGGCAAATTACGTCAAAGCTTGCACTTGGACAAAAATCACTCGCCGTCTTGTTGGTCTAGCATCAGTTTATATAACTGGTTTTTCTTCAGGCCATAAATTTCTGCGGTGATCGCGGCCGCTTTTTTTGGTGGTAACTCTTTTTGCAGTAAACCCAACGTACGAATAACATCTGGCGTAATTGCCGATTCATCCGTTTGTGGCTTATACCCTTCTACAATTAGCACCATTTCACCGCGATGACGGTTTTCATCTTCTTTTACCCATTCGAGTAATTCACCAACTGGACGCCCTTCAATCGATTCCCATGTTTTGGTCAATTCTCGGGCTAAAACCACACGGCGCTCAGGACCCCACACTTCCACCATGTCTGCTAAACTGTCTAACAAGCGATGAGTGGATTCATAAAAAATAAGTGTTCGAGTCTCTTGTTCTAAGGATTGCAAAACATCTTTGCGTCCCTTAGTTTTCGCGGGTAAGAATCCTTCATAACAGAAACGGTCTGAAGGTAAACCCGCTGCTGACAAGGCGGTGATAGCCGCACAAGCGCCCGGTAATGGGACAACACGGATCCCCGCTTCACGGCAGCGATTGACTAAGTGATAGCCAGGATCATTAATTAAAGGTGTACCTGCATCCGAGACTAATGCGATACTATCCCCTTGTTGAAGCTTGCTAATTAATTGATCTGCTTTTTGCTGCTCGTTATGATCATGTAGCGCAAACATGCGCGCATTGATGGCAAAATTCTGTAAGAGAATGCCTGAGTGCCTTGTGTCTTCCGCAGCAATTAGGTCAACATGTTTAAGCACATCTAACGCGCGTTGCGTGATATCTCCCATGTTACCAATTGGGGTTGGCACGATGTACAGCGTAGATGCCATAACCACTGCTTGATTAGGTTGATTCATTGTTTCATCCGAATAGCCGGTTTAAAATTAAGCAATTGAAAAATACACCATTGGATACAGTATGCGTCCTTCAATTTTTTTGCATTTGAAAAAAAGATTAATCTGCACTGCGATGTTGTCCACGTTGGCATTAACAGGGTGCCAAATCGAATCATCGACAACCTCGACAACAACCCAGCAGCCTAGCGTTTCTGATGCCAGCCATTACCAATCCGTTATCGATGCCGCTCAAGGCAAACCATCAATGGATGTCCTGCGTGCTTTTATCAGCCAAGAGCCTCTGCTAACCGATCCTGCACAACATCAGGCGAATATTGATTCTCTGTGGCAGATGTTAACACAGATGAAGCCAGAACAGATTCAAGGAATCGAAGCTAACGAAAATATTCTACTGGGCTGGGTCGACCTTCTGGATATCTACCAAAATAATAAAGATGACCCAGAGGCACTACGTACTGGCATCGAAGACTGGAAAACTCGCTACCCACATAATCCGGGTGCCAAAAATCTGCCAAGCGCATTAGTTCAAGGGACAGTCACCAAAGTCGGTGCGAATCCACGTATTGCGCTATTTTTACCGATGAGCGGGCAAGGCCAAGTCTTTGGTCAAGCCATCATGCAAGGCTTCCTTGATGCACAAAAAGGTTTACCTTCAGGCCCTGCATCCCAAGCTGCCGCAGCACCGACTGCGCCACAAAGCTCCGGTAATAATGTGCTAGACCAGATTTACCAAGAAGTGGCTGCAACAGTTAATGAAAATGCCAATTCCGAAGTTGCTGCATCCAGCGTACGCATTGATGCAACGCCAACCAATACCCAAAACGTTAAAGTCTTTGATACCCAAGGCAAAGCGATCCCTCAATTAGTCGCTCAAGCCACTTCTGAAGGGTATAACTTAATTGTTGGACCGCTACTGAAGCCAGAGGTGCAAGCTATTGCTCAAATGAATATGCCCGTCAATGTACTGGCACTGAATGAATTAGACGCTAACCAATTACAGCCGCGTGCAAATTTATGTTATTTCTCTTTATCCCCTGAAGATGAAGCGAAAAATGCCGCTAACCAAATGAGATTAGACGGTAAGCAGATGCCGTTAGTGCTAGTACCTGCATCCCCATTTGGGGATCGCATCGCAAAAGCATTTGCCGAAGAGTGGCAAGCAAAAGGCGGTGGTACTGCACTAATGCAAACATTTGGTTCTACTGCATCCTTAAAAGAGTCGATCAACCGTGGTCAAGGGATCCGCATGACGGGTACCCCAATCAGTGTCGGTACCCAAGGAATAGCTCCAACCAGTGGCAGTGTTGATGCAGTTTATATCGTGGCAACACGCGACGAATTAACCCTCGTCAAACCGATGATCGATATGGCGATCAGTTCCCGTCAGCGCCCTGCTTTATATGCGAGTTCGCGCAGTAACCAAGGGAACTCAAATGCCGATTATCGTTTCGAAATGGAAGGCGTGAAATTCAGTGAAGTTCCATTACTTGCTGGTGCAAACAACAACCTACGCAAACAAGCTCAAGGCAAAGTGAATAACGATTATTCGCTGTTCCGCCTGTATGCGATGGGTATTGATGCATGGTCACTGGCGAATAACTACGATAACCTGCAGCAACACAGTGACCAGTTCCGTGTTAACGGTGCATCCGGTACGTTAAGTGTGCATGATAACTGTGTTATTTATCGCGAATTACCGTGGCTGCAATTTAAGCAAGGGCAAGTAAAGCCTGCGCAATAAATTAAACAAGGTCGCTTTATTATTGCCTATTTTTCAGACAAGGATGTCATGAAAACCGTTAAAAAATCATTAAAATGGTTGACTGGTCGATATTACGAAAACCAAGCGCTCTCCTATTTAAAGCAGCAAGGGCTCGCTTTTGTCGCACGCAATGTTCGAAATCGTGCAGGAGAAATCGATTTGATCATGCGAGATAAATCAGGCTGGGTATTCGTAGAGGTTCGTTTTCGCAAGAATAGTGATTACGGAGACGCACTTTTATCAGTAAACTGGCACAAACGCAGAAAAATATTGTCCACTGCACAATATTGGCTTGCTCAACGACAAGAAAGTTTTGAAACAACACCCTGCCGCTTTGATATCTGTGCAATCACCGGCAAGCAATTTCAGTGGATTCAAAACGCATTTAATCTTAGTGAACAGGAATATAAGTAAGTGCTAGATAGAATAAAAGTTTGCTTTACTGAAAGCATCCAAACTCAAATTGCCGCAGCTGAAGCCCTGCCCGATGCAATTTCTCGTGCTGCAATGATGATGGTACAGTCACTGCTTAATGGTAATAAAATTTTGTGTTGTGGCAATGGCGCATCCGCAGCAACAGCACAGCGTTTTGCAGCGAGCATGATCCACCGTTTTGAAACCGAGCGCCCAAGTTTACCCGCTCTCGCGCTAAATACGGATAATACCGTGCTCACCGCGATTTCGGGAAGCAAGCAACCAACTGAAATTTATGCAAAACAAGTTCGAGCTCTGGGCCAGCATGGTGATGTATTAATGGCCATCTCAACCCACGGTAACAGTGCCGATATTATTAAAGCCGTAGAAGCTGCAGTAACGCGCGATATGACTATCGTCGCACTCACTGGCTATGATGGCGGCGAATTAGCGGGTCTTTTAGGACCACAGGATGTTGAAATTCGCATTCCATCCCAGCATAGTGTCAGAATTCAAGAGGTACACTTACTCACAGTGAATTGTCTGTGTGACCTTATCGATAACACGCTCTTTCCTCATCAGAACGACTAAGGAGACAAAATGCGATTACTTCCGATTTTTGCCATAGCGTTTAGCGCGGTTCTTTTACAAGGCTGTATTGGTGCAGCTGTTGTGGGTACTGCTGCAGTAGCTACCAAAAGCGCTACAGACCCTCGTTCTGTTGGTCAGCAAGTTGATGATGGCACATTAGAAGCCCGAGTCAGTGGCCAACTTAACAAAGACAAAGATATCACCAGCAAAGCCCGTATTATTGCAACGGCGTATAAAGGCAATGTCTTGTTAACGGGGCAATCTCCCGATATGTCATGGGCAGATAAAGCCAAACAAATCGCCAGTAACGTCGATGGTACAGAAAAAGTGTATAACGAGGTTCGACAAGGTCAGCCCGTTGATTTAGGTACCGCGTCAAAAGACACTTGGTTAACCACTAAAGTGAAATCTAAGATTTTAGCCAGTGACGAAGTGAAGTCAGGCAGCGTTAAAGTCATCACTGAGAATGGTGAAGTCTTCTTATTAGGCGTACTCACTCAGCAAGAAGGTGCTGCAGCTGCAAAAATTGCGAGTGAAACGGATGGCGTTCGTCGTGTAACGACTGCATTTACTTATCTCAATTGATTATAAATAGTAACCTATTGTTACAAAGAGCCAAGCCATGAAGTCAAATTCATGGCTTTTTTCTTATTCCTCACCTATACCGTTATTTTTCAGATAATTCCTATCTCCTAATAAGCTCATCTGATTAAGTATCCATGCTTGCCTTTTCAAAACATATGAAGATGGGTTTTTCACATGGAATCGATGAGGGTTAGGTAAAACAGCAGCTAAAAGTGCAGCTTCCTGCCGGGAAAGCTTGCTAGCAGGCTTATTGAAAAATTTATTTGCAGCCTCTTCAACACCAAAAACCCCCTCTCCAAACTCTGCAATGTTAAGATAAACAGTAATGATCCGAGTTTTTGACCACATTAACTCCATAACAGGAGTCATTGCTGTTTCAAGTCCTTTTCTTACCCAGCTTCGTCCATCCCATAACCATAAGTTTTTTACCGTTTGCTGAGAGATTGTTGAAGCCCCTCTAACTGTCTGTTTATTACTCGAATTATGTTTATATGCTCGCTCAATTGCATCAAGATCAAATCCCCAATGATGAGGAAAATTTTGATCTTCAGAAGCAATGACAGCGAGATAAAGATAGGGAGAAATCTGTTTTTCACTCACCCAAGTCGAATGAGAAACATAAGAAAAATTAAAGCTTACCCATGCGGAAAGCTGTCTTTCGACCATCACTGCAGAAAAGGGAACAGGGATAAATTTGAAGATCACCACAGACACTAGCCAGAGGGCAAGTAATGAAAGTGTGATCTTCTTTAACCAATACCACAACCGAGAAACAAACTTTTGCATTGAGTTAATTACGCCATTTCTAATACTTTCTCAACCAGCTTATTGATACCTATATTTGCCTCAGCAATGGATTGAGCCAGCATATAAGCAGGTGTTGTAACAACTTTGTTATATTCATCAACCACAATGTTATCAACCGTGCAAACAACATGCTGCCCACCCATCTTTTCAATTTGGGCAATCGTTTCAGTATCATTGCCAATCGTCAATTTCACTGATGTATTTAACATCTTCGGTAGCATGACAGGAGCAATACACATCAGCCCTAGCGGCTTTTTCTGTTGGTGCATTGCCTGTACCAAACTTAATAGTTGTTTATTAATTTCACATTCGCTTCCTTTCACCGCAAAATCGCATAAATTTTTTGCGACACCAAAACCACCAGGAATTATAAGGGCATCTAGCTTAGAGGCATCTGCTGATGACAAAGGCGCTATTTTCCCACGAGAAATACGTGCAGACTCTTCCATTTGGTTGCGTTTTTCTGTTTTTAATTCACCATTAACATGATTAATTACAGTAGCTTGATATTCATCTGGCGCATAAAAGTGAACTTTTGCGTTATTTTTACTTAAAGCAAGCATAGTTAATACTGATTCATGGATCTCGCTTCCATCAAAAACACCACAGCCACTTAAAATTACCGCAATTGATTTCATATCTTCGTCCTTTTGTAGTAAATTACTCCCCAGAGCGAAAGCAGACAAACATCAATCTTCATCACAGATTTTAATGAATCTTGTAACAGGTTCGATAAATTTTGGTATCTTGATAACGTCTGAGTCGTGACAAATGCATTTTAATGATTCGCCTAAGATAAAAATTATAAGCGAATCAATGATTTCCCTGGTGTTGGCGCAGTATTCGCGCACCCCAACTTAGGTTGGGGTTATTTTTTTGTGCGGCCATCCACCCAGTTTCTTAATGTTTCTATATCTGATTTCCAATCCTGCTTTAACTCATCAACCCACTCTTGCACATTGTCCCACCATGCTGGTAATTCAGGGGATTGGATCTGCTGAGCAAGTTTCTGTAAATTTTTTAGTCCAATTGAACCTGCGGCACCTTTGATTTTGTGAGCTTCCTCAACAATTCCCTTCTGATCTTTAGCCACCATATTGGAATCGAGAATCGCTAAATAGCCTGGTAGCATTTTTTCAAATACTTCTAAGCCGTCATAAATCAGTTTTGGTCCAACTAATTCAATGTATTGCTCTAACATTTCACAATCTAAAATTGACTCATCAACTTCAGCCATATCCACTTGCTCCTCATGCTTGTCATTTGAAGATGCATTTTCGCCCCAGAATTGCTCAATCACTTGAGTGAGCGCAGGAACCGATAATGGTTTGCTCAGAACACCATCCATCCCCGCATCGAAGTACTCTTTCTTGTCTTTGAGGACATTCGCAGTCAGAGCGATTAATGGTGGTAAATCATCCTTATCATACTGTTGTTTAAGCTGTTTAGAGATATCTAACCCCGTCATATCAGGAAGTTGGATATCCAGTAGAACTAAGTCATATTCCCCAGGTGCGAACATCTCTAACGCGTCTTTACCTGTCATTGCAACATCAACCGTGTTACCAAGGTTTTCCAGCACAGAACACGCCACAACCACATTTAGTTCAATATCTTCTACTAGTAAGATATGGAGCGCTGGTAATGGATAATCATCTTCGTGCTGTTGCTGCTCTTCGATTTCAGCCTCAACCTCAGGGGCTATAATCGACAATGTAAATGTTGAACCATGCCCAATATCGCTTTCCACGCGGATATCACCACCCATACTTTGTGCTAACCTACGGGATACAGAAAGCCCAATCCCCGTTCCCGTTGCAGGACGTCCACCGGCGGAGTCACGAACTTGATAATACATAGCAAAGATTTTATCTAATTCATCTTTCGGAATACCGATGCCGCTATCTTTGACTTGGAAAAACAGCTTGTCATCCGCTTCACGCCAAATGCTTAATTTAACTTCACCTTTCTGAGTGAATTTCACCGCATTACCGATTAAGTTCCACAGAATTTGGCGTAAACGAGTTCCATCCGTCAGAATAGTTTTAGGTAAGCCATGAGCGACATCCATGACAAACTTCAAACCTTTCGGCTGAACCAGTAGCCCGCTTAAGTTTTCTAAATCGTTCACAAATTCGGGCAATGTCACAGGCTGGTTATCCAATTGGACTTTGCGACGCTCGATTTTGTCCATTTCAATCACATCATTAAAAATATTGCCTAAGGTGACGGCACTGACGTGAATAGTTTTTAAATAGCTCGATTGTTCTTTGGTAAGCTTAGTATCCAGTAAAATGCGACTAAGCCCCACAATCCCATTAAGCGGCGTACGAAGCTCGTGGCTGATAGTAGAAATAAAGGTAGTCTTCTCTCTACTGGCGTTCTCTAACGCCTCCTGATAGCGCTTACGCTCGGTAATATCACGCCCGAACCCCATTAGCCCGTGACGCTTCCCTACACGATCATAAAATGGCACTTTTCGCAGCTCAAAACAGGCTTTTCGCCCATCTGGGTAAACTAACCACTGTTCATAGGTTAATGCCACATTGTGTCTGAAAACTTTCTCATCCGTTTCCATCACTTTGGCGGCAATTTCTTCATCATAAATGTCCAGAGGCGTTAAACCGACTAGCTGTTTTTCACTCTTACCGGTGAGTAGCTCCATTGCTCGATTACAGCCAGAAAACTCATTATTTTCATTACGATAATAAACAAGGTCAGGGGAAGCATCGAGGAATGAACGCAGTAAAACAGATTGCTGTTCGAACTCAATTTGAGTCTGTTCGCGGTATTTCATTTCTTGTTTGAGTTGCTCTAACAACTCAAGATGAGCGCTTTCGGCTTTTTCACGCTCTAAAATTTCTAAGTTAAGTTGCTCAATATTGCCTTGAAGCTGAGTATTCAGTTCCGCATCACGCTTTCGCATCACTTCGAGTTTATCAACCATGCGCGTTAAACGTTGACGGGACTCTTCTAATTGTTCTACCACCACCGAAAGAAAATAAACGGCTAATGGCGTAATAATTAAGCCAAAGAAAATGGAGCCGACCATATCGAGGCTATCGACTTGTCCTCGAAGAAAAATCGCTACCGCCATTTGCATTATCATGGCGAGCACAACTAACGCTGACGCGAGAAGCAAAGAGAAACGCACTAAGCCTAGCTTCATCATCAGGTCAACATAGTATTGTGCAAGACCGCGAAGTACTTTCATAACCACCCCTTAGTTAAATTCTCACAGAATCATATATCAAACAGGGCTGTTTCGGATGGGGTTTCATACGAAATATCGATCCTGCTCATTAAATCGTCGGTCACAATGGGATATTCACCCGTGTATTAGTAACTTTATTACGATAATCACTATTTATATCAATGCTATCAAAGTAAACTTTAATTTATATCATTCCCGTAAAAGAATTTGGCCGGAAAGGTGCCTATGTCCTCTTCACATATGGGTTCTCCCCGTCTTGAACCTCGTAAAAAAGCGCTGACAATCCGCAAAATTGAGTTTGTGGAAATTTACCAGCCAATAAGCGGCATTGAAGCTCAGCATCAAGCCCAGCGTTGCTTAAGTTGTGGCAGCCCCTATTGTGAGTGGAAATGCCCACTCCATAACCCTATCCCAAATTGGTTAAAGCTGGCTGGAGAAGGTCGAGTTCTTGAGGCGGCAGAGCTTTGTCATCACACCAACAGCTTGCCTGAAATTTGCGGTCGAATTTGCCCACAGGAACGATTGTGTGAAGCCGCTTGTGTCCTGAATGAAACCTTTGGTTCCGTCACGATTGGGCATTTGGAGCGCTATATTACCGATAGTGCGTTTGAGCAAGGTTGGCGTCCTGACCTTTCCCATGTTAGGGAGACAGGTAAACGTGTCGCAATTATCGGCGCGGGTCCCGCAGGTCTTTCCTGTGCCGATGTGTTGGCTCGCCACGGCGTTCAAGCAACGGTGTTTGATAAACATCCTGAAATCGGCGGGTTACTCACTTTTGGTATTCCCGCATTTAAATTAGAAAAACAGATAATGCAGCACCGACGACGTATTTTTGAAGAAATGGGGATTATCTTTAAACTTAACACCGAGATTGGGCTGCATATCCCTCTAGAAATGTTGCTCAATGAGTTTGATGCGATTTTTATTGGAACCGGCACCCATCATCCAGTTACAGGGAATCTCCCCAACGAAGGCGCTATAGGCGTTTATCAAGCACTGCCTTATTTAGTGGGCAATGCACGTCATTTATTAGGCTACGCTGACGATCCCCGATATCCTTATGTATCACTGGAAAATAAAAATGTGACTGTATTGGGCGCAGGAGATACCGCGATGGATTGTATCCGCAGCGCTATCCGCCAAGGTGCGAGCAAAGTCAGTTGTATCTACCGTCGTGACGCTTCAGAAATGTCAGCAACACCACGAGAGGTCCTACACGCCCAAGAAGAAGGCGCACAGTTCCATTTTCACTTACAACCTATTGGGATTAACACTAATTCCGAGGGGCAAGTTATTGGTGTCCATTTCGCCAGCACATTATCGAATTCCACAGAATCGGAAGAAATTACACACTCTGCTGATGTTGTCATTATTGCGTTTGGTTTTGAATCTGATGATATGCCATGGATTAGCGCACATTCCATACAGCGCGATACGGACGGTAGAATAGTGGCACCTCGTCATCATCATTATGCTTACCAAACTTCACACCCTAAAATTTTTGCAGGGGGAGATGTGGTACACGGTTCTGATTTGGTGGTGACAGCGATTGCTGAAGGGCGTGGTGCAGCAGAAGGAATAATGAGTTTTCTTCAGGTATAAAAAAAGAGGAATTTCTTCCTCTTTTTAGCATTTTCTATATCTATGTTAACGGCCACGATTTGTGCTTATTTCACAACCCGTAACGCTGGACGACCTTTCGGTGGTCTTGGTGGCTCATCATCTGGGAATGAAGGCTCTTCAGTTTGAGTGGCTTCATCATGAACCAGTACGATGTTGTCAGATAGTGCTTCATCAGTTGCATTGTCTTCCCCATCAAAGTGCTCATCATAAGCCGCTTCAGGTTCAAACATCATACCAGCGCCATTTTCACGAGCATAGACCGCCATGATAGCTGCCATTGGTACATATACCTGACGAGGTACACCACCGAATCGCGCATTAAAACGCACTTCTTCGTTGGTAATTTCAAAGTTCCCCACTGCACGCGGGGCAACATTTAAAACAATTTGCCCATCACGCGCAAATTCCATTGGAACATTCACCATGGGAAGAGTGACATCAACCACCAAATGCGGAGTCATATCGTTATCCAGCAACCACTCATAGTGGGCGCGCAGCAGATAAGGGCGACGTGGTGTCATTGGTGCCATTTCCATCATCCGACTTAGCCTCGTGCTGACAGGCGCATTTCACGCTCTAATTCAGTTAATGATGCTAAAAATGCATCGCGTTCAAATACACGCTGCATGTACATCTGTAAGTGTTTGCTGATTGCTGGCTTTAATTCGATCCCTAAGATAGGTAAGCGCCATAATAGCGGTGCTAAATAGCAATCAACTAAGCTGAATTCATCACTCATAAAGAATGGCATCTCAGCCAGTACAGGTGAAACTGCGATCAGTTCTTCCGCTAATTGGCGACGAGCTGCATCTGCCTCTTGTGCTGTGCCCTTCTCGATTTTGGCCATCAATGAGTACCAGTCTCTGCGAATACGATGCATCAGCTGGCGGCTAGTACCACGAGCCACTGGGTAAACAGGCATTAATGGTGGATGAGGGAAGCGCTCATCGAGGTATTCCATGATGATATCTGGATCATACAAAGTTAGGTCACGATCCACCAGCGTTGGAACGCTTTGATATGGGTTAAGATCAATAAGGTCTTGAGGCATATGACCAGGTTCGACATGTTCAATCTCAACGCTAACACCTTTTTCAGCAAGCACAATACGTACTTGATGGCTAAAAATATCAGTTGGGCCTGAAAACAATGTCATTACCGAACGTTTATTAGGAGCAACAGCCATTAAAACCTCCAAATGATAAAAATAATGATCCTTAAATAAGGATTAATTCATTATTTCCATTTTTAAAATCCCATGTACTTAACCTTCAAGATCCATTTTGAAAGTCAGCACAACCCTCTCGCTTCATGAAAGCGAGAAATAATCAAATAAAAAACTGGGGCATAGTCTAACAGATTTTGTACAGCTTAGGGGGCTAACCTAGAGAAAATCATCGGTTAATTTTATTATAGAGGAATAACACCATCAAAATCAGTTCATTCAACCTTAAGTTTGCGATAGCAAAAAATTAAAACCTTGAAGTTAACTCAATAGTTGATAGTTATATTTTATTGCATTTGAGATAGCACGCAAAAAGCGAGTGGAATAATAAAATAATATCTTTTACCTGTCTTTATTTTAATTAAATCATGATGGCTCAATATTTGATTTATTTTAGGCAATAAAAAACCCGTCATAAAGACGGGCTTTTTCATCAACTTTATGCCCAGAAGGCAATAAATTAACGTTTGGAGAACTGTGGACGACGACGTGCTTTACGCAGACCCACTTTCTTACGTTCAACAGAACGCGCATCACGGGTAACAAAACCAGCTTTACGCAGATCAGAACGAAGAGTCTCGTCATAAGCCATCAGTGCACGTGTAATACCGTGACGGATTGCGCCTGCCTGACCAGAGATACCACCACCTTTAACAGTGATGTACAGGTCAAATTTTCCTAACATTTCAATCAATTCTAACGGCTGACGAACTACCATGCGCGCAGTTTCGCGACCAAAGTATTGTTCCAGTGTACGTTGATTGATTGTGATGTTACCGCTACCCGGCTTAATAAAGACACGAGCAGATGAGCTTTTGCGGCGACCAGTGCCGTAGTATTGATTTTCAGCCATTGCTATAATCCCGATTAAATGTCAAGAACTTGCGGTTGTTGTGCCGCGTGGTTGTGCTCATTACCTGCGTAAACTTTCAGTTTACGGTACATTGCACGACCCAGAGGTCCTTTTGGCAACATGCCTTTAACCGCGATTTCAAGCACACGCTCAGGACTACGAGCAATCATCTCTTCGAAAGTTGCTTGCTTGATTCCACCAATATGGCCAGTGTGGCGATAGTAGATTTTGTCTTCGCGTTTTTTGCCGGTAACAGCAATTTTTTCTGCATTCAGAACGATGATGTAATCACCAGTATCCACGTGCGGAGTATATTCCGCTTTATGCTTACCGCGCAGACGGCTAGCAATTTCAGTTGCAAGACGGCCTAAAGTTTTGCCATCTGCATCAACAACATACCAGTCGCGTTTTACGGTCTCTGGTTTAGCTGTAAAAGTTTTCATTAAAACTTACCCAATATTGAAGTTACACGTTGTGTGAACACTCATGTTCGTAAAATACAGCGAGGTTCACGCGACTCATTGTCCAGCAAACCCACCCCTTCGAGCAGCCTAGCTGGCATTAATGCGTTATTTTTTGGGAAATAAAAAACAACGCCGTAACGTGGGGTCGCAAGATTATAGAGAAGTCAGCAACAAAAATCGACCCCAAATGCATTTTTTTTACGTTCAAATAAATAATTAGTGCGACATGCTCAAAAATCACGCAAAAATCCAGAGGGAAAACGACATCCTTGAGACCTATTTCCTCTTTGGCTTCTATGATAAATGCGGAATTTTCAAATATTCTTCACTTTGCATTTCTTGCAAGCGAGAAAGGCAGCGCTGATATTCAAACGCCAAAAGTTGCCCTTGATAAAGTGAATCCATCGGCACCTGTGCATTGATCATCAATTTTACCTTACGTTCATAGAACTCATCAATAAGCGCGAGAAAACGTCTGGCAGGATTTTCATCTTTCAGCCCCATCACGGGGACGTCATAGAGCAATACCGTATGATAACAATTTGAGAGGTATATATAGTCGTTTTGGCTACGAGGCTCTTCACACAGTACTTTGAAGCTAATCGCTAAAACACCTTCAGCAGAACGAATTGCCTGCATTTTCCGATGATTCACTTCCAATATTGGGTTTTGCTGCCCTTCCTTCCCCGCCAGTTTTACAAACACCTCATCTAAATGATGGCGATTTTGTTCATTAACTGGCGATAAAAATAGATGGACTTGAGTCAGCGTACGCAAGCGATAGTCGATCCCTGCATCCACATTCATTACGTCACAATATTTTTTTATCTGTTCGATAGCAGGCAAAAAGCGAGCGCGTTGCAACCCGTTGCGGTAAAGGTTGTCAGGGATGATGTTGGATGTCGCGACTAATGTGATGCCCCGCGCAAATAGCCCTTCTAATAGAGTTCCTAGGATCATCGCGTCGGTAATGTCCGAGACAAAAAACTCATCGAAACACAAAATATCCGTCTGCTTTTTAAATTCATCAGCAATAATGTCGAGCGGATTTTCCTGTCCTTGCAGCGCCATTAAGTCTTCCTGCACTTTCTTCATAAAGCGATGAAAGTGTAAACGCAATTTGCGTTCTCCCGGTAAACTGTCGTAGAACATGTCCATCAACCACGTTTTACCGCGACCTACCCCCCCCCACATATATAACCCCTGAACTGGCTCGCAGGTTTTTGTGGATGATTTCCCTAACAAGCGTCCAAAGCGTTGTTTTAGACCATTTGGTCTTTCATTTGGAAAGCAAGGCGTAGCACTACAAAGTTGCTGATAAATCTTGTCTAATCGCTCTACGGCTTGTTTTTGTACGTCATCTGGCTGGTAATTGCCTTGCTCAAGAGCTTGTTGGTAACGCATGGTAGGGGTCATCGGTGACATCAACTCAGTGATCCTTAAAATTTTCGGTTTTTTTTACCGTTATATGATATACACTGCCTTTATTATAACCAGATTCTGTTAGCATTTAACTTTCGATTAACTATTCGGCATAGAGTAAGGAATTTCGCTTTATTATTCCACTCTTTAGCATTAACAGATTTGCTATTAGCAGGTATAGTTAGGGTAATCGAGCTAAATTTTGGCGACCATTTTCTGTGAATTTTGATTGAAGTAAACGAAGGAGTTAGCATGACTTGGGAGTATGCACTAATAGGATTAGTTGTTGGCTTTATCATCGGCGCATTGGTTGTGCGTTATGGCAATCCAAAACTTCGTCAACAAAAAACAGCACAGGCTGAATTAGACAAAAAAAGCACTGAGCTGGAAGAGTATCGTAAAGAACTCGTTAGCCATTTTGCTCGCAGCGCAGAGTTATTGGATAAAATGGCACGCGACTATCGCCAACTGTATCAACATATGGCGCAAAGCTCTTCCGAGTTAATGCCGGATATGCAGGATAACCCATTCCATTATCGTTTGACTGAATCTGAAGCCGATAATGACCAAGCACCGGTTAAAATGCCACCAAGAGATTACTCCGAAGGTGCTTCAGGACTGTTCCGCCCTCTCGAAGAAAAAGAGAAGTAATTTTTTGATTATGCCACCAGTAGCGCCCGTTACTGGTGGTGTTATTTCCCCGCTGCATCACTCCAATTCCGAATAAAATCTTATAGTTAGTTTAGCTACTGTATAGAAGTTAGCATTTCACCTAAACATCATGTAAATCGATGTAAAATTGTGGATAAGTACTATCCGCATAGGGAACTTTTCCGCATAATCCGTGGTCATAGTCATCAGTATAATATTATTTGAGACCCCAAAATACCTCCGCCCATATGACCTTAGTGTACCGTTTATAGGTACCATTCATATGAGCTGATATTTTCTATTGAGAGAATCTACGGAATGATGAAAAGAAAAAATTTCTTTCTGACAGCAGTCGCAATGAGTTTAGGTTTAACCCTGTCCACGATCCCAGCAATCAGTAGTGCCGCATTACCGGCCACATTACCTGTAACTGCACAAAGCCAAAACATGCCGAGCTTAGCGCCTATGCTGGAAAAAGTGCTGCCTGCCGTCGTGAATATCCATGTTTCAGGCACCCGTGTACAAAATCAACAAATTCCTGAAGAACTGAAATTCTTCTTTGGTCCAAATGTACCTTCACAACAACAAAGCGTGCGCCCATTTGAAGGTTTAGGTTCTGGCGTCATCATCGATGCGACACAAGGTTATGTTTTAACCAATAATCACGTTATTGATGGTGCTGATAAAATTCAAATTCAGCTCAATGACGGTCGTGAAATTGACGTTAAACTGATTGGTAAAGATCCACAAACTGACATTGCTTTATTAAAAATCAGCAATGCAAAAGATATCAAAAACCTCACCGCAGTTTCTATTGCAGACTCTGATAAACTGCGTGTTGGTGATTTTGCCGTCGCCGTTGGTAACCCATTCGGTTTAGGCCAAACTGCTACATCTGGGATTATCTCTGCGTTAGGTCGTAGCGGATTAAATCTGGAAGGCTTAGAAAACTTTATCCAGACTGACGCCTCAATTAACCGAGGTAACTCTGGTGGCGCTCTGGTTAACTTAAACGGTGAACTGATTGGGATTAACACAGCAATTTTAGCGCCGGGTGGCGGAAATATTGGCATCGGCTTTGCTATCCCGAGCAATATGGCGAAAAGCCTGAGCGAGCAGCTGATTAAACACGGTGAAGTTAAACGCGGAATTTTAGGTATTAAAGGTACAGAGATGAACTCTGATATCGCCAAAGCCTTTAATATCGATGCACAACGTGGTGCCTTCGTCAGTGAAGTCATTCCAAAATCATCAGCGGCAAAAGCAGGCATCAAATCAGGTGACGTTTTAGTTTCCGTTGATGGTAAGCGTATTAATAGCTTCGCTGAATTAAGAGCAAAAATTGGTACCAGCCAGTTAGGCAAAGAAATCACGCTTGGTCTAATCCGTTCAGGCAAACCAATGGAAGTGAAAGTGGTGCTAGAAAGCGATGAAGGTTCTGCAACCAACGCGGAAAAACTGAGTGAGTCCTTATTAGGTGCCACTATTTCCAATGCCGTTGTTAGCAATACCAAAGGGGTGCAAGTTGACAGTGTGGCACCTAAGTCTCCAGCTGCTGCGGTTGGTTTAGCGAAAGGCGACCTGATCTTTGGCGTGAATGACACTCGCGTGGAAAGTATCGACCAATTCCGCAAAATCATCGACAGCAAACCACCCGTATTAGCGATGAAAGTGCTGCGTGGTGGTGAAACTCTCTACCTATTAATGAAAAACTAATTCATTAAGTTACCACACATAAATCAATAAAACGGGTACAGTATCACTCTGCTGTACCCGTTTTTTTATGTTATGCTCAAAGCATCTCTCTGTCTGTCATTTCCACCCTAGCGAACTTGGTAACCTTTAACATGGTCAAAAAGCTGCTTGTGTCTGTCCTGCTTGGATTGGTCACTGCCTCAATCATTATTGTGGCTGTCCCCTCATTGCGCCCACAGGGACTGGCTGATTTACTGTATGGAAAAACCAATAGTGAGCCTGTGAGCTATAACAAAGCCGTACGCCGTGCTGCGCCTGCAGTGGTGTATGTCTATAGCAGTTCTAAGGGAAGTTTTTCCCAATCTGGTCGAGAACTACAATCTCTTGGCTCCGGGGTGATATTAAGCGCTAATGGCTACATAGTGACCAACAAACATGTGGTGGATAACCCTGATCAAATCCTTGTCGCTCTACAAGATGGTGCAATTTTCGATGCGCTTTTAGTCGGCTCAGATCCCCTTACCGACCTCGCAGTCTTAAAAATCGACGCTGAAAACCTCCCTGTTATCCCCATTAATACCAAGCGCATCACCCATGTTGGGGATGTGGTTTTAGCGATTGGAAACCCTTATAACCTTGGACAAACAGTCACCCAAGGGATTATCAGCGCGACAGGTCGTGTCGGGTTAAGCTCCACACGCCGCCAAAATTTCCTGCAAACCGATGCCTCCATTAACTCGGGTAACTCCGGTGGTGCCCTCATCAACACGGAAGGGGAATTGGTTGGTATAAACACACTTTCATTCAGTGCAGGGCAAGGAGTCAGTTCCGAAGGGCTGAGTTTTGCTATCCCAACCGCTCTAGCAACTAAAATCATGGAAAAATTGATCCGTGATGGTCGTGTCGTTCGAGGTTACATCGGCATTACGGCTCGTGAATTACCGCAAATTCGCACAAATACAAATAATATCAACCAAATTCAAGGACTACGGATTTTCCAAGTCTCAGCCAATGGACCTGCTGCAAAATCAGGCATTGAGCAAGGGGATATTATTTTATCTTTAGATGGAAAACCTGCCGTTTCTGCTGCAGAAACGATGGATTATGTCGCCGAAATTCGCCCTGGTACAAAAATTCCTGTTCAGATTTTGCGTGATGGTAACGTACAAAATATCGATATCATGATTGAAGAACTTCCTGAAGGGCAAGCGAACTAAATCCTCAAGTCCCTATATCAAAATAAACCCGAAAAAAAAGGTTGTTCTGATGAAGAACAACCTTTCTTGTTTTTGCGATCTCATTTTTGCAATGATATCAATGCAATCTGGGATTACTCTTCAGATTTAACGCGTTGAATATTGGCACCTAACGCATTTAATTTCGCTTCAATATTTTCATATCCACGATCGATATGATAAATACGGTCAACTGTCGTTGTTCCATCCGCGATACAACCCGCAATCACTAAGCTTGCTGAAGCACGTAAATCTGTTGCCATCACTTGCGCACCAGTAAGCTTTTCAACGCCATGACACACGACAGTATTACTCTCGATATCCGCGTGCGCACCCATACGAATTAATTCAGGAATATGCATAAAACGGTTTTCGAAAATAGTTTCAGTGATAACACCGGTACCTTCAGCCACTAAGTTTAATAGGCTAAATTGAGCTTGCATATCAGTAGGGAAACCAGGATGTGGAGCTGTACGCAACGTAACCGCTTTTGGGCGCTTACCGTGCATATCTAGGCTAATCCAATCTTCACCCGTTTGAACATCAGCCCCAGCTTCACGTAATTTTGCTAGCACCGCATCCAGCGTATCTGGGCGTGCATTGTGGCAAACCACTTTACCGCGAGAAACCGCAGCAGCAATTAAGAATGTGCCTGTTTCAATACGGTCTGGCAGAACACGATACACACCGCCACCTAAACGAGCCACACCTTCAATGACAATGCGGTCAGTTCCTGCACCTGTAATTTTAGCGCCTAACGCATTTAAGAAATTAGCGGTATCTTCAATTTCAGGTTCACGGGCAGCGTTCTCGATGGAGGTTGTTCCTTCAGCAAGCGCTGCGGCTGTCATGATACTGATAGTGGCACCAACGCTCACTTTGTCCATCACGATGTCAGCGCCTTTCAGACGACCATTCACCGTTGCCTTCACATAGCCATCTTCAAGGACAATATTGGCACCTAACTTCTCTAAGCCACTGATATGTAAATCCACTGGACGAGCACCAATGGCACAACCGCCCGGTAGAGAAACTTCACCGTGACCAAAACGCGCAACCAGTGGCGCTAATGCCCAAATAGAGGCACGCATGGTTTTCACCAGATCATACGGCGCACAATATTCAGTCACATTGCTAGCATCAACAAAAATCGAACCATTACGCTCGATTTTGACGCCAAGTTGGCTGAGTAACTTAATTGTAGTATCGATGTCTTTCAGCTTAGGGACATTCTGTAATTCAACTGGTTCTTCAGCCAGTAAAGCAGCGAACAGGATTGGTAGTGCGGCGTTTTTAGCGCCTGAAATAGAGACTTCCCCTTCTAAGCGGGTTGGTCCTTTAACTAAAAATTTATCCATTCTGGTATTCTCGTGTGTCAGATTTTTACAAACTGTTCGCTTACATTTTCAAACTTATAGGCCACTCAGCTTACGATCACGCTCCCACTGCGCTGGGGTATAAGCTTTAATTGAAAGCGCATGAATTCGATTGTCCGCTATATATTCCATTAACGGCGCATAGACTGCTTGCTGCTGTTTAACACGGCTCATGCCGTCAAAAAGGCTGCCAACAGCGATAACTTGAAAATGACTGCCATCGCCATTCACTATCACTTCATCCAGTGACAGCTTTTCCATTAAGACTTGTTTAATTTCGTTGGTATCCATAATGACTCAATTTTGTAATTAATTATGATAATAAATATAGCCATCTATCCTAAAGGATTCAGCTTAACACTTAAACTAAAGAAAACGCTTCTGGCGTATAAAAACACACAGAAGCGCTATTTTTTACATAACTTGACTTAATCCATCAGCAGGGGTTTTACCCCGTACAATTCCATCAAGGTATTCAAATTATCGCTTACACCAACAAGACTAAAACTGCGCTGCTGGGCTTGATACTCCCCTTTTAAGCGCACTAGCATTGCCAGTCCGGTAGAATCCACATGAGTTAAATCAGCGACATCAATGTGCCCAATTTGAGCTAGCAATGCTTGACGCTTATCCCAAAATTCAACCAGAGAATCGCGATTTAAAATACCGGAAAAAGCCAATGTTTTGTTATTTTTCGTCCAAGATAACAGACTACTCATCTTACTTGCTCTCTTCTAACGTAATCGGCACCTGGGCACTACGTTGTAATTGAGCGGTTAACCCATCAATGCCTTGTTTACGCAGAATATCACCCCACTCATTTTGCTTGGTGGTGATCATGCTGACGCCTTCAGCAATCATGTCATACGCCTGCCAGTAACCTGTTTTACTGTTTTTACGCCATTGGAAATCCAAACGTACTGGAGGACGGCCATTAGTGTCATTGATGGTCACACGGATAGCGATAATATTTTTGTCACCAATCGGCTGTTCAGGGGCGATGGTGTACGTTTGACCGTGATACATTGCCAGCGCTTGGCCGTAAACTTGCTCAAGATACGACTCAAATGCTTTAAAATACGCATCGCGCTGCGCTGGGGTAGCATCTTTATAATAAGTGCCTAATACCAACGCGCCCGCATATTTAATTTGCACATATGGCAGTAACTCTTCACGCACAACGGTACGTAAATAATCTGGGTTTTGTTTTATTTGAGGCTGTTGTGCTTTTAAGCGATCGAAAGTTTTCGCTGCGGCTTCTTCCATAAGCTTATACGGGTTAGTTTGATCAATGGCCATCGCAAATGGTGCAACCACTAACATCGCTATCATTATTAAACGTTTAAACATAATTCATTCCTTTTAAGTTCACAGGGAATTATAACTTAGTGGGCGACTGGCTCTGAGGGGGCTGCAACATGTTGTGCAGGTGCAACTCCTTGGCTATCACCACTCTTATACAAGAATTGACCGATTAAATCTTCCAGTACCATAGCCGGTTTAGTGTCTTCTAATCGACCGCCATCTTTTAACATCGCTATCCCCATATCTTCGTCATAAGGGCCGATATTCATGGCAATATACTGTTCACCAAGCAGGCCTGAAGTACGAATTGATAGCGAGCTAGAATCAGGAATGTTGTCGTATTCACTGAGCAAATCGATTTGGACATCTGGAATATAGTTCTTTTTATCTAAAGAAATATTCGCAACTCGCCCTACGACAACGCCACCGACTTTGATTGGAGAGCCAACTTTTAAGCCACCCACGTTTTCAAAAGAGGCGGAAACTCGGTAAGTTGACTGACTACCAATCGATTGTAAATCCGCTACTTTTAAGCAGAGAAACACAATTGCGGCGATCGCCAGCAACATAAAACAACCCACCCATATTTCACTTTTTTTACTTTGCATGACTTAGTTCCCAAACATCAGTGCTGTCAGTACGAAATCTAACCCTAGAACCGATAATGATGCATGCACAACGGTTTTAGTCGTTGCACGGCTAATACCTTCCGAGGTTGGGATTGCATCATAACCATTAAATAGTGCAATCCACGTTACTGTGATTGCAAAGACTAAACTCTTGATAAAACAGTTCACTAAATCGAGTCGCCACTCTACAGAGGACTGCATGGATGACCAGAAGAAGCCGGGGTCAATCCCTTTCCAATCCACACCGACAATGGCTCCACCAATAATACCGACGGCGACAAAGATCAGTGATAACAGCGGCATGCTAATGAGCCCAGCCCAAAATCTTGGGGCGACAACACGGCGCAGAGGATCCACCGCCATCATCTCTAAACTCGAAATCTGCTCAGTGGCTTTCATCAAACCAATTTCTGCGGTTAATGCCGAGCCAGCTCGTCCCGCAAACAACAGCGCTGTGACCACCGGTCCCAGTTCGCGTAATAGTGAAAGTGCGACCATCATGCCAAGGCTGGCTTCTGCACTGAACGTCGTCAGTACCAAATAACCTTGTAAACCGAGCACCATGCCGATAAACAGGCCAGACACCGCCACAATGAGCAGAGACTGAACCCCTACCGAATAAAGCTGTTTAACTAATAGCGGCCACTGCTTGCCAAACTCAGGTTTGCCAAATAGTGCACCAAATAATAAATAGCCTGCTCGACCAAAAGCCGCAAATGTTTCAATCCATCGACGTCCGAAGGCAGCAATCGCCTTAATTATCATGTTCATTTACCCTAATAAATCAGCCGAATAGTCATTGGCAGGAAAGCGGAATGGCACAGGGCCATCGGCAATACCATCCATAAACTGTCTGACGCGCGGATCTTGGTTTTCGCGTAACTCTTCCCCAGTTCCTTTCGCAATAACATGCTGCTGCGCCACAATATACGCTTTATCCGCAATACTTAGCACTTCAGGGACGTCATGGGAAACCACCACGCAGGTTACCCCTAACGCTTGGTTGAGTTCATCAATCAGTTTGACCAAAACGCCCATCGTAATCGGGTCTTGCCCCACAAACGGCTCATCAAACATAATCAGGTCAGGATCCAGAGCGATAGCTCTTGCCAGCGCCGCACGGCGTGCCATTCCCCCTGAAAGTTCTGATGGCATTAATTTTGCGGCTCCGCGTAACCCCACCGCCTCTAATTTCATCATCACCGTCGTATGGATCAATGATTCCGGTAAATTTGTGTGCTCACGCAAAGGGAAAGCCACATTATTGAAAACGTCCATATCGGTAAACAAGGCACCGGATTGGAATAACATGCTCATTTTTTTACGTGATTGGTATAACTTAGAACGAGACAGCGCAGGAATATTATCCCCATCAAACCAGATTTCCCCTTCCTCTGGGCGCAGTTGTCCGCCAATCAGTCTTAGCAATGTGGTTTTACCAATCCCTGAAGGCCCCATAATCGCAGTAATTTTACCACGAGGCACAGTTAGGTTAATATTTTCAAATATTTTCCTATTGCCCCGTGTAAATGACATGTTTTTGACTTCGATTAAGTTCTCTGTCTGTGCTTGCATCGTTTAATAGCTCGTTATAGGTCAAACTATGATTCTGCCTAAATAAATTCAGGGTTTTACAGAAACATAAACCAAATAGTATTAACTAATATTTTACCTAATTAATAGAAGATAGCTCTTAGAAATTTATATATCCAACCATAAGGGTAAGAGAATTAAAAAAATTTTTTTTGGGCATCGGTGCTGTTAAACCTTAAAAGGCTCTTTTGAGCTCAAATCGCTAATAGAGACTCATAACTATCACATTCATAATAACTATGACATTCATAAAAGCTTAGAGACAAAATACTTACTGATACTAAGTATTCGTTATACAATCCGATTTCTCTTTTTTGATCTAACCGAAACTTTGGATCCAACCGACACTTTTGATTCACCCGAAAACACACATGGAATTAGACATGTCAAATATCGATTTTCAGAAAGTAGGTAAAGAAGTTCTCCATATCGAACGCGAAGGTCTGAAAAACCTAGAACAATATATTAATCATGACTTTGACCTTGCTTGTCAGCAAATCTTTGCTTGTCAGGGAAAAGTGGTCGTTATGGGAATGGGGAAATCAGGGCATATTGGACGGAAAATTGCGGCGACGCTTGCCAGCACAGGAACGCCTTCATTTTTCGTGCATCCCGGAGAAGCCAGCCATGGCGATTTAGGGATGATCTCCAATAAAGACGTTGTATTAGCCATTTCAAACTCTGGTGAATCCGGGGAAATTTTAGCCCTACTGCCTGTGTTAAAGCGTATCAAAGTTCCATTGATCTGCATGACCAATAACCCGGACAGTAACATGGGCAAATATGCTGATATCCACTTATGCATAAAAGTACCGCAAGAAGCCTGCCCGCTAGGTTTAGCACCAACAACAAGCACCACGGCAACATTAGTGATGGGCGATGCGTTAGCCATTGCATTATTAACCGCCCGCGGCTTCACAGCTGATGATTTTGCGCTGTCTCATCCTGGGGGCGCACTTGGGCGCAAACTTTTACTCTTAGTTCGTGATTTAATGAGTACCGGTGACGATGTCCCTCATATTCCGAAAAGTGCCTCATTACGCGAAGCCCTTGTGGAAATTACCCGTAAAAAGCTGGGTATGACCGTCATTTGTGATGACGACATGAATATTCAAGGGATTTTCACGGATGGGGATTTACGCCGCATTTTTGATATGGGCATCGACCTCAACAATGCCAAAATTGCCGATTTAATGACGCCGGGCGGTATTCGAGTCGCGCCGGGCATGCTAGCTGTTGAAGCGCTGAACCTGATGCAATCTCGCCATGTCACGTCGTTATTAGTGGCGGATGGCGACCAATTAGTGGGTGTTCTCCATATGCACGACCTACTACAAGCGGGTGTGGTATAAGTCGAAAAGTATACATAAAGGAAATAGAATGAACCCTAATTATCAGAATACTTGCTATGGGTCTGTAGCGAATTCTGTGATAGAAAAAGCGACTAAAATTAAACTGCTTATCTGTGATGTCGATGGCGTGATGTCCGACGGTTTAATTTACATGGGGAATAATGGCGAAGAGTTAAAAGCCTTTAATGTCCGCGATGGATATGGCATTCGCTGCCTATTAACCTCAGGTATTGAAGTCGCTATTATCACCGGGCGCAAAGCCAAATTGCTGGAAGACAGAGCCCAAACGTTAGGTATTACATATCTTTACCAAGGACAAAGCGATAAGCTTTTGGCGTATCGCGAACTGTTAGATAAACTACAACTAACAGAAGAGCAAACGGCTTACATTGGTGATGACCTCATTGATTGGCCCGTGATGGCAAAAGTTGGGTTATCCGTTGCAGTTGCTGATGCACACCCATTGTTATTACCTAAAGCAGACTATGTAACGCATATTGGTGGCGGAAAAGGTGCAGTACGTGAACTTTGCGACCTTATTTTGTTATCCCAAGATAAACTGGAAGAAGCTAAAGGCTTGTCGATTTAAAGAATAGATATCATTCATGAGCAACGCAAAAAAGTGGTTAATCATTGTTTTATCCCTCATTGTACTGGGGCTAATTGGTTGGAACTTTTCGGTTTACGACGACTCCAAACCATTAACAACAGAAATCAATGACGGGAAACCTAATTATCAAACTGATGATTCGGTGACTTTCGTCTATAATCCCGCAGGGGATTTAGCCTATAAACTCGCAGCGAGCAAAGTTGATAATTATACCGATGGGAAAATCACATGGTTTACCAATCCGGTATTAACCACTTATAACGATGCGGGTATGCCGACTTGGACGGTGAAATCCATTAAAGCAAGATTAACCAAAGAGCGCGTGCTCTACCTGTATAGCGATGTTCAAGTTAACAGTTTGACCCCTGAGCCTCAAATCCAGCGTATTACCACAGATAATGCAGTGGTCAATCTAGTCACACAAGATGTTTCATCTGACGATAAAGTTACCATTATCGGACACGGGCTAAATTCAACGGGCTTGAAAATGAAGGGGAACCTTCGTACAAGAACCGCTGAATTAATTGAAGATGTTAAAACTCACTATGAGTTACAACCAAAAGAGCAACACAATGAATCAAGTAACTAAGAAAAGTTTTATTCAAGGGGCTGTTGCAAGTGCAATTTTGGCCCTTAGCCTACCGGCAATGGCACTGAAAACAGATACCCAACAACCGATGACCATTAACTCGGTTAAGCAATCTCTTGATTTAGAAAAAAATATCACCACATTTACTGATGACGTTGTTATCAAGCAAGGTTCCATTGATATTCGTGCCAACAAAGTTGTTGTGACGCGTCCAAGCAGCGATTCCGATAAAATCGTCATTGAAGCATTTGGTACGCCAGTGACTTTCTTCCAGTTACAAGACGATGGCAAGCCAATTAAAGGTCACGCGTCCAAAGCGCGTTATGAAGTCGATCAGCAGCTGGTTACATTAACGGGTGATGCCTACCTTGAGCAGCTCGATAGCAATATCAAAGGTGATAAGATCACTTACGTCGTTCCAACGCAAAAAATGGAAGCGTTCAGCGATAAAGGCAAGCGCGTGACGACTGTCTTATTACCAGCACAGTTACAAGAGAAAGGCCCAGCAGCGCAGGGTTCATCAACAAGTAAGAGTAAATAATTGTTATGGCAACACTAACCGCAGAGAATCTGGCGAAATCCTATAAAAAACGCAGCGTAGTCACTGACGTCAGCCTTGAAGTGAAATCAGGGGAAATCGTCGGTCTCTTAGGCCCTAACGGTGCGGGTAAAACGACCACTTTTTATATGGTAGTCGGCATTGTTCAGCGGGATGCTGGTAAAATTTTAATTGATGGGGAAGATATTAGCTTACTGCCTCTGCATGAGCGCGCTCGTCGTGGTATTGGCTACCTCCCTCAAGAAGCGTCTATTTTCCGCCGCCTCAGCGTGTATGACAACCTGATGGCAGTGTTAGAAATTCGCCCAGACTTAACCTCACAACAGCGCAAAGAGCGCGCTGAAGAGCTGATGGAAGAGTTCAATATTACCCACTTGCGTGATAGCGTAGGTCAGTCACTGTCTGGTGGTGAACGTCGCCGTGTGGAAATTGCACGCGCCCTCGCTGCTAATCCAAAATTTATCCTGTTAGATGAGCCGTTTGCTGGGGTTGACCCGATTTCCGTTTTGGATATCAAAAAAATCATCCAACACTTGCGCGACTATGGGCTAGGCGTATTAATCACCGACCATAACGTCCGTGAAACTCTCGATGTTTGTGAACGTGCTTACATTGTCAGCCAAGGGCACTTGATTGCTCACGGCTCGCCGGAGATGATCCTTGAAAACGAGCAAGTGAAACGAGTTTATTTGGGTGAAGGCTTTAGACTGTAGTATTTGTCTTGTTGGTTGTCATGATATTGGTTGTGTAAGCGGTAATGGAGAATAAAGCACATTCATGAAGCAAAGTTTGCAGCTCAGAATCAGTCAACAACTTGCAATGACGCCTCAATTGCAACAGGCCATCCGCCTGTTGCAATTATCCACACTTGAGCTTCAACAAGAAATTCAACTCGCCCTTGAAACCAACCCTTTGCTCGAACAAGAAGAATCATCCTCTGAGCAAGAAAATTTAGATAGCCTAAGCAACGACACTGACAGCAGCGAAATCGATACCAAAGATGCCCTTGAAAAAGCGGATATGCCCGATGAGCTTCCGCTAGATGCTGATTGGGATGAAATCTATACGGCAGGCACCCCCTCAGGAACGAGTAACGACTACAGCTTCGATGAACTTCCTGTTTACCAAGGGGAAACCACCCAAACACTGCAAGATTATCTAATCTGGCAAGCGGATCTGACTCCGTTTACCGATACCGACCGCGCGATTGCAACCTCAATTATCGATTCGATTGATGATTCAGGCTATCTCACAAGCTCAATCAGCGAGATCCACGAAGGGATTGATGACCCCGATATCACCTTAGAAGAGGTGGTTGCCGTTTTAAAACGTATTCAGCATTTTGACCCATTAGGGGTAGCTGCACAGGATCTCAAAGAGTGTTTGCTGACTCAGCTCTCTTTATACCCAAAAGAGACAATTGGCCTACAAGAAGCTAGACTGATTATTAGTAATCATATTGATTTACTGGCAAATCGTGATTTTCGTCAACTGAGCAAACTGACCCGCTTAAAAGAAGATGCACTGAAAACGGCAATTGACCTGATCCTCACGCTAAATCCCAAACCAGGGCAGTCAATCAATACGGGTGAATCGGAATATGTTATTCCCGATGTGCTGGTGAAAAAAGTCGGTGGGCACTGGCAAGTTGAGTTAAATACAGATAGCATCCCTAAGTTAAGCATCAATAATCATTATGCTTCAATGGCAAATAATTCAGCCAGCGAAAGTGACACGCAATATATTCGCAGCCACTTGCAGGATGCGAAATGGCTGATTAAAAGCTTAGAGAGCCGCCATGAAACATTACTCAAAGTGGCGACCTGTATTGTTGAGCAACAACAAGAATTTTTTGAGTTAGGTGAAGAGTACATGAAACCGATGATTTTGGCAGACATTGCCTATCAGGTGGACATGCATGAATCGACTATCTCCCGTGTGACAACCCAAAAATTCCTGCATAGTCCACGAGGCATTTTTGAGTTGAAGTATTTTTTCTCCAGTCACGTCAGCACGGACACTGGGGGAGAAGCCTCCTCCACTGCGATTCGTGCACTGGTGAAGAAGCTGGTTGCTGCGGAAAACCCTGCAAAACCATTGAGTGACAGTAAATTGACGAGTATGCTGGCAGAGCAAGGTATACAAGTTGCTCGTCGAACTGTTGCTAAGTATCGTGAGTCATTATCTATTCCGCCATCAAATCAACGTAAACAGTTGGTTTAACCCAATAATATAAGGAAGATTGTATGGAATTTCAGATTACTGGACACAATATTGAAGTTACACCGGCATTGCGCGAAACGGTTGAGAAAAAACTCAAGAAATTAGAGCAATTGTTTGATCGTATTAACAATATCCAAGTTGTTCTGAAAGTGGAAAAAGTTCAGCAAATTGCTGAAGCCACCCTGCAACTCAACGGCGCAGAACTTCACGCATCAGCGGAAGACGACGATATGTACGCGGCACTTGATTTACTCCTTGATAAGCTGTCACGCCAATTAACCAAACATAAAGAAAAACTGAGACAACACTAATACATTTAGCCAGTCGTTGACTGATTAATGTTCTGAACCAGATGGTGGCATACATCATCTGGTTTTGTAGTCCTAAGTGAATAATAAAATGAATAGTGATATAGAAATCCAATTAAGCGATGTTTTATCTGCCAGTTGCACACGTAATAATTTAGTTTGCACCAGTAAGAAGAGAGCATTAGAAATTATTAGTGAGTTAGCAGCCGCCGAGTTGGAATTACCGGAAAATACGGTATTTGAAGCGTTACTAACCAGAGAAAAAGTTGGCACCACGGGTATTGGTGGTGGGATTGCAATCCCTCATGGCAAACTCAATGAAGGCGAAAGTGCACGCGCCGCTGGCGTGTTTTTACATTTAGAAGAACCCATTGCGTTTGATGCGATTGATAACCAACCTGTTGATCTGCTTTTTGCATTACTTGTTCCATCGGATCAATGTAAAACTCACTTACATACTTTGTCTCTTATTGCTAAAAAATTAGCGGACAAAACATTCTGTAAGCGTCTGCGCAGTGCGAAAAGTGACGAAGAGTTATACCAGATCATCATTGAGTAAGTAATAACTAATATGTGTTGATGCCAGCCTAATGATATTGTTATGATTTCTTTCATTCTGTATCGTAAAACACCGCAAAATGCAAAATAGTCAGACGTGTTTGATCAATTAGAAATGTGTGATCAGTGAGAAATCGATCATTAAGATATAAATCCTTAAGAGACAGAAGGGAGTTAGCTCATGGTGCTGATGATTGTCAGCGGCCGTTCCGGTTCGGGAAAATCCGTTGCCCTACGCGCGCTGGAAGATATGGGTTTCTATTGTGTGGATAACCTTCCGGTAGTTTTACTGCCGGAATTAGCTAATTCACTTGCCGATCGCAATATTTCTGCGGCCGTGAGCATTGACGTGCGTAATATGCCCGACAATCCAGAAGTGTTCGAAGAAGCGATTGATAAACTGCCATCAACCTTCTCCCCACAACTGCTATTTCTGGATGCGGATCGCAACACATTAATTCGTCGTTACAGCGATACCCGTCGATTACACCCACTTTCAAGTAAAAATTTATCCTTAGAAAGTGCCATCGATGAAGAAAACGAGCTATTAGAGCCGCTACGCTCCCGTGCTGACTTGGTCATTGATACCTCAGAAATGTCAGTGCACGAATTAGCGGAAATGCTCAGAACTCGCTTAATGGGCAAACGCGAGCGCGAGCTGACTATGGTGTTTGAGTCCTTCGGTTTCAAACACGGTATCCCAATTGATGCTGACTACGTTTTCGATGTGCGCTTTTTACCAAACCCACACTGGGATCCTAAACTGCGCCCAATGACCGGTTTAGATCGTCCTGTTGCGGCCTTCTTAGATAGACACACAGAGGTTCATAACTTTATTTACCAGACTCGTAGTTACTTAGAGTTATGGTTGCCGATGTTAGAAACCAATAACCGTAGCTATCTCACCGTCGCCATCGGCTGTACAGGAGGGAAACACCGTTCGGTATATGTTGCAGAACAGCTGGCTGATTATTTCCGCTCCCGTGGGAAAAACGTCCAGTCACGCCACAGAACGTTGGAAAAACGCAAGCAATGACCGTCAAAGCGACGATTACACTGAAAAACCGTCTTGGTATGCATGCTAGACCAGCGATGCTTCTCTATGATTTAGTTAAACAATTTAGCTCTAGAGTCATTTTAAAAAATGACAGTCAAATTGAGGCCGAGGCGGATAGCGTTATTGCGATGTTGATGTTAGACTCGGAACAAGGTAGTAAAATTGATATCGAGGTTAGCGGACCCGATGAAGATTTGGCGTTATCCGCAATCATTAAACTGTTTGAAAGTGGATTTGACGAAGAGTAGTTCAACTCATTACATCTTAGCGAACAGAGCGATATACACGGTTTTACACGCATAGGCACCGAGTTCGTGATCCCGATCTCTTCCCTTTAATGCCTATAGCGCCTAATATTTTACATAATCTATTTTCTAGCAAACACCCCCTGCCTTCTGGGTGGGGGGTGTTTGCTTTGTATGTCCCTATTGGAGTGTGGTATGACAAAGCCAACAATTATTATCAATGATTTAGATGCAGAACGCTTAGATGCACTGATGGAGCAAGCCGCTTACGCGGGTACGCCTGTTGCTGAAGCACTCAACGACGAATTAGACCGCGCAGATATCGTCTCTCCACAAGAGATCCCTGCAGATGTGGTCACGATGAACAGCACTGTTCGTTTCTTAGATTTAATCAGTAACGAAGAGCGCACACGCACACTGGTTTATCCTGCCTCTCTCAAAGATAGTGCAGAACAACTGTCCGTGATGGCACCAATCGGTGCAGCGTTATTAGGTTTACATGTTAACGACGAAATTAGCTGGGCACTGCCAAACGGCGTAGAAACCCGTGTTCGTGTGTTAGAAATTGTTTATCAACCTGAAGCGGCTGGCGAGTTCCATCGCTAGTTGCGATGCTCAACAAGAGAAAGAAGACTAGCCGAAAAAAGTTTCCATCAAGAAACTCTCATTAGTCTTCAGGCGGTATTCAGGCACTCATTGAGTGCCTTTTTGCTATTTAGAGCTTATTGAATAACTACAAATTACTGCCCTGCAATACTCATTTCAGGGATCAACACAGAACCACACTGAATATTGCTGCGCGTTTCGATATCATCGGCGATAGTCACCATGTTCATCCACATATCCTTTAAATTACCCGCAATAGTAATTTCGCTCACCGGATACTGAATTTCGCCATTTTCTACCCAAAAACCAGATGCACCACGGGAATAATCCCCCGTAATCCCACTCACACCCTGCCCCATCAGCTCAGTAACCACTAAACCTGTGCCCATTTGCTTCAACAAAGCGTCAAATGATAAGCCTTGCCCTTCAATGCGCCAGTTATGGATCCCGCCCGCATGACCCGTGCTTTGCAGTCCCAGTTTACGTGCAGAATAACTGGTCATTAGCCATGTTTGCAGAACGCCATTTTCCACAATATTGCGCTCGATGGTGCGCACACCTTCACTGTCAAATGGGGATGAGGCTAAACCGCCCATTAAGTGTGGTTGCTCATTGATGGTTAACCAGCTTGGTAAAATTTGTTTGCCAAGGCTATCCATTAAGAATGATGATTTACGGTAAATGCTGCTGCCGCTGATAGCACCAACTAAATGACCAAATAACCCTGTTGCCACTTCTGAGGCAAAAATAACGGGGGCTTTCATTGTTGGCAATTTACGCGGTGATAAGCGAGATAATGTACGGCGGGCACATTCTTGGCCTACCCACTCAGGGGATTTTAATGCCTGCATGCTACGTGCGATGGTGTATGCATAATCACGCTCCATTGCGCCACTTTGCTCGGCGATCACGCAGCTCGACATCGAATAACGGCTAGAACTGTAACTCTTTAATAGACCAAGAGAGTTACCAAAGACACGGATACCATAGTGCCCATTGAAGCTACCGCCTTCCGTATTCACAATGCGTGAATCTGCATTTAATGCGGTCATTTCTGCAATCGATGCCAGTTTGATTGCTTCCTCAGGGGAAAGCTCCGTAGCTTGGAACAAGTTTAAATCCGGTGCATCAAATGCCAGTAATGATTTTTCAGCAGGGCCTGCGCATGGGTCTTCAGAGGTGTAATTCGCAATATCAATCGCAGCTTGAACAGTACGCTCAATCGCTTCGTCGCTTAAATCCGTTGAAGACGCACTGCCTTTGCGCTGTTTATGGTAAACCGTGATCCCAAGCGCCCCATCACTGTTAAATTCCACATTCTCCACGTCACCTTGGCGAGTACTCACGCTAATGCCAGTACTTTTATTGACTGCGACTTCAGCGCCATCACAACGGCTTTTGGCGAATTCCAATGCGTGGGCGACGGCTTGTTCTAATTGTTTACGTTGTTCGGCAACTTGTTCAGTAACACTCATGCATTTTATCCAATAAAGAGGGGAAAAGTGATTTTCTACCTCGACATATCAATGTCAGGTAGTCATAAGGGGGTTTTCCCAGTTACAATAGAGTTAATCTATAAATGTTAACACTCACAACGCCGTAAATCATGCTAATTACTCGTAATTACACGGCGGCGTTTAGTAAAAAGGAAAATCCCTATGGCCAAACAGCCTGAAGACTGGCTGGATGATATCCCAGCGCCCGAAGAAGATGAGGACGATGAGATTATTTGGGTCAGCAAAAGCGAAATTAAACGCGATGCAGAGATCCTCAAAAAACTGGGGGCTGAACTTGTTGATTTAAGTAAAAGCGAGCTTGAACGCATCCCATTAGACCCTCAATTACTTGAGGCTATTGAATTAGCACAAAGAATTAAGCGTGAAGGCCGTCGTCGTCAATTACAGCTCATCGGTAAACTGTTACGTTTCCGTGAAGTTGAACCGATCACTGAAGCCCTCGATAAGCTGAAAAACCGTCATAACCAGCAAGCTGTCATTTTTCACAAGCTGGAAGATCTGCGTAACCGTTTATTAGCAGATGGTGATGAAGTGATTGAAGATGTGGTTGCACTGTTCCCACAAACTGATCGCCAGCAACTGCGCGTATTAGTGCGTAATGCGAAGAAGGAGCGTGATGGGAATAAACCACCAAAAGCATACCGTCAGATTTTCCAATATCTGAAAGAGCTTTCTGATAGCAACTAATTTCCAGGTTTTATCCAATAAAAATCCCCCTATGCGGCAAAACATAGGGGAATTTTTTAATACCAAAATCGTAGAAGATTGAGTAGCGCAGGAAGTCGGGTATAGCCTTCTCTATCAAGGAAATGCCCCGCACTTTCTACCATTGTGAGAGAGGTTTTTAATGCCTTTGCTAACTCAATTGAAGCTTCAGGTTCCACGACCCAATCATTGGAAGAAACAATCGAAGCTCGCTTATCAGTTATGCCAATCAATTTATTATAATCCAATGAAAACTGAGTATGTTCAGCCAAATCAGACAGCGTCTCCAATGAGCGAACAAACCCAGAAACTAGCACATAACCACCAATTTTAACCCCTTCCGGCGCATTATTTTCCAGAAAACGTAATGCCGTAATGCACCCTAAACTATGCCCCACTAAAATAGTATTTTCATCAAACTGAATATTGGCATCGAGTAAACATTGCTGCCATTTTTGCGGGTCAGGAGAGTTTGATTCCGGTAATGCAGGCACATCAACCGTCGCCCCTAAAGCTTCTAATTCATTTTTTAACCAGTCAAACCAATTATCATTCGGTGATGCTGTATAACCATGAACAATGACAATTTTTTTACCGTTCACTTAATCGTCCTCAATATTAATCGCCACCAAAATATGGCTAAACGCAGAATCATTGCGCAAATTTAGCATGAGGTTTTAGAAGCTTCATTCTCATTATTCGTGATATCTATAAGAAAAATAAATGCTTCATCCAGCTCTTCTTCTGCTTCATTCATCAATTCAATCACTGATGAAAATTGCGTACGCTGAGCAGCCTTTAAATAACTAAAAATCAGCGTAACGGGTAACTCTATTTCCCCAGTAATCACATCCCATAATCCATCGAGATTATGACCAAACCATTTAGGAAGCGAGAACTGTTGCTGAAATTGCTGATAAAATGCCTCGAGGCTATCTATTTCACGAAAATCAAAAACGACGGTCTTGCTCATCGCTGCCCCCAATTATTTAACTTGTTGGAACGTTTTATAATGGTCTGTACTGACAAAGATCATCCCATCAGAAGAATAGAGTAGACGGTCCGCACCACGATGCCCGCAACGATAATTGATATCAGCTTCAAACCACTGGCGTCCCTGTGCAATAGGCAGGCCTTTTTCACGGTTAGAAAAACGGTCGCCACCAATGGCTCTACCGGGTAAAACTTCACATAAATTCCCTTTTTTAGCATCCCACCCCGCTTCTCTTGCCTGTTTTTTCGTCATGTAAAATGCAGGAAGTTTTTGGTATTTTTCCATAAAACTCACCACATTGTTCTGAGCGGTCAGTTGATCAATGGTTTTTGGCGTTTCACGCGGAGTTATCGCTTCGCGGGAAGGTGGTGAACTTGGTGTACTTGATATAGTTTGCGTCGTTGATGGTGTACCAGAAGATGGTTCCGGTACGCCCTGCTCGCCACCTTTAAAGTACAGGCTAATAGCAATCAAAATTGCCATTAACACTAGAGAAATAATACGTTTATTCATAATGCCTCAATCATTTTTGCTGAGCAGATAAACAATCGCCCCAGTCACATTCGTAACTAGGGCGAATAAATAAAAGACTATCTTAACGTGTGATTACGCGGTGCCACCCACGGTCATTTTATCGAGTTTCAGTGTCGGTTGCCCCACACCCACTGGCACGCTTTGCCCTTCTTTACCACAAACGCCCACGCCTTTATCCAACGCAAGGTCATTACCAACCATGGAGATCTGCTGCATAGCTTCAACACCAGAACCAATCAAGGTCGCACCCTTCACTGGTGAGGTAATTTTACCATTTTCAATTAAGTAAGCTTCAGAGGTTGAAAACACAAATTTACCCGATGTGATATCCACCTGACCACCACCAAAATTCGGCGCATACAACCCTTTTTCAACACTGGCAATAATCTCTTCCGGTGTTGATTCACCCGCTAACATATAGGTATTTGTCATGCGAGGCATTGGTAAATGGGCGTAAGATTCACGACGTGCATTCCCTGTTGGTGCCACACCCATTAAACGAGCGTTATGCTTATCTTGAATATAGTTACGTAGAATTCCATTCTCAATCAACACATTGTATTGGCCCGGAACCCCTTCATCATCAATCGCTAGTGAACCGCGACGCCCCGCAATGGTTCCATCATCCACCACAGTACACAGGGACGATGCCACTTGCTCGCCCATTTTTCCTGAGAAAACGGAGGTGCCACGACGGTTAAAATCGCCTTCCAAGCCATGACCCACAGCTTCATGGAGCAGAACGCCCGGCCAGCCAGCCCCTAATACGACAGGCATCGTGCCTGCGGGAGCGGCAACTGCCGATAAATTCACTAATGCCATACGTACAGCTTCACGCGCATACTGCTCCGCGACGACTTGCCCTTGATGGATTTCGAGGAAATATTCATAACCATAACGACCACCGCCACCGCTTGCTCCGCGTTCACGTTTGCCATCATGTTCCACCAGCACACTCACCGATAAACGCACCAGAGGTCGAATATCCGTCGCTAATGTGCCATCGGTTGCAGCGACCAGTACTTGCTCATACACACCCGTTAAACTGGCATTCACTTCAATCACACGAGGATCTTCAGCGCGCGCCACTTGGTCAACGCGATGCAGCAATTCAATTTTCTGTTCGCGCGGTAAGCTACGCAAAGGATCTGCTTCTGAATAGAGTTTTTTGTAGTCTACATTGGTTAAAATCTGTGACTTTCTAGTGCCTTGTTCAGTGACGATACTACGGGCTGCCGTGGCGCTTTGAGTTAGCGCTAGCAATGAAATTTGATCGGCGTAGGCAAAACCCGTTTTTTCACCCGTAATCGCTCGAACCCCAACACCTTGGTCAATATTGTAGGAGCCGTCTTTAATGATTCGGTCTTCTAAAACCCATGATTCATGGTAGCTAGACTGAAAAAAGAGATCCCCATAATCAACACGGCGCTCAGATAGCAGCCCTAAAATATCATACAGATTATCTTGACCAAGACCGTTGGCAGCCAGCAAATGCTCGCTGACAGAAGCTAAACTCATATTCGTTACTCTTATTTAGTTTATTTTTTAATCAATGATGTTAATTGTGGTCTAAAGCGGTTATGTTTCACCACTCGGATCTGTTCACGCATCACATTTAAGCTGTTTGGCTGGACATTCACGACCAACGCAGAAACAGCATCCACATTCTTTTTCATCACCTTACCCCAGCCATCTACGGCGAGAGTATGTCCCCATGTACGACGCGTACCATGCACCCCAACTTGCGCTGGCGCTAAAACATAGCACTGGTTTTCAATCGCACGGGCTCTTAACAGTGGCTCCCAGTGAGCTTGTCCAGTATAACGAGTAAACGCCGCAGGGACGGAAATAATCTCTGCACCTTGTTCACGTAATGCTTGGAATAAGCCAGGGAAACGTAAGTCATAACAAATGGTCAAACCTAAGCGGCCTACTGGCGTATCAACCACAGTCAGGTGCTCACCACGTTGATAAATAACCGATTCGTTATACTCGCCTTGTTCATCTTCGATGTTCACATCGAACATATGAATTTTATCGTAACGCGCAGTGATATTCCCTTTCGCATCAAACAGTAAGCTACTGCTGGTAATACGTTCAGGATCTTCACGGCTAATCAATGGCATTGACCCAATCAGGATCCACACATTGTAACGGATAGCCATCGCACGGATGGCCTCTTGTAATGGGCCATTACCTTCAGTTTCAGCCTGTTTACGATAGGTTGCAGCATCAGCAAATAGCAATGCGTTTTCAGGAGTAAGAACTAACTGCACGGTATCAGGCAACTGTTTAATTTGCTGCTCTATCTGTGCCAAATTGTGTTTTGTATTCTTACCACTACATAACTGCAAAAGTGCAACATTACCCGTTTTCATTACTCTTGAGTCTCCTTAAGCTGACGTAGTACTTCATCAATTTTAGGTTCATCCAGACTACCGCTTACGCGATAGCGAATAACCGAAATTTTACTCCACAACGGACCAAGGACTTTCGATGCCGCAAATACTGCCGCGCCCGCAAACGGGTTAATCACGAATGCGGTGGCTACACCTACTGTAGCAGAAATTTCAGGGGTAATGACCGCTTCCACATTAATTTGACGCTTAACAAGGTCAATATCACCATTCAAGGCAATATCTGCGACTAATCCATCAATATAAAGATCCTTCGAGGTTAGAATACCTTGATTGATGACCGCATTGCCTTTAATCGAATCAAAGTTAAAGTCATTACTGAACGTATCTCGGAAATCTAACTGAAGTTTGCGCAATAATGCATCAAAACTGACTAAACGTAGTAACTGCCCAGCACGGCCGCCCCCCATATGGGCTATCGCGCCTTTCCCTAATTTCGCTGACATTTTACCATTCAGCGTGGCAACCTCAGGTTCCCAAGGAACATGCGCCCAATTCAGGTCAAATTCAATGGAATATGGGGAATCGATAATCGGTACCAAGACACCAAAATAAGCAGCGGTTTCATCGAAAGCTTCGCCGGTAAGCGAGCCTGCAATCTCAGTCTTATTACCATCATTACTGCGCCATAGAGCATCCAGCTTTAACTCACTGGCACTGTTTTTCAGTGAACCTGCGGTTAATTTTAAAGTATGCCGCCCCACTGGCGTGACTTTCGCCGTGATTTCGCCCAGTTTTTGCCCACTCACCCAACACTCGGCGCAATGGATATTCACTTTAGGCCACTGGCTAAAATCGAATACTTCCGACGGAGAGGTCTTTTCGCTTGAAGCCAGTGAGCCTTGAGGATTGTAATACAGATACTCAATACTCAACGTCCATGGCTGCTGCTTCCAAATCTGTAGCTGCCCTTTTAGGTTTGCACTTTCTACATTGATTTGCTGTTCATCACGGTATAAATCATAAGAGAAACTCAAATCTTTCCAACGCTGTCCAGCCAAATAAACGGATGGCGCTTTAACCTCAAGGGTATCTGGGTAGCCAATTTGCCCCACTTGCTCACTGGCAGAAGAAGATAAAAAGCCACTCGCAAACTTTTCCCAATTCACGTCATCGATAGCAGGTAAATCCACCAAGATGGTCGAGCCATTTGGTAACGCAGGTACCTGACTATTCCACGGGGCAATGTGGGCTTTTTGCAGTTTCAATGGCGAACTGGTGAGCGACCACAGAGAATTAAAACCAAGGCGTTGACCAATATCACCACCTACCGTTAATTGCTCCGTCGTGCCTTTCGCTTGAACATTCATCTTGCCAAGCTGTTGCAGTAGTTCGGTATTCAGCGCAGGTAACTGGCTTTTTAGCTTATTTAATCCTGCGCTTACCTCAATCTGTAACCCTGTCGCTTGTTTGGATGACTCTGGTAACGTGATATGAATTTGGCTTTTCCAATCACTCACACCAGAGACTTTTCCTTTGATATCACTTGGCAGCATAGGAACTTTATTCAGCTCCCAATTTCCGCCAAGATTAATATCAACCAAATAATCTTTCGGGCGCGTTGACGTCGTGAAATCCAAAGAAACCGGCTGTTCTAACCATTGTCCCGTGATGTTATCGCTGACTAAATCCCCATTGGTAAATTTGAAGCTGCCAGTCAATCCGTGCAATGTGCTATCGATTGGGCGTACAAACACATTATTTTTATTAAGATTGACTTGCCCTTTCGCGATAACGTCTTTCCCAGCCGATAATGGAATAGCGAGATTAAGCTTACCGGTTACGGTGCCATCGATTTGTAACTCATCCAGAGTGTCGCCAAGGGAATGTTTGAGTGGTGTATGGGTAAAATATTGTTGGATCTGTTTGCCCGTTCCACTCACTCCCGCATCGATATATAACATTTCATCGAAGTAATCATGGATCACTGCGTCGAGATTTTCTGCCGTTGCATCCCCTAATTTCACCGAGTCCGTATGCATCGCTAAACTTGCGCGGCTAAAGTCTAAATCGAGGTTTAAATCCAGTAATGCAGGCCATTGGTCATCGTATTCGAATGTGCCATCACGCAGCGGCACATACACTTGGAATTGCCCGTCATTTTTATAGTAGGGATAATGAGCGGGGTCACCTTTATACACCAGCGTCGCATTGTCTACATGTCCGGCAATAATCGCTTTGGTCAGATAATCAGCGAGCTCCTGCCCCATGAGTTTTTGCGGGAAATAGCGCCAAGCTTCTCCTGCATCATCGGTGCTGATCCCTGCGAGAATGGCCAAATCAGCAACATCATGCTGTTTCGCTTTCGCATAGCTAAAGTCACCATTGGCTTTAACCGCCTTAGCTTGCAAATTCACACCGGAACTCCACAATTTGAATTCGCTGCTGTTATTGATCCAATTTAATTTACCGCTGGCGTTACTAATCTCAAAAGGCGCTTTAAATTCATCGCGATAATCCACAATACTATCTTTAAGCGAAAATGAGAGGATCCCTTGTTGAGCACCGCCAATAAGTACGCCTGAGAAATGGTTTACAGAAGGGAGTTCTTTCCATTTTTTCCAGCTAACATCCTGCCAATCCATACTGATTTGCGTATGGTCTTCAGTGTCTTGCGTTAGGTCGAGGGCAAATTCCGAGACTAATCCCGTCGGCTGACGATGCTGCCAATCTTGCACTAATTCTGGCGTAATAAACGAGAATGTCGGCAAGACTTCACTTAAACGCTCTAGCTCAATATTTTTTGCGCGAATGCGCCAGTGATCTTTATTTTGATATTTTGCCGATGTAGGCAAATACAGAACGGAGACACTTCCTTGCGGCCAGATGTATTCATTGGTTTTCAGGGTATCTAGCTCAGGAATATTAAACAGCCAACCGTTGCCTTGGCGCTTCATGCGCACTAGTAAATCATTTACTTGAAGATTTTGCGTGAGCGGCTCTTCCCCCCAGTTCGCTTCACCTTGACGTAGCTGGATCAGTCCATTATCTATACGATTATTCTTGAGGGTGATCCACGATGATAAACTGAAGTTGGCGTCCCGTAGCCCCGTATTATCCCGTAACCACTTGCTGAGCCAAGGCTGCATATCAATGTTATCGGCCTGCAAATAGAACATGCCGTCACTGAGTACGCCGTTTTTATCCGACACATCCAGCTTTACTTGTAGATAACTATTTTGCTTATTTAAAGTTTCAAGGCTCACGAAACCTTGAGCGCGGTGACGGGTATCTTGGTTAAGCCATGATAGTTCTGGCAGCAGTAACGTCATCTTTTGGTCTGATGGCGTCAAAAATGTCACTTGGCTATCTTTTAAAATAAAATGGTCAAACTGCCGTAAAAACAGGTCATCCACGCCATCATAGTTCGTGGTTTCATCTTCTGGTCCATCAAAACTAAGTGGGACTTTATAATCCACATTCAGTTGATAAAACGTCAAATCACGAAAACGCCAACGCAAAGATAATAGCGAGTTCCAAATATCTAACTCGATGGTGATTTTGTTGACTTGTATATCAGTGATTGAGTTTTTGATAGCAACATCGGAAATGATAAGCTCAGGGCCATAATAGCGCCAAGCTCCTTCAATCTGACCAATATCCAGTGAGATATCACTGTTATTTTCAACGTAAGTGATAATTTCTTGGCGATAATTATCGATATTGGGTAATAGAAAACGCAAACTGGTGAGTACCAACGCACACAGCAACAATACAGCAGCAGTTGTCACGAGTACGATACGTGGCAGTCGTTTCACCAGTTTCTCCTTCAAGCAGAATGCTACATCATGACAACATCAAAGCGTTCTTGGCTATATAACGGCTCAATCTGCACTTTAACTTGTTTCCCTACAAAGATTTCAACTTCCGCTAATGCGTGAGATTCATCCCCAGTCAGCACATCCACCACCGCTTTTGATGCGTACACTAAGAATCTATCAGCATCGATTGTGCGGTGAACTCTCACGATTTCACGCAAAATTTCATAACATACGGTTTCAACCGATTTCACCGTACCGCGGCCTTGGCAAGTTGGGCAGGTATCGCACAGCACATGCTCCAAACTTTCGCGGGTTCTTTTACGTGTCATCTCAACTAATCCTAGCTGAGAGAATCCATTAATGGTGGTTTTTACCTTATCTTTACTTAAAGCTTGTTCAAGTGAGGCTAACACACGGCGACGATGTTCAACATCAGACATATCGATAAAGTCGATAATAATAATACCACCGAGATTTCTTAATCGTAATTGGCGCGCAATGGCTTGAGTCGCTTCAACGTTGGTATTAAAGATAGTTTCTTCTAAATTACGGTGACCAACAAATGCGCCAGTGTTGATATCGATGGTGGTCATCGCTTCAGTTTGGTCGATGATCAGATACCCGCCCGACTTCAATTCAACCTTTCTGTCCATCGCGCGTTGAATTTCATTTTCCACATCGAACAAGTCAAAAATAGGTTGATTGCCTTGGTAAAGCTCAAGCTTCGCCGTCATTTCCGGTACATATTCCGCAATAAACTCTTCCAACTGCGTGTAGGTTAAACGAGAATCCACGCGAATACGGTCGAGGGATGCGCCTGCAAAGTCGCGAATAATACGGTATGCCAGTGAAAGCTCACCGTAAATTTTAGTGCGCGTGACATTACGTTTTTTGCGTTCAATCACTTTCGCCCATAAGCGTTTTAAAAATGCGGCATCTTGTTTGACGTCATCTTCAGCCACACCTTCTGCAGCAGTACGAATGATAAACCCGCCGTTTTCATCGCAATACTGTGCGACGCACTCTTTTAAACGCTCTCTTTCTTCTTCGCTGTCAATACGCTGAGATACGCCAACATGGGAAGCTCCCGGCATGAAAACCAAGTAACGAGAAGGCAGTGTAATGTCGGTGGTGAGCCTTGCGCCTTTGGTGCCTAGTGGGTCTTTAACCACTTGGACAATTAAATCTTGCCCTTGCTTCACCAGCTCAGCGATATCTCTGACATGAAAGTTTTTCTGCTCGTCACCCGCAATGCATTCGGTGTGAGGCATAATGTCCGAGGCGTGTAAAAAGGCTGCTTTATCCAGACCAATATCAACAAAGGCCGCCTGCATACCGGGTAAAACGCGGCTCACACGACCTTTGTAGATATTCCCTACTAGCCCTCTTTTCGCCTCTCTTTCAACATGTATTTCTTGTAAGATCCCACCATCAATATAAGCTACGCGCGTTTCAGATGGTGTTACGTTTACTAATAGTTCCGTAGTCATGAATTCCCCTTCCCATCACCTAACGCTAAAAATCGTTGTATTAATTCTTCTGTTTCAACCAATGGTAAGCCCACCACTGCATGATAGCTGCCATTAATGCGTCGAATAAAACGTCCACCGAGGCCTTGGATACCGTAAGCACCGGCTTTATCCATTGGCTCGCCAGATTGTATATAATCCTGTATTTCCAGCAAAGATAACTCGCGGAATGTCACATCTGTCGTAATCAATGAGGTTGACGTCTCATGGGTGTTTGATACGGCAATGGCGGTCATTACCTGATGTGTTTTACCGGAAAGATCACTGAGGATTTCCTGAGCATGGGCAGTATCTCGCGGTTTTTCTAATATTTTACCGTCAAGAACCACAATAGTATCTGCGCCCAAAACAGGATGATCCGCAGGGGCAATTGCCACACCCGCACGGGATTTATCTCGCGCCAAGCGCTGGACATACTCCTGGGGCGATTCTCCTTCTTGCCATTTTTCTTCCACTTCGGGACGCAAGATTTCAAAGGAATAACCTAGGAGTTGGACTAATTCACGTCGTCTCGGTGAACCTGATGCAAGATAAATTAAGCTCATAAATTGTCATTCCAGTTATCATCAACGGCCACAATCTTAACATACTGAAAATTGACGGCGAATTTTTCGTAACAGTAAAAATAACCATGGCCATAGAATGCCATTCACCAAACTATTCCAGAATACTTGTGGGTGGAATAAGACTTGTGAGGAAAGGAATTCTGCCCAGAAAACAGCAAGATCTTGCACCACCGTTAATGCAACAATAATCAAAGCTTGCTGCCACAGTGCCATGTTACGTAAAAGCTGATGCTTGTATGCGACGAGATAACAAATGATGCTGAAGGAGAGTGCATGTACGCCCAATGCTGATCCTTGAATAGAATCGACAATAATCCCTAAGATAAAGCTGGTGCCAACACTGACGCGATGCGGTAATGCCATTACCCAGTATATTAAAATCAGCA
This sequence comes from Providencia alcalifaciens, assembly GCF_915403165.1. NCBI lineage: Bacteria > Pseudomonadati > Pseudomonadota > Gammaproteobacteria > Enterobacterales > Morganellaceae > Providencia > Providencia alcalifaciens. Next base: position 3,283,245 of record NZ_OU659204.1, read on the forward strand.
GTAACCATGATGGTCGGTAAAATACCAATTGTTCAGGCCAAGGCATTACCTGCAAAATCAGTGCAATAAAAAAAGATAGCCAGATAATGATGCGCCCATTACCACGATACTCATCCATTATGATTTCCTCTCCATCCTTTCATCATACCATTTCCCTCACTCTATCTTATGGCTGAGGTTGAGGCTGTGCAGGTTGCATGGACGGTGGTAATGGTGGTCCTTGAATTTCGCTCGGTGTTGGTAACACCTGCGGCAACACTTTCATTAAACGCTCATTTGCAGCTCGGTAAACATCGGATGGCTGTAATGGGGTTTTCGGATCACTTTCATTGCCCCACAGCAGGAGTAAATAACGTAGGCGTTGTAACTCAGCGCTTGGTCTTGCAGATATGATGGTATAGGCACGTTGAGTATCATGCTTCACCGCTGAAACAACCGCGACAGGATACCCTTCAGGGAATCGTCCACCTAATCCCGAAGTCACTAACACATCACCAACACGAATATCTGTATTTCCAGGGAGTGGCTCTAATTGCAGGTCATCGGCACAACCTGAGCCCGCAGCAATAACACGAATGTCATTACGCAAGACTTGCACAGGCAATGCATGGGCAGTATCACAAATTAATAAAACTCGGCTATTAAAATTACTGGTACCAACGACCTGACCTACCACGCCTTTATCACTGATAACTGGCTGGCCTTCATAAACACCGTCATTACTGCCTTTATCTATCACAACTTGGTCGCGATAAGGCGTGTTTGCACCTGAAATGACTTGCGTCACCATCATGTGTTCATCTTGGCGTAATGGGGAGCCTAACAGTTCGCGTAAGCGGGCATTTTCTTGTTTGAGTTGCTCAAGCAGCAAGTTATCCGCTTTTTTTAATAATAACTCTTGGCGCAGGGCTTTATTCTCAAACTGGAGTTGTTCCCGCGTTGAAAGGGTGTCAGAGATATTATCGAGGAATTGACGTGGTCCGTTAGCTAAAAAATAGAATGGGCTAACCGCCGTGTCTAAATAATTACGGATTTTATTGAAAGGCTCAAATCGATGGTCAATCACCACCAGCACCAATGCAATTATCACTGCAATAAAAATGCGTAACTGTAGGGAAGGACCTCGCCTAAAAATTGGCTTCATGTATGGCTAAGTTTCGCTAATGGTCGGAGAATAAAAAAATAGTCAAAGCAACTGGAGCTAAAAAACTCCAGTTGCTTATGGCGTGATTTAGTCTTCGCTAAACAGGTCACCACCGTGCATGTCAATCATCTCTAACGCTTTACCGCCGCCACGAGCAACGCAGGTTAAAGGATCTTCAGCAACGATGACCGGAATGCCAGTCTCTTCCATTAATAAACGATCTAAATTACGCAGAAGAGCACCACCACCCGTTAATACCATACCGCGTTCTGAGATATCAGAAGCTAATTCTGGTGGGCACTGTTCTAACGCTAACATTACCGCGCTCACGATACCGGTCAGTGGCTCTTGTAATGCTTCTAAAATTTCGTTGGAGTTCATTTTAAATCCGCGTGGCACACCTTCTGCCAAGTTACGACCGCGAACTTCAATTTCATAAACTTCATCAGTTGGGAAAGCAGAACCAATACCGTGTTTGATACGTTCAGCCGTTGCTTCACCAATTAAGGAACCATAATTACGACGCACATAGTTGATGATTGACTCGTCAAAACGGTCACCACCAATGCGAACAGAAGAAGAGTAAACCACCCCGTTCAGGGAGATAACAGCCACTTCAGTGGTACCACCACCGATATCGACAACCATAGAACCTGTTGCTTCAGAAACAGGTAAACCAGCACCGATTGCCGCTGCCATTGGCTCTTCAATTAAGAAAACTTCGCGGGCACCTGCACTTAATGCAGATTCACGGATAGCTTTACGCTCAACTTGAGTGGCACCAACTGGCACACAGACTAATACTCGAGGACTTGGACGCAGGAAGCTGTTGCTATGAACTTGCTTGATAAAGTGTTGTAACATTTTTTCAGTTAAGAAAAAGTCTGCAATCACACCATCTTTCATTGGTCGAATTGCGGAAATGTTACCCGGTGTACGCCCCAGCATCTGTTTCGCTTCACCACCAACCGCAGCAACGCTTTTTGGCGAGCCCGCGCGATCCTGACGAATTGCAACTACAGAGGGTTCATTTAATTTGACGCCTTGTCCTTTGACATAAATGAGGGTATTGGCCGTACCCAAGTCAATTGACAGGTCATTAGAAAACATGCCACGAAATTTTTTAAACATAACGAAAGGATTATCCTGCAAGCTGGGGACGAATAAAAACCCGTCTACTCTACCAACCACTTGAAGCTGCCTCAAGGCGTAAATCAATCACTTCATAAATATGGTTAATTCATCTATTTTCACATACTAAAATCGTACATGCTTCTATAACAAAACGAAGCAGATAAAAACCTCGAAAATTGCCCTTAATTCATATGCATCGAAAAAAACTCATCATTCGCGCACAATAATCAGACAACCTCTGGTTGTTATATACTCCATCTTTGCATTCTTCCCAGTGTGACAAGCGATTATGTCTACAAGTTCAAATATAATTTTTATATTTTAATTATTGCTATACATCTAGCTTTTTAACAACAAAATAAGTGAACTTAAATTTCGCTGATTCTATTATCAACTTAAAATTAAGCCATAACCATGTCGACACGCTGATGTATTAGTCAGAGTAGGACATTTTGCATGATAAAAGCCTAGTTATGCCAGAAAAAAATGCATTTTTACAAATTAATTACATAAGTAATAGCGTGAATACCATTCTGGCGTCAATGAAAACGATTTTACCTGTGTGTAAATTAAAAAAAACACTTATTTAATCATAAAATTAGGGGTGGATCATGAAAGCGCTCGTTTTACAGCAACAAGACGATAAAATCGTCCCTGAAATCCTCAATGTACCTACTGAGTCATTACCCGCCGGCGATGTCATCGTCGATATTCACTGGTCGACAATTAACTATAAAGATGCGCTAGCTATTAATGGAAAAGCTGGCGTTGTCCGTCAATATCCAATGGTACCTGGAATTGATTTCTCAGGTATCGTTCATCACAGTGAAGATCCCCGTTTTCATATTGGCCAACACGTACTATTAACCGGATGGGGAGTTGGAGAAACACATTGGGGTGGACTCGCCACCCAAGCAAAAGTCCCCGCCGATTATTTAACACCGCTTCCTGAAGCATTATCACTGAAGCATGCCATGACCATCGGCACCGCTGGGTTTACCGCCATGTTGTGCGTAAACGCCCTTGAAGATGCAGGGATCACCCCTGAAAGTGGCGAAATTGTAGTGAGTGGTGCCAGCGGTGGTGTCGGTAGTGTCGCCACCCAATTGCTTTCTTTATTAGGCTATCACGTTGTGGCGATTTCAGGCCGCGCAGAAAATCACGACTATTTACTGAAAATGGGTGCGAAGAGCGTGCTACCTCGCAGCGAGTTTACTCATCCAGCCAAACCGCTTGATAAACAGCGTTGGGCTGGTGCTATCGACACTGTTGGTGGTGACGTGCTGGCCAATATCTTGGCGCAAGTGAACTATAATGGCGCTGTGGCTGCATGTGGGCTGGCAGGCGGGTTCTCCCTTCCTACAACAGTTATGCCGTTTATTTTACGCAATATTCGTCTACAGGGGGTTGATTCAGTTTACTACCCTGCGGCAAAACGCCCAAAAGTGTGGGAACGCTTAGCGCAACTCTTACCTGATGCGTTTTATGAGCAAGTTAGCTGCGAAATTTCATTAGAAGAGTGTGTCGAGCACGCAAAAAAACTCTTAAAAAACGAAGTCACTGGGCGTACCCTAGTAAACCTTCAAAATTAAATCATCAACACGCGTGATTGTGTCGCCACAATGTGGATTACGGCACAATTTATAAAATAAATTCGGGTAATTTCTCTGATAAGACCAGTATTTTGCTGCTATATGCAACGAAATAATTATAATGCTGTTCCTTGTCAGCGAAAAATCTATTTATTTTTATGATAAAAGATGACAAACCGTCGACATCGCGTTATGTTGTCAGATTATTGATATATCGTCGGAGTTAGCAACACAATGACAGAAGATATTCATATTTTGCTCCTTAACGGGCCGAACCTAAACATGCTAGGTTCTAGAGAACCGGATAAATACGGGCCTCGCCCTCTAACTGAAATTGTATCGAACTTGATGCAAGAAGCAGAAAACTTAGGCGTGAAGTTGAGCCATTTTCAGTCAAATGCAGAGCATGAACTTATCGATAGAATTCATGCAGCACAAGGTAACGTTGATTATATAATAATCAACCCAGCCGCATTCACGCATACCAGTGTTGCTTTGCGAGATGCGCTATTGGCAGTTTGTATCCCGTTTATCGAGATCCACCTGTCTAATATTTATGCGAGAGAACCCTTTCGTCATCACTCTTATTTCTCCGATATGTCTAATGGAGTTATTTGTGGTCTTGGCGCAGATGGTTACAGTTTTGCATTACAAGCCGCGGTTAACCGTGTGCGACTAATTAATTCAATCCAAATATAAGAGTACGGAATCATATCCATGGATATTCGTAAAATTAAAAAGCTGATCGAACTTGTTGAAGAATCTGGCATTTCTGAACTGGAAATTTCTGAAGGTGAAGAGTCAGTACGTATCAGTCGTGTATCACCAGCATCTCAAATGATGGCTGCACCTCAACAGTTCTACCCAGCACCAGTTGCTCAACAACCTGCATTAGCTAACGCAGTTGCTCCAGCACAAGAAGCAGCAGCTCCAGCAGCACCTGCGGCAGTTTCTGGTCACCAAGTTCGTTCACCAATGGTTGGTACTTTCTACCGCTCACCAAGCCCAGAAGCGAAACCATTCGTAGAAGTTGGTCAAACTGTTAAAGTTGGCGATCCTCTTTGCATCGTAGAAGCGATGAAAATGATGAACCAAATCGAAGCAGATAAAGCTGGTGTTGTTAAAGCTATTTTGTTGCAAAACGGTGATGCAATAGAATTTGACGAGCCATTAGTTGTCATCGAATAACGAGGCGTTTCCATGCTGGAAAAAATTGTTATCGCTAACCGTGGGGAAATTGCACTGCGTATTTTGCGTGCATGTAAAGAACTCGGCATCGAAACTGTTGCGGTTCACTCCACGGCAGATAGAGATTTAAAACACGTGTTGCTGGCAGACGAAACTATTTGTATTGGTCCAGCAGCATCGGCAAAAAGCTACTTGAATGTCCCTGCAATCATTGCAGCGGCTGAAATTTCAGGCGCGCAAGCGATTCACCCAGGATACGGTTTCCTGTCTGAAAACGCTGACTTTGCAGAACAAGTAGAACAATCAGGCTTCATTTTTATCGGCCCAAAAGCTGAAACCATCCGCCTAATGGGTGATAAAGTTTCGGCGATTAGCGCGATGAAAAAAGCAGGTGTTCCATGTGTACCAGGCTCTGATGGTCCACTAGGTAACGACACTGAAAAGAACAAAACAATTGCTAAACGTATCGGCTTTCCAGTTATCATCAAAGCATCTGGTGGTGGTGGTGGTCGTGGTATGCGTGTGGTTCGTAATGAGAAAGATTTAGAATCTTCCATTAACCTGACCCGTGCAGAAGCAAAAGCCGCATTCAACAATGACATGGTTTACATGGAAAAATTCCTTGAAAACCCACGTCACGTTGAAATCCAAGTGATGGCAGATGGTCAAGGTCATGCTGTTTATTTAGCAGAACGTGACTGTTCAATGCAGCGCCGCCACCAAAAAGTGGTTGAAGAAGCACCAGCGCCGGGGATCACCCCAGAAATTCGCCGTAATATTGGTGAACGCTGTGCGAAAGCTTGTATCGAAATCGGCTATCGTGGTGCAGGTACTTTTGAGTTCTTATTTGAAAACGGCGAATTCTATTTCATTGAAATGAACACCCGTATTCAGGTTGAGCACCCAGTGACCGAAATGATCACCGGCGTTGACTTAATCAAAGAACAGCTGCGTGTAGCATCCGGTTTAGCATTATCTGTGACTCAGGATCAGATCAATGTTCACGGTCACGCGATTGAGTGTCGTATCAACGCAGAAGACCCGCACACATTCCTGCCAAGCCCAGGTAAAATCACCCGTTTCCACTCTCCGGGTGGCTTCGGTGTTCGTTGGGAATCTCATATTTACGCAGGCTACTCTGTTCCTCCGTACTATGACTCAATGATCGGTAAATTAATCACTTACGGTGAAACTCGTGAAATCGCGATTGCTCGTATGAAGAATGCGCTGAACGAATTAATCATCGATGGGATTAAAACCAACATCGAATTACAACAGATGATCATGAATGATGAAAACTTTGCCAAAGGTGGAACCAATATCCACTATTTGGAGAAAAAACTCGGTATTCAAGAATAATTCACTGAATAATCGACATTTTCGTCATTAAAAACAAATACCGGAAAGTCAATTTCCGGTATTTTTTTGCCTATAAATGGCAGGATTATCGGTTTTATTACGCTATTTTTCACACTCCCCCTTCAGATTGTCGTACAATCCCCGATTATTTTTGTCAACATGAGGAGGAAAAGCGGATGGACAAACGTTTTCTTCAATCAAACAGGGAAGCTCGTTGGGCGCTATATCTGACTATTGCCTACATGATAGGTTGGGTACTTTGTGCTTATCTACCCAGTAATACACTTGGAGTTACCGGGTTACCGTTATGGTTTGAATGGTCATGTCTGATTCTCCCTATCATCTTTATTTTGCTATGCATCATGATGGTTAAACTCATATTCAAAGATATCTCGTTGGAGGAGAAAGATGCAGACTGAAGTTCTCCTGCCCTTAATCGGCTATCTGCTCCTCGTTTTTCTCCTTTCGCTCTACGCTTATAAAAAACGCACGAAAGGCGAATTTCTTAACGAATATTTCCTAGGTAATCGCTCGATGGGCGGCTTTGTCTTAGCCATGACTATCACCGCGACTTACATTAGCGCTAGCTCTTTTATTGGAGGCCCCGGTGCCGCCTACAAATACGGGCTAGGCTGGGTACTCCTTGCCATGATCCAACTGCCTGCGATCTGGCTCTCTCTGGGCGTGCTTGGCAAAAAATTTGCTATCTTAGCTCGCCGCTATAATGCCGTAACCCTTAACGACATGCTATATGCCCGCTACCAAAGCCGTTTTCTCGTTTGGTTTGCCAGTGTCAGTTTGTTGGTGGCTTTCTTTGGCGCTATGACTGTACAGTTTATCGGTGGCGCTCGATTACTCGAAACCGCAGCCGGCATACCTTACACCTACGGACTCGTTATTTTTGGCGTCTCTATTGCGCTGTATACCGCTATCGGCGGCTTCCGAGCCAGTGTGCTTAATGATGCCTTACAAGGGCTTGTGATGCTGCTTGGAACGGTAATTTTATTGGTGGCGATTATCTATCACGCAGGTGGCTTACCGGCTGCCGTGGAAAAAATGCATGCTATCGACCCGAAATTGGTCTCCCCTGAAGGAGCGAATGACATCCTCAGCGGACCATTCATGGCCTCATTCTGGGTATTAGTCTGTTTTGGGGTTATCGGATTACCGCATACCGCAGTGCGTTGTATTTCCTACAAAGACAGCAAAGCCGTCCATAAAGGTATTATTCTTGGCACCATTGTGATGGCAATATTGATGTTTGGTATGCACTTCGCCGGTGCCTTGGGGCGTGCCATACTACCGGATTTAACCATTCCAGACCAAGTGATCCCAACCTTGATGGTTCAGGTTCTTCCTCCATTTGCTGCGGGGATTTTCCTGGCAGCACCAATGGCCGCAATTATGTCCACCATTAACGCCCAGTTACTGCAATCTTCGGCGACGATCGTGAAAGATATCTACCTTAATGCAGCACCTGAGCAAATTAAAAATGAGAAAAAACTGGCACGAATTTCCAGCTTCTCAACCTTAATTTTAGGTGCGTTATTACTAATTGCAGCATGGAACCCACCACAAATGATTATCTGGTTGAATTTACTGGCATTTGGTGGATTAGAAGCCGTATTCCTATGGCCACTGGTTCTCGGATTATATTGGGAAAAAGCTAACGGCACTGGTGCTCTGAGCGGTATGATTGTGGGTGGCGTTTGCTACGCCATTTTCGCCTCATTCAAAATTGAAATTATGGGCTTCCACGCCATTGTGCCATCACTGATTCTGAGCCTAATTGCCTTTTTGGTTGGTAATCTTTTTGGCAAAAATCCAGTACAATCAGCACCAAACGAACAGGTAACTAGCACTCACTGATTTTGGCTTTACCTAATGTGAATGAACAAATGCAATGCTCTAAATTATTCGCGTCATAGCTAGGCGGCAAACAAGCTAATCCCTAGGAGCATACACAAGTATGTGACTAGGGTTAGCGAGCGCAGCCAACAACGCTATGGCGTGAAGAATGACGAACATTTTAGTGCTCTAAATAATTCGCGTTATAGCTAGGCGGCAAACGAGCTAATCCCTAGGAGCATGCATAAGTATGTGACTAGGGTTAGCGAGCGCAGCCAACAACGCTATGGCGTGAAGAATGACGAACATTTTAGTGCTCTAAATAATTCGCGTTATAGCTAGGCGGCAAACGAGCTAATCCCTAGGAGCATGCATAAGTATGTGACTAGGGTTAGCGAGCGCAGCCAACAACGCTATAACGTGAAGTATAACGAGCATTTTAAAAGAGAAAAAAACGATGCCTTGGATACAAATCAGACTAAACTCAAACGCAAAAGACGCAGAAGCCCTTGGCGATGAACTCATGGAAACAGGCTCCGTGTCCGTCACTTTCCAAGACAGTCACGACACCCCTGTTTTCGAACCACTTCCAGGGGAAACTCGCCTGTGGGGCGATACCGATGTTATTGGTCTATATGACGCTGAAACCGATATGAAATGGGTGGTCGCTCAGTTAGAAAATAGCCCATTACTCGGCGCTGGCTTCGTTCATAAAATCGAACAAATCGAAGATAAAGACTGGGAGCGCGAATGGATGGATAACTTCCACCCAATGCGTTTTGGTCAGCGTTTATGGATTTGCCCTAGCTGGCGTGATGTACCAGATCCAACCGCAGTTAACGTGATGTTGGATCCCGGATTAGCATTCGGTACTGGTACTCATCCAACAACCTCACTATGCCTTGAGTGGCTGGATGGGTTGGATCTTGAAGGCAAAACCGTTATCGATTTCGGTTGCGGATCGGGGATCTTAGCTATCGCAGCATTAAAACTCGGTGCAGCGCGTGCGATCGGGATCGATATTGATCCACAAGCTATCCTCGCCAGCCGTGATAATGCGCAGCGTAACGGCGTCTCAGAGCGTCTGTCGCTCTATTTACCCAAAGACCAACCTCAAGACCTTCAGGCTGATGTCGTGGTCGCTAACATCCTTGCAGGCCCACTACGTGAGCTTGCACCAATGATCAGTGTACTGCCGCGTGCCGGTGGTCATTTAGGCCTATCTGGCGTGTTAGCCAGCCAAGCTGAAGGCGTTGCTGATGCTTATCGTGCAAGCTTTAATATTGACCCTGTTGCAGAGAAAGATGAGTGGTGCCGTATCACTGGTGTCAAGCATTTTTAATGGGTTTGCAGTAAAAATCAAAGAATAATTTCTTTGAAATTAATTGCAGAATGGATTATCTTATAGCTCAAATATTGCTCAATAGCTGATGATAATCTGTTCTGCTCGAGAAGTGAGTCTTGGATATTCAAAGTAATCGTTATTTTTAGCTCTCGTTGTTAAAAAACACCTAACAACTTGTTAAGTAACACTAATTTTATTATTTTATAAAAAGTAAGATAAAAAAGTTAGTGATAAATAACCGTTTGCTCAAAGTTTGTCCTTTCATATCTCGTAAAAAATGCGTAATATACGCGCCCTTGCAGTCACAGTATGGCCCCCATTTAGTTATGCGAATCGGACAATATCAGTTGAGAAACTGTCTTATTGCTGCCCCCATGGCAGGCATCACAGATAAACCGTTTAGGTCTCTGTGTTATGCGATGGGTGCCGGAATGACGGTATCGGAGATGCTTTCTTCTAACCCACAAGTTTGGAAGACGGATAAATCGAGACTCAGGATGGTTCACCGTGATGAACTTGGGGTACGTTCCGTTCAAATAGCTGGCAATGATCCCGATGAAATGGCTGCAGCAGCTCAAATTAACGTTGAGAGCGGCGCTCAAATCATTGATATCAATATGGGCTGCCCAGCTAAGAAAGTGAATCGTAAGCTTGCAGGCTCAGCCTTACTACGTTATCCAGAGATTGTAAAATCAATCCTAGAAACCGTTGTAAACGCTGTGGATGTGCCAGTCACACTGAAAATCCGTACAGGCTGGTCACCTGAAGAGCGTAACTGCATAGAGATTGCCCAGTTGGCCGAAGATTGTGGTATTCAAGCCCTGACCATTCATGGCAGAACCAAAGCCTGTTTGTTCAACGGTGAAGCTGAATATGACAACATTCGGGCAGTTAAGCAGACTGTTTCCATTCCGGTTATTGCCAATGGCGACATTACTGACCCGCTAAAAGCCAGGGCTGTTTTAGACTACACAGGGGCGGATGCCTTGATGGTAGGACGAGCAGCTCAGGGAAGACCTTGGATCTTTCGGGAAATCCAACATTATCTGGACACAGGTGAAATATTGCCACCGATGCCAATGGCAGACGTGAAAAGCATTATGTTAGGGCATGTACGGGAACTGCACGACTTTTATGGTCAAGGCAAGGGAGCCCGTATAGCGCGCAAACATGTTTCTTGGTACTTACAAGAACATGCACCTGATGACCAGTTTCGGCGCTCCTTCAACGCCATTGAGGATGCCAGCGAACAGCTGGAGGTGTTGGAAGCATTTTTTGAAAATTTTTGCGTAAATAAAAGATAAGAGCTGACAGAACTATGTTCGAACAACGCGTAAATTCTGACGTACTAACCGTTGCTACTGTAAATTCACAAGATCAAGTAACTCAAAAACCGTTACGTGACTCAGTTAAGCAAGCACTGAAGAACTATTTTGCTCAATTAAATAATCAAGATGTTAACGATTTATATGAGCTGGTATTGGCTGAGGTAGAACAGCCTTTGTTGGACATGGTTATGCAATATACCCGTGGAAACCAGACCCGTGCAGCCCTGATGATGGGTATCAACCGCGGAACTCTGCGTAAGAAACTGAAAAAATACGGCATGAACTAATCCTAGTCGGTTAATGCAGTGTTTTTAGAAGCCCTTTCTGATTTTAGAAAGGGCTTTTTTTGTCCCTCTCAATCTGAACATGCATCATCACCTTTCAATAATCACTCTACTTTCTAATACGCAAATCATATATTTTATAAATAAATTCATCTTGTTTTAATCCTAGCTTTTATTCATGAGCATTATCACAATTAATAAAATCCTCGTTTTTAACTCTTGCCATTTTCTATCTGGATTTATAAATTCAAAAACCTTTCAGCATGCAGAAATAAAAAATAACGAATAAGAGCCACCTATAAAAATTGCAATAATTCAAATGATCACTATTGGCTTATGAAGTAATTTACTAACAAGATCAATTCAGTATGATAAATAAAATCTTGGCTACTCGATTCTTATCGGGCACCTCTTTTTACAGCTTCCTACCTTTTTTCTCTCTCTACCTTATTCATTATAAAAATATCAGTGAGATTTATTATCAATAAAACAAATAAAAAACCCAGTACAAATCAGAGTTCATACTGGGTTCAACCTACTAAGTTTTCTTGGTAATTAACGTCTATTATGCAATCGCAACCTTGGAATCAGTGAATGTACGTCCATCACTGGTTAATTGGAACTTGCTCACCGATTCCTGTAACTCTTCAGTTTGATGTTCTAATGAGCTTGCCGCTGTTGCCACTTGCTCAACTAAAGACGCATTTTGCTGTGTCACACTGTCCATTTGAGTGATGGCAACGCCCACCTGTGCGATACCTTTACTTTGCTCCTCCGAAGCTGTCGTGATCTGTTTCATAATCGCCGTTACCTCATTGATCCCTTGCAGAATATTGCTCATTGTCGAGCCCATTTCATGAACCAAATGAGTGCCTTTTTCCACACACGAACTCGATTCCGCAATCAGCTTTTCAATTTCCATTGCCGCATCGGCACTGTGGCTAGCAAGCTTACGAACTTCGGCGGCAACCACCATAAATCCACGTCCATGTACGCCTGCTCGCGCCGCTTCAATGGAGGCATTCAATGCCAAAATATTGGTCTGGAAGCTGATGTCATTCATCATACTGATGATGTCAGAGATCTTCTTCGCACTTTGCGATATTTCATCCATAGTATTTACCACTGACTCAACAATCACATCCCCCTGATTTGCAACGACAAAGGCTTCAGCTGCTAACTGGTTGGCTTGATGGGTATTTTCCACATTCAGTTGTACTGCTGCTGTGATTTGCTCCATGCTCGCTGCGGTCTCTTCCAAGGCTGCTGCTTGCTCTTCCGTTCGTGAGGAAAGGTCACTATTGCCATTAGATATTTCTGTCGCGCCGCGATAAATACTTTCGCTGCCATTGCGGATAGTCAACACAGCGTCACGTAAGCTGTTTTGCATTTCTTCTAATAACGGAAAAAGTTTACCGACACAGTTACGACCAAATGGCTCGATTGGTTGACTTAAATCCCCTTTAGCAATCTTATCGAAGTATTGGCGGATCAACTCCAGTGGTCGTTGCATCATCTTAGCGAGGTAGCGGTCAGTGAAGATCAAAATTAGCAAACCAAAAATGGTCGCAATGATAATCACTACTCGCGTCATGTTCATATGCTCATCAACCGCTTCCCGCGTGTGTTCAATCATCACATCTGCAGTTTGGTTAAACTGAGTGATAGCCGCGCCGAATGTGCGGCTCAATGCTGGCGTAACATTATGGGCATGCGCCAAGTAAGCAGCTTTATCATCCCCCATGGAAATCGCTAATTGCGGTTTCACACCGTCATCGAGCAGCGCTTGCCAGCTGTTAATCACTTGGTCGGAAATGGCTTTATCCATCGGACCTGGGGAAATTGATTTCATCTCCTCGAGATAACGCTCCATATTCACAAGCGCATCTTTGACTAAGGTGTAATCCCCTTCTTTGCCCTCATTTTTGGTTTCCATCACGCGGGTTAAGCGAGTGACAAAACGAAAATACTGGTCATTTCCTTGACTCAGTACCGTCATCTGTTTGACCAATTGCCGGTCAACATGAATACCATCGGAAATGCGAGATAAAGACCAGCCGCTATACAGGCTTATGCCCCCAAGGTTTATGCATAAAATGCCAAGTAGCACGAGCATCACAGCACGTATTGAATAATTTCGAAGTTTCTGCATGGAATTTCTCTTTTGATAAAATAAAATGATCTTTGTTTAATTTATCGGCGGTAAAAGAGAAAAATTTAATTATTTTCAATTGCTTTCTGACTTTTAGACATCAAAAAAATCTCAAAATAATCTGATTAAAAATTGGCTTAATGATTGATTTTAGAGAAATAATGCCTGTTTTTTATCCACAAACATTCTATTTTTATACAATCACCCTATATTCCAGTTTGTGACTAACCTCCCAAAGTATTGTTCTATTTCTGTCAGCAAACCCCATCATCAGGTTCTGTAAATATACGCAAAAATCTGTTTTATCTCTTGAGCTTCCCCCTACAGGAAGCTTTATGGTTGCATCAGTATTCAAACAACTAAATATTAGAAAAACTGCAAAAATAACCTGCTGTTATATTTTAAAATTACCATTTCCAGCGACATGGAATGGCCTCTATTTAATTTCTCTTAAGCAATAGGTAACTTATGAAGAAGATATTATTAACCGCCTTATTAGCCACCTCTTTCTCGTCAATGGCTGCAGTAAATACGATAGAACTTTATAAAGATGAAAATTGTGGCTGCTGCCATCTTTGGGGCGAAGCCGTCAAAGCGGCAGGATACGATGTGCAAGTCCACAATATCTCCTATGAAGAAATTGATAAAATAAATCAAGAGGCTAACCTACCACTCTCTTTACGCAGCTGCCATACCGCCAAGATTAATGGCAAATTGATTGTTGGACATGTTCCTCTCGATAGCATAGCGAAAATAGGCTCCCTCCCTGCGGATGTTGTCGGAATCGCAGTTGGCGGTATGCCTGCAGGCAGCTTAGGTATGGAACAACCAAGTGGATTTAAACAAGCCTATTCAGTGATGAGTTTTAAAAAGGATGGCAGCCAATCCGTATTTAATCGTTATTGATTTCCCATAAAAAAGGTACAGCAAACCCTCGCTGTACCTTTGGCAGTGATTACTACATCTTAATTTGAAAAATTAACGGTATATCGGTAATACATTAAACTGCGCTAACAACTGACAAATAATACCAACAACACCAAAGGCTATAACTGCATAGATTAGCCCTTTGCCTCCCCACACTTTAAAGGTCGAGTTAGGGAAACGCTCTCTCACTTTTAATGCCATGACTGCCGGGCAAATAATTGCCCAGATACACGCCGCCATCCCCGCATAAGCAATCGCAATTAAGAAACCATTTGGGAATAACATGCATAAAACTAGAGGAGGTATAAAACATAAAAGTGCCGTTTTCATTCTGCCTGAAGAGTTATCATTAAAGTTTAGTGACGCCAGAATGTAGTCGAATAAACCAATCGCAACCCCTAAGAATGAACAAAATACAGCACTAATCGAGAACCATAATAAGAATGTCGCAATATGTGGGCTACTTAATACCGCATACAGTGACTCAATAAACGCATCGAGGTTTCCGCCTTTATTAATTATGGTGAGAAATTCTGTTCGAGGTAAATTTCCCATGGTGCCTAATATCCAAAGAAAATAGAGTATTAAAGCCAGCACACAACCAATCACACAACTTTTAACCACTTTACGTTCATTTTCATGATACAGCTTATACAAACTACAGACGTTACCGTGATAACCAAACGAAGTGATGGCATAAGGAATAATAATAAAGACAAATGGTAATAAAGATAGCTGACTGTCTCCCACTGGAGGTTTTAATAATAAGTCAGTTTTTACAATTAAAAACAACCCTGAAAAAGCGAGAATAAATAAAACAATTTTAATAAATAAAAATAATGATGTTAATCGACTTGCAGCAATACCACTCCACCAAATACTTGCACCCAACAGTAAAGTGAAGACAACGAATATCACTCTTAAGTTAACATCAAATCCATATATTGCCGACGCTTCTTTGATAACGGATCCGGCCGCAGAAATATATGCATATATCAATATATATAAAACAAATATTAATGCTGCATTGGCAATATAGCAGGCCCATTTTGGTAATAATTCTTTAGAAATATAAAAGTAGTTAGTGCCGGCTCCATATTTGGATATGCATTCTAAAATATAGATCCCTGAGTGAAACATAAAGAAACAAACAATCAGTAATATTACAATCGAGTTAATAAACCAAGCTCCAGCCATAATTGTCGGTAAGCTAAACATACCTGCCCCGATCATGGCTCCGCCTAGCACAAAACCCCCTACCATTATGGAGGGTTCTTTCTTGGCTGCCGAATTGTTCATGTTGGTCACCTTAAAAATAAGGGATAAGGTTCCCGCATTGCACGGGAACCCGCAGAACTACCTATTATTTGATGGGTTTCAATCTTGCAGTGAAGTGTCTTAATACTGGTGGCTCATATTCGAAATCTAAACCTTTCAGAGTTGCGAATTTATCTTTCAAGCCAATCAGAGCATCTGCAATGTAATCCATATGGTCGTTGGTATAAACGCGTCGTGCGATAGTTAAGCGCATGAATTCCATATCAGCATGTTTTTGCTTGCCCGTTTCAGGGTCACGACCTAATAGGAATGAACCAATTTCAACGGCACGAACACCTGACTCTAAATACAGCGCATTAATTACTGCTTGCGCAGGGAATTGGTCGCCAGGGATCTGTGGAACCAGTTTTTTACAGTCAACGAATACAGCGTGTCCACCGGTAGGATACTGAATTGGAATCCCGCCTTCGCGTAAACGGTCACCCAGATATTTCACCTGACCAATACGATAATGCAGGTAATCTTCCCCTGCCCCTTCTTCTAAACCTTGCACCATTGCCGCCATATCACGACCCGCTAAGCCGCCATAAGTCACGAATCCTTCCATTGGTACACAACGCTGTCTTGCTAAGGTAAAGATTTTTTCATCATTTCTAATCGCAACCAGACCACCAATATTTAATAGTGGGTCTTTTTTCGCTGACATCGTTAATGCATCAGCATATTTGTACATATCCAGAATAACTTGTTTGATCGTCGCGTTTTTATATTTTGGATCACGCTCTTTGATGAAATACGCATTTTCACAGAAACGTGCAGAGTCCATTACCACAAAGATATTATGCTGTTTTGCAATTTCATAAACTTCTTTCAAGTTATCCATCGCAACTGGCTGACCACCCGCACTGTTACAGGTGATGGTAGAAACAATCGCTACCACGTTTTCTGCACCATGTTTTGCAATATTATCTTTTAATTTTTGAATATCGAAATTGCCTTTCCAATCATCATAAGTTTCTGAGTCATAAGCTTTTTCGGTAACAATATTAATCGCTTTACAGCCATTTAATTCAACGTGAGCAGCGGTAGTATCAAAGTGGAAGTTAGAAATAAATACAGGGTTTTTCGCGCCGCCTTGTTCTTGTTTCACTTTCAGTAAAACAGGGAATAACATGTTTTCAGCACCACGACCTTGGTGAGCAGGGATCACATAGTCGTAGTCAAACATCTCTTTAACTTTATCTTTTAAATCATAATAGTTACGAGAACCCGCATACGCTTCATCACCCGTGATCATCGCGGCCCATTGGTGGTCGCTCATTGCGTTAGTACCGGAATCCGTTAACAGGTCAATATAAACAGCACTACTCGGTAACAAGAATGGGTTATAACCCGCCTCTTTTAATGCCGCTTCGCGTTCTTCTCTTGATGGAATACGGATGTTTTCTACCATTTTAATACGGAATGGTTCTACGATTCTTTTAGCCATGATAATACCTTTAATTTTTCATTAAATAATAAAAACAGAAATTCAAACTTATAAAAATAAGCGAATAGATCTTGAGAGAGAGAAAAAAGAAAGGTTATTTGTGCGGGAAGAAAAAGGCTAAAGAAATATCAATATTGAACCATTTCTTCAAATAGAAGAAGCGCCTCGACATTAACAACTCACTTAAAAGAAACATACTATGACTCCCATTAGCAAGGAATTAGTACAACCTTGAGTATGGTATATAACAATTCTTAGATAAATATAATAGCAATTGTCTATTATTTTTACCTACATCACAAAAAGCGTTAAATCCCACTCCGCACTATGATTAGGGTCACAATATTATTTATTTTAATAACTATTAAATAAACGTTAATAAATTGGGGTTATTTTATAATTAAATAATAGATAGTAATCTTAAACTTAATTTTTTAACGTTAAAAACGTCATTTAGAATTGAATTTATTTTAATTAAGTAAAGCCTTATACAACGGCTTTACTTTTAGGAATATTTTTAACAATTACTCTGCATCTTTGCCGTATTTAGGCGATCTCGGCCCATAGAGAATGCCATTTGGTTTACCTGCGGAGAGGAGCCTGACACTTGTTATACCCGCAATACCATAACTCTTATCTGTTATAGTATCTGCAATTTGATTAACAACTGCGGAGACCAAAATGCCAACAATACCATTGGATGATGAGTTATTTTCAGTACTAGAAGCGGTTGCTGAGCCACTCCAGAGTAACGCTCCTGTTCGCGCATCGACAAGCTTAGCAGTTGCTGTCACACGAGTGTCACTCGCAATAACCTGATAACTTGTTCCATATTCGGTAATGCTCAGATATAGGGTCGCATCATTGCCAAAAATTTCGCGTAATTTGGCAGCAGGAACGGCTTGGATATCTCCCGCATTCGTCAAACCATTTTGCTTGAATGTTTCCTCAACTACTGCAACAGGGAATACATAATAGCCAGCTTCAGCTAATGGCAACATCGTTTGAGATAACAGCCCGTGACTTGCTTGCACTTCTGTTGTGCTATTTTGAGGCAGTAATACAAGAATACTTTTTGGCTTACTTTGTTTAAAAGCACTGTAATCTGTTTTAGTGGGTTGAGCACAACCAGATAACAGCCATGCCATAATCAAGCTGCTAATAATCATTAAACGTTTCATTTAATTTTCCCTTTATTTTTCATTAGAAAATCCATGTAAACAGCAGACTCTGGATATAATGCTTTTTCAGTTTTGAATTCACTCATCGCTAAATCAACAGCACCAGTCGTTGCATATAACAATCCTAAATGAGCATGTAATCCAGGTGCAACCGTCAGACCTTTAGCTTTACTTGTTTCAATATTTTTTTTCAGGGTATCAATTTGTTCCTGAGGGCTAGTTTCTGTTTGTTGGTAATGTTGATATACCGTTTGCTGATAACCATCCCAGTTATATAACGGCTTAGGTTCATTCACACAACCATTGAGCAGAATGGCTCCTGCTACAATAAATAATAATTTAGCTTTCATTATATTCCCTTACGTTTTTCTTACTTTGCAGGCTGCCAAGCACCACTTTCAATACCGGAAACTAAGTTATTAACGGCTTCTCTAATCGCTAAATCCAAAACTTTGCCATTTAACGTTGAGTCATAACTTGCCGTTCCACCAAAACCTATTACTTCTCTATTTGATAATTCATATTCCCCAGCACCTTGTGAGGAAAATACCACTTCGGAAGTTTGAACATTTACAACATTTAAATTAACTTTGGCATAAGCAACTTGTGTTTTACCTCTACCTAAAATACCAAATAACTGGCGATCACCAATTTCTTTACGACCAAATTCAGTGACATCGCCGGTAATCACATAAGTCGCTCCTTTTAATTGCTGAGCCTGCCCTTTAATACCCGCTTCTTCTTTTAATTCCTGCATATTGGTGCGATCTAAAACATTAAATCGACCTGTTTGTTGTAAATGTGTTGTCAAAATAGTTTTTGATTGATTACCTAAACGATCAACACCATCAGAAAAAATACCATTCATATAACTCGAACGGTTATCAAATTTCCCTATTGATATTGGGCTTTTAGGGCCAGAGTAATTCGTATTATATGTTGCTACTTTCTCAACGGCTAATGAGCGAGATGATTCGCTAGCACAACCACTTATTAATGCACTTGCAACAAAAAGGACTGCAATACCAACTTTTGATTTATTCATTTAGTAATCTCAATTAAATTTCTATTTGTATTAATTATTGCCTCTGTATTTTGCATCAAGAATCAGTCTTATTCCAGCACAAATAGCTAAATCAACTTCACTCATTAAATATAATTTAAACAGCAAAGATAATTTGAATTATCCAATGATGAAAAATAACAACCCGTTATTACCCTGAAATAGGGTTAAAAAGTTCATTATTCCATTAGTCCAATAATAATTAAATGTAGTCATCTTTAACGAGTAATTAGAATATATTACTTTGCGATTAGCAAATGCAATATAAAAAACCAAAAAGCCCCTGTAATAATTGATTTTCAACTATTCAAGGGCTCTTCTCTGAGTAGGTAAATTATCGTTTAAGGTATTTCCCTCTAAAAGGCATCACTTTCCAAATAATTTTTGCGTGTACTCTTTGGATACTGCACTTCGTTTACCATCCGCCTCAAAGTAACGGTCCACATGGCATTTTTGCTCATTAATATCGCAGAAAACGCCATTGGCAAACGTCATGGCCGTTTTATCAAAATCGCCACCTTGCTCAATCGCTTTCGCGCGTTTATCACCTAAATATTTTTTCGTTAGTGCAACTGAAACACCCTCTTTGGCGCTAACGCACACATATTTATCGCATAACACATTCTTTTCTGGGGATTTTAACACTGAAGCCGATTTTGCTGACGCCAACATTGGCAACGCCGCGATCGCAAGCCCTACGAGACACACTGCTTTTAAGTTCATATAACGCCTTTTTGAGTAATAACACAGCTGCAATATCACATTAGAGTTTTATTTTGTGGATAAATTCCCAGCCGTCATCACTATTTCATGTTTACTGCTAACTCTATCCACTTAGCGCATGATTTTAACTTTTCATTAACAGTTTCAATTGTTATTTATTGCAGAAAAGATGAGTGTATAAGCGGCAATTTAAATAATAAAAACACCTGCAACTCTGCATTCAACCCAACTAAGCACCCCATAAGAGAGTGATGTATGACAACAGAGACAGTCGCGATTAAATCTTTTGGCACCACAAAAACCACCTCGAAAGTGTTATTTATCTGCTGGATGAGCATTCTATTTGAAGGCTATGATGTTGGCGTGATGGGCGCTGTTCTTCCCACTCTCGCAGAATATAAACAGTGGAACCTCACTCCATTAGAGCTTGGCGCTCTCAGTAGCTACGCTTTAGTCGGCATGTTTTTTGGGGCATTTATTATCGGTACGCTGAGTGAACTCTATGGCCGTCGCCGTATGCTTTTAGCTTGCGTCACGCTCTTTTCATTGACCATGCTTGCTGCCGCCCTTGCCCCAACACCATGGGTGTTTGGGTTAATGCGTTTTATTGGGGGCGTTGGACTCGGAGGTGTTATTCCCGTAGCTGCAGCGTTAACCATCGAATATTCCCCTGCTGAAAAACGTTCTTTTAACTACGGCATTATGTATTCCGGTTACTCATTAGGGATCCTCAGCGCCGCTCTGGTTGCCATGTGGTTGCTAGAACAATTTGGATGGCGCAGTGTGATTGGCTTTGGCGCATTACCACTTTTGTTAATTTGGCCGATGGCACGTATCTTACCTGAATCTCTTGAATTTCTGACTCACAAAGGACGCCACACCGAAGCGCAATCCCTAGCACAGAAATTAGACGTTGAATATCAAGCACCACCAGCACAGCAAAAACAGCAACCTCAACGTTTAAAAGAGATAGTCTCCGTGGTTTTTGCATGGACACATTTGCGCGCAACCGCGTGTTTCTGGATAGCCCTATTCTGCGGCATGTTGCTGGTGTATGGCTTAAATACGTGGCTACCGTCGATTATGCGCAAAGAAGGCTATAACTTAGGTTCCAGCCTAACGTTCCTTGTGGTATTTAGCTTAGCATCCGCATTAGGGGGCTTATTCTTAGGGAAAATCGCGGATAAACGCGGCGTTCGGGGCTCAGTTGCATTTTTCTTCTTGCTCGGCGCGATTGGCATTGGCTGCATGGTCTTCAAACAAAATATCTATATTAACTATTTACTTGTGGCATTTGCTGGGGTCGGCAGTATTTCAGCCGCGCTGATTTTGACGGGTTATATCGCCAATTATTACCCATCAAAAGCCCGTGCCTCAGCGACTGGCTGGGCATTAAGTTTCTCACGAATTGGTGCGATGACAGGGCCCATGTTTGGGGCGTATATCGCCAGTATGGGGATAGCAACCAGCTGGAACTTTATCGCTTTTTCGGTGGTCGCGGTGATAGCGGCAACAGCCGTGATTTTACTACCTCAAAAACGCTCATAGATAAAAGACTATTAGCAAATAGGGGCTTATCGCCCTTATTTGCTTTTGAAACTAATACGCGAGACGATAATGCAGTTTCTCGCCAGCTTCTAACTCTGGAGAGTCACTGTAATTGCTTGATAATTCGATGAAACCATGTAATTCAGGAATGTATAATTTTTGGTACCACTCTAACGCTGAACGGCGGTGCAATTGATTGCTAGCAAAATCGAGAATCAAACATTTCTGTCCGCTTCTCGCGGATTCCATCACCAACAAGCCATCGTCCCAGATAATCATATCTTGCAGATGGTTGTAACCCGCTTCTTTGATCAACTTAAAATTCCCACCTTGATACTGATAAAGGGAAAATAATCGGCGGGAAGGCTCCTGAGCCGCCAAATAAATATCCCCTTTCTGATTCTGAACCGCCTCATTAATACGAATAGGCAACCATCGGTGGCTCACCACGTTTTTCTGCGCGATATTCACTACCACTTCAAGAGACCCCATTTCGTTACCGTAGCTGTACCACACAATCACATTGCCATCATGAACCGCATAAGAAAATGTTGAATTATCGGCGATTTCTTCAGGATAAAAACGCTTCACGAGTTCGCGCGGATCCATCAAATATTGCCACGTAAGGCCTCTATCTGCGCTGGTGAAGATCTTTTGGTTATCGATCAGGACATAAGGCTCACCCTGACCACTTTGGTACATTTTTCCGGTAATTGCCGCATAAATGTATTCACCATACCCGTCCTTCCAAGGTGTCAGAGACGTAATCGAATTGTCCGCTAAATTCACAGTGCGATACCCATCACGCACCATTAAAAGGCACCGAGACTCTTCACACACTGCGTTATAAAAACTGTCGCTAAATTGCGTGATAAAACGCACGCCATCTTTATTGGCAAATAGCACCTGATATCTATCTTCCTGTGCAGGCGAAAACAAATCTGACCGATTGTAATAGTAGGATGAGCGGCCATTTTTCTGGGCAATAATCAACGTGCCGTCTTTCGCGGGGTACGTTTTGGCATAATCATAATCCGCAATATAAGCATTGCTCTCTTGGCTATTATCTTTCCATTGCCATGGCGCATCATTCCCACCAAATACCAGTATCAGTGTTGAACCTAAACACACCAAGAAAACGGCACCCGTCATCAGAAAACGCCAACTTAGAAATGGATTCATTAGCGTACCTCCATGACATAAGTATCTTTACCTTGTTGGCGTCGTAATGCGCTCAAGACAGCTTGGGTTTGGTAATAGCCATTACCCCGTTTCGAAAACCGATAATAAGCCGCCATACCAAGGGCAATTAAGAAACAGATACCCAGGGTTATCGAGCTGGCAAAGCCAATGAATATCAAGTCATTATCGAGCAAATACAGCCAATCCCAATAATCCCAGTGATTTCCCCTGTCGACAACATCGCTAATGGCTGTCACGCCAAAAATCGCCAAGAATAGCGCCAAAATAATGCCCGTGATCCCCCATAATGCCAGATACAGCCAGCGTTCTTGCGCCATGCCTCGAGCAGACAAGGTGTAAGCTAAATTATCTTGATGGTTATACAGGCCAAATACGACGCTCTCGGGAAAACCATGTTCAACTTTGGAGTGATAGACTTCGACCTCATCCCCTTGAGCGAGAAAAAAGCTGTGGTTATTAAAGAAAGGTTTTGAGCCATCCAACTTGAGGTTCAAATGGCTTTTATTCACTTGAAGCTCTATTTCATTGCGGGTGTATGTGCCCCCGCGATAATAATATTCAATTGTCTTGATACTCTTAATATTCACTTTGCCTTTTGTCACCTGCAATGAGGTTTCAGGAATAGGCTTTTGCGCTCGAGGATCTATTTTGAGCGGTTTGAATTTCGGGTTTTTAATTCCCTCAATCTGAATCAGATTTTCGCCAGAAATTACCTGAAACTTGCCCGCCATGACTAAATCTAATGCACGTAAGATGGTTTTTCGTTTTCGGCTAAAAATAGTGAAGGTTTGTGAAATACACATAGACAGTAGAACGGCCCCCACAAAAGCCGCCATGCCTAATAATGCCCCTAAAACAATTAACCATGTGCTCTCTTCATCATTAAATACGCAAAAAAATGCGGGGATAAAGAGTGCAGAAAGTCCAAATGATAACAGGTACTGTTTTACTAACCCTTTGTCGAATTTAAGGTTTCTATCGGGTTCCAAACGTCCATGTTCTGGGTGATACACCCAATTGAGCCAATAGCTCCCATCATTCAGTTGTTCAGCAGAAATAATCAACGTATCGTCTTTATTCAATCGTTCCAAAAATATTTGGCTGTTTTCAAAATCTTCAGCATTGAAAAAAAACACCTTATCCGAAGTTATTAGCCTCACCATGCCCTCTGGTGAAACCTGTTTATAATCGCACTGAATTAGCTTAACGTGAAAATATTGAACACCCATCAATGATGCCTATTTGTTATAGTTAATTTAACATTATGATAATAAATAAAGGTATATTGCCCTAGTTAAACTTACCCTATAATAGAACAATTCAGATAATTACAGGCTCAAGGGCATAATCAGTTAAAAGCTGATAAATGCCTGTTTTACTCTTAAAATGCAACCAGGCTCTAGTAAAGGAAATAATTACTGCTAGACTGGCGCAGATGAGTTATTTTGAATACATTACATCCCAAGAAACAGTTATTTTATCCCTACCGTTAACCACAAATTTGAATAAACGCGATGACATCAAAACCGGCCTACAAGCAAATTCAATCTTACATTCTGCGGAGTATTGATTTAGGGATTTTCAAACCCGAAACTCAGATCCCCACTGAACTTGAGTTATGTGCCCAATTTAATGTTAGCCGTATGACGGTAAATAAAGCGATTTCTGAGCTCAGCCAGAAAGGCATCTTAAATCGGATTGCGGGAAAAGGCACATTTGTCGCCACTCAAAAACATGAACTTCCCGTCACTAAAGCCTTTGATATTTTTGATGAAATTTCAGTTAGTGGGAATAAATATGCAGGCCACCAGCTACAGCTAAAAATCATCCCTGCCACCGCAGAAATTGCCCTACAACTTGGCGTCACGGAAGGCAGCAATATTGGCTACTGCAAAATGCTACATTTTGAAAATGACATTCCGCTGATGCTAGAAGAACGCTATGTAAATCACGGAATTGCCCCTGAATTTGTTCAGCAGCATTTTGGCAATAGTGAAACCCCAAGCGGCTATTTACAACGCCATTTCCCTGTCAGTGAAATGGAGCACACCATTGAAGCAATTTTAGCCAATAAGCCAATTGCACAAGCCTTATCCATCAAAGAACATTCCCCTTGTTTGCAACTAAGCCGCCGCACATGGACAGGCAGCACGTTGATCAGCTACGTCAATATGATCAGCGCAGGCTCACGCTATAAGTTAAAATTACATTCCCGCATTGAAAATTAATCTTCAGCGATAAACAGCTATAAAAAATGGGGCACTCTGGCCCCAAAACGACTGATAAACAACTAAAATACCGTTCGATAATCTCCACATCACAGACATTACGTCTGGTATCAACACATCAATATCACAACAAATCATTTTCTCACAGCAAAGATAACTACATACCTTGATAAATAGGTCCTTCTCCCCCTTGGGGTGCTGTCCACGTAATATTTTGCAGAGGGTCTTTAATATCACACGCTTTGCAATGCAGGCAGTTCTGCGCATTTATTTGCAGTTTTTCCTGCTCCTGATCACTCACTATTTCGTACACTCCCGCAGGGCAATATCGCGTTTCCGGTGATGCATAAGTGAATAAATTCACGCGAATAGGAATTTCATTATCTTTTAAACGTAAGTGGCAAGGCTGCTCTTCCGCATGGTTTGTATTGGATAAAAACACCGATGAAGATTTATCAAATGACAGCTTGCCATCCGGTTTTGGGTAATGGATCGGCTGAAATTCACTGGCAGGCCTAAGCCCTTGGTGATCATCCAGTTTGAGCTTAAGCGTCCAAGGGCTACGCCCCTTTAGTAACCATTGCTCTGCGCCGAACATCAACGACCCCATCACTAACCCTTTTTTCATATACGGCTTGAAATTACGGGTCTGATAAAGCTCGTCATACAACCAGCTTTGTTCAAATTTTTGCTGAAATTGGTGGGTAAATTCTGTGTAATTGACGACATCCTCAGCGAAAGAGTCAAATAAAGCCTCTGCCGCTAGCATGCCGCTTTTCACCGCGCAGTGGCTGCCTTTAATGCGTGCAGCATTCAAAAAGCCCGCATCATCTCCAATTAATGCACCGCCGGGGAAGCTTAACTCTGGTAATGCGGGTAAGCCCCCCGCCACCATGGTACGCGCCCCATAACTCACACGCTCACCCCCTTGCAAAAAAGCACTGAAGGCAGGATGGGTTTTCAAACGCTGGAATTCATCGAATGGGGATAAATAGGGGTTTTCATAATTTAGCCCCACCACCAGCCCCACCGCGACCAAGTTTTCCCCATAGTGGTAAGCGAATCCGCCCCCATAGGTTTGGTTATCCAGCGGCCAGCCGATTGAATGCACCACCAGCCCCGCTTGATGCTGCTGTTTAGGAATTTGCCAAATTTCTTTGAGGCCTAATCCATAAGTCTGTTTACCGCGGTTTGCCGCTAAATCGAAGTGGGCAATTAACTGTTTACCTAGTTGCCCTCGGCATCCTTCCGCGAAAAAAGTCATTTTGGCTAATAGGTTCATACCCGCTTGGTACATGGCAGTCGGGTTGCCCTGTTTGTCTAGCCCCATATCGCCAGTGGTGACGCCAATAACCTGTCCTGCATCATCAAAAAGGATTTCGGTAGCCGCAAACCCTGGGAAAATATCGACACCGAGTTGCTCTGCTTCTGCTGCAAGTGCTGCGCTGACTTGCCCAAGGCTGCCAATCACATTACCGTAGTTTTTCAGGCAAGCAGGTAACAAAGATAATGGCAATTTGCTGGCTTTATTCTCTTTGAGCCATAAAAAACGATCTTCACTGACAGCGGTGAGTGAGGCAGAAACCGTTTGCTGCCAGTCGGGTAATAACTCATTCAGTCCACGGGGATCGATGACCGCCCCCGATAAAATATGCGCCCCAACTTCGGCGGCTTTATCAATTAAGCAGACACTGAGTTCCCGTCCTGTTTGTAACGAGAGTTGTTTAATGCGAATTGCCGCCGATAATCCCGCGGGCCCACCACCGACAATCAGGACATCAAACTCCATGGATTCTCGCGCACAAGACGCCGAAACATTCGCACTATTGTCGATAGTCATTTTGCTCTCTCCTACGCCAGCGCTTTATCGAATTCAGGTAAGATCTCAAACAGATCCCCCACAATGCCGTAGTCTGCCACTTGGAAAATCGGCGCTTCTGGATCGCTATTAATCGCCACGATCACTTTGCTCTCTTTCATGCCCGCAATATGTTGAATAGCACCGGAGATCCCAACCGCAATATACAGATCTGGCGCGACGATCTTGCCCGTTTGCCCGACTTGATAATCATTTGGTACATACCCCGCATCAACTGCCGCACGGGATGCCCCCACCGCAGCCCCTAACTTATCGGCGATGGTTTCCAGTAAAGCAAAATTCTCACCGGAACTTAAACCGCGCCCCCCTGAAATCACCACTTTGGCAGAGCTTAACTCCGCGCGGCTCATCTGGGTTAATGACTGGCTAGTCAGTGCCGAAAGTTGGGTGAACTGCGTAACAGAAACAGCTTCTATCACCACCGGTGATTGGGTTGCAGCCGCTCCTGAAAATGCTGAGCTGCGTACGGTGATCACCACCTGATTGCCATTGTTTTGCACCGTTGCCAGCGCATTTCCGGCATAAATTGGGCGAACAAATGTTTGCGCATCGACCACTTGCGTAATATCCGAAATCTGAGAAACACCCAGCGTAGCGGCGACGCGAGGGGCTATGTTTTTACCAAATGTGGTTGCAGGAAAGATAATGTGGCTATAGCCCTGCGCCACGGCAACTACCGCGCTCGTCATGGATTCCGCCAGCGCATTTTTGAGCGGTTCGGCATCGACTGTTATCACCTTTTCGACGCCGAGAATGGATGCCGCGGATTGTGCCACCGCAGCCGCTTGGCTTCCCGCCACCAGCACATGCAGGCTTCCGCCTTGTGCAATGATTTCGCGTGCAGCCGCTATGCTGTTATAGGTTGAAGATTTAATGGTTTGGTTATCGTGCTCAACAACGACTAAAACGGATAATTGGCTCATGTTCAGGCTCCCTGCTAAATCACTTCTTTAGCTTGCAGTTCAGTCACTAACGTGGCGGCATCATTCAACATGGTGCACTGCCCAGAACGCTTTTTTGGTTCAGTCACGTTGACGATTTTCACTTGCCCTAATGGGCTAAAATTCAGTGTGGAAATATCGATGATGTCTAATGTTTTTTTCTTTGCCTTCATAATGTTAGGCAATGTGGCATAGCGAGGTTCATTTAAGCGCAAGTCCGTGGTTACAATCGCAGGCAATCCCATGGATAAAGTTTCTAAGCCGCCATCGATTTCGCGGGTGACTTTCAGTTTTTCACCCTCAACCATAATCTGCGAAGCAAAGGTGGCTTGCGCACAGCCCAATAGTGCGGAAAGCATTTGCCCAGTTTGGTTGCAATCATCATCAATGGCTTGCTTGCCGAGTAAAATTAAATCCGGTTGCTCCTGACTCACCACTTGTTGTAAAAGGCGGGCAATATCCAGCGGCTCTAGCGCCATCTCGGCGGGCTTTTGAATCAAAACAGCTCGGTCAGCTCCAATCGCCATCGCACTACGCAGCGTATCTTGCGCCGCGGCTTCGCCGATGGAGACCGCCACCACTTCGGTGGCTTTACCCGCTTCTTTTAAACGTACCGCCTCTTCTACCGCAATCTCATCGAATGGGTTCATCGCCATTTTGACATTGGCCAGCTCAACCCCTGAGCCATCGGCTTTAACCCGCACTTTGACGTTATGGTCAATCACCCGTTTTACTGCGACTAAAATTTTCATAACCACTCCTATCGCGCACTTTGTTACCGCTATTTTTGAGTTGAGGGAGCCCATAGCAGTGAATATTTTCACTGCTAGGACGCCATCACTGACTATTTTTATCGTTGGAAAATTAAGATGTTATCTAAGAAAAAAGCCTTATTTGGTTTCTGGCAATATCAGGCTTGGTGCCACTGACATTGGCCAAATTTTTACTGCGACATAGTAGATAATGCTGGTGGCAACTAAACCAACAATCCACGAAATATCCACGCCACCTAGGCTATCAACCAGAGGTCCAGTATAGAAACCCGTGGCAATAAATGGCATTTGGATCAATACGCCGACCACATAGGTGATGATCCCCACTTTGTTCCAACGGCCATAACGACCATTCGGATTGGATAATTGCGGGACATCGTAGCGACCTTTCGTCACCCAGTAGTAATCCACTAAGTTAATTGCGCTCCATGGCGTAAAGAACGCCAATAAGAACAGTAAGAACGCCGAGAATAGCTTTAAGAATGAATGCTGCCCAGCAAGACCTAAAGCCGTTGAAAAGCTCACCATGAGGATAATAAAGAACAGACGCTGACCACGGGAAATCTGATGTTTACCACGGAAACCACACCAAATCGCTGCCATCGACATAAAGCTGCCATAAGCATTCAGAGCCGTAATCGTCACTTTGCCAAAGAAAATACTGATATACAGTAGCGCTGCAATTAAGCCCGTGCTGCCTAAGCCAACAATGTAGGAAACTTCATGACCCGCGAATTGATTGCCTGCAAGTGCTGCTGCAAACACCCCCAGGATCATCGAGGCTTGAGTACCGATTACCGTACCTGAACCCACGGCTAAAAACGCTTTGATGGTTGGGGTTTTGGTGGGTAAATAACGGGAGTAATCCGCCACATAAGGGCCAAACGCAATCTGCCAAGAAGCCGACAGCGACATGGCTAATAGGAAATTTGTCCAATCGAAATGACGGTTTGCTAATAATACCGAGACGTCATTCATATAGAACAGACGGAAGAATAGATAGAAGAATGCGATAACGCCGACAACACTCGCCACTTTACCGAGAATGTGGATAATCCGGTAACCGCAAATAGTGATACCGATGATCACAATCCCGAAAATCACGATCCCCATCCAATCACTGACATTCAGTAGTTGCCCCACGGCCTGCCCCGCCAATACGGTCCCACTGGCAGAAAACCCGACGTACATCATACAGACTAATAAAATCGGGATGACGGCACCATAAACCCCAAATTGCACGCGGCTGGAGATCATTTGCGGTAGACCCAGCTTCGGGCCTTGTACAGCATGGAGCGCCATCACTGCGCCCCCCAGTAATTGACCGATAAACAAGCCAATCAACGACCAAAATACATCCCCCCCCAGTACAACAGCTAGGGCACCGGTGACAATTGCGGTGATTTGTAAGTTAGCCCCAAACCACAGTGTGAATTGGCTCGACAAAGTCCCGTGTCGTTCAGATTCAGGAATATAGTCAATGGAACGTGCTTCGATAAGCGGAACATTATCTTGGCGAGACTGCTTTTGCCCGATGATATCGTTGGAAACTGTCATGGTAATTCCTCTTTAAGCAAGGCTGGCTTAAAGAATGAACCAATTAGTCGTCAGCAATGAATTCTCTATGTTGTGAGCACAGACATTTGACGTGATGCAGGTATGTTATTGTTTTATCTACCCGTCATTAATAATTGAAATACATTCTTAAACCTGATTGTTGTTGTGTTTTTAAGTCCATGATCCTGTTGTTAGGCTAGTGCTCCATATTACTTTTAAACAAATAATGATTTTTAAATCAATAACTTGAAAAATCCCGATAAGTCCTGTCTTACCTATCGGGTCGAACACATCAAAATTACGCGTCGAGAACGGCGCGCGAAATAATGATTTTTTGAATTTCTGATGTCCCTTCAAAGATACGCAAAATACGGGCATCTCGTACATAGCGCTCTAGGGGTAGATCGCGAATATAACCATACCCCCCGTGCAGTTGCAGCGCGGCATCCGTCACAAAACCTGCGCACTCCGCCGCAAACAGTTTCGCGGTGGCTGATTGCAAACTAAAACGCTGTCCAGAGTCGCGCAGCTCAGCCGCGTTCCATGTCAGCATTCGTGCCGCTTCCAATTGCGTATGCATATCGGCGATTTTCCATTGCGTTCCTTGATAGGCCGCCAGTGGCTTCTTACCAATCTGACGCTCCTTCACCCAACCTAATGTGCTTTCCATGGCTGCACGGGCGATCCCCAATGAAGTTGCCGCCACTTCCACACGACCTTTATCCAACACTTCCATCGCCGTATGGAACCCTTTGCCCTCTTCCCCCAGCAATGCCGATTCAGGTAACCAGCAGTTGAGCGCTAATTCATAGATGGTGCTACCACGCAGCCCCATGGTTTTTTCTGGCTGAGAGAACGCAACGCCTTCCGTCCCTTTCGGGATCATAAACGCGCTAATGCCACGAGCGCCTGCTTCAACATCCGTTTTGGCATACAGCACAATAAAATCCGCTTCTTTGGCATTGGTAATATAGTGTTTGTTACCACGAATGCGCCAACCGCCATTTTCACGGGTTGCTGTGGTACGCATATCCGCGGGGTTTGAACCTGCGGCTGGCTCTGTTAATCCAAATGCGCCCAGTAATTCACCGCTTGCCGCTTTAGGTAACCAATCATTTTTTTGCTCTTCAGTACCACCGATTAAGATTGAATCCGTGGCTAAGAAATGGGCGGTCAATGCGGATGATGTCGAGGCGCAAGCCGCTGCTACCGCTTCAACAATCATGCTCATGGCAATGCTGCCAATGCCAAAACCACCATATTGCTCCGGTAAGTTAATTCCCCAACAGCCCATTTCACCCAGTGCGATTAAGCTTTCCGCACAGAAAATTTCTTCTTCGTCATAACGTTGAGCATTCGCTTGTAGAATATCGCGACACACTTTTTCAACGGCCTCTACAATGGCGTATTCGGTTTCATTAATCTCAAAACTCATTGCATCGTCTCCGCGCTTTTTATCGTTGTGGTTGTGGCTGCCGATTTATACCGTTCATTACCTTCCCCGAGAACAGGGGCTCTTTGGGTAACTTTTGGTTTCACGCCATTAAAGAAGACAGGCTGAGAAATCAGAGGGGTACCACCATCATTTAAGTGGGTTAGCACCTGACGAACTTCGGCATGCTCGCTTTGCGTTGCTTGCTGTAAATTGTGAATCGGTGAGGCTGGAACCCCAGCATTCAGCAGTAAGTCACACACTTCCTCGACACGCTTTGTTCCTGTCCAGCTTTCAATTTCTTGGCGTAGCGCCGCTTGGTTGATAGTTCGAACTGGGTCGCTCAAGTAACGCGCATCTTGGGATAGCCCGGGTTTCCCCATACATTCACAGAAACGTTGGAACAGTTTTTCACTGGCAATCGCAATCACCACCAAACCATCTTTTGCTTGGTATGTATCAAATGGCGTTGAAACAGGGTGACGATTCCCCACTAAACTTGGCGCTTTACCATTGGCAAATAAGTTAGATAGCCCTGTGAGCTGCATGCTCAGCAGCACATCCACCATGGCAACATCCAGATATTGCGCGCCTTCACCGTGACGTTCACGAGCAAATAGCGCGCTGCTAATCGCCCATGAGGCAAATACACCCGCACAGACATCCCCGATAGATTCACCACTGCGCGTAGGACCCGACTCAGGGGAACCTGTCACGCTCATCAATCCAGACATGGCCTGTGCCACAATGTCATAAGCTGGGTAGCTCGCAAGGGGGCTGTTTTGCCCAAACCCTGAAATGCTGGCGTAAATAATGTTGGGGTTAAGCTGTTTAACACTGTCGAAATCGATCCCAAGACGCTTGGTGACACCAGGGCGGAAGTTTTCCACCACCACATCACTCTCTTTGATCAATTGAAATAAAATCTGACGATCGCCATCATCTTTAAGATCTAACTCAATGCTGCGTTTCCCACGATTAATCAGCCCGTAATAAACACTTTCACCGTCAATAAAAGGACCAAGATGACGGCTATCATCACCATGATCAGGCACTTCGATTTTGATCACCTCTGCGCCCAAGTCTGCCATCATGCCCGTGCAGTAAGGCCCTGCGAGCACACGGCTTAAATCAATTACTTTGATCCCTACCAGAGGCCCGTGTGGTTTTTGAGTCATTGCCGCATTCATCGTGAATTCCTTATGTGAGGCTAAAAGGTGCCGACTCCATAGAGCCGGCATTCGACATTACTTGACCATTGGCAAGTTAAGACCTTGCTGCTTCGCACAATTAATGGCGATGTCATAACCGGCATCCGCATGGCGCATGACGCCAGTTGCAGGGTCGTTGTGCAGCACTCGAGCAAGACGTTTGTCTGCGGCATCGGTGCCATCACACACAATCACCACCCCTGCGTGTTGCGAGAAGCCCATTCCAACGCCGCCGCCATGATGCAGGCTCACCCACGTCGCCCCACCTGCGGTGTTCAGTAGCGCATTGAGTAATGGCCAGTCAGAGACAGCATCAGAGCCATCTTTCATGGATTCGGTTTCACGATGAGGGCTGGCAACGGAGCCAGAATCAAGATGGTCACGCCCAATCACGATAGGGGCTTTTAGCTCGCCACTTTTCACCATCTCGTTAAATGCGCGCCCCAATCTTTCCCTGTCTTTCAGCCCTACCCAACAAATACGCGCGGGTAAACCTTGGAATGCAATACGCTCGCGCGCCATATCCAGCCAGTTATGCAGATGCTTATCATCTGGGATCAGCTCTTTGACTTTTTGGTCGGTTTTGTAGATATCTTCAGGGTCACCCGACAGTGCCACCCAACGGAATGGGCCAATCCCTTCGCAGAACAGTGGACGAATATACGCAGGTACAAATCCTGGGAAATCAAAGGCATTATTCACACCTTCATCTTTGGCCATTTGGCGAATGTTGTTGCCGTAGTCAAAAGCTGCCGAGCCACATTTTTGCATTTGCAGCATGGCATCCACCTGCACTGCCATACTTTTCTTCGCGGCTTTCGTCACTTCAGCTGGCGCAGTTTGTTGCTTGTCACGCCACTGGGCTAATGTCCAACCTTGTGGCAGATAACCGTGTACTGGGTCATGAGCGCTAGTTTGGTCGGTGACTGAGTCTGGTGTGATATTGCGTTTGACTAACTCGCTATACACATCCGCCGCATTGCCTAATAAGCCCACAGAGACTGGCTTACCGCTCGCTTTGGCTTCTTCGATATAGCCCAACGCTTCATCCAGCGAAGTGGCTTTTTTGTCTACGTAACGGGTTCTTAAACGGAAATCGATGCGGCTTTCATCGCACTCAACCGCAATCATGCTAAAGCCAGCCATGGTAGCCGCTAAAGGCTGCGCACCACCCATACCGCCCAAGCCGCCAGTCAGGATCCAACGCCCCGCTGGGTTGCCATTAAAATGCTGTTTTGCCAGTGAAACGAAGGTTTCATAAGTACCTTGCACAATTCCTTGTGAACCGATGTAGATCCATGAGCCGGCAGTCATCTGCCCGTACATCATCAAACCTTTGCGATCTAGTTCGTTGAAATGCTCCCAATTCGCCCAATGAGGAACAATGTTGGAGTTAGCAATTAAAACGCGAGGCGCATCTACATGGGTTGGGAAAACCCCGACAGGTTTACCTGACTGCACCAGCAATGTTTGGTCATCTTCGAGGTTTTTTAAGACGTCTAAAATCTTGTCGTAACATTCCCAGTCACGGGCTGCACGTCCAATGCCACCATACACCACCAAGCTTTGAGGATGTTCAGCGACATCTGGGTCTAAGTTATTTTGGACCATGCGGTAGACGGCTTCAGTCAGCCAGCTTTTGCAGCTCTTTTGACTACCGTGCGGGGCACGGATCACGCGCGTTGAATCTGTACGGTTTAACATTCTTTTATCCCCTATCCATCCACTTGGTTTAACGCAAAATTAACAATTTCGGTTATTTATCATTGTTGAGTTAGTGGCTAACAGATCATTCTTACACCGTGAGAATCTTTAAATTTAACATTTAAATCAATTTGTTAAATAAAGCCAAAGAACGATTAAGAACGACTCTTTTTGCCCTGTTTGCTTAGTTGATAATTAAATATATATACATTTAATTCACAAAGTATATACATTGAAATTTGAATTTTTGTCGCTACAGTGGAGAAGAGAGATAGAGAAAAGTTAGACAACAATAACTAGAGTGCTGTTTCTACACAAAAACTTGTATATACATTTGATTTTCTATGCAGAAACAAGCAAATAACAAAAATGGGAGAAGCCTCACATTAAGCTGATAGCCGTTACAGGCGATACACGCGTTTCAGACTTAACCTTGTGCATTAATCGCCACCAAATAAAACACCCCATAAATATCCGATATATTTTATGGGGTGTTTTTGCTCGATGCGTGTTACTGACGATACGGTTAAGTTATTCGCCTAGCTAAGTTATCCACCTAAATAGGCGCTGCGTACCGCTTCATTCGCCAGTAAGGCTTTTCCGGTGTCTTCCAAAACAATATGCCCATTTTCTAACACATACCCGCGATCAGCCAGTTTCAATGCTTGGTTGGCATTTTGCTCCACCAAAAAGATGGTCATCCCCTCTTCCCGTAGCTGCAAAATGGTGTCAAAAATTTGCATAATGATAATTGGTGCCAGCCCTAATGAAGGTTCATCCAATAACAGTAATTCAGGCTGACTCATAAGTGCTCGGCCAATGGCAAGCATCTGCTGCTCACCGCCGGACATGGTTCCTGAACGCTGGCTACGACGTTCATGCAACCTTGGAAATAACGAATAAACCCGTTCAATACGTTCATGATATTGATGGCGATCCGCAAAAAAACCGCCCATCGCCAGGTTTTCCTCAACGGTCATACGAGAGAATACCCGTCGACCTTCCGGCACTAGCGCAATATCTTTACGCATAATTTGCGGTGTCGGTAACTGAGTAATATCCGCACCGCGATAAAGTACCTGACCAGAGGATGCGCGAGGGTCTCCACATAACGTACTAAGTAAGGTGGTTTTTCCTGCACCATTGGCACCAATCAGGGTGACAATCTCACCTTTTTGAATATTCAAGCTGACATCATGCAACGCCTGAATTTTCCCGTAATGGGTGGAAACTTGTTTAAATTCCAGCATCAGTAAGCTTCTCCCAAGTAGGCTTTGATCACATCAGGATGCTGGCGAATTTCGTTTGGTGTGCCATTCGCCAGAGGTGTTCCTTGGTTCACCACATAAATTCGGTCAGAAATCCCCATCACCAATTTCATATCATGTTCTATCAATAAGATAGAGACATTATGATGGGTTCTCAGCTCCGCAATTAGCTCATCCAGATCGTTCGTTTCCTTCGGGTTTAACCCTGCGGCTGGCTCATCCAGCATCAAAATTTCAGGCCGCGTCACCATGCAGCGTGCAATTTCTAGGCGACGCTGTTGACCATAGGCCAGATTTCCCGCTTGGCGGTTGGCAAATTCAGAAAGATTGACCCGCTCTAGCCATTTCACCGCGTTATCCACCGCTTCGGCTTCTGCTCGTCGAAATGCAGGGGTTTTCAGTAAGCCGGAGAAAATACCGTTTTTAAGATGTTGGTGCTGAGCCACTAATAAATTTTCAATCACCGTCATCTCTTTGAATAAACGGACATGCTGGAACGTGCGGATCACTCCAAGGCGGGCAATGGCTTGACCCGCAAGCCCTTCAAGATGCTTATCTCGATAGAGAATCGACCCGCTCGTTGGCTTATAAAATCCCGTTAAGCAGTTAAATATGGTGGTTTTCCCAGCACCATTGGGTCCAATCAATGAAACAATTTCCCCTTGGTTCAACGTCAGTTCCACGTTGTTGACCGCCAGCAACCCACCAAAGCGCATGGTTAAGCCACTGACTTGTAATAATGGCATTCTCGAAGGCTGAATCGTCATAGTCATTATGATCCGCCTCCCTGCACACTTTTCAGTTTCATATGGCGACGCTGCATCGGTAATAAGCCTTGTGGACGCCAGATCATCATCAGCACCATCAATGCACCCAGCAGCAACATGCTGTATTCATTCAGATCGCGCATCATCTCCCTCGATACCACCAAGATGATCGCGGCTAAAATCACCGATGTTTGCGATCCCATTCCTCCAAGCACCACGATCGCCAGTACAAAGGCAGATTCGGCGAAAGTGAAGGATTCAGGGCTGATAAATCCTTGTCGTGCGGCAAATAATGCCCCTGCAAACCCTGCAAATGTTGCACTGATCGTAAAGGCAGTTAATTTAATACGTGTTGGGCTTAAACCTAATGATCGACACGCAATTTCATCTTCACGTAGCGCTTCCCACGCTCGCCCTAATGGCATCCGTAACAATCGGCTTATCACGATCAAGGTGATCACCACCAGCAACAGCGCCACAAAATAGAGGAAAATGATCCGGTCACCGGGGTTGTAATCTAACCCGAAGAAGTTATGGAATGTATCCCAACCATCTTTAGCCGTACGGCTAAACTCTAAGCCAAAGAAGGTCGGTTTTGGCAGTTGGCTGATCCCATTCGGGCCACCGGTGATCTCCGTATTATTTAATAATAAAATACGTACGATCTCCCCAAACCCAAGAGTGACGATCGCCAAATAATCACCCCGTAGCCTCAGCACAGGGAAACCCAATAAAAACCCTGCCAATGCTGCCGTTAAGCCGGCAATCGGTAAGCTTTCCCAGAAACCAAAATCATAATAGTGATTGAGTAAGCCAAAGGTATAGGCACCGATAGCGTAAAAGCCCGCATAGCCGAGCACCAATAAACCTGATAACCCAACCACGACGTTTAAGCCCAGCCCCAGCATCACGTAGATTAGGGTTAATGTCGCAATATCGACGCTGCCACGAGACACCAAAAATGGCCAGATGATCGCCCCAATAATGATAGCAATTCCGATAATTTTTTGTCTGAGCGAGCCGCCGTCAAAGTCCGGTAACGCCCATGATTTTTTGGGCACGCCTTGCCATGCTTTGCTTAAAGCGGGACGTATTAATTGATACACAAAAATAATGGCAATCCCGACGAAAATCCAATTCCAGCGAACTTCTCCCCCAGATTCCACTATCAGCTTAGTACCATCGAGGCCTAATTTTAGCCCCATCATAAACACGGCTAAAATAAAGAAGGTGACGGAGGCAATGATGGCACTGATCCAATTTTCTTTTCTCATACTTTTTCGACCTCCGGGCGACCCAGAATGCCAGTTGGCATGATCAACAGAACAGCTATCAACAAACCAAATGAGACAACGTCTTTATATTCCGTACTTAAATATGCCGAGGTCATGGCTTCCGCTACACCGAGGATCAAGCCGCCCAGCATCGCGCCTGGAATACTACCGATTCCACCTAATACTGCGGCAGTGAAAGCTTTCATTCCCGCCATAAAGCCAATATATGGGTTAATAACGCCATAATATTGCCCTAATAACACCCCTGCGACGGCTGCCATCCCCGCACCGATTACGAATGTCAAAGAGATCACGCGGTCAGTGTTAATACCCAGCAGACTTGCCATTTTTAAATCTTCTGCACATGCACGACAAGCACGCCCCATGCGGGAATAGCGGATAAACAGCGTTAGTGCCAGCATCGCAAGGAAGGTCACAATCCAGATAGTCAGCTGCATTTTAGTGACAATGACAGAGAAATCATCACTTTCACCTAATACCCACTGCCCAGTAATCAGGCTTGGCAATGCCAGATCGCGGGATCCTTGAGATATACTGACGTAGTTTTGTAAGAAGATGGACATCCCGATCGCCGAGATCAGCGCAATCAAGCGCTTAGAGTGACGAACGGGGCGGTAAGCAACGCGCTCGATACTCCAACCATAGGAGCTTGATACCACAATTGCCGCCACAAATGCCGCCGCAATGAGGATCCACCCCACATCGATACCGAGCATCATTAAGCCCGCAATGACAATGAACGAAACGTAGCTACCAATCATGTACACTTCACCGTGGGCGAAGTTGATCATCCCGATGATGCCGTACACCATGGTATAGCCGATAGCGATCAGCGCGTAAGTGCTTCCTAACGTTAAGCCATTGAGGAATTGCTGAATAAAATACAGAATTTGGTCTGACATAAGATTATCCTTTCAAACTACTGTCCCTCTATGGAGAGCAGAAGCTGGAAGCCCGTTACCAAGCTTCCAGCTCATCACTGAATACGCATTTCTCAATGATCAATTATCAATACAAGTGAGAATTACTCTTGTGCAGTAGAGGTTCCGTCTTTGTGCCATTCAAACACACCGAATTCGAAACCTTTCAGATCACCATTTGGCTTCCAGCTTAATTGCCCCATAACGGTATCCACTGGATTGGCTTTCAGATCTTTCGCCAGCACATCAGGTTCCGTGCTGCCTGTACGCTGCATCGCCGTGGTTAAGCCTTGGATTGCTGCGTAGGTTGTCCATACAAATGGCCCTGTTGGATCTTCTTTTTTCTTTTTAATCGCATCAACGATGGATTGGTTAGCTGGAATTTGGTCATAACGCTTCGGTAACGTTACCAACATACCTTCAGAGGCGTCGCCTGCAATGTTCGACAGTGAGGAGTTACCCACACCTTCAGGTCCCATAAAACGAATGTTCAGGCCTGATTGTTTCGCTTGGCGTAAAATTTGCCCCATTTCTGGGTAGTATCCGCCGAAATAGACAAAATCAACGTTCTCTTTTTTCAGCTTAGCGACCAGTGCAGAGAAGTCTTTATCACCCGCGGTAACGCCTTCAAACATCACTTCTTTCACGCCTGCTTTGTTCAAGCTTTCACGTACTGAACGAGCCAAACCTTCGCCGTATTGCTGTTTATCATGTACCACCGCAATACGCTTAGGTTTAATTTTTTCCATGATGTATTTTGCTGCGGTTGGACCTTGGTCAGAATCCAACCCTGTTGTACGCATGATTAACTGGTAGCCACGAGTGGTTAAATCCGCATTGGTCGCCGCTGGGGTGATCATCAGAACGCCTTCGTCTTCATAAATATCTGAAGCTGGCTGAGTGGAGGAGGAGCAGAGGTGACCAATCACATGTTTGATGCCATCGTTAATCACTTTGTTGGCGACCGCAACTGCTTGTTTTGGGTCACAAGCATCATCATATTCAACGGCAACCAGTGTATCGCCGTTAATTCCACCCTTCGCATTAATATCCGCAATAGCTTGGCGAGCTCCCGTAAATTCCATATCGCCATACTGAGCAACGGGGCCTGACATAGCGCCGACAACTGCGATTTTAATCTCTTTCGCCCATCCAGCTGGGCTTAATGCCATTGCGATACAACCCGCTAATAATGCTTTATTAATATTTTTCATTCGTGCGTCCCCGCCATCAATATTGTGTATGATTGTGAGTGTTTGTGATTGATTTATAATCAATTATTATAGGTGACAGGTTCAATGCCTGATATTTCAAAATACGGCCAATAAGGCTATATATTTCAGACCATTAAACAAGAGAATTATGCTAAATAGCAAATGAACGAGGCAGATATTTACATCGATTGCAGAATAAAAAGCTAATGATAAAACGTGTATTTTTTGTAAATGCTAGTGTTATATTCCGGTTAAATTTGGCTTAATCCGAGGGAAACTCGGAAAATTCATTAATACCAAATTTTTCTCTTTAAAATTAAAAAATCGGTTACAGATCACTCTGCTGTTAGAATAACGTGCAACATGCACCATGAAATGGATCAAAACAACATGAGACTTACCATCATCCCTCTGGTCAATCCTACTGAGCAACAATACATCGACTTATCGAAGATCTGGCTAGACCAGAGCCGAACACAACACGAACAAAACCTTGAGTCTGGTGTACGTTTTTATGGGGCGTGTTTTAATGAACGATTATTAGCTGCGGCTAAAGTGGTTATTTATCAACAACAAGGTACGATCCGTGATTTTAATGTCCGTGAAATCACTCGCCGTCGCGGCGTTGGATTGTATCTTTTACAGGATATTTTTCGTCAACAACCTGAAATTCGCCATTGGATCTTTGACTTGCAGGGGGTGGAACCGCAAAACAAAATCGCTTTGGAGAAATTTCTTGTTGCTTGTGGTTTTCAACCCTCTAAAGAAACCCATCATTGGCAGCTAAATATTGAGCAAACAGTATGAAACTTAATAAAATTCATCACGTTGCTATTATTTGCTCCGATTTTTCTAAGAGTAAGCATTTTTACTGTCAAATCCTTGGATTACAGCTTATCTCAGAATATTACCGTCCAGAGAATGACTCATGGAAAGCAGATTTAGCTTTTGGAGAACATTATCAGATTGAACTGTTTAGTTTTGCAAATCCGCCCAAAAGACTCAGTTACCCTGAAGCCACTGGGTTACGTCATTTAGCGTTTGAAGTCGATAATATCGAAGAATGGATTGCCTATTTGGCACAAAATCAGGTGGTGTGTGAGGGGATAAGAATCGACCCGTATACTCAGAAGCGTTTTACCTTCTTTGCAGATCCAGATGGTCTACCTTTAGAGCTCTATTCTCGCTAACGAAAATTATCAAAAATAGTTAGTGAATCAGTTATCTGCATTTATATTCCGAGCTAATAAAGCGGAAATAAATGCAGATAACCTAGACGGGCAACAAACATTACATCTCGTCGTCTTCATCTTCCATAGCAAGACGCAGCTTTTTCATTGCGTTCTTTTCAAGTTGACGAACACGCTCAGCAGAAACGCCGTATTTGTCGGCCAGTTCTTGCAGCGTTGTTTTGTTGTCATCATCCAACCAACGAGCGCGAATGATATCTTGGCTACGCTCATCTAATGAGTCTAACGCATCGGCTAAACGGTCAGTTGCGTGACTTTCCCAGTTATCATCTTCAATCGTGTTGGCAAAATCAGAAGACTTATCTTGCAGATAAAGTACTGGCGCAACTGGACCACCGAAATCACCGCTATCGTCGTCGTCAGACATATCAAATGCCATGTCCTGCGCCGCCATACGTGATTCCATTTCCAACACATCTTTAGTACTCACGCCCAGCGCTTGCGCAACCATATCCACTTCTTCTTGGTTAAACCAACCAAGGCGTTTTTTATTCTTTCTTAAATTAAAGAATAATTTACGCTGGGATTTTGTTGTTGCGACTTTGACGATACGCCAGTTACGTAAAACGTATTCATGAATTTCCGCTTTGATCCAATGCACTGCGAAAGAGACCAGACGCACACCCACTTCAGGATTAAAGCGACGCACAGCCTTCATCAGGCCGATGTTGCCTTCCTGAATTAAGTCAGCTTGTGGTAAACCATAGCCTGCATAGCTACGCGCGATGTGAATAACAAAGCGCAAATGGGATAAAATCAGTTGCTTTGCAGCTTCGAGGTCACCATCGTAATGCAGCCTTTCTGCCAGTTCCTTTTCTTCCTCTGCGGTCAGCATCGGGTAAGCATTGGCAGCTCGCATATAAGCTTCAATACTTCCTTGTGGAACAAGCGCTAATGATTGCATATCTTTGGTCATTAAGATCCTCTATGAATTGTACTGAAATGGGAGAGATTCGATACAGATAAACCGTAGTCTATCAGCTTAGCCGCGTTAAATAAATTATATACAAGAATAGTTAACCACAGGTCAATATCTGACACATAATTAGAAAAGAAGTTCGCAGAAATTCATTTTTCCCATCGGAGCCAATACGTTAGCGCCGATGGGAGCAATTGAATTATTCTGGTCTAAAATGGCGTAAATGTTGTAATGTTGCCAGCCATGCCGCTACCCAGCCCACAATTGCAGACATCAGAATAATCAACAGAGCCTCTTCCCACAATAGCCCTTCAATGTGGAATTGCGTACCAAATACGTTTGCTACTTGCGCCACTAAATCGGACAACTTCCACACAAGTAAGAATGTCATAATGAGGGCGATCACCGCACCCAATGCACCTAACACAACCCCGCCATTTAAGAACGGCCGCATGATAAAGCCATCAGTGGCACCAATCAGCTTCATCACATTGATGGTATCGCGACGGGCAAAAATATTTAACCGCACACTATTACCAATCACTAAGAACAATGAAACGATCATCAAGATGCCAATCACCGATGCCACTTGGCCCACCAGCCGTGTTAATGCGGCTAGGCGAGAAAACCAGCTATCATCCATTCGTACTTCTTCAATGCCGTTAACTTGGCTGACACGGTCACGCAGTGTTGCTAAGGCATTCGAACCTTCAAAGTCCAGTTTCGGGGTAATAATTGCCACCGCTGGCAGTGGATTCTCTTCTAGCATATCCAATGCGGTACTAAAGCCAGACCAGCTACGGAATTCAGATATCGCTTGGTCGCGAGATAAGTAATTCACATGCGCTACGCCATCAAGGGCTTCAAGCTGAGTCACCACATTTTGTCCCCCTTGCTCATCGAGAGACTTATCCAGATAGACCGTCAACTGAGGCGTCGGGTACCACTGTTCAGCCGCTTGGGAAACGTTCTTCCAAACGATATAACACAAACTTGGCAGCGCTAATGAAATGGCAATGACCATCACAGTTAAAAAGGTTGCCAGCGGTTGACGTAGCATGTCAGCCAGTGCATTTAACCAAGAGTAGCGCCACTGTTCACGCCAGCCACCTTTGAGTGCTTTGCTTTTTGATTGCATGGCACGTTCTGGCTTCGCTTTGCGGACATTCTTAGCCATGTTGACCTCCAAGCATCCGACCTTCGCTTAAGGTCAATACACGCAAATTACGGCGTTCAAT
This sequence comes from Providencia alcalifaciens, assembly GCF_915403165.1. Taxonomy (NCBI): domain Bacteria; kingdom Pseudomonadati; phylum Pseudomonadota; class Gammaproteobacteria; order Enterobacterales; family Morganellaceae; genus Providencia; species Providencia alcalifaciens. The sequence continues at coordinate 3,326,627 of NZ_OU659204.1, forward strand.
CAACGCAATATCGTGGGTTGCCATTAATACAGTCACGCCCACACGGTTAAACTCTTCAAATAAACGCATAATGCCTTCAGATAACTCGTTATCAAGGTTACCTGTCGGCTCATCCGCGAGAAGCATCGTTGGCTTATTCACGACTGCGCGTGCAATTCCCACGCGCTGCTGTTCACCACCAGACAGTTGGATTGGGAAGTTTTTCGCTTTATCCAACAAACCGACTTTATCCAATGCTGCGCTCACGCGTCGGCGAATATCTTCGCTACTTGCACCAGAAATAATCAGCGGCATCGCCACGTTGTCATAAACTGTACGGTCAAATAACAGATGGTGATCTTGGAAAATCATGCCAATCTGCCTGCGCAGAAAAGGGATCTCTCTGTCTTTTAGTCGGCTGATATCATGACCATTAAACAGAATATGACCCGCACTTGGGCGCTCAATACCACAAATCAGTTTAAGTAATGTACTTTTACCTGCGCCTGAGTGACCCGTTAAAAATGCCATTTCCCCAGGGCGTAGATGAAAATCTACCCCTTGGAGCGCTTGGCGGCCACCGCGATAAGCTTTACTCACATGTTCAAAGCGGATCATCGAAAATTATTCCTCTCGGGCAAATAGAGCCTCGATAAAGTCATCGGCTTTAAATGGGCGTAAATCTTCAATACCTTCACCAATCCCGATATAACGAATTGGAATACCGAATTGATCAGCGATTGAAAAGATTACGCCACCTTTTGCTGTACCATCGAGTTTTGTCAGTGTAATACCGGTTAAACCTACGGCGTCGTTGAAAATTTTAGCCTGACTAACCGCATTTTGTCCCGTGCTTGCATCGAGGGTCAGCATAATTTCATGAGGGGCTGACTCATCAAGCTTCTTCATCACGCGAACGATTTTCTTCAATTCTTCCATTAAGTGCGCTTTATTTTGTAAGCGCCCTGCGGTATCTGCGATCAAAACATCGGCACCTTTTGCTTGAGCAGATTGAATCGCATCAAAAATCACGGAAGCAGGATCAGCGCCAGTATGCTGAGCGACGACTGAAATATTGTTACGATCGCCCCACACTTGCAGTTGCTCAACCGCCGCGGCACGGAATGTATCACCCGCTGCCAACATGACGGACTTGCCTTCTGATTGATACTGACGCGCTAATTTACCAATTGTTGTTGTTTTACCCACACCGTTAACACCAACCATCAGAATAACATAAGGTTTTTTACCTTTGATCTCTAATGGTTTGTCTACAGTGGCTAAAATATCAGACATTTCTTCACGCAGCTTGCCGTACAACGCCTCGGCATCTTTTAGCTCTTTACGGGAAGCGTGCTGAGTTAAGTTATCAATAATTTTACGGGTAGTTTCAACACCGACATCCGCAATTAATAGCTGCTCTTCTAACTCTTCAAAAAGATCGTCATCGATTTTTTTGCCTTTGAATAGACCAAGGAAGCCCGAACCGAGATTTTGACGTGTTTTTAATAAACCTTTCTTTAGACGGCTAAAAAAGCCTTCTTTTTTCGGCTTTTCCTGCTCAACTGCCTGAGTTTTTGCAGCTTCTTCCGCAGCTAAACGCGCCGCCTCGGCCTCTTCGTCTGCAATACGAGCCGCTTCTTCTTCCGCTAAACGTGCGGCTTCCGCCTCTTGGCGCTCACGTTCGGCTTTTTCTTCGGCTTCTTTGATAGCAGCTAGTTCAGCTTGGCGTTGACGCTCCGCTTCTTCTTCCGCTAAACGTGCTGCTTCCGCCTCTTGGCGTTCGCGTTCGGCTTTTTCTTCAGCTTCTTTGATAGCAGCGAGTTCAGCTTGGCGTTGACGCTCCGCTTCTTCTTGCGCTAAACGTGCGGCTTCCGCCTCTTGGCGCTCGCGTTCGGCTTTTTCTTCGGCTTCTTTGATAGCAGCCAGTTCAGCTTGGCGTTGGCGCTCCGCTTCTTCTTGCGCTAAACGTGCGGCTTCCGCCTCTTGGCGCTCGCGTTCGGCTTTTTCTTCGGCTTCTTTGATAGCAACCAGTTCAGCTTGGCGTTGACGCTCCGCTTCTTCTTGCGCTAAACGTGCGGCTTCCACCTCTTGGCGTTCGCGTTCAGCTTTTTCTTCGGCTTCTTTGATAGCAGCGAGTTCAGCTTGGCGTTGACGCTCCGCTTCTTCTTGCGCTAAACGTGCGGCTTCCGCCTCTTGGCGCTCACGTTCGGCTTTTTCTTCGGCTTCTTTGATAGCAGCCAGTTCAGCTTGGCGTTGACGCTCCGCTTCTTCTTGCGCTAAACGTGCGGCTTCCGCCTCTTGGCGTTCGCGTTCGGCTTTTTCTTCGGCTTCTTTGATAGCCGCCAGTTCAGCTTGGCGTTGACGCTCTAACTCTTCTTCCGCCAGACGGGTAATTTCCGCCTCTTGGCGCTCTTGTTCAGCTAGCTCTTGCGCTAAACGAGCGGCTTCCGCTTCTTGGTATTCACGTTCCGCTTTTTCTTCTGCGGCTTTGATAACGGCTAACTCAGCTTGATGCTGGCGTTCAGTTTCTTCTTCGGCAGATTTAATTGCAGCTTGCTCGATTTGACGTTGGCGTTCCGCAGCTTCTTCAGCTTGGCGTAAAACCTGCGCTTCTAACGCTTCTCTCGCCGTTTTTTCTTCTGCTATACGGTTTTCTTCTGCCGCTTGGCGTTCTTGCTCAGCATTTTCTGCTGCAATGCGCATCACCTCTAATTGCGCTTTATGCTGGCGTTCTGCTTCCTCAGCAGCAGCCGTAATCGCGTCTTGTTCAGCCTGATATTGACGCTCAGCTTCATCTTCCGCCGCTTTAATTACATCAAGTTCTGCTTGATGTTGACGCTCAGCTTCTACTGTAGCGGCATCCTGTTGCTCAGTATCATGAACAGCATCATTTTTAAGTTCGACATCCGGTTGCTGGGTTTCTTCTTCATTCTTACGGCCAAATCCCAACCATGAGAAAAAGCCTTTTTTCTTATCTTTAGCCATCTGCCACTACACTCCTCGCGGTAAAAACATGGCGTTTTAAAATTAAATCGCAATAAAATTACATGCAGTCTATCATTTCATCGCGCAGCAACACATATCTGAAAGAAAAATCCTGACAAATTATTCTTATTTTTCTGTTAAAACCGTGAAACCGAAGCGCTACAATAGTCCCCAATAATTTATACATTCCTCAATGAACTAAGCAACTATACATATTATGGCAAAAAAACCACAAACAGCCTCTTTGGGGCAAATTCGTGTCATTGGTGGTAAGTGGCGTGGGCGAAAACTGCCTGTACGCGATAGTGAGGGCTTACGTCCCACTACTGATCGCATCAAAGAAACGCTCTTTAACTGGCTAATGCCAGTGATCCGCGATGCTCGCTGCCTTGATTGCTTCGCAGGTAGCGGCGCTTTAGGTTTTGAAGCCTTATCTCGCTTTGCCGAGCACGTCACGTTTATTGAACTTGATAAACAAAATGCCAAGCTTCTTAGTGAGAACAAAGTTCGCTTAGCCGCTGATAATGCGACCGTTATTAATAACAGCAGCCTCACCGTTCTCAGCCAAGTGGGAACACCTTGTGATGTGGTGTTTATCGACCCACCTTTTCGTAAAGGGCTACTTGGAGAAACCATCACGCTACTGGAAAAAAATCAGTGGTTAGCTGATGAAAGTTGGATTTATGTAGAGTCAGAAGCGGAGTTACCACTTACTGACATTCCCGCAAACTGGCAGCTACACCGTGAAAAGGTCGCAGGCCAAGTTGCGTATCGTCTGTTTATTCGTCAATCTGTTCATTCATCAAGTATGCAGGGAGAAAAAGATGCTGATTAATATCGGACGTCTGCTCATGATTTGTGTTTGGGGTTTTATGATCTTTAATATTGTGCATCCATTTCCTAAACCATTGAAATATTTCATGGATGTCGCAATGGTATTTATGATTTTCATGCATGCATTGCAGACTATCTTCCTGAAAGCTAGCTTACCGAAAGATCAAAAGCTAACAGGGCTCCAGCAGACAAAAATTTTCTTTTTTGGCGTGTTTGAAATGCTCGCCATGCATAAGAAAACAAAAGCGGCTATTGAAGCCGCTAAAAAGAAATAATCGTTTATTCAGAGGGGTCAAAGCGAATAAATCGCGTACCTTGTAGAGTTAGCTTACCTTTAGCACCCAACTTAACACCTTGGTACTGTTCTTCGCTAACGATCACTTTAATCGTTTCTCCTGAAGCTTGAGTCTGAAAATAAAGTTCATAGCGAAAAGTTTCAGGAGATACCACATCGCGCTCCCGGGAACGCATATTTGGATAAGGGTAATCCTTCTTCTCTTTAACGAGCACTAACTGGCTGATAGGCAATGAATTATCATTAATTTCATTCTGTTTCTTTTGGTCAAAAAAGCGCTTGGTGGCTAACACGGCGATAATCGCGAGAACAATAATTAAGAGAATTGGCTTATTCATAATTTATATATTTAGCTTAGAATTATCATAAGTATATACCCTCTATCGCTCAAATTGCAGATAAACGCCATACAATTTATGTGAGACGCGGTATAGTTCATTTATATTTAATCGCTCTTGGTGATTTCTCTTTTCCAGAAACTCTTAAGGATATGTGTATGATTAGTTGGCCATTCCTCGCTGTTTTATTTTCTGGCTGGCTGTATGTTGATGCAGCCTATCGTGGTCCTGAGTGGCAACGTTGGTTATTCCGCCCTATTACTTTGCTTCTTCTATTATTCTGGGGATGGAGTTCTGACGACTTAAATGCACAAACCTATCTAATTTTAGGCGGTTTAGTGCTTTCCTTAGTTGCCGACCTCTCGAGAATGTTTTCTAGTGAGCACTTGCTTACTTCTTTAGGGCTCATGTTTTTAAGCTATTTGGTCTACACCGTTAGCTTTGGAATGCAATTCAACTTTGGCCTGTATCTGCCTTGGCTTATCGTCCCAATCGCTATCGCAGCTGTCACCTTGGTGCTGATTTGGGGAAAACTGGAAAGCCAACAGCCTGTTGTTTTCGCCTCTATTATTATGAGCATGATTATGATGTGGGTAGCGGGAGACCAATACTTTGGCTTAGGTCGAGAGTTTAATTTTTCGATTATGGTGGGCGCTTCTTTGCTATTTTTATCTCACTGTGTCTGGTTAATTGCCCATTTCCGTTTCCCATTCAAAGCCTCTAAAGCAGTTGTGGCCGCATTCTACTTCCTCGGTCAGTTCTTTATTGTTCGTGCCATTTATTTATAATTCCCCGCCAATTGATAAAACGTGCTATTTGAGAATTTTATCAATTGGCCTCCCCTTTTTCGTTTGACTCTAGAGTCTACTCCAAAGTGTAGACTTAACCTTAATTAGGGAACATGGTTAAAAACGCATCTAAAAAAAGGGGGCGCTTATGCACTCACACTCTCATAAAGATACCCATGCACATAGCACGTCTTGCTGCTCAGGAAACACTTGCTCATCCGCAACTGTAGAGAATGGCAAAACAGAAAGTCATGGCGCATCATCCCATGAACATCATCATGACGATGACAAAAATCATGCTCATGATGATGATGAAAAATCCCATCAGCATGGTAGTTGTTGTAGCTCAACATCCGCTGCAAATGATGATGTAGAGCCCACCCAAACCGCTAAACAACGTTTTAGCTGGATTGTACGTGGGATGGACTGCCCAAGCTGCGCGGCTAAAATCGAAAACGCGATCTCCCAAATTCGCGAAGTCGCTCAAGCCAAAGTCCTCTTTGCCACTGAAAAACTCGTCGTCGACGCTGACAAAGACGTCACTGCCGTCGTTCGTTCAACTGTCGAAGCCGCAGGTTACGAATTGCATGATGTGGGTAGCGCAGGCGCAGCGTCAGCACCGCCACCAAGCTTATTGAGTGAAGCCAAGCCCGTCATCATTTTAGCAATCCTGATGGCAATCAGTTGGGGACTTGAGTTTGTTAATCCACAGCTGGGTAACGTTGCGTTTATCCTAACCACATTATTTGGGTTATACCCTATTGCGCGTAAATCGTTACGTTTGATCCGTACCGGTACACCATTTGCGATTGAAACCTTGATGACCGTTGCCGCTGTAGGGGCTATTTTCATCCAAGCAACTGAAGAAGCCGCCATGGTTATCTTGCTGTTTATGCTGGGTGAAATGCTTGAATCCTACTCTGCGGGGCGTGCTCGCCGAGGTGTTAGCGCACTCATGGCTTTAGTGCCTGAAGATGCCGTGCTTATCAAGGATGAACAAAAAACATCGGTTGCTGTCGCACAGTTACGCCCTGGTGACATCATTGAAATTGCACCTGGCGGCCGATTACCAACCGATGCGGTACTTGTTACTGGATTCGCGAGTTTTGATGAAAGCGCATTAACGGGTGAATCCGTCCCTGTAGAACGCAGTGCTGGGGAAAAAGTGGCTGCGGGCTGTTTGTCTGTCGATAAAGCCGTACAAATGGAAGTGGTGTCCGAGCAAGGTCAAAATGCTATCGACCGCATTTTGCAACTGATTGAAGAAGCGGAAGAACGCCGCGCACCAATTGAGCGATTTATCGACCGCTTCAGCCGCATCTATACCCCAATTATCATGTTGATTTCGGCCTTGGTGATAGTGATCCCACCAATGTTCTTCGGTGCAGCATGGGACACTTGGATTTACCGTGGTCTGACTCTGCTGTTAATTGGTTGCCCTTGCGCACTGGTTATCTCAACCCCTGCGGCAATCACCTCCGCACTGGCAACGGCCACTCGCCGAGGCGCTTTAATTAAAGGCGGTGCTGCATTAGAGCAATTGGGAACAGTCACTACGATTGCACTGGATAAAACAGGCACACTGACAGAAGGTAAACCACACGTCACCGATATCGTCCCTGTTGAAGGTCTGAGTGAAAGCGAGTTAATTCGTATCACGGCATCGGTTGAAGTCGGCTCTCATCACCCACTGGCTAAAGCTATCGTCAACAAAGCTGAAGCGTTATCTATCACTGTTGAAGAAGCGTTAGAGCGTAAAGCGCTAGCGGGTAAAGGGGTTGAAGGTTCCTTTAATGGTAAGCAAGTGTTAGTCAGCGCACCATCAAGGGTAGAGCCACCATTAAGCAGCCAATGGCAAGCGAAAGTGGAAGCCTTAGAAGCGCAAGGTAAAACGGTTGTCGTCACGTTAGAAGATAACCACGTTATCGGCTTAACGGCTATGCAAGATACCTTACGTAGCGACGCTGTTGATGCGATGACTATGTTGAAAGCGTTAAATGTCAACGCAGTGATGCTAACTGGCGATAACCCGCGTGCCGCCAGCGCCATCGCAAATCAGCTAGGCATGGAGTTCCGTGCAGGATTATTGCCAGAAGATAAAGTAACCGCAGTGATGGAGCTTAATCGCAACCACAGCACCATGATGGTGGGTGATGGTATCAATGATGCTCCAGCTATGAAAGCCTCAAGCATTGGTGTTGCAATGGGTGGTGGGACTGACGTTGCTTTAGAAACTGCGGATGCTGCTTTAACCCATAACCGTTTGACTGGATTACCTGAAATCGTCGCATTATCCAGAGCCACACGTAAAATAATCCGCGAAAATATTGCTATCGCTTTAGGCTTAAAAGGTGTTTTCTTAGTCACCAGTCTATTAGGTATTACAGGTTTATGGGTGGCGGTATTAGCAGATTCTGGTGCTACCGCATTAGTCACCGCTAACGCAATTCGCTTACTGCGCGTTAAGCTGCCCGAAATCAAAAAATAGCCTTTCTTTAGTTTGATATCTCAACGCCGTAATGATGATCATTACGGCGTTTTTTTATGCGTGGAAAATTTAAAATCATCAATTACAGCAAAGAGTTACATGAACCATTCACCGTCTGAATTTAGGACTAACTTTTCTCCCGCACACAGAAATATTGGGTAATATCTCGGTCATCAACAACATTTACTGAGCGTGGATATGGCTAATAATGCAAGTTCAATACCTCATGATGCCGCCTTTAAAGGCTTTATGACAAAGCAGGGTAATGCCCGAGATTTCTTTGAGCTTCATTTACCTGAGCAAATTAAACGCTTGTGCGATTTCGATACGCTCACCCTCATTAATTCAGCTTTTATTGATAGCAAATTGAGAACCCGGTTTTCCGATGTTCTCTATTCTGTACAAACAAAAATGGGAGATAGCTATATCTATCTGTTAGTCGAGCATCAATCGACACCTGATAAGTTGATGGGTTGGCGTTTAATGCACTACGCATTTATGGCGATGAATCAGCATTTACAGCAAGGGCATAAAACCTTACCGCTCGTAGTTCCCATTCTGTTTTATCACGGGGAAACATCCCCCTATCCTTATGAAGGTACATGGACACAATGCTTGCCCCACGCTGAAATAGCCCATGACCTGTATAGCAGCCCTTTCCCGTTGGTGGATATCACCGTAGTTGAGGATACCGAAATAGTTAGTCACCGCAAAATCGCTGTGATGGAACTCGCAATGAAACACAAAAAACTACGAAATGACCACCAGAGAGTCACTGAGCACTTCGTTCAAATATTAAACAACCACTATAATGACAAAGATGATGTGATCACTATCTTGAATTACTTATTTATCATTATGGATTCACCTTATTACACATACATTGTCGAGACATTAATCGACCAAGCCGAAAACCATCGAGGAACTATTATGAATATTGCACAGCGGTTAAAAAATGAAGGTAAAGAAAAAGGAAAAGAAGAAGGAAAAGAAGAAACCTTACAACAGGTTGTATTAAAGAGCTTACAACTTGGTTTAAGCATTGACGTTATCCGCAAACTCACTGGGTTATCAGACAGTGAAATTCAAGCGCTTAATTAAACAACAAATTATGTAAGTATCGGGATAAATAGTTATGAATATTGCCACACGTTTAAGATATGAAGGATATAAGAAAGGATTTGCACAAGGGTTTGTAGAAGGATTCGAGGAAGAATTCACTGTGGGATTACAAACAGCGCTCAAAGTAGGTAAAGCCATCTGCCAACAAGAGATAACCTTAAATGCACTACAACTTGGCTTAAACATAGAAACTATCAGTAAAATCACTGAATTATCAATCAGTGAAATTCAAGCACTTATTGACCGCCCATCAACAAAGCCTCCTGCGAAGCAAAAAGGCTATCTCTCATCAATGCCGCTGGCTAGGTATTACAAGCCGCTGGATTTTTTGCGCAATAAATAACGATACGGCGCATTTTCCGCTTCAACCGCCAGCAGCTCGTGCTCCATAAAACGGCAAAAACCGGGAATATCGCGGGTGGTTGCGGGGTCATCTGCAATGATTAACAACGTATCACCGTCCGCCATATTGCGTACGGTTTTACGTACCAGCATTACAGGTTCAGGGCAGCGCAGCCCTAGCGTATCAAGGGTTTTCGTTGGATTAGAAAATAAGTCAGACATAACACCACATTCTCTTGGTCATCAATGCGCTTATTGTAAAGCCACGCGCAGTGGATGAACAGTTTTGATTTTGTTGCGCAACGAGAGTATGATGCGCTCTTCCCAATTTAGGGATGTTATTCATGGGTTCCCTCACCCCATTGCCACTAAAAAGGTACAATATGTTTACGTTTACTCCGCAGCAAAAAGCCACTGCGTTAATTTGGCTATCGTTATTTCATATTTTAATTATTACATCCAGCAACTACTTGGTGCAGTTACCCATTAATATTTTTGGGTTTCATACTACCTGGGGTGCCTTTACCTTTCCCTTTATTTTCCTTGCTACGGACTTAACCGTTCGCATCTATGGTGCGCCATTAGCTCGCCGAATTATCACTGCGGTTATGCTACCAGCACTGTTAATTTCGTATGTGATTTCTGCTCTATTCTTCCAAGGAGAATGGCAAGGTTTCGCGGCTATCATGACATTTAACCTGTTTGTTGCACGTATCGCGGCGGCAAGTTTTATGGCATATGTCCTCGGCCAAATCTTGGATGTCAGCGTATTTAACCGCCTGCGCCAAAACAAACGTTGGTTTGTGGCTCCCGCCTGCGCCATGTTTTTTGGTAACTTGATTGATACCATCGCGTTCTTCTTTATCGCGTTTTATCAAAGCAGCGATCCGTTTATGGCAGCAAATTGGATGGAAATCGCTCTGGTTGATTACGTCTTCAAGTTATTAATTTGTATGCTGTTCTTCTTGCCAGCTTATGGTTTATTACTGAACTTTATTTTGAAGACTTTCTTCGCTACCGCCAGCAAGAAACAATTATCCCCGCAGCACTGAGATAAAAAAGGGAGATAAGCCATCACTTATCTCCCAAAGGGTTAACTTTATTAATACCTAACTACTTTTCACATTACTCAACAATTGATTATTCGAGCGCGCGAGCCAGCAGCGAAATTGGGTGTTCACATTTCTTACTGGTGGACATTTCAATTTGCCATTTACAGGTTTCACAGTCGGTGATCACCATATCCGCACCGCTCTCTTCAATTTGACGGAACAGCCCAGCCCCAATACCTTGGGAAACTTCGTAGTTCTCTTTTTTGAACCCGTAAGTTCCTGCGATACCACAACATTGTGAATCTAAAACAATCAGTTCTACACCCGGCACACGCTTAATCAGCTCAAGGGTGTAGGACGTCCAACCCATTTTTTCCATATGGCACGGTGTGTGATAAGCCACTTTTAATGGAGTGTGTTTCAGTTTCAGCTCGCGTCCTTCTTCCAGCAGACGATAAATATAGCGGGTCGCTAATTCAATGTTATCGCGCATCTCAGAGGTATCAACATCCAGCACATGGGTATACTCATCACGAATGGTAAATGTACAGGTCGATGAGGTCGCCACGACAGGAATATGTTTCTCCAGAATCGTCTCTTGGAGTGACTCCAAATTCACATTCGCTTGGCGTTTCGCTTGCTTCATAAATCCGTTCGCGATCAGCGCCACACCACAACATTTTTCACGTTTTAGTAACTGCACACCAATGTTCATGCCATTAAAGACTTTAATTAAGTCTTTACCCAATTGAGGGTGGTTATAATTGACAAAACACCCATGAAAATACGCTACTTGCTCTGCAAACTTTGCCTGCTCTGCAGCTTGTTTACCGTACCAACGACGGAAAGTCCCGAATGAGTATTTCGGCAGTTCACGGCGATGGTCTATTTTCAGGGCTTTATCCAGAATTTGGCGAACGGGTTTTAAGCCAGTAATCGTGTTGACTACAGGGGCAAACGGGGTCGATAAGGAACCCATAATGTCCGTATGGCTTAAAATCGCATCACGCAGTTTTGGTTTCTGCTGGCTATAGGTATTACGAGCGCGTGCGATAATGTCGCCAATCTTCACATCAGATGGGCAGGCCACTTCGCAACGCTTACAGTTGGTACAGAATTTCAATGCATCATCGTACATCATCGGATCTTTTAAGCGTAAACGCTCACCGTCAGGGCCCGCTTGTTTTGGCCCCGGATACAGTGGGTTCGCTTTTGCCACTGGGCAATAGGTGGTACAAACGGTGCATTTTATACAGCTTTCAAAGCTTGCATCTTGAATACTCATTGCGCCACCTCCGCCTGCATGGCTTTATCTTTAGCAAATTCATTCACGATTTCATTCGCGGCATATAAACCACTGACTAGCGAAACCCCTGCACCACAACCTTGAGTTAACGGGTCAAATCCGCTTAATACTGCCCCCGCAACATACAGGTTTTCGATGGTTTCTCCGTGTTTTTTACCTCGTAAATTCCCGTCGGTTTGTACACCAAATGCCATATATGGTTGGGAAGCAAAGAACTCTTTGTTCGTCCATTTGGCACGGTCGCCAATTTCGCATAAATCCAAATGCATCAATGGTTCATACACTTGGTCAAATTTCGCCACCAAACCGTTATTAAAGAAACTCCCCGTCGCCAACACAAAATGTTTGGCTTTCAATGAAATATTGCCGTGATTACGAGTTTGTACAGATTCAATACGTGATCCCACGAAATTGACGGAAGTAACTTTATCACCCGGCATCATGATCCCGCCCTGACGGCGGAATTGGCGTAATAGCATTTCATGAAGGCGAATACCTAATAAAGATGGCGGTAATGTTGGCAGTAAAAATAACGGCTTACCTAAGCGTTTCTGTAACTCTAACATTGGCTCTTCACTATCGAGACCAATACACGCAGGCATAAACACTGCATCCGCATTGGCGACTAACGGTGCAATTTCTTCCACGATTTGCGCCATATTTTCAGGTCTATCTAACCAACGAGCGACGTTAATCGCGCGAAACTCGCTTGGGTTTTCTCTTAAACGATCAAGCAGTGGCAAGTGAACATAGCACGCCTCCGCTTCTAACCCTTGACGGTCTAGTTCATCCGCCACCATTTGCGGTTGAAAATCGAGGAAACCTTCAATGCCCACAACCGCAATTTTGCCTAATTCCATCGGTTGATGGAGCGCGGTTGTTGGCACCGATTCAGGGCTGAGCCATGTCATTCGCTTATGACCTAACGGCGTAATACGGTAATGGTTTTCTTCGCAAGAACCTTTTAGATGTAGCCCTGCTTGCTGTAATGTTGCCTGTGCCAATTTAGCCAGCTCAGCGACTTTTTCTGCTCCAATCAAACTGTACGGATGACTCGGTGCTTGCTGTTTTAGCGCTTCCAACATGGATAGCGGCTGCTCGACTTGAGTGCCATCAGGAAGATTCGTTAATAAATCCAATGACCCCGACGAGAAATGTAGTGCGTTCTGCCCGGCACTCACGATGGCGCAAGAAAGTCCTGATTGAGTCAGACGAATTCCACAGATAAGACCGGCAAGGCCTCCGCCCATCACTACTGCATCATATTTCATTCTCTGCCTCCTTCTGAGCAGGCTGGCTCAATGTGCTTTCATTCATGCCGCATAATCCGTGATATACCCAACTGGTGAATTCGCTTTCACGCAAAGCATCCCCCCAAGCAATCGGTCTCACTCCCTTCCAACGCTCATTTAAGAAGTGCCCCAGTTGCTGCTCAGTTTCATGTGGTGTGGTGACGTTAAAACGATTGAGTAATCCAGCCGCGCGGCACGCACAAAGTTCACCTTGGCACGTCCCCATACCCACACGGGTACGACGGCGTAAATCAAGCAAGTTATTGACGGTTAAAGATTCCACCGCATAGCGAACTTCCCCCGCCGTCACCGCTTCACACTCACATACTAAGCTTTTATCTAAACGGTTAGCACTGAGGATCGCAGACGCCCTATCACCATGGCGATAAACCGCAGAACCGCGAATAGGTGCGGGGATAGAGACCACATTACGCAGCGCTTCTTCTGCGCTGTGTTGAGATCCCGGCAGTGGTGCTTCCGCAGTGGTACATGGAGTCGTAACACCCAATTTCTCACAGACTTTGTTGGTCGCCCATTCTGCCATTAAGCGATAAGTCATTAACTTACCGCCCGTAATGGTAATGAAACCATCTAAACCATCGCGTTTTGCGTGGTCGAGTAACACGATACCGCGGCTCACGTTACGACCAGAAGGATCGTCATCGCTCGCCACTAATGGGCGAACACCCGCATACGCGCGTAAAATGCGCGTTGTCGCTAATGCAGGGGATAACATAGAGCCTTCACGGATCAAAATATCCACTTCTTCTGGTGTCACATACATATTATCGATTTGGTCATATTCGATATGCGTTGATGTAGTACCAATCAGAGAAATGGTATCCCCCGGAACCAGAATGTCCGCATCTGCCGGTTTACGACAACGGTTGATCACCATGTTATTAAGACGGTGACCTAAAATAAGTAATGCCCCTTTCGCTGGGAACATTTTGATTTTCAGATCTGCGTATTCGGCAATTTTTTGTCCCCAAATTCCGCCAGCATTCACCACGATTTGTGCATGAATATCATATTGGCGCTTAGCTTGATGATCATAAACAGTCACGCCGCGAACTTTATCCCTTTGGCGGATCAAGCCAATCACTTCATGGTAAGTCAGCACATTAGCGCCATGTTCGCGCGCATCGAGCATATTGGCTGCGGTTAAACGGAATGGATCGACGGTGCCATCGGGCACGCGAACTGCACCAATCAAACGCGGGTTAACTGAAGGTTCTAAGCGAATGGCTTCTGCGGGATCAATCGCTTGAGCATCAATGCCTGCGGATTGGCAAGCTGTGATAAATTGCTGCTGATATTCGAGACTATCTTCAGGTAGGGTAATAAAGAGTCCATCGGTTTTTTCAATACAATGATGGGCAATACGCTTAAGAATTTTGTTTTCTTCTATACACTCTCTTGCCGATTCACTATCTGTCACAGCATAACGAGCGCCACTGTGTAGCAAGCCATGGTTACGCCCTGTTGCACCTGTCGCAATATCATGCCGTTCTAGCAAAACTGCTTTTAATCCACGGCGAGCGCAGTCACGAGCGACACCTGCACCTGTTGCGCCACCACCGATAATGATGACATCCGTTTCAGTCACAGATGAGCCATTCATGTCGCATTCCTCACGTTAATCAATCTTCACTATTCGATAAGTATAGTTTCTATTTTTATAGTCTATAGTTAATATAAGCTCAAAAATGCACTCAATGTTTGATAAGGAACAAAAACGAAAGTCAAAAGTACAAATTAGGTACATCAAAGCGCGGAAGCGTGATAACCCTCACAAAATAATTCACAATTTCAGTTCCATTCCATTCACAAATCGCATTAACTATGCAGCCAGATAAACAAAATCAATAATTGTGCGTTAGATTACAGATAAAATGTTTTTTAACGATTAAGATTTAGCGCAATTAGAAAATAAAAGCGCTTAAAGAAACTCGATTGTTTTCGTTTTTGTTACTTCTCCCATAATAAACGCTCAACAACTTTACAACATATGTGAAATGAAGAGCATATAACTACTGACATGCCATCGGAGGCTTTATGTTACGCATGTTTAAACCCGCCGCTCATATCGAGAGGCTGCCAGCGGATAAGGTAGACCCCGTCTACCGTAAATTACGTTGGCAGATTTTCCTGGGGATTTTCTTCGGTTACGCAGCATACTATTTAGTTAGAAAGAACTTCGCCCTCGCAATGCCTTATCTCGTTGAACAAGGTTTCTCTAAAGGTGACCTTGGTTTCGCATTATCTGGGATTTCAATCGCCTATGGTTTCTCCAAATTTATCATGGGCTCATTTTCCGACCGTGCTAACCCTCGGTACTTCTTACCGGCAGGTTTGATCCTCGCTTCACTTGTCATGCTATTCATGGGCTTCGTACCATGGGCAACCTCTAGCATCATGGTTATGTTCGTGCTGCTGTTCTTATGTGGTTGGTTCCAAGGTATGGGTTGGCCTCCTTGTGGACGTACCATGGTTCACTGGTGGTCACAAAAAGAACGTGGCGGTATCGTTTCTGTTTGGAACTGTGCGCATAACGTTGGTGGTGGTCTTCCTCCATTACTGTTCCTGTTAGGTATGGCATGGTTTAACGACTGGAAAGCTGCGCTGTATATGCCAGCATTCGCCGCTATTTTAGTGGCTATGATTGCCTTCGCATTAATGCGTGATACTCCGCAATCTTGTGGTCTGCCACCAATTGAAGAGTACAAAAACGACTACCCAACAGACTATAAAGCATCTGATGAAGAAGAATTAACAGCTAAAGCTATCTTCATGAAGTATGTATTCCCTAACAAACTTCTGTGGATGATTGCTATCGCTAACGTGTTCGTATACTTACTGCGTTACGGTGTTCTGGACTGGTCACCAACTTACCTGCGCGAAGTTAAACACTTCACAATGGATAAATCTTCATGGGCTTACTTCCTGTATGAATATGCGGGTATTCCAGGAACTCTGCTGTGCGGTTGGATGTCGGATAAAGTCTTCCGTGGTAACCGTGGTGCGACAGGCGTGTTCTTCATGACCTTAGTGACTATTGCAACTATCGTCTTCTGGATGAACCCTCCAGGTAACCCAGGCGTTGATATGGCATGTATGTTGATTATCGGTTTCTTAATCTATGGCCCTGTCATGCTGATTGGTCTGCACGCTCTTGAGCTTGCACCTAAGAAAGCAGCGGGTACCGCCGCAGGCTTTACCGGTTTATTCGGTTATCTTGGTGGTTCTGTTGCCGCGAGTGCTATCGTCGGTTATACCGTTGACTACTTCGGTTGGAACGGCGGTTTTGCTGTGATGATCGGTGGTTCTGCACTGGCCGTTGTTTTACTGTTCGTCGTTATGCTGAGCGAAAGTAAACATAAACGTGAACTCGCTAAAAACCAATAAGCCACCGCTTATGTTGAGTTGATTAGCTAGATTGATGGGTTATATCAAGAAAAGGATATAGCCCATTTTTTTACCCAAAATTAATTATTGGCACAATTTACCATCTGTAAAAGTATTTATTTATAAATTATTTACCTATAAAACTGTTTACCTACAAGCTCTTTACTTACAAATAATGAGTACCAAGGAGATTTACTGATGAATTTTCAATTAAAAACATTAGTCGCAAGTATGGTCTTAGTGATGTCAGTGTCTGCGGCTGCCGAAACGGCAGGTAAAGTGGTGATTGCGCATCGTGGTGCAAGTGGTTATTTACCTGAACATACCCTTCCAGCGAAAGCGATGGCGTATGCGCAAGGCGCAGATTTCCTCGAACAAGATTTAGTGATGACCAAAGATAATGAGCTGGTTGTTCTTCATGACCACTATTTGGATCGCGTCACTGATGTGGCGGACAAGTTTCCAAATCGCGCACGTAAAGACGGTCGCTACTATGCCATCGACTTTACTCTGCCAGAAATTAAGTCTCTGAAATTCACGGAAGGTTTCGATATTGTTGATGGCAAAAAAGTCCAAAGCTATCCAAACCGTTTCCCAATGGGTAAATCTGATTTCCGTGTCCACACCTTCCAAGAAGAGATTGAGTTTATTCAAGGTTTGAACAAATCTACGGGTAAAAATATCGGTATCTACCCTGAAATTAAAGCCCCTTGGTTCCATCAACAAGAAGGCAAAGACATCACCAAGAAAACCTTAGAAGTCCTGAAAGAGTATGGCTATACCAACAAAGATTCTAACGTTTATCTGCAATCTTTCGACCCAATTGACCTAAAACGCATCAAAACGAAACTGATGCCAGAAATGGGAATGGATTTAAAACTAATCCAACTGATTGCTTATACCGATTGGGAAGAAACTCAAGAGAAAAAACCTGATGGAACTTGGGTGAACTATAACTATGATTGGATGATGAAGCCGGGTGCGATGAAAGAGATTGCAACCTACGCAGATGGCATTGGCCCTGATTACCATATGCTCATTAGCGAAGATTCTACGCCAGCCGATATCAAAGTGAACGGTATGGTGAAGGAAGCCCACGCGAACCATATGGCGGTGCATCCATTTACTATCCGTGTGGACAAGCTGCCTAAGTATGCGAAAGATGGTCAGCAGTTATATGACATTATTTATAACCAAGCTGATGTTGATGGTGCCTTTACAGACTTCCCAGATTTAGGCGTGAAGTTCTTAGAACAGCAAAAGCAGAAGTAACTCTCCCTCACTCTCTCGAGTCAATTGCAAGTCAATGACTCGAGAGAGTCTATTCAATCAAAATAACGAAACTCTTATTTAGACTTTAAGCCTGAATTTGCTGCAATAAAAGTTGTGTTTCATTTTGCCGAGCAATAAGGCTGGGATGTGGATATTCACACACCAACGACAGCGCTACCACATGGCGAGCCACACCGCCTTTTCCTAAAAGGGTATCAATATCATAAAGATGCTCTGATAAATTAGGAACTTTCTGTCGTGCATAGCTCTCGATGCATTTTCCTTTATCATTTTCTTTCACGCCACAGTGCCAAACCCTATCCAACTGCTCCCCTGAATACTGAAATTCACACTGTGCTTTCAATGCATTTGCAAAAGATTCTTTATCTGTAGATATCGGACGCAGGAGCTTTGCTTTGATAGGCGCTCTTAAACGTTCGTAAAATCCTTGAGGTGCAAGTAATAGGCTCGCGGCTTCTTCACTCGCTGTCGAATCTAACTGAAACGCCAAAATAGCGTATAGCTTGGGTTCAAAGGCATTTTCATACAATGCTAATAACCATTGACTGAACGACTCGAAGGGTAATATCTCAACGGATTCCAGCGTCAATGACAAACGCGCAGCTTCCCGCTCAATCAGTTCCTGCCAATTAGGCTCATTATCTTCAGCTTGCCAATATAGGGTAATCGGCTGGGAGAGAGAATGTTGATGGTAATACTCAGCAATGGGTGCAAGTAATTTCTGCACCACTATTTCGTGTTTTTCCCATGACGAAAGCGATTTCAATGCGCTTAGCGTCAACACATTATCTTTATTGGGTGGCAATGAAGATAAAGAAATACCATTTTGCTGCTCTTCATCAATTTGCGTTAATCGAGTATGCGTTAGCACCCCAAGGTGCTTGCCTGCCCAATAACGCCATTCTCTGCGCGCATCATTTAACATATTGGTAAAAAGTTGATGGCGATAAGCAGCAATTGAGTAGATAAAAAAACGAATAAAACCCACCAACAGTGCGGGACAAATAACGAACACAATCATCAGCATGGTGTTGCTGGTAGTTGGTGATAGCATTTCATTTGTGGATAAATAGAGGCTCAGCCCAAATCCAAGAACACCCACCATCAGCATAATCAAAAACCAAAGCATCCAACGGGGTACTTTAGGCGCTGGAGGGTGCTCTAATGAAGGTGTTTTCCAACTCATCATGATTGTTCGCCCGACGATGACAGACTAGCGATAAGCGTACAACCACATTCAGTTTGAAAGCCATTCAATGCCGCCTGACGACCGGATATTAAAATGCGCGTTGAACCGGGTAAAATCGCATTAACGCCATGTCCTTTTTTTGGACAATCCACTTTGTCGCCCACTAAAGCGATGGGTTTACCATACATAACAGAGCCAGATGCAGTGATCACTTCACCACCATGAGTGGTTTTGTCACCTAAACGAACAAGTGCGCGCATATTAAGATCCTTTTATTAATGAGCTATTGTGCCATACGTTGAAGTGGAATAAGGAAAGAGGCACCGCCGATACCCGGTTCACTAATAGTACGCCCATAAAGATAATGTATATTTCTTAGATCATCTTCTGACGGCGTTAGCCCCCAAATCCGGCCTAGGTATTGTCGCAGCTCCTCAAAACTATTCGGTGACATTTGCGTGTAATCCATTTGATAAACATAAGAATTATCACCATCAGAGCCAATATTTGCATAGCAATAAGGCTTACCTTCCATTAAGGAGTCAATGATCCCTCTATCACTACTATTTCCTTTGGTTATGACTATCTTGCTGACAGAACCACTTTTCATTCCTTTACGATAAAAAACACCTGATTCGGAATAAAGCTTAAACGCGGCATCACCTGCCAAGGTTTTATTTGAAAAATAAAACTCATGGGCAATATCCATAATATGACTTTCTGGTAAATTAGCTGGAATACCAAAAACACCGATTAGGTCAGCTGGGCATTCGCCAGTTGGCGTGATCCCCCCTTTACCAGAGAAACGTTTATTTCCAGAAAGATAATTTTGTTCTTTTAAATTTTGGTGTTTTTCCGCAGACATTCTTTCGGCTTCGTATTTTGCTTCAATAATTTGTGTACGCTGTTCTCCTGATTTATAAGGAACAATACCAATACTTAAAAATGGCTTATTTTGATTATACTCAGAGTTTGTTGATGCCATATTAAATTGCCAACTTTTTTTCAATTGGCATTGTTGCTTCATTGCTTCAGTCAGCTTAATTCCCCCTGAATTATCATAAGTAATATCAAAGTAATTAGTCAGAGCGTAAAGACTTTCAGATTCATTTTTTCTCTCAACTGAAAATACAGTATTTGAACACGTTAATATTTTGAAGGCGTTTATTACCGTAGGGACTGTTAATATTTCTGAAACTCCGCCGTTATTTTCATGAGCCGTGACACCACTATCGATTAATTTATTATTCTGATAAATCCAATAAGGTTCTGACTCATAATGACTTGAATTTTTGCCAAAAAAAGTGAACGCTACATAATTATTTTTTGAAGGTGGGTTATCAACTTCTTCCATATCAAAATACGTATGAGGTGAATAAAATGCATAAAGTTCACCTTGTTTACTTTTATTCGGTAAATATGCACCATAAACCCCCGTAGATGTACGGATCAACCAAGATTCACTTTTATTGTCATCATGTGAATTTGTAAATATTTGTCCTTTATAATCAGTCTTCCCTGATTCGATAATATGACCATTTTTCATTAGCTGATATGGAATATTCTCACTTCTATCAATAGATACAAGTAAGAACGGAGTGTCTTTTTCTTTTGCTTGTGAAGAAAAAACACTTAACAGCGAAAGTGACAAAATACCGATAGGTTTAAGCAATAGTTTAAATAATTTCGTTTTGTATTTCATATAGTTCCTTTATATTTAATGTAATATTTCCATTGATAGATTAGAAATCTCTTTTATCTACCTGTTAATCAATAATAAACCGTATATCTCTTCAGTAATTTTAAAATTCAGTAATAATTTTACCGTGAAATAAAAAGGAGAGATTCATCTTGGTTATTGCCCCTCTGCCTGTTTTTTATACTCAAAGGTGCCATCCCATTCAGGGAGTTCTGCAGGTGGTAGCGGGACAATCTTATTGATATCAGGGAATTTAGCGTAGGGATTTTTGTCTAATTCATCATGGATTTTCTGGTAGCGCTTAACGCGTTCTAGATCGATTTTTTGACCCAAATAATCTAGTTTATTATTTGGGTCATTAGTATTAAATGCATCGGCTAATGTATAAGCACTTCGTTCATCTCCATATTGAGTTGCTTGTTGAAAATATATAAGTGCTTTTGAATAGTTATTATCTGCCACCCAATAATTCATACCTAAACGATAGGCTGCATTAGCATATCCTTGTTCTGCTGAGCACGCCAACATCGAACGACCTAAATCCAGTCGATAAGATTGTGGCTGAGTGGCATCCATAAAGCGTTGTCCTATCACGTATTGAGCATCTGGGTTTCCCATCACGGCAGCTTTAAGCATATATTGGAATGCAGCTTCGGAGTCTTGATCTACTCCATACCCTTGCTGTAAATAGGTTCCCATAATGAAGTAGCCAAATGGGATGTCCATTTTGATTAAACGTTCAACAAGCTCAATCACTTCCTGCTGTCTAAATTGCCCTTGTGATGGGGCTACATCACCTGCCGCTATCAGCGCTTGCAGGTTACCCATCGCTTTAATATGGTTTTTCATGGCAGCTTGACGATATAGCTCCCCAATATGGGTATAGTCTTTTTTGCCTTTCTGCTTTTCTAAACTCCGTGCTTCCTTAAACCACACATCAGCTTCGGGGTCGAAGGGAGGAAAACGATCTTTTTCTTGTACACAGGTAAATTGAAAATTTTTTAAATTATCATTCATTTTGGTATTGGCAGAGCAGCCTGATAGCCATGCGACCATCAATATTCCACCCAATATTTGCCAATACTTCATGATATGGCTTTGCATTATTGTGGCTCTTTTTGATATTCAAACGAGCCATCCCATTCAGGGAGTTCTGCAGGTGGTAGCGGGACAATCTTATTGATATCAGGGAATTTAGCGTAGGGATTCTTACTTAACTCTTGATCAATCAGCTTATAGCGCCTGACACGTTCAGGATCAATTTTTTGCCCCAAATAATCTAATTTATTATTTGGGTCATTAGTATTAAAAGCATCGGCTAATGTATAAGCTCCAAGTTCGTGTCCATATCGGGCAGATAATTGTAAATAATATAAAGATTTAGTGTAGTCATTATCCGAGTAATTCATACCTAAACGATAAGCTGCATTTGCATAACCTTGTTCTGCTGAGCACGCCAACATCGAGCGACCTAAATCCAGTCGATAAGACTGCGGTTTGGTGGCATCCATAAATCGAAGACCTATCACATATTGAGCATCTGGGTTTCCCAACACTGCCGCTTTAAGCATGTATTGGAATGCAGCTTCGGAGTCTTGATCTACTCCATACCCTTGCTGTAAATAGGTACCCATAATGAAGTAGCCAAATGGGATGTCCATTTTGATTAAACGTTCAACAAGGTCAATGACCTCTTGTTGCCTGAATTGACCTTGTAATGGGGCTACATCACCCGCCGCTATCAGCGCTTGTAGATTCCCCATGGCTTTAACATGGTTTTTCATGGCTGCTTGACGATACAGAGAACCAATACGGGCATAATCTTTTTTGCCTTTTTGCTTTTCTAAACTCCGAGCCTCCTTAAACCACGCATCGGCTTCGGGCTCGAAAGGGGGAAAACGATCTTTTTCTTGCGTACAGATAAATTGAAAGTTTTTTAAATTATCATTCATTTTAGGTTTCGCTCCACAGCCGAAAAGAAAAAAAACAGTAACGCAAATGGTTAAAATACGAGACGGATTCAATGATTGCCCTAATCTAATGCTGACCATGATGTGTTCTCATCTAGAAATTCAATTAAAGAGGCTGTAGGTTTTTCATTCTTGAGTTTTTTGTCTTTGTTTTTTTCAATGATTCTCCCCCAATCTTTATATGTTTGTTCTGGATCATCCGTTGCTTTTCCTGTGTGGAGTTGCCATAAATGTCGGCGCATTGGGGGGATCAGTCCTACTGGGTCACTGTCTTGCAGTACAATATTGAGTTCGCTATCAAAGCGCATACTGCGTAAGTTGATATTGCTGGAGCCGAGGGTTAAAAAAACATCATCCACCATCATCACCTTGCTGTGAACATACACCGGTTGCCATAATGACGGCTTTAATGGGTCTGGCTTCGGCGACACTAAGCTACACACATGTACTTTTAAGCCTTCAATGTTTTTGGCATTTACCGGCGCTGTTTTTTCTAATTCAGGGTGAGCTTTACGGTGGTAATTAGGCACCACATCAGGACGACCGAGGGCTTCTAACATGCGGTAGGTCATATAGCTTCCTGATTGCAAAGCTTTTTCTTCGGTCGAGTTGGTGATCACAAACAGATATAGAGGTTTGTCATACCCCCGCGCTTGGCGCTCCTCAATGGCTTTTTTGATTTTCGCCACAAACGGAGGATAACGAAAATATTGGTTTTCCATATAGATATATTTACGCGCTAAACACAGGGCATTGTTATACAAAGTTTCCACTTCAAAACAGTTGCTTTGAGGCTGGGTGCGGCAAATTTGTGCCATGGTCGGTTTTAAAGGAAAGTTCGGGTCTAAGTCTAATCGCTGGTTGAGTACCTTCATTTTCTCTTCACTGAAACAGTGCTGAGCTGCGGTCATGGTGCTGTATTGATTGAGTTCAGGTTCGGGCCCAATATTTTTTTCCCATGCTTCTACAAAGTTATGATAAAGATGGGAAACGACCCCACCACAGACACAGGATGAATTATCTTGCCACGGGGTTTCCCCATCCCGTCCTTCGGACGCTCTCACCTGAATACCTTGATGGTCATCTTTATCCCAATATGCCGAAAGCATATTGTGTCCCATCACAAACCCCACGGCATTTTCAGGCTCTTGATAATCAATCACCACCACCTTTTGGTGATGGGTGGGGTATAAGGTGAGCAATAGTTTTTGGCGTAACGAGGGGTCAGGATAACACTCTGTTAATTTATCATTAGCCTGCTGTATCGCGTCGTCATTCCCTTGCTTACCCAGTGCTGCGATTAAATCGTCAACTTCCTTTTTATTGCATTCTTCCTTCATGGCATTAAGCCGCTGACTTGCTTCTTTTCGGTCTTTACCCCATGACATTTCACGGTGTTCAACAATGAGGTTGCCTTTACCGATAAGCTTTTTCTTGACGTTATAATGCCACTCTTTATCATATTCATAATCTGCTTTGGTTAGCACACTGGTTTTAACACCGTCCGCACCATAGCCGGGGACATAATCCCCAAAAATATCTTTTTCCGTCCGCTGAGTTTTAAAGGCACCGTAGCCGGGAAAATTCGGGTCAGTGAGTTGCCCGAGTTGTGTAAACCACACCAGAACACGCACTTTGACGTTGCGAACCTCCGCTGCCTCTTTGAGTAAATCCCCTAAGCGCTTGGCGGTTCCTCCGCGGGTAATATACATGGAGGATTGAAATCCCCATGTAATGATATTGATGCTATGCTTGGCTTGCTCGATGGCAGAGGCTAAGGCTTTAAACGCACGTTCACCGTTGATGAGTGGCGCAAATCCAGTCTGTTGCGGTGAATATTCTCCACTTGCAAACCATTGTGGCGTTAAGACAACACAGGTGCCGACTCGTGGCACAATATTGATGGTTTGAGTGGTCTTCTTCATGTTCACAATACGTTCCTTATTTTGTGGTGTCATCGGGGGTTAACAGCGGATTTAAAAGCTGATGAAAGACACTTTTATGGGGCAATCCAGCTTCACCTTTATCCATCATGTTCAGTGGTGGTTCAATCACTCTAAACCCTTGCTGGGCCACATCCTCTTCATCAGGTTCATCCGTTTCTGGCTGTAGGTGAATATCAAAATTTTCACCATTCATCAGTTCAACACGGTATTTTTCTATCGAAACATCATGTTCAATCTGAATATTTCCATTTTCATCGGTGAATCCTTTCGCTAATAGCGCTCCATTACCATATAAAGTATACGGCTCAAACGCACGCGCCTTCATTGGGCTTTGTGGTGACGAGCTCAGTTGAAAACGCAAAGTTTGTTTTGGCATCGATTGCGGAAATTGTGGATGGGTCACATCCATAGACGCAGGGCCTTCAACCACCCAGTTAGTGGCTTTCACCGTTTGGTTGCTGGGGCTGCCGTACTCTATCTGCCCGCCTTTTAAGCGAATATAGGCTCCGCCACAAGTCAGCAATAATTCATCTTTAGCGGCGACCACCGTTTTACCGCCGGTACTGGTGACGGTCATGTCTTTGAGTGAGGTAAGGTGCATTTCATCACTCTGCGCTTGAATTTCGACTTTGCCTTTTGCGGCAAAAGCTTTAATTCCTAGAGTGTGAGCAAATAAGCTAATTGCTTTGCCTGCCGCTAAGGTGATTTTTTTACCGACTGAGATATCGGCCTGTTTATTAGCCGTCAGGGTAATGTTTTCACCACTATTCGCCTGTACGGTCTTGGGTGATGTTAAGGCAATACCCGCAGGCGCACTGAGTAATAGCGCCGCTTGTTGTAGTTCTTGAATCGATTGGGTGAGTAAGGTTTGTTGAGCATTTAAATCGGCCAGTTCGGCTTTTGCAACGTCAGCGGCTTCCCGTAGTGAGCTCACTAAGTTTAATGCATCCTCCAATTGCTGTTTGGCTTCGCGCATATCCAGTTGTTCAGAAGCGGCTTTGGTGCGTAAATCCGTGCTGATAAACAGCCCTTTACCTGCTCGAATAGCGCCCCAACTGTCAGTGCGCAGTTCAAAGCCGTCACCGCGTTTTTCACGTCCTTGATTCACCAAATGCCCTAAATTCAGTTGGGATTTACCGCCGTATTCAGTACTGAGCTTGATGTGCTCTTGCCCGCGCTTATCTTCCATGCGCAGTTTGTTATTTGCGGGGGTTCGGATGACGTTACGGGTATTGTTTTTATCCGTCACATGGTCGGTGCGATGGGAGTCATGCAGCGCATGGGCGATATACGGCCTATCCGGGTCACCCTCATGGAATGCGACTGCAATCTCAGTCCCTTGGATTAACGGAAAGTGCATCCCGTAGGTATCGCCCGCATACGGTTTCGCCAGCCGCAAAGGCATGCTTTCATACCCTGTCGGCTTTTCATCACGGTCTGCATCAAATTTCACCCAGTAAAAGCCGTGTTCATTTTGATGGGCGTAAATATCATGGGATTTGGCGCTGGTGATACGCGCCATTAATGTGCCTGCAATCACGGGACGAGGCTTTAGAACAGGTCGCCAGCACAGTGCTTCGGTGTACGGTGCCGCATCAAACTGAATAGTTAATGCGCTGCTGCGACTGCCTGAAAATCGTAATCGCGTGATTAAAATTTCGGATTGAAAATCCGTGGGTAAGGTTGACGGCAACTGGCTATCAATCACTTTAAAAATCATCAACGGCGTCAGGCGCGGGGAATTGCTTTTTCCTCGCAGCAGCGTTTGACGCGCAAGAAAGCGTTCATGGTCAAGTCGTGACCAGAAATGCGCCGTTTCGGTTTCCGGTTGGTATTTTTCACCGCGCTCAAGGTGGCGGGGTTTATAGTGATACACATCCCCGTAGTTGATGTCCTCCCCTTCACCTCGCGTCATGTCCGTTTCAATGGATTGCAAGGTTAGCAGCGCTTGGCGGTGATTATAGTCTTTGGTGG
Organism: Providencia alcalifaciens; assembly: GCF_915403165.1. Classification (NCBI taxonomy): domain Bacteria; kingdom Pseudomonadati; phylum Pseudomonadota; class Gammaproteobacteria; order Enterobacterales; family Morganellaceae; genus Providencia; species Providencia alcalifaciens. Next base: position 3,352,930 of record NZ_OU659204.1, read on the forward strand.
TGACACTGCGCTCCACCACTTGGTGACGCAACGATAATCCCCACACACTCTCAACGCCATTGTCATTCATGCCAGAAGGGCTATTGAGTGGCAGCTGTAAATCATACACATAGGCGCGTTGGCTATCGCCAAAGTGAATAATTTCCGTCTTCGTGTCGGTCTGAAGACTAAAGGAATAGAAAATCCCCACTTCACTGAGCAAACGCTCAATAAATTGCCAGTCGCTTTCATTGATTTGGTTGATTTGTTCCCGCTTGGGGTATTGGCGCTGTAAATGAAACTCAAATTCCCAGCCCTGCATTTTGTGTTCACGCAAAATAAGCTCAATAACCTCTGGCACGGATTTATTGAGGAAAAAACGGTGAGAGCGCATTTGATGGCGCAGCAACGAAACAAAGGGTTCAATCACAATTTGGTATTGTGCTTCATCTGCTGAACCCGATAATCGCTTAAAATGCGTGACCACGCCATGCACTCGCTTTTGCGGTTCATTCAGTGAACTCAAGGCTGCCAAAGGAATGGTGGGAGATGAAAAGGTAAAATGGGCGGTATGACGAAGAAATTGTTGAGCTTGTAGGTTTTGGACTGGAGAGGTGAACGTTATCTGATAACGATAGGTTTCACTAATGGCTTCTCGCCCAGAGAAAGCTTCAACATCCAATGGAACACTACAACCTTGAACACCCAATTGATAGCGATTATGGAGTGGAGCGATTTTTAAAGCGAGATCCTGTAAGCCCATTCTATTCGTGCTCCTTTTCTGCTTGTTCCGTGGCAACCAGTAATAAAAGCAAAGGTAGAAAGGTCACCAACCCAAATTCATTTTATTTAACTTAAGTTAAACAGAAGACCAGTAAATGAACTTGAAATCAACCATAATTTTCAAGAATGGGACTTATAGAAGAATTATCCGAAAGCATTTAATCCGTTTGTGGTAGAACGGATGGACAGGAAAGAAAAGCACCTTCGTCAATCAATGATCAACGTTTAAGGTGCTTTTTAATGTCATAGATAGAAACTGAGTACTAAGCAATCGTCACTGGGAATGCAATCACATCACTGATTCGTTCGGCATTCAGTGCCAGCATGATTAAGCGGTCAACCCCAACAGCAACACCGGAACATGCTGGTAAGCCGTGCTCAAGCGCTGCAAGCAAGTTTTCATCAATCGGTTGAACAGGTAAACCCATTGCAGCACGTTTGCGATTATCTTGCTCGAAACGTTGGCGCTGTTCGCCCACATCGGTCAGCTCATGGAAGCCATTTGCCAGCTCCATGCCTTTAAAATAGACTTCAAAACGCTCTGCTACACGGTGATCTTCTGTGCTAATCACCGCTAATGACGCTTGCGTTGCCGGGAAGTGATAAACCACCGCAGGCTTCTCTTTACCAATGTGTGGCTCCACGCCCATGGTGAACAGTAGCTGCAACAAGGTATCGCGGTCTTCTTCATTGTCTGCCACATTGCTTAAATCTAAGCGGGCAGCCACTTCACGTAACTCGCTTTTTTCCGCAGAGAGCGGGTCAATGTCTAAGTGGCGTAAAAAAGCTTGCTGATAAGAGAGTAGCTCAGCACTTTCGCATTCCAGCACTTGTTGCAGAAGGTCATCCACTTCATTGATTAGGCGATACATATCAAAGTGTGGGCGATACCATTCCAGCATCGTAAATTCAGGGTTATGGTGTCTTCCTGCTTCTTCATTACGGAAACTGCGGCACATTTGATAGATAGGGCCACTTCCCGCTGCCAATAAGCGCTTCATATGGTATTCAGGGCTGGTCATTAAATATAAATTGATGCCCTGAGCAGCACCGGGTCCCACAAAACGAGTTTCAAATGGAACAAGATGAATGTCAGTCACTGTCGCCTGACTCATTGCGGGTGTGTCTACCTCAAGTACACAGCGATCAGCGAAAAAACGTCTGATTTCCGCAACAATTTTTGCGCGCTGTAACAGGTTAGCGATGGGGGCTGTAGGCAGCCAATTCGCTACTTCACTCATTAAAATAACTCCAAAATAAACTTAGTCGTGCAGTGTACTCACCTCCCCCTTAACACACAATGGAATATTGTGGATATTATGCGCTATCTGAGTATCGATAGGGGATATGATTCAAGGCGAGAAAAGATGACGTGATTATCTCCTGCTTTATATGATTAGGCAAAAAAGCTTTCTTATTAACTTTTAACATTTGGTTAAAAAAAAACAAAAACATGATTTTTTCTTATCGCTTGTGATGCAAATGTTAAAATCAAACTTCGCCGCTCACCTTATTGATACAATTTAAATCTGTTTTTTAGCATTAAAAATTAAGCGACTTACTAAACAGTGAACTCTTTCGCAATTTTATCTTCGATATGATTCTAGAATTTCCTCGAGGAACACCAGATTATCCACTGTTAGAAAGAAAAACCTGACGATTTTAGTTGGTTTTAAATGCTAGGAATTCCGTTAAATTTAATGATAATTATTTGAAATTCCTTTTTATTATTTCCAGTTTCTCTACAATTTCTTCGCACCCAAAAACAATTTACAAAAAGAAGACGCAGATCACACTTTAAGGGTAATATCACCCAAAACACCTTTCTATATCAAATTTATCCCTGCCACTATTCGTTATAATTCCCAACATAATAAGTCGTTATTAGCTATTATATATTTACGATTAAAAAAAGATTCTTTGCAGATTTGCCTAAAGGCAAACCGAAACTGAAATAGCTAAGCACTAAAAGTATTTAAAAGAATTTATTAATTTTACACTTTACACTTGAACAATGGAGAAGCGCAGTGCAAACCTTCAATGCCGATTTAGCGATTATCGGGGCCGGGGGCGCAGGCTTACGTGCAGCAATTGCTGCTGCTGAAGCAAATCCCAATATCAAGATTGCTCTGGTCTCAAAAGTTTACCCTATGCGTAGCCACACCGTGGCCGCAGAGGGGGGATCAGCCGCAGTTACTCAAGCCCATGATTCCTATGACTATCATTTTAATGATACCGTTTCTGGTGGTGACTGGCTGTGTGAGCAAGATGTCGTCGATTATTTCGTCGAACACTGCCCAACAGAAATGACCCAACTGGAACAATGGGGATGCCCTTGGAGCCGTAAACCAGATGGTTCAGTTAACGTTCGCCGTTTCGGTGGGATGAAAATTGAACGTACTTGGTTCGCAGCCGATAAGACTGGCTTCCACATGCTGCATACCCTGTTCCAAACATCATTAAAATATCCTCAAATCCAACGTTTCGACGAGCACTTTGTTCTCGACATCATTGTGGACGAAGGTCAGGCGCGTGGTCTGGTTGCTCTGAACATGATGGAAGGTACGAAAGTTCAAATTCGTGCCAATGCTATCGTTATGGCCACGGGTGGTGCGGGTCGTGTTTACCGCTATAACACCAACGGCGGTATCGTAACCGGTGACGGTATGGGTATGGCGTTGCGTCATGGCGTGCCATTACGGGATATGGAGTTCGTTCAATATCACCCTACTGGTCTACCAGGTTCCGGTATCCTGATGACTGAAGGTTGTCGTGGTGAAGGCGGTATCTTAGTCAACAAAGATGGCTATCGCTATCTACAAGACTACGGTATGGGCCCTGAAACGCCACTGGGCAAACCAGAAAACAAATATATGGAACTGGGTCCTCGTGACAAAGTTTCACAAGCATTCTGGCACGAATGGCGTGCAGGTCGCACTATCAGCACTCACCGTGGTGATGTTGTGTATCTGGATTTACGTCACTTAGGTGCTGAAAAACTGCATGAACGTCTACCATTTATCTGTGAGCTGGCAAAAGCTTACGTCGGTGTTGACCCTGTAAACGAGCCAATTCCTGTTCGTCCAACAGCTCACTACACCATGGGTGGTATTGAAACTGATCAACGCACAGAAACCCGTATTAAAGGTCTGTTTGCTGTGGGTGAGTGTTCATCTGTTGGCTTACACGGTGCAAACCGTTTAGGTTCTAACTCACTGGCAGAATTAGTGGTATTTGGTCGCTTAGCGGGTGAAGAAGCGGCACGTCATGCGGCTGAAGCTACTCCTGCAAATGCAAGCGCTATCGAAGCACGTACTCGTGACATCGAAAATGACCTGCAAAAACTTCTGAACCAAAAAGGTAAAGAGAGCTGGTCGAAAATCCGTGATGAAATGGGTGTTTCGATGGAAGAAGGTTGCGGTATCTACCGTACGCCTGAATTAATGCAGAAAACCGTTGATAAACTGGCAGAGCTGAAAGAGCGCTTCAAGCATGTTGAAATCACTGACCATAGCAGCGTCTTCAACACTGACTTACTGTACACCATCGAGTTAGGCTTCGGCTTAGATGTGGCGGAATGTATGGCTCACTCTGCGATTAACCGTAAAGAATCTCGCGGTGCGCACCAACGTCTTGACGAAGGTTGCACTGAGCGTGATGACGTCAACTTCCTGAAACATACTCTGGCGTTCTATAACCCAGAAGGTGCACCACGCCTTGAGTACTCTGATGTGAAAATCACTAAATCACAACCAGCGAAACGTGTGTATGGTGCTGAAGGGGCAGCTCAAGATAAGGCGAATAAGGAGCAAGCTAATGGATGATATGAAACACTTAAAAATGGAGATCATGCGTTTCAACCCAGAAACGGACAATGAACCCCATTTAGTGACTTATGATGTCCCTTATGACGAGCAAACCTCTTTGTTAGATGCTTTGGGCTACATCAAAGATAACCTCGCGCCAGACCTGTCTTACCGTTGGTCTTGCCGTATGGCTATCTGCGGCTCTTGTGGCATGATGGTGGACAATGTTCCTAAACTGGCTTGTAAAACATTCCTGCGTGACTATCCGCAAGGAGTCAAAATTGAGCCACTGGGTAACTTCCCTATCGAGCGTGACCTTGTTGTTGATATGACAAGCTTTATCGAGCGTTTAGAAGCTATCAAACCTTACATTATTGGTAATGATCGCAAACCTTCTGACGGTCCGAACAAGCAAACTCCGGCTCAGATGGAGAAATATCATCAGTTCTCTGGCTGTATTAACTGCGGTCTGTGCTATGCAGCGTGTCCACAGTTTGGTCTGAATCCTGAATTCTTAGGCCCAGCTGCAATCACCTTAGCAGAGCGCTACAACCTCGATAACCGTGACCATGGCGCGAAAGAGCGTATGCCATTATTAAATGGTGACAACGGTGTATGGAGCTGTACGTTTGTAGGTTACTGCTCTGAAGTCTGTCCTAAGCATGTCGACCCAGCGGCGGCTATCCAACAAGGTAAAGTTGCGAGTGCGCAAGACTTTGTTATCGCCATGCTGAAGCCACGATAAGGAGAATTGAAGTCATGACAACTAAACGTAAACCCTATGTCAGGGAAATGAAAGGCGACTGGTGGCAAAAGCTGGGTTTCTACCGCTTTTACATCATGCGTGAAAGTACTTCCGTGCTTCAGGTTTGGTTCAGTATTTTAGTCCTGTACGGAGTATTTGCCCTGAAAAGTGGACCTGAATCATGGGCGGGCTTTGTTGGGTTCTTAAGTAACCCAATCATTCTGATCATTAACATTGTGACACTGGCCGCTACGCTGCTGCATACCACAACGTGGTTCAAACTGGCACCCAAAGCTGTCGCTATCATTGTTAAAGATAAGAAACTGCCAGATGAGCCAATCGTGAAAGGCTTCTGGGCACTCACGATAGTCGTGACCGCGGCTATTTTAGCAATCGCATTACTATTTTAATCGAAGGAGAATCTGATGAATCTAACGCCTAAACGTTCCGATGAGCCGATTTTCTGGGGATTATTTGGTGCAGGTGGTATGTGGAGCGCCGTTATTGGCCCTGCAATCATTCTCTTACTGGGTATTTTAATCCCATTAGGTGTCGCGCCAGAAATGCTGAGCTATGAGCGCATCATGGCATTTAGCCAAAGCTTTATTGGACGTATTTTCTTATTACTGATGATTATTCTGCCAGTATGGTGTGGTATGCACCGTATTCACCACACCCTGCACGATTTTAAAGTGCATGTTCCAGCAACAAAATGGGTGTTCTACGGCAGCTCAGCAATCATTAGTGTTATCGCAATCATCGGTGTATTCACACTGTAATTGTTGATTAACAACGTAAGTTGATAGCAAGTACCCCATCAATGCACTGCATGATGGGGTATTTTTTTGCCTATTAATAACTTACTGGCTGTGTCATTAGTCGCTGACACTCAGTTTTATATTCAATCAAACACTCCGTATTTGGGATGGCTAGGTCTGGATAATTGGTACGCTGCTTTATCTCGCTCTGATTAGCTATTTTTTACTGTTTTATCGCCCTCACCACATATTGAAAGGACATTCCGGTATTTCGGACGTAAAATGCGATTAAGTCTTCAATGAAAATAACGTGATAAGAGCCCTATTTATGTTAACGCCACCGAAAAAACCGAGAACCAAGCCAGCAGAAGAGCGTTTGAACGACCTGATGAATGCCGCTGAAAACCTCTTTCTTTCCAAAGGATTTCTCGCCACAACCGTGAGTGAAATTGTGGCAGCCGCGGATGTCGCAAAAGGGACGTTTTATCATTATTTTCAATCAAAAAACGAAATTATGGATGCCTTGCGCACCCGTTATATGGATTGGTATTTAGGGCATATTGCAGATGCGCTTTCACAGCATGAATCGGCGTCTTCACAGTTAAAATCATGGTGCGAAAACAGTGTTAAATACTATGTTGAAAAGCAGACACTACACGACATGCTCTTTCACGACGAATACCATGGTCACACTAACAGCCATGAACAACGTGCCGTTGAGCAAATTAAACAGATTTTAGCCCTTGGTGAACAGCAGCAAGCTTGGCATGCCGCACCACCAGAGCTTATCGCCACGATGATCTATCATTCAATGCATGCGGCAGTGGATAACCTCGCCACAACCCGTGAATACAACCAAAGCAATTTGGGCGAATTACTGTATGGGCGTTTTGTACGTCTTTTGGCGCAATAAATTGTAGTAGTTTGGCACCCCCACGACTCAGTGGGGATTCACGGCTTAATTTTGATCACCTCAGTCTCACTTGGCGATAACGTTTTTCCATCGTGTGAAAGCGGGTACATCGCCGGAATGGGGCTTTGAGTCTGTTTATCTATCAAAATAGAGTGTGGTTCTCCCTCTCGAAATAAATTCACTTCCCCCCATTGTCTTAATGCAACCACGATAGGAAAAAGGCTTTCCCCCGCCTCGGTCAATACATATTCTTGGTAAGCAGTGCCATCTGACGCATCCTTCAGTTCGAGAATATTTGCATCAAGTAATTTACGTAATCTGTCTGACAGAATATTACGCGCTACCCCTAAACTGCGTTGAAAATCACCGAAACGTCGTACGCCATCAAAAGCATCACGCACAATTAATAGCGACCAGCGATCCCCAATTAAATTGACGCTTCGAGCCACAGGGCACGGGGATCCTTCCATTACTGTATTCGACGACATGACTCCCCCTCTATTTACTATCAAAGAATTAACACCAAAAAATCTAGTTGCATTTTAAAACCAACTAACCTAGCATTCAACTAGTTTCAAATCAAAACCAATCTCAAATTAAAACCAGATGAGTGTGCAAAATGAAAAATTCCCTTTCATTACCCCATTCGGCTATTGAGCAAAATAGCCTTCAAAATTCATTACCGAAAGGGTTAGTTTATCTCTTCGCAGTTGCCAGTGGATTAAGTGTCGCCAATGTTTACTATGCGCAACCATTGCTAGATTCACTTTCTCGTGACTTTCATATTAGTGATGCCGCTATTGGTGGCGTTATCACCGCCACTCAAATTGGCAGTATTCTCGCTCTATTATTATTAGTCCCTCTGGGCGATAAAATGAAACGTCGCCATTTGATGGGATGGCAGCTCAGCGCGCTTGTTTTGTCTTTACTCATTGTTGCGATAGCAGAAACACCCGCCATGCTGCTTATAGGAATGCTCGCTGTTGGTATGCTCGGAACCGCCATGACACAAGGATTAATTTCCTATGCGGCAAGTTCCGCAGGACCCCATGAGCAAGGACACGTGATTGGTACTGCGCAAAGTGGCGTGTTTATTGGGCTTTTGCTTGCTAGAGTTTTTTCTGGCGCAATAAGTGATTTGACTAGTTGGCGAGGGGTTTATCTCTCTTCTGCGCTACTGATGCTCGCTATTGCCTACCCGCTTTGGCGATATCTACCCCAGATCGATCCACCAAAGAATTCCATGAATTACTCAACATTGTTACGTTCAATGGCAACGTTATTTAAACGCCAAAAAGTCTTACAGATTCGCGGGTTCTTAGCGTTACTGATGTTTGCTGCATTTAATATTTTTTGGAGTGCATTGGTTATTCCCTTAAGTGATACGCCCCATCATTTTTCTCACACTCAGATTGGTGCTCTTGGCCTTGTCGGTGTAGTCGGTGCGTTGATTGCTTCAAGAGCTGGGCGCTTAGCGGATTATGGATACGGGCAAATAGTCAGTTTTATTGCTCTGCTATTATTAACGTTATCTTGGTTACCCATTGCGTATATGGATAGCTCACTATGGGCGTTGATCATTGGGATTATTTTGCTCGATGTGGGCGGGCAATCGTTACATGTGACGAACCAAAGCATGATTTATTGCTCAGAGCCTGAAGCACATAGCCGTCTAGTGGGGCTGTATATGATGTTTTATGCGGTCGGGAGTGGCTTCGGTGCAGTCAGCTCAACGTGGATTTATGCCCATGCGGACTGGAATGGTGTTTGTCTATTAGGGGCTTGTGTGAGTGCTTTTGCACTTATTTTCTGGTGGCTGACTCGCCATATTAGATAGGTCATTTAAATAGAAAATAACCCCATAGATTTTATCTACGGGGTTAGTCATTAATATCGTTCCAATTCTTTCGATTTTGGTAGCCAACCTGTCAGGAAGAATAGTGCCGAACAAAATGCGATAAAGCAGCCTGCATAACCTAAGTGAAAATCACTCAAATAGGTAATGGCTAACGGTGTTATCCCCCCAATGCACACAGAAGCCCCATTATAGCCAGCGCCTAGCATTGCAGTATTGCCATGAACAGCACTTGCCAATACGGCTGGTAAATTTGCAAGGATCATTGCAGAGCATCCCGCAATCACCAGCTGCGCAACGCCAACTAACATGAGGCTATCGAGCTGAAGTGTAAAATAAACAGGGACGGATAAGAGCACTAACGCAGCGACTCCCATCCGATATATTTTCGATGGCGTACTGCATTTCGTTGTGAACCAACAGGTTAAAATAATTAGTACTAATAAAAGCCCTGAAGATATCAGAGGAAAAATATCCTTGAGTACCTCATGCTTCAAATGTTTAACAATAATTGTTCCAGAAAGGTTTTGTGAATAAAAAGCCACGGAGGCGGGCGCAGTTAACAAAAAAAGATAAACGATCCCCTGCCAATTAAACGCTCTCTTTTCTGCTTTATTTTCCTGCTTTTCTGGTAATCTCGCACGGAACCAAAAACTGATCCCTATATTAATCAAGCCTACAAGTAATGGAATCCGCCATCCAATATTATGCATCGTTTCTTTATCCAGGATTTGCTGTAAAAACATGACTAATCCTAGTGAAAGAATAACCCCTGCCACTACACTTCCAGAGATCAATGCCGCAATTCTGGCTTGCTCGTTATTTTTCGCATCAGAGAATAAGTAAGTCACTACCGATGGGTACTCACCGCCAAAACTAAAAGCAAGAGCAAGCTGAAGTATCAAAATAGCGATTGGGGTATAAATGCCTAGTAATTGGATAGGCAATAACGCCATGCATAATGTCGCAATACCGGTAATAAAACTCGTCAAGACTAACGCCGATTTTTTCCCTGCAACATCTGCATAGCGCCCTATGATAACCCCACCAATAGGTCGAATTAAAAAACGCAACGCAAAAATACCCCATACCATTATGGTGGATTGTGAATAACCTAATTTTTCCAACTCCGCACTCAAGTAAACTGAAATTGCAGCAAAGACCGCAATATCATAATATTCCAACGCATTTCCTGCAGCTGCACCAAAGCGATATTTCCATTTCATTGCATCATCCTTGTTGTAAAATTTTCATCCTTAATAAGCAATATTCGATAATTATGGATAACTCACCAATGTCTCCAAGCAAGCCAATGTGATTCCGTGTTCTTTTAGAACTGAAAATAGGCCACTGGAAGAAACATGGGGGCATCCTAATTTTTCTTTGATGCGTTGAATTCGCTTGTGCTCATTGGCTTCAGCACAACCTTGGATATAACTAATTTCTTTTACTTTGCAGTGGGAAAGTAATAAACGAATGGTGATCATTTCTTTGCGAGTAAAACGAATATTACCAAAGCGCATATATTGGTGTATATCAAGCAAATCATTATCTAATTCATTTTTTTCACTATGCTTTTCAGCGGGTAAAATAATATTTTCTCTTTGTGGTAAAAAAGCATCATTATCTTTCTGCCAAATACTTTGTGCATAATCTGAAATAATAGGCCTATATTTATAAATTGCGTTAATCTCTTTCATTGACAGTTTCTTTTTTGAATTAATTGATGCCAATTCAAAAACATTTCCATATTTCGTACAAAGATCGATCTTAACCTCACTATTATTTATTTTTAGCAATGTATCTGAATATGCTTTGGAGTAATTATCCCAATATTGAATTCCCGAAGACAATCTTTCACTGATTAAAAGGTCTAAATCATCATTCCAGTAGATCAAGACCCATTCATAGTTACTGGATATTGTCAGTATTTTTCGTTCCGTTAAGTCAACCCTACTGAAAGATAGATCCATATCATCCCAATTAAATTGACTCAAAAATATATTCCTTAACCCATCACATGATTTTTCCAAAAAATTACTTTCAATATTCATTTAATTTCCTTTTAAATTTCACTGTAAAATAACAACGTTAAAAACCGCCAATATCTTTAACATAGAAATTTTTCATGTCAAAGATTAATTTAATTGACATTTTAAAATACAATTTATTTCTCTAATTTAACATTCCAGAAAAACCATATGGTGAATTTAATTAAAATATATTTAATTAAATTTAATAATTAATTATTTTAAAATTATTGGAGAATAATATGAAACAAGATTGGCATCCTGCGGAAATTATTGCCGCTATTCGAAAGAAAGGAACCACATTATCCGCAATATCAAGATCTGTCGGATTAAACCCTTCAACATTGAATAATGCATTGTCACGCCGTTGGCCTAAGGGAGAGAGAATTATTGCTGAGTTTTTAGAAATGTCACCCGAGGAAATATGGCCATCTCGTTATTTGCACCATCAGCCTAAAAAGAGAGAAGTCAGTTCTATTGATTGAGGAAACAAGATCAATATATCCATTATGTTATTTAAATTATGCTGCAATTGCCAAAACGGGTGAACCCTCGCTCACCCGTTCTTATTTTCAGAGGCTTAACTAGAAAGTTTTAACCCAATTAGCCCCATCACAATCAAGCCAAGGCTCAATAAGCGGAACATATTGGCGGATTCGCCAAGGAAAATAATCCCGAAAATTGCGGTGCCGACTGCGCCAATTCCTGTCCAAATCGCGTAAGCGGTTCCGGCAGGCAAGTCACGCATCGCATAAGCGAGTAAGCCCATACTGGCGATAATGGCGGTGATAGTGATAACACTTGGGGTTAGGCGCGTAAAACCATGGGTATACTTTAAACCCACTGCCCAAACAATTTCTAATAAACCTGCGAATAATAAGATGATCCAAGCCATGGTGGATGTACTCCGTCAACTTCTCGGGGTCGTCCCCATTACTTAAACGTGATGGTTTCAGGTCGTCCTGAACACGCGAAATGAAACCGTATTATAAACGTTCAATTTCAGAGACTCAAGTCACTTAAAATAATAATTAACACTAAATTAACGCCCATATTTACCCTATTCATGCTGAATTTGAGTCCTTACATGCAATATCGTCGCACAAATCCCAAAGCACAGGTAAAGTAGAGGTCCATCGCCAATTCTGTGCCGAGAAAACACCATGCGTATCAAAGATATATTACTTGCCCTGTGTGTCGTGATTATTTGGGGCGTCAACTTTGTGATCATCAAACTTGGCGTAACTGCCTTACCCCCACTACTCCTCGGTGCCTTACGTTTTGTGTTTGTGGCCTTTCCTGCCATTTTCCTATTCAAGCGCCCCAAAATTCCGCTGAAGCTGCTACTGATTTATGGGCTAACCATTAGCTTTGGACAGTTTGCGTTTCTATTTTGTGCCTTGCGCGTGGGGATGCCAGCAGGAATTGCCTCGGTGATTTTACAGTCACAAGCTTTCTTCACTATCTTGCTCGGTGCAGTGATCCTTAAAGAATCCCTACAGCCAAGCCACTTTATCGGCATGTTTATCGCCATCGCGGGGCTTGGGATTTTAGCCAATGGTGCAACCTCTGGCGGAATCGATGATATCCCTCTGTTGGGCTTGATCTTTATTTTGGTCGCGGGGCTATCTTGGGCATTCGGTAATATCACCAACCGCATCATTATGCAGCATCAAGGCGAAGAAAAATGCAGCGCCCTTTCCTTGGTCAGTTGGAGCGCTCTAATTCCAATTATTCCTTTTTTATTAAGCTCTTGGATTTTCGAAGGTGAAGATGCCATTGTACAAGGCTTAGCGGGGTTTGATTGGTCTGTGCTCGGCGTAATTTTGTATCTTGCCTACCTTTCCACATTTGTGGGTTATGGGTTGTGGGGTGTGCTGCTCGGACGCTATGAGGCTTGGCGCGTCGCACCGTTCTCTTTGTTGGTGCCTGTTTTTGGGTTAAGTAGCAGCGCTTTATTCCTTGGCGAGCATATTAATGGCATACAAATTGCTGGGTTAGTTTTGATTATGTTCGGACTCATCACGACACTGTTTGGTAAAAAAATCATTCAGATGATCCGAAAGTAACCGCCAACACATTAAAATACCGGAAAATTTCTTCCGGTATTTTTTTGTCTATCTTAATATCCCCAGTAAAAAACGCGCGCATCTAATCGAAGCTATAATCTGGAATTGAAACATTAATTAGAATATAAAACTAATCAATGGATTAACGCTAGACCAAAGCAAGATAAAATCCAATATTAACTTCGATTTTAGTGATGCTAATTCCAATATTGGAATTTATCTACAATTTCAATTAAGTGTCTCGATTTAGCTACTTTTCCTTTCCCACAACTCTCGCTATATCTGTTTGAGTTTTTACTTACATAAATAACTAATAAAGCTCGTTAACGAAATGGATGGGGAAAGGCTATGGGTAAACAATTTATTTGGATTGTTCTCGCTCTGCTCGGCGCGTTTTCGCTCGGTTATATTGCATTAAACCGAGGTGAACAGATCAACGCCCTGTGGATCGTGGTCGCCGCGGTCTGTATTTATTTGATCGCATATCGTTACTATGGACTGTTTATTGCGAAAAAAGTCCTGCAAGTGGACTCCACACGTATGACGCCAGCCATTCGTCACAACGATGGCCTGGATTATGTACCAACCGACAAAAAAGTGTTATTTGGTCACCACTTCGCCGCCATTGCAGGCGCAGGTCCATTAGTCGGTCCAGTACTTGCTGCACAAATGGGGTATTTGCCGGGTATGCTGTGGCTGCTCGCTGGGGTAGTACTGGCAGGGGCTGTACAAGATTTTATGGTGCTGTTCGTTTCAACTCGCCGCGATGGCCGCTCTTTAGGTGAGCTCGTTAAAGAGGAAATGGGCAATACCGCGGGCGTCATTGCGTTGATTGCTTGCTTTATGATCATGGTGATTATCCTTGCTGTGCTCGCGATGATTGTCGTGAAAGCATTAACACACAGCCCATGGGGAACTTATACCGTTGCCTTCACCATTCCATTAGCTATTTTTATGGGGATTTATACCCGCTATATTCGCCCGGGTCGTATTGGTGAAGTTTCAGTTATCGGTCTGATTTTCTTAGTTTTTGCGATTATTTCAGGTGGCTGGGTCGCAGAGAGTGAAACATGGGCTCCTTACTTTGACTACACTGGCGTGCAGTTAACGTGGATGCTAGTTGGGTATGGTTTTGTGGCTGCGGTTCTACCTGTTTGGCTGTTATTAGCCCCTCGTGATTATCTTTCTACCTTCTTGAAAATCGGGACAATTATCGGTCTGGCGATTGGTATTTTGATTTTAAATCCCAATCTGCAAATGCCATCGTTAACTAAATATATCGATGGAACTGGCCCTGTCTGGGCAGGGGATTTATTCCCATTCTTATTTATTACTATCGCTTGTGGTGCCGTTTCTGGATTCCACGCCTTAATCGCTTCCGGTACCACGCCGAAAATGCTCGCCAATGAAAACCAAGCCTGTTTTATCGGCTACGGCGGAATGTTGATGGAGTCATTCGTGGCTATCATGGCGTTAGTCGCAGCTTGTGTGATTGACCCAGGCGTTTATTTCGCGATGAACAGCCCAATGGCCATGTTAGCCCCTGCCGGTACGACGGATGTTGTGGCTTCCGCAGCACAAGTTGTCAGCAGCTGGGGCTTCCAAATTACGCCTGAACAGTTAACGCAAATTGCCAACGAAGTCGGTGAAACCAGCATTATTTCCCGTGCAGGGGGCGCACCAACACTGGCAGTAGGTATGGCGTATATTCTTCATGGCGCGCTAGGCGGGTTGATGAATGTGGCATTCTGGTACCACTTCGCCATTCTGTTTGAAGCGCTGTTTATCCTGACTGCAGTGGATGCCGGAACCCGAGCGGCACGATTTATGCTGCAAGATTTACTGGGTGTGGTTTCACCATCGTTGAAAAGGACAGATTCCCTACCCGCTAACCTGATAGCCACTGCATTGTGTGTACTGGCTTGGGGATATTTCTTGCATCAGGGCGTCGTTGATCCACTCGGTGGTATTAACACCTTATGGCCGCTATTTGGTATCGCTAACCAGATGCTAGCAGGTATGGCACTGATGTTATGTGCGGTCGTTCTGTTCAAAATGAAGCGCCAAGCCTATGCATGGGTTGCACTGTTACCAACTTCGTGGTTATTAGTTTGTACAATGACCGCTGGGTGGGAAAAGACATTCAGTGAAGATGCCCGCGTTGGTTTCTTGGCGGTCGCGAATAAGTTCCAAGCGATGTTAGATAGCGGCAACTTGCCACCACAATATACGGAATCGCAGTTAACTCAGTTGGTTTTCAATAACCGTTTAGATGCTGGTTTAACGATTTTCTTTATGATTGTGGTTGTGGTTCTCGCCCTATTCTCTATCCGTACTGCGTTAAAAGCATTGAAATCCAAGGAACCAACTGCCAACGAAGTTCCTTACGAACCAATGCCAGCCAACTACGAAGAGATCGTGGCGAACACCCGCCATCATTAATATACCGGAGATTGAGAGCTGAGGATTGAGAACCTATTAACCTTTTTACTTCAGTTTTGTGTTTTAGGTTTCTGATTTAGATGTTTTTCAAAACTCACTCTCTTTCTCCAAAATCGCTAGCTACGATGCAATCCTCTAAATAGTTTGTATTGTAGCTAGGCAGCAAACGAGGATATCCCTAGGAGCATACATAAGTATGTGACGAGGGTAGCCAAGTGAAGCTAACAACGCTACAAAACAAAATATGACGAGGATTTATGTTTGGAAACTTAGGGAAAGCGGCCCGTTACTTAGGCCAAGCCGCCAAAATGATGGTCGGCGTCCCCGACTACGACAACTACGTCGCTCACATGCAACATACCCATCCTGACCAAACGCCGATGACTTATGAAGAGTTTTTCAAAGAACGGCAGGATGCTCGCTATGGTGGTAAGGGTAAAGGCGGGTTTAAATGTTGTTAATCATTGCTCGTAAAGAGCACCATCAATAAAAAAGCCGAATACAGTGCGATACTATATTCGGCTCTTCTTGATCTCACTTCGCCACTCACTATAATGGCTGGCTTGATCTGTCGGCGATTATTTTACGCGTGAAACGTATTCGCCTGAACGAGTGTCAACTTTGATCACTTCGCCAATCTGAACGAACAGAGGAACTTTAACCACTGCACCAGTGCTTAACGTTGCTGGTTTACCACCAGTACCTGCTGTATCGCCTTTCAGACCTGGATCTGTTTCAACGATTTCTAACTCAACGAAGTTCGGCGGAGTAACTGCGATTGGACGACCATCCCACAGAGTTAAAATACACTCCGCTTGGTCGATCAGCCATTTGTCGTTATCACCGATAGCTTTAGCATCTGCTGCCAGCTGTTCGAAAGTTTCGTTGTTCATGAAGTGCCAGAACTCACCGTCGTTGTACAGGTAAGTTAAGTTCATATCCATGACATCTGCACCTTCGCAAGAGTCAGTAGATTTAAAGGTTTTTTCCAACAACTTGTTAGAAAGCAGTTTACGCAGACGAACGCGTGCGAACGCTTGACCTTTACCCGGTTTAACGAATTCACTTTCAAGAATTGCACACGGCTCACCATCTAACATGATTTTAAGACCTGAGCGGAATTCATTGGTACTATAAGTAGCCATGGAGATCCTCTATTTATAAACTAAAAATGGCATAGCCAAAAAATGGTCGATATTATAACTCAAAATACCTCATCCAGAGAAGTCTGGATACAACAACTTGCTGAAGCAGTCACTAATCCGGATGAATTGCTGCAATTACTAAACTTAGAAGACCATCAGCCATCGCGAGAAGGTCATGAAGCACGTAAGTTATTCCCCTTACGCGTTCCGCGTCCTTTTATTTCGCGAATGAAAAAAGGTGATCCACTAGACCCTCTGTTATTACAGGTATTAACCGCAAAAGCAGAGTTCGATATACATCCAGGTTTTTCTACTGATCCACTAGAAGAGCAGGATAACGCGATCCCGAGTTTACTCCACAAGTACCGTAACCGTGCATTAATGCTGGTTAAAGGGGGTTGTGCAGTGAACTGTCGATACTGCTTTCGCCGGCATTTTCCTTATGAAGATAACAAAGGAAATAAAAATAACTGGTTGATGGCTGTGGATTATATAAAAAACCACAGTGAACTCAATGAAATCATCTTCTCTGGTGGAGATCCATTAATGGCGAAAGACCATGAACTTGACTGGTTAATTAGCCAACTTGAGGAAATTCCACATATTACGCGCTTGCGAATTCATTCTCGCTTACCGGTGGTGATCCCTGAAAGAATTACAGATACCTTTTGCCAGCGCTTATCCCAGTCACGTTTGCAGGTCATTATGGTGACCCACGTTAACCACGCTAACGAGATTGATGATGAATTTACCAAAGCGATGCAGAGATTAAAACACGCGGGCGTTACGCTACTGAACCAAAGCGTATTACTCCGCCAAGTTAATGACAATGTCACTGCATTAGCAAACCTGAGTAACGCCCTATTTGATGCGGGAATTTTACCGTATTACTTGCATGTGCTCGACAAAGTTCAAGGCGCGGCCCACTTCTTAGTGAGTGATCTTGAAGCACGGCAATTAATTCGTGAATTGTTAAGTCAGGTTTCAGGGTATTTAGTGCCGAAATTAGCGAGAGAAATTGGTGGGGAGCCAAGCAAAACCTTACTCGATTTAAACTTGCGCCAAAGCTAGCCTAAATTAATAGACATAACAGTTTATAGGCATAAAAAAACCCGCTTAACTGATTAAGCGGGTCTTATTGATACATTATTATTGGCACTTATAAACTTGGCCAATCATTTTGCTATCAACAGGAACAAAGCTAGATAGGACAGTTTCGCTTGGGCTTGAAGCACCAAAAATCACGTTACCACCCATCGCTGCAGCTTTGTTACGTAAATCATTTGCAGCGCCGCGCATGGAGCTAGATTCGTTATTCACGCCGCTCAACCAGTTGCTTTGAGTTCCAGCGACTTGACCAAGAAGTTGGCATTCGCTTCCAGGTTGATTTTCAACAAAACGAACTTGTGAGCCTGCCGCAGTCAGATCATTGGTTGATGTACAACCTGCTAAAGTTAGTAATGCAGCAGCACCAAGCAAGACTTTAATTCGCATGTTTTCCCTCATTTTTTATTGTGTTTTTGCAGCTGGTTGTAGAACCTTTATCGCTCCAATCACTCAAAATTCTGTTTTATGACAGTGAATTAGCGTACTAGATATCCCAGTAGGTTTGATAAAGACTGTCAATCGCTCAGAGTTTATCACAAAACCGTCAATACGCTTGTGATGTTCTTTACTTATTTAAACTATTTTTTACCTTGGATTAAATATAACCCGATGAGTCACCTCAACGCAAAAATAAGTAATAAACCTCACAAATGCAAAGCACGAATCCATTAATTTGAGTGCCTATAAAAAAACCGGCACCACTAGATAACTCATGGTGCCGGTCTTATTTTGGCTGATAGCCACTAGTTAGTGACTACTGGCGCACAATGTTTGCCTACTGGCTTACATCATGCCGCCCATTCCACCCATGCCGCCCATACCAGCAGCGCCTAAGTCAGGTGCATCTGATTTAGGAGAGTCAGTGATCATTGCTTCAGTCGTGATCATCAGACCTGCGATTGATGCAGCGAATTGCAGTGCAGAACGAGTTACTTTAGTTGGATCTAGGATACCCATTTCGATCATGTCGCCATAAGTATCTGTTGCCGCGTTGTAACCTTCGTTACCATTAACTGCTTTAACTTTGTTAACAACCACAGAAGCTTCTTCACCTGCGTTGGTGACGATTTGACGCATTGGTGATTCCATTGCACGCAGTGCAACACGAATACCAACGGTTTGATCTTCATTGTCGCCTTTCATACCTTCCAGTTTCGCAGCAACGCGAACCAGAGCAGTACCACCACCAGCAACCACACCTTCTTCAACCGCAGCGCGAGTTGCATGCAGAGCATCGTCAACACGAGCACGTTTTTCTTTCATTTCAACTTCAGTTGCTGCGCCCACTTTAATGACCGCAACACCGCCAGCTAATTTCGCTACGCGCTCTTGCAGTTTTTCACGGTCGTAGTCAGAAGAAGATTCTTCGATTTGTTGACGAATTTGAGTCACACGACCTGCGATTGCAGTTTCGTCACCGATACCATCGATGATGATAGTGGTGTCTTTGTTGATAACGATACGTTTAGCTTGACCTAAATCTTCTAACGTTGCTTTTTCCAGCTCCATACCGATCTCTTCAGAGATAACAGTACCATTAGTCAGGATAGCGATGTCTTGCAGCATTGCTTTACGACGGTCACCGAAACCAGGTGCTTTAACCGCAGCCACTTTCACGATACCGCGCATAGTGTTAACCACTAATGTTGCCAGTGCTTCGCCTTCAACATCTTCAGCAATAATCAGCAGTGGTTTGTTCGCTTTTGCTACACCTTCTAATACTGGAAGTAATTCACGAATGTTAGACACTTTTTTGTCAACTAACAGAATGAATGGATTTTCCAGTTCAATAACACCAGTTTCTGGTTTGTTAATGAAGTAAGGCGATAAATAACCGCGGTCAAACTGCATACCTTCAACCACGTCTAATTCGTCTTCCAGACCAGTACCTTCTTCAACGGTGATAACGCCTTCTTTACCGACTTTATCCATTGCTTCTGCGATTAAACGACCAACAGTTTCGTCAGAGTTTGCAGAAATAGTACCAACCTGTGCGATTGATTTAGTATCTGAACATGGAACTGACAGTGTTTTCAGTTCTTCAACAGCTGCGATAACCGCTTTGTCGATACCACGTTTCAGATCCATTGGGTTCATACCCGCAGCAACGGCTTTCAGACCTTCAGTGATGATGGATTGAGCCAGAACTGTTGCGGTAGTTGTACCGTCACCCGCAGCATCGTTAGCTTTAGAAGCAACTTCTTTCACCATTTGAGCACCCATGTTCTCGAATTTATCTTCTAATTCGATTTCACGAGCGACAGAAACACCGTCTTTAGTGATGACTGGTGAGCCAAAAGATTTGTCTAAAACAACGTTACGACCTTTAGGGCCTAAAGTCACTTTAACTGCATCAGCAAGAACATTGACACCACGAAGCATTTTTGCACGTGCATCATTACCAAATTTAACGTCTTTAGCTGCCATTATTTCTTTCCTTTAAATTCTTTTCGTTTGATGAAAGTTTTAAGTGAAAATGATTATTCAACAATTGCTAAGATGTCGCTTTCGGACATGATTAACACTTCTTCATTGTCGATTTTTTCAGCTTTTACGCCATAACCGTCGTTAAAAATCACGATGTCGCCAACTTTCACATCCAGCGCTTTAATTTCACCATTTTCCAGGATGCGACCTTGGCCTACAGCGATAACTTCACCACGAGTTGATTTTCCCGCAGCACTGCCAGTTAAAACGATACCACCAGCAGATTTTGATTCGATTTCTTTACGCTTAACGATAACGCGGTCATGCAATGGACGAATGTTCATTAATAGTTCTCCTACAAATAAAGTCCATACGAGTAAAAGGACGATACCAAGATGATCTTCACCAGTACCATGATTCAGGAGATTGGGATGAATAACTAAGACTTCAAGGGGTGGGAGATAAATTTTTTTATTATTTATCTCCCCACATTTCAAAAGGAATTAAGGTTTAGGCGGGTTATCTTGGTTGGAGTCTGAAGATTTATCATCAGGAACACGATGGCTTTCACCATCAATAGTTCTTTCACGATCAATAGTATAAGAAGGGTCATCTTGCTTGCGTTGGTACTCACCTTCAAAGGTATTGCCATTTTGATAGCCACCACCCTGAAAACCATTTCCAGGTTGGTAAAACTTGATGTGCGGGATTAAACGCATCACAAATAATTTTTGTACTGGTGGTAGTAATAAAAGTAGACCAATAAAGTCAGTGAAGAATCCGGGAACAATCAGTAAAAATCCTGCTAACACTAACGCCACACTTTTAATCATTTCAGCGGCAGGACTTTCACCACTCATTAATTTTTGTTGTATTTGCATGACATTTTTCATCCCTTGGTTCTTCACAAGTGAAACCCCTAAACAGGATGTGAGCACCACTAAAATCAATGTCATCAACACACCAATTTCAGCCGCAACTCGGACAAAAATGACCGACTCTATATACACCAAAATACATATCAGAATTAGTGGTAACCAGCGCACAAGTACTCCTTAATATCAATAAGCTACTGCATTTTTCGGGGCTAAATGAAAACCTTTGTGAACTATCTCTAAGAGACTACTATTCATATTCGCTTTTTTCATTAGTATAGCCATAATAATTGGGTCTCTGATCGTGATTTTCAACTCATGGACTAAGATCATTAATGATGCTTATCTGTGATTTAAATCACACAATATAAATTCTATTGCACTAATCAATCCATAAAATGATCTAGGTTCAAGGTATGGGGTGATAAAGGGCATATGATCCCCCCATAAGTCAGTAGAACATAATACTGATAAAGGAGTAATAGGTGGTAATCACCTAGAAGTTTAGTTTTAGGATATATTTTTAAAAGCGCATAAACGGACAGTAACTGTAATCTAATTAAGAAGGTTCTCATGTCAAACAATACTCGTATCGAAGAAGACCTGTTAGGTAAAAAAGAAGTTCCAGCTGATGCCTATTATGGTGTTCATACTCTGCGTGCGATTGAAAACTTTTATATCAGCGACCGCACCATTAACGATGTCCCAGAATTTATTCGCGGCATGGTAATGGTTAAAAAAGCAGCCGCTCTAGCTAACAAAGAACTGCACACTATTCCTCGTAATATCGCAGATACCATCATCAAAGCGTGTGACGTTGTTTTGAATGAAGGCAAATGCATGGATCAGTTCCCAGTTGACGTATTCCAAGGTGGTGCGGGCACATCACTGAACATGAATACCAACGAAGTTCTGGCAAACATCGGTCTTGAACTGATGGGTCATAAAAAAGGTGAGTATGAGTTCTTAAACCCAAATGACCATCTGAACAAAAGCCAATCTACCAACGATGCATACCCTACCGGTTTCCGTATCGCGGTTTATAACTCTGTTCTGAAATTAATCGATTCTGTTACTTACCTGAAAAAAGGTTTTGAAAGCAAAGCAGAAGAGTACAAAGATATCCTGAAAATGGGTCGTACTCAATTACAAGACGCAGTACCAATGACTGTTGGTCAGGAATTCCATGCTTTCGCAACTCTTCTTAAAGAAGAAGAGAAAAATCTGAAACGTAGCATCGATTTACTGCTCGAAGTTAACTTAGGTGCAACTGCTATCGGTACTGGCCTGAACACAGCCCCTGGTTACCAAGAACTGGCTGTTAAAAAATTAGCTGAAGTAACAGGTTTAGCATGTGTACCATCAGAAGACTTAATCGAAGCAACTTCTGACTGTGGTGCTTACATCACTGTTCACGCTAGTCTGAAACGTTTAGCCGTTAAACTGTCTAAAATCTGTAACGACTTACGTTTACTTTCCTCTGGTCCTCGTGCGGCACTGAAAGAAATTAATCTGCCAGAATTACAAGCAGGTTCTTCTATCATGCCAGCAAAAGTTAACCCAGTAATCCCTGAAGTTGTTAACCAAGCATGCTTCAAAGTTATGGGTAACGACATCTGCGTAACGATGGCTGCTGAAGCAGGTCAATTACAATTAAACGTAATGGAACCAGCAATTGGTCAAGCGATGTTCGAATCCATTTCTCTGATGAGCAATGCATGCCGCAACTTAGTAGAAAAATGCGTTAATGGCATTACTGTTAACAAAGAAATCTGCGAAGCGTTTGTATTCAACTCTATCGGCATCGTGACTTACCTGAACCCATTCATTGGTCACCACAACGGTGATATCGTGGGTAAAATCTGTGCTGAAACAGGTAAGAGCGTACGTGAAGTTGTCCTAGAACGTGGACTGCTGACCGAAGCAGAATTGGATGATATCTTCTCTGTAGAGAACCTAAAACATCCAGCATATAAAGCAAAAAGATTTGACGACTAATTGTTTATGTTTAGCATAAATAATTCTTAAGAATAAGGGCACGACTTTCCACCGGATAGCGTGCCTTTTTTCATGAATACACACACAAATAATTAACATAACAGTTTCATAATTTTCATTTTTGTCGAGGAGTAAACACTATGTTAGCCGTAGAATTTGTCATTGTTCTGCTGGCCATTTTTTTAGGGGCCCGTCTTGGAGGGATAGGTATCGGTTTTGCCGGTGGCCTTGGTGTTCTGGTACTCGCTGCAATTGGCGTGAAACCGGGAACCATTCCTTTTGACGTAATCTCTATCATCATGGCAGTTATTGCCGCCATCTCTGCAATGCAAATTGCAGGTGGTCTGGATTACTTGGTTGCTCAAACAGAAAAATTGCTGCGTCGCAATCCAAAATACATCACTATCCTTGCTCCTATGGTGACCTATTTCCTAACTCTGTTTGCAGGTACAGGTAATATCTCATTAGCAACTCTGCCAGTTATTGCAGAAGTGGCGAAAGAACAAGGCGTGAAACCATGTCGTCCACTGTCTACGGCGGTTGTTGCAGCTCAGATTGGTATTACAGCATCACCAATTTCTGCGGCAGTTGTTTACATGGCATCGGTAATGGAAAACCCTGCAATGGTTGGCGCAGGTAACACCGTTAGCTATATCACGCTGTTAGGTATTTTATTGCCAGCAACGTTCTTAGCTATCATCCTGATGTCTTTCATTATCTCTTGGACATTTAACTCTAAACTGTCTGATGACCCAATCTACCAAAAACGTTTAGCTGAAGGCTTAGTTGAACTGCGTGGTAGCCAAGCGAAAGATATCAAACCGGGTGCTAAAGCGTCTGTTCTATTATTCTTACTCGGTGTTGTTAGCGTAGTTTGCTACGCAATTATCAACAGCCCAAGTTTAGGGATCGTGGCAACTCCACTGATGAACACCACTAACGCTATCCTGATCATCATGCTGACTGTGGCGACATTAATCACTGTTCTGTGCCGTGTAAACACCGATGCAATCCTGAACTCAAGTACCTTTAAAGCAGGTATGAGCGCATGTATCTGTATCTTAGGTGTTGCGTGGTTAGGTGATACTTTCGTACAACACAACATTGATTGGATCAAAGCGACTGCAGGGGATGTCATCCATGAACATTCATGGATGTTAGCGGTAATTTTCTTCTTCTGTTCTGCGCTTCTGTACTCTCAAGCGGCAACAGCAAAAGCACTGATGCCAATGGCACTGGCTTTAGGTGTTAGCCCATTAACGGCTATTGCTTCATTCTCAGCAGTATCTGGTCTGTTCATTCTGCCTACTTACCCAACACTGGTTGCGGCAGTACAAATGGATGACACCGGTACAACTCGCATTGGTAAATTCGTCTTTAACCACCCATTCTTTATTCCGGGTACCATCGCTGTGGCATTGGCCGTTACCTTCGGCTTCCTGTTCGGCGGTATGATCCTGTAGTCATCAATGTAATTGTAATGACTTAGGAACAGAGAAACCGTGGCTTTCGAGTCACGGTTTTTTTATGTCTGCACTAATCATCTCTGTGCTGACATATCTATACTGACCAAATTATCTAACCCCTTCCCCTGTCCCCATTCGCTTTAAAAACCGCTGCTGATAACGCCACAAGGTTTTGGCATCAACACAGTGATAATCCATGCCAAATTGCGCGGCGGTTTGCTGAATAATACGAGCAAGCTCTGGGTAATGTCGGTGGTGCCAATTGGGGAATAAATGGTGCGTCAGATGCAAATTCAGCCCGCCGAGCCAGTAAGTCAGGCACTTCGGCGTGGTTTGCCAATCATAGGTGGTTGAGAACGTATGAGTATAAAACCCTTGCTCCATACGCCCTGAATCTGGCGCAGTATAAAAGGTAGCCTTCGCCCAATGAGTGCCCAAAATCAGCACCACAAAAATAAATGATGCGAACATTTGGCTAAGCAGATAAACACCCAATAACGTGCCAATGCCGATGCCATAAGGGGATAAAACCCAATACGGTAATAATATGGCTAAGAAAAGATGCAGGATTTTACTCAGCAAAAATACCCCAATACCTTTCGCACCCTGATGGCGCATTTTTGGAGCCACGCGGGTGAAATGAAAACGGTCAAACCAATCGTAGCCCCAAATCAGCGCGGGAAAGGTCATTGCCGCTATCAACGGCCAATATAAATGCTGCCAACGCATAAACGGATACCAACGTTGGTATGGCGTTTGGCGCAGTAAAAAATTCTCTTCAATATCCAGATCATAATGGCGAACATTGGTATGGGAATGGTGAAAAACAATATGCCGCACCCGCCAACAATCGGGGTCTAGCCCTAGAGGGATTGTTACCCAGAAATTGACTATCCTATTAAGCGCCCCTCGCCGAAAAACGGCGTTATGAGAAGCATCGTGCACCATGTTAATCGCCAGCAATAAGGCAAAGAAAATAAACAGCGGATAACCCACAAAAAACAGCATTCCGCCTTGGGAGCTGAGCATCAGCCCGTAGCTGCCTAAACACACCAAAATCAGCGTCAAACTCTTGAGATAGACCCAGCTATCGGCAAAGCGGTGATCGCCCTTTTCTTGCAGATACCCCTTCGCCGCTTGCTGCAATGCACGGTGAAAAGCCAAATCATCCCGCTGGCGAAAAGCGAGGGGTGGTAATGGCTTAGGCTTGTACATCACGACCATCCACGGGCGTTGTCCCTATGCCTATTAGCACACAAGTGCTGTGCAGCCATAACAGCGCACCCACCACCAGCCAGAATGGTGTTAGCCAGCCTGCAACGATGATCAATAACAGTGTCATGCTGGCAACCGAAAACCAGCTCCATTTCCCCCAACCATAGCCGCTTGATAAGCCAGACAACGCGACAGTCCCCGCCGCTAGCAGCAGAAATAACCCAACTTGCTCAAGGGTCGTTCCATTAAAACCGTACCCATAGCGATACACGTAGCCAATCACCAATGTGAACAGCAGCAATGTCCCGCCCACTAGCCCCATTTTTCCGATGTGATAACGAGGTGAATGCATCGGTTTATTCGCTTTTTTCACGCCAAAAATACGCAAAAATGGGCGATTACTGTCTATCAGCGGATTTTCGGTAGCAGCCTCACCGCCAATACCGTATTGATGGGGCGTTTCAGGAGATTGTGAAAACGTCCCAAATAGCTTGTCCCAAATAATAAAGCTACCGCCAAAGTTACGATTGGCGTACCCGCCCGTTTTAATATGGTGAACCCGATGATGATGCGGTGTCACCATCCACGCTTCCAACCATTTAAAACGGGGAATTAACCCACTGTGGTTAAAAAATTGAATGGTGTAATGAAGCACAGATACCGTCATAAAGACGGTGAGCGGCACCCCCATCAAGGCCAATAACAGAAAGAAAGGAATAGAGGTGAGTGAGGAATACCACGAATTACGTACTCCTAACGAGAGATTAAAATGCTCCCCTTGATGGTGCACCACATGCACTGCCCACAGAAGGCGGTAACGATGGTGCAAACGATGAAGCCAATAGAAACCTAAATCCCAAGCCAATAACGTAAACAACCATACCAGCCACGTTGGCCAGCTATCGGTAAGGCCAAAAGAAAAATGCGTGACCACAAAACCGTAGCAAAATAGTTCTAACCCACGGAACAGCCACAGCATGATATGCCCAGAATTAAGGTTAAACACCACATCTTGCCAGCTGAATGAAACGCGCTTTTGGCGGGCTATAATCAGCGCTTCCACCATCACAATCAACACCATAAAGATAATGGGAAATGTCAGTTCATTCATCGCACTCTCCGTGACGGATTAACCGCCAATAAGCGAAACGTCAGTAAACGAACAACCGTTGTCGCTATCCACGCACAAGCCGCGCCGCCAACCACATCAATAAACAGGTGCCGCTTCAGCATTAAGACAGAAAAAATAATCATCAACGCCCACAATAGCCACAAGAGGTTTCTCAAAAATTGACCTTTTCGACACAAAGCCCCCCATGCAATTAACGTCAACGATACATGGAGCGAAGGCAGCATATTTTGTGAGGTATCCACTTGCAATAACCCAGACAGTGCCTGCTGAGTCAACCCGCTCCCTATATTTTGAGGGAATTCTGCTGTAGTTGGATAAATCAAATACACTAAGCCAGATAGCACCGCACAGAGGATCATCTGCCACATTAACGGCTTCACTTTTTCTGCGTTACTCAGCAGATAACCACAAGGAATAAAAAGAAAAAAAGAGAGATAGAGCCATACTGCGTTTGGTGAATAACCGATTGCATCATCAATCATCGTGGGGGAAATAACGTGTGCAGAGGAATAAATATGCCCCGTCAATGAGTAGATAACCCCAACGCACCCCCAACCTAATAGTAAATACCCCACGCGCTGCCACGCTGACATCGACATTGTCATACCGCCTCCCGCGTGATCCGCCGGCGCTTAATTGCCATCACTGTCACAGGCAAGTCGGTGTTGAGTTGCCATTGAAGGTGCTCAGTCACTGCACCTTGCAGTTCAAAGTAGTCAGTTAGTGCTTGCTTACATCCTAATAGCACCGCTTCTTCACAATCCGCGGATAAAGTAAATAACTGCCCTTGTTGATGAAGTCGGTAATCTGTTTCCGTCGGTAGAGTATTGCACATCACTCGGTTACAGGCGTCCGCAAACAGGGTTATTGGTTCACCTTGTTGATTGGTTAACACCAATTGATCATCGCTGCGCCCTTCAATGCATTCAATGGCTATTTGCGCATCGCCGCAAGGGCATGGGGTCTCCCTAACGACCAAGATATCATCGAGTTGATAACGCACTATAGGCTGAGTTTGCCGCGTAAAATCGGTGATAATCGGTGAAAAACGGCGTTCATCAATCCACTGTTTTTCAATATGCAAAAAAGCTTCATTCAGATGCAATGTGCCATGAGGGCAGGTGCAGCCAAGAAAACCTTCCGTCGCTTGGTACACTTCGCCCACATCTGCAAAAATGGTTTTTAGCTGGGCTTTATCATCTGCATTTAGCACTTCCGCCACTGATATCACCCTTTTTGGGGTTAGTGAGCACTCATTTCGCTGCTGGCGCTTTGCAATTTCCACCAGCACCTGAGCAGGCGCAACAATAATGGTAGGCTGCCATTCATTAAGCGCAGCAAGATGCTCATCGAAATCTCCCAACAAGTCGTAAAACTGAAATGAGAGCCAGCGGTTATTCACACTTTCATATAAGTTATTGTTTGCACGTAGAAACAGTGCAACACGCTCTCCAGCAAATAGTCCATCCGGCAGCATCTTAGCGAGCATGGTTCCCGACCAGCGGGCTTGCTCATTTGGGCTGACGACAAACACACCCCGCTTTCCTGATGTCCCAGACGATAATCCCACACTGAATTTCCCCACTGTTGGGGAGAAATCACGAGAAGATTCGCTCTGCTTTGCGCAAGCAAGCAGCTCATCCACTTTCAGCCCTTGGGTATTCATGCGGTCAAAATGCTGCATCATCAAGGCTTTGTTCATCACAGGCCACTGAGTAAGCGCTTGCTCACAATATGCAGAAAAATAGGGACTGCGCCGTAAGAAACGGTGCGTAAATGCTGATAATTTTCGCTGTTGATATCGCTCTAGCGCTGCACTATCCGTAAAGCGCAGTCGGCGAGCCTGCCAGTAATACCACAGAATTTTCAGCAGTTTCACAGCTCGCCCTCATGACACAGTTGGATTGGTATCTGGCGTTTATCAATCTGATGCAATTTATTGAGCGTGTCGTAATAGGCTTGGCGGTCATCCATAATCAGATTCGCCACCGCCATCGGCCCGCGCAATTCTCGGTAATTCGTTGGCGACCACGCTGCATCCCCCGCCAGCAAGATCCAGCCGCCATCCGTCGCCACACATAATCCAGTATGCCCCGCGGCATGACCCGGTAAGGGCACGGCAATTAAGGTTTTTTCTGGGTTTATTGCGTAGCCAAATCCTAATTCGGCTAAGGCTTCTGGCAGCGCAATACGCTCAAAGCCTTCATAAAACCGTGCTCTTTCTTCGAAATCTTCAGGGATCAATCCGCGCACAAAGGCTTTACGTAATGCGGAAAATCCAGTTAGATTGCGCGTTTTTTGCCACCCTTCCCCCGAACAGATCAGCGGTACAGAAGGGAAATCCCGTAGCCCTGCAATATGGTCACCATGGAAATGGGAAATAATCACCCCTGTAATATCAGCGGGCGTGATGCCATCCGCCTTGAGCTGAGAAACGAGAGCATCCTTGGTATCAAAATAGACAGGTGTAACCGCACGATATAACCGAATAATCCCTTCACGGGTGTGGTCATAAAAGTGGTCTGCATACCCCGTATCAAATAGCCAGCGCTGACCATGCCCCTCAATCAGCCATGCCCGCGCAGGGAATTTACACGCTTTCATACTGGCACCTTTGAGGGCAACACAACCGGGATGAGTACAATATCCTACTTCAAATACCCGAATATTCATCATGGTTTGCCCTCTTGATTTTCGTTAAGCCATTTTGCGGTGCGTGCTATGCCCTCCGCCATGGAGTAGCGTGGGATGTAACCGAGTTCCTGCTGAGCGCGTTCATTGTTTAAAATCATCGTAAAATAAGCAGCGCCGAGGCTATAACGGGTTAATAACGGCTCTTTTCGCTGCATAATCGCCAATTTTTCTAAGCAGAATGCTACGCCATATAATAGCGAATAAGGGGCAGATTTAATCTGGCATTCAGTCCCCGTTTGGGCAAATAGCGCACGTAATGTTGTCGCTAGTGGCTGAGGATCTTGGTTGGTAATATTAAATATCGAGCCGCTTTTTAACGGCTTTTGGGTTGCCAACATCATGGCATCCACCACGTTTTCGACGTAGGTCAAATCAAAAGCATTCTGCCCACCACCGGGTAAAATAAGTTTTCCATGACGCGCGCGAACTTGAGCCATTAACCGTGGTAAAAGCACACGGTCATGGGGGCCAAATAATCCACGAGGGCGCAAAATCACAAAGGTGGTTGAAGGATAATTCGGCACTATCTTGGCAATTTCCTGCTCTGCCAGAAATTTGGTGCGGGCATAATCGTTAGCAAATTGCGTGTTGCTCGTTGATTCGAAAATATTGTGCTGATGAGTAAAATTAAAATAGATTGCAGGGGTGGAGATATGTACAAACCGCTCGATACCCTGCTCAGCTGCTGTCTGCGCCAAGGTTTTTGTTGCTTGCCAATTGATGGCTTCAAATGTTTCACGTTCCCCCCATGGAGCCGACAGTGCGGCACAGTGCCAAATTGCCTGACACCCAGCCATCAATTCACGCGCGGTTTCTGGGGTCAACTGTGCTAATTCAACAGGAATGAATACTGCCCCCGCATCCGTTAATTCCTGACCAATGGCTAAATCACGCCCGCAAGCTCTCACCTGATGCCCATCACGTAGCAAGATTTCTGTGGCATTGCGCCCAAGCCCGCTGGTCGCGCCTGTGACTAAGATTTTCATGGTATAAGAACCAGTGCGGATAACGCCAAACCAGCTGCGGTTCCTACCAGCATTACGTGGGATTTGCCATAAAAACGGTCGGTAATAATGGCTTCATGCAGCGCGGAAGGAATTGATGCCGCCACTTGGTTACCGTGTGTGGCATAGATATCGACTAACTGCTCGGCGGTGACACCAAGGCGTTTGCGCATATGTTCCAAGGATAAGTGACTCGCTTGATGGGGAACCACAGTATCTATCTGCGCTAAGGTCACTCCCGCTTGAGACAGTATTCTCTCCATAAAATCCTCAACCATAGCTGATGCCATTTTGAATAACGGTTTACCTTTCATGTGGAATAAAAAATCGCTCGGCTCCATACCTGAGCGCGGATTACGGCGAGTACCACCCGCTCTGATCTCACAAAGGTCTAACCCTTCAGGATAGGTTTCCAGACGAAATGCCAAAATACCGCTATTCCCATCGCCGCGCTCAACAAGAGTACAAGCCGCACCATCCCCAAAAATAAGCGATGATTCCTCATGTTCCCAATCAATTCCTCTGGAAGCAATATCCGCAGAGACAATGGCAATTCGCCGATATTGATTAGTAGCGAGTAGCCCACCGGCGATTTGCAATGCCGATAAGTAACTCACACAGCTAGCATTAACATCAAAGCAGGCAATGCCAGAATGAAGTGCTGAACTAGCGAGAATATGGGCTGCGCTACAAGGTAGGGCTTGAACGGGAATTGCCGATGCGCAAATCAAGGCATCCACAGAGGCAGGGTCAATATGGTGGCGAGTTAATGCATCATGGATTGCGGCCGCGGCTAATTCAGCTTGGCTATCGGTATTGGATGCATGATAGCGCCAGCGGATCCCCGAACGTTTTTCAACGTAACCGTTCGGCTTATTTAGACGTTTATCCAAATCCATCGACAAAATTTTATGTGCAGGTAGTGCGATGCCAGAAGCAATAATTTTCAGTGGCACAAACGTGTTGGGGTTAAGCATTTTTTACCTATTCTTGTTGTTTATTGCTTTATTAACCCTTCATTTATCAAATAACTCGCCATCATGGTATCGGAAAAAGTGCATATAAAATAAATATTGGATAAGTCAGTCTATTTTCCATCAAATAAATGCGTTTAGCTTTTATTTCAAAGGCGGCAAGCGGTTATTTCAAAGGTGACGACCCATATTCAATACTCGAGCCACATTGCATGCTGTATTTTCTAAGTTTTCAGCCCCCTGATTGAGCGCCTCGCTAAGCGGAGACAATTTTGGAAGAATGCTAAATACCGCCGTTACACCTTCTTGGTGCAGCCTTTCCACTCCATCCCCTAACACACCGCTTAATGCAATAACCGGAACCTGATGTTTTGCCGCGAGTCTCGCAATACCGATGGGTGCTTTTCCGCCGGCGGTTTGCCCATCCATGCTCCCTTCTCCGATGATCACCAAGTCGGCATCTTGTAAATGTTGCTCAAACGCTAAAGCGTCCATCACAATCTCAATACCAGATTTAAGCTCACCGCCGAGTAGCGCAGCGGCTGCAACGGCTATTCCCCCCGCCGCGCCGCCACCTGCAAGATAACGATAATCAGTTCCCGTTAACTGTTGAAGAAGCGCCGCAAACTGGGTTAATCCGTTGTCCAACTCAGACACCATTTCTGGCGTTGCCCCTTTTTGGGGACCAAAAATAGCGGCGGAACCTTGTTTTCCCACTAATGGGTTAGTCACATCACAAGCAATATCGATTTTGCACTGGGATAAACGCGGGTCAAGTTGCTGAATATCAATATGCGCTATCTGCAAAAGGATATTACCCGTATTCCCCAGCAATTGGTGGTTTTTATCATAAAACCGGACACCCAGCGCCTGTAACATACCGACACCGCCATCCACGGTGGCGCTGCCGCCAATCCCTAAAATAATCCGCTCAACACCTTGAGTAAGGGCATTAGCGATTAATTCTCCTGTTCCATAGCTGTTCGTCAGCATCGGATTTCGCTTGGCTATAGGCACTAACATCAACCCACTGGCTTGCGCCATTTCAATCACCGCCGTCTTGCTTTCGGCTAATAATCCATAATAAGCCATCACAGGGAAGCCTAAGGGATCGGACACAGTTGCTGATATTTTTTTGCCTTGCTGCGCAGCGACTAGCGCATCCACCGTTCCCTCCCCACCGTCAGCGACTGGCAGTGAAATATATTCTGCGTCAGGAAACACGCGTTTAAAGCCTTTTATGACTGATTGAGCCGCAAGCTCGGCGCTCATGCTCTCTTTAAAAGAGTCAGGTGCAATGATAATTTTCATTAATCCGCATTCCTTATTTGCACTGTGTAATATTTATCTTTATTTCTATAAAATATTTAAAATAATGCCGATAATCAATAAACAAATCTGTATATTTATGACGAAGTAAATATAAATCTTTCTCTCGAAACATATTTATGAATAATATATATATAAGTGTAACAACCCATTACCTAATTAATACTTTATTATTATTTTTTGCGTTATTTTCGTAAAAAATAACTCAGCAATTTTCGCCATAAAAATCACTCAAACCCCATAAAACTAGATTATTAAACCATTTAAATTGAAATAATCGAATACAAAACCCACAACCTCTTACAGCCTTACTCTCTAACTGAGTTATTAAAATAGCTATTAACTATCGAAAACAGCCTATCAATCCGTCATAAATATTGGTAATTAATTTAACTTAGCGGTTAAATACTCCTAAATTGATCCAGTCAATTTTCGATTACTCTCGCCAATTAAAGATAATAATATTTAATTATCTTTGAATACTATTATCTCAATAAAACTCGCATGGAGGGATCATGCTAGCTAATCAACAATTCGATAACTATGAAGTATCCAATTACATTGGTTCATTTCTTAAACGACGACGTAAAGTTGTTGGGCTAACCGGCGCTGAACTCGCTTCTCGTTTAAGCATCAGCCAGCAACAGATTTCTCGCTATGAGCGAGGTGTCAATGCGATTACTATTCAAAATCTTTTGGGAATTTTGCATGCTTTAGAATTAAAAAAGCACGACATTGATGAGTTCCTACAAAATATTTTCAATTTTTATCATATCGATATTGATATGGAGAAAAAGTTGTTTAACTAGAAATTAATTTTACTAAACAACTCGTTAGGTATAGAGAGGGTAACGCCTCTCTACCTCTTCTCTCTGACTTCCCCATAATTCCTCTCAATCCCCCTCATACCTGTGACAAAATCAACGCCTATAAATCAACTTTGAACATTGCTATGATGGAAAAATTAGCAAATCTTGTGATGGAGATAACGATGAGTATCCAGCGCGACACTATTTTGAGCCATGCGTTAAACCAGTTAGAGAAACAAGGGTTATCCGCCTCGACAGAAAGTTTACTCACTGAAATTGAATCCGATTTTACGACCTTACGCCAGTTTTGGCCTGATGATGAAGCACTCGTTTATGATTCTCTACGCTATCACGGACAGCAAATTGAAGTGTGGCAGCGCCAAACCTTATTAGATGAGCAACTCAGCCCACAATTAAAACTCATGGCTCGTTATCAACAACTGGCAGAAAAAGTCCGTGAAGGGCGTTTCCCTGGCTGCCTGTTTATTTCCGCCTGTAACTACTATCCAGACCCAGAGCACCCCATCCACCAATTAAGCCGCCTGCAAAAATCCAACTCATTCAGCTTTACTAAGCAGTTGCTTGATGAGCTAGATATTGAAGATGCAGAACTCGTCGCCAATCAGATGGAGTTGGTCTTGGAAGGTTGCTTAAATCGCTTGTTGGTCAATCGCGATATTCGTGATGTGGAAATTGCTCAACAGCTTTCTGAGGATATTTTGGCTATCGCCCTGTGCCGTAAAAAAGGTGCGTTAAGTTAAAATTCGTACACTCGCACGTTAAACAGGCACTTTTTGTCGAAAAAGAAAACACTCAGTCAGAAAATGGTTTTTTTTATAAAAAATGCATTGACGGGAACAGCCTAATACGGTTTAATGCGCCCCGTTGCCCGGATAGCTCAGTCGGTAGAGCAGGGGATTGAAAATCCCCGTGTCCTTGGTTCGATTCCGAGTCCGGGCACCACTATTTAAAGAACCCGCCCTAGTGGCGGGTTTTTGCTTTCTAGCGCCAGCTAAAATTCAGATCGCTAAACCCGATATAAAATCCTATAAATTAACCGATGGTGCAGGTTTGCATTTATTGGTTCACACTAATGGCTCTAAATACTGTCGGTTACGCTACCGCCATTAAGGCAAAGAGAAAACCTTAGCCCAAGGTTTATACCCTGATGTCTCTTTATTGGAAGCTAGACTAAAATGTGATGAAGCCAGAAGTTGATTGCTGACGGCATTGATCTATGTGAACAAAAGCGTGTGGCTAAAGCGACCTCAGAAGCTAATCTCTCTTTTGAAACAATCGCACGGCAATGGCATGCCAGTAATAAAAAATGCTCTGAATCCCACAGTGAGAAGGTTTTAAAGAGTTTAGAGTCCCATGTAATCGCTATTGATGAAATGAAGTAACTCAATAAATTTTTAAATTCCCATATCTAATTATCTGCCTCCCTTTTACATGTAAACTCAGAAAGGAGGCGGATAATTAGATTTATTTAATTGTATTCTGCGGTCACTACCATAGGCAAATCATACGTTCCACTGACTGTCTCACCTGAAAGTATAGCATTAACCCGTGTAGTGTCAGTTACGCCCCCTGGTACAGTGAAGGTATAACTCGGAGATCCACTGCTAGGAAATATCACTGATAGTGCTCCCCCAGCAAAGGTGTAGGGACCAGTTCTCCCTGAAGTATCGGTGATCTTCAAAGTAACCGATGCGGGTGCAGAACACACAGATGAAAAGTATTCTTGTCTTTCTTCTTGTGTGGTGCCGGCAGAGATTTGTCCAAAGTCAATATCGGGCATATCGAATTCACAGGTTGTTAATACCAACTCCACATCAGCGATAACAATATCTCCTGTGTTGTTTTTCGCTGCTAAGGCCACTGTAGGTATTCCTCCAGACTGCTTGCCACCCATCGTTGCCCAAAATACCGGTATTTCCGTTCCGACAGGAAAGAGGATAGATGATGGTACCGAGCTCCCGCCGGGATATGAGTAAGTACCAGCCGGTCCATCGACTACGAGCACCCAAGTTGGAGAGCCAACGTTTACGGAGATATCACAGAGTTCGTTATTATTAACAGAACCCGCCACCAGCGAGCAAGACCCTGTGCTTGCAATGTCTGTATAGAAGTACATCTGGTCGCATTGAATTCCCTGCATACTACAACCACGATTAGGATTTATGATAACTGAGGAGCCCGACGGATACCCTATGATTAGGCCCGGAGCACAAGTCACACTGTTACAGAGGCCGTCCCAGTCATTGTTATTTCTGCCGCGCTGGTGCAACCACCCACCACGCATAGAGCCAGATATCCCAACCCACTGAGCATTATATTGTTGACCAGACGTATGCGTAAGAACTATCGGATCCCCATAGGACTTTGAATAAACGCCATCAGCAGACCAGAAACAACCATGCAATTGCACTTCTGTAAGTGAAGAGCAGCTACTTTGAGCAAACCCACTATTACTGTACGAAAAAGATGTCCATTGGCTTGCTAGGGCACCAGCAC
Organism: Providencia alcalifaciens; assembly: GCF_915403165.1. Taxonomy (NCBI): domain Bacteria; kingdom Pseudomonadati; phylum Pseudomonadota; class Gammaproteobacteria; order Enterobacterales; family Morganellaceae; genus Providencia; species Providencia alcalifaciens. The sequence goes on from NZ_OU659204.1 coordinate 3,389,002, forward strand.
TAAAAAAGAATGAAAGAAAAATGGAGACGAAAGAAATACGCCTAGCAGTATAAAGTAGATGATTCATTATGTTCATATTAAGATACCTTTTAGTAACGTTATTTCTTACGGCGTGAGCCATTGTTATGTTTCTCCCGCTTTCATCCTCGGTTTTATCGCTCAGCGCTAGGAGCTGTATATTGGATAGATAAACCACCACTTCACCTGATATTATTCATAGCTCATGCTGTACGTCAGTACCGCCGAAAAATCCCCTGCCGCCAAACTCTTATTCGCTAAAGCACTTTGTTGGCCCTGTACATACGCTTTCATCCGAATGACCATGTCTCCATCACGGAGCGGCACCTTGTACACTGTCCCACCATTAATCGGAATAGGACGTCCATCCAAGTACTCCAGCCCAATGCCTGCACCTTTTGCGGTACTACCAGATGAAAAGGTCAATAGCCCTTCATTGTCCACCGATCCCATAAACGTCGCCGTAATCGTATTTCCCAACGACGTATCACAATCTTCCAAATAAAACTCAATCGTTTTTCCTACGGTGCGAGTAAAACGGTACAAGGATTTGGTCGGGATCGTCCCCATGTCCACGTACAAATTGTTCATTCCCGGTACGATGGTGCAAGGTAGGGCGATTAACGTGCCACTGTATTCAATGCCTATACTGCTATCAGCTTGCACAGACAATGGCATGAAGAGTATTCCACCTAGTAGGCTCAATAAGGCACCATTACACACTGTTCTTTTCATGGTTTATCTCCTCATCTAGGGATACTGTATTTCCATTGAGGCCATAGCGCTAAACGCCCCTTCCAGCAACACGGTATCGGGATCAGGGTCTTTTACTGGTACAGCTATAAAAGAAAGACTCTTCTGACCATTACTGGACATCGTGATCGGCAAACCACTACCCGACTCTGGTGGAAAAATAGGTGGTATTACCGTTCCATCATGAGAAAGTAAAATACCTAGCCCACGACGGTTAGTTTGTAAGGCTTGAGTGTTAAATGATGTTGCATCCACTCCGATATACTTCAACACCAAAGCCACGTTATTACCTAAATTCGAACCACATGTAATCGTCAAACTAAGCGGTTCCGCATAATTCACCCCATCAATCCGTGTAATCCCTACCTCACCAAAATCGATCTGTATCGGGTCATTGTCCCCGTACACATCGCACGGCGGGTTACTGATTAAGGTGCCACTAAAACTGGCATCGGCACTGGCAAAAGATGACAGCCCCATCAAAGTAGCGGCGATAACGACGTGTTGTAATTGTCGAGCACACACAATTCCTTCTCGCCCCCCCATCATTGATACTCCACAGTCAGGCTGGCTGTCGCGTAAAAATCCCCGTCGTCATTATCGCTCAACGAGTTACTCCCTTCCGGTGCCACTGTAATCGTTGGTTCATCGCCATATGAAAATGAATAGTCATCATTCAATTCATATGTAAGTCCATCAACATAGAACTGCAGGCCTAAATTCGCTTTCGACGTCCTTAGCAAATATCCATCCCAAGAAGTCGGTATGCCACTAATCCTTAAATTCATTGCATCGGAGGTATTCGCATTCTCACAATCAATGGTATACGGCACATCCCGAGAATATTCAGATCCCTCTTGCCCTTGCACATCTCGAATGAGGACATCCCCAAAATCCACTTCAATCGGGTCATTGTTATTTATCATACACGGTGAATTACCAATCAAAGTGCCACTGAAAGTAGCTTGTACCGCCAGTGCACTCAGTGGTGCCACAAACAGTGTTATCATCATCCCAGCGCACAGATAGAGCTGACTACGTAATTGTTTTTCCATTATTGATACTCCACATTAAACGTTGCTGAGGCGGAAAAATCCCCACTATCGACACCAATAGGGCTACTTAAGACAGGTACCACGCTAAGTTCAGGAAGATCACCGTACGTAAACGGCACCCAATCATTCACTGCGAAAATCGTCCCGTCTGACTTAAAACGCAAGCCCAGAGCCGGCTCCGAAGTTTTCAGTAAACCGCTGTTAAAATTTGCACCTGTACCACTGAACTGCAGCTTTAAACCTTGGCTATCCGCGACCCCCGCACACTGCAACGTGTAATAAATGGGCATCTCATATTTCACGCCATCGATGGTATTAATCAGTAAATCGCCAAATTCCACCGTAATTGGCTCATTGTTGTTCACCTGACACGTGCTTTGGACAATAGATACTTTGATATTAAAATTGACACTGTCTGACCCCGCCTGACTTTGTAAGCTCCACATTAATGTTCCACTCATTAGCCATGGCATCAATCTGATCAGCCCCCTCCGAGAAAGGAATGGAATGATGTTCATCTTTGTATGGCTTCCTTACTCGTACAACATTTCAAAAGCAATCAAAGCAGAGTAAGCACCCGGCTCCAACAATCCAATTCTTACGGGGGTGACGTAATAAGTCAGTTGGCTTTGCCCTGACGGTAATAATTGCGGCTCACTTTCTTGGCCCATAGGTAATAAAGTACCCTCCGGTGTTGTCACGGCTAACCCTAACCCTTGAACCCCATTCACTTGCACAAAATCGGTATAAAATGGCACTGTCGGGGCGACAAAACGTATTTTGACCGCAGGCTGTGTTGAGCTCCATGCTGTCATGCCACTTTGCACATTTTTCAAACGCGTGGTCATTTCGATACAGTCTTCCAGTTCAATTTGGAATGGCACGGGAGTCCCTTTACCATTGCGCTGCAATTCAGCTGTTTCAATATTTCCAAGATCAACCGATTGGTATGCCGATGTCATCGCTAAACGACATGGACTTTCCGTGAGTGAACCTGATACATACAACATGCCATTTGCCCCATCCACATTCCAATTATCAACAGGACGATAAAGGCGACTATTACTGTCCGCTGCCATCGCATTCACACTACACGCCAAGGCGCTACTCAATAATATGCGCTGTCCATAACGCCACATCTTGCTTGTTTGCATCGCTTTTTCCTCCTGTCGTCACTCTGAGTATCCGCCTTACGGATTTTGGGGTTGACTATCAGCTACTACGTGGCATTCATTACCTTGGCATTGGAATGTCAGCACAGGACGTCCACCATAATCATTGATGTACGTTAAGACCGGCTTTGTTCCCAATACGCTGGCTTTCATTCCTAATGACATTTCACCAAACGGGGCAATCATGACAGGGGAAAACTCTTTCCCTTTTTCGCCTGCCGAAGATGCGTTGGCGGCAGCATTGATGATAGTCACGTAATACGGTGTCGGGTTTTTCACCGTCACTTGTTCACCCGCTTTTTGTAAGGTGAGTTTCTCCTGCCACGGTGTGCCATTTTTATCCGCTTTGATAGCTTTAGGTCGATAGAACAGCTTCACACGAGTTTGCAACGCAATTTGTAACGTATTGGGCTTATCGCTTTTTGGTGGAATTTCTCGTAAATTAAAATAAAACAGGCTTTCTCGGTCTTGTGGCAACCCATTGATAGCTGGTAATGCCTCAATTTTCACTTGGCTCGATTTTCCGGGCTCAATACGTTGAACCGGAGGCAACACCACCAACGGAGAGCTGATTTTTTTACCCTCGGCATCATCAATCCACCCTTGAGCAAGATAAGGGAGTTGCTTATTGTTATTCGAAATGTTCAATGAGATAGACTTTTGACCACCATCAAAAATGACTCGGGTACGATCTAATGACACGGCTGCCTGTGTTGCTTGGCTGAGTAACATCCCACCCAATAAACACACCATGGCATACTGTTGTTGATTCTTTTTCATACTGTTATAAACCTTATCTTTTCTTAAACTGTTTATGCTGTGAGCCAGTCAAAAACACGCCACACAGCTATCAAGTCCCGACAAACTTATTGAGTCTCCGGGGTACACTGCAGTAATAAAGCGTCATCCAAGCTACCCAGCGTATCGGGGAATTGAATTTGGCACGTGCTGTTCTCTCCCCATTGCACGGTCATGGTTTCATTCGCATTAATTCCGCTGATATAAGCGTTGCCAGCATCACCGACAAGACCGGTACTTTGCCCTTTTGCATTGAGAATTTGTGCACCGAAAGGTGGGTAACTCCCATCAGCTAATCGCAATACCGTCATGGCTTTTTGGCCTGCGACAACCGAAAACTTACGGTAACCCACTGCACCTTCCGTCAGCGTGGCCTGCACGACGGACTTCTGTGCATCTACGTTGTCTGGCAAGGTATTTAAATCAATCTGAGCTTTACTGCGGTAATAGCTACTCACATCACCCACAATCGCTTTGCCAAATGCATTTGACTCCACTGGTGCGCTAAATCCTTTAATTGGAACGCCTGATACGCCTTCCGTATCCACCAACATACGTGTTCCCCCCAGTGTGTTCATGCGATGGAAACCAGCGCCTTCAGCTGTTAGTGTCAATCCACCACTTGCTGAAAGCCCATATGCACTGTATTGGTTATGTTGATAACTGGCATTTGCGGTTAAACGAGCAACATCCCCTTGATGGGTAATAAACGCCGCACCAGAAGCTCCTTTGCTTCTGCTACCTGCACTCAGTTGGTAGGTTGTACGTTCATTAAAACGATCGTGATAGGTGACACGATTCGTGGTGTCGTAGCGACTATTGTTCATTGAATACCCAACATTTGCCCCATTGTTTAACGGGAACGATGTTGATAAAAAGACGCTGTCATCTTTAACGCCGTTATACATATTGCGATTTGCTGAGATATTCACACTGACATTTTTAATTGAACCAATATCAAAGTATTTAGAGACTGACACACTGTAATAATCATTATTAGGGCGATTCCAATACGTTTGATGGTTATAATTCAGGAATACAGACATCCCTGTATCACGGAAATTTTTACTCAGTGATATCGTGTATAACTCTTTATTACTGCCATAACGTTCCCCACTTTTCAGTGCATCCAAAAATTCAGACATGCTCATGAAGTCACGTTCAGAAAAGCGATAACCCGCAAATTGAATTTGGCTATCAATGGCATCAAAACGCTTAGCATAACTTAGCCGGTACGACCCACCACTTAGCGTGCCCTGACCCGGCAGCTTAGAAAAGGCTTGTGTGATATCAAAAGACAGAGCACCAAACGCCATCAAATCACGCCCAACACCGAGTGACGCGGCATTGTAATTTTTACTATTAAGGCTTCCGCCAAAGAGTGACCACCCGTTATTCACACCCCATGAAAACTCTCCAGTGACAAAGCTATCGCCTTCACTGTGGCGTTGATAGTTTGTCGGCTGCCCCAAAGCAAGCTTGTATTGAATTTGCCCAGGACGCGTCAAATAAGGTAAGTTAGCCGTATCAACTTGAAATTCTTGTACTGTTCCATCTTGTTCTTCGACTTTGACATCCAACTTCCCACTGACCGCGTCATTGAGATTCTGAATACGAAACGGCCCCGGCGCGATTTGTTCGGTATACAAGACTCGCCCTTGCTGGCTGATCGTCACGGTCGCATTAGACTGAGCAATTCCCGTAATTTCAGGAGCATACCCCCGCAAATTAGGTGGTAGCATATTCAAATCTGAACGCACACTTGCCCCAATAAATCGAAAGGAATCAAACATGTTTGATACCAAATAATCTTCCCCAACCACTAATTTTGCAGCCAAATAGGGCAATGCGCGGTAAGCGTAAAAACGGCTCCAATCGAAATCTTTATTAACGACATCGCCAGATCCTGTCGCATGATTCAAACGTCCCTGCCAATCCGCACGAAAACGCCATGCCCCCAAATTAATGCCTGTGACACCATTTCCATTTAGAGCATAACTGTTCTGCCCCCCGGTATAAGAACGGTTCGCGTTACCATTGATGTTGTAGTCCAAAATCAACGCGGCAATCCCCTCATCCCAACGAGAAGGGGGATCCCAATTAGGTGCTGTGTACTCTAAATAGGCTTGCGGAATACTGAGGTATAGCGTTGACGTTGCTAGATCACCGCGTACCTGCATACCAGGTAAACTCGCAATATCTAAACATTGTCCATCATGCCACCATGTCAACGCATTGCGATGCGATGAGGTTAATGCAATTTGTTCAACAATCTCTGGGGTTAAGCAAGCCTCGCTCCCTTGAGGATCCCCTTCAGGGGTATAAAAAGTGACTGGCATCTCGGGCAACGTATCGTCATTGATTTTTAATGACAGCAGATATGAGCCAGGCATGATGTAACCAGCTCGTGAAAAGTGTGAAAGGTTAATATTTTCTTTGTCTTCGACATCCAAAACATCCGTGTTGAATTCGATACTGTCTGACGATGAAGCTGCCCATGCACCCGAGATCACACTCATGCTGTACATGAGTGCAATAGACAAGGGCTGCAACGCCAATCGAAAACGAAGTGCAGTGTGTAAAGACATAAAAAATATCCCTGGAAATTAATGACAATAATGAAAAAAGGAATGAAATTGCACTTTAGTAATAATCCACTTTAAAACGGATTGCGCTTTGATAAGGACCCGCACGCAATGGCTGCTGGTCTGACACTAAACGTAATTGATAACTTAATCGCATCGTGGATGGTATAATGGCTTGTTGAGGTAAGGTTTCCCCTGGGATAACGTGGCGTAAATCGGCGTCACGCATCAGTAAGCCCACTCCTCTTGCGTCACCAAAGACTTGAAAAAGACCATTATCGGCAGGTCCATCAAATGTCATGCTCAACGCCTGCCATGCTTGTGAGGGATCACTCGCTTTGGCCAAATCACAGTTCACCAAATATATATCGACATCTCGAACAGGGCCTTCTCCCGTTTGACGGATCACCCCTACAGGTAATACCCCCATATCGATAATTTGTTCGCGCGAATCCATTGCAATACTGCATGCTGCGTCGGTAATTTCACCGTTAATGGTGACTGTTCCCTCCCCATTAGATGCCGCTTGTGCGATAGAAAAGGCAACACAGCCAGAAAGACAAAATGCACTACTTTTTAACCATCTCAATATCACTGTGCTACCCTTATTTACTCTTAAAATAACAAGAATTAGTTGTATGACATGGTGAAGTTAGTCAGCGCAGTAAACGCACCAGGAACGATAGCGGTGGTATCACCTTTCAGATAAGCTGAGAACAATAATGAGTTATCCCCATTTTGTAGTGCGACAGAACCTGCTGTTGCTGAGCCATCCAGTTTCACCGGTACAGCATTAATACCTGTGATAACTACCCCCGCACCCGATGCAGTACCTTGAATCGCTAAAGAGTTAGCCAAATTTGGATTTACCCCACCCGTGAACGTCACTTCTGCGGTATCCCAAGTGGTTGTATCACAATCGACCAGTTCAATAGTAAAAGGCACAGGTCTAGACATACCGCCATTTACTAAGGTTGCAGACGCTACTTGTCCCAGATTAACCGTTTGATCCGTTGACTCTGGAGCGATACCACAAGCCGCTTCAATGATAGAACCTTCAAATGTGACAGTACCTTGCCCAGCATCAGCTGCTAAAACTGATGTACTCATTACGCTAGAAACTAAAGTTGCAAAAATAACCTTTTTCATATTTGCCTCAATAAATAAAATAAAAATAAATAACATGAGAGTGCGATGCCATTTAATAAAAAAGCATTGCAATAAAAATAAAATACATGTAGAAACACTTCATTTTCATTAATTAAAAATAAAGAAAAAACCTAATTTATTAATTATTTTTCATTCAACCAACTAATAAATAAAAAACATTAACTAGCACAATTAAAAATTGCGATTAAAATACATCCCTCATTAAAAATTGACAATTTCGGAGAGGAAGAAAGGGAAAAACATATAATACCCTTCATAAAATCCAGATAGATGACATTTCAAAATTTCCAAAATATTATGAAAAAGCTATCTAATGGAGCACTTATTTAGCTTAATAAATCAATAGATAAATATATCTATATCAATTCAATATAAACTATATTTATAATGAGAAACCTTCCATTGAAACATATCTAATTTATCTGCTAATACTTATCTCATTAATCCACTTTAATTTATTTTCAAATCAGAGTACCATGCTGCTCAAATAATAAATTAAAATCATGATAAAGCTTAGATTCCTTGGCTTCTATACGTTCAGAAACAAAGAAGAAGAAAGACTCCAAAGATACATCCAAATAATGAAGCAAAAGACATAAGGTAGATAACGTTATTTCACAGATACCATTTTCATAGCGTGAAATTTGTTGTTGGGAAACTCCAATGAGTGAACCTAATTGTCTACCTGATAATAATCTTTTCCTTCTTAAGCTTGCAATTTCATCTGCGACAGCTTGAGAAAATAATTCGGTAACTCTCTCTATTCTTTTCAAACTCATCCATAAACCTTAAATAAGAATCAATTTCAAAACATATTAAATAAAACAAATATGTAATCACGAATCTGTTTTTATTTTCAAACAAAATAGGAGTAAAAAACAATAGGGTCGAATTTGGCAATATTTTCAACCAAGGCATGATTTACACATTACCAACACTATAAGTTTGTTAAAATAAATAAATTACAATAGGTTGCGATACCCACACTAATAATATGCCTTAAATTACCAGTGATAAATTTCTTTAAAACCAATTATTTAATTAAAATTCAGAGTTATATATCGATATAAATATTTTTTCATATTTACATTCAAAAAATATAGAGATGTGAAGCAACAATAAAAAAACACACAAAAATAGCATTAAGATTCAGTTAGATATAATCAATTCATCAAATACACATTTAGTAACAATTGTGAACTAAATATATTGAGATGCATAAAACATGTCAAAATGTTATTTTGATGACATTTAATGACAATGAATTTAACTTAAGTAAGGATATATCGTGACCCAAATCACATTAAATTGTATTAGAAATGACACATACATTTAAGACGCTAGTTTTATTTATGGAATTGAAACAAGTTCAGATTACTGTTGCCCACTCCAACATTTTGAGGGAAATTGATGACATCATATTTCCACCACTACACCGAGCATGAATCTCAAAAGTAACCGAAAAGAAATCAGATTTGTAGGTATAGCTCTGCCAACTTCATTCAATAAGCTTAGATGCCAACATGGCAGAACTCACCTTACTAATCAAATACCTGAAAGATAGCAGGAGTGGAGCTTTCTATTATCACAAAAATACTATCTAAATCAGCGTTCAGTCTGTCATTTGTGTTCGCATTCATTGCTACATTGCAAACAACTGGCTTAGATAAATAAACTCTATCTTAAGAAAATAAAAAACTCCTTACCATTCAACCCTGAATTAAATAATAAAAAATCTCTTCACCACCACCCTAAAAAATAGCGCGAAATCGTGACTACAGGCTTTTGAGTAAATCTTGACGATATGGCAATGCGGTCATTGCCCCCTTCGCCGTGGTGGCTAATGCGCCACAAATTTGTGCTTGTCCAATAATCATGCCCAACGTGTTTTCATCACACGGCAAACCATAAACCGCCAGCCCGGCTAATAAACCTGCGACAAAAGCATCTCCTGCGCCTGTCGTATCAACCACCACTACCGGTCTAGCAGAATAATGCAGGATATCTCCCTGCCAACACACCATCACTCCATTTTTACCTAAAGTGACCAGGAGTAAATCAAAAGAATACTGTGCACAAAGTTGTGCAATACCTTGCTGAATATCAGTTTTGCCGCTTAAGAAAAATAACTCTTCTTCGGATAACTTCACCACTGAGGCGAAAGTTAGCGCTTTATGTAAACATTCACGTAATAGATTTTCATCCTGCCAAAGATCCGTTCGGATATTAGGATCAAAACTAACGCGCCCACCTGCACGACGGATTTTTTCCATGGCATAAAATGTAGTACTGCGGCTCGGCTCCGCACTCAGCGCGATAGAGCAAGCATGTAGCCATTCATTTTTCTGAAATACGGGTAAGTCCTCGACTTCTAAAAAAAGATCCGCAGCGGGGCGAACCATAAACGTAAAAGTTCGTTCTCCCTCTTCATCCAGTTCAACCACCACTGTTGATGTACGATGTTGCGAGTCCAACTTCATATAGTCAGTGTCCACTCTCTCTTGCTCTAGCGTACGGCACATGAAGCGTCCAAAAGGATCATTACCGACTCGACCAATAAACCCACTTTGTCCATCAAGGCGAGCAACCCCAGCAGCAACATTCGCAGGAGCCCCCCCGGGAAGCTGAAGTAAGCAACCTTCTCTTTCTGGGATCAAATCAACAACAGCATCACCGAGAACCCACACTTTATCGGTCATAAATTACTCCACAAGCAATATTGAAAATATTCAGTATGATTAAATTGAATCCCTTGGTAACCAAGGAGATGAAATATAGACAGTTTCTCGATGCGTCTCCCCATTAATGATATGTAGCGCGCTACGCTTGCCAATCTCATAATGTGGAAGTTGTACCGTCGAAAGCGGTGGAATAAATAATTCACCGATCCCAACCATATTGTCGTAACCCACAACGGCGACATCTTTTGGGATCTTCAATCCACTCTCTAGCAAGATCTGATAAACGATAAATGCGATCCGATCGTTTCCACAAATGACTGAATCAAAACCCGCTTTTCCATGGTGGATCTGCTTGCGGACAATCTCAGGGATATCTGCATAATTTTCTGTACTTAAAAAATGATGAGATAACGCATCCGCATTAATTCCATGTTCTTCACAAGCGCGCTTAACCCCAAGAGCTCGACGAAGAGTCGCCGGGTGGTTAGCAGGAAGATATAAACACAGCGGTTGGCGGTATCCCGCATTTAATAGCGCTTTCACCGCGTTATATTGGCCATCTTCATCATCAGGTACATAGCTGGCAGTTTGCACATTTAAGCTTTCACAGTTAGCGAGTACTAATGGCACTTTCATCATGTGCTTCGTAATTTCAACCTGCCGAAGCCCCATTGCTGTGTAAATAATGCCATCTGGGCGATGGGAGAAAAGTAAACTCGCGATAGCTTCAGGATCATCACCTTCTAGCATGTTCACCACATAGCTATTCCAACCATGTGAACGCGCCGTTTCTTCAATAGAAAGCGTGATATCGACAGAAAAAGGAGACGTCGCCGTATCTAGCGCCAATACCCCAATCGTTCGAGGCTTTTGTCCTGACCGTGTACCGCGGATAATGCGAGCTGAAAGATCAGGCGTATAACCCGTTTCATTAATTGCTTTTTGAATGCGCTCCAATGTCTCTTTTTTCAGCTTTTCAGGATTATTGATAGCTCTTGAGACCGTCATCATTGAAACACCAGCCAGCTTGGCGACATCTTTTAAGAGTACCATTTTGCCCTCTTCACTCTGATTCCAACGTCTTTTCGTCGGAGTATATCAACCAATAAATAGCCACATGATTGCGAGAATAAGAAACCTGTGACATACCTCTCACACCGACAATGTTAATGTTAACATTGGTGATTAACATCATATTTATGCACTATACCGTCTTTTATAAATTGGATGTTAACATTAACAATATAGACATTCTGACAGTAGGAGAATATCTATGGGCAAAAAAACACGCGCTAACATGCATGCCTATCTCACATTAAGTGGTTTGTTATTTACTTTTTTTTGGACATGGTCATCCGTGTTTTCCTTGGTATCTCTGTGGCTCAGCCAAAAAATTGGCCTAAAGGGCACCGATACAGGCATTATTTTTTCTGTTATCAGCCTAACCGCATTTTGTGCTCAGCCTCTTTACGGATTTATTCAAGACAGGCTTGGCTTGCGCAAAAATCTATTATGGTTTCTGGGGGGATTGCTATTAATCAGCGGGCCTTGGTTTATTTTTGTCTGTACCCCGTTATTAAAATGGAACATTTTTGCGGGAGCTGCTGCGTTGGGCATTTATGTTGGCGCGACTTTCTTTGCCGGTATTGGCGCACTTGAATCCTATACTGAACGCGTCAGCCGCATCGCGAGTTTTGAATATGGTCGTGCCCGTATGTGGGGTTCACTGGGCTGGGCAGGTGCCACCTTTTTTGCCGGGTTATTATTTAATATCGATCCCAACTTGAATTTCGCCATGGGTTCCGCCAGCGCACTTCTGTTCATCATCCTGTTATGGCGGTTACGCAACGTTCGCCCTCATACCATGAATGAGCTTGAGTTCGGCAAAACTCAGTCGCTGACTATCGCTGATGCGCTGGGATTATTACGCATGCGCTCATTTTGGTCTTTGGTGATATTTGTCTGCGGGGTAAGTGTTTATAACGTCTACGATCAACAATTTCCGGTTTATTTTGCCTCGCTGTTTGCTAACCAAAACGAAGGCAATGAGATGTTTGGCTACTTAAACTCGCTTCAGGTCTTTTTAGAGGCCGGTGGTATGTTCTTAGCACCTTTCCTCGTCAATCGCATTGGTGCAAAACGTGGCCTGCTTTTAAGTGGTGTCATCATGGCGCTGCGCATTTTAGGTTCCGGGCTTGCCGACGATGCAATCACGATTTCATTGATGAAACTGCTACATGCGGTTGAACTTCCTATCCTATTAATTTCATTATTTAAATACATTACATCCGTATTTGATAAACGTTTATCTGCAACCATCTACTTAGTGGGTTTCCAGTTTGTAGCGTCGCTCTGCGCCTCATTCTTATCCCCACTCGCGGGGTACAGCTATGACACGATAGGCTTTGCAGATACCTATATGATCCTCGCCGCTATCGTCATTTTCATGACGATAATTTCAAGTGTCCTTCTGCAATCAGAGGATGCATCAACCGTCAATCACATGACAACATCGAAAAAAACGGTGGAACTATGAACCAAAAACTTCAGCAAGCACAATTTGCTCTTGAGCAACTTAAAGCTCAACGTGGAAACACCTATTACCCTGACTTCCATCTTGCTCCGCCCGCTGGCTGGATGAATGATCCAAATGGTTTGATCTACTTTGATGGGTTATATCACGCATTTTATCAACATCATCCAATGAGTGCTGATTGGGGACCAATGCACTGGGGTCACGCCACCAGCCACGACATGATCCATTGGCAACATCAGCCTATCGCGCTAGCGCCCGGTGATGATTATGATCGTGATGGATGTTTTTCGGGTTGTGCCGTGAACGATAATGGAACCCTTTCACTCATTTACACAGGGCATGTGTGGCTAAAAGACGCCGGTGACGATAGCGCTATCCGTGAAGTGCAATGTTTGGCAACCAGCACTGACGGAATTCACTTTGAAAAACAAGGTATTGTGTTAACACCTCCTGATGGCATTATGCATTTCCGTGATCCTAAAATTTGGCAAGAAAATGGAACTTGGTGGATGGTGCTCGGTGCACGAGACGCGGCAAATTGTGGACAAACGTTGATCTATAAAGGTAACTCACTACGCGAATGGCAACTTGATCGGATCCTCGCCCATGCGGATGTTGATGGTGGCTATATGTGGGAATGCCCAGATTTCTTCCGGTGTGGCAACCACCACTATTTGATGTTTTCACCACAAGGCATCCAACAAAGCACGGGTTACCAATATCGTAATCGCTTCCAATCCGGCGTGATCCAAGGTCACTGGCAAGCGGGAAGTGCGTTTATACAAAGTCAAAAATTTACTGAACTGGATAATGGGCACGATTTCTACGCGCCACAATCATTCACGACAGCGGATGGGCGACGTATCATTATGGCTTGGATGGATATGTGGGAATCTGCCATGCCGTCCAAACAAGAAGGCTGGGCAGGCTGCTTAACCCTACCACGCGAGCTATTTGTACGAGATGGGCATTTATGCCAACGCCCAGTGATTGAAGCCAAATCACTACGCCAACAGAGCCAACCCATTGAGCCTCACTCAATCAGTAAAACAGAAGTTTTACTCGACCATTCCAGCGCCATCGAGTTAGAGCTCGTTTGGGATATAAGCCAAAGCAATGCAGAACGATATGGTATAGCGCTAGGTAATAAAGTGGGCGATGGATTAGAGCTGTATATTGATAACCAATCCCAGCGCTTAGTGCTCTGGCGGCACTACCCTGAATATGAGCTGGACGGTTATCGCAGCATTCCATTACCCGCAAGCGATAAACTTTCATTGCGTATTTTTATTGACCGCTCCTCCGTTGAGATCTTTGTCAACGAAGGTGACGCTGCAATGTCTAGCCGTATTTATCCCCAACCTGATGCACGCAAGCTCATGTTATTTGCTTCTCATGGCACCGCGGTTATTTCTGAAGGGACACTTTGGCAACTCAAATAATTATTGAGCCGGAATTGAGATAAACAAAATCGCCTTGTGATAAGTGGCATCATGAAGTAGCTCCATAAAGTTAGATATTTTGAGTTAAGTATCTTGTAAGGTCTGATTTCGACACACAATTGGAGTCAGACCTTTTAATTTGGCGAAAAAATAGTAAATATCTTTCTGAATAAAAGAAGAATGATTCTTATGACAAACTTTGATTAGCCATCATAATTTTTTATCACACAATTTATTTTCGTCGACTCCATGTTTTGAACATAATTAAGACTAAGCTCCTAGGATGTGATAATTATATTCTTTATTATCTTGTTAACTTTCCGATGCGATGACTTTTTAGCAAGGTTGCTTAGCCATGAATAGAGTATTGCGTTTAACCAACGACACCCAAAAAGCAGATTACAGTTTAAATAATCAACAAGAACTGTCGGCATTATTAACCCAGTATTTCCCCGCAAAATACCAATATTTATTTGCCCATGCGGAACAACAACCCGATGGCGCAATTATCTGGAGTACATCCGTCTCTGGTCACCCCACTCCATTATCATCTTTAGATAAAGTTGAATTTTCAAATAATCACCGACTTCTTTGCGAGAGATTAAATGATATTCAGACGCGGGCTAATAAATTACTTGAACAAAAACAAATCACCCAAGAACAATATTTATTATTAGAAAAAGCCGCCGTCCTTCCTGACACTGAAAGTGTTTATATTATAAACAACCAGCCAGTTATTACATGGTGGCCGAGAACAACGCCCCTTCCGGCTCCGGTTGTACCTCCTGCGGCTATTCAACCCACAGCCCCTATTGCTGCTGCCGCCATTGCGTCAAATAAAAATCGTTGGTTAGCTTTATTTGGCTTTTTAATTCTGTTATTACTTTTCGCACTGTTATTTTCATGGCTAAGAGGCTGTTTTGATCCTAAAACTCTCCCACCTGCTGTAGAAAATACGCATGTTGAACCTGCGCCTAAGCCTATTCCTGAACCCATTCCTGAACCTGCACCTGAGCCTGAGCCTATTCCTGAACCTGCACCTGAGCCTGTTCCTGAGCCTGAACCTGTTCCGGTTAAACCATTAACACCGATGGAAAAATGCCTACAAACGGAAATGCAAAAACGCGGAATGACGGACGCAAAAGCCAACTCTGTCTGTTATGCAAAATTAAATCCACCGGTACGAAAAGTGTGCCCAGTGAATCGGAACCCTAAAGATGCGCCTCAAGTTGTTATTATTTTCGATGCCTCTTATTCCATGAATATGAGCATGAAATTGACAAGACAACAAATTGACTATATCGAAGAAACTTGGGAACCATTCACAGGTTGGGACGTGGAACCAAGACGTATTAGCGTGGCCAAAACAGCATTAGGGGAAATTGTTAAACACATACCTAATGACACAAATATCATGACGATCGTTGCAGCTGACTGCGAAAAAATCCAGTCGACAGGGAATATCACGCCGAATAATCGCTCTAGTTTATTGAATTTTATCAAAAGAATAGAGCCTGACGGTGGAACTCCACTGGCTGACTCCATCGCTCAAGCCAATAAATCGATTAAAGACAACAACCGAGATACGATTATTATCTTGATCTCGGATGGTGTTGAATCTTGTGAAAAAGACCCATGTGCCGCAGCGAGAGCGTTAAAACGCGCTCACCCTAAAGCTGTTATCAATGTTATTGATATTATGGGAAGTGGGGCTGGAAACTGTGTGGCAAAAGCGACGGGAGGAAAAGTCTTTACGGCCAAAAATGCCAAGGACGTTGCGGTAATGATGAAAAAAGCCCTCAGTGATTATATTCCAGAAGGATGTAATTAATTTCATATTATAATTCTTATTTTATGGTGCAATATTGTTCTATTGCACCATAAAAAATTAAAAGGTGAATTTTAAAACTTTCATCACATTAATTTATTAGCATTCATAATACCGGTTCGTCATTATTTTCATTTAACATACAAATTCATATGCGATTTACTTTTATTTCATGACCAACATCAATTTGAAAATTTAACATAATAGACAACACGTTTTTTGTTGATTAAAATAACAGATTAAATCATGCCTTCCAGAAACATTAACAATCAGAAAATTCTCATGTTATTTTAATTTAAAAAATTAGGAAGATTAAGGTGAATAAAGCTTTCCTGCGTAGTGGAAAATTAGAAAATTATCTTCCATTGGGAGAAAATGGGCAGGCAATTTATGTGTCTGCATTACAACTTCGAGAAACATTGCGCTTACAAAAAAAAAATAACATTGCAGATTGTCTCGCCATTCCCCAACCTAATGAAACTGGTGAGCGAATTGATTGGTACTCCCCTGTTGATGGCGAAATTATTTCTTGGACAACCGCATCTGAAGAAGAAAAAAATAATGCTTATGCACTGCTGAAAAATAATCAAAATGAATTGAAAAAATTCAGTGAAAATAAACTGCAATCAGAAAATAAAGAGCAGCAATTATTTGGTGCACTACTGAGTAAAACAATCCAATTTCCTGATCAAGACCACGTTTATATTGTCGGTGGTCAGCCTGTCATTACATTTTGGGGATTCGTGAGCGAGAACAAACAGTCACGTACCGATCCTGTGGCCTGTTTAAAACCATTAGTTTCTCCTACGCCAATCGCAACAGCCACCGCGCCAGTGATTGAAGCCACTCCGATGATTGTCCCCAAAAAACCGTGGTGGCGATTTTTGCTGTGGTTATTACCTTTACTGTTGCTTCTACTGCTTGCCGCTTTTTTTTTACGAGGTTGCTTTAGTGCCCCCATCATGCCAACTGCCAATCTTGATATGCCACAGGTGACCCTACCGAATATCAATGTTCCCGCCGTTGAACTCCCTACACCGCACTCTGGTGTAGACCCGATATTAGTCGCGCCACGGTCTACTCAAGTAACCAATACCCATGGCGTAAATGGTACCGTGGTCACTCCCGATTTAGCCACAAACGGGCAGATTGCAGGCGCGGTAGAGGCCAATCAACCAAACACTCCATTAGTCGACCCTGTTATTACGCCATTGCCAGAGGGTGACAATGGCAATATACCAGCAGTATCACCAGACCCCAACGCGCCAAATACGCCTGTGGTCGATCCAGTTCAATCTGCCTCCGGTAATACACCAGCCACCGCCATTTCCGCAAATAACGACGCAGTGGTAAATACATCAGTACCGCTGAATATTCCGCAAGAAGCCGTTCAGAATGGATCGGTTCAGTTTTTAAATGGACAGTGGAATGTGGGCGCTGGTGTTCAAGATCAAAAAACCGGTAAGCCACTAAGCCTGCAATACAATATGAATAATGGTAAAGGTGACGTCATTATGACCCGCAGTGATGGCGTGACTTGTCGGGGTCCCATCGTGGCATCCATGAATTCTGGTGGGCTGAATATTAATAACCAAGCCCAAGCAAATTGTAGCGATGGCTCATCCTATCGCATGCCCAATATTACCTGCCGCCCTGGCGCAAAAAACATCGCTGACTGCCAAGGCGCATATGATAAAAATCAAATATTCCCTATCTCAATGAAGCGGGAGAGTAACTAATTCTATGTTAGCGCAATTAACTGATCATAAAGATAAAATAACGCTTATTCGTGATAGTAATATCCAATTTTTGGATTTTGGTTTTACGCTGCCCCAACGTAAAGAGTATGGCGAATTCACACGCAAAGGCGAAAATGGCCCATTACTGCGTTTAATTTATGATGAACGCAGCGATAAGTTTTTCTTCCCTGCGCCTAAAAATAGCACGCCGACAGCATCAGAGCCTGAATTTAGTTTTTCCATCGAAGAGTCATTAAAGTTACTGAATGATATTTGGATCCCGCTACCCTTTTTCCGATTCAATCCACCGAGATCATTTTCTAGTGGCCCATATAACTGGGCCAGAGCCATGTTTCACCAATTGGCTGAACCCGATGAAGATGGAAATACACACCGCATTGTCGTCGCGTTTGATACCCGAATTGTGCCAAATCGTGAAAATACTGCTTATCTTGCACCGAATGAAGATGATGTGCGCTCAGGTATTGGGTTTGCTCTCGCCTATTTAGGCCATGAAGTTGAAGATTTCTTAGAGCTTTCTTGGGTTGATAGTTGGTTGCGTGAAATTTTCAGTGAACAAGCCACATCAACACTCAGAATGTATCACGATGAATTGGAAGAGGCGCTTTCACAGTTTCAACATCAAGCCCATTACCTCAATCTGCTGCAAATTCTGGGTAAGGATATTAAGTTACCCGAAGTTAAGCTGAATGAAACCAAGTCCCAAGAGCCACCGATTGAAGTCGATTTAATCTTGGACGTTGGCAACTCACGAACCTGTGGGATCTTAATTGAAGATCATAAAAACGATGACAAAGGTCTGACCCAGCTTTATGAGCTGACTCTTCGTGATTTAAGCCAGCCTTATTATGTTTACAATGAGCCATTCCAAAGTCGGGTTGAATTCGCCCAAGCTGAATTTGGTAAACAAGATTTTTCCGTCAGTAGCGGACGCAATGATGCCTTTATGTGGCCAACAATTGCTCGAGTGGGCCCAGAGGCCAACCGAATGGCATCTCAACGACTCGGTACTGAAGGGTCTACTGGGGTTTCTAGTCCAAAACGCTATTTATGGGACGATACCCCTTATTCCCCAGGATGGCGTTTTAGTCGTTCTTTTGGTCAAACCGAAAAAGAGCCATTGGCAACCGCAACCCCAATGACTTATTTATTGAATGACCACGGTGAACCGCTTTTTCGTTTAGACGAAAATGATCGCATGCCCGTTTTTACGCCAAACTATACCCGCAGCTCACTGATGACCATCATGCTAACTGAGGTTCTCACTCAAGCATTGACCCAGATGAACAGCTCAGCGCAGCGTTTAAAAATGAACCATGCCAGCGCACCGCGTCAGCTACGCAATATTATCTTAACCATTCCCCCTGCAATGCCGAAGCCTGAAAGAGTCATTTTCGAAAACTGCATGGAAAATGCCCTTGGGTTAATATGGAAGGCAATGGGCTGGAACCCAATTGATAACCCGCTAACATTTAAAGGCAATGATGTTGATTGCCGTCCACCACTGCCTTCAATTCATGTGAAGTGGGATGAAGCCACCTGCGGGCAATTGGTGTATCTCTATAACGAAACACAGATTCACTTTGGTGAGCGCACTGAAGCATTTTTTAAAAGCCAAGTTCGTGATGATAACCGAGCACTCACAGGGGATTCCGTATTAAAAATTGCCTCGATTGATATCGGCGGCGGAACAACCGATTTGGTGATCACCCGTTATAAATTAGATGCAGGTAATGGTAGCAACGTTAAAATCGTTCCCACTCAGCTATTTCGTGAAGGATTTAAAATCGCGGGTGATGATATTCTTTTAGATATCATTCGACTCTGCGTATTACCCGCACTGCGAACCTCATTACTTGATTCCGGTGTCTCCGATCCTGATGCGCTGATGTCCTCCCTGTTTGGTAGTGAAGGGTTGGATGCGGGACAACAAGTCTTACGCCAGCAGCTCACGTTACAAATTTTCAGTCCTATTGGGTTAAAGATTTTAAATCAGTACGAAAATTATAACCCACTGAAAATTTGCGAAAATATTAACACGACATTTGGTGAGTTTTTATCCCAGCAACCAACCCAAAAAGTGTTTCATTACATCAACGATGCCGTCAATAAAGAGCTAGGCACCACCGATGCGTTTTCGATTCTCAATGTGCCTTTGCAAGTCAATTTCTCTCAACTTCATGGGGAGTTTATTTCAGGGCAACGAATCAATATCACCTCCAGCTTGAAAGCCTTGTGTGAGGTTTTACATTACTATTCCTGCGATATTTTATTGCTAACCGGCCGACCTTCTCGATTACCCGGCATTCAAGCGCTCTTTAAATTGCTGCAACCTGTTCCGCCATCCCGCATTTTACCTTTGCATGGATATAAAACGGGTGGATGGTATCCGTTTAATAAAAAAGGGCGGATTGACGATCCAAAATCCACCGCAGCGGTGGGAGCGATGCTCTGCTTGCTCGCTGAAAATTCTCGGTTATTGAATTTCTATTTTTCTATCGGGAATTTCCGCCCCTATTCCACCGTTCGCTATTTGGGGATGTTGGATAGCCATAATACGTTAAGCGATGATGTGGTCTATTACCGAGATATTGACCTTGACCGCCCAGACTATCAACTCGATGAGCAGACCTCTTTCGAAGCTCGAGGTGCAGTCCGTTTGGGCTTTAGGCAATTAAATAATGCCCGTTGGCCCGCTTCGCCGCTCTACACATTGCGTATTAAGAATCCCAAATTGGCTCAAAAGCTCAGTGTGGAAAACGGCGTTATCCGCATGAAATTACAAGTTGAGCAACAGCGTCCATCCCGTGACGATAACCCGGTAAGTCTTGAGCGTTTTGTGATTTCCGAGGTTGAAATGCTGGATGCATCGAATGTCAAACCACGAGATTTAAATTTTAAGCTCAACACATTAGCAGACAGTGGTATTGGCGAAACTAACTACTGGATGGACAGCGGGAGTGTATTAGTTAAATGAGTATGAATAATGAACAACAGCTGATTGATGGCTGGAACGCCATTTACCAAAATGCCGACAATGCAATTAACTGGATTAACACGGTCAGAGAGCATGCTCCTCGTCTAAACACTGAGGCTGATAGTCTTATTTATCGCTTAAGACGCAGCAAAAACATCGCCAAAAATTTGGTAACCGCTACCCAGCGCCCGATGTCGGTTGGCTTCTTTGGTCTGTCTCAAGCAGGAAAGTCATATCTTATCTCGGCATTGGCGGCGGGCAATAACGGACGCTTGAAAACAAAAATGTCCGGTAAAGAGTTGGATTTCATTGACCACATTAACCCACCTGGCGGCGGTAAAGAGGCCACTGGGTTAGTGACTCGATTTACGCGCTCGGCAACCAAAGGCACAGACAGCCACCCCGTTGAATTACACCTATTCAATGAAGTGGAAATTATTAAGATCCTCGCGAACGCTTATCTGTATGACTTTAACCAAGAAAAAATTGATTACGTTTTAGACGAGCAAAAATTATCCCAGTTACTCACGCAGTTTGAGCAACAGCGCGCCTCTGCGCCTGTGGCGGGTATCTCCCACGATGATATGATTTCTTTATGGGACTATTTAAAGCGCCACGCGGAAAACAGTCACAAAAAGCTCGCATTAACTTATTGGCCGAAAGCGGTTGAATTGGCACCGTACCTATCGATTTCACAACGGGCAAAACTTTTCGCCATTTTATGGGGTGAAATCCCTGAATTAACAGAAGCTTACGAAATCTTTAGTCGCACCTTAGCGAAATTAAATTACGCTGAGATTGTGCTTGCCCCGCTAGAATCATTAGTCAAAGAACGCAATGGCATCCTCGTTCAAGAAGACAGTATTATGAACGTCGATATGCTTGAGCGGCTCAATAAAAGTATTGATAACGACATCCAAGTTTGCCCAATCAAGGGAGAACATGTGGGTTCGCCAGTGTCACTCTCGATTGCCGAATTAACGGCACTGACCGTCGAAGTCGTGATCCCACTGCTTGATACCCCAAGCAAACCGCTCTTTGAGCAGGTTGAGCTGTTAGACTTCCCGGGTTACCGAGGCCGACTGGGCGTTGAGTCCATGAGCGGCATTCGCAATGCCGTGGACAGCGACGATGCCAACCCACTCGCCCAATTAATTTTACGTGGAAAAGTCTCTTATTTATTCGAACGTTACACGGATAACCAAGAGATGAACGTCCTGGTTGTCTGTACCGCATCCACCAAACAGTCCGATGTCAAAGAAGTGGGCGGCGTGCTCACGGAATGGATACATAACACTCAAGGTAAAGATGAGCAAACACGGGCCAAACGCCCTTGTGGGTTAATCTGGGCGATGACGATGTTTGACTTACGTATCTCTCAGTCACTCTCGCTCAATGAAGCCCTTTTACGCCAATCTTGGGGTAAAGGCGGCATGATCAAAATGGCAATGCTAGAGCGTTTTGGTCAATACCCTTGGATGTCTGATTGGGTTGATAATCACGCGTTTGATAACACCTTTTTAGTACGGAAACCTCGCGTTCCAACCTCATTTATCCGCATGCAAAACGAGGAAGAAATCGCCTTTGATGATGGCTGTAAAGAACATCTTCAATTAATGAAAAGAACCTACGTGGAAGATGAGTTTGTTCAGCGACATATTCGCGATACCAGTGAATCATGGGACAGCATGTTGCAGCTCAATGATGGTGGCATGTCACGCCTTGCTAATTACCTAGAGACTGTTGCATTAAAGAAATTGAAATTAGAGCGTATCACTGAGCAACTCGATGAATTAAGAAAAGAATTGATCGGTAATTACCTTGAAAAATGGTATCAATCTGGCGGTGAAGAAGAGTTATTAGTCAAAACGAAAAATGCCGAGGCCATCCTACGTTTCATGCAGAAAGTGCCTTACCTGCAAGGGCCGTTTATTGATTACATCATGCCGAGCCGCAAAGACTTGTATGAGCTTTATATGCAAGAAGAAAGCGCACTTAGCAAGATTAAAGATCCTAAACAGTCTGACGCCGAGCCGCAAAATGTCTCGATTTTCTCACTTGGCGGCAACGAATTTGGTGGCGGTATCGACCTATTTAGTGATGAGCCAGCCACCATTTCTGCCCCTGAAACCGATAAACCCCAAAGCTATGGGTATGAAGTCATTTACCCACAAAAAGTCATTGCGCTTTGGATAAACCATTTACGCAGTTTACCGGATAACAATACGTTACTGACTTACCTTAATATCGAACAAGAGATTATGGTGACGTTTGTCGATGAGCTGATTACTGCCATTTCCCGTTTGCAGCTAGAGCAAAAGCTGGTGAATGCGCTGGCAGGGACAGAAACGGTCGGCGTTTTGCGAGATAAATTAGCCGAGTCTCAAGTTTCGCGTGTTCATAACATTTTAGGTGATTTCATCACTTGGTTTAATTTCAAAGATGAAGGGGTTCTACGTCCAAACAGCAAAGTGAATGTTGGGAAAAAAATCTTTGAACGCCCAGACCGAAATAGCGTGGAATGGGCGGATGACGAGCGTCTTGTACGTCTCCCGACAACACCACTGAATTACACTTTCTTATTTGTTTACGACTGGTTAATCGCTCTAGATACCATCATTAAAGAAAACGCAGGTCACTCTGCTGGGCGAGAAATTAGCGCTGAGCAAAATGCTCAACTTGGTCAAATTATTAAATCGATGAAATCATCATTGGAGTAAAACTGTGTTTAATCCAGAATTAAAGCCATTACAACCTGCTCGCCCTGGCAACGCATTATTGACTATCCGTAATTGGGATGGCGAGCATGAGCATGTCAGCTTAACCATTCAACGAAATCAAGATGGTAACTACCTCAATGACAAAGGTGAATGGGTCGGTAATGCTTTTGAAATTCAGCTCCCATTTGAGCTAAATGGCGATGATTTGCACATTGTTCTTGATAAAGTGTTTGTTGACCCGCTGGTCAGCAACCTGCAAATGGCCTATCGATTCACCCTCAAAGATGATGAAGGGAATGAAGATAAGGGTACACTTAAAATTCATAATGGCGTTTTAAGCTCACTCGCTCAAGGCCAGCAAGATATCATTCCCTCTGGGGGAAGTGTCCAGCCAACGCAGGGCATCAATGATGATATCGAGCCTGAAATCATCATTGAAGATGAGCCTGAGCCTATCATTGAACTTGCTGAAGACGTTGCGAAAATCCCACCAGCGCCTGAACCTATTATTAAAAAAGTTTCCCCCGCAAAAACCAAGAAATCCCCAGTCTTGGGCATTATCATCGCCCTTATATTGCTGCTCATTATCGCCGCGCTGGTCTGGTTTTTTATGTTCAAAAACAAAAGTGAAGAGCCCGCAGTTGCGCCAACCCAAGCCTCCGCGCCTGCCAATGGCATTGAAGGCGTCTGTAGCGTCGACAACATGAAATCCGGCGAGCCTCTCTCTTTCGTACAAAACTGTTTAAAAAGCCACCCAACAGATGTCGAGATTGTCACAACCATCGATGCAGCAATAGCCAATGGTCAATGTGATATCGCCCAACGTTTGTATGCGTACAAAGCGCAAGCTGGGGATGCCAAAATCGCCTTTAAATACGCGCAAGAGTACGACCCTAATAATACGTCATCCGGTAAATGTTTCTCGCCAGATAAAGAAACTGCCATCTATTGGTATGAAGTCACCGTGAATAATGACTCGCAAAATAGTGACGCGAAAACACGTTTAGAAGCCTTAAAGAAATAGAGGTCAAAAATGAAACAGTTTCTATGGTT
The DNA here is from genome assembly GCF_915403165.1 of Providencia alcalifaciens. NCBI lineage: Bacteria > Pseudomonadati > Pseudomonadota > Gammaproteobacteria > Enterobacterales > Morganellaceae > Providencia > Providencia alcalifaciens. Next base: position 3,413,550 of record NZ_OU659204.1, read on the forward strand.
AGGCTTTTTACTCGGAAGCAGCATATTGAGCAGCGCCGCTTATGCGGATGAACAAAAACCGTTGCTGCAAGCCGGTAAGAAAACACTTTATCAGCGGGTTTTAACTTACCCCGGTTGTGAACTTTCCGACAAAATCGCCACGAAAGGTAAAGAGCAGCCGGCATTCAGTCGCTTTTATGTCTACCAGCGTCAAACTCAAGGCGCAACAGAGTGGCTACATGTGGGACCTGACCAATTCGGGAAAACCAGTGGCTGGATGAAAGCAGATTGTACTTCCGAGTGGAAAATGCAATTAACGCTCGCGATGACCAACCCCGCAGGGCGCAATCCGACCTTATTTTTGAAAGATAAAGCGACCCTTGAGGGAATTTTAAACTCGGATAAACCAGAGACAAAATACAATCCCCTACTGGCCGATGTGACGAAGAAGAAAGCCAATCCGGCGGTACTTGCCCGTGAGCCTGATAACTTTGTCGATCAGAAAAAGAATTTCTATCTTCTGCCCGTCCTAGAATCCGATGAAGCATTCACGGAAGCGGGCTACAAAGTAAGAATGCTGGAAGTGGCGTCAGTTTCAACGCCATCATCCCAAGCAGCATCAGCTCAAACATCGCCAGCAAATGCTGCATCTACCGCGGATCAAGAGCAGATGATGCAAGGCTTCTCTGCTGCGGTTGTGTTTGTAATCGACTCCACCATTTCAATGGATCCTTATATCGACCGTACCAAAGAAGCCATTGAAAAAGTGTATGTACAAGTCGAAAAAGACCATCTTTTAGATAACGTTAAGTTTGGTTTAGTGGCATTCCGCTCAAATATCAAAGCCGTTCCGGGCTTGGAATATGATGCGAAAATGTATGTGAACCCAAATGATGTGAAAGATGGGCCTGATTTTCTTGCAAAAGTGAAAGAGTTAAAACAAGCCAAAGTATCCAGCAGCCGATTTGATGAAGATTCCTACGCAGGTGTGATGATGGCGCTGGATAAAATTGATTGGACGCGTTTTGGGGCACGCTACATTATTCTCATTACAGATGCAGGGGCATTACCTGCGGATGATCCACTATCATCCACAAAATTAGATGCTGAGCAAATTCGCCAAGAAGCCGCTTACCGCGGCGTGGCACTGTATACACTGCATTTAAAAACGCCTTCAGGAAGTAAAAACCATGCTTCTGCACAGGCACAATATGAAGCTTTAACATTGAATCCGTATATCCATAAACCCCTTTATTACCCGATTAACTCCGGTGATATTGCGAGTTTTGGGAAAATGGTCGACAGCCTTTCGTCCGCAATCACCTCTCAAATTCAGATGGCTTATCGTGGCGAAAAAGGCATTGGGAGCGCATTAAATGCCGATCCTAATTACGGCAACGATAAAGACACCAAGCCGATTCTGTCCGATGCCCATGATCTTGGGTATGCCATGCGCCTTGCTTATTTAGGTGAGAAACAAGGCACCAAAGCGCCGAGTGTTTTTAAAGCATGGATCAGCGACCGTGATGTGCTGAAACAGAATGTACCAACCACTGAAGTCCAAGTTTTGCTGACAAAAAGTGAACTGAGTGACCTCAGCGAAGTCATGAAGAAAATTGTGAATGCAGCCAATGAAGGCATGATTTCACCGGATAACATGTTTGAAAACTTGCGTTCTATCGCCGCTACAATGGGTAATGATCCTAAACAGATCAAACAAGCTTCTGGAACTAAACTCAGCGAAATGGGATTACTGGGCGAATATGTCGAAAACCTACCCTATCTCAGTGAAGTTCTTGGTTTAGATGAAGAAACATGGAAAAGCTGGGATGGGCTAGAGCAGGAGAAATTTATTCGCCGACTCAACACTAAACTTCAATATTATCAACGTTATAATGAAGATGTTGACCGTTGGATCCCGCTAGCTCCGAATAGCGATCCCCGTGACTATGTTTACCCTGTACCTTTAGAAAATCTCCCTTAATGTTACACATTGAGCAGTTGTCACTGACACGAAACGATGGGGGACGTGATTTTCATGTCACCCTTCCCTCTCTCACACTAGAGCCGGGTCATGTATGCGCATTAACGGGGCTAAGCGGCTGTGGGAAAAGCACATTATTAGAAATGATTGGGTTGATCCTTCAGCCCGATCAACTCGCCCATTACCAACTGACCTATGAGCTTAATATTACCGAAGCGGTTCTGCATGATGACGCCAAGCTTTTAGCGCAGTTACGAGCACAACATTTTGGCTTTGTGTTGCAAAATGGCGGGCTTCTTCCTTATTTAACCGTGCAGCAAAATGTTGTTTTACCAAGAAACATACTGTCATTACCCGCAAAATCAGACTGGTTAGATTTTGCGATTGACCACCTTCAATTACGTCATTTACTCAATAATTATCCCCATCAGCTTTCTATCGGTGAGCGCCAGCGAGTGGCATTTGTGAGAGCCATCGCTCATCAACCGACCCTGTTACTTGCTGATGAGCCCACAGCAGCACTTGATCCGCTCAATGCTCAGTCTCTGTATTCATTAATTATTGAAATGGTGAAAGATTTAAACCTGAGTGCGCTTATTGTTAGCCATGACTGGACGCTGGTAGAACAGTTTGGCTTTACACAATATCATGCCGAATTAGAAGGGAATGGTAGTGTCTTTAGACAAAAATAGTGCCATAAAAACGAAGTTTTCATTACTTACTCGATTGGCATGGCAAGATTTACTCCATGACCGAAAGGTCGCCCTGTGCATTATTTTCTCATTAACATCGGTCATTGCACCGCTGTTACTGCTGTTTGGCTTAAAAAACGGGATTATCACGCAGCTTCATAACCAATTACTTAACGATCCACGAAACTTAGAAGTGCGTATGATTGGGAATGGCAACTACCCGCCATCGTGGTTTGCTGAATTATCACAACACCCTGATATTCAGTTTGTGATCCCACAAACTCGCAGTCTAAATACTCAAGCTGACCTTGTTGCCGATAGCCAACATTTTGTGTCTAACGCTGAAATTATCCCCACCGCCAAAGGCGACCCACTGCTCAGTGATGCGATTGTTCCGGTTGAAGAAAACACGCTGGTACTCTCCACTAGCGCCGCTGAAAAATTAAGTGCGAACAAAGGTGATACCGTGAATTTGGTAATTACTCGCAAACGAGGTAATACCAACGAGCGAGTGAAACAGCCCTTTCGCGTGATTGATATTATTAGCGACGCCAAGTTTTCTCGCCCTGCCGCCTTTGTGCCGTTATCCGTACTTATTGCTATGGAAGATTACCGAGATGGCTACCAAGTTCCTCAGTTTAATATCACGGAAGGCGAAAACCCCAAAGTCAGAGAAAGCTTTGCAAAGGCCCGCATCTACGCCAGTAGTTTAGATGGGATAGCCCCTATCAATGACTGGTTTAATCAGCAACATATTGAAGTAATAACACAAAAAAGCCAGATTGACGCCGTCAAATCCATCACCTACGTACTCAATATTATCTTTTCTGTGATCATGTGGATTTCGCTATTTGGCTGCATCGCATCTCTCATTGGCGCTTTTTTGGCAAATATCGATAGAAAACGCAAAGACATGGCCGTATTGCGGTTACTGGGCTTTCACCAGTTGGCCGTGACCTTCTATATCATCATCCAAGCCTTGCTCTTAACCACTATCGCCTTCTTTATTGGCTTCTTGCTGTACCTTATCGGCAGCTATCTATTTACTGGCCTATTGGGCGAACAATTGCCTCAAAACGCCTTTGTGTGCCGACTTGAGCCAATCAATATCCTTATCGCTTTATTTACTGCGTTATTTATCGCGCTCTGCGTTGCAGGCATTGGGGCGTTACGTGCAGTGAAAATACAACCTGCGGAGAGTTTACGTGAAATCTAAAATAGCATTAATCACACTGTCATTCGTTTTACTGCACAGCGGAAATATTTATGCCGCGCCGTGGGAAGATAAATTCTTTAACCCGAAGGCGTTACCGGATGATGTTGTCTTACCATTCCCCTGTGAAGGCAGTATGGTTTTTCGTAAAGTGGCTATTCCCGTGAATCAACCTTTGCAAGATTACAATATTACTTTAGGCCAAGAAGGGGATGATTGGGGCTATCTAGAACAAACTCGAACCGAACATATTGCGGGGAGTTTTACTGAGAAAAATAAAGGCCGTTATTTCCTGATGGCGAAATACCCCGTCACTGATCTCCAATACACCGCGCTAGAAAATACGCTGCAAGGGAAAGAGTGCCCAACCCCATCCAATAAATTGCGTTTACCGAAAGTGAATGTGAGTTGGTATGACGCAATGCAGTTTTCAGACAAATACAACCTATGGTTGCGTGAAAAACATCCAAGTGCCCTGCCAGTCGAAGATGGAGCGAAAGGCTTTGCTCGTCTCCCGACGGAAACAGAATGGGAGTTTACCGCAAGGGGTGGGCTATCAGTTTCAGCATCAGATTTTCGTGATACCCGATTCCCTATGCCTGAAGGCATTCGAAACTATGTCTGGTCAGCGGGCACACAATCTGCCAATGGAGATTTGCAACTCACAGGCTTGCTGCAACCGAATCCATTAGGGCTGCACGATATGTTGGGTAACGTCTCCGAGATGATGTTCGAACCGTTTAGACTCAATAAATTGGACCGCCAACATGGGCAAGCCGGTGGATTTATCGTGCGAGGTGGAAGCTATTTAACCCCAGAAAGCGATATCCGCAGCGCTTGGCGACAAGAAGAAGCTTATTACACCGATAAAGGGCCAACCAAGAATAAGTATACCGGTTTTCGCCTTGCTATCGTGTCACCAACCTTGACCTCAAGAGATAGGATTAAAGAAATTGAAAAAGAGTGGCTCAAATTAGGCTCAGGTTCATCGCCAGCAAAGGGCCAACCACAGGCACAAAATAGCTCTCTCAACAATTTAAGCGCCATTTCAGCAAAAGTGCAGGATGAAGCTATCAAGCTGCAATTAACGCAGTTAAAAGATGAGCTTAAAGCGAATGCCCAACTGCGGGATGAGCAGCGTGATCAAGCTGTCAGAACCTCATTACAGTTAGGCGCATTTTTGTGCACAAAACTCAAAGATGATGGCGAATTTTATGACCGCTTAGCGGGCTTATATGACAAAAATTGTGCTGCCAATGCCGCCGAAGGCACTTGCGAGAAACGCAAATCACAACTTGAAGAACACAAAAAAGCGTTGGATTTTGTCGTGAATTACTACGCTGATACCTTAGTCGATATGGCCACAACCTATGATTCCGCCCTAGTGAAGTCCCAAGTTAACATTGTTAAACAGATGATGGAGGCCAGAGGAAAATCAAATTTACAGACCTACCTCTCGGCTTATGTTTCAAACTTAGATGGTTATTGGAAGAATGGAAAAGTTTCAAGAAATGAATGGCTTGAAACATGTAAAAAACAACAATAGGAATTACGCTAAATGAATAAAAAACTAATAGGTACGTTTTGTTTGATAATCACTATGGTATTAACCGGATGTCAAACAACTCGCTCAAACCCAGATGTTGACCCGCGTTTATCTCAAAATGAGGACATTGAGTTTTTCAGTAAATCTGGGATCACGGCATGTATGGGTGGAGCGGCAGTCGGTGCACTCGCGTGTTTAGCCGTAGATAGCAAAAACAGAACGGGATGTATGATTGCGGCGGCAGTTGTGGGCTGCGGTGTTGGTGTCGGTGCGAACGCTTACCTTGATAACCAGCGTAAAACATATTCAAACAAAGAGCAGCAGTTAAATGCCATGATTTCGGATATTCAACAAGAAAACCAACGCCTAAAAAGTGCATCCAGTACCGCAAAATCCGTTATTGCTGATGACAAACGCGAGTTGGCTAAAATCAACCAAGATATTGCGCAAAAACGTTTAGACCAAAAAGCGGCTGAGAAAAAACTGAAAGGTGTTGATGCCAACATTGCCTCATTACAAAAATCCCTGACTGACATGAAAAAACGTCAAAGAGAGTGGAAAGAAATTTCCGAGAAGAGTGCGGCACAAGGCATGAAAACAGCGCAGCTAGATACGCAAATTGCAGAAATGAAAACGCAAGTTTCATCTTTAGAAAAAGAGTTAGATAGCCTGTATTCTCAGCGTACTGCTATTAAAATCAGCTAATTGAGGGCATATTTTGAAGCTATTACCGTTAATCACATTAGGTTCAGTATTGGTTCTTTCGGGTTGTGCGACTAACGTAGAAAACTGCGACCCCACAACCGGTGACGTCAATATTATTACTAAATTTAACTGCAAATACTCCGGCACTTACGATAAGCGGATTGAGTTAAAACAGGAAAAGCTTGAACACGAGAAAGTGTTAAATAGCGAATTTAAAGCTGTTTTTGCTGCGATTGAAAATGAAAAGCGCCAAACCAATGCAGACTTAAAAAGCCAACAAAAAAGCCAGCAAGCGTTAAATAAATCAATCAATAACTTGTTAAATCAAGCAAGAGCCAAATCTAAAAACAGTAAGAGTATTCAAAATCAAATCAATTCTATTGACCAAAAAATGAAGGAAAATCAGAACGCGCCAGACCGTTCAGTGATGCAAAAACAACTCGAACTAGAGAGTTTAAAAAACCAAGTTTTAGATTTGCAAAAAGATTTAGATTTGAACTAAGTTTCAAGATGTTAGACATTAGGTCGGGTGGCCATGTTGACTTCCCGACCTAAGTATCCCTAAAAATTAAAATAGAGAGTTACACAGAATTATTTACAGGGCCCACATTTTATTTATTAAGCAGTTTGTATGCATCGCATGACTCTTGAATTCCCCCTTCACAAGCTTTGTTATAAAGGCTTTTGGCGAGGGCTTTGTTTTTTCCGCCAGCTTGTCCATTCTCATACATCACACCAAGATTATATTGTGCCGCCGCATCCCCTTGTTTCGCGGCTAATTCATACCAATATTTAGCCTTCTTATAATCCTGTTGAGTACCATAACCATTGTCATACAGTGAGCCAAGGTTATTTTGCGCATCTGGAAAACCTTGATTAGCGGCTAATTCATACCAGTATTTGGCCTGCTCGTAGTCTTGCTTTACGCCTTTTCCATCTTCATACAGTATGCCTAGATTAGATTGCGCGCGAGGCTCTCCCTGCTTAGCCGCTAATTCAAACCAATATTTTGCCTGCTCATAGTTTTGTTGCCCCCCCGTTCCCAGAACATAGAGTGTACCGAGATTGGTCTGTGCAGGAGAAAAACCTTGTTTAGCAGATAACTCGTACCAATATTTGGCTTGTTGAAAATCTTGGAATCCCCAGCTTTTCTCTGTATACAAGACGGCAAGATTATATTGAGCTTCCGCATCACCTTGTTTGCCTGCTAATTCAAGCCAGTATTTGGCCTGCTGATAATCAGGTGACTTCACTTTTTTATTAATATGCAACATAGCAAGATTATATTGCGCGTGAGAATTACCTTGTTTTGCCGCTAATTCATACCAGTATTTTGCGGTTTCATAGTTTTGTGTTACTTCCACGCCTTTCTCATACATAACACCAAAGTTATATTGCGAGATAGATTCCGACTTTTCAGAATTCATTTGGCAGCCCGTAACGGCAAAAAAAGCAAACAATAAAAAAGACAGTGAATAGGTTTTCATACTTATCTCATCCGTTAAATAATAGAAGGATTTAAATATACCTGAAAGATAAAACCATAACACGATGAGCTCACTTCAGTGGCATTTTTACGTGCATAGGAATGAAAATCTTCAACTCATAAAATCACTCAGAAAACCTGCATAAAATACGGCTTTAACGTATAATCAAGCTTATTGAGCTTTGGCTCACTTCACTGTGTCGGTATCATCATAAACAACACACGAACCCAGACTAAAATGGGCTTTTGAGACTCTATTGATCAGGTGGGATATGCTGGACTTTCTAAAAAATTATGACAACTTAACCGTCAGTGAAAAAAAAGTATTAAAATATCTTACCGATAATATTGCCGATATTCCCTACTTAAATATTAATGAATTAGTCGCCAAAACGTTTGTCTCTAAGACTGTCATTATTAATTTATCCCAGAAATTAGGTTTTAGTGGGTTTAAAGAACTCAAGTTTCAAATTAATAGCCATATACTTTCGCAAAATAAAGCGGAAAAAAACAACCCTGCGTCGTATAAAAAGCAGCTTGAAAATAATATTCATAAAACCTTCACCTTGATTAATGAAGAGCAAATTCGCGACTGTGCGAAAACATTACACGGCTCCCGTAATATCTTTTTAGTCGCGCGGGGCACGAGTAAAGCCGTCGGTTATTATCTTGAACACTTGCTTTTCTCTCTTGGATTGCATTGTTTTTTTATCAACGACTATAATCTCTCCGACTCTTTTACTCGTCTAGTTAACCAAAATGACACAGTCATTTTTATTTCGTTATCTGGCGGAACCAAGAAAATCATAGAAACCGCTAAAATAGTGCAATTGAAAGAGGCTAACATCATCAGTATGACCGCCTTTCACACCAATGAACTCACCGCCTACGCCAATAACACCCTTTTCTGCTTCGCGGATAGCTATGACACCAAACGGGATGATTCCAAATCCAGAACCGGATTTTTCATTCTGGTGGATTTGTTAATTAATGAATTGGAAAACCTGCTGTAAATAAACTCCCCATCACCTTATTTATTTAACTTAAGGTTAATTGAGTGTTTTTCATTCAATTAATTTTGTTATTCTTCAAATAATTATTTATTTAAAAAACTATCAACACATTGATGACAGAATCATTATTAATATGTTTTTTAAAGCTTTATTTAATTTTAATGACCTAGGTCTTAATCTGTGACCTGAGATAATATTTAAAACCGTAACATCATTTCATTTAAAAAACCCAGTGCTAGTATTCCAGTTAATTTCAATAATTCTTCGTCATTAGGAAAAAATATGGCTAAAAGAAAATTCAGTGAGTCAATCCAGCGCTTTGGTAGGACACTGCTCCTGCCGATCGGGGTTCTGGCTCCAATTGGTATGATACTGGGGATCAGTGGTGCATTAGTTCAAACCTACATGATTGCTCGATTCCCTTTCCTCGGCAATGAAACCGTTAACGCATTACTTGTCAGCATCCGTTCTATTGCGGGCGTTATCTTCGACAACATCCCATTACTGTTCGCCATGGGGGTTGCCTACGGCATGAGCCAGCGCGATAAGGGGATCGCGGTCTTCGCCTCTGTTGTCGGTTACCTTTCGTTGATCATCACCATGAATATTTGGTTGGTGCTCACCGGTAAACTGGCGGATCCAGCGATTATGGGTCAAGTGGGACAGATTAAGGTTTTAGGTATTCAAACCTTAAACATCAGTGCCGCTGGGGGGATTATTACAGGGTTAATTGGTGCATGGGCCACCGATAAATTCTATAACCTCGAGCTGCCAACTGCCTTCGCCTTCTTCTCGGGTAAAAAATCAGTCGCAATTATCATGGTCGGTTTAATGATCATGGTCGGTGGAACATTACCGTTTATCTGGGAAGTATTAGTGCAAGGCTTAATGAAGCTTTCCGCCGTCTTCCTCAGTCCTGTCGGTCCGTTCTTTACCGCGGGGGGTGAACGTCTGTTTATTCCATTCGGGTTACACCACGTTTGGAACGTTCTGTTTAGATTTACCGAAGCTGGTGGTACCTATGTTATTGATGGACAGACCTTTGTCGGTGTCGTTCCAGCTTTAACGGAAGTGTTATTTAAGCAAGGTCCAAGTAGTGAATACTGGGCAATGATGCCAAGCCTGACGCGCTTTATGGCACAGCAACAAATGCTGGTAACGCTGTTCCTGTTCCCTGCCATTGCATTAGCTATCTATAAAACATCGAAAAAAGAGAACCGCGCTGAAGTTAAATCGATGTTGGTGACCATGGTATTGACCGCGATGCTCGGTAACGTGACCGAACCGCTCGAATTTACCTTCGTGTTTATCGCACCGCTGCTGTACTTAATCTACGCCATCATCGTCGGTATTGGTGCAGTGTTGTTGTCATTCGCTGGCGTTGCTATCGGGTATATCCGTGGAACCGTGTTTGACTTCACTATCTTCGGCCTGCTGTACGAGCACACTAACTGGATATTCTTAGTCCTGATTGGCGGTGGTTTAGCGGTAGTGACTTACTTTATCTTCTACTGGGCGATTATTAAATTTGATATCAAAACCCCAGGTCGTGAAGAGTCTAGCAACCTGAAAAATACGTTAATTAAAGAAAAACGTTATGGCGAAATCGCTGAGATCCTCGTTGAAGCCTTAGGCGGTAAAGAGAACATTCGTAACGTAGATAACTGTATTACCCGTATGCGTATTGATGTCGCAGAAGTGAATAAAATTGATAAAGATTTAATGTTGGAATCAGGATGTACCGCATTCTTCTTTCCATCGGCAAACCACGTCCACGTAGTGTATGGACCGAAAGTTGAATTTGTTCGCAACGCTGTTGATGAGTTCATGAAGAAATAAAAGGATATATGATGAGAGCCTTATATGATTCTAAGAGTAAAACCATCGATGACCGCGGTATAAAAGCCCTGTTATCGGATGAGGCCAAATACAATACTTGGCTGATGTTTGAATCCATGTTAGCTCAAGCGCAGGCTGAAGCGGGGTTCATTCCCCAATCAGCGGCCGATGAAATTAAAGAAAAAGCGGTTATTGAGAACATTGATTTTGAAGAGATGAGCCGCATTTACCAAAAAATTGGGCATGGCTTCGTTCCCTTCTTAAAAGTCTTGGTGAATGCGTGTTCTGAAGAGAGTGGTAAATACATCCATTACGGAATTACTACCCAAAATATTCAGCAAAGCTCGCAGTTGTACATGATGAAAACGGTACATAATAAATTTATGTTGCTGTTAAGTGAGATCATCGAAAACCTGTCGGGTCTTGCTGAAAAAACCAAGCATATGGTGATGCCAGGCAGAACCCATGGACGCCACGCTATCCCAATTACTTACGGTTACAAAGTATCCGTGTGGATCAGCGATTTTATCGACTGCTACCAGCGTATGAAAGAGTGTGAAAAGCGCGTATTTACCATCATGATGGGCGGCGCTGTGGGTGCGTTTAACTCCATGCCGGGGATTGGTTTAGAAGTGCAAAAACGCGTTGCTGAACTGACGGGTATGCATGCGATGGAAGTGCCATCTCGTAACCTAAGCACCCATAAATTAGAGTACATGGCGAACTTAGCGCTGATGGCGAATATCTGCCATAAAATCGGGGAAGAAGTTTACAGTACGACGCTGGAAGAAATAGCGGAAGTGTCTGAAGGCTTCACCAAAGGTACCGTGGGCAGCAGCACCATGCCACACAAAATCAACCCGAAACTGGCGAAAGGGATTATTGCTAACTCCCAAAAACTGTATTCGTTACCGAGTGTAGGGATGTATTCTGCCGTCAGGCCGTATGAAGGTGATAGCAGCTCCTATATGTTATTCGATGGGCTTATCGAAGAAGCGTTGGAACTGACCACTGAAATTTTATTAAGAACCGAAGAGCTGTCGAGAACTCTGGTACCTCACGAAGAGAGAATGCTGCATAACGTTCTGAGAAATAAAGGGTTAGATAATACTGAATACGTGATGATGAAAATGGCTGAGAAGCTAGGTAAAGATAAGGCGCACTCATTACTGTATGAAGAAGCTATCAAAACCGCAGCGGATGGCGAGGATTTCTACACTAACCTCACCAAGAACGAAACCATTACAGCTGCATTTAGCAATGACGAAATCAAAGCGATGCTCGACCCTCGCTCGTATATTGGTTTATCCGTTGAGATTGCAGAAAAAGAAGCGAAACGTGGTTTAGCTGCAGCCCAAGAAATTAAAAAGCTTTATAAGTAATTATTAGCTTAATAATTTAACTTAAATCCGTCATTTAAAGCCGTCATTTGAAAACAATGGCGGCTTTTTTGGTTATAAAAATATGAATATCGCTAAATAATAGAAAAATAATTCATTACTTTAAATTAGTTATTAATACCTAAAAAATAATTAGCAAGAATGGCTGTTAATAAATAATGTGAATTTGTTATCACATCTGATTTATTCTCAATAAATTTATCTAAATTTTAATTCCTGTATTTAAAAGCAAAAATTAGTTTAATTCCCCACATAGAACTGTCATTTAATTTGTTCTTTTCACGTTCTATTAATCTGCGTTTGGTGTGATTGACCAGTCAATAAATCTACTTTTTCGATAAATAAAAAGATTTTGAGATGGTGCTCAAGTATTTATTTTTATAAAACACAGATTATCTCTGCGATTCTGTTTTCGATTCTTAATGATGTTTTTTGATTGATAACAAAGGTATCAGAATGAACAAAGCACATAAATTCGCATCACCTTCTCGTTATAAAAATAAAGCTGCAATAAATAAAAATATTTTTCAGCTCTCTATTATTACTTCAGCGCTGTTATTTTCCGGCTATACACTGGCTTACTCTGAAACAGGGCAACTCGGTGATAAAAATAGCTGGGAAAGCCAAGAATATAAAAATGACTGGGGACTGGCGGCAATGAATGCCTCCAGTGCTTACGCACTGGGATATCATGGGCAAGGCGCTAAAATTGGCGTAATGGACTCTGGCGCATTGCTAAGTCACAAGGAACTCAGTGGATCCCGCTTCCATGCGGTAAAAGCCAAAGGTGAATATGGCTCAACTGGTATGCGCTATCCACAGGAAATGGGTGGAAACTATGAAAAAGGTCAAGCTTTCGATGTGACTGGAGATTGGATCAAAGGCGTGAATGATACCCACGGAACCCATGTTACCGGTACGGTTGGGGCAAACCGTGATGGTAATGGCATGCACGGTGTTGCTTGGGGGTCTGATGTTTATATCGGCAATACTGGCGCAACAGACAGTAATAACTACGGTCCTTATCAAGATTATCAATATTTTTACACTGGCTGGAAAGCGATGGTCGATGACGGAGCTCAAGTCATTAATAACAGCTGGGGTACCAATACACGGATTATTAACACAGTAAAAACAACCGGTCCTGACGGAGGCAATACCACCGTCCATTTACCTGCTGATACCACTCAGCAAACTGAATACGAATATTTCTATTTCAAAAAAGTGTATGGCGACAAACCTTCTTTTGTCGATGCCGCCTATGATGCAGTAAAAGGCACCAATGTAGTTCAAGTCTTTACCACCGGTAACCGTGATTTTGCGAATCCATACTATCGTCCTCTCTACCCTTATTTTAATCCTCAAGCTGAAAAACACTGGATTGCGGTTGCAGGATTAAAACAAAATGCAGCTAAAACTGGCTATGAACTAGAAGGTATGTTCAACGAAGCAGGCAATGCTAAATGGTGGACTGTCGTTGCACCAAGCCGCTATATCTATTCAACCGTTGTCGACGCAGACGGTAATCCGGGTTGGGATACTTTCAGCGGAACATCAATGGCCGCGCCACATGTCACAGGCGCTATGGGCGTATTGATGTCGCGTTATCAATCCATGAATGCTCTGCAAGTTCGCGATGTTATGTTTACTACCGCCAATCGCTACAATCCTGATGGTTCCCTGTATAACAATTGGACTTCTGCAGATGGCGTACCCGATGATCGTTACGGCTGGGGTACACCAGATTTAGAAAAAGGCATGTACGGCCCGGGTCAATTCTTAGGTAAATTCGAATATAACTTAGATTCTACTCCACTTGATGTTTGGACCAACGATATCTCCCAAGCAGCGTTAGATCAGCGTGAAATCGAGGATCTTGCATGGTTAACTGACTATAAAAACAATGGTATCGATGCGGGAGGAAATTACGAATTAGGTGATAATTTCGTTGTCAACGATGGCAATCCAGACCCTGCATCCCATATTGTCGATATCAATGATGCTAAAAAATGGCGTCAAGAGTATTACCAAAAACGCGCTGACGCTATTCAAGCCAAAATTGATGCCGGCTTGTATGACGGTACATTAGTGAAACAAGGTCAAGGCGCTTTAGTCATGACTGGTGATAACACTTATCGTGGCGGCACTACCGTTGAACAAGGCACGCTGTATGGTTTCACTGAATCTTTCGGTACTGCAGATGTGAATGTGAACGGCGGTGCAATCAGTGTGATCGACCACTATAACGACACGTTCACTCAAAAAGGCCAGCTGACGTCCAATCAAAGTCATAAAGCCAACATCAATATCAATGATAAAGGCACGTATTTGGTCGCTGTGGGTCACAATGCGAATGTCGGTAATCTGACTTTGAATCAAGGTGCTCAACTTGATGTCGCCGCAAGTGATGTCGGCCAATTAAAAGATGTTTATCTAAATGGTAATACCGTTCAAGGTACAGTGAATGCAGATAATCTCGTGGATAGCCGTGCAAAAGCTAAAGCCTTAGCAGCAACGCCAAATAATGCGATATCGGATGATTACGCATTATTCCAAAAAGATGTTTCTGTAAAAAATAATACGATTACAGGCTCAATTAGCAAAAAAGACGATACGACTTTAGCGACCTTCGCAAACAATGAAAATGGTCGTGCTATTGCAAATACATTAGACAGTAATGCAAAAGGCCAACTGTTTGATGCCGTATTGCCAATGAGCGCAAATGACCTGAGCAGCACCTATCAATCATTGGGTAGCGATATGCTACTAAATGCAAATACTGCCAGTGTGGTGAACGTATTAGGCTTAACGCGTACCGTGAAAGATCAGGCTATTGGTGTCGGTCATGGCCGCTATGCTAACCTCGAAAACAGTAACGCTCGTATGTGGATGACTGGCGTCGGTCAATGGGGCAATCTGGACTACGGCTATAGCAATATGGACGTGGATTTCTACGCAGGATTAGTCGGCGCAGAAATTGATGTCACTGAAAATACCAAAGCAGGTCTGTTCTTCGGTGCGGGTTCAACCAAATATAAAGCTCACGAATACGGAAAAATTGACAGCAATGACCTCCATGTTGGTCTGTATGGTGTTTCCAACATCAAGGATGTAGCCGCAGTAAACTATGGTATTACTCACACTAACCAAGATCGTGATGCAAAACGCACATTATGGGTCGGACAAACGTCAGGTTTTAACTCCACCAGCTATGATGCAAAAATCACTCAGTTCTTCTTGGAAGGCGCTTATACCCAGTTGAATAATGATAAATACTCTATTGAACCGTATGCTGGATTTAACTGGCTACATGTTTCAACAGACAGTATCAATGAGCAAGTCGGCAATATGCAGTTCAGTACTAAAACTGATAATCAAGATATCCAAGTGGGTACTGTTGGTTTACGTGGTGGTTATCCATTCACTGCTGGCAGCATCAACATGGCTCTGAAAGGTGATGTCTCTGCAAGCCACCTGTTTGGCGATAACCGTCCAGAAGCTCAACTGTACTTGTCTAATTCCGGTGAAGCGACTTTACGTGGTGGAAAACTGGATAACCTATTCGGTGTAGGCTTAGGTGTCGATGCTCAGTTGAATAAATCAACCACCTTCGGCGTTTCTTACCAAGGTCAGTACAACAGCGATGTGAGTTCTAGTGGTATCAATGCAACACTGAAAGTGAATTTCTAATCACACTTTGAGTCTGTAAAAATGTTGGGCTCTGTCTTTAAGGAGCCCAACTTTTATTATTTTCATCCTGATTAGCGAAGCGCATGAATATCAGAGGGAGATAACCCAGTAATTTGGCTAATAATATCGACACTCAAACCTAACTTTAAGCTCATTACAGCTTGCTGTTGCAAGTTTAGTACTATTTGTTGTTGATGGTGTTGACGTTCATTCGCTAGTTTTTGTTGACTAATTATTCGTTCCTCTTCCCTTCCTTTTTCCATTCCTTCATTTCTCAATCGCTGTGCAATATTCATCACGGTCTCCTGATGCTCTTCTGTTCGCTCAACCAACCTTTTTACTATATGGGTATAAGCAGGTGTGTCCATAACGCTAAAGAGGTAATTAATAACCAAAATAACATCATCTTGATGATTTTGATTATTGTTGAGTACCTGAACCAATCGTTCCGATAATCCGAATACGTCACCCTGTAGAGATGCATGCTTTAAAACTAACTCCATCGCAGCGACTTTTCGGTGATTCACAAGTTCATCGTCACTTGCCACTGTGACATCTACTAAAGGCAGTGGATTAAAGTACAAACTATGCGCTAAATCAGGCCACTCAAAGCAATCCGTCCATGATTGGGAATAGGGATAAGGGGATTGATTCCCATGATAAAACAGGATGGGAACCACCATCGGCAGGGTTTGGTGCCCTTGCTGCAAATGTTGATTCATCGCGCAAAATGCATAATGCATCAACCGCCAGCCCATCAACTTATCGGGGGAAGATTGGTGCTCCACTAAAAAGTAAAAATACCCTTTACCCTTGAGCGTTTGCACGGAATAGAGCATGTCCGAAAAACGAGAGCGCAGCGTTTTATCCACAAATGAAGCGCTGGCTAACTTCAAGGTATCAAAATTGCAGAGGTGCTTAATGCGATGAGGAAGATGGACTTCAAAAAAATCCCGCGCATTATCCACTTTGCTCATAAAGCCTTTAAAGGTTGAATCATGAGGAGCTACAATTGATTGGGTCGCCATCTTGGCCTCATCTTGGTTCGGAAGATGACGAGATACTAACCAATATTTTGGGGAGCGTGAGAAAAAGTTAGTCCTAATTAACGAGAATGACTTGACAGTCTAACTCATTACTTTTAATCGAATTATTTACTTTTTTAGCCACAAAAAAACACCTTAATCAGCGTATTGCTCATTGAGGTGTCATTCAAAATAAAAAGATTTTTTAATTTACTCTGCGGGGAAATTTGGACCGATTAAATCAATACGATCAGTACAAATTGCATTAACGCCCCACTCTAATAATAATTTCGCTCGTTCGGGGTCATTCACTGTATACACCAGAATATATAAGCCCGCTTGCTTCAATTGTTCGACCCGAGCTTTATCCAATAAGAGATGGTCTAAATGGATAGAGACACAGCCTAAACGTGTTGTCAGTTCACGCCAATCCTCGCGCCACTCCTCCAGTAATAAACCGCGTGGCAATTCAGGTGCTGCGGCTTGAGCCGCTGCAAGGGATTCAATGGAAAATGAAGAAAGTAACGGTGCAGTTTGTCCTTGCCAGAGTTGGCGAGCCGCTAATGCCACCACGGTTCCTGTCTCCGTCTCCAAGCCAGTGGTTGGCTTAATTTCAATATTCGCCATCATGCGATGTTGTTGGCAACGCTCAGCCACTTGCGATAATAGCGGCAAATGCTCGTTGGCAAATTCTTGGCTATACCAGCTTCCGGCATCAATATTGACTAACTGGCTCCAGTCAAAATCCCCTGCAACCCCATGCCCATTACTCGTGCGCTCAAGGGTATCATCATGTAGAAGGAAAATTTGACCATCACGGGATAATTTGGCATCAAACTCAATCATGGTGTGACCATATTTTGCCCCAACATCAATCGCTGCAAGGGTATTTTCAGGGGCTAATTTACCGCCACCACGATGGGCGACAATGTTAGGATAAGGCCAAAGATTCATAAACGATGTCCATATTGAGTATCAAAAAAATGCTGATGAGCTTCAGGAAGATGAAGCCATAACGTGGAACCAATCTGAGGGCGATGCTCGTGCCCAAGGCGCACAATCACTTTTTGCCCTGCCCACTGGCCATGCGCTAAATTATCAGCGCCTAACATTTCAAGGGTCTCTACTACCAGCGGGATCCCCCCGGATGATTCAGAGCCTAATTGTAAATGTTCCGGTCGAATACCTAACGTTAGCGCATGCCTTACCCACTGTAAATACGTTCTACCTAACGGTAATTGCATTCCGCCGCCAAGTTCAAAGCAAGCACCATCCGAACTCAGTTTTCCTTCCAGCAAATTCATGGCAGGAGAGCCAATAAAACTCGCGACAAAACGGCTGGCAGGACGCTCGTACACTTCAACTGGGGAGCCAATCTGTTCCGCAACGCCTTTATTCATCACCATCACTCGCTGCGCCAAGGTCATCGCTTCCACCTGATCGTGAGTCACATACAAGCTGGTTGTTTTTAAGCGACGATGGAGCTGTTGTAGTTCAAGACGCATCTGTACCCGCAATTTTGCATCGAGGTTAGAAAGCGGTTCATCAAATAAGAATACGGCAGGGTCACGCACAATGGCGCGTCCCATTGCCACCCGCTGACGTTGCCCACCGGAAAGCTCTCTCGGTTGGCGTTTTAATAATCCATCAAGCTCTAAAATTCGTGCCGCATCCGCTACTTTTTGACGAATAATCTCTTTACCTAATCCGCGAATTTTTAGCCCCCATCCCATATTTTCTTCAACACTCATATGAGGATAAAGAGCATAATTTTGGAATACCATCGCAATGCCACGCTCTTTGGGTTCTAGATGCGTGACTCGCTTTCGGTCAATCCAAATATCCCCGCTCGTCACTTCTTCTAGCCCTGCCACCATACGTAATAGCGTGGATTTACCACACCCTGAAGGCCCGACCATCACGATAAATTCGCCATCCGCCACATCCACTGTAAGCGGCTTGATCACTTGATTTTTTCCGTCCCAACTTTTAGTGACGGCTTGAAGTTTTAATTCTGCCATGGTTATTTCTCACTATCGACCAAGCCACGCACAAACGCCCTCTGCATAGCTAATACCACAAGAATCGGTGGAATAAGCGTGAGCAACATTGCCGCCATCACTTGATTCCATTGAGTCGTACCTTCACCCGATGCGATCATGCCTTTTATACCCGCAACTGCGGTTCCTAAGCTGGGATCTGCAACGATCAAGATCGGCCACAAATATTGGTTCCAACCATAAATAAACGTGATCACAAACAACGCCGCTAAGTTTGTTTTGGACAACGGCAACACAATGTCGATGAAAAATCGCATTGGTGAAGCACCATCAATACGTGCCGCCTCTATCAGTTCATCCGGCAACGTCATAAAAAATTGGCGAAATAAAAAGGTCGCCGTAGCAGATGCCATCAACGGCAAAGTTAGCCCTGCGTAACTATCCACCATGTTTAAGTTAGAAATCACCTCTACCGTGGGAAAAATTCGCACTTCGACAGGCAACATTAACGTGATGAAAATCATCCAAAAAAACAGGCTACGGCACGGAAAACGGAACCAAACGATGGCAAATGCCGATAACATCGAAATCGTGATTTTTCCAATCGCTATCACCAACGCCATAATGGTGCTGTTCACTAACATCAACCAAAATGGAGCGCTGTTCGCTGCCACGCCGTTATTCCAAATATGAAGGATGTTTTCCCATAAATGAGAACCGGGTATCAAGGTAATGGGGGTATCAAAAACCGCTTTATCATCAAGTGTCGCGGCAACAAAGGCCACATACAGCGGAAATAAAATCACTAAAATCCCCATCGCCAGCATTGAATGACTGAATACGCTCAGCCCACGATTTTTCTCAATCATTGGTAACGTACCTTACGCTCGATAAAACGGAATTGAATCACCGTGAGGATGATCACCAAGCCCATTAAAATCACGGATTGCGCTGCGGATGAAGAGAGGTCGAGCCCTGAAAAACCTTCACGGTAAATCTTATAAATCAGCGTCGTCGTCGCTTGTACTGGCCCCCCACCCGTTGCCGCATCAATTACCGGGAAAGTATCAAAGAAGGCATACACCAAATTCACTACCAGTAAAAAGAAACTCACGGGGGTAATCAGTGGTAATGAGATCTTAAAAAAGCGTCTGATCGGGCCTGCGCCATCGATAGCCGCAGCCTCCATTAAAGAGCGGGGAATTGACTGCAATGCCGCAAAGAAAAATAAAAAGTTATAGCTAATTTGCTTCCAAACTGAGGCTAAGACGACTAAAAACATCGCCTGACCGCTATTTTGTGCATGGTTCCAGTCATAGCCAATGGATTCCAAACCATAAGTTATCAATCCTCTACCGGGGCTAAATAAAAACATCCATAAAACCGCCGCAACAGCAGGGGCTACCGCATAAGGTAGCAATATAAGAGTTTGATAAAAACGGCTTCCTCGGATCACATAGTCAACCAATGCAGCCAAAAAAAGGGAGATCAGTAGACCACTTCCCGCCACCCAAGCACTAAAAATCATCGTGGTATAGAAAGAGTCTACATAGTAGCTATCACTGAAGAGTTGAGTGAAGTTTTCTAACCCCACAAATTCACTGGATAAACCAAAAGGATCAATACTTTGTAATGAATACCAGAGCGCTTGCCCAGCAGGCAAAATAAAGAAAATCACCGTAATAATGAGCTGTGGCAGTACTAGCGCGTAAGGTAACCAGCGGGAGCGAAATACGGGACGAGATGATGACATAAGCAACCCAATAAATCAGATGTGATGCAGCGCCCCTCTTAATTCCACAAGAGGGGCGAAAGAACTCATTACTGAGTGGATTTTTCGAAACGGCGCAGTAATTGGTTACCACGCTCAACAGAGGCATCAAGTGCTTGTTGTGGGGTCTTTTTACCTGACCATACGGATTCCAGCTCTTCATCCACGATAGTGCGAATTTGCGGCATATTGCCTAAGCGTAATCCTTTGGTATAAGGCAATGGCGCTTTATTTAACATTTGACGAGTCGCAATATCCGCCCCTGGGTTTTTGTCATAAAAGCCGGATTTTTTGGTTAACTCATACGCTGCTGTTGTAATGGGTAAATATCCTGTATTTTGATGCCATTTTGCAGCATTTTCAGGTTCAGCTAAGAATTTCATAAATTCCGCAACACCTTTATAAGTCTCAGGATCTTTACCACCCATCACCCACAAGCTTGCACCACCAATGATGGCATTTTGTGGTGCCGTTGGAATTTGTGCATCGTAAGGCATCATGCCAACACCAAAATCAAACTTAGCATGCTTGCGAATGTTCGCCAGAGAACCGGAGGAACCAGTAATAATGGCACAATCCCCGTTATAGAATTTCTCTGTTGGCTCATCTTTACGTCCTAAGTAAGTGAACGTACCTTTCTTATTCATCTCTTGCAGCTGCTCAATGTGCCTTACGTGATCTGGGGTATTAAACTCCAGCACGGCATCAGCGCCGTCAAAGCCATTATTCTTCGATGCGACAGGCAACCCGTTCCATGCACTAAAGTTTTCAATTTGTATCCAGCCCTGCCAACCACTGGCATAGCCACATTTCATTCCTGATTCACGCAGTTTTTCAGTATATTGGGCAAGATCCTGCCATGTTTTTGGCGGGGTCTCTGGATTTAAACCGGCTTTTTTGAAGGCTTCTTTATTGTAATAAAGTACGGGGGTGGAGCTATTGAAAGGCTGAGATAGCAAATGCCCTGTTTTCGCATCACTGTAGTAACCCGAAACGGTAGGCACAAACTGAGATTCATCAAAATCAATTCCAGCTTCTTGGAAAACTTCGTAGACAGGTTTGATGGCTTTGGATGACATCATCGTCGCAGTACCGACTTCATAAACCTGCAGTATCGCAGGCGCATTGCCAGAACGAAATGCCGCAATCCCCGCAGCGAGGCTTTGCTCGTAGTTCCCTTTATAAGTGGGAACCACTTTATAATCTGGGTGAGTTTCATTAAAACGAGTGACAAGGTCATTCACTTCTTCGCCAAGCTGACCTTCCATTGAATGCCAGAATGGGACTGTGGTGACTGCCATTCCTTGACTGCTAAAAGCCATGCCTAACATCATTGCTAAAGCAGACTGTTTGATAGATGCCATGCCAATTCTCTCTTTTATTATGACTGAAGTTTATCCGCTGAGATTTACACTAAAATGTGCGAATTCACGCAGTTTATGTTCGAGAGAGAATTTATCACCGAGAAATGACAGAAATATCGCCAACACATGACAGATTAATGACGGCCATATCTCTAGCAAATGACGCTTACATGACAATCGACGTGTTTTATTTTCACGATATATCGAAAATAAACAATCAAATTAATTTAAATAATAAATTCTTGATTATTGAAATATGATTAAATAACAAAAAATAGGAAACATGAATAAAAGAGTAAAAACAGATGCCAGAAATAATTTTGCAGAAACTGTCATTCTATACATATTATCCACCTTGTTTTTTATTAAAAAAAGCAAATAAAAATAAAATTGAAAACAAGTCTATTATCGACATGGCAATTTAAACAAACTTAATTTCAAAATTAATTTTAGGATAACATTAAGATAATAACAAATATTTAATACTATAAATCCAATAAACTAATAATAACCCATAAAATAAACCATCTTATGATTATCACTTTATGGCCAATTTAAAATACACATCAGAAAATAGTGAAGGGTAAATAAAAATCTATTTACCCTTATAAACTCATTATTAGATTAACTTCCTGGAGTAAAATAAATTGGTGATCCCGGCCCTACCGGTAGCCCCAAAATAAATACCCAGATAATAAAGAACAGAGACCAACCAATAAAGAAAATAATCGAGTATGGCAACATCATTGAAACCAAGGTACCAATCCCTGCATCTTTCTTATATTTGACGACTATTGCCATAATTAAGCCAAAATAGCTCATCATTGGTGTAATAATATTGGTCACTGAATCACCAATACGATAAGCCGCTTGGATAGTTTCTGGGGAATAGCCTGCCAACATTAACATTGGAACAAATATCGGTGCTGTCACAGCCCATTGAGCGGAAGCAGAGCCGATCATCAGGTTAATAAAGGCGCATATCAGAATAAAGCCAACAAATAATATTCCACCATGTAGGTCAATACTATTTAAGAAATTAGCGCCTTTGACGGCAATAACTTGCCCAATGTTGGTCCAACCAAAAAATGCAACGAACTGTGCTGCAAAGAAAATGATGACTAAATAGAGACCCAAGGTACTCATTGCGCTTGCCATCGCATCAACCACATCTTTATCACTGCGCATGGTTTTTGCAATATAGCCGTAAACAATCCCTGGAACCGCAAAGAAAATAAAGATAAACACCACGATTGCTTTTAAGAAAGGTGAATTACTCACTAACCCCGTTTCTTGGTTACGTAAAATCCCACTTTCAGGCACCACCATTAAGGCTAATATTGCTGCTAATCCCCAAAAAGTCACCGATGCCCAGAACAACGCTTTTTTCTCAAGCGGCGTCACCTCGGCTGAGGCTCGGAGTTTATCTTCATCTTCATCAACACCACCGCCCTGATAAGGACCTAACTGCGGCTCAACAATTTTCTCTGTGATGAAATAACCCAAGATAGTGATCAAGAAGGTACTGACAAACATAAAGTACCAGTTGGCCTCCGCCCCAACGATATAGGTAGGATCAATAATTCGAGCCGCTTGCTGAGTGATCCCTGACAGTAACGGATCCACTGTTCCTAATAGTAAGTTCGCTGAATATCCACCGGATACCCCTGCAAATGCGGCAGCAAGCCCAGCTAATGGATGACGACCTAATGAATGGAAAATAATCGCAGCCAGCGGAATCAGTACCACATACCCGAGCTCTGCCGCGGTATTAGACATAATCCCAGCAAAAACAATCGCAACGGTAGTTAATTTACGTGGTGCTTTGATAACAATCAGACGCATTGCCGCAGATAATAAACCGGCACGTTCTGCGATCCCAACCCCTAAAAGAGCAACTAATACCGTGCCAAGAGGTGCGAACCCAGTAAAATTGGTGACCACATTAGACAGAATTTTACGGATGCCTTCAGCATCTAGCAGGCTAACAATATGAATGATTCCGTCTTCAGCACGACCTTTTGCACCCTCAGGGCGAGGGTCCGGTACACTAATACCAAAATACTGACCAACGGCGGAAGAGACTAATAAAATCCCAATTAAAATAATGAATAGAATAACAGGATGTGGCAGAGCATTTCCCAGCCATTCAACCGTTCGTAAAAAACGGCTACCCTCTTGTCTTTTTTGTTCCATGAATTCTCCTTATAAACAAGAGAAATGAACATTACACAATGTTTTTCTCTTCACCTAATTACAAGCATATAATTTCAAACCAACAAATTTGATACAAATTGAATACATTAACCAACAATCAACATACCGATAGTAAAAACCCAATATTTACTTTGTTAAATTTAATTTATGTTAACAACTAGAGCCAAAAAAATAAATATCATTAAATACAAAAAATGTGGTCAAGTTAACAATTTAATCACATTAAGTAGTCATTTTTTATTGTTTTTAACTGTATAGATATCAAATTTTGTCAGTTTTATTTTATTTAACTCGCCTAATGCTTGTTTTTACAATTACAATAAATTTGAGTTAAATAAAACAAACTAAAATATCAATTAGCCTGATTAATGTACGTTTTTAATCTAGATTAATCAGCGCTATAATCGACGTCTATTCACTACAGAGCGAACCATAATGTCTGTCATTGATCTTTGGGCAGAGCGTCATATTCAAGACGCTTTAAATAAAGGGGAGTTATCCAATCTCAACGGTGAAGGGAAGCCTTTACAGCTTGATGATGACAGCCAAGTTCCTGAAGAATTAAGAGCCAGCTATCGTATTCTTAAAAATTCTGGGTATCTGCCGCCTGAACTACAACAAAAAAAAGAAGCGTTGAATTTATGCCATATGCTGCAACAACTCTCTGCCGATGATCCCAATCGTGTTGCCATCAGTAAGCAATTGGCATTACTTGAGCTAAAACTCAAGCAAGCAAATATCAATACCGACTTTTTATATGGCGAATACGCAGTGACAATTTCAGAATATTTAGAGTCTAAATAGCGAAGAATTAACGCTTGGGTAGGGATTGCAGACGATATTCCTGAGGGGTTTTACCATAAAACTTACGAAATGCATGGCTAAAAGCAGAGTGAGAATCATACCCCACCAAGGTGGCAATATGCTCAATGGTTTGGTGAGTTAATAATAGACTTCCTGCTGCCTCCATCCGTTTTTGCAATAAAAATTGCATGACGGTGATCCCCATTTCGGCTTTCACCTTACGTTGTAATGTACTGACTGACATATAAAACGCACAAGCGATGTCTTCGCAGCTTATCGGTAAATGCAGACGTAACTCCACCCAATGAACCAGCTCATCAACCCAACGATTTTCCTGTTTTAACTGTGCTAATAATAGGCGAGCAACGGCAAAGTTTTGTTCCGGCGCTTGAGGAAAACATTGTAGCCAATTTAATAACCCCAACGCCGCTGGCGTCAGCGTGAAATGCGTCATTTTTTCATTTAATGACCATTGCGCCGTTGCAGGCATTTCCAATACATAATTTTGATTGCCATCTTGTCCACTGAAAGCATGGCTAACACTCGGCGGGATCACAACGCCCTGACCTGCATTTAGCAACCAGTGTTGACGATGCATATTGATTTCCATCGCCCCTGATAACGCAAATACCACCTGCCATTGCCCATCATGTTGATGAGAAATAACCTCTTGGGAATATTGGCGATAATGCAATTCAGGTAATAACAAGGCAAGCTCCTACTGGGTGGCATACAGTAGGAGTATACGGTTTTAATCAAAAAAATGCAGTCTCACCGATTATGCTAAGCGGGAACCATTCGGCATAGGTAGATTAAATTCAGCCAATACAATCGCCCCCGTTTCATCAGGAGCGCCTGTAATTAACACTTCAGATTTTATGCCAGCAATACGTTTAACTTCAAAATTACACACACATAAAACCTGTTTGCCAATTAAACTTTCAGGGGTGTAATGCACGGTAATTTGTGCGCTTGAACGCTTGATTCCTAATTCCCCTAAATCCACTTCCATCACATAAGCGGGCTTTTTTGCTTTACTGTTCACTTCTGCACGAATGATCGTACCAACACGCATTTCCACTGTCAAAAAGTCATCCCACTCAATAAGTTGCATATCTTTATTCCTAAATTAAACGATGGTAATGACTTAAATTAGCATAGGATAGATAGAGGCTCTTAGCGTCAAACATTCATTTTATGTTGTGAAACAGTCATTGATTATCACCTGATAATGACAGGCAATAATCAATGGGGACAAGAAAGGTAAAACATGAAATTACATATTTGAGAAAGTATTCATAATAATGCCGCCAGAGATAATTAATCCCATTGCGAAAACTGCGGGCACATCCGGTTTTTGTTTATATAAAATCATCGAAACTAACGTCACACCAACAATACCAAACCCACACCATAAAGAATACGCAACCCCAACAGGAATATAGCCCATCGC
Organism: Providencia alcalifaciens; assembly: GCF_915403165.1. NCBI lineage: Bacteria > Pseudomonadati > Pseudomonadota > Gammaproteobacteria > Enterobacterales > Morganellaceae > Providencia > Providencia alcalifaciens. Next base: position 3,439,731 of record NZ_OU659204.1, read on the forward strand.
ACGGGTTAACGCGAAATAACATAAACAATAGGCAATAATCACGAGTATTGATGGACCTAATTTACTAAAGCTATTGGTTTTTTTGATCATCGATGTACCCGTGATTTCTGAACCAATTGATAATGCTAACCATAAAAATCCAGTAAACATAATATTTCTCTCTTCTTATTAATGAGCAACTTTGTTGGTTGAAGATAGTGACGCATCCGAATTTTCAGCCGGTTCCGCCTCATCTGAGCCCATTTTAGAAAACAGATTCATGATCACGATACCTGAAGCAATCACGCCCATGCCAATCATTGCTGCCATATCTGGGTGCTGTCCATAAAAGATCATTCCTAATGTAGAGACCATCAAAATACCGGTACCTGACCAAGTTGCATAAGCTAATCCAACAGGAATATATTTTACTGCGCGAGAAAGAGAGTAATAACAAATAACATAAAGAATAACTATCAGACCTAATAATAATGATTTAATTGTTCCTTCACTATTATCGAACATTTTCAATGTGGATGTTGCTGAGGTTTCAGAAATAATAACCGCTAGCATCCAAAGCCATGATTTTGCTTTAGAGGACATAGATAATACTCCTACATAGATAGATGTTTAAAATATTAAATTGAAATAAAATTTATTTTTTCAGAGACTTTAAATAATCCATTGCCGAATCTGTTAATTTATTTTTATTTAGGGAATATTCCTTTGGGTCATTCATTACTTCTCTCAAAGTAATATAGCGATTCTGGTTTATTTTATTTTCACTCGATATCTCATCATTTCTAATGAGCATTTTATTTTCAATATTATTAAATGTATCGAATTGAATACCTAATGAGATAGCCTTATTCATATTTTCTTTAATAAGGCGGTTATAATGTTCATTTTTATTCAAACCTAATATCTGGTTCAAGTCACTGTCAGGGCAGCAATGATATTTCAATGCCATAATAGGAATATTTCGCGAGAGTGTTTGGATGATAATTTCGCTTTCTTCGCTAATTGCCAACCCATTCACGACTTCATTAAGTACCTTAGTTCCCATAAAAGGAAGAAAAACCCCGTGAAACTTCGTTAGATTTTCCATATTAAAGGTATGAATATCAAAACATTGCCCAATTTCTTTCCATTGATTTATCGTCGATTGCGTTAGCATCTCCTTGGTGGCATAGAAAGAAAAAGACATTGAAGATAACTGCAATACACGCTGATAAACCGCCTGTTGATAGTCTTGACTTGGGGACAATAACACCAATACTTGCCGTTTTAGCTGTTGCAGGACCTGTGACACTATCTGCTCAATCATTTTTTCGTTCATATTGCCACCGCTCGTTTAGTCCTTAGCTGACAACAAACACGCTGTCACTGTTGCGTAACCCTGCCGCATTCGCTTCATCTGTATCAATATGAAATTCCAGAGAAAACCTTGCATCCACTCGAACAACGACTTCATCAAATACGAGACTACGTTCGCCTTCAGTACGAACACATACTCGCTGTCCATTGGAGACATTTAGCGACCTAGCATCCATTAAATTCATGTGAATATGGCGCTGTGCACAAATCACCTGTTCCAACAAATTAACGTGACCAGCTGGCCCAATTAATAAAGCGCTGCCAGATGTATTTAAATCTCCCGATTCACGAACTGGCGCTTTTATTCCCAATGCGAAACAATCGGCTTTTGAGACTTCAAGCTGACTTTTAGGGCGAGTGGGCCCTAATACTCGCACCTTGCTAATGGAACCTTTAGGCCCCACCACCATCACACACTCTTTAGCCGCAAATTGTCCCGGCTGTTTTAATTCTTTGAACGGTGTGAGTTGATAACCTTTGCCAAATAAAGCCTCGACATCTTCGTCTGAAAGGTGAACGTGACGATTAGAAACGCCAACAGGTATTGCAATGGGACTCTCCATCATAGGAACAGCATTTGGCACAGACAAACGCGATAGAATTTTCCCCATCAATTGTTGGTTTATCATGATTTTTTACCTTTGCGCTGCTCCACTTTTTCCTCAGTCATCACACTTTCCGCCTGAGTAACAATCGGAGTAACAATTTCTGTTTTTTCGACGCGTTGCGCGGGCTCACTCGATTCATGGGTTACTGGTAATAATTTAGCAATAACACTCTCATCAGGGCGAGCAATCACTAATGTGCCTTTTAATAAGTCTTGATGACTAATAACCGATGCACCATGGTCAACGGCTGTTCTTACTGCACTAATTTCCCCTTGAAAATAAACAGAAACCAGCCCAGAACCAATTTTTCGATAACCCGCAATCTCTACACTTGCCGCCTTACATGCTGCATCTGCCGCCTGTATTGCAGATGTCAGTCCATACGTTTCAATCACACCTAAACTTTTCATCTTTCTCTCCTACTTAGTGACGAACCAATCGAATATCGAAATCGAATTTTTTAAAGAAAGCCTCTAATTGGTCTAACTCTTCGGTACTGTAGGTAGGGTCTTTCTTGATGGGATAAATCATGTCGAGCTTGTCGTATTTTCCACGACCAAGCTGGTGATAAGGCAAAATATCAATGCGATTTAAATTACCGCGTTTCGACAATTCCATGGCATATTCAATCGCCCCAGTAATGGCATCAAAAGAATCGTTACATCCACGAACCAACGGCATACGCATCACCACATTGGCCCCCAATTCCATTAACCGTTCGAAATTACGGCGCACATTTTCATTACCAATACCGAATAAATTTTTATGTTGTACCGTGTCGATATGCTTCAAATCAAACAAGAATAAGTCGACAACTTCAGCTAATTTTTCATAATTTTCGACGGATGTGGTGCCTTGAGTTTCCACCGCTGTGTTGATCATCATTTTTTTGCATTCACGTAAAAGCTCAACGGCAAAATCTGTCTGTAAACTCATTTCACCGCCACCAATCGTGACCCCACCGCCAGATGAAATATAAAAATCGTAGTCCTGCATGATGATTTCCATCATTTCAGAGACCGAAACATCTTTTCCCATAATGTCTAACGCATCAGAAATGCACACTTCCTCACATTTACGGCAACCAATGCAATCGATGCTACGATTAACTCGATGGATTTTTTCTCCCTGTTCGTTGGTTGTCATGTAATGGATCCCCGCAGGGCAGACATCCACACACTTCCCACATCCAACGCATTTATCATGGGAAAACATCACTTGGAACTGGCTACTTAGCCCTTCAGGGTTAGCGCACCAAGGGCAACGAATATTGCATCCTTTGAGGAAAATCAGCGTACGGATACCATCACCGTCATAAATCGAATATTTCTGGATATTAAATATCCGTCCCTTTATTTCTGTCGCTGGGTTCATCATTGCATCTCCAAAACAGTCTTAAACTTGTTGTTTTTATTATGTATTGGCAGGTATAACGCTATACCTGCCAATATTAGGCTTAGAATTTTTCAATCACGGTACGGCTGATGATTTCGTCCTGAACCTCTTTACATAATTCAACGAAGTAAGCACTGTATCCCGCAACACGAACGATTAAGTCGCGATATTTCTCCGGTTCTTGCTGGGCTTTTTTCAGCATTTCGTTATCAACGTAGCTGAACTGCATTTGACCGTTACCCAAAATGGATGCCGTTCTTAGCAACGTGATTAACCCATTGCGACCTTCCGGTGTATCCAATAAGCCTTTTAAGAACTTAAAGTTATGCACCATACCGATATTCATCGTTTCCACGTTCATCTTACTGATGGATTTAATGATGGCGGTTGGACCTTGTTTATCTGCCCCTTGCGTTGGGCTGATCCCATCCGACAGCGGCATCCACGCTAAACGACCATTCGCAGTCGCGGCGGTTAGCTCGCCAATCGGCGTGTTATTCGAAATGGATAATGTCCCGTGGCTCAATGTGGAATACAGCATGTCGTACTTGCGGCACTCGCGTTCAGTCCACTCGGTAATATCCAATGCATATTGGTCGACGTAGTTATCATCGTTACCGAATTTAGGTGCATTTAGGCAATCACGACGTAATTCTTCATAACCTTCAAAGTTGGCAAGCAGACCATCACGCACTTGCTCTAAGGTATAGCGGCCCTCTTCATAAACCACTTTGCGAATAGCCGCCATTGAGTCAACGTAAGTTGCTAAACCAGAGAAAATCAGCCCTGGGCCATGGTTAACCATCGCGCCACCCGCGGCGACATCTTTCCCTTTCTCCATACAGCCTTCCACCAGCAAAGACATCAATGGTTTTGGCGCGACATCACGGTGAACACGTTGGCTAATGACCGTACCAATCGCGGATAGACGAACAATATGGGCAATTTGCGCTTTCACAGCATTGTCGAAATCTTCGAAGGTTTTCAGGTTACGCAGATCCCCAGTATCTAAACCTTGGTGACTATCGAACAGCACCATCCGACCACGGTTCAGAACAAATTCAATGGCGATTGGCCACTGGGTGTAACCTGTTGATGTCCACTGATAAATACGACCTGATTTTTGTGGTTCCACACAGCCCATTAAGCAATAGTCGCGTGCATCTTCAAAATCAAAGCCTTTACGCAGCATCATTTTGATATGGGAATCATCAAAGTGGCAGGCAGGGAAGCCCATACCGGCTTTCACCACATCCACGATTTTTTCCATGTATTTTTGCGGAGATTGGTTGTGAATACGGCATGCTAATGACGGCTGGTAAACTTTCACAAAACGCACTGCATCCATAATTAAGTACGTTAAATCGTTACATGCATCACCACCAGAGCGTTTTTGACCACCCACAGTTAAGTTGATAAACGGCTGATATCCTGCGAAATATTTAGCGCCCAACTCACTGGACATCCACATCAATTCCGCACATTTGATGATAAATGCCTGCATCATTTCCAGTGCTTGGTCTTGGGTTAAACGACCAGATTGAATATCGCTTTCATACATTGGGAAACAGTATTGGTCTAAACGACCTAAGGATAATCCCGTTTGGTTCTCTTCAATTTCAAACAACGATTCCACAGTCCAAACGCTTTGCAGCGCTTCTTGTAACGTTTTTGGTGGATTCGCCGGCACATTTTCATTCACTTGCGCGATGGTCAGTAACTCTTCACGACGTTTTGGGTCAGTCTCTTGAGAAGCTAATTCGCGAGCACGTTCCGCAATGCGATGTGCGTAAGCCACGACACCTTCGCAGGTTTCAATTGACGCTTTATAGAAATAGATACGGTCGATATCATCGGGATTTTGCATATCTAATTCAGCGAGTTTCGCTTGAGCATCTGCTTTAATTCCGTTCATCCCTTTGGTGAACAGTAGAACGTCATAACCCGGACAGGTATCCCCGCCACCATTGATTTGGTGATAAGACAAGTCACTGACAAAGGTCTCGCCGCTGAATTCCCAAACGCCAGCTTCACGATATTGCGCTTCACAGATTTCATCCAGAGAACGACCTTCCCAGAATGGCGCAATTTCTTCACGAATGACTTTTTTATCTTCTTCAGAGATCACAAATGGATCTTGCGGGCGGGTGCTCATCGTATCGAGTTCATCCACCACCCAACGCCATGCAATATCAGGTGAAAATGCACCTGCACGCGCTTTACCACATGGATGACCGACAATCAGCTCTTCAGGCTGAATCAAGATAGGCGCGGTTTCACATGCACGACGGAACGCTTTTGCACGTAATAAAATCGGCGGTAAACCTGGGTTATTTTTCACTACTTCCGTAAAGGCTAATGCGCGATAGATAGACACGCTTGGACGCGCCTCTAGATAACGGTTACGCAAACGCTGTAAGCGAGGCGTTAACCCTTCCATCACGTTGAATTCATTATCTTGTTGAGCCGTTGGTGCCACATAACTGGCTGAAGCTGCAGAACATTGAGGCTGCGTACTTGCTTGACCACAATATAAACGGACTTTTAACCCTGCATTAATTGCACTGATATTTTCGTGGGCAGAAAGCATCATCGCGGAAAGTTCGTTAATGCAGACTTGCGGATCATTAAGGTAGACACCGCCTTTAAGTGCATCAAACATTGGATAACCATCAATGGCACGGGTCGCGCGAACCTCGGAAAGCTCGGCCAATTTCAGCCATAAACTTTCAACAATTTCGTAAGCTTGTTGTTGAGTTAATCGACCTTGCTCAATATCGCGCTGATAGAATGGATAAACCGCTTTGTCGAAGCCCATTGGGTTCACGGCATAGCTGCCATTTTCTAAATGCAAAATTAGTTGTAATAGGTAGAATGCTTGGCAAGCTTCTTTGAAGGTTTGAGCAGGTTTTGCTGGCACTTGGCGTAAAATCGCAGCACTTTCTTGTAATTCAGCACGACGATATGAGTTAGCTTCTGTGGCCGCAAGATTTTCTGCTCGTACTGCTAAAGCGTTAGCAAAATGGATGGCAGCATCACAGGCATAAATTGCTGCACGGCAGTTATTTGCTTCATCGATACTATTTCGGCTAACGGCACTGCCAATATTTCTGACACGATTTTCGAGCTGGTTTTTAATTTCCGCAAAGCCTACATTCAGAACCACTAAATAATCCGGTGCGGCGATTGCGCTATCACCTGCTAAAAATTCATAAATACTCTGGCTGTGTACTTCATCTTCTGTATGGAAAATTGCACCACGAGGTGTTGAAGATTGGCTCCCAATAATCAATTCATCTTGTGCAATAAAAGCTGGGAAATGACGAATAAACTCATAAAAGCGCTGAGCGGGTTTAATCGCTTGAGGTGCCCCTGTTAATTGATTTCTGACGGTTTCAAGAATGTTGGCACGTTCGGTAATGATTGAGCAATTGCGAGCACTTAAACGTTCAGCCAGTGTTTTTACACGTGGGGTCAAAGCATATTTGGCCATGTTAGCCTCTCCTGATGTTCTTTCTAGTTCGTTATTCATCACATAAAAAGCGTTAACTATTAAAAAGACTGTCTGTACAGTGCTTCTAGCTGCTTTTCATTTACGTCCCGTGGATTAGTCGGCGTGCAACTATCGCGCAACGCCTGTCCAACCATTTCCCCTAAACGGGCATTAAAATCAGTTTCATTGACGCCTGTAGCGTGAATGCCTTTTGGCATATTCATTTCATCTTTCAATACGTTGATTGCCATAATTAAGCTCTCAACGCCTTCACGTATATTTGAAGCTGGTAAATTAAGTTTTCTGGCTAAATCGGCATAACGCTTCGCCGCGTTGGTTTCACAGCACCCTTCCAGCCCCGCGTTAAATGCCACCACTTGAGCCATCAATAGCGCATTCGCGCGACCATGTGGAATGTGGAACACGCCGCCAAGTGCGTGCGCTAAGCTATGGGTGATGCCAAGGGATGCGTTGGTAAATGCCATTCCTGCAATACACGATGCGTTATGCATTTTTTCACGAGCCACTAAGTTACTGCCGTCGCGATAGCAATCAATTAAGTGAGCAAAAACTAACTGAACGGCTTTCTCGGCAAGTGCATCTGAAAAGTCAGAGGCACTGCGTGAAACATAAGCTTCTAGGGCATGACATAGCACATCCATTCCGGTATCTGCCGTGATAGCGGCAGGGACTGACTTCACTAAAACAGGGTCTAAAATCGCCACATCGGGCAACATAAATTCATCAACCAACACCAACTTCTCAGAGTGAGACTTGATCACCGAAAAAGACGTGACTTCAGAGCCTGTTCCGCTGGTTGTCGGGATAGCCACAAAATGAGGTTTAGCTCTATGGCTGTCTTGGCGGGTATGCCATAGGGAGTAAATAACCGCTTTTGCCGCATCAATCACCGAACCACCACCCAGTGCAATCACTAAATCTGGATATTGGCTATCCATGATTTTCATGCCTTTTACGATGGACGAGATTTCTGGATCGGGCACTACATCGTCATACAGAGAAAATGAAATTCCCTGCTGAGATAATCGATGAATCACCTCGTCGGCTAACCCAAATTTCACCATTGCTTTATCGGTGACGATAAACGCGTGCTGGGCGTTAACCTGAGATAAATAATCCAAAGCATTCGCACCGAATTGCACCCTTGGTTTAATCAAAAACTGGTTCATGCGTTATTTACTCCCTACCGTCTCGATACACTTTTTCAACAATGGCAACCACGGACATCGCTTTGTATTTGTCTTTATTCAATGCGAAGTACTCTTCCGCCAGAACAAGGTCATTAATACCTGCGCCTACACTGTCCACCGCAACATACGTTTTGTCCTTCAACGGTTTGAGATCATCGCCAAGCGCCGTGACCATCAGTAAATTACTGCCACTAAGCTCTTGGCATTTCTGCGTTGCGACAACATGCCCTATTACCTTTGCCAAAATCATGATTTACCCGCCTTATCTCAATGAATTACTTATTTAGGCGTCCGAGAACGGCCTTAATAATCTGCTCGACATTCTCTTCCGTGATATCCCCATGAGTGGCAACCGCTTCAACAACATCAGCATGACTCACTGCATTAGCAAATCGGTTATCCGCAGCGCTATTACTTTGAGCTTTTACTGGTTGAGCCTGACGGAAACGGTCATCATCGAGAATGCTGACAGACGCTTGATTTCCATGCCCAGTAGGTGCAATTGGCGATGTTGAGTAAGCCGGAGCACTCACTGGTGCGGGTTGTCTCAAATCATCAATGGAACGCACGCCATAACCGACTTTACGGATATTGAGCAAGTTCATCGGACCGACGTTGTCAGAACTAGAACCACCTCCAATCGCTCCACATCCTAATGTCAGCGCTGGCGTAATATTGGTGGTTGCACCAATTCCACCCAGTGAGGCTGGCGTATTAATCAAAATACGGTTAACTGGTTTTTCGAGCGAAAACTGGCGAATAACATCTTCATTTTGAGTGTGGATCACCAGCGTGTGTCCTAAGCCTTCGTTAGTCAGCAAATCAACAACGCGATGGCACGCAGAGCGCCAATCCTCTTCAACATACATGCCTAAGATTGGGCACAGTTTTTCCCGTGAATACGGGTTTTTCGGTGAGACCGTGTCTTGTAATGCAATTAACACTCGCGTGTTAGCTGGAACACTAAAGCCTGCACGTTGGCTCAACGTAATCGCGTCTTTTCCTACGACTTCAGGGTTAATCGTGCCATTCGCTCTCAGTAGCATGGAGGCCATACGTTTCGCTTCATCTTCATTCATGAAGTAAGCGCCTTGCGCTAATAACTCGCGATGAACGTCGTTGTAAATGCAGCGTTCAACAATGATGGATTGCTCAGATGCACAAATCACACCGTTATCAAACGTTTTGCTGGTAATGATGTCACTGACTGCTTTTTTGATATCCGCGCTACGTTCAATGAAAGCAGGACCGTTACCAGGGCCACCACTGATTGTTGGTGTGCCAGATGCATAAGCGGCGCGTACCATGCCTTCCCCACCCGTTGCCAGAATGAGAGAAACATCTTTGCTGTGCATTAATTCTTTTGTCGCTTCCAGTGTCAGCATCGACACGCCATCGACGATACCTGCTGGCGCACCCGCTTCTAGTGCCGCTTTTTTTACGATATCAAGCGTTCTAAAACTACATGCTTTCGCGTTTGGATGGGGGGAGAAGACGATTGCGTTACCGGCTTTCAAGGCAATCAATGTTTTATAGATAATGGTTGAAGTTGGGTTAGTCGAAGGCACCAGCGCCGTGATCACCCCTAACGGAACACCCACATCCATAACTTTATTGATTTTGTCATCATTAATGATGCCAACTGTTTTCAGATCTTTAATATGTTCATACACACGAACTGAAGCGAAGGTATTTTTCAAGACTTTGTCTTGCCACTTCCCGAAGCCCGTCTCTTCATTCGCCATTTTTGCTAATTCTTCTGCATGACGTGCAGACTCTGTCGCAATGTGTTTAACAATACTGTCGATTTTCTCCTGCGAAAAAGTCGCAAAGATTTTTTGCGCTTGTTTCGCATTTCTAACCAGCTCTCTAGCCAGTTGTCTGGATTGCAGATCTTTATCTAATGCAACCATGTCTTCCCCCGTACCGGAGTCAAAAGATTAAACTTACTAATTTGTTGTTTTATCTAATACTTCTAATGATTAAGCTTTGTGCTGCTGCGCGATTTTGCCGATATCATTGTGTGGTCTTGCTATCACACGAGAAGTCACCACTGTGCCAACACGCTTCGCAGCTTCTACACCGGATTCGACCGCTGCGTTAACTGCACCTACATCGCCTTTTACCATGGCGGTGACGAGTCCAGAGCCCACATTTTCATAGCCGATTAGCTCGACGTTAGCGGCTTTGCACATTGCATCAGCAGCTTCGATACATGCCACTAAACCTTTGGTTTCAATTAAGCCAAGAGCTTCTTTCATAAGTAAATTTCCTATTTATTCTGCGACTTTATACTGAGAGACAATTTTCTGGATGTCGCTGTGTGGACGAGCGATAACCAAAGAGGTCACAACGGTGCCAATGCGAGATGCAGATTCAACGCCAGAATCAACCGCCGCTTTAACCGCCCCAACATCCCCTTTCACCATGGCGGTGACTAACCCAGAGCCCACATTTTCATAGCCAATCAACACCACGTTAGCGGCTTTACACATCGCATCAGCTGCTTCGATACAAGCAACTAATCCTTGTGTTTCAATAAGACCTAATGCATCACCCATATTTCCCCCGAAAACGCTATGCTTTATGTTTAATCACGATTTTGTTGATATCGTTATGTGGACGGGCGATGACTAACGAGGTCACCACTTCACCAACACGCTGTGCAGATTCAACACCGGAATCTACTGCCGCTTTTACTGCGCCAACATCACCTTTCACCATGGCAGTCACGAGACCAGAACCCACGTTTTCATAGCCGATTAGCTCGACGTTAGCGGCTTTGCACATTGCATCAGCTGCTTCAATACAAGCCACCAAACCTTTTGTTTCAATAAGTCCTAATGCATCACCCATTGTTGTTTCCTCCAAGGAAGCCGTTACGTTTTTCTCTACCCGCAGCACCTAAGAGCCATGTTCCAAAACGTTGATGCCTCTTAACTGTGAGTAAACATTTATGCCAATTGAGTCTGCGTGGTGATTAATTGAACGCAGCTTTTGGCTTCAAAATCACTATAATCCCCAAAAAATAAAACAAAATATAAATCCACATACCGAAGATAATTAGAATAAAAATCCAGAATTTATAATTCAAAGGCAGTCAATTCATACTTCCATGCTGTTAAACTGGGAAATTCACGTATCTATCTGGTGGTAGGAAAAACCATAAATGCGGATAGCAGGTTTATTGGTGGAATGGTTAACAAGATGTGATTGGGCTGATGCAAGAAGGTAATTTGGTCAATAATAAGTGTGGTTTGCCTCACGCCCGAGCATAAACCCGTGGGAGATGGGAACATCAGGAGAAAGGGAATTGCTTGTGTTTTACGATACACACCGCGTGATAGTACTGAGCACCATGCAGTAAACTCATTGTTAATGCAGTAAAAGTCGTATCAACTTGCTAGTTAAAGTTGTGCAGTAAACCAATAGGAATGAATGTGTGGATAAACGCCCAATCTGTACGGGCTATCAATCAAGCCCACTTTCTTATTTAGGCGTACAGATAAACAACGGGGAATTAATTGAACTCAAGAGTAGCGCTTTATCATTGAGTTTTTGGGCATTGATAAATAAGCCGTCATGGCTATCTGACATTTCCCGCATAAAATAATCAAAAATCACATTAGGGGATTCATCAATCGAGGAAGCACTGGCTTCCCAGTGGCTAATATTATAGTGTCGTTCAGTTGGCGAAATACGTTTGCTGGTGTATTTGAATTTGACATACCGTTGTAAATAAAGCCATCCGGCACTGGAGGTCGTATATCCCTCGACAACGATAGAGCCGTTACCGTTCGCCCCAAAATTAAAGTGAATATTACCGTTTACGTTTTCATCCTTCATATTCTCAAAACGCATAATCCCCTTGGTTGAACACGCCATTTGACCGGAGTTTTTATTGGCCAATACAACTGACTGTGTATAAATCACAACACACGCAAAGATCAGCGCACTCACGAGACATAATAGCTTTCCCGATATTTTCATTGTGGCTTCCAAGAATAATAAAAATAATTATCACAATAACTAAATGGATTGGATTCATTGGCGGCGCAATGGGCGAGAAAGACGCGCCCTAAACCATTTTTTTGTAATTTATCTCCATAAAAGAAGACAAAACGCTCTTTATCATTACACGCCAAATTTAAATTTTTTCTAACTTTATCAAAGTTTTGCACATAGTTATCAGCAACGAAAGCGTTAATCATTTTTTCATTAGATAACACATCGCAGCTGGTATGTTCTAACGTTGGCAAAATCATTGGAGCGGAGGGTTGAGATGAAAAATAGCTCATCGCCGCCAATAAAATGGAGCAACATAAAAAAGCCGCACTGGCTAGATACCAGCAAATTTCACGTTTCTGTTTTGGTAATGAATGCGGTAATTTTTCAGAAGGAGATTCAGTAGGTTTAGTCTCTAAAGAAGGTGCCAGAACCACTTCGGCTTTTTGTATTTCACTCAGGCTGTTTAATAAGTGGGTGGTATTGAGTGTCTCTGCATCGAGTAATTCCAATAAAATCTCAGAATTAAACTCTAAGCGCCCACGCGCAACGGTGACAATAATATTTTCAATACCGTATTGTCGAAATGTTTTCCTTAGCAGGCTGAGATACTGGTTTAAATTACTGTTTGATGAAACCAGACCGTTATCATCCCAAACAGCCTTCAGTACTTCATCACGAGAAACTACGCCTTTTTTTTGAATCAAATAAAATAATAGTGCATTAGCCGTAATAGACAGCTGAGCATCCACCTCATCTTTTTTTAAAGATAAAGTGCCATCAACAGCATCATAAATAATGAAGGCATTGATTTTATATTTCATTATCGTCTCATTGTATGTTTAGACGTATTTTCCCTTGGAAAACTAACCTATCTCTTCAAACGAAATTTGTGTTAACCGCTGAATGATGGCATTACGTTCTTGGCTCGATAATGTAGGACCTTCCGTTAACGCAGATAACCACAGCCCATCGGCGGCATAGCGCACTAAAGCCCCCAAATAGCCATTATCAAATGCATCACCTTGGGCTAGATGCCCTAACATCCAATCACGCCAGCATTTGCGTAATACGGGCTCTGTGGGCATAGCCAATGATAAAAGTGCGAGCTGAAAACTTTCATCGGAGTCTTTAAGCTCGCCAACGTAGTGCAAATAGGCGCGAGAAAATCGCCCATAAGGATCGGAATCATTCTCCATAATGGCGGCAATACGCACATCCATAATGTCTAATAGTTGGATAAACAATGCATGAATAAGTTCTTGTTTACTGGGGAAATGATGCATTAATCCCCCTTTGCTCACACCCGCTTCTCTGGCGACAGCATTAAGCGAAAGTGCGGCAATACCTTCTCGTCCAGCGATTATCCTAGCTGCCTTTAGCAACTCTTCTTGTCGTTTGATTGGATCTTTTTTTCTTGGATGCGCGAGTGTGTTCATGGGGATGAATAATACCGACCAGTCGGTATGTTCTATTTTGACTCGTATCAATGAAGAGAATATTGAGAGGAATTAAATACGAATAGTGTAATTGACGTCACAGTATTCTTTTTTAGCCACTAAAAATCACAAAGTTAATTTGAAAATATAAACAAATAGCGCAATAAATTCTCTGCAATTTATAATTGGAAAAATTGAATTTAACTTAATTTATTTTCAATAAATTTTTTTATGCTAAATTATTAAAGAAATTCCTATTCCAAAGAAAATATGCAAATTCGTTGTATTTTCATAACATAAGAAGAGGTTTTGATTATGTCCAATCAATATAATATCGGGGTGGTTGTTGGTAGTTTACGTGCTGACTCTTATAATCTAAAAGTCGCTAAAGCCATCACTAAATTATTCCCATCTAATTTCACCTTTAAATTTATCAACATTGCCGATTTACCTCTCTATAACCAAGAAGCCGACCAAAATGTTCCCGCGGTAGTCGCTAATTTTAAGAGCCAAATCAAAGCATCAGACGGCATTATCTTCGCAACACCGGAATATAACCGTTCAATGCCAGGTGTATTAAAGAATGCGATTGACCAAGGTTCACGTCCTTGGGGAGATAACTCATGGGATGGTATTCCTGCGGGGGTATTCGGGGTTTCAATTGGTAATATTAGCACCGCAATTGCCCAACAACATTTACGCAATAGCCTTGCATTTCTCAATATGCCGACGATGAATCAACCTGAGTGTTATTTAAAATGGTATGACGGCATGGTGGATGAGCAAGACACTATTTCCCCAAAAAGTAAGGATTTCTTGCAGCCTTGGGCAGATAACTTTGCCAAATTTGTTATCCATAATCGCGCGCGTTAATCACTGATTTTACATATAAAAAAGGCATCACCAACGTGATGCCTTATATAATAACCGTCAAACAGAACCGATATTAACGACCTGCTTTCAGCTTTTGGAAATACTCTTCATACAGAATATTGGTATTCCCCACATCGCTTTGCCATTCCCCTTTTTTCAATACCTCTTCCGATGGGTACAGAGATGGGTCATTGGCGATTTCCGTAGGCAGTAATTTTTTCGCTTCTAAGTTTGGCGTCGGATAACCGATAGACTCTGCCACTTGCGCGGCAATTTCAGGGCGTAATAAGAAATCGATAAGCTTGTGCGCCCCTTCTGCGTTCTTCGCATTCGCAGGAATAGCTAAGCTGTCCATCCAGAAAATACCACCCTCTTTTGGCCATACAACCTCAATCGGTAAGCCCGCTTGTCTTGCCACAAATGCCGAGCCGTTCCACAGCATACCGACATCCACTTCACCTTCAATATATGGGGTGGCAGGGTTGTCTGAGTTAAATGCCAGAATATTTGGGCGCAATTTTTGCAGTTCGTTATAGGCTTCTTCAATCTGCTTTGGATCCGTGGTATTGCCAGAATAGCCAAGCTTTGTCAGCGCCACTTGGAACACTTCGCGGGCATCATCCATCATCAGTAAGCTGTTTTTGTATTCCGGTTTCCAAAAGTCTGCCCATGAAGTGACGGACTTAGGATCAACCGCATCACCATTGATTCCGATCCCTGTTGCGCCCCAAATATAGGGCACTGAATAATCGTTATTTGGGTCGAATTCTTTATGGATAAGGTTTGGATCGAGATTTTTAAAGTTAGGCAGCTTTGTCTTATCAATCTTTTGCAGCATGCCTTCTTTGCTCATTTTGTCGATAAAATAAGTCGATGGCACCACTAAATCGTAAGCCCCTTCTTTATAGGTTTTCAATTTAGTGTACATGCTTTCATTGGATTCATAGGTGGAGTAAATCACCTTGATCCCAGTCTCTTTAGTAAATTGCTCTAATAAACCGGGGGGAACATATTCTGTCCAGTTATAGAAATACAGTACGTTTTTGTTATCGTCAGCGGCAGTTGCCGTGCCAATGCTTGCAGCCATTAAACCTGCGGCTAGCAGATAGGACCATTTTTTCATCACTGATTTTCCCTCAACAAAGTGCTTTTTATCTATCTTCATAGGCTCAGTTAAAGCCTACCCTCTCGCCAGATGGCATGGAAAGATTGGGTGCCAAAATGACACCCACCAAGTACAACTTAACGTTTTGATGACTTCGCAACGGCGTTTTTACCGTGTTTATCGCGCATAACCCACTGGCTTAAACAAACCAAAACCAGCGACATCAGCAACAAGACCGTTGCCAGCGCATTCACTTCAGGGGAGACCCCCACTTTAACCATTGAGTAGATTTTCAATGGTAAGATTTCATAGCTTGGTCCCGTCACAAAGGAAGAAACCACCACATCATCCATTGATAAGGTAAAGCTCAGCAGCCACCCTGCGACAATTGCAGGCAGCGCTAATGGCAGAATGATTTTCCGTAAAATGGTAAATTCCCCCGCCCCGAGATCCCGCGCCGCTTCCAACATTTTCACATCAAAATCTTTCAATCTCGCGTATACCGTCACCACCACAAAAGGTAGGCAGAAGGTGATATGTGAAAATAACAGCGACCAGAAACCTAATGAAACGCCAAGGATCATAAACAGTACCAGCAATGAAATCGCCATGACAATATCGGGGGACATCATCACCACAAACAGCATTCCACCGACAAATGGCTTGCCTCTAAAACGATAACGAAAGAGAGCAACTGCGGTTAACGTGCCGATAATTGTCGCAAACGTCGCTGAAAGTACCGCCATAGTCAATGAATGCCCTGCGGCTTCAAGCAGGCTGTCATTATTGCTCAGTAACTCATACCATTTGGTCGAAAAACCTTGCCACTGAATACCAAAACGCGATTCATTGAATGAATTCACAATTAAGATAATGATTGGAATATAAAGATACGCGTAGATGGTGGTCATAAAGCCACCACGCAAAATACGTCCTATCATTCTTCATACGCCTTTTTATTCAAAAGCTTCGCAGCTCGGTAGTACACATACAGCAGCAGCCCCATCATCACCGTGAGGAAAATACTGGTTGCCGCCCCAAACGGCCAATCGCGAATATTCAAGAACTGGCTCTTAATGACGTTACCAATCAGCAGGTTTTTCGCCCCGCCCATTAAATCCGCCACGTAGAACAGCCCCATTGCTGGCAGCAACACTAATAAGCAACCCGCAATAATACCCGGCATGGTCAATGGAATAATAATCTTCACAAAAGTTTGGCATTTATTAGCTCCCAAATCCCGCGCCGCTTCCAAGTAGGATTTATCCAGCTTTTCAATACTGGAATAGAGCGGCATCACCATAAATGGCAACAAGATATAGATTAAGCCCAATACCACCGCTTCAGGGGTGTACATCAATTTAATCGGCTTATCGATAATGCCAATCCACAGCAAAAAGTCATTCAAATACCCTTTGGTACTTAAAAACACTTTTAAGCCATAAATACGGATCAATGAGTTGGTCCAAAATGGCACAATCAGCAGAAATAGCATGAGCGGTTGGATGCGTTTAGGCAGCCTCGCCAAAATAAACGCAAAGGGGTAACCGATCACAAGACAGAAGAAGGTGGCGATTAACGCCATATTCAACGAATGCAGCATCACTTGGGCATACATCGGGTCTGACAGACGGATGTAGTTGTCCCAAGTAAATACCAGATCCACCAGATTCGTATCACTGCGCGTGAAGAAACTGGTGCCAATGATCATTATGTTTGGCAGAAAGACGAAGAGTAGCAGCCAAGCGACGACGCCCGTGATAATCACATTCTGCAAAATTTTATGCTTACGAATGATCATCCAGAACTACCTCCCAGCTTTCAACCCAAGTCACAGCAACTTTTTGGTTAAGGGAGTGGTCGACATCAGGGTCATCTTCATTGAAAAATTCGCTGACCATAATAATTTTGCCATCTTCCATCTCAACCACTGAGTCTAACGTCATGCCTTTATAGTTACGTTCTCGCACGTAACCTATCAACCCAGGGTGATTATCGGCGTCATTGACTTCTTCAACGCGTAAATCTTCAGGGCGCAATAAGACGTTTAAATGCTGGCCTTCTGTCACCGATAAATCGGTAAAAATATCGCATTCATGGCCTTCGACGTTGGCACGAATACGTTGTTCATCAATACGATGCAGTACTTTTGCATCAAAAATATTGATTTCACCGATAAATTGGGCAACAAACAGATTTTTTGGCTCTTCGTAAATTTCACGCGGCGTACCATCTTGCTCAATTTTGCCTTCACGCATCACAATGATCCGGTCAGACATGGCCAGCGCTTCTTCTTGGTCATGAGTCACAAAAATAAACGTAATCCCTAGCTTGCGCTGTAAGGCTTTCAGCTCATTTTGCATCTGTTTACGCAGCTTATAATCCAGCGCAGATAAAGACTCATCCAATAGCAGAACTTTGGGACGATTGACAACTGCACGCGCAATTGCCACGCGTTGTTGTTGACCACCCGAAAGTTGGTTCGGCATACGCTCTGCAAAATCCGCCAATTGCACCATATGCAAGGCTTGCTCCACCCGTTTTTGAATGTCCGCTTTTGGTGTTTTTTGCATGCGCAAACCAAATGCCACATTTTCAAATACGGTCATGTGTGGGAATAATGCATAGCTTTGGAAAACAGTATTCACGAAACGTTGTTCCGCAGGAATATCTGTAATGTCCTGACCATCAAGAATAATTTGACCATCATCCACATCTTCTAATCCAGCAATCAGACGTAAAACCGTCGTTTTACCACAACCAGAAGGCCCTAAAATGGTGAGGAACTCCCCATTTCGGATAGTGAGGTCAAGCTCAGAAATAATTTGTTTGCCATCAAAACCTTTATTTAAAGATTTTAATTCGACGAGTGGTGTGAGAGAAGTTGTCTCAGTCATTTATAATACACTCTATCCCTAGGAATAATGCAGATAGAACCGCCACCGTTAAAGACTGTTAAGCCCCCAGGAGAACCCCAGCAAAGCCCAAAACCAGTAGCGCCATTTTTAATAAAACAATAAGGCCAGCATAATAAACACTGTTAATGAAAATTGAAAGCCATTTTCAACACTTTGTTTGCCTTTCACTATGAATTTAAAACAAATAAAAGCGATTTATGATAAAAATAAGTGACATAGCCATATTTTTCATAGCATTGTGCTTATCTATCATTTTTCATGATAGAACAAAAAATAAAAGAAACATTAAAAGATAATTAAATTCAATATGTTAAATAAAAATCAAACCAAGCTATCGATTAAGATAACTTGTTAAAGTAAAAATAAAAATTCATTTTTATTTTATTTTCACTCTGTATTTTTCATTATCTCCAGAATGCGAACCAACCATAAATGATTAATTAATCTGCTAACCAATTAGGATATTTATGGAAAAATTGAATGCATAAAATCTAAATTAACTGCTCCGCGATAACATGAATAACAAATAGTTAAACCCAACACCCATAATTAATTTATGTGATTAGCTTCATACTTTGAATTTGAATATTAGTTTCTTGGCAAAGTTTAACCAAAGTCATATTTTCTTTTACATCCCTTTGAATATAATGGGTAATTATTCTAATTGCATTCAGACTATTATCCCTATAAACGATTATCCCGCCTGATAAAACAAGCGGCATTTAGAATAAAAAGCCTATAAATAATTTATTTCTTATATTTTCCGCTGAAATTAATATGTGAGTGAGCAAAATGGCTAATAAAGAGTTTTTTTACCAAGAACTTTATCCGTTATCTGAGGATAAAACCGAATATTACCAAGTCTCTGATAAATATGTTTCTGTAGAGCAATTTGCTGGGAAGCAAATGTTAAAAATTGAGCCAGAGGCTTTAACTTTTCTTGCTGAACATGCAATTTATGAATCCCAGTTCTTTTTAAGACCTGCCCACCAAAAACAAGTGGCGGCTATCTTGCAAGATCCTGAAGCGAGCGAGAATGACAAGTATGTCGCCCTACAATTACTGCGTAACGCCGAGATTTCTGCGAAAGGTATTCTGCCAAACTGTCAGGATACGGGAACTGTTGCCGTAGTCGGGAAAAAAGGCCAACAAGTTTGGACTGGCAGTGATGACGAAGAATACCTCTCTCGAGGCATTTATAACGTTTTCCAACACGAAAACCTGCGTTTTTCGCAAAATGCCCCGCTGGATATGTTCAACGAAGTCAATACAGGTACGAACTTACCAGCGCAATTTGACATTTTTGCCACCACAGGTGATGAATACCATTTCTTGTTTGTTAACAAAGGCGGCGGCTCTGCAAATAAATCTGCCCTTTATCAAGAAACTAAAGCAACGCTGACCCCGGCTAAGTTGAAAAACTTCTTAATTGAGAAAATGAGAAACTTAGGGACAACCGCTTGCCCACCTTATCATATCGCATTCGTTATCGGCGGTACTTCTGCAGAAACCACGCTGAAAACAGCCAAACTGGCTTCAGCAAAATACTATGACAACCTGCCAACGACAGGTAATGAGTATGGCCGTGCGTTCCGTGATATTGAGCTAGAAAATGAGTTATTAGAAGCATCACGCCATCTCGGCTTTGGTGCGCAATTTGGCGGCAAATACTTTGCCCACGATGTGCGTGTTATTCGCTTGCCTCGCCATGGTGCTTCTTGCCCGATCGGTTTAGCCATTTCTTGCTCTGCTGACCGCAATATCAAAGCAAAAATCACCAAGGACGGATTGTGGTTGGAGAAAATGGAACATAATCCAGCGCAATATATTCCTGAATCGATGCGTCATCAGACAGAAGGGAACGTGGTTCATATCGACCTCAACCGCCCAATGAAAGATATTTTGGCCGAGTTGAGTAAACACCCTGTGTCGACCCGTGTATCCCTCAGTGGTCCACTGATCATCGCTCGCGATATCGCCCATACCAAGCTCAAAGAGCGCTTAGATAATGGTGAAGAGCTACCACAGTACTTTAAAGATCATATGGTCTATTACGCAGGCCCTGCGAAAAAACCTGAAGATATGGTATCGGGTTCTTTAGGCCCAACGACCGGAAACCGTATGGACCCATACGTTGATCTATTCCAATCCCACGGCGCTAGCATGTTGATGTTAGCAAAAGGCAACCGAACTCAAGCCGTGACCGATGCGTGTAAAAAACACGGCGGTTTTTATCTTGGTAGCATTGGTGGCTCCGCAGCAATTTTGGCGCAAGAATTTGTGAAAAGCTTAAATTGCCTCGAATACCCAGAGTTAGGTATGGAAGCCGTATGGAAAATGGAAGTAGAAGGGTTGCCGGCCTTTATTCTGGTCGATGACAAAGGCAATAACTTCTTTGATATTGTGCAAAAAGAAGCCTGCAATAAATGTGTTAAATAATCACCTAGTGCAATAAATCTTCCCCATCATTGCCTACTTTACTCACATTAAAGTAGGCAATTTTTTGTTTAACGCTTTTTATCTTCAGTCATTATGCACGGGTAATTGATGAGTTACACAGTGTATCCCACCACCACCCGCTGCGATGACATCAATATTTAGCATGATAATGTCTCGGTCTGGGTATAGCATTTTAAGGAGCTGCTTCGCATCATGATCCGCCTGCTTGTCCCCAAATTCAGGCGCAATAACGGCACCATTGATGACAAAGTAATTAATGTAACCCGCGGCAAAATCAGGGTTATGTTGGCTAAAACGAGTTTGGCGCAGAGTACTAGGTGGCGACACCGTATAAATTTTCAGTTTTCGTCCGTCAGCATCCGTCGCATTTTCTAAAATGTCCATATGCTTGCGCGTGACTTCATAATCAAAGGAGTCCGAATCATTATCGAGATTGATCAAAACAACCCCTGGTTTCACAAAACGCGCGTAGAAATCGACATGTGCATCCGTTATATCTTTTCCTTTAATGCCAGGCAACCAGATGATTTTACGTAATCCTAATGCTTTTTTTAGCTCTTCCTCTATTTTATCTCGAGTTAAATTAGGGTTGCGATTATCATTTACCCAACTACTTTCCGTCATCATCCCAGTTCCATGACCATCAACCTCAATCCCGCCACCCTCTCCAGTTAAGCGACTGATTAATGGGGTCATCACGCCAAAATGCTGCGCTTGAAATTTTGCCAATTGGGCATCGTTATCATGTTGCTGCTTATTGCCCCAACCATTGAAATTAAAATCAACGGCATTGAGCTCCCCTTTGGGATTAACCACAAAATTAGCTCCGATATCACGCATCCATATATCATCGAGCTCTGTCGTGATAAAACGCGTATTTTGGCTACCACACATTTCCTCAGCTAACTGACGCTCATTTTCTCGACAAAAAACCACCACTTGCTGGTAATTAGCAATCGCTCTGGCAATGCTCCCTAATGTTATTTGCACATCTGTAGTGAATTTTCCCCAAATGGCTTTTTGGGCACCGAAGGCAATGAAAGCACACTGCTGTAATTCCCCTTCATCTGGCATCATTCCCTGTTTTTCACTCCGCGTATTTCCTATTGCAACCGGTGATATGCCAAAAGAGACTGCAACGCCTATGGCACTAATGACTGAGGTTTGTCGGATAAACTGACGACGAGTCGGCATACTGGGTTCCTTAATTCTCATTATGATAAGTAATACTATTCAGTGATTTTCAATACACCTATCTTAATTCCCTTGATAGCCATAAAACTAACGATATAATTAGCGCACAACTGATTAGATGAGCTTATCAAGCATGCTAAAATATTGGCCACCATTAAATGCATTACGCGGGTTTGAAGCGGCCGCCCGATTGGGAAGTTTCCATCAAGCTGCAGCGCAATTGCATGTCACACAATCTGCAATTAGTCAGCAAATTCGTAGTTTAGAAAGCCAGCTCGGGCAGCCACTATTTATTCGACAAGGACGCAGTGTCACGCTCACGGATGCCGGACAGGATTTTTACAATAGCGTTCAGGATACATTGAAACAATTAGCGATTGGCGTTCGCCGGCTCGATCAGTATCGAAAATCTAACCAACTTATTGTGAACACAACGCCTGCATTTGCTCGTCACTGGCTATTACCTCGACTAGGACAGTTTCAACAACGATACCCTGACATTGATATTTGGTTATTCACTACCTATGACGTACCAAATATGGAAATGGAAACCATTGATATCACGATCCGTGATGACCTAGCCATACAAAATGAATGTACTTTTGAAGTGTTATATCAAGATAGTCTCTACCCAGCTTGCCACCCTAGCCTACTTGGTGCTAAATCGCCTTTAACACTACACGGCGAGCGAGAGATGGATTGGAATAACTGGATTATTGGCGGTGGTGAACCGGTTGGACAATCACAAAGAGGGGTTAATTTTTCAGACCCTAGCCTGTTATTAGATGCAGTTAGCCAAGGATTGGGGATCGGATTAGTCAGCCAATTACTCGCTGCACACGCTCTAAATTCAGGGCAATTAATTCCACTCACAGAGCAGCGCGTAACAGGCGCTAAATGGGCATGGTTAATTCATAAAGACGCTGAACACAACCCGTTAACACAATATTTCCGCCAATGGTTAACAGCCGAAATGGCAACATGTTCAGCGCAAAGCGAATAAAACCTTGGGCCTTTTGCATACTGCGCCCAAGGTCTTTTCAATTTATTTATCAACGACAACGTTCTTATTCACCACATCCTGCTCGCTATTGCCTACCATCAACGCAAATTTGCTAATCGGGTCAGTGCTGTAAGCGTACAGGCGTTTTAGTGCATAAGGATTATCACCGAGCTTTACCTTACCTTGGATGGTGGACACCGCAATATGTAAGCCCGCTTCTTTTGCCGCATTAATCGCCGTTTGGTTATAGGCACCGAATGGGTAGGCCAAATAACGCTGGTCTCTTTCGAATTTTGCCAAAACTTTCATTGAACGTTTAAAATCCAGCATAATTGTATGCTCTTTACGGCTAAAGATAATTGGGTTATTTCGGTTATCTAAGCGATGTAAAAAGTGCGTATGGGATTGAATATTGAAAACATCTTGGCTCTCTTTAATTTCCTGCTTACTCATAAATTGCAGAGAATCTGGATCCCATTTTTGTGGCTGAGTTTTGATGCGCGAAGAGATGACAAATAGCGTCGCCTGTTGCTGGTTATCTCTTAAAATAGGCAATGCATAGCGATAAACGGATTTAAGCCCGTCATCAAACGTGAGTACCACGGCACGCCCTGGTAAATTCGTATTCTTATTTAAATAACCTTCCACATCTTCGAGTGATAATGTTTGATACCCCATCTCTTTGAGGTAATTCATTTGCTCACGAAAAGCATCAACCGAGGTTGTCGTCGAAGTATGACGAAAGTTTTTATTTTCACTGTCTTCGAGAATATGGTGATAAGTAAAAATAGGGATGCCTTTATCAATCGCCACATCATCTAAACGAACATAACCCAGACGATCCCCGAGACGAATGGTTAGCCATGAGGTTTTGTCCCCATCTTCATCAGTTTTGATCATCCGAGCCAATACTGGATAGCGTAAATTTTCCCATAAGGAGGCGATTTGCCGAGAATCTTCATCAGTTGCACTGAATACCGGCGTTTTTTGGCTCGTAATCAAATAATCATAAACCGGGTTTTTAAGATCGTTTAAACGGTCATCTTCAGGGACATATCGAGGCTTCTTTTTGGATATCTGAGTGCTTTTAACATAAGCGAAATCATTACCAAACTGTAGGGCATTATAGTCACCATTTGGACTATAGGCGTAAAAGCCATTGTCTGGATTAATCTCTCCAACAATACGCATTTGACCGCCTACAATAGCAAAGATGTTTTCTGGCGCTTTTGTCTGAATCAATTTAGGAGGCACATCCACCAGCTCCCAATTGTCAAGATTGATAGCTTTTGAACCGCTGATAATTAAATTATTACTTTTTATATCCGCAGCATGTGAAACAGAAAAAAGATTAACGAAAAAGGTCAAAAATAGAAAAAGTACTCGATTAGACATGTCCTTTCCACTCAGTATCACCAATACACCGCGCCAGTTTAAACCGACTTACAATTTAACCCTATACCCTGATAAAAATATTTTTGCATGGCAAAGCCACGATAATATTTCCGTGGCTGTTGTTATAGATAATTTGTATAAGGTAACTGTATATGGCATTCAATGAACACTGAGCGAGTTAAAACCTTTCAATTAAATGAAAAATCAATTTATCAAATTATTAACAATAAAATAAATAGTCTTAAAATAACGTATTTAAAAAGAAATAAACTCTACTTTTGTCCGTAATACGCATTTTTTCCATGTTTACGTAAATAATGCTTATCCAGTAATACTTTCTGCATATCATCAATTTGAGGTGTCAATTGACGCGTAAATAAATTCATATAAGCAATCTCTTCCAACACCACTGCATTGTGTACCGCATTGTGAGCATCTTTGCCCCAAGCGAAAGGACCGTGGCTATGGACTAATACCGCAGGAATATCCTTTGCAGAAATTCCGAGCTGTTTAAATGTTTCAATAATCACATGCCCAGTTTCTCTCTCATATTCACCCGCAATCTCGCTTTCTGTCATTTTACGGGTACAAGGTATTTCACCATAAAAATAATCGGCATGTGTGGTCCCTAATGCGCTTAGCGGTAAGCCAGCTTGTGCCCAAATGGTTGCATGGCGCGAATGAGTATGAACAATACCCCCAATCTCAGGAAAGGCTTGATATAGCGCTAAGTGAGTGTCGGTGTCTGAAGAAGGCTTATATTTTCCTTCGATGACTTCACCGGTAGTTAATGAAACGACCACCATGTCATCCGCTTTCATGGTTTCATAATCCACCCCTGAAGGTTTAATCACCATCAAACCGGCGTCTCGGTCAACCCCACTCACATTACCCCACGTAAACGTCACTAGCTTATGTTTAGGTAACTCAAGATTCGCCTCAAATACTTGCTGTTTTAATGTCTCCAGCATGATTACCTCCCTAGGTGTAAAAAGATGGCGTGAATACGATATGAAAATAGCGAGTCATATCAACGACAAGGTTCTCTTTTATTCTCTATTTGCTGTCGATGAATAGACGTTGTTCTGATTATTAAGGTAAACAGATTTAGCTGAATAAAAAAGCCCGACACTTTACAAACCATTAACAAAACAACACAAGTCAGTCAAACTCGGTCATAACCGGACTAATTCAAACAAAAATACGCCTAGAAAAAATGCCCGAATATGTGAAAGTTGATTAATACCTCATCTGGTTTCTGACTGTATACCGCCATATTTAGTGATCTAATTAACGATAAAAATGAAAGATAAAATATTTGTTTCATACAAACGTGACGAACAACTCTATAAATAGCTTTGTTTGTTTCTATCCGTTATTACATGAGTCGAATCACGACAAAAAAAATTCAGCACTGGCAGACTATTTATCGTGGAAAGAATGTTTATCGCGGAAAGAATAGATGCCATGGGCTGAATAGGAGTTTTGAGATGCTACAAGCTGAACGCCACCGATTAATTTGCTCCCATGTTTCTCAACATGGTTCAGCGTTAGTGCGCGATTTAGCCCAGCTTTGTCACGTTTCTCAAGAAACTATTCGCCGAGATTTAACGGTATTAGAACGTGAAAAACGTTTAATTCGTAGTTTTGGCGGTGCGGTTGCCACTGAGCAGGATGAAAGCCCGGTACTGAATGTGATGCCCTCTTCGGTCAAACTCAGTCAAATGGTCGATGGTGCAGAATCCTTTCGTAAAAGAACGGAAGAGAACCCAGATGCGAAAATGAAAATCGCCAAAGCAGCGTTGAAGTTTATTCAGCCAGGTGACTGCATCATGATGGATAACAGCAGCACATGCTGGTTTCTAGCAAGACAAATACCCGATATCGATATTACGGTGGTCACCAACTCCGTCAAAATCATTCAAGCATTAGCATGTCGAGATCGTGTTCGCGTCATTGGTATTGGTGGAGAATATTCAGAACGCCATGATGATTTTCATGGTCCCATTTCTGAAAGTATTATCCGTAGCTTTCAAATTAAAACGTTATTTTTATCATGCCAAGGATTCAATATTGAAACTGGCGTTCGAGATGGCAGTGAAGTTAATGCCAAATTAAAAAATATTATGATTCAGGTTTCCGAGAATTGTGTGTTATTAGCGGATAACAATAAATTAGATCAATACGCTTTTAGCCAGGTTTGTACCTTAAATGATATTAACGTGTTAATTACCAATAAACTTAATGATAAAAATTTCAAGCAAGTATTTCCAAAATTAAACATTATTGAGTGTGATAAATAGTATTCAGTGTAATAAATAGTATTTATATCGATGATAGTCCCAGCGTAACTAAGTGAGTAAATTAAGCAATTTGTTTTTATTTTAAATAATCGAATTACACCAGGCAGCAAAGAAACCTATTAATTAAATTAACGATTAATAGAAATTAATTATATCTATCCGATTAAACAAAACATTAACCCTATGTTGATGAGCATGGCTATATCTGCACATCATCCCTGAGGAATATAACGATGAATATGAAAAAATTAGTTTTACCTTGCTTAATGGGTGCCGCACTGTTTTCCAACATGGCGATGGCTGAATCACAGAAAGCACAAAAGCCATTTACCATGGGTGTCGTGGTGAAAGTGGGGGGAATTCCTTGGTTTAACGTCATGGAGCAAGGGATCACCGAAGAAGGTAAAAAACTCGGCGTGAATGCATTCCAAGTGGGTCCAACTACTGCTGACCCTGCGGAGCAAGTTCGTGCAATTGAAGATTTAATCGCGAAGAAAGTCGATGTTATCGGCGTTGTTCCTAACGATGCAAAAGTCCTTGAGCCAGTTTTAAAACGCGCTCAAGAAGCAGGTATCAAAGTGATTACTCACGAATCCCCAGATCAAAAAAATGCGGATTGGGATTTCGAATTACTGGATACCCAAAGCATGGGCGCTAACCATATGAAAGATATGGCTGCATGTATGGGTGAAGAAGGTAAATACGCCATGTTCGTGGGCAGCCTGACTGTACCACTCGTCAACGAATGGGCTGATGCGGCTATCGCTTACCAAAAAGCGCACTATCCAAAAATGCAAATGGTCGATGACCGCTTTGGTGTCGCGGAATCC
The DNA here is from genome assembly GCF_915403165.1 of Providencia alcalifaciens. Taxonomy (NCBI): domain Bacteria; kingdom Pseudomonadati; phylum Pseudomonadota; class Gammaproteobacteria; order Enterobacterales; family Morganellaceae; genus Providencia; species Providencia alcalifaciens. Next base: position 3,467,319 of record NZ_OU659204.1, read on the forward strand.
GTTGATGATTCTATGCGTACCACAAACGACTTGCTATCTAAACATAAAGATCTCAAAGGTATCATGTCATTTGGTTCCCAAGGGCCTATCGGTGCGGGTCGAGCTATCGACAAACGTCGTAAAAATGCAGAAACCTGTGTCTTCGGTACATTTACACCGGGCCAAGGCATCAAATTGTTAGAAAAAGGCGCGATTGACGGCGGCTATATCTCTAACCCGAAAGTGGCTGGTCAAGTTTTCGTACAAGTCGCGACGGCAATGATGAATGGCGAAGAGATCAAAACTGGCGTCAGCATCGGTGATATGGGTGAGATTAAAGTGAGTGGCAACACCATCCTCAGCGACAACCCAGTTAATCTGAATATTGAAAACACCAAAAAGCTGGTTGAAGTCGGTCTGTAATTTCGCACTACATAATAAAAATACGACAACAGTATTATTTTGTTTCACATAGTTTAAGTGACAGCAGCACCCTATTTAGGTCTGATAGCGGTGTCTGTTGTCACTCTGAATCTGACGACACAGTCAACACCAGGACTCCACTATGACAGCCGAAAAAAACTCCCCACTGATTACGTTACGGGATCTTTCCAAAAGCTTTGGTGGTCATCGTGCATTACGCAATATCGACTTGACGCTAAACAAAGGTGAAGTTCACTGTTTAGCGGGCACCAATGGCTGCGGAAAAAGTACGTTAATTAAAACCATTAGCGGCGTTTATGCTCCCGATGAAGGTAGCGAAATTGAAATAGATGGCAAACGATACTCTCGCCTGACGCCAGACAAAGCGCGAGAGCTTGGCGTTCAAGTTATCTACCAAGACTTATCCTTATTTCCCAACTTAACTGTGGCGGAAAACATCGCCTTTGAACTGAATTTAAACGGTTACTTTGGTTGGTTTCAGAAAGGAAAAGTGAGGGAAAAAGCGTTACAAATTCTCAAAGAACTTGAGTTCACCATTGACCCTGATACCCCAGTGCAATTTCTGCCAATCGCCCAGCGCCAGCAAGTTGCTATTTGCCGTGCACTGGTAGCAGATGCGCGCTTAGTGATCATGGATGAACCAACGGCCTCATTAACTCGCACCGAAGTTAATCAGCTACTTTCTACCGTGAATTACTTAAAAAATAAAGGCATCACCGTTGTTTTTGTCAGCCATCGATTAGAAGAAGTCAAAGAGATTTCTGACCGCATTACCGTTATTCGTGATGGTCAAAAAATGGGGACGTGGCCAGCTGCGGATCTTACCACACGAAAAATCACTGAGCTGATGACGGGGCTCGACATTGTTCATGAACGTAAGCTACCGAACAATGCTGAAGAAACGCATACGGTTTTAGAGCTGAAAAACCTCAGCCGTAAAGGGCAATACCAAAATATTTCCCTGTCGTTAAAGCGCGGCGAAGTGCTGGGGCTTTGCGGATTATTAGGTTCTGGTCGTACCGAGCTTGCCCTATCTCTGTTTGGGATCACCCGTCCTGACAGCGGCGAAATGATCGTCGAAGACAAGCCGATTATCTTCAAAAACAATGCCCAAGCTATCAAACATGGTATTGGTTACGTGTCTGAAGACCGCCTGACACTGGGGGCGATTTTGCAGCAGTCTATCACTGACAATATGGTGATTTCGATTTTAGATCGACTGAAAACCCCTCTGCATCTGATTGATGAGCAAAAATGCCAGCAAATCGTCCAAGAGTGGATCGCAGATTTGGATATTAAAGTGACCGACCCAAACAATGCTCTCTCCACCTTATCGGGAGGAAATCAGCAGAAAGTGGTGCTCGCCAAATGGATCCTGACGCGCCCTAAAGTGCTGATCCTTGATGCCCCTACCGTGGGGGTCGATATCGGTGCTAAAGACAGTATTTACAAGCTGATCCATCGCCTTTCTGGTGTTGGGATCGCCATTTTATTGATCACCGATGAGGCCTCTGAAGCTTTCTACAACTGCGATCGCATTTTACATATGAAGCAAGGATCTATCGTCAAAGAAATTGTGACGGATTCCATGACTGAGCAACAATTGGAGGAAATCATCAATGGCTAATTGGCAAAAACTTCGTCCGCAGTCTGTTGAAGGCTGGCTTATTTGGGTGATCCTCGTGATGGTGATATTTTTCACCTTAATGAGCCCACAGTTTCTCACTATTCAAAACTTGCTCGACTTAAGCGAAAGCTATGCGGTCACCGGTATTTTTGCACTGGGATTATTCGTGGTGCTAGTCACTGGCGGTATTGATATCTCTTTCGCTGCCGTTGCCTCAGTTGTCCAATATGTGATTGCCACCTTCTTACTGCAAGGATTACTCGAAAGCCCGACCCTCAGTATCGCTCTTGCGATTGTCATCGGGATCACCTTTGGGTTGATCAACGCGATTTTGATTTACTCCCTCAATGTGGTGTCGATCATTATCACCATTAGTATGCAATCTTTGCTATTCGGCATGCTGATGTGGCTAACCAACGGGCACAGTATCTATGACTTACCGGACTGGTGGGTGGATCCTGTCACTATCCTGCCTTTTGAAGTGGATGGTGAATATTATCAAATTGGTTTGCCATTGATCGTGATGTTGGGGATCGCGTTTTTAACGTGGATCTTAATGAACAAAACCCATATTGGTCGCCAACTGTATGCAGTGGGCGGCAGCCAAGAATCGGCTTCACGTATTGGTATTCGCGTCTGGGTGATTTACCTGTTTGCTTACGGTTATCTCGGTGCTATGGCGGCGATTGGCGGCATGCTGCAAACCTACCGTATGAGTGAAGTGGTGCCAAGTGCATTGGTTGGTGGCGAATTGGATGTCTTGGCGGCAGCAGTATTAGGTGGCGCGAGTTTATCCGGCGGTCGCGGTAGCGTTATCGGTACGCTTATGGGGGTTTTCCTCATCGGTATCTTGAAAAACGGTCTGAACTTGATCGGGGTGTCTAACTACTTCGTCAATATCGTCATTGGTATGGTCATTCTTATCGCCATTTGTATTACTCACTACAAAAAGCGTAAAGAAACGGACGTAGGCTTTGTTTAACAGGAATATCACCATGAAAAAACAAGATTTTTTTAAAATTGATGGCTCTGTTATCGGACTGCTTTCAATCTTTTTGATCGCTATTGCGGCTTTCAGTATCGCTATGCCAGGGCACTTTTTTACCCAGAATACCTTTTTAAGTATTACCTTTCAGTTGCCAGAGCTGGGTCTTCTGACCTTCGCCATGTTTGTTCCGATGTTGAGTGGCGGGTTAAACCTCGCCATTATCAGCACGGCTAACTTAACCGGTCTGTTTATGGCTTGGGTATTTATCAATTACTTACCTGTTGATGCTGGAACGGGCACGCAGCTAATGTGGCTGGTCTTTGCGTTAATCGGTGCCACCGTTATCGCCGTTATTATTGGCTGCTTAACGGGGCTGATGATTTCCCATATTGGTGCTCACCCGATTTTGGTCACTCTTGGTTCCATGACCATTATCAGCGGTATTGGCGTTTACCTCACCAAAGGTGCCGCACTCAGTGGGATGCCACCAGTGGTTCGTGGCATTGGTTCTGACACCGTTTTCGGTATGCCAATTGCCATGATTATTTTCATTGTGACCGCAATTATTTTGGCACTGTTTTTAGGTCGTACCCGCCTTGGTAAAAACATCTATATGAGTGGCAGTAACATTAATGCGACTTGGTTTAGCGGCGTGCGTACCGACCGCGTGATGATTGCGATCTACACCATTTCCAGCCTGCTGTGTGTGCTGGCAGGGCTGATCATGATGGCGCGTTTTAACTCCGCACGTATGGGATATGGCGACTCTTACTTACTGCTAACCATTTTAGCCATCGTACTGGGGGGCACTAACCCATTCGGCGGCGTCGGTAAAGTCAGCCGCGTCTTCTGCGCCCTGCTGGTTCTGCAAGTTATCGCGACGGGTCTTAGCCTGTTGGGCGTCAGCCTGCACTTCAATCTCGCGGTTTGGGGTATTACGTTGATCCTCGCTCTCGCCTTCAAATTCTTTAAAGAAAAGTGGAGCGCTAAGCGTGCAATGATGCGCAATCAACGCCTCAATAAAGCATCCGTACAAAATTAACTTACAGGGAATAAAGATGACTATTTCACGAAAAAATCCGATTGGTATCTATGAAAAAGCCCTTCCAAAGCACAGTAGCTGGAGCGAAAAATTAGCTATCGCAAAAGCGGCGGGATTTGATTTTGTCGAGATGTCGGTTGATGAAACGGACGAGCGTTTAGCCCGTTTAGATTGGAGTTTGGAACAACGCTTAGAGTTAGTGGCTGCCATCCAAAAAACGCAGGTACGCATTCCAACGATGTGTCTATCAGGTCACCGCCGTTTTCCATTTGGTAGCCATGATGAAAATACGCGACAAAAAGCCCGTGAGCTAATGACAAAAGCCATCAAATTGGCTCAAGATCTTGGTATTCGTACCATTCAGTTGGCTGGCTATGATGTGTATTACGAAGAGCAAGATGAAGGCACCATTGCCCGCTTTGAAGAAGGCATGAAATGGGTGGCAGAAATTGCTGCAGCTTCTCAAGTGATGTGCGCCGTCGAAATCATGGATACCCCCTTTATGAATTCGATCACTAAATGGCAAGCGCTTGCCGATAAAATTCGCTCACCGTGGTTCCAAGTTTATCCTGATGTCGGTAACTTAACCGCTTGGGGTAGTGATGTGGCTGCCGAGTTAACCAAAGGCATCGAAAATATTGTTGCTCTGCATCTGAAAGATACCTACGCCGTAACAGGCAGTTGCAAAGGTCAATTCCGTGATGTGCCATTTGGCGAAGGGTGCGTGGATTTTGTGGCTCTGTTCAAACAGCTTAAGCAGCTCAATTATCGCGGTACCTTCTTAATTGAAATGTGGACGGAAAAAGCCGATGAGCCGCTGATTGAAATCATCAATGCCCGCCATTGGATTGAAGATAAAATGCAGCAAGCGGGTTGGGAAAACTAAGGAGCCGACAATGAACACATTTTTCATGGGTGTCGACCTTGGGGGCACCGTGATCAAAGCGGGGATCTACAGCCCTAAAGGCCAAGAGCTGGTGGTTGCTGAGCACCCTTTTCCCACTGAAAGCCCACAAGCTGGGTTTAGTGAACGTAATATGGAAACCCTGTGGCAAGTCGCTTGCGGTGTGATCCGTGAAGCTATCGCTAAGAGCCAATTGTCAGCATCACAAATCGCGGGCGTCAGCTTTTCCTCTCACGGCAAAGGGCTATATTTACTGGATAAACACGGAAAACCCGTCAGAAACGGCATTGTTTCTTCGGATTCCCGCGCACAAGCGATTGTTGATCAATGGCACCAAAATGGTACCGCAGAACAAGCCTATCCGCTGAGTTTGCAGCAACTTTGGGCATCGCACCCTGTTGCCCTGCTAAATTGGTTAAAACAATATGAGCCAGACAGCTATCGCGATGCTCGCTATGTTTTGATGGTTCACGACTATATTCGTTATCGATTAACTGACCAGCTCACTTGCGAAGAAACCAACATTTCGGGCAGCCAGTTATATAACCCGACAACGTCCAGCTATGACCCTAAACTCTGTGAATTGTTTGGTATTGAAGAAGCCAATGACAAACTCGCGCCAGTGATTAACTCCGCACAGTCAGCGGGCTGCGTCACGAGCCATGCCGCAAAAGAGTGCGGCCTTAAAGAAGGTACGCCAGTATTTGGCGGGTTCTTCGATGTTGTAGGAGCTGCGTTGTCATCGGGTGTCAGCCAAAAAGATAAACTCAGTGCCGTCGCTGGAACCTGGACTATCTCCACGCGAGTTTTCGATAAAATCATGCCTGCCGATTACCCTTATGTGTGGGGCAAATACTGTATTCCCGGCACCTATTTTGTTCATGAAGGTAGCCCAACCTCAGCCAGTAACCTCGCTTGGTTCACGCGACACTTTTTCAACCAACGCTTGCAAGATTACAAAGTGCTCAATGCTTGCGTTGCCGAAGGGGCAACACGGCAAAACGATATTCTATTTTTCCCTTGGTTATATGGTTCTAACTACCACAGTAACCTGCATGGCGGGCTACTCGGGTTAAGCTCCCATCATACTGAAGGGGATATTGCTTACGCCATTTATCAGGGAATTGTGTTTTCTCATTTGCTGCATCAAGACCGTATTGTTGGCATTGATGACTGCACACAAGCTATCCGATTTACCGGTGGCCCAACCAATTCGGCGTTGTGGATGCAGATGTTCTGTGATGCCAGTAATCTGCCTCTTGAAGTGGTTGATGTTCAGCAGTCAGGCTGCCAAGCCGCCGCACTATGCGCCGCAGTCGGCTCTGGATATTATTCCGGGTTTGATACCGCGATAGCATCAAGCACACCGAAAATCACCGCGTATCAACCTAACCCTATTGCTTATCAGCAACTACGGGATAAATTCGCTCGCTTTAAAGCGGTGGCAGATGCATTGAGTTAAGAGAGTAATAATGGTCATTATTCAATAAAGCGAGCCATTCACTATTGATAATGACCATTTATCTTCCCTATTTAGGTACCATAATACAATCAGGTCCCAACGACATAATCGTACTGCCATTTTCAACGATACGAATATAGTGCCCTCGATTAAGAACTTTAATCACTTTTCGGATCCCATGCCCGCCTTTTACATAATTAATTTGATTTTCAATTTTTTCTGGCGAAATGTAGCTGTTCAAACCATCAACAGAACAAATCGCATAAAAACGCTGGTTAGCCGAATGCTTAAGGAAATTGTATTGCCTTTGCTTATCCATCCAACCGATCATTTCAATCATATCTTGGTAGTGTTTTCTTAATAAATTAATACTGGCTTGTATTCCATAAACAGGTTTAGAAAAATCAGGTTTTCTTGTCATTGGATTATCATAATAAAATTTCCATATCGCCTCATGATGTGAAAGCCGGTTTCTCAGCTCTCGAACCCGTTCAAACGATTGATAGGATAGGCCCTCTTCCCCATATACGATGCCAAATTAAATATCCAATCATGATTTGCATGCCATAATCCTGCTGCGCCTGGTGGTGGATATTTCTGTATTACGACATCTAAGGCATTCCTTAAGGTCACTTCTAAACATTGAATGGCAGGAAACATCGCACCTCCCAGTGACTTATTCCAATAATATGCAGCAATAACTTGATTTTTATTGACTTTTAGCTGACTAACATAAATATCCAAACGGTCATTAGAAATAAAACTGAGCATTAAATCTCCTTTTATGAAACTCAGATGTTGACAATAAAGGGCGGCTTTGGCTTAATAACGAACATTAAGGCGGAGCCGCCTCAGCTTGAGGTCTCCTGCGAGAAAGTACTTGGAAAAGCCACCTACCTAGGTGGCTTTTCTCGTTCTGGGGCTTTCCTGCTGAACTCTCTCCCCTTTTAAAAAGCTTCCCCTCAATCTTCCCGATAATAGATTTACATCCATTAAAATCATGCTGCATAAAAAATAAAAGAGTCACAAACCCTCATCTCAATGCTGCGAAGCGCTTCCCAAAATAAACTGTCATTGATGCGATAAAAGCCATTTACTTCCTCTAAAACCAATTTAATGTATTCGTAATAGTAATCCCGACTATTTATTTAACATTTTATTAACCATCATTTCTTAGCTTAAAAACCAATCAAATGTTAAATACTAAAATAAGCAAAATCTTTCCCACTTAATTAATTTGAGTAAATTATCAGCAAGATAAAATAATAAATTCGCTCTTAATATGAAAAATGAAAATGCAAAAAATCAGCATAAATAAAATCATTACACTTAGTAGTGTTAATAATCGCATTTAAACATGAGCAACTAACAGTCAAATACTCTCAGGAAGGGTGTGGGATTTATTTCGATTAAGGATTGGAAACAAAAAAATTATCAAATAAATAATTAACTTATTATGCTAGGAAAATCACAGTAAAAATAAAAGATCATATTTTTCATATTGATATAAAGAAAACCACATATAGAACAAAAAGCAACCACTTCTAACATCATCAGTAAATATACAGTACAACTAAACGTAAATTAATTGAGCGAAAATCCATCAATTGATGATAAAACAGCTAAAAAATTCAACTTAATATTTATTCTCCAAGGTAGAAAATAAAATAAAACTTAATCTAAATTCAGCATAATCAACTGATATTAATTATTTAACCCTCCCTCAACTTAGACACTGAAATATTCACCTTATCTGAAATTTATATATTTACACCTGTACACTTTTACTGACATTAACAATTAAATTTGTCTATTTCTGCTATTGATAAAATAATTCAAATTGCGACAAACCCCCAACAACACTGACCAGATCAAATAACCCATTCAAACTTTTCACTCAATTTTATTAACAAATACTTTCGATACTTAACAATTTCAAAATATATGATAAGATCATTATCTCAATTTGAAATTATTTACTATATAAAAAACAAGATTGTTATTGAGGTTATAGATGAAAATCTCGAGAAGAAAACTATTATTAGGGGTTGGTGCTGCTGGTGTTATTGCTGGGGGCGCTGCTGTTGTCCCTATGATCCGCAGAGAAGGTCGTTTTGAAGCTACGCCATCACGCGTACCGGCAGTCGCGGGTACCGAAGGTAAATTACCAGCATCTGCTGATGCGGTTGTTATCGGTGCTGGTCTGCAAGGCATCATGACTGCGATTAACCTGAAAGAGCGCGGCTTAAACGTGGTTATCTGTGAAAAAGGCGTTGTCGGCGGCGAGCAATCGGGTCGTGCATACAGCCAAATCATCAGCTATAAAACCTCCCCAGCTATTTTCCCATTACACCACTACGGAAAAATTCAATGGCTCGGCATGAACGAAAAAATCGGTGCTGACACTAGCTACCGTGTTCAAGGTCGTGTTGAAGTTCCTTCAAGCGAAGAAGATCTGGAAGTTGCAAGAGCGTGGATTAAATCTGCGTCTGAAAACCCAGGTTTCGATACCCCGCTGAGAACCCGTATGATTGAAGGTCAAGAACTGGCTAATCGTCTGGTTGATGCTCAAACCCCATGGAAAATTGGTGGTTTTGAAGAAGATTCTGGTAGTCTTGACCCAGAAACTGTTACCCCAGCAATGGCTAACTACGCAAAATCAATTGGTATTCCAATCTACCTAAATTGCGCAGTTCGTGGCTTAGAAACCGCAGGCGGTAAAATTTCTGACGTTGTGACTGAAAAAGGCGCAATCAAAACCTCTCAAGTCGTTCTGACTGGTGGTATTTGGTCACGTCTGTTCATGGGTAACTTAGGTGTTGATGTCCCTACTCTGAACGTTTACCTGTCTCAACAACGTATTACTGGCGTTCCAGGCGCACCAAAAGGTAACGTTCACCTGCCAAACGGTATCCACTTCCGTGAGCAAGCAGATGGGACTTACGCGGTTGCACCACGTATCTTCACCAGCTCTATCGTGAAAGATAGCTTCCTGTTAGGGCCTCGCTTCCTGCACGTATTAGGTGGCGGTGAATTACCATTAGAATTCTCTCTCGGTAAAGATCTGTTCAACTCATTTACTATGGCAACGTCTTGGAATTTAGACGAGAAGACGCCATTCGAAGAGTTCCGTACAGCAACTAACACGCCAAACAACGACCACTTAGATGGCGTTCTTGAGCGTCTGAGAAAAGAATTCCCAGTATTTAAAGAATCTAAAGTTGTTGAACGTTGGGGCGGCACCGTTTCTCCAACTGATGACGAGATTCCAATCATTTCTAAAGTTGAACAGTACCCAGGTCTGGTTATCAATACCGCGACTGGTTGGGGTATGACTGAAAGCCCGGCGGCTGGTCGATTAACTGCTGAGTTGTTAATGGACGAAAAAACATTTATCGATCCGACGCCATACAAGCTGTCTCGTTTTAGTTAATTAAAACGAAAGGCAATTAAATGGAACCTATTAAAGACAATAAAGTCTTAATAGGTTCTTACTTAACTATATAATATATGGAGTTTATTATGCGCTATAAAAGTTTACTGCTTTCCTTACCTTTAGTTCTGGGTGTAGCAACTGCAAACGCAGCGGACGATGTGAAACGTGTTCCAGTTAAAGGTTTCCCTATCGCTGAATCAGTAGAAATCGGCGCTAACAACAGCATTATTTTCCTGAGCGGAAAAGTGCCTTCTAAAATCTCTAAAGATGCTCCAGAAGGCGTTTTAGAGTCTTACGGTAACACTGAAGTACAAACAATCAACGTTCTGAAACAAATTCAAGCGACTCTGGGTGAAATGGGTCTGACTATGAATGACGTTGTTAAAATGCAAGTTTTCTTAGTTGGTGGTGATGAAACTAAAGGAACTATGGACTTCGCTGGCTTCATGGCTGGCTACAGTAAGTTCTATGAATCTGAAAAAGTGACCAATCTGCCAGCTCGTTCTACCTTCCAAGTCGCTAAACTGGCTAACCCAGCTTGGAGAGTGGAAATTGAAGTAACCGCAGTTCGCCCAGCAGCTAAAAAATAATTTTTAACTGACAACGAACGCTTAAAACGGCCGACTATTTATTTCCGCTTTGGCTTGGAAGTAAACATTAGCGGCCGTTTTTGTTTCCCTTCTCTTTGTCTCCCTTCTCTTTTATTGCCATCCACATTACTATTGTTCTTCCTTGATAAATACTTGCATCGTATTCACCTCATATTTGAATGAATACGCTGAAACACCGGTAGGAAGACCATGATTAAAGAATCTCTGAAGATCCACGGTAAAAAGCAGTTTGAAATCAAACAGCAAGTCTTTTTCCCTCGAAAATCAAAAGAGATCCGCTACCAAGTTGAAACCTTCTTTTTTCTTCCGGCATCGATGCAAGTTAACCCGGATCTCTACACCCCTTCAAATCTTCAGCGCAGCTTAAAAAACTATATTCGGCTACGAGCCCCTACAGTGCAGCTCTCTTCTATTCCCGCAGAAGGTGGGTTAGTTGATGAATTGAAAAGCTGGTTGGAACGGCTAGATCCTGAATTACCCCCAACATTAGATGAATATGAAAACCATCTAAAACGCTTTGCACTCACCTTTAAGCGCAGCGTACGGCTAACCCTGAAGATGGTCGCCCAGAACTCTCAACGGCAAACTGAAGAGTACATAACGGGGATGCTGGCAGACATTGGGCATGGTCTCAAACGCTATCGAGAACTCAGCGCCTATGCAACACCAATTGAGAGCGTCATTCAATCCAACGCTTTCGCTTATTGCGATGAGTTTATGTCCCATTACACCTTGTTTTACTTACAAGATTTATTAAAAGACAAACAACTTCCTTTGCGCGATGAAATTCGCCATCTGTGGTATCAAGAAATGCGTTACTTGAAAAAGCTAGCCCCTGATAGCTTTCCACATGATGAAAACGACGCGGAAATGGTCACCTATCGCCGTAATTTGCTGAAAAAATATATTAACCGCTACCTCTACTTAGAAATTCGCCACAAACGAGGTCTTCCCCTACTTTTGCACTCTATTTATGGTATTGCAGCCGCAATTTCGATGATTTTCGCTACATTTATCGCTTTTATGTGGCAAGGTAAATACGGTGCACTCAGCGCTAATTTATTCTTAGCGATGGTGATTGGTTATATCTTTAAAGATCGCTTAAAAGAAATTGGGCGAGAGCAGCTATATCGGTTATTTCAACGCTGGATCCCCGACCGCCAATTGCGTATTTATCGGGAAGGGGTAAAAGACCCCGTTGGGGTTTGTAAGGAATCATTCCGCTTTCTGAAAGAAAGCACCCTATCCCCTGATATTCATGAAATGCGCCAAAAATCCCACTGGGTGAATTTGGTCAATGTGCAGCGCGTGGAAGATATTCTGTATTATCGCAAGGATGTCACCTTACGCAGCCATTCTGCAGCCTTTATGCAGACTCAATCGTCTATTGTGGATATTACGCGGGTTAATATTTCAGACTTTCTGAAATATATCGATATTAGCTATGAAGAGTTAATGGTTAATGATGATGAACCCGCGATTATTGGCGAAAAGGTTTATCATATTTACCTGTGCCGCCGCGTCATCATGAATAAGAAAGCTTACAATGAATTAGCACGTTTAGTGGTGAATGCCGATGGCATCAAACGCCTTGAAATCCTTCAGCCACTGGATGAACTAGACAGCGACGAAGATATTACGATCCCGCCGCAATAATATTCCTATGCACTAAAACAAAAATGGCGGCATTATTTGCCGCCACCTTATCGTTAACTCATCCAAATCAAATCAGCTTTAGTCCGTTTCTTCTGATTATCATAGAAGTTTTCATGTGAGCCAATAGTGAGTAAATACAGCTCTAATCTCGTTTTGTTCTTCTGACATATCGAGATACCTTGTTATTCTCGACTTCAGCTTTTGCTAAGAGCATTTCCTCAATAAAGCTATAAGGTAGATCAGGGTTTTCTTCAGCAATCCAGCCTATTTTAGCCCAATGTTCAATTTGCTTAGGAACACTTCTGCTTTTCGCTTCAGCGTGAATTTTAGCATCAGACACAAAGTCATCATTTAATCTGACTGAAATGGCCATAATGTTCACCTACTCACAAAAAATTGCGGCATCACACGATCTTAAGTTGCTTTATTCTAAATAAAAATCAGTAATACAGCGCGATGTGTCGGCCATCCAGCTCTTTCACTTCTAAAGGCGTATCAAAGATATCCTCAAGAATTTCAGCCTTCATAATCTCTTCTGGTGCACCGTGATAAGATAGGCGACCATTTCTGAGCGCCACAATATAGTCTGAATACACAGAAGCAAAGTTAATATCGTGGATAACCAAAATGATGGTTTTACCTAGCTCATCCGCCGCACGGCGCAGTAATTTCATCATGATCACCGCGTGCTTCATATCCAAGTTATTCAGTGGTTCATCCAGCAGCACATATTCGGTATCTTGGCATAGTACCATCGCCACATACGCACGCTGACGCTGACCACCAGAAAGCTCATCAAGATAACGATGACGAAATTCAGTTAGGTTCAAAAACGCCAGAGACTCGTCAATTTTCTGTTTGTCATCCAGCGTTAAACGCCCTTTGGTATAAGGATAACGCCCGAAACCAACCAGCTCTTCCACCGTTAAACGGCTAGCAAATTGATTTTCTTGGCGAAGTACCGATAAGCAGGTAGCGAGTTGATCGCTTGGTGTCGTCGATACATCCAAGTTATTCACTTTGACATAACCGTGATCCGCCGATAGTAGGCGACCAATAATCGACAACAGCGTTGATTTCCCTGCACCATTTGGACCGATGATTGAAGTGACACCGCTATTTTTAATATTGGCTGTAACGTTATCTAAGACCTTAGTATCTTGATAACTTTTCGATACCTGATGAATTTCAATCATACTAAAACCTTCTTAACACCATATAAATAAAGAATATTCCACCGACAAACTCGAGTACCACAGACAAGGTACCCGCTTTATTCAATCCATATTCAAGAACCAGCTGCCCCCCCACTAATGCAATCACACCGAGTAGGAAAGAGACAGGCAGTAAATAGCGATGCTGGCTGCTTCCTGCAATGTAGTAAGCCAAGTTAGCCACCATCAAGCCGAGGAACGTTAGCGGGCCTACCAGCGCCGTGGAAATTGCCACTAAGACAGAAATCAGTAATAAGATGATGGTGACTTGCTGACGGTAGTTAATCCCTAAGTTCACCGCATTGGCTTGTCCCAGTGCTAGCACGTCAAAGCAGTAGCGCATACGCCAAAGCAGAACGCCCACAATCACGGTGATCACCAACGTGAGTAGAATCAGCTCCGGCGTCCCTTTAGTGAAAGTTGCGAACATCCGGCTTTGCAAGATGGAAAACTCATTCGGATCCATCAATCGTTGCAGCAAGGTCGCCACACTGCGAAACAGTGTTCCGAGGATAATCCCCACCATCAAAACTAAGTTGATATTCATTTTGACGGAGATAAACAGCCAGCGGTACAGCAGTACGGAGAAAATCACCAGCAGGGATGATTCCAGCAAAAACTTACCAATATTCAACAACCATGATGCAGGAAAACTATCGGTATAAAACACAAAGATAGTTTGCAGCAGGATGAACAATGCCTCTAACCCCATAATAGATGGCGTCAGAATTTTGTTATTGGCGATAGTTTGAAACAGAACCGTCGATACCCCAGAGCCAAACGCCACAATGACCATAGTCAGCACGATATAACCGCGATGGGGCAGGATATACGCGAGATTACTGCCCAAATTAATGGTCATATACAAAATGATCGACAGCACTGACAGCGCGGCCAACAAACCGATGCGCTGGATTGGCGTGAACGTTCTTTTCACTGGCAAACTTAATGAATTAACTTTTTCCATAACGCTGATGCTTTAACAAGAGATAAAGGAAAATAACCGCACCTACGACACCTAAAATCACACTCGCAGGAATTTCAAACGGATAACGAATTAAGCGACCAATAATGTCACACAGCAGCACTAAACCGCCGCCAGCCAAACAGATCCACGGGATAGTTTTACGAATATTATCCCCCATCACTAAGCTAATCAGGTTCGGGACAATCAACCCTAAGAATGGCAGCGCACCGACGACGACCACTACCACACCGCTGATTAAGGCGATAATAGATAACCCGATGGTCATCACTTTCTGGTAATTCAAGCCGACGTTAACGGAAAACTCACGCCCCATACCTGCCACTGTAAAGCTATCGGCAATTAAACAGGCAGCCAGCGTTAAACCACCCACCAGCCAAAGTAGCTCATAGCGACCTTGTAAAATGCTGGAGAAATCGCCGCTCATCCAAGCACTTAGGGATTGAAGCAGGTCAAAATAGTAGGCGGTAAAAATAGTGAGCGCGCTGATCACTGCCCCAAGCATAATGCCGACTAACGGCACTATCAGGGCGGACTTTAAAATAATCCGGCGTAAAATCAGCATAAACAGCGCTGTGCCTAGCAGTGCAAATCCGCTCGCCACCACCATTTTGGTCATGATAGATGCAGTTGGATACAGGATCATCACGAACAATAAACCAAGGCTGGCAGATTGTGTGGTACCCGCAAGGGAAGGTTCGATAAAACGGTTTTGGGTGAGTAACTGCATGATCAGCCCCGCGACACTCATGGCGCTTCCTGCAAGGATCAGGGCGGCGGTGCGAGGGATACGACTCACGAAAAAGATATCTTGCATCTCGGGATCGGTGAAAAGCGAAACGGGTGACACGTCACCCGCTCCAATAAACAAGCTTAATACCGCTAATACCAATAACGCGATGATACCAAAAGAGAGATAAAGCGTTTTCATTGATTAATTCGTTTTTTTCTTCTCTAAAGCTTTGTTTACATCATCCATTAATTTGGAATAGGTTTGGATACCACCAGCGATATAAACCGCTGAAGAATCTAAATAAGCCACTTGACCTTTTTCCCATGCAGACGTTTTTCTGACTAATGCATTATCTAACACGTCTGCCGCAGGTTGTGCATCTTTCGCACCAATCGCGCCATCACGGTCGATAACAAATAACCAGTCTGGGTTCAGTTTTAATAACAGTTCTGAGTTCACGATATTACCGTGACGGCCTGTATCTTCTGTGAAGACATAAGCAGGTTCAAAACCGAGTACGTCAAAGATAAAGCCAAAACGGGAACCTGGGCCGTAAGCAGAAATTTTACCGCCACTCACTAAGATCACCATCGCTTTGCCCGCATCAGGGGTTTTGCCTTTGATATCATTAATTTTGTTTTTGAAGTCAGAAACGAGTTTATTCGCTTGTTCTTCTTTACCAAATAAAGAACCTAACAGCGTCGTACGCTCCATCAGGCTATCAATAAAACGTTTGTTATCAATATCTAGAGAAATCGTTGGTGCGATACCGCTTAATTTGTCATAAGCATCGCGAGCACGGCTACCACCTAAAATTACATCTGGTTTTGCACTGCTGATAGTTTCGTAAGCCGGCTCAAATAAGCTCCCACCATTAACATATTCTGAGGTGCTATATTTCTCTAAAAATTGCGGAAAATGGGCGTTAGTTTGTGGAACACCAATCACCGGAATACCCAGCGCATCGATGATGTCTAAGGTTTCCATGTTCATCACAAACGCACGTTGTGGATGGCTAGGAATTTCAGTTTTGCCTTGGGCATGTTCAACGACAATCGTTTGTTTTTCAGCTGCTTTTTCTGTTGCTGACTGCTCAGTCGTTGGCGCTGCTGTTTCTGTTTTCTTAGCGTCATCACAACCCGCTAACGCAACAACGGATAATAGGGCAAACCCGGAAACTAATGATTTTGCGAACATCTAAATTCCTCCACCTTTCAATGTGATTATCGTTAGCCACGTCACTCATGGCCCGAAGATGGCGGTCATCTTACATGAAACATAGCGCTAATGATATTAGTTTGCATTTGCATTTCGCAAAATAATGATACATCGCACAAAAACACACATTGCCTATATTTAAATCGACACATTGATATCTCATGAAAATTAAGGGGAATACAGATGGCTCAAGAATGGTGGAAATCTGCAGTGGTATACCAAATCTACCCAAAAAGCTTCTATGACCATGATGGTGATGGGATTGGCGATCTCGCGGGTATCACCGCCAAGCTAGATTATATCCAATCTTTGGGTGTAAACGTGATTTGGCTATGCCCAATTTTTGAATCACCGATGAAAGATAATGGCTATGACATTGCCAACTATGACAGCGTCGACCCGGTTTTTGGTAGCAATGATGACCTTGATATTTTAATAAGCCAAGCTTCGCAGCGTGGCATTAAAATCCTACTGGACTTAGTGCTTAATCACAGCTCAAACCAGCACCCTTGGTTCGAAGCTGCCCTTGCCGACCCCAACAGCCCTTATGCAGACTATTACCAATTTATTGAATGGGATAAACCCACGCCACCAAACAATTTACGCACCTACTTTGATTGCTCCGTGTGGACTCGAGTCCCAGATACTGCTCGCTGGTATTTCAACTCTTTTGGCCCTGAGCAACCTGATCTTAATTGGGAGAATCCACAACTACGCCAAGAAATTATTCAAATGATCAATCGTTGGATAGCCAAAGGCGTTGCCGGATTCCGCATTGATGCCATCGGCAATATTAAAAAATCCCCTGAAGCACTTTCACCTTATCAATTCCCCGCAGATAGGGAGGATGGTTCTGCGTCTTTAGTTCCTTGGGTGGTTAACCAACCGGGCATACATAAATTTTTAAAAGAGCTCGCTAGCCAAACCTTCCACCCTGCGAACGCAATGACGGTGGCTGAAATCGATGTTCCTCCGCAGGATCTTGCTGACTATATCGGGGAAAATGGGGCATTTTCCATGGTGTTTGACTTCAGTATTGCGGATCTCGATATTGCCAAGCAGCCCCCGTTCTCTCTTGCACCAATCACAGGCGAACGTATGAAACCTGTTTTTCTAAAAAGCCAGCTCACGACCCAGCAAACCGGTTGGGGCGCACCTTATTTAGAAAATCATGACCAACCGCGTTCACTGAATAAGTTCTTACCAAAAGACGCCATCTCCTCAACCGCCGAAAAAATGTTGGCGATGTTCTTATTGACTCAGCGCGGCACCCCCTTTATTTATCAAGGGCAAGAAATTGGTATGACGAACTGCCCAATGACATTAGACGAACACCATGACTTGCATCTTTTTAAACTCTACCAATGGGGTCAAAATCATGGGTACTCTCACACCACCATGATGAACTATTTTACCCAGCGTAGCCGCGACAATGCGCGCACACCATTTCAATGGAATAGCCAACATCATGGCGGATTTACAACTGGGACTCCATGGCTGAAGGTCAATCCCAACTACCGAGAGGTTAATGTCGCCGCCCAACAGCAGCAACCCGATTCACTTTTCGCGTTTTACCAGCAATTAATTACCCTGCGCCGCCATTCACCAATTAGCGATATTTTGGTTGAAGGTGAATTCTCAGAAATTAACGCCCCTGAACCTGTTGTTGCTTATCGACGAACATTAGGTTTACGTGCCATCGATATTTACTGTAATTTCAGCGATAAATCACAGGCTATTAACCAAAATTATCGCCAAGTACATTTAAGCAATATCGCAAATACCCATCAAGACAATCAGCAAATTATCCTACAACCTTATCAATCAATAATTTTTGAAGTAGAGAAAAGTGAATAACTCAATTAACCACTCTGAATATGCGTAATTAAAGATAAATAATCATCCGATATTTCAATATCGAACATAATCAGGTGATAGTCATTAAATTACGCATTTAATTACGTTGAGTATTATTAATTGATAACTTAATAATACTATTCAAAAACAAACTAACACATTGTTAAATAACACATTTAACCAGATTTAAAGCTAAATATGTGAGGCCTATCAAATACAAATTAAATAATTTAAGTAAAGTTTAAATTGCTCATTTCACTTTTTTTGAGGTTATTTATTTGCTAAATAAAAATCGCGAAGCTATTTCTAAAATAACTTCAGGGCGTCGTTCTGTGGAAATATCCTCCGCAGAACCCCTAGCAATTAAAAAACACGCTGATGGTTTTGGCACTCTCATTCGAGATATAGATGGCTGGCTACTGGCAGAAGGCACCCATCTACGTCCCTATGAATGTCTTGGTGCCCACCCCGTCAACTTCGACGGTGTTGATGGGGTGATTTTTTCTTTATGGGCACCCAATGCCCAACAGGTTTCTGTCGTCGGTGAATTTAATCAGTGGGATGGGCGTATTCATCCAATGACATTGCGCCATGAAGTGGGCATTTGGGAACGATTTATCCCCGAAGCCAAACTCGGGCAAGCGTATAAATATGAATTACAAGATAGCCGGGGCTATATGCGGGTCAAAGCAGACCCCTACGCACTCAAAAGCGTGCTGTTTCCCCATGTAGAATCGGTGATAACGGCCTTACCAGACAAACAAACTCCGCCTCACTCCGCCAGCGCAAGTTCGCCACTTTCCGCGCCAGTCTCGATTTACGAAGTGCATTTAGGCTCTTGGCGTCGTCATCCACACAATAATGGCTGGCTAAGCTACCGACAACTGGCTGAGCAGCTTATTCCTTATGTGGCAGAAATGGGATTTACTCATCTGGAATTACTCCCTATTAGCGAACATCCATTTGATGGTTCTTGGGGCTACCAACCTATCGGTCTCTATTCCCCAACCTATCGTTTTGGCGGCATTGAGGACTTTCTCTACTTAATTCAAACCGCCCACAAGCATCACCTCAAAGTGATCCTCGATTGGGTGCCCGCCCATTTTCCCAATGATGAATATGGGTTAATTCAATTTGATGGTACCGCACTGTATGAATATGCAGATCCGCGCGAAGGCGTCCATCAAAACTGGCACACCTTGATTTATAACTACAGCCGCTATGAAGTGGCAAACTTTTTGGCGGGCAATGCCCTCTATTGGCTAGAACGTTTTGGTGTCGATGGGCTGCGTGTCGATGCAGTCAGCTCAATGATCTACCGCGATTACAGCCGCGAAAAAGGGGAATGGGTACCCAACAAATGGGGCGGCAAAGAGAACCTCGAGGCCCTCGATTTTCTACGTTATACCAACCAAATTGTTCAACAGAACTGCCCCCATGCATTAATGATAGCCGAAGAATCAACTGCCTTTCCCAAGGTCACAGGCTCTATTGAAAATCACGGTTTAGGTTTTGATTTCAAATGGGATTTAGGCTGGATGCATGACACTCTGCGCTATATGTCCCTTGACCCGATTTACCGTCAATATCATCACCAACAAATGACCTTTGGTATGTTTTACGCCCACAGCGAACACTTCGTTTTACCCCTTTCACACGATGAAGTGGTGCATGGCAAAGGGTCACTCCTCGGCAAAATGTCCGGCGATACTTGGCAAAAATTTGCCAATTTACGGGCTTACTATGGTTTCATGTGGGGGCATCCGGGTAAAAAATTGTTGTTTATGGGAGGAGAATTCGCCCAAGGAAGAGAGTGGGATCACGACACGGGGCTGGATTGGCATTTACTGAACCCTGAATATGATGGCTGGCATACGGGTGTACAGCAACTTGTACGCGATTTAAATCATTGTTATCAGCAGCATTCCCCACTGCACCAACTCGACTACTCCCCACAGGGTTTCGAATGGTTGGTGGTTGATGACCACCAAAACTCCGTATTCGCCTTTGTACGCCGAGATACCCACAACCATGAAATTGTGGTGGTTGCCAACTTCACTCCAGTTCCCCGTGAAAATTACCGCATTGGCGTTCACCAATCGGGTTGCTACCAAGAAATTATCAATACTGATTCTCACTATTATCGCGGCAGTAATATGGGGAATCAGGGGGAAATATCCACCCAACCAATAGCGGCTCACGGTAAAAATCATTCCCTAAATATTACGCTTCCCCCCTTGGCCACTTTGTATCTGAAACGGGAATAGCCGAATGACGCATTTTAACTTTCAGCGAGGTCACGCTTCCCCCCTTGGCAGCCACATGGACGAACACGGTGTCAATTTTGCGCTCTACAGCGAACATGCTGAACACATTGATTTGTGCGTGCTGGACTCACTCGGTGATGAAATGCGTTATCCACTCAATCGAGGAGATAACCACATTTGGCATGGCTATTTAATGGGCGCAAAAACAGGTCTACATTATGGTTATCGTGTCAAAGGGAAATGGGAACCGCAGGCAGGATTATATTTTGATGAAACGCACTTACTGATTGACCCTTACAGCCGCGAACTCAGTCATAAACAGCACCCTTACTCCGTCGTCAGCCATGAATCTTATGACTGGCAAGGGGATGTACCGCTTCATACTCCATGGTCAAAAACCATTATTTATGAAGCCCATGTTCGGGGGCTTACCAAGCAGCACCCTGACATTCCACCCGCCCTACGGGGTAGCTATGCCGCTATCGCACACCCTTGCATAATCCAGCATTTAACGCGACTTGGTGTGACAGCGCTGGAATTACTCCCCGTGCAATTTCATCTGGATGAACCGCGATTACAGGCAAAATCACTCACCAATTACTGGGGCTATAACACGCTGGCTCCGTTTGCAATTGAGCCTCAATATTGGTCTGGGCAAGCAGGCTCTACGCCACTCAGTGAGTTTCGCGATATGGTCAAAGCCCTACATTGTGCCGGCATTGAAGTTATCCTCGATATTGTGTTTAACCACACTGCCGAATTAGACCGATCAGGGCCTTGCTTATCGTTTAGAGGGTTAGATAACCCCACTTATTATTGGCTAAATGGTAATGGCGAATATGCAGATTGGACGGGCTGCGGCAATACGTTGAAATTGTCCCACTCGGCAGTAAGCCAGTGGGTGCTCGATTGCCTGCATTTTTGGGCGGTTGAATGCCATGTTGATGGCTTTCGCTTTGATTTAGCCACGATATTGGGAAGAACACCGGAATTTAATTCCCATGCTCCACTGCTTAAGGCTATCAGCCAAGACCCCATTCTTGGGCAGCTAAAGCTGATTGCCGAACCTTGGGATCTCGCCAACAACGGTTACCAACTAGGGCAATTTCCACCGCCTTTTGCCCAGTGGAATGACCAATTTCGCAATGATTGCCGCCGTGCTGTTTTGTATCGAGATATTCCTATCGGAACGTTGGCAAGCCGCTTAGCAGGTTCGCGGGATGACTTTTCACAAAATAATCCCCCTAGTTTTGTTTCAATTAACCACATCACCGCACACGATGGCTTTACGCTGCGAGATTTGGTTAGTTTTAATCACAAACATAACCACAGCAACGGGGAAAATAACCAAGATGGTAACGACCACAACAACAGCCATAATCATGGCTTTGAAGGATTAAACGCCGCTAAAAAGATAATATCGGAACGTCAACAGAGCCAGCGCCATTTATTAAGCTTACTTTTACTCTCACTAGGCACACCGATGCTGCGCGCGGGGGATGAACTGGGGCATAGCCAACAAGGAAATAATAACCCTTATTGCCAAGATAACCCGATAAGCTGGCTTAACTGGCTGGAAGCGGATAGTGCTCTCATGGCATTTACGGCACAACTTACCGCTTTGCGTCAGCAGATCCCTGCACTCACTTCGGGGCAATGGTGGCATTCACAACCCCCCAATAAAACAGTTGAGTGGCTAAATGCCCAAAGCTCCCCCATAACCCTTGAACAATGGCAGCAATCATGCCCCATGCAAGTGTTACTTTCCGGTCAATGGCTATTATTGATTAACTTTACTGAGCAAGCCCATTCGCTCACGCTTCCCGAGGGAAATTGGCACCCTGTCCCGCCTTTTTATTGCCATTTACTTCGCGCTATTCCTCCAAAAATCTTCGTGGTAATGCAGCGCCACGACTTTTCGCAAAGTGATCATTAAGGAATTGATATGACTGAGAAAATGCCTTTTTACACCTACCCAAATCCCATTTCAAGGCAACTATTAGCCAAAGAGCTTCCAAGTAATACGGTGGCGCTTATTTTGGCAGGTGGCAAAGGATCTCGTCTCAAAGCCCTGACTCAGAAGCAGCCAAAACCCTCACTCCACTTTGGCGGGAAATTTCGAATTATTGATTTCACCTTATCTAACTGTATTAATTCAGGTATTTATCGTGTTGGTATACTCACCCAATACTATTCCCATCATTTAATCCAACATATCCAGCACAGTTGGTCATTTCTTAATGGCAAATCCAATGAATTTATTGAAATTTTTCCTGCTCAACAGAAACTGGATGCCGAAGATTGGTACCAAGGTACCGCCGATGCCATCTTTCAAAATCTCGATGTTATTAGCCAATATCAAGCCAAATACATCATTGTGTTAGCCGGGGATCATATCTACAAAATGGATTATTCCCGCATGTTACTCGACCATGTTGAGAAAGGGAGCCAATGCACGGTGGCCTGCATTGAAGTGCCCTGTAACCAAGCTTCCGAACTTGGCATTATGGACATTAACGATGATGAACAAATTATTAATTTTATTGAAAAGCCCCTATTTCCCCCATCGATGCCAGGAAAGCCTTATGTCGCATTAGCCAGTATGGGCGTTTATGTTTTTGATGCCCAATACCTCTACCAATTACTCGCTGAAGAGCAGCAACAGCAGAACACACAACATGATTTTGGTAAGAATTTAATCCCTAAAGCGGTGCAACAAGGCAAGGCTTGGGCACACCCGTTTAGCCGCTCCTGCGTCTATTCTGATTTTAATATGGGCACATCCCCCTACTGGCGAGATGTGGGTACCATTGATGCCTACTGGAATGCGAATATTGATTTAGTTGCAGCGAAGCCCGCACTGGATATGTATGATCCCCAGTGGTCGATTCGGACGGGTCACTCCCCATTGGCACCAGCTCGGTTTATTCAAGGTGAGTCGCTGCAATCCCCCCAAATTACCAACACATTGATTAATGCAGGCTCCATCGTCGAAGACGCCAAAATTGCTAACTCCGTGATTTTCCAAAATGTCCGCGTGAATGCTCACAGCCAACTCGATGCCTGTGTGATCCTCCCTGATGTCTCTATTGGATATGCCTGCCGCTTACAACGCTGCATTATCGATAGCGGCTGTGTGTTACCCAATAAACTGGTTATTGGTGAAGATCCACAATGGGATGCCCAACATTTCTATCGTTCTGAAGGTGGCGTCGTCCTTGTCACTCAAAAAATGCTCGATAGCCTTGCAGCTTAAAGGAGACTCAGATGCGCATACTTCATGCTGGCTCAGAACTATTTCCTCTTCTCAAAACCGGCGGCTTAGCGGATGTGCTCGGCGCATTACCCCAAGCTCAAATCGCTGAAGGGGCGGATGTCCGTATCGTATTACCCGGTTTCCCCGCGCTACTGGATGCGGTTCACCACACCTTAGTTGGCAACCATATCAATACATTTGCAGGCCCCATCACGGTGCGTTTTGGTCATTATGATGGTGTTGGTCTCTATTTAATTGACGCCCCGCATCTTTATCAGCGTACAGGCAGCCCCTATCATGACAATCATCAACAAGAATACAGGGACAACTATCTGCGCTTTGCCTTATTAGGCTGGGTAAGCAGCGAACTTGCCTGCGGTTTTGATGCCGATTGGCGACCCGACATTATTCATGCCCACGACTGGCATGCGGGACTCTGCGCCGCCTATCTCGCCGCTAAAAACACCCCGGTTCCTTGCGTATTTACCGTACATAATTTGGCTTACCAAGGGCTATTTTCGGCAACTCATTTTTCTGAGTTACAGCTACCAAATGGGTTTTATTCCCCCGAAGGCTTAGAGTTTTATGGGCAAATTTCCTACCTCAAAGCCGGGCTGTTCTACGCCAATAAAATCACCTTTGTCAGCCCCACTTATGCCAAAGAAGTCACGATACCTGAATACGGTTATGGGCTCGCCAGTTTATTGAAACAGCGCCAATCTCAAGGGGATATTTTGGGGATCTTAAACGGCGTGGATTACCAAGTTTGGGATCCGCAGCTTGACCCGTTGATCCCCCATAATTACGGGCGTCAAAATATGCTCGGCAAAGCCATCAGTAAAATGACCCACCAGCGAGAAAACGAACTTAATGTCACCGATAAAGTGCCATTATTCGGTGTTGTCAGCCGCCTCAGCACACAAAAGGGGTTAGATCTCTTGCTTGAAGTGATCCCCGATTTACTGCACCAAGGCGGGCAGCTGTCCGTTTTAGGCACTGGCGACGCTGACTTACAACACGCCTTTGAGCAGCTAGCTCACCAATTCCCAAAACAGGTTTCTGTCCTGATTGATTATGACGAACTCCATGCCCATAAATTGATTGCTGCCGCTGACGTGATTGTGGTGCCAAGCCGCTACGAACCCTGTGGCTTGACCCAACTTTATGGTCTGAAATATGGTGCTCTCCCTTTGGTTCGCCACACTGGCGGGCTAGCCGATACCGTCACCGATTGTTCCCTCGAAAATTTGGCGGATCGCACCGCAACCGGTTTTGTATTTCACGATTATCACGGTTATCGCTCCCACCATGGAAAAGCCACTGAACTCAATGATGCTGTGCGTCGCGTTTTCGCGCTTTGGAATGAACCGACTCGCTGGAAACGTGTACGCCGCCAAGGTATGCAGATAGATTTTAGCTGGCAGGCTTCCGCCCAAAAATACCTTGCGCTTTACCAAAGCTTAATTGAACCAAAGCTTCATTACTCAACGACGGAAGGTGCTGACCATGAATGAGCCATTTACCATCCAAAATCGCGAACAGCGGATCAACACACTGATCGACTCCATTCAAACCAAATTGAAGTTTATGATTGGAAAAGACCCCATTATTGCCACCCAGCATGATTGGTTGAATGCCATCTCCTACGCTATCCGCGATTTAACCGTTGACCGTTGGTTACACGCCATTCGCCGTTCTCTATCTCAATCTGATCGTGCGGTTGCCTATCTCTCAATGGAGTTTCTGATTGGCCGCACCCTTTCCAATACCTTATTAAACTTAGGCATGTATGAGGATGTGGCTGATGCTTTAAAAAAAATGGGCTTTGAACTGAATGCTATTTTAGAGGAAGAGGATGATCCCGGCTTAGGCAATGGCGGTTTAGGGCGTCTTGCCGCCTGCTTTTTAGATTCTCTCGCCACCTTAAAAATCCCCTCCGTCGGGTTTGGTATTCGCTACGAATATGGCATGTTTCAACAAAATATTATTGACGGTCAACAAGTTGAATCTACCGACCGCTGGCTACAATATGGCAATGCGTGGGAATTTCCACGCTATAACCTTAGCTACAAAGTCCGCTTTGCAGGTCGTCTTCAACAAGAAGGCAAAATCGTTCGCTGGGTGGAAACCGAAGAGGTGCTTGCTCGTGCCTATGACCAAATCGTGATGGGCTATGGCTGCGATGCCACCAACACCCTACGCCTGTGGTCTGCCCATGCCACGAATGAGATGAATATCAATAAATTTAATCAAGGGGAATACTCGGCAGCCGTTGAAGATAAAAATTTTTCTGAGAATGTATCCCGCGTGCTCTACCCCAATGACTCTACGGAATCGGGGAAAATTTTGCGTCTTGGGCAAGAGTATTTTCTTGTCTCCGCAACCTTGCAGAATATCCTCGATGTCCATTACCGAATCCACGGCACGTTAAGTAACCTTGCCTATAAAGTGGCAATCCATCTGAATGATACCCACCCCGTTTTAGCGATTCCTGAACTGATGCGCTTGCTGATAGATGAACACGAATATGAGTGGGAAGCCGCATGGCAAATGAGTGAAAGCATCTTTTCCTACACCAATCACACTCTGATGGGGGAAGCATTGGAACGTTGGCCTGTGGATCTTCTTGGGCGATTACTCCCCCGCCACCTACAAATTATCTTTGAAATAAATGACCACTTTCTCACTAAAATCAAGCAGCGTTACCCCAACAACCCAGAACTTTTAGCTCGCTTATCTCTGATTGATGAATCCCATGGGCGCTATGTTCGCATGGCATGGCTTGCCGTCGTCGGCAGCTACCAAGTCAATGGCGTGTCAAAGCTGCATTCTGAGCTCATGACCCAAGAAATTTTCGCGGATTTTGCCAAAGTATTTCCTGAGCGTTTTAGCAATATCACCAATGGCATTACCCCACGTCGCTGGCTGGCATTGTGCAATAAGCCCCTTGCAAGCTTGATTGATGAAACCATCGGTGAAAGTTGGCGAGACGATCTCACAGAGCTTTCGCGACTACAGCAACGCGCCGATTTTCCTCTATTTATTGAGCGGTTAAAAACCTGCAAGTTAGAAAACAAAGTTGCTCTTGCCAACTATATCGCTAAAAACGTCAATATCATCGTCGATCCTCACGCAATGTTCGATGTACAAATCAAACGCATTCATGAATATAAACGCCAATTACTCAATATCTTGCAAGTCATTGGACGCTATCAACGAATCTTGCAACTTCCCGAAAAGAATTGGGTTCCGCGCGTGGTGATTTTTTCAGGAAAAGCCGCCTCATCCTACGCTAACGCCAAAATGATCATCCGGCTCATCAATGACGTCGCTAACGTGATTAACCATGACGCCCGAATCAAAAACCGTTTAAAAGTGATTTTTATCCCAAATTACAGCGTGAGCTTAGCGGAATTAATCATTCCCGCCACCGACTTATCCGAACAAATTTCGCTTGCAGGAACAGAAGCATCTGGAACAGGTAATATGAAATTTGCCCTCAATGGCGCATTGACCATTGGCACATTAGATGGCGCTAATATTGAAATTCGCGAACATGTTGGCGAAGAAAATATGTTTATCTTTGGACATACAGCCAAGCAAGTTGACGCGATTCGTGCGCAAGGCTATGACCCACGAAAGATTTACCAAGAACATGAAGATCTGCACAATGTCCTCAATTCCCTCGTTTCGGGCATTTTCAGCCCCGATGACCCTAATCGCTATTACCCGCTTTATGATTCCCTGATTAATTTTGGCGATCATTATCAATTGCTTGCCGATTACCACTCTTACATTCAAGCCCAAGATGCTGTCGATAAGCTATACCAAAACCCAACATTATGGGCGCAAAAAACCCTGTATAATATCGCTAATATGGGTTATTTCTCTTCCGATAGAACCATTAATGAATATGTTGAAAAGATATGGCGAATGAAACCAACTCAATGAAATAAACAAAAAACACAAAATATATATTTTCGCATTTTTATTACTTTAATTTAAATGATCCCATTGTTGTGAGTGTCCCATTTATTAACTTCGACTGGAGTTTGATTTAATAAGAGTTTGAGTTGATATATGAAAGGGAATACTGATTGTATTCCCTTTTTTGCTCTTAATACTCGCTGTAATCCACTTCTTCGTCATTCAGTTCGACCATGACGTCGAAATGTTCCATGATGTCCATAAACGGTTCGAAAATACCGGAAGGAATTAAGATCTCATGGTAAGCATCATTACCGGAAGTCAGACCCAATAAATAGTAGCCGAGGGCTTGTAGCTGCTGATTAGCACGAATAAAAATTTGGTCTGGCCTTAAATCGTTTTTAGGGTCTTTAACGGCAAAATCTAGTTGAATATCCAATCCTTCAACGTCAACAGCATCTTCCAAGAAACCCACTGCAGATTCACTGTCTTTCCAGTCTATCCAAAAGCTGTTTCCCATATTCGACCTGACAATAAGATCTGCCATTAAATAGCCAATTTCACCTTCTTCGATACGTTCGACGAACCCCTCTTCGTCTTCACTAATACACTCTTTTAACTCTTCCTCAAATGAAGAGATATCTATTTCCATATTCTCGATTGAATCTGGATTTAACAGCTTCGCCAGCTTGTTAACCACTTGCATAATATCATTGAAGTGGTCGAGCGCTTCTGGGTTCATGCCCTGCATCGTTGTTCCTTATTTTTAGCGTAATTGGCTGTATTTTCACTAAAATAGGTTATTCGGTATATCGACCAATTCCGATATTTACATTTAATTAACCCTGTACTGGCGTGCAAATTTCGATCAAAAAGCCATTTAGGTCATGAACATAACCGATGGTTTGTCCCCAAGGCATCTCCTGCGCATCTTGTACCAACTCAGCGCCTGCTTTAACCGCCTGAGCCAACGCGTTTTGTACATTATCAGTCTCGAAAGCAAGTTCAAAAACAGGGGCGTGCGGATTAGGAGAAACCGCGCCTTTACCAAGTTGGTTCATCAATGCCAATGAAGAAAATGAAATCGTGGTGTTGCCAGTATCCAGCTCTCCATAATCACCGCTTTCATGGAGAAACGATTTTTTAAAGCCAAAAGCCTGTTGGTAAAAATCGAGGGTTTTCTCAACATTCTCGACATACAAAATAGCGTATTTGAATTTCATTATTTTCTCTCACGTCATAGGGAGTATTAGGCTTTGTCGATATCAAATTGCTTGGCGACATCCACCAGCCATTTTCGGATCACTTTTTCATCAGACTCGCTCACTCCACTTAATAATCTATTTTCAGTGGATTTAACAGCACCTTTGCATTGAAGTAATAATGCTTTCCCTAATTGGGTTATTTCAATAATTTGGATCCGCCCATGCTCAGGGTGCGGCAACTTAGAGATCATTCCCGCCTTTTCGAGATTTTTCACAATCACACTCATGGTCTGTGGCGTTAATAATGATAGCCTCGCTAAGTCAGCGCCTGAAGCTTTCGGATATTCTGCAACCATTAACAACACGGAAAATTGAGGAAGCGTCACTCCCACATCCTGCAAAACTTGCTCCATGCGAATACGATGAGCCGCATGAGCCTGTCGCAGTAAATAGCCAATATGACCAGACTCTCCACGTTTGCCTTCCCCTATTTCAGGGATCATGGATGTATTAACTTTTGACTTGCGCATAATGTAAGAATTCGAATATTATTATCAGAGTTCTTATATTATCCGTTTGGAGCACAGAATGAAACCTGAAATTATTGGAAGAAGTGATTGGAACCAGTTTGAAAAAATCGCCCCGGAAGTCGTTGCTGCAATGGGAGAGCTAGGAAAAGCCGTTAGCAATTCAGGACTTGAAAAACCGCTCACTGAGTTACTGAAAATACGCGTTTCCCAAATCAACGGTTGCGCGTTTTGCTTGCAATATCACTTAAATTTAGCCCGTAAATTGGGAATTGAAACCGCTAAATTAGATCTTCTACCAACTTGGCCTGATGCGGGTATTTATACTCCCCGCGAACAAGCTGCGCTCGCTTGGGCAGAATCACTAACTCTAATGGCTGCTCAGCATGTTTCTGATGATGTTTATCAAGCACTACAAAATGAATTTACTGAATCCGAAATTGCATTTCTAACCTCAGCGATTGGGGCGATTAACGCTTGGAACCGCATCGCGGGTGCTCTGCAATTTGCGCCACCAATTCCTAAATCAAGTCTGTAAAGTCATGCATCCCAAGGTGAATATCGCCCTTGGGATGGTTGATTAACGGCTATACCGCTGCTGAATAAATTGCGCGCACAGCATCAAAGTTAAGCTTATCAATACCGCCAGACAGGCCATCGCCATGCCGCTGCCGATGGAACCTTGTTCAAACTGACGCCAAACAAAAATCGACACGGTTTGCATGCCTGCGGGAGCCAGTAACAATGAGGAAACCAGCTCTCGTGATGCCACCGCAAACACCAACATCATCGCCGCCACTAAACTCGGTAAAACCAACGGAAATAAAATTAGTCTCAGTGACGTCATCAACCCTGCGCCATGAACCCGTGCCGCATCGGATAAACTGCCGCCAATTTGCGTGAATGCCGCACTGCAATAACGCACAGGATAAGGCAGTAATAAGCAACTATAAGCGAGCAATAAAATACCCCAAGTATGATAGGGCGTGATGGGCCAAAACGGTTGATTCCAAGCCAAAATAAGCCCCACTGCGACCACAATACCGGGAATGGCTATCGGCAATAACGAAAGCCCATCCAGCAATGCCGCACCACGGATCCGCTGCGCGACGACCAGCCATGCACATAAAAAGCCCAGTATCCCCGTCAATATCGCTGTTGCCGTTGCGAGAGACACACTCGTCAATAAGGCATCAAGAGCTTCCGTGTGGCTATTTAGCAGCCCAGAAAAATGCCGGAGCGTTAGGTTATCCCACGTCAATCCGCCAGAAACGGTATTGGAAAATGCCGTGCCAAACATGGCGAGTAATGGCATACCCACCGCACAAAGCGCCACGAAAGAAAACAAACACACCGCGGGAATACGCCAAATACCCAGAGAGCGTGTCACCAATGCCGCAGCTTTTCCCGTATTCGTCGCCACGTTACGCCCAGACACTAACGAACGCTGTAAGGTATAAGCCAATAGCGCCAAACTGGCTAACACCAACGACAGCGATGCCGCTCCCGGTAAATCAATCGGCCAGTCGGCAAGACGCTGCTCGATATCCGTTGTCAGCACCCGAATACCATTCGGCGAACCAATCGCTGCGGGGATCCCATACTCTTCAATCGCTAAAGTGAAAACCAGCAATAAACCTGCGGCAATGGAAGGCAGAGAGAGGGGTAATGTCACTCGCATAAATGCCTGCCATGCAGATGCCCCATGAACTTGTGCCACATCTGCCAGACGATTGCCATTCGCCGCCATACTGCGGGAGACGGCAAAGTAGAGAACAGGAAATAAATTCAATGACATAATCACCACCATTCCCCCAAGGGAAAACAGGGCGCTGCCGGGGCTAATTCCAAATAATTGCTGAGAATAACCATTAGGTTGCAGGGTTAACATCCATGAAAGCCCAGCAATATACGGTGGAATCAAAAATGGGATCAAAAACAGCAAATCCCAAACACGGGCAAAAGGCAGGTTAAATAACCCTCGCAAAGCCCCTAATGGGATGGCTATCACCGCACTTAGCAGCGCCACACCTAAACCCAGTAAAAACGTATTTTGCAGTAAATTTGCCAGTTCTGGCTCATTAAATAGATGGATAATCGGCTGGAAAGTTTGGCTGAAATCCCCTTGGCCAAAATGCGGGAATAACGCTTGTAACACAATAAAACTCAAGGGAATAATCACTAAAATCGCCAAGGCGATTAAGATAGAGAATGGCAATAAACGACGTGTCATCATCAGAGAATCAGCTCCTGCTGGGTCGCTAATGCCACCCAGCGGCGAGGAAGAAAAAACCGCTAGCGGAAAATTCCGCTAAAGCGAGATAACACGCTGCTGCGCTCTGCACTGTCGGTAGTCGGTTCTGGCAACAGTTTTAACGTCGAAAAATCAGGGCGTTTACCAACAACATCCGTTCTGGCTGGCATCAACCATGCCTCCGCCACGATTTTTTGACCTTCAGGGGAGAGCACGTAATCAATAAAAGCTTTGGCTTCATTTTGCTGTTTACTGCTATTTAAAATCATCATTGGGCGTGGTGCGATGGCCGTTCCGCTACTTGGAAAAATCACCTCGATGGATTCACCTTCCGCGATACTGCCGTAAGCCACATAGTCGACTGCACCAAAAACGGCCGCTTTTGCCCCTTGCAACACAGGCGTTAAGGCTTGTGCATTCGGACCAGAAATCACCATCCCGTTGGCTTTCAATTCAGAGAATAGTGTCCATGCTGCTTCTGGTTTTGCATTCTGTAATCCCAATAATAAATCTAGCGATGCCCCTGACAACGCAGGATCTGGCATGGTGACTTTATCTTTAAAAACGGGCTGTGCTAAATCTGCCCAATCTGTTGGTTTCGGCGTGCCACTTTTGCTGTTCCAAACAATCCCCAATGCGGAGATCCCTTGCGCCACATAGTAGGGTGTTTTGAATTGCGCAGGTACTTTTTCAGCATTTGGGCTTTCATACGCCAGTAACCAGCCTTTTTGCTGAAGGTCTACCGCGGTATCCCATGAGGCAGAAATCAAGACATCCGCTCGCGGATTGGCTTGCTCTGCTTCTAAACGCGCCATCACTTTGCCTGTCGTTGCCTGAAAAACATCAACTTTCACGCCCGTTTGCTTTTCATACCCTGCGGCTAGCTGTTTTGCCATCGCCCCCGGACCTGCGGTATAGACGGTCAATGCCTGGGAAGAAATGGAGAATAGTGCACAGGATAATCCTAAACTCATTGCGATACCTTTCATGGAAAAATGGTTTGATAACATCAGCTTTTGCATAACAGAGTCTCTCTTCATAAGGTGGTCAAACTGTCTATTTTGCCGTTTTGCATATGGGCAATTTGATGCGCCAATGCATGGGCTTCAGCCGGGTCGTGAGTGACATAAACGGCGGTAATTTCTAGTGCGCGAAGTAGCTGTGCCATCTCATCACACAGAGCACGGCGCAAGGCAACATCGAGGTTAGAAAGGGGTTCATCAAACAGTAATATTTCAGGTTCTGCGATAATGGCTCGGGCTAATGCCACTCGTTGCTGCTGACCGCCAGAGAGATCGGCAGGTTTACGCTTGGCAAACCCGGCTAACCCAACCCGCTCTAAGGCTTGGTTCACCCTATCCTCTATCGCTTGACTCGCGACTTTGCGCATACGTAAAGGAAATGCCACGTTCTGAAATACGGTCATGTGCGGCCAAAGTGCATAATCTTGAAACACCATACCGAGATTGCGCTGTTCCGGCGGGACAAGGCGCTGGGCACTTGCTACCAACTTTTCATTCAAGAAAATCTCGCCTGAGCTTGGTTGCAATAACCCAGCTAGCAGCTTCAATAAGGTACTTTTACCGCAACCAGAGGGACCTAATAGCGCTAAGATAGAGCCTTTTGCGACTGTCAGATCAATCCCATCCAGCACCGTTTGATGAGCAAAAACTTGAGAGAGTTTGTGAATCGAAATCATAGGATACTGCGAAGCTAATTGCGCATTCGCTGCGTTAGCTTTTTGAAAAGCATCCTGACTCCCATTCAATGAAGAGAGTGCGTTTAACATACATTGTTATCCTCTTTGGGACTTAATCGTTATGGAGGATGCTACGAAAGGAATGGGTCAGTGAGATGACAAATTTATGATGGAATAATGACAAGGTGAATAATACGAATGGAAACCATATCGAGGGAAATAAGCAATATAATAAATAAACAGGAAAGGATGAGCTTCCTCACCCTTCCCACCATTTTATTCCGTCGTAGATTGCGCTTGATGTACTCCGATATAGCGCTGATAACGCTGTGGTTTCAAGTGGCTTAAATCCACTAAAACCAAACCGTCGATACAGTCATTGAACGCGGGGTCGGTACCAAAATCAATAAACTGCACGCCGCCCGGCTCACACAGCTCAGTGTACTGTTTATATAGCGTCGGGATAGAGCAGCCAATATTGCTCAGTAAGCTTTTTAGCTTCACTAAATCTTCTTGGTAGTTATTGCCATCAAACTGGGCTAAAACCTGTGGCAGTGACGCGGGATACGGCTTACGGGATTGCGCCATTGCCAGCTCCGAGGAGAAATAAAGGCGATAAAATGCAATCAGTAAATCACGCGCAGCAACGGGCATACTTCCTGAGATAGACACAGGGCCAAATAGATAACGATATTGCGGATACTTCGCTAAATATGCGCCAATACCTAACCAAAGATAATCTAAGCCGCGTTTCCCCCAATAGGCGGGCTGAATAAAACTGCGCCCTAACTCAATCCCTTGAGCCAAAATAGGCATCATGTCTTGGTTATAGTGGAACAGGCTATTACTGTAGATCCCCTCTAACCCTTTTTTCTCTAGCTGCTGCTCCGTCGGCACAAATCGGTATGCGCCCACCACTTCTAAATCATCTTCATCCCATAAAATTAGATGGTAATAATCGTCATCGAAACTATCGAGATCACGGCGTCGACCGGAGCCTTCCCCCACTGCTCGGAATGCGATTTCCCGCAATCGTCCTAGCTCGCGTAAAATCGGCGTTCGCTCTTCTTGCTGACGCTGGTAGAGGTAAATAATTTTACCATCGGGAGTCACACCTAATTGCTCGCAAGCCGCTAAGGCCTTTTTCAGTTCAATACGGTCTTCGGGTAACGCGATTGGGGCTTCACAGGTAAACAGCCCCGCTTTTCCTTTACCTAGCAGATACACATGGCGACGAAACCGCTCTGCCAGTTCATTATCATTTGTTCGCCCGTCATACCATTGGGAAAACGGGATGCGCCCACCGATGCGTAATTTAATGCAATTATTGCGCTGCTTGAACATTTCGTTCACCAGCATCAAAGCAGATAGCGGCTTATACACCAAGGATGTTGTGTAGAACAGCAGGCTGTTACGGGCTTGAACATGCACGGGGACAATCGGTGCGCGAGATTTTGCAGCTAAGCGTAAAAAACCGGTGCGCCAATGACAATCACGAACGCCTTTCGTACTCCAGCGAGAAACTTCTCCCGCAGGGAAAACAACTAAGGCTCCTTGGTTATCAAGATGAGATTGCATACCCACCACTTGCTGGCGATTAGTGCGATTGCCAACATTATCAACAGGAATAAATAAGCTTTGAAGTGGCTCAAGGTAACTGAGCATTTGGTTGGCGACGATTTTGACATCCGGTCGAACCGTTGCCACTGCGCGTAAAATTGCGAGTCCATCAAGGGAGCCAATCGGATGATTAGCAACAAATAAGACTGGCCCTTGGCTTGGGATATTCTCTAAATCTCCGTCGCCTAATTCGCAACGGACATTCAAGTCATTCATAAATTGCTCGACAAGATCGAGCCCTTTTAAATGCGGGTAATCTTCAGCAAGCTGCTGGAAATCTCTTTCATGTAGTAAACGCTTTAATAATTTCCGTTTCCAAGCGGGCAGTGTTTGCTGCGGAAAAGCACTTTCCAGTAAAGCATCAACACTAAACATAATGAAGTCCTCTCACATGCGCGTTATTGGCAAATTTAAGTCATAATAATGACGAATAAATAACCACTTTGTGACAAGATTATGAAATAAATGATGCAAGAACTATACGTCATTGTCCGAGAAACCCTCGACACTTTTGACGATTTCATCGCCATTTAGTTTTTGTTTACTATTCACCTAAAAATATTTTCTTTTTATTCAGTGAATTACAAATTCAATCTTCGCTAAAAAAACTGGCACAAACCCTGCATTAGCTCTCTTGAAAGAGCGGGAAACCGCTACACAAAAATAGAGGAGCAATGTTGATGGAAAAAGTCATCACCGTCTGCCCGTATTGCGCCTCAGGCTGTAAAATCAACCTGAAGGTGGAGAACGGGAAGATCATTGGCGCAGAAGGCGCAAATGGTCACACAAATGAAGGGGAGCTTTGCCTGAAAGGTTACTATGGCTGGGACTTCATTCATGACACTAAAATTTTAACGCCGCGTTTAAAAAACCCGATGATCCGCCGCCAGCGTGGTGGCAAATTAGAGGTCGTTTCTTGGGAGGAAGCCATTGAATTTGCAAGCTCCCGTTTATTAGCCATCAAAGAAAAATATGGTCCAAAAGCCATCATGACGACAGGCTCTTCCCGCGGTCCGGGTAACGAAGCTAACTTTGTGATGCAAAAATTTGTTCGTGCAGCGGTCGGTAGTAACAATATCGACTGCTGCGCTCGTGTCTGACACGGCCCTTCGGTTGCAGGTCTGCAGCGTTCGGTCGGTAATGGCGCAATGAGTAACTCAATTGTTGAAATTGAGGATACCAAATGTATTTTTGTCTTCGGCTATAACGCCGCGGACTCACACCCTATTGTCGCTCGCCGGATTTTAAAAGCGAAAGAAAAAGGGGCACAAATTATTGTCTGCGACCCGCGTTATATTGAAACCGCGCGTATTGCAGATATTCACTTACCGCTGAAAAACGGTTCGAACATTGCGTTATTGAATGCGTTCGCCCACGTTATCATCGAAGAAAATCTGTATGACTACGCTTTTATCGAGGCACATACCGACAAGTTCGACGAATATCGTGCATTAGTAGCACCGTACACACCAGAATCTGTCGAAGAAACCACTGGCATCAAAGCTGAAGATATTCGCAGAACTGCTCGGATGTACGCAAAAGCTGAAAATGCCACCATTTTATGGGGCATGGGTGTTACTCAGTTCTATCAAGGGGTGGAAACAGTTCAGTCTCTCACCAGCTTGGCATTATTGACAGGCAACCTTGGTAAGCCGCATGTCGGCGTGGGCCCTGTACGTGGTCAAAATAACGTACAAGGTGCGTGCGATATGGGGGCGTTACCCAATACGCTGCCGGGCTACCAGTATGTTTCGGATAAAGCGGCTCTCGATAAATTTGCCAAATTCTGGGGCATTGACGCAATGCCGGATGAAAATGGTATTCCGCTGAGTGAGGTACCCCACTTTATCGATGAAGGCATTCTGAAGGCGCACTATGTAATGGGTGAAGATCCACTACAAACTGAACCGGATTTAGCAACGATTCGCCGCACGTTCGACAAACTTGAGCTGTTAATCGTGCAAGATATCTTTATGACCAAAACCGCGGCGATTGCAGACGTGATTTTCCCTGCCACTTCTTGGGGGGAACATGAAGGTGTTTATACGGCGGCTGACCGTGGTTTCCAACGCTTCTATAAAGCGGTGGAGCCGGTGGGTGATGTAAAAACTGACTGGGAAATCATCAGTTTAATGTCAACCGCAATGGGCTACCCAATGCACTACAACAACACCAAGGAAATTTGGGATGAGCTACGTGAGCTTTGCCCGATTTATTTTGGTGCGACTTACGAGAAAATGGCGGGCTTGGCCTATATTCAATGGCCATGCAGTACATTAGAAAGTGAAGGCACCGAATACCTGTATGACGGCGGTAATTTCGATACGCCAAATGGTCGCGGTCAATTCTTTACTTGCGAATGGCGTCCACCAATCGACCAAGTCAGTGCTGAGTACCCTATGGTTCTTGCCACCGTGCGTGAAGTAGGTCACTACTCTTGCCGCTCTATGACCGGTAACTGTAAAGCTCTAGCGTCTCTTGCTGACGAACCAGGTTTTGTTCAGATCAATACTGCCGATGCGAAAGCGTTAGGCATTAAAGATCAGGAACTGGTTTGGGTCTGCTCACGACAAGGTAAGGTCATCACTCGCGCAAATATCAGCGACCGCCCAAATAAAGGCGCTGTATATATGACGTATCAGTGGTGGATTGGTGCTTGTAATGAACTAGTCGCCGAGAACTTAAGCCCGATAACCAAAACACCAGAATATAAATATTGTGCAGTGCGTGTTGAGCCAATCGCGGACCAACATAAAGCCGAGCATTATGTGGTTCAGGAGTATACGGGGATCAAGCGTCGCTTACGTGAGGCAGCCGAAGGCTTATAGTTTGTTTTAACGCTTTGCACTGTAGGAATGCCGATATAAAGCAAACCTACAGTGCAAATTATATTAAAAGCTACATAGAAATAATAAACATAATTTATTTTTAGTTATTATTTTTCCTTTTTCCTTTTCCCTTTTTCCTTTTCCCTTCACTAATTTCTATTTTCTATCAATCTCTAAATAATTCGTGTTGTGGCTAGGCGGCAAACGAAGATATCTCGGGGAGCATACATAAGTATGTGACCCGAGTATCACAGTGCGGCCAACAACGCCACGGCGCGAAGTATGACGAGATTAAGTATGACGAGATTACTGGAATAAATCTTGAACACTAACCCCCAGCCTCTGCATCCTTGAAAGCAACGTCGTGCGCTTCAACCCTAAGCGGGCTGCCGCCCCTCTCGCCCCAGCAACCACCCCATTGGTGGCTTTCAGCGCTTCAATAATGCGATTCCGCTCTTCGTCATCGCTCTCAGGCGCATCCGTCTGCATTTTTCGTTCTAATGAACTGGGCTTATTCAGGGCTTCTTTAATGCGAGATGGTTTCGGGATATTTAGCTCATGCAATTGAATATTCAGCGTATTCCCACGGGTTAAAATAACGGCTCGTTCAATCACATTTTCCAGCTCTCGCACATTGCCCGGCCATGGATACAAGGATAGCTGCGCGAGTGCATCGCGAGGAATGCAATCAATTTTACGATTCATGCGCTGCGCCATTTTCTTGGTGAAATAGGTTGCGAGCAGCGGAATATCTTCGGGTCGGTCACGTAATGGCGGGATCACAATCGGGAACACATTCAAACGATAATAAAGATCTTCACGAAACTCGCGGTCTTCCGTCATCGCCTTTAAGTTGCGATTGGTCGCCGCCACAAGGCGCACATCCACAGGGATAACTTTATTGCCACCAATGCGCTCAATCTCGCGTTCTTGTAAGACACGCAATAATTTTGGCTGTAGATCCAGTGGCATATCACCGATTTCATCTAAAAATAGCGTGCTTTTATCCGCCATTTCAAAGCGACCAATATGGGTGCTCGTCGCGCCTGTAAATGCACCTTTATCATGTCCAAACAGGTCGCTTTCTAATAAACCTGTCGGAATTGCCGCACAGTTCATTTTAATCAGTGAGCGTTGGTGACGATTGCTAAGCTGGTGAACAGCTCTAGCAATTAACTCTTTACCCGTTCCCGTTTCACCCAAAATAAGCACGGTGCTATCACTGCGAGCCACTAAATCCACTTGCTCCAGCACTTCACGCATCGCCTGACTTTGAAAGACAATTTCACTAAAGCTATTGGTGTTTTGAATCTGTTCATTGAGCCATAAATTTTCATTTTTCAGGCTATCTTTGAGGCGAGTAATTTCACCATACGCTGCGGCATTGTCCACTGCAATCGCAAAGCGCGCTGCTACTTGCTTCAACAAAGTGCAGTTATCATCGGTGAAAATGCGGTTATCTTCATGGGATAATACCAAAACACCCAATGGCTTATGATTAAATGCCAACGGTAACAGCAACGTTTCCGTCATCCCTTCTGCACACAAATTTTGATACAGAGGGTCTTGAGTTTGACTATCGAGCGCTAAGCGCAACGGTTTGTTGCTCTCCAAGACTTGAGCGAGATCCGCATGCAGTTCATTAAGATGATACTGGCTTTTTTTAACAGGTTTTGAGCGTTGATAATGGCTTGAATAACAAAGGTAAACCGCTGAACTAACATTATCACAAAGGGCAACGCTGATTTGGCTAATACCAAAAAATCGGTAAATTTCTCGCGAAACTTCAGCCACTAACCCATCCATTTCAAGATGAGAAAGCACTGAGTTAGTGATGTCCACAAGGATCCTGAATTGGTCACGTTCATGACGAATTTGTTCGGTGGTTTCGGATATGCTCACAAAATCTCCAATCTCGTCCTAACCCACTGCATTGCTAAGTCATTTATTTATTTTACTGACTAACAATAATGAGAATTAGTTAGAGTTTTAAATTTTCATTTATAAACGACTTATTTATCCATAATAAAAATAAAAAAGTTTAATAGTGTGATTAATGCGATTGCTGTTTTTGATTTAATACTAATATTGTAGTCATTATTTGAAAAAATAATATCAGAGTCTGATTTAAGTTTGATCCATTCACCTATTTTAGATATTGGTTGATTTAACCCAATATCCGCTTAATAACGATTTCATGCCTCTCGACAATAATGTCGAAAACTGTGTCGAATATGAAATCTCTATTTTTTCGTGATTATCCGATAATATCTAACCGAATGATTTTATTAAATTAATTTATTTAACGAATTTGGCACGATCCATGCTTATCTCTAAGTATTGTCAGCATAAAACGAGGCAACCGGAATAGACCGGATGGAATGCCCGTTTACGATCATTCAGGAGAATATGATGAACCGTTTCATCATTGCAGACCCAAAGAAGTGCATTGGCTGTCACACCTGTGAAGTGGCTTGTGTGGTCTCCCACCAAGAGCAAGAAACAGGGATTGCCACTGTTGTAAAAGATGAGTTTTTTCCACGTATTCATGTGTTAAAAAGCTATACCATCAGCACTGCAGTGGTTTGTCGCCAGTGTGAAGACGCCCCGTGCGCCAATGTGTGCCCTAATGGTGCCATCAGCCGTAAAGATGATTTCGTGTATGTAGACCAATCTAAATGCATTGGTTGCAAAACCTGTGTTATCGCTTGCCCTTACGGCACCATGGAAGTCATCAGCCGCCCTGTTTCGCAGCA
The DNA here is from genome assembly GCF_915403165.1 of Providencia alcalifaciens. Taxonomy (NCBI): domain Bacteria; kingdom Pseudomonadati; phylum Pseudomonadota; class Gammaproteobacteria; order Enterobacterales; family Morganellaceae; genus Providencia; species Providencia alcalifaciens. The sequence continues at coordinate 3,507,814 of NZ_OU659204.1, forward strand.
CACCACGGCACTCAATACCATTCCACAGTATCGTGCTGAAGCGCATAAATGCGACTTATGCCATACCCGTGAAGGTGGGCCTGCTTGTGTGGAAGTTTGTCCAACAGAAGCCTTAATGATCGTCGACAGAAATAAAATGGATGAAATTATCAAAGAGCGCCGTCGTCGCGCTGCCTTTGAAAATCCAGCGGATATTTTGTCTTAAGGAATGACAAATGCATGAAGTTGCCTTATGCCAAAGCGCATTTGAGATTATTGAACAGCACGCTAAACGCAACCATGCTCGGCGGGTGACGGGTGTGTGGTTAGAACTCAGCGCCGTCTCTTGCGTAGAGGAATCCGCCGTGCATTTTTGTTTCGATATTATCTGCCGTAATACCCTCGCCCAAGGTGCCGAATTACATATCGTGATTTCCCCAGCACAAGCACAATGCCGAGATTGTCAGCATCAGGTACAAATAACCCAATTTGGTGAAGGATGCCCCCACTGCGGCAGCCAAAATTTAATTGTCGACAGCGCTAGCGCCATGCAAGTAAAGCAAATTGAAGTTGAATAACCCGTTTAGGAGCCAGTTATGTGTTTAGGTATTCCCGGTCAAGTGGTTGCCGTTGGTCAAACCCCTATGGATAGCGCCCAAGTGGATGTTTGCGGTGTCCAACGGGAAGTGAATATTGCCCTCGTATGCGAAGGGGATACCGAGAGTATGGTCGGTAAATGGGTACTCGTTCACGTCGGTTTCGCCATGAGTATTCTCGATGAAAAAGAAGCCCGAGATACCTTAGAAGCGTTAATGGCAATGGAAGAAGTTGAAGAAGATGTAGGGTATTTTTTGCGAGGAAATGCGTGATAGACCGTATTATTACCCCTACTGCTTTTTTGTATTTCGTTCCTTTTTACGCATCAAAAAAAACCTGACACACTTTGTGTCAGGTTTCATTAATTACCGTTTTACTCAATCAAACTATCAATCACACTCTGTCATTAGATAGCTTCAACTGGCACATAAACTGGCCACCAAGATTGTGTTCTAACCATTTCAACTTCAGAATCACTGGCGTTAACCCCTGCTACACCTTGGCTTTTCGCCATACGTAAAACAGCGAGAGCAACAATACTTGAAGTGATACGTAAATCTTCATTCGATGGTAATAGCGATGCACCTTCTGAGCCTAATGTTGCTTGGCTTGCTACTGCTTGTACTGCGGCAAAAATCATTTCATCGGTAATTTTCGTGGCTTTAGACACGATAGCACCGAAACCTAGCCCCGGATAAAGCGCTGCGTTATTCGCCTGGCCGATTTTGTAGCAAACACCGTTATAAATCACATCATCAAATGGCGCACCCGTTGCAACAAACACTTTCCCCTCTGTCCATTCAATTAAATGCTGTGGGGTTGCTTCATGCAGTAATGTTGGGTTTGATAATGGGAAAATAATTGGGCGTTCAACGTGGCTTGCCATACTGCGAACAATATCTTGAGTAAAAGCACCCGGTGTCGTTGATGTACCAATTAAAATCGTTGGTTTTACATTCTCAACAACCGTTGCTAAATCAATAATACCTTTCGTTTTATCTTGCTTAGCAAGGATATTCGCCATATCAGGCCAACGAGTTTGAGCTTCTACTGAAACATCAACGGTCTTTCTTGGATAATTAGCAACATCTTGGCTATTTTTCGCATAATCTTTTTGGAAATATAGCAAGCTGTCCAGCATGTCCGTCGTAAGCAGGCCCGGTAAATCAACTAACCAAATTCGAGAAATAGCGTCTTCACGAGAAAGGCCACTACGCATCATTTGGTCACGAATTTGGTCTGCAATTCCGCATCCAGCGGTTCCTGCGCCAAAGATAACCACTTTTTGCTCAGTCCAAGGCGTTTTACTTAATTTCACCGCATTCAATAAGCCTGACAATACAATGGCACCCGTACCTTGCACATCATCGTTAAATGTCGCGAAATTCGCTCTGTATTTATCCAAAATACGACGCGCATTGGTTGAACCAAAATCTTCCCAGTGCATCACTGCATTTGGAAATAGCTTTCTTGCCGCTTTGACATAAGCATCAACAAAATCATCATAGACTTTGCCTTGAATACGCTCATGACGATTACCCACATATGATGAGTCATTTAACAGTTTTTCATTGTTAGTCCCGACATCTAGAACGACAGGAATAACACTATGAGGATCTACACCCGCAGCGGCAGTATAAACAGCCAACTTACCGACTGAAATATCGATACCATTAGAACCCCAGTCTCCGATACCTAAGATTTCTTCTGCGTCAGTGGTCACGATCAATCTAATATCACCACCTTCTGCACCAAATGCACGCAGCTTTTCTTCGATTAATTCAGGTTCATTAATACTGAGGAAGATCCCGCGAGGACGAGTAATAATCTCGCTATAGTTTTCAATGGCATCGCCGACAACTGGGTCATAAACGACTGGCAGCATTTCCAGCATATGACGTTGTAATAATGCATAAAATAATGTCACGTTATTATCGTGCAAACGCCACATATAAATATGTTTATCTAAGTCAGAATGGCATCCACGGTAAGCGTGATAAGCACGATTTAATTGTGTTTCCATATCCTCAGTTACAACAGGAGGAAGAATACCATTTAAATCCAACGCTTTTCGTTCTTCTTCAGTAAAAGCCGTTCCTTTATTTAAGGATGGGTCGCGTAATACTTCATATCCTCTTGCGGTGGTTTTAATTTTACGAATGTTATTTTCCACAACAACTTTAGCTTGTCGATTATACATAATTAATACCTTCTAATTTAAATATTATAATTCAGAGAAAACTACGCGCCAGATAGACCATTTCCTGTCATATCAATCGGATTGACATATTTATTAAAATCTTCTTCACTTATTTTCCCAGAAGCGATTGCAGATTCTTTTAACGTGATATTTTTCGCTATTGCATTTTCAGCAATATGCGCTGCATTTTGATAACCAATAATTGGGGATAATGCCGTCACTAACATGACACTATTTTCCACATACTCGGTTATTTTCGCGTTATTTAATTCAGTACCTTCTACTGAATATTCCATAAATTTACGGCAGCCATCAGAAATAATTCGAATGGAGTGCAGGAGATTATTAATAATTACCGGTCTCATCGCATTTAATTCAAAATTACCTTGGCTACCTGATATTGCAATCGCAGCATCATTACCCATAACCTGAATACCAATCATGACAATCGCTTCACATTGGGTTGGGTTGACCTTTCCAGGCATGATAGATGAACCAGGTTCATTCGATGGCAATATTAATTCGCTGAAACCACAACGAGGGCCCGAAGCTAACCAGCGCATATCATTCGCAATTTTGATCAGTGCCACTGCCAGTCCACGAATAGCGGCATGTGTGCGAACTAATGCATCAAGAGAGCCTTGAGCGGTAAATTTATTGGGTGCTGTAATAAACGGCTTTTGAGTTAATTCCGCTATCTTATCTGCGACATCTTTTGAAAAACCTTTTGGCGCATTTAATCCTGTACCAACAGCCGTGCCGCCAACAGCGAGCTTATAAAGATCTTGCTGACTACGTTTAATGTCATCTAGCGCATCTCGTAATTGACCCGCCCAACCGTGCCACTCTTGTCCTACAGTTAAAGGTACTGCATCTTCTAGGTGAGTACGACCGATCTTAACGACAGTCATCCACGAGTCGGCTTTCTTTTCAATAAGTTGAATTAAATCTTCAATACTCGGAATTAATTGTTCATCAAGCGCAAAAATAGCGGCGATGTGCATTGCAGTAGGGAATGTGTCATTGGAAGATTGACCCATGTTGACATCATCATTGGGTCCAACGGGCAATTGAGTTCCTAATGAGCCACCTAATAATTGAATTGCTCGGTTAGAAATGACCTCATTCACATTCATATTAGATTGTGTGCCAGAGCCTGTCTGCCATACATAAAGCGGATAATGCTCATCTAATTGACCATGAATAGTTTCATCAGCAGCGATCACAATCGCCTCTTTTTTCCATTCAGCTAATCGACCTGCTTCGCAGTTAACCAATGCACAGGCTTTTTTTACATAGCCATACGCGTGGTAAACCGATTTTGGCATTAAATCATCGCCAATATTAAAGTGCTGTAATGAGCGTTGAGTCTGCGCCCCCCAATAACGATTTGCAGGAACATTTACTTTTCCCATGCTATCGAATTCTTCACGGGTGCCTGTTTCATTAATACCAATAGGGATGCTCTTATTTAGAATATAATCTGTCATTACAATAACTCCATTTTAAATATAAAACATATGAGCAATTCCTATACTAAGTTAAAAAAATCAATTAAACATCAAATACCAAACATGCTTTAAAATAAGAAATTAAACCCAATAAGATAATAAAATATCAGTTTAAAATATAAGAAATTAATTAACACTCGACTTTTTATAAAATATAACCTTCGCAAACAGACTGTCTATTTTATCCAAAAATCATATAAAGACTAAAGTTTCAAAATAACGTTAAAAACAATATTATGCATTATAAATCTTATCTTTTAATGACAACTTAAATAAATCAAACAATTTAAATGTATAAAAAAATCATTGAAACACTGATATAAAAAATAAAAAACTCATGTGCTAAGTGAAATATTTAGATTAAATAAATTCAAATCTTAAAATGAATTAATAAAACAAAAACAATCACTGAAATATAAATGAAATAATATTATTCAATATACATAACATTATAAAAAAGAGCTAAAAACATGTTATTCATTTAAAATACAAGGTGATATACCCACTGAGATTCTCTTTAGTTTAATACGCATTAATTCAAAAAAAAATCATCCTTAATTATGCTTATGCAAAAATAAAGAACATCATAACTCAACAATACTGAAGAGAAGCACTTGATAATAGTGATCATGCCCGCCTTGTTTGGTCATTGAACCTAACTCCACGCACAAAACGAGTACCGCGTTTAATATTCATATCGACACCATATTAAACACTGGTTTTACGCAATTTTAGAGAAATAGTCGAATTTCCATGGATGGTGACGTGCTTTTTCAGTAAAAACCGCACTGCATCCCTGTAGCGCGGTCTATTTATATTTTTCTAATTGAATTGAAGCTTGGTTCCACCATTAGCCGATTGATATTTAGGACTCAACTCCACTACTAATCCCTACATTACCGCCTTGGTATTTTGCAACACGCTTAAAGTGGTCAAACAGATGGACGAAGAAGAGTTAAAATCAGTGACATCGATTTTGGATGTGCTGATTTGAAAACATCAAGCTAAGCGTTTGATTGGATAGTAAATTGAGATAGCGCCATGCTCGGGTGCGGGAACACCCCAACATGGCTAACCAGTGCAACTAAAGGAGTAGTCACCATGGCTAAGCGCGATTGTAGTGTAAAAACACCGACAGCTAAAGAAGAAGGGGTTAAAACCAGACACTATACAGTGGGTTATACCCCCAACCGCGGTAAACCCAATCCCAACCCGCAACTGACATTCAGCGGTAAGTGGTTGAGTGAGTTAGGGTTTACGGTGGGCAGCCACGTCACCCTCACTCAGCAAGCCGGACAGTTGATTATCCAGCTGGCTGAGGGGGAGTAATTACACGAAGGAGATCCCAGAGTAGGTCTGGGGTCTTTTATTTCAGTCTTCATACTTAAAATGAATATTAATTTGCATTTTTTCTAGATCTAAAGTGGCTTCACAACTTTTCCAAACAGGCAGGCCATTAGTTAAATTATTTTCAATATAATAGTTTTGCAATTCAACTAAATTGTGAAGCATATTTGTATTCGCAACCCCTCCCGCCGTAAGCCATTTCAACGCATTTTCATTGTCAATATAATCATACTCATATTCACATGTGTCACTTTCATCTGATAAGCTTGCTCTCATTATTATTTTTTGAGCATCATCTGGAGCTATACCGTATAGTAATGACCCTATTTCATTGTATATTTCTTGTTCAGTTTTCATTATTTACCTCCAGAATCATTAATAAATGTTCTTTCTACGGGGCGTTCATTCCCTATCTTATACATAACGTTAAAACTACTTGGCCGATCACTATTCCCTAGATATACAGGCTCGATCTTAACATCAACATCCTTATTTTCTTTCAATGCTTTTGCCCATGAGTTCTCCATTTTTTTCCATTCACTTCTATTCAAGTTAGAGTTCATAGGAACAATATTGAGTTTCTCTCCTGGGCCAGTGAAAATAGTTGCAATTAAATGTCCACCTTCATCACCAGCAACACCGCATTTGCCAACTTTACACTGCTGATAGGTATTTCTATCATTTGAGTTCAGAGACAATTTCGCTTCTACAGTCTCTACTCGCCCTTGTGAATCAGTTTTATAGGTTTTATTACCATCAACCTGATAAATGGCATTTGGCTCTGGTTTGTTCAGTTGCTTATTCCAATCACCCTTACTACCTGATTTTATTTCAATAATTTTTTGTTCATTTATGATTTTAGGTATTTCTTTACTTACATTCCCTGTAATTACCTTATTCACCATTTCAGGGGTTACTTCACCGCCTTCTTTCTTTATCGCTTGAAGTGCAGCAAATTCTACTAATTGTTCTGTTGAGTATTTAACACCATAACCAGCTCCTGTTACTGCAATACCTGCAGGGGCTGCTTCTGCACCTATTGTTTCAACAATAAAGTTACTGACTTCTACCGTACATAATGCTGGATTGGCCGCACAAGCTCTCATCGCTACCTGAGCCGCTGCAAGTGCTTCTGGAGTAATTGCTGCTATCGCACCACCTGCCGCGCCGCCGACAAGCGCAATAGCAATTGCCTTATTAACTGCTTCACCACGCTGGCAAGCTTCACCGGAGGGGTTATCCACACAAGACATCACATCTTTTGCATGGCTTCGAGCAAATTTGACTTGTTCCTCTTCCGTGCCGCCCATGAGGTTATTCTCAACCGCATTTTTCCCTGCTTGCGATGCCGTCACTGCGCCCGCAACATCACCCGTAGTAAGACCACCGGCTAATCCTGCAGCCAACTGGCTTAATGCGCTGACTTGTTGCTTCTCGCTTTCCGTTAAATCGGACACTTTCTTGCCCGGGAACATCTTATCCATAATGATGCGAGCCGACAACTCTCCGCCACCGGCACCCAAGCCACCCGCCACGGCGGATTGGTTATTCAACTCGGCAACCACCGCACCCAGCACGGCGTGCGCCATCGCATTGGTTGCTTTGTTAACCTCACCAGTCACTGGGTCAGTTGTCAGTTCTTTAATCTTGGTTGCTAAATACGGCGAAGACGCATTACCTAACGCCCCCGCTAAGTTATCACCCGCCAACCCTTGCAACAACCCTGTCACCGCTTGGGCGGCTTTTTGGAAATCGCTGCCCGTGCCATATTGCGCCATCGCGTTGTTGTACGCTTGTTGTTTAATCGCCTCATCCGTCGCAACTTTATTGTCCTTAAGAAGTTGCTGCTTGGCGATGGCTAACGCATCCGGGTCTTTTTGAGCTTTCAGCCCCGCGATTTCCCCTTCCGTGCGGATGATGTCCATCGTCTGATTGCCGATTTCACCAATCAATTGAGACTGTTTTAAGCGGTTTTGCTCTTTCTCTTTGTCGAAGATTGGGTTAATGCTGCCGTCATTAGCGTGCTCGGTATCGCGGTTGAGCTCGTTAACATCCTGTTTTTGTTTGTTCTCATTGCGAACAATGACGGTTCCCTCACTGACCGCCGATTTAGTCGTGCCTTCGGCGTGTCCGCTATTATTGGCATTGGAGAGCAAACCACCCGCAGCATTGGTCAACAACTGCCCCCCAATCGAGCCTCCTGTGCCAATCGAGCCGCCCGTGTGCTCGGCAGTAAAGTCCGCTTTGTTGTCGATATCTTTCCAGCCCAGCGTGCCCGTTTCTAAGCGGTTTTTGTCTTTGTCCGCGGTGGATGCGATAACCGCACCGTCGAGTTGAGTGTGTTTATCGACGGTGATATCAAAACCACCTTTGCCCGCAAAAATCCCCGTCTGTTCTTTGACGCTGTCATAGTTGCTTTTGATTTTGTCTTGGCTAGCGCTGATATTGATGTTTGGTGTACCACCTATCGTGTAACCGCCACCGACGCTGCTCTCTTGCTGTTTCGCATCATAACGGTCGCTGTCTTGCTGGCTCGCCATGTTCAGGTCACGACCCACATTGACCGTCACTTGCTCACCACTGACTTGCGCCCCTTTGAGGGTGGTATCTTGCCCGCTGTTTAACGTGAGCTTATTGCCCGCATCCAGTGTGGTTTCGGTGTGCGTAAGGCCATTCCCTTTTTCATGGCCTTTACCTTGGTTGACGGAGGCTGAGACATTGACCCCGTAGCCGCCTGCACCAACGCCCACACCAACTCCGACACTGCCGCCTTTGCTGCTGTTTTCACTGGTGGTCTGCTCGCTGTTTTGGGCTGACACTAGGTTGATATCTTGTGTTGCAGACAGTGATAAATCTTTACCGGCTTTTAGCTCACTGCCGACGACTGTGATGTTACCGCTGTCTGGATTACCGTCTTTATTTTTACCCGTAGCCGTAATCGACAGGTTTTGGCCTGCGTTTAAGGTACTGCCTTGAGACTGACGGCTGTCTGTATGGGTTTCGCTTTTCGAGGATTGGCTGCCGTAAGACACACTGACACCGACCGTATTCGTCGCCCCTTTTTGGTAGCCTTCATCACCCGGTTTCAGGTTATTGGCAAGGTTATGCGCATTGGCCGCATCCGTTTTAAGCCCATCCAGCTCATAAGCTTGTTGAGCCTGAACACCTGATAATACCGCTTTGGTATTTTGCAGGGCATTTAAACGACCATCACTTTCTTTACGTGCTTGTTGTGCAGTGCTGACTGCGGTATTTAAGGCACTCCCCGCTGCCCCCGATAACGCCACAGTGAAACCACTTTGCTTGGTTTCAAAGGTTTCAGTGCGGGTACGCTCATCATAACCTGGGTCGATTTGTACGCTATCGCCTGTGAGGGTTAAGTCTTTTTGGGCAACAAGGTCAGCCCCACCCACATGCAGTTTGTTGCCTGCGGTGATATTGACATTTCCTTGTGTACTACCAATCGTGCTAACACTTTGGCTTTGGGTGATGCCTTTTTCATCCACTTCATGGCGAGAGGATTGTTTACCGACGGTAAAGCCAATGCCACCGCTACTCATTAAGCCACTTTTTGATTTCTCTTCAAGAAGATAATGCGAGTCAGTTTCAGTGGCAGCGATGATATCCACATTATTGCCTGCGGCTAGAGTGACATCGTTTTCTGCCACCAAGGAAGACCCCTTGACTGTTAGGTCATTACCCGCATTGATGGTAACTTTTTCACCACTGAGCAGGCTGCCTTTTTCGCGGGTGCTCTCATCGTTTTGGACAGTGTGATCGCTGCTGGAACTCAATAAACCTTTGCTGCTACGCTGCTCTTCAACGTATTTTTTGTGCTCTTCCGTCGCAGTATTGAGCGTCACATTTTGTTTCGCACCAAGCGTGATTTCGCCTTTTTCACTGTGAAGGGTACTGCCCGTGACGGTGATGTCTTTATCTCGTGCAGTGATTTCAACACCATTTTGTCCACTAAATGTGCTGCCAACCACCTCATGGGATGAGGTTTCATCGACACGCGATCCTTTGCTGCTGCCGCTACTGGTTTGTTCTTGGTCTAGCGCGTAGGTATCTTTGGTTGCCGCCGTGATGGTCACATCTCGGGCTGAGACGCTAACCTTTCCTGCTTGACTGTCAACTTGAGCGCCTTCAGCCACCAAGTTGTTGCCCGCATGAAGAGAGACGCCCTTGTCGCCACTGAGCGTGCTGAGCACCAAACGGTCTTCTTCGCGATAGTTGCTGACGGAAGAGCCGTTACCTTGTGCATCGAGCTGAGTTTTATTGGTGGTTTTATCCGACAGGATATTGATATCGCCACCGGCGTTGACATCCAGCGTGCCGCCAGCTTGAGCTTGGCTACCTTTGACAGTGATATCTTTTCCAGCATTTAGGCTGAGGTTTCCACCAGCACTCAGTTCACTACTTTGTGCTAATTGCCACTCTCCGCTGACTTGGGCGAGATTCCCCGAATTATTAACGATATTACTACGATCACCCATTGCGCCGGCGATTATGTCAATAGCTCCTTTATGGGTACTTTTGACCGATGTTATCGATAAATTATCTCGGGCATTCAATTTGATGTCATGAGTTGCGTCAAGCTTGGCACCTTGTAATTGAATGTCATTCCCCGTTAACGTGATATCGGTAGCATTCATCGTCGCTTGGCGTAAAGCATCTTGTAAGTTGGTACTTAATGTGATGCTATCCGCTTTAACTTGGATACTATCTGCATTGATATCCCCATTACGGTGAGTGAACTGCTTCGCATCCACACTCAGGGCGTTATCCGCCAACAGGTTCCCCGCATTATCGACGCTATCCGCAGAAAGATGCAGAGTATTACCCGCAATGACTGCGCCTTGCTGAGTTAACCTGATGGTTTGATTGGTGAGGTAAACTTTGGGAACCCAAACTGTTTGGGGGCCTTGTGCCGTGTTGACGGTTTCGCTCACCATCCACACAATATCTTGCTGCAATGCCGCAATTTGAGCAGGCGTTAATGCTACTCCAGGGCGTAAATGAAACTCCTCTGCTACGCGAATACCGTTATCCATTAAATATTGATATTGCGTCATCGCATCACCCTCTTTCACAGAAGGGCGTCCCGTTAATTTCAAAACTTGCTCACGGACTAAACGCTGTTCATAGAAGCCATCACCTAAACGCTTGTGTACGTCTGCAGGAGAGTAGCCGACGCGCTCAAGTAAATAGTCGCTACTGATAAACTTATTTCTGTCAGTGAATCGCGAGTCCGTCACCACTAAAAATGGGCTATCTGGTGTTAAGTTTGGACGGAATAATCCATTATTCGGGATAGAGGTTGCCACATCGCCAATATGCTGTTTTTCCGTTAAGGCCAGCTCTGCTGGTAATAATGGGCGCTCTTGCGGTGATTGACCTTCTGGCGTAGTTAACTCAGAGCCACCATGCGTGGTCAGTCCTGTGTTAAGGTTCTGTTTGTCGACACCGTCAATATCAAATTCCAGTGGGTTGCGTTCCCACTCCGCGCGTTCCGCTTTGGCAGCGTTAATCGCCGCTTCGATGGTGGATATTTGGGCGTCATTAACCGTAGTGTTGGTAATATTGGCGCCAGTAATCGATACATTACCATTACCTGAAATAATGCTATCAAGAGTCGTCAGTGCCGTGGTTTTGTCACTACTATATTCAGGGTACCAATGGCTTTTACTGACATCATAATGGTCAGAGTAGAATTCTTTGCGGTGTTCATTCACGGAATAACCCGTATTTTCTACGAATTCTTTACCTTCTATATCTAAATTACCCGTTGATGTAATAGTGCTCGCATCATTTTTGAGTCGCTCAGTAATATGGATCATCATATTCCCACCCGACAGGATACGTGCACCAATACCTTCCGATATCAGCTTATCTCGAGTGACTGTTCCTGTGACCGAGCGTTCTCGTATCCAGCTATAATCTTCAACCTTAGTCGAGTTAGCGAGATCCATATGTTTGTTCGGATCCCATATTTCGTAATAAGGTTCGTCGTGTTCCCGCCAGACCGCACCATGGTATGGGGTGGGTGGGGTTTTGATACGTCCCGGAACGCCACGCGACTCATAGAAGGTCATGGCATAGCTGCCATCGCTATTGGGTGTAAGCGCTAAATAATTGACCCACAGCGTGGTAACTTGGCCATTTTGCTGTTTTACCTTCATTTGTGCGCGTTTATTTTTAGCATCAATGTCTAAAATGGTGCCATATTTGTTATCCAACGCCGCACTTTCACTTTGAAAGGTCAATTGCTGCGTGGTGGGTGCCATTGCATCAGGGGTTTTGTGTACATCTGTACTAAATGAGCGCCAGTAGAAGTTATAAAGGTGTTTTTTATAATTTTCGACTTCAGCCTCTTTCTGAATATCTAATCCTTCACGTAAGTTATTCAGTTGACGCGCAGTAATAGAAACGGCACCTTCTCCCTCAATAAAACTGGCGTTATTTTCAATCAAGTCATCGCTGGTGAGTGTGAGGGTATCACCACTGTAAATTAGCGCTTGGTCACGGTTGGTGAGTGTTGTTTCCGTATGTAGGTCAATGTGTTTTGCTGCGGCAATGACGGCCTTTTCCCCCTGATTATCAAGCGTTTTGGCTTTAACACGGATGTCATCCCCCATCAAGGTGGCGCTATTATTTAATTCATTGACATTGAACGTCATTTTATCGGCTTCTAACCGATTGAGGTTATCCAGTTTGCCTGTCGTGATATCGAGGTTTTTACTGACCAGTGAGCCTTGGTTGGTAAAGTTCAGGCTCGAAAAAGTAAAATTACCCGGTAATAGCCAGTCAGTAAGATTGGTCAACGCGCCCGTGATATTCAGTGTGACAGATTGATTGCTGGTGAGGGTATCGCCTGCGCGGTGCGTATAGTCTTGTGCTGCGGTCAGCGAAAGCGCTTTCTGACTCTTGATTGTCCCGCCCTGATTATTAATGGACTGGGTTTTAATGGCGAGAGCCGAACCACTTTGCAGGGTACCTTTCTGGTTCAGTAGATCAAGCTGAGTTGATGCGGAAGCCGCGTCCGTATTCAGTGTAATATCGCCATTGGCGACGATATTGCCGGATTGGTTGTCCAAGCGATTAACACCCGAAAACGTCAAATTTTCGTTACTTTGCAGTCGACCTTGGATATTTTCGATATTTTTGACAGTTAACGTGGTTTCTTTACTGCCGTGTACCAGACCATTTTCACGGTTATCTAAGGTATTGAGTAACAGGCTGAGGCTACCTTGGCTGCTTAAAATACCGCTATGTCGATTATCCAATGTCAATGCTATCAATTTCAGCGCTTTGGTGGAGACTAGCTGCCCTTGCTGGTTTTGGATATCTGTAGCATTCAACGTTAAGGTGTCGCCGCTGTGAATTTTTCCTTGCGTGTTATTGAGCTGCGCGATGTTGTAGGTGCCCGCTTGTTGGCTAATAACAGTACCTGCACGGTTATCAAGCTCTGTCGTATTCAGGGCAAGCTCACCAAGGCTGCTGACTGTACCTTGTTTGTTCTTAAATACTTTGGTTTCTAATTTTTGTTTTTGATTGCTAAGAATGGTTCCTGATGTGTTGTCTATCAGTTCTGTGCTTGTGAGATTCAGCGTTTGTTGGCTTTCGATCTTACCAGCGGTATTGTCTAACGCTTTGCTCGTAAGCGTAAGACTCTCGCCACTTTGTAATTTACCGTGATCGTTATTCAATGCATTTTCAATCGATAACAACAGTTGTTTTTGGCTGAAGAGTAAGCCGTTTTGCGAGTTATTCGCACTCGAAGCACTAAGCTGTAGTGTACCGCCAGAGAGTATTTTCCCTTGCTGATTATTGATGGATTGCCCTGTCATAGTCAGGCCTTGGCTGGCACTGATTTTGCCTTGAGTGTTATTGATTTCGTTGGCAACTAATAGTGATGCAGCACCACCAGCTTGTAATATGCCTTGTTGATTATCCAGTGAGTTTGCCGTGAGTTCGATATTTTTCTGGCTTTGAATTTCACCGCTTTGGTTATTCAATGACTGAGTCGTCGCCTGCCATGAATCTAAACTACCCATCCAGCCTTTCTGGTTATGAATATTTTGCGCTTTAAGTGTTTGAGATTGCTGACTAAAAACTCGCCCATCGCGGTTATCAATCAGCTGTGTGACCTGAACATTCAAACGACCAAGAGCATTGATTGCCCCTTGTGCATTATTAACGAGGTTGGCATTGATCACAGCATCACGTTGGCTGGTCAGAATACCAGTTTGATTATTAAAATCGCCAGTAAGGGTGAATGAAAGCGTATCTTGGCTCAGTATTTGTCCCTTTTGTTGGTTGCTCAGTTGTCCGCCAGCTAATGTCAACGTGCCACCACTTTGTAGCAATCCACCATTGTTATTGAATGCGCTCTGCTGGCGACCTTGCCAGTCTAAAGCCTGCCCTGCACTTATTTTTCCTTGAATATTATCAATGTTACCTTGCGTGTTAAGCGCAAGGGTTTTACCAGATTGTAACTGGCCTTCGGTGTTATCAAGATTGTTGGCGGTAATCTCGGCATTTTTCCCTGCCTGAATAACTCCTTTCTGGTTTGCAATATCACGTTGGGTTTCGAGGCTCAGTTGCTGACTGGCTTCGAGTAATCCTGTCTGATTATTGACGCCATCACGGCTAGTGATATCTAAATTTTGGCTAGCAATCACTTTACCCGATTGGTTTTCGAGCTGCTCTGTATCGATGTCGACATATTGACTGCTGATTTCGCCTTTTGCATTGTCAATTTTCGAGGCAGTCATGATATCAAGGGCTTTACCAGACAGAACTTGGCCATCTCGGTTATTCAATGATTGGGCGGTGATAACAGATTGATTACCACTTTGCAGTAAACCTGCTTGGTTGGTGAGCTGTTGGCCGACAGTGGCCGTTAAGGCCTGATTGGCAATCACTTTTCCTTGGCTGTTATCTAAAGTATTTTTTGCTTTGATATCAACAGTGTTTTCACCAACAATTTGGCCTTGCTGGTTTCTCACGTTGTTGGCATTGATAACGGCTTGCTTGCTATAAATGGTACCACCTTGGTTATCAAGATCCGCGGTAGTATTCAGTGTAAGTTGCTCGCCGGACAGTATTTTTCCACTTTGGTTATCAATGCGTTGTGCATCAATCGTAAGTTGGGTATCACTTTGTAGCGTGCCTTGTTGGCTGTTAACCACATCTTGAGCGGTTAAGGTTAATTTATCACCTGCCCCCATAAACCCGTTGGTGTTATTTATCTGCTGTCGAGCGACAATATCTAACGTAGTTTGGCTAATTAATTTACCCAATGCATTATTTAGGCTGTCTGTCGTCACTGTAACTTGCTGGCTATTGACTGTGCCGGATTGGTTGCTGAGCTCTTTACCCGTTTGCAGATTGATAGATTTCCCTGCGACAAGGTTACCCGCGCTATTATCAATCTGCTCTTTGGCATTCAAGGCCAGTTTAGTTTGGCTTTTAATCGTGCCCGATTGGTTATCAATCGTATTCGCTGTTAGGCTTAAATCGCCATTCGCCCCGATTTCGCCTTGCTGATTATTGACAGATTGTTTCACCCGCCAATCTTGTTTCGTATTATTTAACGCTACCAGCCGAGCATTTTGGTTATTCAGTGAGTCAACATTGAGCTTGAGGCGGTTAGCTTCAATCGCACCCTCTTGGTTATTCAGTTGCCCAGTGAGAGCAAATTGGCTCTCATTTTGGCCTGTTTGCACCCACGTGCCTTTCTGATTAAACAGGTTATTAGCGCTAACGTTCCATTGCCCAGCTTTGACTTGGACTTGTTCGGCGTGAATATCGCGTGCACTGTTGAGCTTGATATTATTGGCATCAATCTTGCTTTGAGTGAGAGCGATATCCCCTTGTTTGGCGGTGAGCGCTAAGGTGGACGCTGCAACTTGCGTCTGGCTTAAATCCAGCGATTGACCTGCCGCAGTGATATTTTGTTTGCTTAACAGGGTGCCTCGGGTGTCAATTTTACCGTCGCTGTTTAAGGTGATATTGGCATTATTAATAATGTGACTTTTGTTATCACTGCCCGCGAGTACGTTGCCTTGGCTGCGAATATCACCTTTCGCGTTGATATTGACATCTTTCATAGCAGCCAGCGTGCCTGTATTGCTCACTGAGCTTGTTTGGCTTTCAACGTTTAAGGTGCCGCCACTGTGTAATTTGCCTTGATGATCGATTGTGTCTTTGGCGGTCAGGGAGATATCACCACCTGCTTGAGTGGTGGCTTGTTGTGATGAGCTGCCCCAACTGAGCTTACCGTTGCTGCTAACTGTCAACGTCTTATCCGCTTGGATGTGTCCGCCTTGGTTACGCACACCCACACCTTTTTCGGTGCCCACCATGTGGATATAACCACTGTACATTCCACCCATTTGCCCCATGTCGATGGCAAATTCAGGTTGCGCGGTTTGGCTCTCCATCGGGGTGGCTTTATTTTGCGTATCGACTTTGTTTTTACCCGCGACAACCGCAATTTTTTCGTTTGCCCACACGCCGGAGTTGATTTCAACGGCACGGGCAAGCAAATCCACATATTGAGTATCGTGGCGACTATCGGCATTCAATCCACCGCCTTCAACACGGATAACACCGCGTTCAACTTGGTATCCTGCAAGGCTACCATCTTGATTAAACTGTGGTTTCCCGGTAGTCAGGGTCATTCGACCTGCGTTGATAGTGCCGCAGCCATTACAAATGATCCCCGATGGATTAGCCACTATTACTTGGGCTTTGCCACCTGCTACTTCAAGAAAGCCTTTAATTTGGCTCGGATTATTGCTATTCACTTCATTGAGAATGACGCGAGCAGGGGCTTTGTTTGGGTCAAGGTTCGGGTTGCCTTGGATCATCCCTGCGGTTTGTGTGGAAGTCATCACCGCCGAATTATTGAGAATAGCTCCGCGGTTATCCACATCAAATTGTTTATATTGGTTATGGGAAATACCGGAACCATTCGGCGCTGCAATATTGACCTGCGGGATCCCATTTTGCGTATTGATAACTTCAGGACGTTGGTTCTTAGGTGCATTGTTATCTGCCACAATTCCACTAGCTAGTGCTGAGCTTCCCCATAGTGCCAACCAAAGCAACAGCGAAGTACGGCGTAAAGTGACCCATAGGCGGCCTCCGTTCGACCCTCGAGTTTGACCTGCTTCAGTGCTACAGCTTTTTGCCAGTTCAGACACCACACGTAATTCCCCGTGAGTGCGGCTAAAAATCAGACGATAACAATGCTTATTCATAACGTACTATCCTTCAGAAAACACAACGCAAACACGGAAATAACCGGGTATGTCTAATGGAAACACAGCTACATTTCGAGATTGAGGCTAAATCCTGCCGTGGTTCCCGAAGTATCGAATTTTTTAGGTTTATACAGCGGGATGCCAACGAATAGGTCGTAGCTTAAACGGGATGAAATTGAGCCGCGAAGCCCTAATGCGGTACCTGCAAGTTGGTGTCCAACAAGGTACTTAGTGCTCTGGCCTTCAACACGACCATAATCCACCGCGAGATAGAGCTCTTGCCCTTGAGAGAACGCATTCCACGCCAAATCATTACGCCAAATCAGCCCTTTCTCACCGGAAAGCACTTGCTCACCATCAAAGCCACGAACGGTATAACGCCCACCGATAGACATACGCTCTTGTGGCGTTAAAGCGAACTGTGTCCATTGGCCACGCAAAGAAGTATTCCAACGCCAAGGCTGTTCACCCAACATGAATGGCTGATTGAAACTGATGTCTCCAAGAAAAATTCCCACGCGGGCGCTGCCGCTGTGGGTATCTTCTTCTGGGGCTCTGCGTGCACCATAGGCGCCGGTGCCACGACGCCAGTTGACATTGGCGTCGAGTGTGGCATTGCCTAAGAAGCTGCGCTGATTAACACCCACTTCCCATCCCGCGGTACGACGGCGTTGCTGCTCAATATCAATGTCATTGACTGAGTTACTGGCCGTTTTTCGGTAAGTGCGCAAATTAAGAGTGGTTTTATGGGATTGATCACGAAACAGTAAGCGAGATACCGTGAATTGAGCTGTATCACTCTTACCTGTGTAACGCAGTACTTCGTTGGCATTAGGTATGTTTTGGTGATAATTATACTCGTTGTAGTTGGCTGAAAATCCCCAATTACCAACGGGGATAAAATAGTTCAAGGTATAAGAATCGTTACCAAAAGGGCCCTTATCGAACAGATCTTTGCTGATATTGGCGTAAAACATGTCGTTTTGGGAAAACGGGGCATCAATGGCCAGCGTGGCAGAACCTAAATAGCGTCCGGTACTTTTCGAACCGCTGTCATCAAGGCTTAAACTCAAACGAACAGGGCGTTTTTCTTGCCAGCTGACCACTAAGTCACTGGTACCATCAACCGGGCCGGGTTCAATACGAATATCGGCAGTAACATTAGGGACGCGCTTGAAGTTTTCTAGCCCTTGCTCAATATCTCTAAGGTTAAGAATATCCCCTGAAGACGCGGGGATAGCGTTCCATAAACGCCCGCGCCATGAGGTACCTTCATCAAAATGTATCGCATTAATTCGACCAGGCTGCAGCATTAAGACTAACTCGCCTTGGGTTAAATCTTGTTCTTGTGCCATTACACGAGTGGTCACATAACCTTTTTCCAAAATAGCATTCTGCACTTTGTTTAAAGCCAGCAGGACGCCCTGCCCTCCTAGACAGAGCCCTTTAGCATCATTCACCGCTTTTAATGCCCACTGAAAATCAGCAGCCGAATCACCTTCAAGGCGGATCGTATTGATGGTAAAACACGGCGTTTCATTTTGCGGATAATCTGGTAATGACAGATCGGGCTGGGCAAATTGCGTATCTACGACGGGAGTATTTTGTCGTTGTAATGCTCTTTCTCGCTCTTGCTGGCGCTGTTGTTCGCGAAGATCGATATTTGCCGCCTCTTTTGCTGGATTCAAAAATGACTCAGCCCACAAATTAGGGCTTATAAAAAGCAAACTTAACGCCACCCATTGGCGATATTTATGCTGTTTTATCGTATTGCTGAAATGTTTTTTTAATAGCACAGGATTTAACTCGATTAATAGTACGTAACGGATAAATTGCAATCAATTTGATTAAAAATGCTAATTTCTATTTCCGTAATTTAATCAGTTTTACTTAAGTGGTCAACATAAGAGGAAATTAAGAGATGAAAATAAAAAATTACCAATCAAACAAGTAATTACAAAGAAGCAAACACCAATATAGATTAGATATACATTTTATTAATTTAACTAACGGAGTGTGTAAATATGGATAAAATAAGTATAAAAATAGAAATCACTTATCTTTTATTTCATTTTTTATTACCCATAGATTAATCTTATTTAATTAATAAAATTAAAAAATCAGATTATTAGCTAAGTATGAATAACACCAAAAACAAAAAACCGCGTCGATATCCTTATCGTGCGGTCTATTTATTCCCTTAAATTATATCCTTTAAATAAAGGCTTCCAGTCTATCGTTACTCCCCCTCAAATAACCGGAATCCCCCTAACCCTTCCCATGTTGGTAAGGCTTGATAAACTTGTTCGACGGCGGCAGCCACTTTGTCATTCATTGGCATATAAAAACCGACTAAATCGGGCTGAATGCCTAAGAAAATAATTTCCCCTACATCCTCTTTTAACTGGTCGATAAGAAAATTTAGCGGCAGATTATGAGTGCTCATGATAAACATTTCGGCGATATCATCGGGGTCGATAATTCGAATTTCTCCCGGCGCTAAACCAATATCTGCGGCATCGACAATTAATAAACGCTGAGGTTTTAAGGCGCGTACTTGGTGGGAGACACTTTCAGGGCTGCTTCCACCATTAATTGCCACCCAACCGTCAATCGGGGTTTGCTGCATCAGATCAAATAGCATCGCGCCTGCGCCGTCATCCCCCATCATGCTATTGCCCACCGCCAGCATGAGGTTTTGCACGGGTGATGGGGTTTCTGACGAAGGCTGATTTTCTAACGATTCGATTTCCATCGAAAAAGAAGGTTGAGTTTGTCTGGCAACATCGCTCATCGGCTGCCTTTTCGCTATCTGTCTTTTCACGATCAAATAAATTGCCGGCTCGCGCTCAATTTCGCCGAGCAATCGAATCAGTGTGGCGCTCCATGCCTGATAGGGCGAGTCACTGTCTTTAGCGAAGCCATCTAATGCTAACGCCAGCATATTGGTGTGAGTGGAATCAATATTAATCTCGCCGAAGGTGATCAAACCCTGTAATTTGCGACGCGCCTCCCCTTCAGGAAGCGCATTCACCCAAGATTGGTAGCCATCTAGTGGGCACTCCAATTCGGTTTTCAGGCAATCAATCATGCCAACATGGTGACCAATCGCTAGCGAGTAATACATGACTTGCTGCGCGTCTTCAGGCACGTCATCGTCACTGTCGACAAACTTCTGGCGCAGTGACCAGAAAATCACTTTACCCGTTTCAGTCGCTGATTCACTCATTGATGCCCCCTTGTTGCAGCACGGTCACGAGGCGATTCACAATTTCACGCAGGCGCGGGTCTTGCTCTTCGTCCATCCATGTTTGCATTGTGGCTTTCACTTGGCTTGGGGTCGCGCCATCGAGCAGCGTCAGGAAGCGGTCACTAATTTCTCGACCTTGGTAATAACCTGCTTGGCGGCGCGCTTCGCGTTCGATCATCACGCGGGTTGCTAACGGAATCGAAGGTAACAAAAGTTCCACTTTTTCGCCGTCGGCTTCACGGTGATCTTGCCCAACTAATTTTTGTTGCAGTAAGCCTAATGCCACCGCGAAACCATAAATCGTGGCAGCAGGGGTTGGCGGGCAACCGGGGATCCACACATCGATCGGCACGATGTGTTCGCTGCCCCCCCAAACACAGTACAGATCGTGGAAGATCCCCCCGCCACAACCACAAGCCCCATAAGAGATGCAGATTTTGGGATCCGGCGCAGATTCATACGCACGCAGTGCAGGCATGCGCATCGCACGGGTGACCGCCCCTGTGAACAGTAAAATATCCGCATGGCGCGGAGACGCCACCACTTTGATCCCGAAACGTTCCGCATCAAAAACAGGGGTGATAGCCGAGAAAATTTCAATTTCACATCCGTTGCAGCCGCCACAGTCGACACGGTATACGTAAGCTGAACGCTTGATATCTTTCAGCAGCGTGCTTTTCAGTTTTGCGACCTGCTCATCGAGCACAATCGGCTGGCTAACGTGATGGTTTACGGGGATATTTGGCAGACTCATGATTTATCTCCCTGAATATGCAAACGGAAATTCTGACGATCATTATTCAATAAGTTATTTTTTTGCTTACAGGATGGACAGGTTTCATACATTGGGCGCAGGGCTTCAATGCCGCCTTCCTCAATCCCCGATGCCACCATCAACGCCATGGCATACTCCACGGATTTTTTCGGAGCGAATGCCTCACCACATTGGCGACAATGTTGCAGGCGGAACGTCCCTTTCATGTACAAATCCGCTTTGTTCATCACCGCGGTTTCAAACTCTTCCGTTAAGTGAATGGCGCGAGTCGGACAAACTTCTTCGCAGCGCGCGCAATAAATACAGCGCCCTAAAAACAGCTGCCAGCGGCGTTCGCCACTTTCTAAATCAGTTTCCATGGTTAACGCATTGGCTGGGCAAGCGGAAATACAAGCGCCACACGCGATACATTGCTGCGGGTCGTATTCCGGTTTACCGCGAAAGCCGTGAGCCACTTCCAGCGGTTTGAACGGGTATTTCACCGTTGCGGTACCCGCATTGCGAAGGGTTTTAAAAAGTTTAAACATGGTGTCCCTCCGTTATTTCATAATCGATTGTTTGCGCTCGATGCTGTATTGCTCAAGCTCTTTGTACGCCACGGTTTTCGCTTTGCGTTTTTTCACATCCACCAGCGTCACGCGGTCAGTACAGGAGTAGCAAGGATCGAGGCTACCGATAATCAATGGCGCATCAGAAACGGTGTTGCCTTGCAGCATATAACGCAGCACTGGCCAGTTGGCGTAAGTGGCTGCGCGGCAGCGCCAGCGGTACAGTTTTTGGTTATCGCCGAGCATGCTCCAGTGAACATCTTCACCTCGCGGCGCTTCGGTATAGCCCAGAGCAAATTTATGAGGCTGATAGGTAAAGCCTTCGGTCAGAATTGGGCCTTCCGGCATATTGTCGAGGGCATATTCAATCATCGACAGGGAGTCCAATGTCTCTTTAATGCGTACCATCACACGGGAATAGACATCGCAACCATCTAACGTAAATAAGGTTTTTGGTAAATTGCCATAGTCGGCAAATGGATGGTCGAAACGTACATCGCGCTTGAAGCCGCTGGCACGGATCATCGGCCCAACTGGGCTATAGTCACGGGCAACTTGTGGATCGAGGCGACCGACACCGACGGTACGCTGCTCCATATTGGGTGTGCTCAGCAGCATATCCACCAGCTGGGTCACATCTTGGCGCATCTCTTTAACCAGCTGAATAGTTTTGACGCGCTGCTCTTTTAAGAAGTCACGACGAACCCCACCAATTAAGTTGGTACCATAAGTTTTACGCGCCCCAGTGAGTAACTCTGCCATGGTCATGGATTTTTCACGCACGCGGAAAAACTGCATGAAACCGGTATCAAATCCGGTGAAGTGGCTGGCTAAACCAATATTAAGCAAGTGGCTATGCAAGCGCTCAACTTCTAACAGCACGCTGCGAATGGTATGCGCACGCGGTGGCACATAAATGCCGAGGGCATTTTCAACGGAAGAGGTGTACGCCACGCTGTGCGTAAAGCCACAAATGCCGCAGACCCGGTCAGATAAAAAAGTGACTTCGTTATAACCCATGCGAGTTTCAGCCAGTTTTTCCATACCACGGTGAACATAGAACATTCGGTAATCCGCATCGACAATTCGCTCGCCATCAACGAATAAACGGAAGTGTCCCGGTTCATCGGAAGTGATATGCAGAGGGCCAATTGGCACGATGCGACTCTGGGTTTTGCTGTCGTTGATAAACTCGTAGGTTTCAGTATCAGTGGTTGGCGCTGGACGCTGACGGTAATCCATGGTGTCTTTGCGCAGCGGATACAGGTCTTCAGGCCAATCATCTGGCAGCACTAAACGGCGTTCATCCGGTAAGCCCACTGGGCGTAGACCGTACATATCGCGGATTTCACGCTCACCCCATACTGCCGCAGGCACCCGTGGCGTAACGGATGGGAACTCTTGAGTAATTGGACTGACATAGGCTTTCACCGTCACCCAACATTTTTCCCCCTCCTCCATCGACAGCGCGTAATAAACCGCAAACTGCCCATTCAGAGGACGCTCATCGTTGCCCCACAGCACCGGTAACCAACCGCCACAACCATAATAAAGAAACTCCACCACTTCTGGCAGCATCTCGGTTTTTACGGTGATGGTGACTTGGTTGGCGGTTTGCCACTCCTCTTCCAGCATGGCATGAGGAAATTTTTCGCGCACTTTTGCCAGATAGCCTGCACCTTTGCGAACGCCTTGAAGGGTATCTGCATAATTCTGATAGCTCACGTTATTTCTCCTGCAATGAAGGTTCGGAGGTGCTTGCACCCCACGGCCATTGATAATTTAAGGTGGTAATTTGGTGGTCGACTGTCGCGCTGTCTTTGAGCACGATCGTCGCGGCATTTTCCAGTAAGCGGCTGACAGGCTGAGGAATATAAGTTCCCATCACCAGCATTAGCACAATCAAAATTGCCATCGGTAATGTGGTTAAAATGCCCAGCTCACCACGCGCTACGCATTCTGGTTGTTCGCCAAATAAGGTTTTGGAGATCATGCGGATCAACCCGCCCAGCACCACTGTAATCAGGATCAACACAAGCAAAGTTAACCAGAAATGGTTAGCGACTAGCCCCGCCACCACAATCATAAATTCACTTAAAAATACGTTGAATGGAGGCATACCGCCCAGTGCCAATGCGCCACCCGCAAACACCACCGCGGTAAATGGCATGGTGCGCAGTAACCCTTTAACTACCGTAATATCGCGAGTGCCATATTTCAGTAACACGTTACCGGAACCGCAGAACAGCAAAGTTTTACCCAAACTGTGGTTCAAGGTGTGCAGCAGTGCAGCCAGCACGCCTAGAGGCCCGCCGATGCCTAACGCTACCGCGATCAGCCCCATGTTTTCCACACTGGAGTACGCCAGCAAACGTTTCATATCTTTTTGTACCAAGATAAAGAACGCTGCCACCGCGACGGACATTAATCCGAATACCAGCAGTAAGGTTTGGGTAAATTCGCCACCAATTGATGAGGTCACAATGATGTAGTAACGGATAATAATCAGCAGTGCGCAGTTGAGCAGCACCGCAGACAGTAACGCTGACGTTGGGCTTGGAGCCTCACTGTGTGCATCCGGTAGCCATGCGTGCATTGGGAACAGACCCGTTTTGGTACCAAAACCGATTAACACAAATACAAAGGCAAGGTGCATCAAGGTTGGATCAAGGAGGTCGGTATATTTCAGGACTTCCGTCCAGAAGATAGCCATTTCAGGATCCGGCATGACGTTCACTGCATTGGCATACACTAAAATGGTACCAAACAGACCGAATGCCACACCCACGCTACAGATAATGATGTATTTCCACGCGGCTTCCAGTGAAGAACGTTGACCGTAAATGCCCACTAAGAATGCGGAGCTTAAGGTGGTCGCTTCTACCGCTGCCCACATTAAAATCAGGTTATTACTGGTGATCACCAACAGCATAGTGAACAGGAATAAATGGAAGAAACCGTAATAATTACATAAGGTTCCGACACTAATTTCCCCTTCATGCACTTCATGGTTCATATAACCGATGGAGTACAAACCCGTCAGGAAGCCCACAATCCCTAAGATAGCGAGGAATAGCCCTGCGAGGCTATCGAGGTGGATCCAGCGGCCCGCCATCAGCAAGTCACCGACTTGGTCAATCGTACTCACCATCCAGAGCGATAAAACCAGTAATGCGGTGATCCCAATGGCATGGATCACCGTGACGGGGATTTTTGCGCCGTTACCCAATATGCGGCAGGCGAACGCCAGCAGCGAAATCACCAGCGGGGTTGCCATCAATAAGGTTAATAACATTGTTTGACTCATCTCATCACCCCTTCAGCGCGGTCAGTTGATCCACGTTCAGTGTGTTGAGCGTGCAATAAATTTTACGAGCCAATACCGCCATAATGATCACCGCAAAAATGGCGTCGGTGGCGATACCAATTTCCACCAGCTCAGGGGCTTTATACGCCAGTAACGCGAGAGTCAGATGGGAGCCGTTTTCCATTAAGCAGTAACCAAAGGCTTGCTTGAGAATATTTCGCTGAGTCACGATGCACAGCAACCCCAACATAAAGTGCCCAAGCGAAACCGCTAAAGCGGGTTTTAACTCCGCTGCCAGCGGCAATTTAATCGGCTCGACCACAAACCAGCACAGCACCACAATTACCGCTGCCGCTAACATCAACCAAGCTGGGCTAATCACCCCACCGTTCGCGGTTGGATCGGACAATTTTCGGAAGGCGTAGCCCATAATCAACGGAACCAAAACCACTTTGGTGGCAAATGCTGTACCTGCCCACATCGCCAATTCAGGGGCCTTGAGGGTGTAGGAAAGCGTGCCAAAAATCGCCACTAACACCAGCGACTGCAACGCATAGAACCAACAAGAGACCACCGGCTTTTTCGCGCCGATCACCAGCAGCGACGTGATCATCATCAGCCCTGCTAAATTATTTACAATCATTGAACCAGTCATACTTTCTCTCCCTTAACCGAGCCAGATGACGGCAATAACACTAGAACAGAAGGACATCACGATCAGTAAGCCGATAACCCACTGCATTGCCCATGGAACTGCGCTGCCGTTTGCCACTTCTTCGCTAGGTTCACCCGGAACCACTTTACCGAACCAGTACAGTAACCATGCAAAGCTCGCAACAGACTCAATCAGCACCAACACCATAATTGGCGTTAATACCCAGAACTGTTCAGACAGTGCAAAACCTGCTGCAAAGATAGGGAATTTACTGAAGAAACCATTGAATGGAGGAACACCCGCGATGGCCAATGCCGCCACACAGAAGCCGACGCCCAGTAATGGATAGCGTTTTGCCAAACCGCGTAAGCGCGGCAGCATACGTGTACCGCAGCTATAACTCAGCGCACCCGCCACTAAGAAGAACAGGCTTTTCGCAAATGCGTGGTTGAAGATATACGCGATGCCGCCATCAAAGGCTTCTTTGGAACCGAAAACGGATAAGGATAAAGCGAGGAAGATATACGCCAACTGCGTGATGGTTGACCATGCAAGCAGACGTTTCATATCTTTCTGCGGTAGGTACATCATAAAGCCATACACCAGCGTGATGACCGCCATCACCACACCCACCCAACCAATGATTTCTGGCACATGGGTAGAAGACATCAAGCCACGGGCAAAGATATACACACCCACTTTAACCATTGAGGCGGCGTGTAAGTAAGCACTAACTGGGGTTGGGGCTTCCATCGCATCGGGTAGCCAGGCTTGCAGTGGTAGCTGCGCTGATTTACCCCATGCCGCAAACAGAATACCGCCGAACACGATCAGACTTTGAGATTCACTCAAACGGTCAATGGCGCTCAGAGCAAAGGTTCCGGTGCTGATAAACAGGGTTGCCGCCGCCATGTATAAACCGAGTGAGCCAACATGGGTAATCAGCAAGGCTTTCATCGCTGAACGCTGGGATTTTTCAGTTTGGTAGTAACCAATTAGCGCCCAAGAACATCCACCCGTAATCTCGAAGAACACTAACTGCCCTAAGATAGTGGAAGAGAGCACAACCCCGGCCATCGCACCGATAAAGATCAGCAAGAAAGCGTAATAGCGACGAGTAGGTCCATGAGCGTGCTCACGGTTTCCTTCAGTGAGATACCCTGTTGAGTAGAGGCATATCAAGAAGCCGAGGAACACCACCGCAAACGCAATCAGCGTGCTCACGCCATCCACGGTAAAACCGAATAGCGCCACATCACCCGTCTGGATTAACTCCAGTGTAGTGGCAACCTTGCCACCCTCTAAATAGAGCCAGCCCAGTGCCGCTGTTCCCAAAGAAGCCAGCAATGCCACTAAGGTACTTAGCCATGGCGCTAAACGGGTCGGTAGCACACTGACCAGCAACGCCCCGATGAACGGGATTATCAAGGTTGCTAGTGCAATATTTTCTAACATGCTTCGTCGCTCCTTATAGACCGGTGAGGTAGAAGACGAATCCGAGTGCCGCAACACCGAATCCTAACCAAGTCACATGGTGCGTTAATAAGAAACGACCACGAGCCAGACTGTTTTCGACCAGCGACGCCAGCACGAAAATCACCAGTAATTTCACTAGCAGTAATCCCATCGCTAACAGCACACTGCCAACGGTAAAGACACTGGCATTACCAAATGGGAAGAAAATCGACAGGAATAGAACAGCAACAATCACCTGTTTCAGCCCAATGCCCCATTTCACCAACGCCAGACCAGAACCCGAGTATTCGGTTAGTGGGCCTTCTTGCAGCTCTTGCTCCGCTTCCGCCACGTCGAATGGGATTTTGCCCATCTCAATAAATGTCGCGAAGCCGCAGGCTAGCAGTGCTAATAAAGTGGCAGTTGGTGATACCCAGCCTTCACTCATCGTCGCGCTGATGGTGCCAATATTGGTGGAGCCAGCAATCAGTGCCACGACCAGCAAACCGAGGAATAACGTCGGTTCCACCAGTACACCAAGCGTCAGTTCACGGCTCGCACCGATACCCGCAAATGGGCTGCCAGTATCAAGACCGGAAAGTGAGAAGAAAAAGCGGAATAACGCGAAGATATACAGCACGATAATGATGTCTGCCGCACCACTAAACAGCGACGTGTTAGTGACCACTGGCAACGCCATCGCGAGCAGTAACATACTGCCCAGCAGTACATACGGCATGATGCGAAAGATAATGCCAGAATCACGCGGCGCGACGGATTGACGCGTCAGCAGCTTGGTAATATCGCGATAATCCTGCCAAATACCCGGGCCTTGGCGAGAGTGCATTTTGGCGCGAATTTGACGGGAGATCCCAGTGAACAGCGGCGTCAGCAGCAGTAAGACGACGGCTTGAACGACGGCGAAGATCCCTGTCATCAATGTGGGTGTTTCTTGAATCGACATGGTTTCTCTCCTTACGCCGCAATCACAACAAGCAGTACAATCAAGGCCGCGACCACATACAGGCAGTAGAGCCTGAAGTCCCCGCCTTGCAGGCATTGCATGCGTTTTGCTATTCGGTTAATCATGCGAACCAATGGGTAGATAATTTTCTCATCCCAGAACGGTTCCACTTTCCCTGCTCCCACTTTTGTCACTTCTAAGGTTTGCGCTAAACGCGCTGAAGGGTCGAGCTGAGTACGCAGGCGATACAGTGGCGCAAACATAGAACGCAGCGGCTGAGTAAAGCCACCCGCTGACACAGACATCTCTTTTTCCCACGCATAACCACACGCCCATGCGTCCCCTTTACGGCGCGCTTCGAGCTGCTTGCCTTTAAATACCATGTAGATAATTAACGGAATGATTGGCAATGCTAGCAGCAGGATCAAGGTCATGGCTGGAGAGATCATCGCTTGAGATGCGCTGTTTGGTACCAGCATCGCCCCTTGTGCCACAGTGATATCGGTGGCGTGTGTCAGAGACATCGCCACGTTGGCTAAGACCGGAGCGATATAGGTCGCGCCTACCCCTAAAATGACGCAGATAGCCGCTAAAATCAGCATTGCTGCGGTCATTGTCCATGGCACTTCACGAGCATGAGTGGCTTGTTCGCTGCGAGCACCGCCGCAGAAGCTAACGCCGTAGACTTTCACAAAACACATCGCCGCCAACGCCCCCGTGATGGCTAACATCACAATAGCGATTGGACCGCTGATACGCATAATAAAAGTGCCTTCATGGCTCATTGAGAACAGGGATTGATAGGTGTACCACTCACTGACAAAGCCGTTGAGTGGTGGCAGCGCTGAAATCGCCATACAGCCGATTAAAAACGCGGTGGCGGTGAGTGGCATTAATTTTGCCAAGCCGCCCATTTTTTCCATATCGCGGGTATGCACACGGTAGATAACCGCGCCAGCTCCAAGGAACAATAAGCCTTTGAACACCGCATGATTAAGTAAGTGGTAAATCGCACCGAGCAGGCCAATGGTTGCCAGCACAGGCATATTGTTTGCCATGCCGACCATCGCCACACCGACCCCCATCAGGATAATCCCGATATTTTCGACAGTGTGCCATGCCAGTAAGCGTTTAATGTCGTGCTCAGCCAACGCGTACATAACCCCAAGAACTGAGGAAACCGCACCGAATGCCAGCACCACAATGCCCCACCAACCTTGAGTGGCACCGAGTAAATCGATACCCACTTTGATGATCCCAAAGATACCAATTTTCACCATCACGCCGGACATTAATGCCGATGCATGAGACGGTGCTGCGGGGTGAGCTTGCGGTAACCAGCTGTGAAGTGGGAGCATCCCTGCCTTGGCTCCAAAGCCAAAAAATCCCAATAAAAAGACCACCGATGCCATCGCTGGTGAGAGTGATAGCTGGCGGAAGGAGTCGAAATCCAAACTGCCACTTTCACGCCACATTAAGAAGAAGGCAATCATGATTAAAATCGAGCCGGCGTGAGCAATAAAGAAGTACAGCAGACCTGCACGGATGGATTTTTCATCTTGGTCGGCAATCACTAAGAACCAAGATGCCAGCGACATCATTTCAAACAGGATGATGAAGTAGAAGGCGTTATCCATCACCACCAAGGCGACCATGGAGGCGATAAACAGGTTTAGGAAGAAGCCCATGCTCCACGCGCCGCGACCACAATATTCCTGAACATAGTTTAAGGAATATAAAGCGCTGACGGTCACCAGCAGCGAAATCACCATCACCATAAAGGCTGCAAGGCTATCGAACCTAACGACAAAGTTGGCAAACGGGAATGGGCCTTGCGACAGGTAAGTAAGCACTTCCCCGCTCATTAACACAGGAATAGAGCTACATAAGCCCAGTACGCCACCTATCATGGCAGCAATTCCCGCGACATAAATGGCGAGCTTTTCTTGGCGTTTAAAGAGCAACGAAACAAAGCCACCCACCGCGTAGAAAATCACCGACCATAAAAGTAACTGAAGAGGTGTCATTATGGGTTCTCCCGATCAGCAACAAAAATGTCGAACTCTGGCGGCATGGCATCGACAGATGCACTGCGGCGTTTGGCACTTTCGTTTTCGAGTTGACGTTCTTCCACCAGATGGAGGGCATCGGTTGGGCAGACTTTAATGCAAGCTGGCCCTTCGTCACTGAAATCACACAGGTCACACTTCACGGCGACATTGCGAATTCCCGCGTTCCACGCAAGGAAAGGGTTCATGGTTGGAAGGCTATCAGGCACATCTAACAGCATCTCTTTTGGGACATATTGTTCAAAGAAATCAGGCATATCGACAGGTTTACTGCCTGATGGTGTGATTGCCCCAAACGGGCAAACCAAACCACACAGTTTGCAACCAATGCACAGGCTTTCATTCAGCACAATCATGTCATTTTCGTGTGTGATGGCATTGACCGGACACACACGCGCACACGGGGCATCGTCACATTGACGACAGAGCATCGGTGCGGTTAGCTCGCCAACTTTGACCACCTTTAGTCGCGGATGTGTTTGTAATCCTTGGGCTTTATGCGTTTCTGAGCACGCCGCCATGCAAGTGTTACATCCGATACACAGTTGTGGGTCTGCAATTACAAAGCGATTCATTCGCTTTCCCCTCCAATAAAATCAGTCGGATCTTAAGTTTGTTGCAGACACCTAAGCATTTTTTGTGCCAGAAATAATATTGTTGTTTATCAGTTGGTTGGGGTTTTGTGAGGTGGAGGTTCGACAGTAATGACGAAAGGGGGGAAATAAAAGAAAAAATAAAATTTAAAGTGATGACTAAAGCTTAAAAGTTCAAAAAAGGGGTCTTTGAAAAATATTCAAGACTCCCTTTTATGTAACAATTACGGCTTAAATACGGGGGCTTGTTCTTCCGAAGAAATCTCTATGTAACGCGAGATCTGTAACGGAAGGCATATCGGATTTATTTTTTGGAAGTAAAAGAGATTTTCCATGATATTCAGCATATTCACTGTCCAAAAGAGAATCAGCTAATTGCACTGTATAATCATCATTAATCCAAAGTAAACCTTTATCAAATAACGTATGAATATCTGCTTTTAATAATAGTCCATGACTCGCATGACAATGCCAATGGCCTTGATAAGGACGTATGTGTGCGGCCTCAAGTAACTCGATAATTTTGCTACCAGTGACAGCACATTTACTCGAATATGCCGTTAATAATTTTACTCTAAACGCTTGCTGACCTTCACGAATTACAACATGCTGTAATGCTCGCGAGCGGCAATCGCCTTGATCATTTATACTCACATCTGACGTATCAAGCTCATCTCTCATTTTTTCGAGTAATGAACTTATATTACTTTTAAATTCCACCAATACTGGCTTTTTATCTTCCAAATCCCAGATGCCATGTACTTCAGGTTGGTAAAGTTGAAATGTTTTCTCTATTTGAAATAAAGCATCGTTTGGGTGTCCACTGTTACTACGCGTCAATTTCCGACTTTCACAATGTCTAGCTCGATATTGATGATTGACGGTTAGCTGCTGCAATAATTGCCCAACTTCAGCATGTTTCATTGGTTGATTACTATCATCTAGCCAATTTCGGATTTCAATTTCCGTTGGTGCTCCTAACAAGCTGACAACGTATATCATTTGGTTTCGATGCCCATTTGAATATTCCGAAGGAATATAGTTATCGAAATGACCATTTTTCAGATCGTGATGTCTCATCCAATTCTTCCAGTGGCGTGAAAGGCTGTTTGTGTTCATTATACTTTGTGCAGGCTTATTTATTGCCGCAATCAACTCTCGCCTAGCTGGCGCTCTACCTAATTGATTATATAACTCAAAACAACTGTCCCACACCGCCCTTATCCGAGGACCTTTGGGATAGCCATCTTTACTTAAAATCATATATTTCCCCCATTAATAATCTGAATATTATATATTCTTGCTTTGTGTAGAATTAATGAATAACAGTAAAATGGAAAATTAAAATGAACAATAATGAGTTAATAAAAAAACTTCTACCGACGCTAGATAATACTCAATTACTTTCAATACATGCAGACATTTTGCTTGAATTATGCTCAAGAAACATTTTACGTACCAAAAATAACCCAGTAGGTGACTATGCTGAATGGTTAGTTTCTCAAGCATTCGGAATGAAACTACTAAATAATTCCTATCCTGGTGTTGATGCAATAGATGTTGATGGCCAAAAAGTTCAAATTAAAGCTCGAAGAATCACGCCAGATAGCCCTTCTAAACAATTAAGTGCTTTGCGAAATTATGATGCAATTGAATTTGATTACCTCATTGCGGTCATATTTGATACGCACTATAACGTCATAGAAGCATATAAAATTCCTCATATCGTCATTGGGGATTATGCTAAATTTAGCAAGCATACGAATGCCCATCTCATCACGTTAAAGGGGGATATTCTTTTAGATGAGAGAGTTCTTGATATTAAAGAGAAAATAATATTAATCACCAAGAGCTTACATAGCCAATAGCCTTTATCAAACTGAAACTTTTCCACTTTTGGCTATTAATTAAAACAAAATAAAACTGCATTAAAAAATTCAGTTTCTTTTAAAAATTGAATGATATAACCAACTTTCATCGCCAAATTAATCATTGTATACATGCTTCAAATAACCTGACCCAATCTCATCGCTAATTGTCCTAATAGTTGCGGTGATTTTGCCCAAAAACATCATAATCGCCTTATTGAGCCATGAGCTTATCAACCCACTTAATAAGGCGGTTTTTATGAAAATTACCCAAATTCGCAATGCCACACAAATCATCGACTATGCAGGCAAAAGATTTCTTATCGACCCCATGTTAGGGGAAAAAGGAAGCTACCCCGGATTTGAAGGCACAGCCAACGCGCACATTCGTATTCCTATGGCTGACCTACCTTGCGACATTAATAGCCTATTGGATGTCGATGCGATTATTGTCACGCACACCCATTTAGATCATTGGGATGAGGCCGCGGTAAAAGCTATTCCTAAAGATAAACTCATCTTTGTTCAGAATGAGCACGATAAACAGCTATTATCTTCCCAAGGATTCACTAATCTCTGCATTTTGTCTGAATCCACTGAGTTTGAGGGCATTCATTTAATTAAAACCCAATGCCAACATGGCTCTGACCTTGCTTATGAAAATCCTATTTTAAGTGAACGATTGGGAGATGCTTCCGGCGTGATATTTAAACACCCTTCGGAACAAGTGCTGTATTTAATGGGGGATTCCATTTGGTTTTCCGCTATTGAACATAACTTGGCTGCTCATGCGCCTGATGTTGTGATCATGAATACTGGTTGGGCGCATATCTTGGGATACGGCTCGATTATTTTTGGACAAGAAGATATGCTGAAAGTACGGCAGATAAGACCAAATGCAAAGATTATTGGTACCCATATGGAAGCCATTAATCACTGCTTAGTCACTCGGCAACAGTTGCTCGATTATGCCGCTGTAAACGGTTTGGCTGGAGTGGTTTTTGCCCCGAAAGACGGTGAAACTGTCTCTATTTAGAATCGCGATTACCGCTGTTTTCATGTCATTTACTGCTTTTTACCACTTACTGCCATAAAGGAACGATCAATGAAAACAACCACCGTTGCAATTGTGGTCACTGAAGGGTTCAGCACCTTCCATTTATCGGTTCCTTTGATTTTCTTTGGCAATATGATGACGGATAACCCGCTGTTTTCACGAAAAATATGTGCTGAAACAACGGGGTTAGTCTGGTCTAAAGAGGGAACAGCCGTCAATGCAGAATACAGCTTCGAAGCCCTAAAAACCGCAGATATTGTGGTGATCCCATTTTGGGAGAAGATCCATGAGCGCCCTAGTGAGCCCTTACTTACTGCAATTAATGAGGCAAAACAAAATGGCTCCTTATTGGTAGGTTTATGCCTTGGAGCCTTTGTGCTCGCCTATGCTGGTGTACTCGATGATCATAAAGCCGCCACCCATTGGAGATTTGAACAGCAATTTCAGCAGCTATTTCCGAAGGTCAAATTAGATGTCAATGTGCTGTATACCGAAGATGAGGGCGTAATAACGTCCGCAGGAACTGCCGCTGCATTAGACTGCTGTTTGCATATTGTCCGACAACGTTTTGGTGCCAAGATAGCGAATGAAATGGCGCGCAGAATGGTGACACCGCCTCATCGAGATGGCGGTCAAACACAATATATTGAACAGATTATTCCCCGAAATACCAGTGACCATCGCATTAATCAACTTCTCGATTATCTGCTAAATCACCTACAACTCCCCCACTCTATTGATGAGCTCGCCAGTAAAATGTCCATGAGCCGCCGCACCCTTACTCGTCATTTTCAAAAAGCGACAGGAATTAGCATCGGTGAATGGTTAACCATTGCACGCTTGAATCGCAGCCAAGAACTTCTAGAAAGTTCAGCATTCTCTATTGAACGCGTAGCTGAATTAGCGGGTTTTCAATCTTCCGTGACATTTAGGCAATTATTTAAGGATAAGTTTGGAGTTAGCCCTATGCAATGGCGAAAAGTATTTGGGAGCGATGAAAATATTTCATAAATCATAAAAGAATTTAATTTTCATATAAAAACCATAATCAAGAAACTATTTTTCAATAACATTATTAATATTTAACCCCATCAAAAAACCCAACTCAAAAAAGAAAAAATATATTTTTATTATTGTTAAAAAATAAAACTGGTAATACCAGCGTGGATAAAAACAAATTACTTAATTAAAAAATCACGCAGGTAAAATAAATCTTAATTAAGAATTATCTTAATTGAAATCAATGAGAAAGAATTATTCTCACTATTAACATTAGGATTAAAAAACCGTTTTAATTTTACTTTCAAAATTAAAAACCATTTATTTGTTCAATTTAGATAAAAGGATCATGAGTTCTAATCCTTGAATAAAATACTTGGAAAATAATAACTAGCTTGATTATAGTTCTCGAAATTATAGTTCTAATACAAAAGCGGTATTCCTTATACCTATTATAGTTATTGGAATTATAAATTAGACACACAGATCCAAGCGATAACATTGTCATTAACTTTTCCACTTAATTAGTCAAATTTAGATAACTTTATTAAAGGCTAAAAAAAAATTCACTAATAAAATCAATGCTCATTAATTTAATAATAAGAGCTTAAAAATAATTTAAATAATCCCGTAACTGCATCAGTAGCCTAACAGCTCGCTGGGCATCATTACACTGCTAATAACTTGATTTAATTTATAAAAATTAAACGTCAAGGATGGTTTCACATGAAAAATAAAAAACGTTATTACCCCGCCAATTATCTTCTTTTACTTATAATGGCCTCAACAGGTCATGCTGCCACCATTGCAAATGGCGAAGTCAAAGAGTTAGATGATAAAAATGAAATTTTAGATCTTGATAATTTATATATAAGAAATGGGAAAGTTCTTATTAAATCTGGGACATTAGAAACTAATAACACTGTGATCACTGATTTTTTCGGGGAATCAGGAAGTGTGACTGTTTCAGGTAGCGATTCTATCTGGAATAACAAAAATGCCTTGAATCTTGGTGTTATCAGCCTTCATACCCGATACACAAAAACCCCCTCGAAGTCAGGTATTGATATTCTTAATGGCGCTCAAGTTTATACCGATAAATTTTCTATGGGCAATTATCGGGGCACCAATCTAGACGAGGAAGCGCAATATACCTTAAATGTCGATGGCAAAGGTTCCATCTTAAAGGTTAATCAAGATTTAACCGCCTCGTCATTTAACAGTAATCGATTCCCGATCGGCATTGTCACAATCAATATTGATAATGACGGTGTTATTGAAGCTGAAAATGTCGTCATGCATGATATGGGCATAAACTATGACGAAGCATCCCTCAAAACGGTTTTAAATATCAAAAATAATGGATTGTTAAACGTTAAAGAAGACGTTTACTTTGCTAAAAACTTTGGGAATGCCGATCCAGATACCCCCAGTGAACTGAATATTTTGTCTGGCGGTAAAATTAAAGCTAAAAACTTCCATGCTGGCTTACATAAAGTGTGGAGTGATAATTCCCCTGTCTCCTTATTAATCTCAGGCAAAGATTCATCAATTGATGTGTCTGAAAATTTTACCACTGGAGGAAATTTACGAAGCTTATTAACTGTCAAAGATGGCGCTGAAATAAACGCTAAAAATATCATATTAGGAACGGGAGATTCCGCAACGGTTGACCCTTACGATATCAACACGCCACATCCAACCGTAATCGTGACTGGCGAGCAATCAAAAATCACCGCTCAAAATCACCTTATTCTAGGGGATAATGTTAACCATGAAATCACCATTGCAGACGGTGGCTTGGTCTCTGCCGAAGAGATAACTCTCGGTAAAACAAAGCTTCTCCCAAGTATTCTAGGAAGAAGTACCCTTAACCTGCTGGCTGGCGGGAACGTCACCACCCACAAAATCAACTTAAACAAAGACAGTAATTACTTTAATGCCGTTATTTATCATGGTGATGGTGGTCTAGCGGGTGAATTAAATACCGAGAGTATCGAAGGCTTTACTGGCAAAAATAGCTACCAGTTTAATGACGATAAACTTCCTATGCAGGCGGGATTAGTGTTCAATTATCAAAATGATAATGATTTCTCACCGAACCTGATTAATACCATCAATGTGGTAAAAAACAATACCAACACTATTACGTTTGCAGGGAATAACAGCGAGCATAGCGGCGTTGTAGTTATCAATGGTGGCGCGTTAAAAGCGGGTAATCAAAACGCATTTGGGAGCCGTGTTGATGTTAAAAACTTCAGCCAGTTTGACCTCAATGGATTTGGCCAAACAATTTCATCACTGGATAACCGTGGAATCGTTAAGCTTTCAAGGGACGACCAAACACAAACACATTTAAATGTTCTTAATGATTATAAGTCTGATAATGGCTCTCTCTATTTCAATACTGAACTGGGTGGAGATGATTCAAAAACAGATAAATTAATCATTAATGGCGATAGTACCGGCAATACCACAGTTTATGTGAATAATATCCATGGGAAAGGCGCACAAACGGAAACGGGTATTGAGCTGATTACCGTTGCAGATCGTTCCCTTGGGGAGTTTAAGCAAAGCGGACGTATTGTTGCGGGCGCTTATGACTACACGCTGCTGCGTGGTGGCTATGTTCCAGGTACCAACTATAAAAACTGGTATTTGACCAGTTTGTACGTGGAGCCACCAGTTGATCCTGTTGACCCGGTGAAACCTGTCGACCCTGTTGACCCCGTAAAACCTGTCGACCCCGTTGACCCGGTAAAACCTGTCGACCCTGTTGACCCGGTGAAACCTGTCGACCCCGTTGACCCCGTAAAACCTGTCGACCCTGTTGACCCCGTAAAACCTGTCGACCCTGTTGACCCGGTAAAACCTGTCGACCCCGTTGACCCGGTGAAACCTGTCGACCCTGTTGACCCGGTAAAACCTGTCGACCCTGTTGACCCCGTAAAACCTGTCGACCCCGTTGACCCGGTGAAACCTGTCGACCCTGTTGACCCGGTGAAACCTGTCGACCCTGTTGACCCCGTAAAACCTGTCGACCCTGTTGACCCAGTGAAACCTGTCGACCCTGTTGACCCCGTGAAACCTGTCGACCCTGTTGACCCCGTGAAACCTGTCGACCCTGTTGACCCCGTGAAACCTGTCGACCCTGTTGACCCCGTGAAACCTGTCGACCCTGTTGACCCGGTGAAACCTGTCGATCCTGTTAAACCGCCACCTCGGCCAGAAGTAGGGACTTACATCAGTAATATGCAAGCGGCCAATACTCTGTTTGATCTGCGGCTGCATGACCGTTTGGGCGAGACTCAGTACACCGATGCCTTAACGGGCGAAACCAAAGTAACCTCGATGTGGCTACGTAATGTGGGTGGCTTTAATCGTTCCCAAGTGGCGCAAGGGTCACTCAATACACGGGATAACCGTTACGTTGTCCAATTGGGTGGCGATGTTGCCGATTGGTCGACCGATGGGCTTAATCGTTACCATGTGGGTGTGATGGCAGGATACGCTCACCAGAACAGCAAAACCAAAAATCACCGCAATGGCTATGATTCCAAAGGTAATACAAGTGGTTACAGCGTAGGGCTTTACGGTACTTGGTATGCGAATGAAGCTGATAAGTCTGGGTTGTATGTCGATACTTGGGCGCAGTATAACTGGTTTGATCATGAAGTTAATGGTCATCAGCTTGCCACCGAAAAATATAAATCCCGAGGCATGACGGCTTCTGTAGAATCCGGTTATACCTTCAGAATGGGGGAGTACACCACCAATGAAATGGTCAACACTTTCTATCTACAACCTAAAGCGCAAGTGACGTGGCAAGGCGTGAAAGCGAATGATCATACCGAAGTCAATGGCACCCTCGTCAGTAGCAGCGGAGAGAACAATATTCGTACGCGTCTGGGGCTACGGGCTTACCTACATGGCCACAATGCGATTGATGAAGGTAAAGGTCGCAACTTTGAGCCTTTTGTCGAAACCAACTGGATTTATAACAGCAAACAGTATGGCGTGAAGATGAATGGCGAGCAGTTTAATGTTGCCGGCACCCGTAATATTGGGGAAGTGAAAATCGGTATTGAAGGCCAGATTAATTCAAACTTGAACTTGTGGGGGAACGTTTCCCAGCAGCTCGGCGATTCCGGTTACAGTGATACTCAAGCGGTGCTTGGTATTAAGTATATGTATTAGTTTAGTCTCGTATTTTTAATCTCGTATTTGGGATCAATAAAAAAGCGGCTTGTATCTATATGGTGCAAGTCGCTTTGTTTTATGAGCGCTGCGCTGCGTTCCATTCCCAATCGGGTATTTGAACTCATTTAATTCTGCCAAGTCGACAAGAGGGTCAACAATATTTAATCTTACTTCCGCCTTTTTCATTTGGCTGATATTCAGAAGAGTTGCTTAACAGTAATGACGAAGGAAAGGCGTAAAAAATTAAATAACTAACTTATCCTTGTTTTTAAGAATATAAGTAGAAAATAAAACGGTATTTCACGATCACTTTTTGATTATCATTAGTTAAATAACATGTTGTTTTTTATGTGTAGATATGACCATATCATTAATATGGATTTATTTTTTTTAACCTTTATAATTCTGCCCCATCATTTTATGTTGTAGTTCATTACATTGAGTTCTTATGATGCTCAGGTCTGTCTTGAATGATTGAAAAATGAAAACCCACTCTGGATAGGCTGTTTTTTTAGCGGCCTAGCCTTGGTATTTCTAATCAATTTACAAGGAGACGCTGATGCAAGTCAGTCGACGGTCTTTTTTTAAAATTTGTGCGGGTGGTATGGCTGGAACCTCTGCTGCACTACTCGGTTTTGCCCCTAATGTATCCCTTGCAAGCACTCGCCAATATAAACTA
This sequence comes from Providencia alcalifaciens, assembly GCF_915403165.1. NCBI lineage: Bacteria > Pseudomonadati > Pseudomonadota > Gammaproteobacteria > Enterobacterales > Morganellaceae > Providencia > Providencia alcalifaciens. Next base: position 3,547,140 of record NZ_OU659204.1, read on the forward strand.
CTGCGCTCGATAGAAACCCGAAACAACTGCACTTACTGCTCCGTGGGTTGTGGCATCTTGATGTACAGCCTAGGTGATGGTGCAAAAAATGTCGATAAATCCATTTACCATATCGAAGGTGACCCCGACCATCCGGTTAGCCGAGGCTCTTTATGCCCTAAAGGTGCAGGCCTTATCGACTATATTCATAGTGAAAACCGATTAAAATACCCCGAATATCGCAAAGCAGGATCCGATAAATGGGAACGAATTTCATGGGATGAAGCGATAGATAAAATTGCGCGATTAATGAAAAAAGATCGTGATGATAACTTCGTGACTCACAATGAAAAAGGCCAAGAAGTTAACCGCTGGCTAACAACCGGTATGTTGTGTTCATCCGCGGCGAGTAATGAAACCGGTATTCTCGATAATAAATTTTCGCGTTCACTCGGCATGTTAGCCATCGACTGCCAAGCCAGACTTTGTCATGCACCGACCGTTTCGGCACTGGCCCCTACTTTTGGTCGTGGGGCCATGACCAATAACTGGGTTGATATTAAAAATGCCAATGTGGTTTTGATCATGGGTGGTAACCCTGCGGAAGCACATCCGGTTGGTTTTAAATGGGTTATCGAAGCCAAAATTAAAAATAATGCCAAAGTCATTGTGGTTGACCCACGTTTTAACCGTAGTGCCTCAGTCGCAGATTTGTACTCCCCCATCCGTGCAGGCTCTGATACCGCATTCTTATTAGGGGTTACTCGCTATCTCATTGAAAATGATAAAATCCAACATGAATATGTGAAAGCCTATACCAATGCACCTTTAATCGTTCGTGAAGATTATCACTTTAACGATGGTCTCTTTAGTGGCTTTGATAAAGATAACCAACAATATGATCGCAGTTCTTGGCACTATGAAACGGATCAAAATGGTCATGCGCTAAAAGATGAATCTCTTCAGCATCCACGCTGTGTCTGGAATTTATTGAAACAGCACGTTGGTCGCTATACGCCAGAAATGGTGACAACGTTATGTGGCACGCCAATTGAAGATTTTATTTATATTTGTGAGCAACTTGCATCAACCTCAGTAAAAAATCGAACCGCCACGATTTTGTATGCACTCGGATGGACGCACCATACTGGCGGCGCTCAAACTATCCGCACCGCAGGTATGATCCAACTGTTACTGGGTAATGTGGGTATGCCAGGTGGCGGTGTCAATGCGTTGCGAGGACACTCAAATATTCAAGGTTACAGTGATTTAGGATTGTTATCTTTAAATCTTCCGGGCTATATGCCTTTACCGAATGAAAAACAAACCTCGCTACAAACCTATTTGTCACAAATTACCCCAAGTGCAATTGTGCCCGACCAAGTCAATTACTGGAAAAGAACACCCGACTTTTTTATTAGCTTAATGAAGAGTTTTTGGGGGGATAATGCGACGGCCAGTAATGAGTGGGGCTACCATTGGCTACCGAAATGGGATAAAAGCTACGATATTATGGCTCAAACCCAAATGATGATTGATGGGAAAATGAATGGCTATATTGTTCAAGGTTTTAACCCATTAGCGGCTTTCCCGGATAAAAATAAAAGCAGCGCAGCACTCGCCAAGCTCAAATATTTAGTCATCATCGACCCACTGGTTACTGAATCTTCTAACTTCTGGCAAAACCATGGAGAAATGAATGATGTCACGACCGCAGATATCCAAACTGAAGTATTCCGCCTCCCTTCATCTTGCTTTGCTGAAGAAAACGGTTCGATAGCGAACTCAGGTCGTTGGTTACAATGGCACTGGGCGGGCGCTCGTCCACCTGCTCAAGCTTGGCACGACGGTAAAATTCTCGGGCATTTGTTAATGCGCTTACGCCAACTTTATCGTGAAGAAGGTGGCGTTTGTCCTGAGCCTTTGATGAATCTCTCTTGGAACTATATTGACCCTTATGATCCTCAACCCGAAGAGGTCGCCAGAGAAGCGAATGGCCAAGCAATGCAAGATATCTTTGATGATGCTGGCAAATTATTATTGAAGAAAGGCCAACAGATTGATGGTTTTCATCAACTGAAATCTGACGGCTCTACTGCCAGCTTTTGCTGGGTTTATTCCGGTTGCTGGACAGAGAAAGGCAACCAAATGGCCAATCGGGATAACGCTGACCCATCAGGGTTAGGTTGTACGCCGGGTTGGGCGTTTGCTTGGCCCCAAAATCGCCGAGTGCTCTACAATCGCGCATCCGTTGATCCAAGTGGTAAACCGTGGGATGAAAACCGGCAGCTGATTCAATGGGATGGAACGAAGTGGGGAGGATTTGATGTTCCCGATTTTAGTAACGCACCACCAAACAGTGGTGTCGGTCCATTTATTATGCAACCTGAAGGTGTTGGCCGCCTATTTGCCGTGGATAAAATGGCGGATGGCCCATTCCCCGAATTTTATGAACCCTTTGAGTCACCCGTAGAACATAATTTATTGCACTCCGCGGTTTCTCGTAACCCAGTGGCTCGGCTGTATAGCTATGATGCCGACCATTTAGGTAACGCCCAAGATTTCCCGTATGTGGCAACAACCTACTCCATCACCGAGCTATTTCGTCACTGGACAAAACATTCTTTGATCAATGCCATCGCGCAGCCAGACCAGTTTATTGAGATTGGTGAACAGCTAGCCTTACAAAAGGGTATTCAACAAGGTGACGAAGTTCGAGTCAGTGCCAAACGCGGTTTTATTAAAGCCAAAGCGGTCGTCACCAAGCGCATTCGACCACTCACGATTAATGGGAAAGTCGTCGATACCATTGGTATTCCTTGTCACTGGGGCTTTGAGGGTGCAACACAGAAAGGTTTCCTCGCTAACACATTGACGCCATCGGTTGGTGATGCGAATGCATTCACCCCTGAATATAAAGCGTTTTTAGTCAATGTTGAAAAAGCCTAAGGAGAAATTATGTCAATGCAATCTCAAAATATTATCCGTCGATCTGCGACCAACTCCTTAACACCTGCACCTCAAGTTCGTAATTATCAGGAAGAAGTCGCAAAACTCATTGATGTTACGATCTGTATTGGTTGTAAAGCTTGCCAAGTTGCGTGTTCGGAGTGGAACGATATTCGGGACAAAGTCGGTACGAATATCGGTGTTTATGATAATCCTACTGATTTAACAGCAAAATCATGGACTGTTATGCGTTTTTCTGAAGTCGAAGAAAACGGTAAATTAGAATGGTTAATCCGTAAAGATGGCTGCATGCACTGCGCCGATCCCGGTTGTTTGAAGGCCTGCCCAGCAGAAGGGGCAATTGTGCAATATGCAAATGGGATTGTTGATTTCCAATCTGAACATTGCATTGGCTGTGGCTATTGTATTGCAGGTTGCCCATTTGATGTACCTCGTATCAATCAGGATGATAACCGCGCCTATAAGTGCACATTATGCGTTGATCGTGTCGATGTTGGTCAAGAACCCGCATGTGTCAAAACCTGCCCAACGGGCGCTATCCATTTTGGTAGCAAGCAGGATATGAAAAACCTCGCACAAGAACGTGTTTCAGAATTGAATACCCGTGGCTATCAACATGCAGGGCTTTATGACCCACAGGGGGTTGGTGGAACTCATGTCATGTATGTTCTTCATCATGCAGATAAGCCAAGTTTGTATCATGGATTACCTGAAAACCCTGAAATCAGTGAAACGGTTAAATTCTGGAAAGGAATTTGGAAACCGCTTGCCGCTGTGGGTTTTGCAGCGACGTTTGCGGGGGCGATTTTCCATTACTTTGGTATTGGACCAAACCACACAACCAAAGAAGACGAAGAAGAAGCGCGTAAAGAGATGGAAGCCTCTTCTAAAACGGAGCAATCCGAGCACAAAGAGGAGCAACCATGATGAAAAAGAACAGTGATGAAATCTTACGCCATAGCCCGTCAGAACGTATTAATCACTGGCTAGTGGCCATTGCCTTTGTGTTTACGGCATTCAGTGGGTTGGGATTCTTTTTCCCATCATTAAACTGGTTTATGAACATTTTAGGTACCCCACAATTATCGCGCCTGTTACACCCCTTTGTTGGATGCCTTATGGCGTTTATGTTTATCTTCATGTTTTTCAGATATTTGAAATATAACTTTGTGGATAAACAAGATCTTATTTGGGCAAAGAATATTCATAAAGTACTGCGTAATGAAGAAGCTGGAGATATCGGTCATTATAATCTTGGCCAAAAAGGTATTTATTGGGCGCTGAGTCTCTGTCTCATTATCTTAACCGTCAGTGGCATTATTATCTGGCGACCTTATTTTGCCGATTATTTTTCTATTGACGTGATCCGAGTTGCGCTACTGGCTCATTCAATATCAGCGATAGTTTTGATCATTACCGTTGTCGTTCATGCTTATGCGGCTTTTTGGGTCAAAGGCTCAATTCGTAGCATGGTGGAAGGTTGGGTAACGCGGGGATGGGCAAGAAAACATCACCCACGCTGGTATCGTGAAGTGTTAGAACAAGAGAAATCAAAAGAAGATAATAACCCGTCACACTAGGTTAATCTGAAGTCATATCATGGTAGTCATTCATTGCTCTACCATGATATTTCCCTACTTTAGCGTGTAATCAGAGACCTGATTAGCTCTTGCAAGATTGCCCCGGCCTTTTCACGATTTCGCCAAAGTCATTCAATGCACTTGGTTTGGTGATTTTACTCTGCGCATTATTTAGCACAGGTAATTCAGGATCCATTTGCCACGCATTCCAGCCACCATCATATATCTGGCTATTTTCCCATCCGGCCATTTGAGTCATAAACCATGAAACACTGGCTCTCCACCCAGTACCACAATAAAAAGCAACGTGATCTGATGGCTCAATTCCTTGCGTTTTCCAAAGGGCAAATATCTCTTCTGGGTTACGTAACGTGCCGTCAGGATCATAATAGTCAGACATATCATTCGCGTTTTTACCGCCGAACCCCCAGATAGCCCCAGCAGGCTCGCCCTTACGTGGAATATAATCATACCCCGTAATTTTCCCCGTATATTCATCCCAAGTACGATTACTAATTAGCTTTAATCCCGCTTGTTGTGCTTGTATCGCTTCCGCTGGCATAGCGATATTGACCTGCGGGTTTGCCGGAATGGATGTACCGAAATCCGTAATTGGTACAGGTATATTCATCACAGTTTCTGTTGGCAATTCCGCATCAACCCAGACATTTAAACCACCATTAAGAAACCGAACATCTTCCACTCCCGCCCATTTTAATGCCCACAACACCCGTAATGCTGCCATCTGGTTTTCAGAATAAACCACCACTGGCGTATCCTTATGGATACCATTTTTCAATAAGTTATGTTCAATCACATTCGGTTCAGATAGATTCCATACCGGCCCATTTTCAATCCAGTCAGTATTAAAATGATAGGCACCTTTAATATGAGTAGAATACGATTTGGACTGCTGCGCATCTCCCCAGGAGACTTCAAAAATGACAGATTTTTGGTCACTGGTATAGCTTTCTGGTTTTTCGCCATTCAGCGCCGCATTGACCCAGCTTGGCGAAACACTCATCCAATAATTGGGATATTTATCCATCGGATAATCTGCATTGGCATATTTAATGAACTCTTTAAATGCGAGCACCTTATAACCTTTAGCTGCAAATTCCGCAGTAACGCGTTCTAAATCATCCAAATTGCTATCATAGAAAACCAGTGTTTTTTCTTTGGTAATGCCTTTTTCTTCCACGAAGTGAGTAAACTTATTTTCATCAATAAAGTCCAGCCAGCCCGTCGTAAATTGCATAGCACCTTGTATATGACCACCGCGTGCAGCATCTTTATCTTTAAAACCAAAAAATAGGCTATCCGGTCGGGTATCGATAATAAGATAATCTGGATTATTTAGATTCTTCGATAATTCATCAATACTGATATCTTTGACTACGGTCTGATCACAGCCCGACAACCAAACCGATAATAATAAAATGGCGAATTTTGCCTTCATTTTTTTTCCTATATTCTGCACTGTGTCGGTCTGATGAAATAACTTGTGAGCCAGACGCCTGCCATCACCATAAATGTTGAGATCCATCCCTGCCAAGAAAAATAGGCGGTTGCCACCAGTGAGTTAGTGACGGTGCATCCCCCCGCCAGTGTTGCCCCTATCCCCATCACGACCCCACCCATTAGGCGTTTCACTACTGTTTTTCCATCAGGAGGTAATGTTAGTGCAAACTCACCTCGGAGTTTGGCGCTGATCATGGAGCCAGCCAAAATACCAATCACAAATAAGGTTCCCCAATTAAGGTAACGCTGCTGACCGGTGACGAGATATTGAACCACATTCGCAGAAGGCACAGAGATACCAAAACCAAAGTTACGTCCATTTTCCGCACTCAAATACCAAGCAATAATCCCGAGAATTCCAATAAGTACCGCCGTTAAGTTAAGGGGCAATTGCTTATATTTCCCTAATGGTGGTGGCGAATAACGAGGATGACGATGCTGATAAATCAGTAAGCCAATCGTGACGATAATTAATACCGCAACCAGATACCAAGGAGAGATGCTCAATGTTTTATCGATGGTATCAATCTGTGCTGGGTGGGCTAATAATGGGTCAATCCAATGTTTTAAGCTCCCTTTCCAAGCGGATGCCATCGTGACAATAAACGCAAATAATGCGAGCCATGTGCTTGTTAACCCTTCACCAGAACGGAACCAAGCCCCGCTACCACAGCAGCCTGCTAATACCATCCCGACACCAAATAAAAAGCCACCGATAATTGTGGCAGTCACAGGCAACGTGCCTTCTGGAATAGTTATCAATCCCATTGATTGTAGAGCAAAAAATCCAATCGCCTGAATAGAGATAGCTATCAGTAGCGCCGTAAGAAAACGCGTGTTTTTCTGATAAACAATATTCCTGAAGCCGGAAACAAAACAAAATTGTCCTGATTGGAGTAGCGCACCAAAAAGCAGACCAACAAATAAGCCGCTAATCATGAGCGGGCTCCTGTAGTAACGTAATAAACTGCATAGATATTTCTCAATAGTTATTCTAAAGAAGTCAGAAGAATCAATAACGAGCTTGGGAGGGTCGTTTTAGCGCGATATTTTAATACTTCACAGATTTTCCTATGATAGCGCTTAATGAATATGGTTGAAGCTTATTAACTTGTTTTGCATCAATTTTAGAGAAAAAAAAGTACAAATCGGTGATATTTCAATCCGTTTTCTTTCAATCAAGAGACTAAGTACTACAACCTTCACTTATAAAATATTACTCACCTTAATTTTCACCTACCGTCTCTTTCGGGGTGTAGTTTCAACTGAGTTGCTCAAAATAACGAATCAATCATTCTTCCTATTTAAATCACTAAGTTAATTTAAACTAAATAATATAATTTTTGAAATATAAACATTTACCATCTTGACTTTATATAAAAAACAACCAAAACTAATAATTAGCAAATTAAATTATAGAAATTAATAATCAATTGTAATTATCTCATTGTGTTTTTATTACAACAGTTATCAATCTAGTTTTAAACTCATTCAATTTAATTAAATGAAACCATTTTCATCATAAAGATAATTTGAAATAAACATTAAAATCAATGAGTAAAAATAAATTATGCATTTATTAAAAAGGAGGGATTATAAATAAAATTAATTTTATCTGCATAAGTTTCAGGATAGTCATCACACTATATTTAATATAAGAAATTTCATTTAGTTATTTTTAACTGTGTTTTTAAATACTTAGTTATTAATAGGAAGAATTACATGTTAAATAATGATACTTATATATCTAAAAATGAAAATGCCGCCTCCTATTTATTAGAACAAGCAATGGGATTCACATTCCAAGCATCACTACGAGTTGCAGCCCTCTTGGGTATTGCTGATAAACTAAAAAATGGTGCGAAAACAATTGATGAGCTAGCAAAAGAAACAAATGTGAATCCTAAGCAACTCTTCAGAGTTATGCGAATGTTGGCCGCTAAAGATATCTTTGCACAAACTAGTGATGGTAAATTTGAGTTAACCCCTGCCGCTGAATTCCTTCGTACCGATCAATTCCATTCATTACATGATGCCGTGCTAATGCTAACAGATAAAACATTTTGGGCTCCATTAGGAGATCTAATTCATAGCTTACGCAGTGATACCCCTTTTAACGATATGTTTGGGGAATCTTTTTATGAATATTGGGCTGACAACAAAAATTATAAAGACAATTACAGTTTTCATACAGGCATGTCTTCTATGTCCACAGTTGAAAACTATTTTTTAACACAAAAGTATGATTTTCCAGATAATTCAACCGTTGTCGATATTGCAGGTGGAATGGGCGGGCTATTGTTAACCGTTCTACAAAGTAACAAGACTTTACATGGCATATTATTCGATCAACCTGAGATCTTAAAAAAACATAGACTTGATGATTTAGGGGATCCTGAAAGATGGAAAACCCAAGCGGGTAGCTTTTTCGAATCATGCCCAACAGCAGATTTTTATTTATTGAAATACATCACTATGGATTGGCCTACCGCTCAGGCACAACAAATATTACAAACCTGCCGTAATGCAATGTATGACAATTCTAAGCTACTTATTTTAGAGCCTATTATCCCAACAGGTAACCACTGGCATGGTGGTAATTTAATTGACCTATTACTCTTAGCCAGTTTTGATGGCGGGCAGACCCGCAGTAAAGAGGAATTAGAAATATTACTTGATAGTGCCGATTTAAAGCTTAATCGCATTATTGATACTGGCTGTTATGTTTCTATTGCCGAGGCGATCCCTAAACCAAAACCAGATAATCTGTAAAATAATGCAATAATATGATTGCTTATTTATTTTTTAATTGACAAGTATAAGCCCAGCAAAGGCTATATATGACTTAATTGGCAAGGAAAACCATGATGGAAAATAGTAATATTTGCATGTAAAAATACCTACAGTACTATCGGATATTTAACATTAACTGGATTTTATTTAGTTGAGAAAATAGAAAACTGAAACATAAATTAGACGCTTTTAGCGTCTGATTTATGTTAGAAGGCTGGACTCGCTTTTCATAGATAACACATTGTTTTTATTTGTTATTAATTTAATTATAATTTTTTGTATACTTAAATGTATACTCATTAGATTAAAAGTTTAAATATCGTTACTTAAAAATAAGCATAAATACAAATTTAATCTTAAAATTAAAAATCCACCTTATTCATCAGTTTTCATTCTTCAGATATGTTCAAACCGTAATATTAGCATAGATTTTTCAATGTGACTTATAGTCTATAGACTCATAGTCATCAAAGGCTTGATTATGTTCCTTTCAAAGAGGGGCATATATGAGTAATGAACAAATCCTCAATGCTTTTGGGAAAAATGTATACAATTTAAGACGTAAATTGAACCTCAGCCAAGAGCAACTTGCAGAATTAGCTCAGCTAGATCGTACATACATTAGCTCAGTCGAACGAGGAAAGAGAAATGTTAGCTTACTGAATATATATAAACTGGCAGTAGCTTTAGACGTTTTGCCGGAAACCCTTCTTTCAAATTTTGAAGAGGTTAACGATGCACAACTCGATAGATAATGCTTTTGATTTCTATAAAAGACATATTTATGATGAAGAAAAAATCAACCTTTTAAGAGAGTATGGATTTAAAGTTCCAGGTCATGTTCCTTCTGTACTGTGGGAATTATTTGGAGCAATTCTTACTGGCCGACGAGGAAATGGAGTAACAGGAGCAGATCTTGAGGGCTGGGAAGTTAAATCATCAACTCAATCAAGTTCTTATGAATATCAATACCACTTAAATACAGGGGAAGGAAAACTTAGAGAAGATTGCTGTGTTAACCACCTATTTTGCTCCTACTCAATTGACTATCAAAACGTAATAGTCAAAGCAATCCCTGGTTCTCAATTAAAAGATAGATTTTTTCTTGTTTGGCTTCCCCAATACAGAGTTAACTACAATAGAAACGTAGAGAGTTCAGTGAGACGCCAACGCTTTAGAAAAGCTATCCCATATGGTTATGTTCAAAGTAACGGACAAACTATTTTAGAAATAAGATCTGGTGATATATACAGTAGAAATGATAATATACTAGCAAGCTTCAATTCTTTAATTGGTTAATATAATGAAATTTGCTGAGTTTTTTGCGGGTGTTGGCCTTGTACGAGAAGGATTAGAAAATACAGGCTGGGAATGTGCTTGGGCTAATGATATATCTGTTGATAAAATGGATACATATGTAACTAACTACGGCAAAGAACATTTCTACCTAGAAGATATATGGAAAATCGCTAGTAATGATAGTTCTGTTATACCAAATGAAGTTTTTCTTTATACTGCTTCATTTCCATGTACAGATCTCTCTCAAGCAGGCTCCAGAGCAGGCCTAGCCGGAAACGAATCTGGGACTTTAAAGGCGCTCCTAAAAATACTCCAATATAAAAAATTAACAAATGACCTGCCTAAAGTCGTAATGCTAGAAAATGTTTCTGGCTTTTTAACATCCCATCAAGGAAATGATGTTATAGAAACAGTTCAAATTTTATCAAAATTAGGATTTGTGATTGATATTATTGAATTAGATGCTATATTTTTTACTCCACAGAGTAGACCTCGTGTTTTTTTGTTTGCAGTGGATGAATCAATTGCTCATCATTTTATGCAAATAAAAAACACACAAAATCCTTTTGATCCTTGGTGGTCAATATTTGATGATAATCCTAAACTACGTTCAACTAAATTAAAAAAAATAATAGCTTCTAATGAGGAGCTAAATTGGGGTCTATTTGATATCCCACTACCAAAACCAAGAAGAACAACTATCAACGATATTATTGATTGTAATATCCCTGATGATTCTTCTTTATGGTGGACTAGCGAGCGAAAAAATCATTTATTATCTCAAATGAGTCCTAACCATAAAGAAAAATTACAGGTTATGATTCGTCAAAATAGCTACTCATATGGAACAGTTTTCAGAAGGATGAGAGCGGGTAAATCAATGGCTGAGTTACGAGTTGATGGAAATGCTGGATGTCTACGTACTCCTCGAGGAGGTTCAAGCAAGCAAATTCTAATTCGCGCTGGCTATGAACAATGGAATGTTAGGCTATTAACGCCTAGAGAATATGCTCGTCTTCAAGGAGTTAGAGATAGTTTTATTTTACCTAGTAATGCAAATAAAGGATATTTTGCTATGGGTGATGCTGTTTGTGTACCGGTAATAGAGTATATTTCAAACCATATCCTTTCTCCAATTAGAGATTTTTTCTATAAAAAAGAAAAGAACGATACTAAAAATACCGAATAATTTTTTATAACACACTAACTTATTTTACTAAAATACTATTATTACATCAAATTAGGTATCAGCACATTATTTTATGCAAAAACGATGTGCTACCTTTTTAAACTCATTCTCTGCCAGAAAAATATTCATGCATCTTTTCTGTCATCACCCACAATGCCTAATATTCCCATCAATACCATTCACCGAACGAGTGCGAGTGCGCTTACCTTTAGCATTCCTACCCGATAATCCATCTTTGATTAAATTCTCCTGCAAACGTTGATATACCGTCCACAGATCATTTTTCTTATCCTCCCAACGACGCGGTTGTAATACTTGCTCTTCAGTAATAAATAAACTTATTTAAGAATTCCAATGAATTGATGAATTGATAGCTTAATTATGTGAAATGAACTTTATAAAGTGAAGAAAAAACCAACAACTCAGGAATTTCAGACATAAAAAAAGACGCTCTAAGCGTCTGATTTTTGGTGCCGAAGGCCGGACTCGAACCGGCACACCCGAAGGCGGTTGATTTTGAATCAACTGCGTCTACCAATTCCGCCACTCCGGCACGAAGTGATGTGTTTCTTGGAAAACGCTGCCATTATACTTGCCTGATGCCGACTGGCAACATTTATCTTGAACAATCAGATTGTTCGATTAAAAAAAAAGCACCTGAAAAAATCTTTCCATAAAAAAACAATATCCCCTGTTATGTTCAGCAACATTTGAATATCTATGCTAATTTTCCTAAGACTATTTTCATTGTCTTAACCCTTGGGTGACTGGCGACAAAGCGTAATTTTTGTTAGTTTATCCGCACTCTTATGTAAAATTATAAAGGCATATTTTATGGGCTTTGTTGGATGGATCGCCACTGGTGTGGTTATTGGCATCTTAATTGGTGTCGTCATGAAAATTTTCTCAAAGAAAAAATAAATATTGGCTGAAAAGCCTTTTATAAACAATCATATCGGCTGGCTTCAAACATGAAGAAAACGTTTCTTAAAATTTTGTCGGTATCCGCGCTGTCTGCGGCATTGATGGCCTGTTCCTCAACGACAGAAAAAACCTCGCAAAGCTCACCAAGTGGCATGCTTGCTGGTAACTCAGAGTGGCAAATATTCGAAGGCGATAGAAGAACTTACGAGCGTGTCACCAAAATCGTCGATATGTATGCGAATCGAATTTATAACGAAAGCGATGCCCGAGGCATGGCCATTATCGTTATTGATAACAACCAAACTCTCGCTCGCTATTATGGTGAAACTGCGCCGGGTAATGGTCAAAAACCGGGTCCTAACTCACTGATCCGCATCGCTTCTGTTAGCAAATTAATGACCAGCGAAATCTTAATTAAGCTAGAGCAAGATAAAAAATTAGCGATCACCGACCCGCTACAGCAATACAGCTACAACGGCGTTACTGTTCCGAATAACAACAGCGGGCAACCGATCCGACTGTATCATTTAGCGAGCCATACCAGTGGCTTACCTCGCGAACAGCCGGGTGGAAAATGGGGTCGCCCTGTCTTTATCTGGCCAACCCAAGAGAACCGTTGGACGTGGCTGAAAACCGGTAAACTCGATTTTACACCGGGCACTGAAGCGGCTTATTCCAACCTCGCCTATGATTTACTTGCCGATGCGATGGTTAAAGCAACTGGGCAGTCATACCCGCAATTGTTCAGCAAATACGTGACATCTCCGGCGAAAATGACCGATACCACCTATACCCCAAGCAAAGGTCAGTGCGCCCGATTAATGGAAGGCACCAAGCCAAGCCCTTGCCATAATACCCTTGCGGCAGCAGGAAGCGGTGGTGTGTATTCCACACCCGCAGATATGCAAAAGTGGATGCAGCAATTTTTATCCACGGATAATAACCTACGTAAAGCGACTGCAGCCCGCGAGCAAGGCATTTTCTTCCCGCGTGAAAAGCTGTTAGATGCCAAAGGGATGGACGTAGCAGGTTATGCTGATGGACTGGGTCTTGGCTGGGTTTATATGAAGCCTAAAAACGGTATTCCGGGGATCTACCAGAAAACTGGCGGCGGCGGCGGATTTAATACCTATATGGCGATGATCCCACAGCAAAATATTGCGGTATTCGTGGTGATGACCCGTAAGGATGGTAGTAAGTTCAGTAAGTTGACCACCGGTGTGAATGATATGGTTACTTCGTTATCATCTAACCATGCGTATGGGAAAAATTGAAAGGGTACCGCCGACGCGATTAATGCACTGGCGAGTTATACCCCTACCCTAAAACGCGGATTTGTGCGCTTGGTGACGCTGTATATCACTCTTTCCGCTTAGATCGCTCAATAAATAACTCTGCGTATTTTTTCATAAAAGCATCAATGATTAACCTTCAAATCATTGATGCTTTTTTACGCTAAATAATTCTATACACAATAATACTTAACTATTTTTAAATCCTGGTTTTCCATTTTTAGCTCGCCATTCTTTGACTGATTTTAAAATACCTTCTGGTGAGTCATCATCCCCACTATTTGGGTTGTAGATTAATCCATTACCCTGTGGGTGCTCCGATATTTTAACAAAATGTCTAACCCATAATTTATGCTCATTCTCATTCTCGGTTTGAACATAATAAATCGCTTGTAAGAATTTAAGGAATTCAGCTTCAGTGTAATCACTAAAATTGTTTTTTAGTTCCATTTTTATATTCATCGCTCTTTCTGATAGGTGGCTGCTTTTTATGCAATATTTTAGTATGACCTTTCGCTACTCTTAGCCTTACTACTCATTATTGGTAAAGGAACTAAGATGAAAATTATCCCGCTTTCCGCTCATAACATATTACGCCCCAGCGCCGTAAAATCAGGAACGAACACGGTTTCTGAATTAGTAAAGCAACTCAGAAATGTATTTAATCATCAAAAAGCCTTTCCACAACCTAAAAAACCAGACTATGTCGAAATCGATCTTTCAAGACTGGTTAATGAAAAAGCGGATGATCCGAACATTGAAGCAACCGCCGAGTATAAAAAACTATTTGCAGATACCATGAACGAAGCAACGCAATCATTCATTCAAGCAACTTGGAAAAATGCTTACAGGATTGAAAAATCATACAGTGCAAATGGCGGTGCGTTCTCTTATGCACAACAGATTGCCAACAAAAGTGGAAAAAACGTGATTGGCATTATCGGTGAATATACTTCTCAGACGAAACAAAAAAAGGTCCAGCAAGTATTATTTAAGCCTCAAGGAAAAATTCAATCGATGCTGAGTAATTTCGGTAATTTTATCTTTAGCAAAAAATGAGTGTGTTCTTGACATGGATAGTTGCCGTCAACAATAAAAAAGGCTGTAAAATCATTCGATTCTACAGCCTTTTTTCAATTTAAAGGGAATGGACTATTTTCGTTTAACTAACAAGAAAATACTCACACCCAAGAACAAGACACTCGGCAGCGCTGCCGCAAGCACTGGCGGAATGGAATAGACCAAACTCCAGTTACCAAAGCCTTGGTTTAAGATGTAGAACAAGAAACCGCCGACAATCCCTGAAATCACACGCACGCCCATTGGTACCGTACGCAGAGGCCCGAAGATAAAGGAAACGGCCATCAACATCATCACTGCCGCAGAAAGTGGCGCTAAGATTTTTTGCCACATACTCAGCTGATAAACCGAAGCCACTTGCCCGCTCTCTTTCAAATAAGTGATGTACTGATATAGCCCGCGAATTGAAAGCGAATCCGCATTCAGGGAAACAATTCCTAATTTCTCTGGGGTTAAATTGGTTTTCCAATCATAAGTTAAACGCTGTGAACCCGTAATTTTTTGCTGGCTACCCAAGATAGATTCTTGAACTTGGGATAACACCCACAGCTTTTTATCCGCATCATAAGTTCCGCGTGCAGCAAACATCACAGACTGTAATTTGCGATGGTCATCGAAGCGATAAATAGAAACATCTTGGATGGTGCTCGCATCTTTAATGCGCTGGATATAGATAAAATCATGAGCATCTTTCGCCCACATCCCTGAATCCGTCACCACCAAAGAGGTACCAACAATTTTTTCTGCACGGTAGTTACGTGCCCACTGTTCTCCCGCAGGCGCAACCCACTCTCCCATGATCATCGTAACGATAACTAATGGAATCGCTGTTTTCATCACGGACATCGCAATTTGCAAACGGGTAAAACCCGACGCCTGCATCACCACCAATTCACTGCGGGAAGCTAATGCGCCTAATCCCAACAATGCGCCCAATAATGCCGCCATTGGGAAGAAAACATCGATATCTTTGGGAACGGTTAATAAGGTAAAAACCCCTGCGCTCATCGCCGTGTAATCACCGTCACCCACTTTGCGAAGCTGCTCGACAAATTTGATGATCCCTGAAAGGGAAACCAACAAAAACAGCGTCATCAAAATTGAATTGAGGATGGTTCGACCGATATACCTATCTAAAACACCAAACATCAGGCAACCCCTCTGGTCAACTTAGCACGCATTTTGCGCATTGGCACGGTATCCCATAAGTTCAGTATCACTGCTAATAGCAAGTAACCAAAGTTAACCGCCCACATTGCATATTTAGGGTCGACATCCCCCTTGTCTGCGCTATTACGTAACGTACTTTGTAATAAGAAGAAAATCAGGTATAGCAGCATCGCTGGGATCATACTGAGTACGCGCCCTTGACGAGGGTTCACTTCACTCAGCGGTACCACCATCAGCGCCATCACGACCACAGAAAATACAATGGTTAAACGCCAGTGGAATTCAGCATTGACCTCAGGATTACTTTCATTCCACAGCTGCATCATGGTTTTTTGTTCCACTTTATCCGTACTGACATCCGTGGCTTTATGGTCAACAACAGCTTGGTAATTCACGAAGTCAGTGATGCGGAAATCTCTCAGCATTGCCGTGCCTTCGTAGCGAGTACCCTGGTCTAGCACCACCATCTGGCGACCATATTCGTCTTCTTTCATATAACCGCTATCCGCAACCACAACGGAAGGACGCTGCTCGTTGGCAGTACGCAACTGAGCTAAGAAAACATTTTTAAAATCATTGCCTTTGACTTCGCCGATGTACAACACAAAGTTGTTATCTTTGGTGGTTTTAAATTGCCCTTCCACCATCGCCGCTAAACCGGGGTTGGCTTTTGCATCCGCCAAAACTTGCTCTTGATATTGAGATGACCAAGGCAACATCCAAGTAATATTGGCAACCGCGACCAAGGCGGTTAATGCGGCAAGTACCAGTGCCGCTTTCACAAGCACACTTTTACCCAGACCGCAGGCATGCATCACAGTAATTTCGCTTTCTGTGTACAATTTGCTGTAAGTCATCAATAGCCCAAGAAATAGGCTTAAAGGTAAGATAAGTTGCGCCATCTCCGGCACACCTAATCCTAATAATGGAAGAACTAAATTCGAAGGAATATTCCCCTGAACAGCGGCACCTAAGATGTCGATGGACTTTTGACTAAAAAAGATAAGCAGCAGGACAAAAAGTATCGCCAGCTGGCTTTTCAGGGTTTCCCGAACCAAATATCGAATAATGATCACGCTTATTACGCCTGTGAAAACTTGTCTTTTGGGATGAAAATGGCTAAGTTCGTTCTATGA
Organism: Providencia alcalifaciens; assembly: GCF_915403165.1. Classification (NCBI taxonomy): domain Bacteria; kingdom Pseudomonadati; phylum Pseudomonadota; class Gammaproteobacteria; order Enterobacterales; family Morganellaceae; genus Providencia; species Providencia alcalifaciens. Next base: position 3,564,073 of record NZ_OU659204.1, read on the forward strand.
CAGCCATTTACTAAAATATACTCTGGTTTATTGTTTGGCTAGAATGATATAAAAGCATTATCTATACTAAGTACTATATCGGAATATGCTTAATATAAGCGAAACTAGGTATTTGCTCAATTTAACACAAAGAGTTCATTCTCTATAAGCCAGATCATGCGAAAGGCTAATTTTAACTGGAGCATCGACCTTTGTCTTTAAGATTCAGGAGAACGCATGGAGTTTAGTGTAAAAAGTGGTAGCCCGGAAAAACAACGTAGTGCTTGTATCGTTGTCGGAGTCTTTGAACCACGCCGTCTGTCCCCTATCGCTGAACAGCTGGACAAAATTAGTGACGGATATATCAGCGCCCTGCTGCGCCGCGGTGAGCTTGAAGGTAAAGTAGGTCAATCCTTGCTGCTGCATCATGTGCCTAACGTTCTATCTGAGCGTATTTTACTGATCGGTTGCGGTAAAGAACGTGAACTCGATGAGCGTCAATTTAAACAAATCATTCAGAAAACCATCAGTACTCTGAATGAAACTGGCTCAATGGAAGCCGTTTGTTTCTTGACTGAGTTACATGTAAAAGGTCGCAATAACTACTGGAAAGTTCGCCAAGCAGTTGAAACAGCGAAAGAATCCTTGTATGTCTTCGACCAGCTGAAAAGCAACAAAACTGAACACCGCCGTCCACTGCGTAAACTGGTCTTCAATGTACCAACGCGCCGTGAACTGACCAGCGGTGAACGTGCTATCGCCCACGGTTTAGCTATCGCCTCTGGCGTTAAAGCAGCTAAAGATTTGGGTAACATGCCACCAAATATCTGTAATGCTGGCTATTTAGCGTCACAAGCTCGTCAACTGGCAGACATTTCTGACAGCAAGCTGACCACTCGCGTGATCGGCGAAGAGCAAATGAAAGAGCTGGGCATGAACGCGTACTTAGCGGTGGGTCAAGGTTCCCAAAACGAATCTCTGATGTCCATCATGGAGTACAAAGGCAACCCAGATCCAGAGTGCAAGCCAATTGTACTGGTCGGTAAAGGTTTAACCTTCGACTCAGGCGGTATTTCCATCAAGCCAGCTGATGGCATGGATGAAATGAAATACGACATGTGCGGTGCCGCGACCGTTTACGGCGTCATGCGCTTTATCACTGAGCTGCAACTGCCAATTAACGTTGTCGGTGTACTGGCTGGCTGTGAAAACATGCCGGGTGGACACGCATATCGTCCTGGTGATGTCCTAACCACCATGTCAGGTCAAACTGTTGAAGTACTGAATACTGATGCGGAAGGTCGTTTAGTCCTGTGTGATACCCTGACTTACGTTGAACGTTTCGATCCAGAACTGGTTATCGATATCGCCACATTAACAGGTGCATGTGTGATTGCTTTAGGTAGCCACTACACTGGTTTAATGTCCAACCACAACCCACTGGCTCACGAGCTGTTAAATGCTTCAGAGCAAGCTGGCGACCGTGCTTGGCGCTTACCGTTAGCTGACGAATACTATGAGCAAATCAGCTCTAACTTTGCTGATTTAGCGAACACAGGTGGTCGTCCGGGCGGTGCAATTACCGCAGGCTGCTTCTTAGCACGCTTTACGGGTAAATATAACTGGGCGCACTTGGATATCGCAGGTACTGCATGGCGTTCAGGCAAAGCTAAAGGAGCAACCGGTCGTCCGGTTTCTATGTTAGCTCAGTTCTTACTGAACCGCGCTGGTTTAAATGGTGACGAGTAATTTCGATTACAATTAAAAATCGCCATTGATTAAGTTGTTATTATAATATCCCGATGAGCAGGTTCTGCGATTCGGGATATTGTTTTTAAGCAACAAGCAGTTAGGTATCACTCACCACACCATTTTGAGGCTGTGGTAAAAACGAGTATAATTCAGCGCAGATTTAATCTTGTTTTAGGTCAGCGAAAGAACACAACCAACACTCCTGCAAATTGATGGGTAGCAACTCGCGCTATACCCTAGATAATTCAGTTTGTAGGTTAGGCGGCAAGTGATTGAGACCTTGGGAGCATACATAAGTATGTGACCGAGGCGAGAGAGCATAGCCAACACCCCTACAAATTGAAGTATGACAATTTACGGTTATACCCTAAATAATTCAGTTTGTAGGTAGGCGGCAAGTGATTGAGACCTTGGGAGCATACATAAGTATGTGACCGAGGCGAGAGAGCGTAGCCAACACCCCTACAAATTGAAGTATGACAATTTACGGTTATACCCTAAATAATTCAGTTTGTAGGTAGGCGGCAAGTGATTGAGACCTTGGGAGCATACATAAGTATGTGACCGAGGCGAGAGAGCGTAGCCAACACCCCTACAAATTGAAGTATGACGGGTATATGAAAAAAGGTACGTTTTACCAACTACAACAGCCCTCCCCACAAGCGGAATACGAAGCCCACGAATGGCTCGCTTGTGAACTTGCTGCACACGCGTGGCGCAACGGAAAACGTATTCTGATTGCCTGCGAGGATCAGTTGCAAGCTGAAAAAATGGATGAGGCACTTTGGCAACGAGATCCTCAGCAGTTTGTACCCCACAATTTGGCGGGGGAAGGTCCTCGTTATGGTTCGCCAATCGAAATTTGCTGGCCAAATAAACGTGGCAATACACCTCGCGATATCCTGATTAATTTACAAAGCCAATTCGCAGATTTTGCAACGGCTTTCCATGAAGTGATAGACTTCGTACCTATCGATGAAACTTTAAAACAGTTGGCGCGTGACCGGTATAAAATTTACCGGAGCGTCGGCTTCAATTTGACCATGGCGACGCCGCCAACTTACTGAACACAAAGATAAAAATGGAAAAGAAACCAGACAACGCAATGATCGAGCCATCCCTCGACAAAACTTATAACCCAGCGGAAATCGAACAGTCCCTGTATACCCACTGGGAAAAAAGCGGTTACTTCCACCCGAACGGTGATACCTCAAAAGACAGTTTCTGCGTCGTGATCCCACCGCCGAACGTTACGGGTAGCCTGCACATGGGTCACGCCTTCCAACAAACCATTATGGATACCATGATCCGTTACCAGCGTATGCAAGGGAAAAACACCCTATGGCAGACGGGTACTGACCACGCGGGTATCGCAACTCAAATGGTAGTTGAGCGTAAAATTGCGGCTGAAGAAGGTAAAAACCGCCATGACTACGGTCGTGATGCGTTCATCGACAAAATCTGGGAATGGAAAGCAGAATCTGGCGGCACTATCTCTCAACAAATGCGCCGTTTAGGTGACTCCGTTGACTGGGATCGCGAGCGCTTCACCATGGACGAAGGCTTATCTAAAGCGGTTAAAGAAGCTTTCGTTCGTATGTACAAAGAAAATTTAATCTATCGCGGTAAGCGTCTGGTTAACTGGGATCCGAAACTGCACACCGCAATTTCTGATCTGGAAGTTGAAAACCGCGAAGTCAAAGGTTCTATGTGGCACCTGCGTTATCCGCTGGCTGACGGCGCGAAAACCGCTGAAGGGAAAGACTATTTAGTGGTTGCGACCACGCGTCCAGAAACCATGCTGGGTGATACCGGTGTGGCAGTTAACCCTGAAGATCCACGTTATAAAGATTTAATTGGCAAAGAAATTATTCTGCCAATCGTCAATCGCCGTATTCCAATCGTGGGTGATGAACACGCCGATATGGAAAAAGGCACTGGCTGCGTGAAAATCACCCCAGCCCATGACTTCAACGACTACGAAGTGGGTAAACGTCACCAACTGACCATGATCAACATGATGGACTTGGATGGTAACGTTCGTAACGAAGCGGAAGTGTTCGACACTAACGGCAACCCGTGCACCGATTACAGCAGCGAAATTCCAGAAGCCTACCGTGGCATGGAGCGTTTCGCAGCACGTAAAGCTCTCGTCGCTGAATTTGAACAATTAGGTTTACTGGTCGAAGTCAAACCTCACGATTTAACCGTACCTTACGGCGACCGTGGTGGTGTGGTTATCGAGCCAATGCTGACAGACCAATGGTACGTGCGTACCGCGCCTTTAGCGAAAGACGCTATCAAAGCCGTTGAAGATGGCCGTATCCAATTCGTTCCACGCCAATACGAAAACATGTATTTCTCTTGGATGCGTGATATCCAAGACTGGTGTATTTCTCGTCAATTATGGTGGGGTCACCGCATCCCAGCTTGGTATGACGACAAAGGCAATGTTTACGTGGGTCGTGATGAAGACGAAGTTCGCCGCGAAAACAACTTAGGTGCCGATGTGGCACTGCGTCAAGATGACGACGTATTAGATACGTGGTTCTCTTCTGGCCTGTGGACATTCTCAACCTTAGGCTGGCCAGAAAATACCGATGCCCTGAAAACTTTCCATCCAACGGATGTATTAGTCAGCGGATTCGATATTATTTTCTTCTGGATTGCCCGCATGATCATGATGACCATGCATTTCATCAAAGATGAAAATGGCGAGCCACAAGTTCCGTTTAAAACCGTGTATATGACAGGTCTGATCCGCGATGAAGAAGGTCAGAAAATGTCTAAATCCAAAGGGAACGTTATCGACCCACTGGATATGATCGACGGTATTTCATTGGAAGCATTACTGGAAAAACGTACCGGCAACATGATGCAGCCACAACTGGCTGAGAAAATTGCTAAACGTACTCGTAAAGAGTATCCAGACGGTATCGAAGCACACGGTACTGATGCCCTGCGCTTTACCTTAGCGGCACTGGCATCAACAGGTCGCGATATCAACTGGGATATGAAACGTCTGTCCGGTTACCGTAACTTCTGTAATAAATTATGGAATGCGAGCCGCTTCGTTCTGATGAACACCGAAGGTCAAGATTGCGGTCAAAACGGCGGCGAAATGAGTTTCTCATTGGCTGATCGCTGGATCATGGCGCAGTTCAACCAAACTGTGAAAGCGTACCGTGAAGCGTTAGATACTCACCGTTACGATATCGCGGCAGGTATTCTGTATGATTTCACATGGAATGAATTCTGTGACTGGTATTTAGAGCTGTCTAAACCTGCGGTTCATAAAGGTAATGAAGCCCAAGTTCGTGCGGCACGCTTCACCCTGATTGAAGTGCTGGAAGGCTTACTGCGTCTCGCTCACCCAATCATTCCATTTATCACCGAAACCATCTGGCAGCGCGTGAAAGTGGTGAAAGGCATCGATGCTGACACCATCATGCTGCAAGCGTTCCCAGAGTTCGATGCGGCGAAAGTGGATGAACTGGCACTGAGCGATTTAGAGTGGATCAAAGAGACCATCGTTGCTGTACGTAATATTCGTGCAGAAATGAACATCGCTCCGGGTAAACCACTGGATGTGATGCTGCGTAGCACCTCTGCGGATGTGGCTCGTCGTGTAACTGAGAACGAAAATTTCCTTCGTTCAATGGCGCGTTTAGCAAGTATTCGCGTGCTGGTTGAAGGCGAAGAAGCGCCAGTTTCTGTGACTAAATTAGTGGCAGGCGCTGAAGTGCTGATCCCAATGGCAGGTCTGGTTGATAAAGACGCTGAACTTGCTCGTTTAGATAAAGAGCTGGAAAAAGTGGTAAAAGAAATTGATACCATCGAAAGCAAGCTGGCAAACGAAGGTTTTGTAAGCCGTGCTCCAGCTGCCGTGGTTGAGAAAGAGCGTGCGCGTTTAGCGGAAAATATCGAAGCGAAAGCGAAGATTGAAGCGCAAAAAGTGACTATCGCCTCTTTATAGTTATTGAGTTTTAAATCTCTAGCCCTGACTCGTCGCCGATGAGTTAGGGCTTTTTTGTTTTTAGGCGTTGAAAAGCGTTGTCACATGCTCAATATCATAAATATTGCACCAGTAAATAATGCAATTAAAAATATAAATAATACAAATAAAAAAGAGATGTTCTTATGACAACAAACACAACTTCAACCGTACAAGTTCGCTTAATTCAACCTCAAGATAACCCAGAGATCGCGGCGGTTATTCGTGAAGTTTCCGCTGAACATGGGCTAACCGCCGATAAAGGTTTTGCAGTCGCGGATCCTATTTTAGACACGCTGTATGAAGTGTATAGCAAACCACGCAGCGCATACTGGGTGGTAGAAATGGACGGTAAAGTGGTTGGCGGCGGCGGTATTTCACAAGTCGCCGGTGGTGATGAGCATACCGCTGAATTACAAAAAATGTATCTCTCATCTGTACTGCGCGGAAAAGGTTTAGCCAAGCAAATCGTTTCAATGTCTTTAGAATTTGCTAAGCAGCAAGGCTATACCCGCTGTTACTTAGAAACCACCAAAGAGTTACAAGCCGCCATTAAACTGTATGAAAAACTGGGCTTCGATTTTATCGACGAGCCATTAGGCAATACTGGTCATAGTGACTGTGAAATTCGCATGCTAAAAGCGCTGTAATGTTCATTTATTATATGAAGAAAGAGTTAGAAGGCTGATATAAAAACAAAAAAGCACTGACGATATTTTCATTCAGTGCTTTTTTTATTTTTCAATTCAGCTAACCAGTCATTAAACTAAATAAAAAATCTGAGAACAAAATTATTTTTATCAATAATGCAGATTGCCTTAGTGAAAAACTCGCTTTCATCATCCTCGATGAATAATTGCATTATTTAATGCATTAATAACATCATCAATATATTTTCGATCCTTACTTGATAATGCTTGAGACTCACCAGATGCACTGTTTAAAAAAACGATATATTCTGGCTTAATCGCTCTAAACCACAATACACCTAAAATAATTAAAATAGCGCCAACCAAGAAGCTGGTTGCAGTTCCATTTATTAGAGCAATTGCACCAATAATGCACATAATGATAGGTGCTACTTTAGAAGGGTTCGTTTCTCCACGTTTAACTGAAGTCACTCCATTCATGGCATATGTTGTTGATCCCACAATAAACCTTGAATTAGTAATGCTAACATTACCATTACTATAAAAATCTTTTTCTTCCATTTCATCCATCCATATAAAAATTAATAATCATTTTTTTGCATTCGGATTATATTCGATAATACATAAAAACATAAGCGATATTAATATTTAAATTTAATCCGCTTGTCAATACAGGCTGAAATTACCCTTATGCATTGAAAAAATTGAATACAACCATAAAAAACAATAAATATAATTTATTGTTTCCATTCACAATCAAAAATATAAAATTTTTATTCTATATATGATGAAGACAAGATTAATAACCTTCTCATCCTTAAAATACGAATACGCTTTTCGTCAAATAGCCCTAAAAATGAGATTAAAACTGACAATCATGCAATAAGAGTGCCCACTCAACAAAGCCAATTTGCTATACAATGATAACGGATTTTTAAAAATTACTTTTAACAACCAATACAATAATCGACGTTATATATTCTGAATGCCAACATCAATAATATGGCTGATATAAAAACAAAAAAGCACTGACGATATTCTCAATCAGTGCTTTCTTATCTTTCAATACGGCGGTATAACCGCTTATTGAAATTTGAAGAATTAATTAGTGAACGCGTTTTTCGGACTCATCATCCCTTTCGTCGTCACCCTCTTCATCATCATATTCTGCGTCTGGATCTTCAAAATAGGTGCCCCAACCATCGTAGTTCACACCCATTTTTTCTGCTAATTTCATTAGCTGATCCACTTGTGCGTCAATCAGTTCTGCATTTAATGCGCTTTCACTGATCACATCGCAGCACAGTAGGGTTTCACCCGTTTCGACTTCCAGCTCTTCCGCATCAGTGACTTCATAACCCAGTTTGAATGCTTCAACAGCCGCTTTTTCTAACAATTCAAAATTGTCCGCAGAGAAGTGATGCTCAATCGCGTACAGCGCATCAGGATCACTTCCATCTTCCAGTAACTCTTCAATGATCAGGCGAGTTTCTTCGTACTGCGCATCAAATTCAGCTTTATCTACCATTTCCACACCCCTTGTTCCGTGGTATTAGTCTCGGGCTCATTCTCCCATAGGGTCGAAGGTGAAACCATACCTAATGAAATAATTTCTTTTGCTTGAGGGGTTGATTTTGAATTTTTATGAATATAAATTGAATATTAATTCAATTATAAAAGGCTGTAATTTATGAATCCCCTACATGGAAAGCATTTTTTAAGATTATTGGATTTTACCTCTAACGATATTCATGCATTATTAAAACTCTCCGCTTGGCTAAAATCAGTCAAAAAATCTGGCACTGAGCCACCTTTATTATCGGGTAAGAATTTTGCACTGATCTTCGAGAAAGATTCCACACGGACGCGCTGCGCATTTGAAGTGGGCGCTTTCGATCAAGGTGCGAGAGTCACTTATCTCGGGCCATCTGGCAGCCAGATTGGGCACAAAGAGACCATGAAAGATACCGCCAGAGTGCTGGGGCGGATGTACGATGGTGTGCAATATCGGGGTTACGCACAAAGCACCGTCGAAACATTAGCGCTGCATGCGGGAGTGCCTGTCTGGAATGGTTTAACTAACGAATTCCATCCCACACAGTTATTAGCCGATTTGCTCACCATTCAAGAACATAAACCCAATACGCCGCTTTCTGACATCAAATTCGCCTACCTCGGGGATGCGCGTAACAATATGGGGAATTCTCTGTTAGAAGCCGCCGCATTAACAGGTATGGAACTGCGTTTAGTGGCACCAAAAAGCTGTTGGCCAGAGGCTGAATTAATTGAAGAGTGCCAGAAAATCGCCAAAACCACCGGCGGAAAAATTATTCTGACTGAAAACGTAGCGGAAGGCGTTAAAGACGCTGATTTTCTGTATACCGATGTCTGGGTTTCGATGGGGGAACCTAAAGAAGTGTGGGCTCAGCGCATCGCCTTAATGAAGCCGTACCAAGTGAATATGGACGTGATCAAACTGACAGGTAACCCAGACGTGAAATTCTTGCACTGCCTGCCAGCATTTCATAATGAAGACACCACATTAGGCGCTCAGCTCGCCAAAGAGTTTAATCTTTATGGCGGTCTGGAAGTAACGGAAGAGGTGTTTGAATCCCCTTACAGTATCGTCTTCGACCAAGCGGAAAACCGCCTGCATACTATTAAAGCGGTGATGGTGGCGACCCTCACCCCAGAACTTCCTGTCAATTTGTATTAAGCAATAAACCAAGTAGGAGACTGACATCCCTACTTGGTCATTTCATTCAAGCGCTGTTTTTCGCTCAATGCTCAATTCACTTTATTAGAATATAATTTTTCATCCATTTTATATTGACCCGTCTATAGGTAGAGGGTTTAACGTAACTGAATGATGAACAAATGATTAAAAACATGCTTACAGTCTCTCAATTAGCTCACCGCTTTGATTTATCACGAAGCACCCTTCTTTATTACGAAAAAATGGGTTTACTCACACCCACATTTTTTTCAGAAAATGGCTATCGATGGTACGGCGAGCATGAAATAGAGCAACTTTCTAAGATTATATCCTATCGTTCCTATGGGCTATCAATCGCCAATATTCAGTTGCTTTTACAATCAGTGGATACCTCTCAAGCTCAAGTTTTAGAGAACCATTTTTGTTCATTACAGCAAGAAATCCGTAAATTACGTGAACAACAAAAAGCCATTATTGAGTTGTTTAAAAAATCCATTCTATCTAAGGAGAAGTTTGTGAATAAAGCGAAATGGGTCGAGATCATGATCGCAGCGGGTCTGTCTAAAGAAGATATGATCAAATGGCATCAAAAATTTGAAGAAATAGAGCCTCAAGAACACCAAAAATTTTTAGAGTCACTCGAGATCTCCGCTGAAGAGATAGCCGCTATACGCGCGTTGTAGTTTTCAAATAACCAGGGGCGCTCAGTTTGTCCGTGTTATTTTCGACCAAGTGGAGCCCCCACTTGGTCAATGGCGATTTACGGTCTTTTACCTTTTGCTAATCTCGTGTTGATTTCATCAATCACACGAGGAAGATCCGCTAACGTATCAATCACATAATGCGCACCCGCCGCATACAGTTTGTCCGCAGCCTGCTGACGTAACGGGGAAATTTCCCCTTGGCTCATGCTTTGATATTCAGCCCATGTTTTACCAAATTCATTACCCGAAATAGCCAGACCAATACTCCACATTCCCGCATTGCGCCCCTCTTCAATACCCGGCACCGCATCATCCACCTTCACACAATGGGAGACGGAATTGACCGCCAATTCAATCACATTTTGCAACGCCATCCACGGCCCCGGGCGTCCGCCAGCCACTAGGTCATCACTGGCAATCCAGTAATCGGGCTGATAACCCAACTTCGCGGCTGCCGGAACCAACTTTTCCATCACCGCCCTTGGGTAACCTGAACAGGAGCCTATTTTGATCCCCTGCTCACGTAACCTTGCGATAGTCTCTACAACCCCATCAATGGGCGCAGCAAAATCGACAACTTTGGCAATCTGTAATGGCATAAACGTTTGGTAGATAGCATCGATATCTTCGCTGGTCATTGAGCGCCCAAACATTGCCTGCCACATGGCATCAATCTCTGGTAATTTTCCTAACGCTTCAATATGTTGCCATTTTCCTAATCCCATCGGGATACGGGCTTGTGCCAGTGTAATATCAATCTCAAATGCAGTTTTGAACGCTTCGATAAAAATCTGGGTCGGCGCAAAAGAGCCAAAATCCACCGTCGTTCCCGCCCAATCCAAAATAACAGCTTCAATACGGTTCATGGTTAATCCTTATTTTTCCAATACATAGCATTCTTAATTGCCACCAATAGCGCATCAATATTGTGTGGATACACTTCCCCAATATTGCCAATGCGGAAACAATCGCTTTTTGAAACCTTACCCGGATAGATCACAAACCCTTGGGCTTTAAGCTGCTGATAAAATTGGCTGAATTGATAATCTTCGGAGTCTGGTGAGTAAAATGCGGAGATAATCGGCGATTGTTGGTCATCATCTAATAACGTGCGAAATCCTAACTGGCGCATACCTTCCACCAGCTTGCGCTGATTTTGCTGATAACGCTGGAAACGGGCATTCACGCCACCTTCTTGGGCTAGCTCTTTCAAGGCTTGAGCGAAAGCCAGCACCGTGTGTGTTGGGGAAGTAAAGCGCCATTTTCCATGAAATTCCTCCATGCAGCGCCATTGCGCATACAGGTCAAGGGACAAGGAACGGGAGCGCCCTGCACATTTTTCCAATTCGCAGGTACGGGCTATCACAAACCCAAACCCCGGAACCCCTTGGATACATTTGTTGGCCGAGCTGATCAGAAAATCAATATTCAGCGCCCCCACATCCAGAGGGATCCCTCCGAAACTGCTCATCGCATCCACGATATAGCGTTTTTGATAGCGCTTGGCTAATACCGCCACTTGCTCTATCGGGTTCAAAATCCCAGTGGTGGTTTCACAATGCACCATCGCAATATGGCTGATTTGGCTATCTTGCTGTAGAAGGTGCTCAATCGCCGCCACATCGGGTTTTGCCACTTCACCGCAATCATAAACATGGTGAGAAATACCCATCAATTGCGCCATTTCTGCCATGCGTGCGCCATAAGCGCCATTGCTGACAATCAGGATTTTATCTTGCGGCGCAAGTACAGAACCCAGCACCGCTTCCACGGCGTAGCTCCCACTCCCTTGGAGTAACACACTGGTATACCCCGCTTGTGTTGTTGCTAATTCGACTAACTGCTGACGAATACGTTGCACCACACCCAAGTTGTAATCATCGTCCCATGTGCAGCTATCAAACAGCATTGCCTCTTTCACAGTTTGTGACGTCGTCAAAGGCCCCGGCGTTAACAGCAGATATTGATTTGTTGTCATTTAAACTCACCATTGGTCTATACCAGATTGGCATTATAATGACGGCAGATGAACAAGAAGGTCAAAGGAAAAGACGCCCTGCAACAAAAAATTCATATTGGCGTGTATAATGGATAAAAAATTTTGCGACGAAAAACGGATACATTATCGATGGATGAACAGCCACAGTACCTTCTTATCAAAGCTCAATTACAAGCAAGAATTCAGAGCGGCGCGCTGAAAAGTGGCGATAAACTGCCCTCTGAGCGCGAACTGTGTGCCATCTTCAATACCACGCGCGTCACTATTAGAGAAAGCTTGGCACAGCTAGAATCTAGCGGTGCCATTTACCGTTCTGAACGCCGTGGCTGGTTTGTGACTCCCGAGCGTTTATGGCTTGATCCAACACAAAATACCAACTTCCATAAACTGTGTTTAGAACAAAGCCGCCAACCCAAAACCAAGTTGTTAGAGGGAAAAGTCGTCACTGTGCCTGTCGAAGCCATGACGCCACTGCAATTGCAGCCTTTCGAACAAATTTACCTGCTCACTCGCCTGCGTTATGCGGATGACCGCGCCGTTTGCTACAGTGAAAACCATTGTCTTCCCGCTCGAGTACCTGAGCTATTAAGCCATGATTTGAATGGCAGCCTCACCGAAGTGTATGAACAGCACTACGGGTTGATTTATACCAGTATGCACTTATCATTTTATCCCACAGCCATGCCACCGCAGGCGGCCAGCGCATTAAGGGTTGCAGTCGGTCGTCCAGCCCTGCTATTGCAACGTTTAAACTACGATCAGCACGGGCGAATTCTGGATTATGATGTGGAATATTGGCGTCATGATAGCCTACGAATCGAGGTAGATACCCTCTAATCTCCACGCTCAAAAATAAATTTTTGCTTTCTCGGTAGATTTCATTTTTTTGTCACATAAACCCGTTAGCGTAAAAACACTGGTATATACCAGATAACTTTAACGACTAACTGGAGATCTGGAGATGAAACGTAAAATGAAACCTACCCCTCTTGCTGTGTTACTCCTTGCCGCCCTGAGCTCTACCTCAGTTTGGGCTGCGCCTGTCGTCACGGTTTACTCCGCAGATGGTCTTCATGATGGCAATAACAGCTGGTATCAGGCTCAGTTTAATGCCTTTACTCAGCAAACAGGGATTAAAGTGCAGTACGTCGAAGGTGGCTCAGGTGCCATCGTTGAGCGTTTAGCCAAAGAGCGCACTAACCCGCAAGCGGATGTGCTCGTCACCGTTCCCCCATTTATCCAACGTGCCGCCAAAACTGAATTGCTGGCAAAATTCACGCCAGATGCCGCGGTAAGTATTCCTAACTCAACGGAGTACTACACCCCCATCGTGAATAACTACCTAACCTTTATCTATAACGACAAACTGCTAAAAGCTCCACCAGCAACGTGGAATGAACTCCTCGACGCCCGTTTTAAAAATAAGCTGCAATACTCCACACCGGGACAAGCGGGAGATGGTACCGCCGTCATGCTGCAAGTGTTTCATAGCTTTGGTGGCAAAGAGGCCGGTTTTGATTACCTCGGTAAGCTACAAGCCAACAACGTCGGCCCATCCGCCTCAACAGGGAAATTAACCGCGTTAGTCAACAAAGGCGAGCTGTACATCGCAAATGGTGATTTGCAGATGAATCTTTCCCAAATGGAACGCAATCCGAACGTGAAAATCTTTTGGCCCGCCGATGGAAAAGGCGAACGCAGCGCGCTGGTTCTGCCTTATGTGGTTGGCTTAGTAAACAACGGTCCTGAAACTGAAAATGGCAAAAAGCTGATTAACTTTCTGTTAGACAAACAAGCCCAAAGCCACGTTAGCGAACTGTCATGGGGAATGCCTGTACGCTCAGATTTGACGCCAAACGATCCACAATTCCACAAAGCCACTGAAATCCTCAAAGGCGTCAAAACATGGCAACCGAATTGGGACGATGTTGCAGCGTCCCTTTCGAACGATATTACCCGTTGGCACAAAGTCACCGAAAGCGAGTAAGTGAATTATGTTGATGAAAAGAAAGACAGAAACACCAAGCCCGCGCACTGACCATTCAGGCATTGTGCTGGAGTCTTTACGGGTTTCTTACCATAACAATGTGGTGCTTAAGCCGTTATCTCTGACCATCGAACCTGGTGAAATACTGGTGTTGATTGGCCCTTCAGGCTCCGGTAAAACCACCGTGTTACGGTCAATCGCGGGTTTTGCACAACCGGACAGCGGGCGCATTTTAATGGGTGACACGGATATCACCCACCTTCCCCCGTATCAACGGGGGCTCGGCATGGTAGTACAGAACTACGCCCTCTTCCCGCATATGAAAGTGGAAGATAATGTTGCCTTTGGTTTACGCGCCCAAAAACAGCCTAAAGCGCTGGTCAAAGAGCGCGTGGCGGAGGCATTAAACATTGTCGGTATGAGCGACTATGCCGCTCGTTATCCGCACCAGTTATCCGGTGGACAGCAGCAGCGCGTTGCCATCGCTCGCGCCATAGCCGTTCGCCCTCGAGTGCTTTTGCTCGATGAGCCGTTATCTGCCCTCGATGCCCAAATTCGCCATAATATGGTGGAAGAGATTGCAAGGCTGCACCGCGAATTACCTGAGCTAACCATTTTGTACGTCACCCATGATCAAACCGAAGCCCTCGCTTTAGGGAATAAAATTGGCATCATGAAAGATGGCTATTTGGTGGCACACGGGGAGAAAAATGCCCTGTATCATCGCCCGCCTAACCGCTTTGCCGCCGAGTTTTTAGGGCGCGCCAATATTTTGTCTGCAACCACCTTGGGCTTTTCTTCAGTACCTGCCCAAGTCAGTGTGAGCTGTGGCGGTACGCTCATTGAAGCGCAAACCCAAGGAATGCAGCACAACAGCCACAAATTAATCTGTATTCGCCCACAGCATATTAGCCTCACCCCACGAGAAGATACCTCAAACCAGTTACACGCCACCTTACAGTCCATCCGCTGGCAGGGGGATATTACCCATTTATTGTGTGATGTTGCGGGGGAAAAAGTGACGGTCGCTGTTACCCATTTATCCCCGTTACCGCAAGCAGGCGATAAACTCACACTGTGGTTTTCTCCCTCTGATACTGTGTTGATTGAGGAATAATATGTCGGCTATCAACCTGTCTAAGCCATCATCCATAAACCTAAAACCGTTTTATTGGATAGCGCCACCGCTGCTCGTTTTAGCGACGTTATTTTTTTACCCACTGATGCTGATTGGTGAGCAAGCCATTCAAAGCCCCACTGGCGGCTTAAGCTTAGAAACGTTCTGGCAAGTGATTGAATCTCGCCGATTTATTAGCGGGCTATTCAATACACTACAAATTGCCTTTTTTGCCACCCTAGGTTGCTTGGTGCTTGGCTCGGTTCTATCCCTGATTCTGGTGTTTATTCCTTTTCCCGGAAGCCGTTTTATTACCCAAGTCATTGATACTTTTATCGCACTGCCGACGTTTCTGATCACTCTCGCGTTTACCTTTATTTATGGTTCGGCGGGGTTACTTAATGGCACATTAATGGCGCTGTTTGATTTTGAACTGCCTCCCGTGGACTTTTTATACTCAATTAATGGCGTGATTTTGGCGGAGATCACTGTCTTTACGCCGCTGGTGATGCGCCCACTCATGGCGGCACTGCGCCAAATCGATAAGAACCAGTTAGAAGCCGCCAGCATTTTAGGGGCACACCCTGCCCGCGTTATCAGCCAAGTGATTTTCCCTGCGGCGCTTCCTGCATTACTCGCAGGTGGCAGCTTATGTTTGCTGCTGACCACCAACGAATTTGGCATCGTGCTGTTTATCGGGGCAAAAGGAGTGAATACCTTGCCGATGATGGTCTACAGCAAAGCGATTCTAGAATCTGATTACAGCGTCGCATGCATGATAGCGCTGATTAATATTTTACTGTCTGTCGGGCTATTTAGCCTGTATCGCATGGCAACAACCCGTTTCGGAGTGAAAAAATAACCATGTTAATTTGGACTAAAACTGGGCGAGCCATTTCAACCGCCATCGCCATCACGCTGTTTTCTTGCTTGTTTTTGCTGCCATTGGTGATGATTTTAATGTCCAGCTTTAGCCAACAATGGAACAGTATTTTGCCAACTGGCTTTACCTTCGAACATTTTGTGAATGCGTTTCAAGGGCCCGCATGGGAAGCAATTTTATCCAGCCTAATGATTGGCTTTTGCGCCAGTCTATTTGCGCTGTTTTGCGGTTTGTGGGCAGCCCTTGCCTTACGCCGCCATAGCGCCCGAATACAAAAATATCTGGGGATCGCGTTCTATTTACCGAGTGCCATTCCATCGGTGTCGATTGGATTAGGGATTTTAGTGGCATTTAGCCAAGGCTATTTGCAGATGAACGGCACCTTTTGGATTGTGTTTTCCGCTCATTTTGTTCTGATTTCAGCATTCACCTTCAGCAATGTCTCGACTGGGTTAACCCGCATTTCCGCAGATATTGAGAATGTGGCATTCAGTTTAGGTGCTTCCCCGTGGTATCGCCTGTGCCATGTCACCCTACCGCTATTGATGCCGTGGATGATTTCCGCTGTCGCCTTGAGCCTGTCATTATCCCTCGGAGAATTAGGTGCCACGATGATGCTGTATCCCCCAGGCTGGGCAACTTTGCCAGTGTCAATTTTCAGCCTTACCGACCGAGGAAATATCGCCGACGGTTCCGCACTGACCATCGTCCTCGTGGCGATCACGCTGTTGTTGATGATGAAGCTGGAGAGAGTGGCAAAGAGATTGGGGCAGAGGTAAGTAGCGAAAAGATAAAAGCAAAGCCCTAAATGGGCTTTATTAATGTAATGGTTATATCCAATAAATTAAACACTAATTTAATAACTATGGCTGCAACCAATCTTCTAGTTTCAATCCCAATACTCGTGAAAACTCTCGGGTATTGTTAGTCACCAATATAGAGTTAGTTGCTAATGCATGACCGGCTATTGCAGTATCATTATTGCCAATAGGCGTTCCGGCTTCCGATAATGCTTTCTTAATTGCCGTTGTTGCATCAATTGCATCTTTATCCCAAGTAAGAACGCCATCAAGACGCTCACAAAATGCATCGACTAAAAAATTATGCTTAAGTGAGGCTTTTTTACCTATCGCCCCAAAGCGCATTTCTGAATAAGTAATCGCAGAAATAACAATAGAATGTCGATGCATAACACAATCTTGCAGTCTCTGTAGTAGATACATGGGTTGCTCTCTCATAATGAAAGAGCAAATATTGGTATCAAGCATGTAGAGTTTTGTCACAAAACTATCCTTCCATCTTCAATCACGTCTTCACGTTCAAGTAAGAAATCTTTGTCTGCTTTATCTTCATCTCTTAGTGATAGCCAATTAGGTTTGACTGGACGAAGAATAATACGATTCCCTTCACGACTAATCTCTAATTCATTTACACCTTCAAAATCAATATCTTTAGGTAAACGAACTGCGCGATTATTACCATTTTTAAATACAGCAACAATTTTAGTTACCATAATTCCTCCTCAAATGCCGAAAGAATAAACATATGTTAAGTATATGCCCACTTAGACATATGTCAACATATGCCAAAACCAAAAAAATTCATTTTTCTGTTAGCAAACGCTTGCGTCATTATGCCACACGCGTATAATGCGCCACAATTTGCCGGGAGAAACCATGAACGCTGCTGCTCTATTTTTGAAAGAGAACACCGACACCGCACTGCCATCACGCGGTCTAGGCAGCCTGTTTTTCCCCGCCGTATTTTCTAAGAAGCCCCTCAATGAGGGGCTTTTTTTTGGCCTACTAGATAGCAAGTCTTGCTGATACAGGAGAATCACGATGCCGAATCCGTTATATCACCGCGACATAATCTCAATTAACGATTTAGATAAAACCGACCTTGAATTAGTCCTTAAAGTGGCTGCTTCATTAAAGCAGCAACCTCAACCTGAGTTTCTGAAGCATAAGGTTATCGCTAGCTGTTTCTTCGAAGCATCGACACGTACCCGCCTGTCATTCGAAACCGCCATTCATCGTTTAGGGGCATCTGTCGTCGGCTTCTCCGATAGCGCCAACACCTCATTAGGTAAGAAAGGCGAGACGCTTGCAGACACCATTTCCGTTATCAGCCAGTACGTGGATGCGATTGTGATGCGCCACCCGCAGGAAGGTGCCGCGCGTTTAGCCAGCCAGTTTTCTGGTTCGGTTCCGATTATCAACGCAGGCGATGGCTCTAACCAGCACCCTACCCAAACCCTGTTAGACCTGTTTACTATCCAAGAAACTCAAGGTCGCTTAGATAACCTGAAAATCGCGATGGTCGGTGACCTGAAATATGGCAGAACAGTGCATTCACTGACTCAAGCGCTATCGAAGTTTGAAGGAAACCACTTCTACTTTATTTCCCCTGAAGTGTTATCGATGCCGGCTCATATCCTGAATATTCTGGATGAAAAAGGCGCGACTTACAGCCTGCATAACAATGTCGATGAAGTGATCCCTGAAGTGGATATTCTGTATATGACTCGCGTTCAAAAAGAGCGCTTAGACCCATCAGAATATGCCAACGTCAAAGCGCAATTTATTCTGCGCGCCCAAGACCTGCACAGTGCCAAAGATAATTTAAAAGTACTGCACCCGCTTCCGCGTATCGATGAAATTACCGTGGATGTCGATAGCACCCCTTACGCTTATTACTTCCAGCAAGCAGGGAATGGGATTTACGCGCGCCAAGCGCTGCTGTCTCTGGTATTAAATAAAGAACTGGCAATCTGAGGAGAAGACCATGACACACGACCATAAATTACAAGTTGAAGCCATCCGTTGCGGCACTGTCATCGACCATATCCCTGCTCAAATTGGGTTCAAATTACTGAAGCTGTTTAAGCTCACCAAAACCGATGAACGCATCACTATCGGGCTCAATTTACCCTCCAGCAATATGGGTAAAAAAGACATTATCAAAATCGAAAATACCTTTTTAACC
This sequence comes from Providencia alcalifaciens, assembly GCF_915403165.1. Lineage (NCBI taxonomy): Bacteria > Pseudomonadati > Pseudomonadota > Gammaproteobacteria > Enterobacterales > Morganellaceae > Providencia > Providencia alcalifaciens. Next base: position 3,582,842 of record NZ_OU659204.1, read on the forward strand.
CCGGAACAAGCTAACCAATTAGCGATGTATGCGCCGGAAGCTACCGTTAATCGCATTGAAGATTATCAAGTAGTCGAAAAATTAGACCTGAAATTACCAGAGCAAATCGACAGCGTATTAGTGTGCCCAAACAGCAACTGTATTAGCCATAATGAGCCCGTTTCCAGCAGTTTCCGCATTAAAAAACGCGCGAAACATGTGGCATTAACCTGCAAATTCTGTGAAAAAGAGTTCGATAGAGACGCCGTGATCAATAATCAGTAAGGTATTTAGGCGTAGACTGCGTCTTTGTGTGGATGCCGTTCCATGTCTATAATAGCGTCCAAACCCTTTTTTACGTGATAAACGGAGAAATTATGTCATACGAAATCAGCACCGAAAATGCACCAGCCGCTATTGGTCCTTACGTTCAAGGCGTCGATTTAGGCAGTATGGTTATGACTTCAGGTCAAATTCCTGTTGATCCAAAAACCGGTAATGTCCCTGAGGATATCGCAGCACAAACTCGTCAGTCACTGGCAAACGTAAAAGCGATTTTAGAAAAAGCAGGTCTGGGCGTTGCTAACATCGTAAAAACCACCGTTTTTGTGAAAGATTTAAATGATTTCGGTACCGTTAACGCCACTTACGAAGAGTTTTTTAAACAACATAATGCGCCATTCCCTGCGCGTTCTTGCGTTGAAGTTGCGCGTCTGCCAAAAGATGTGAAAATCGAAATCGAAGCTATCGCAGTACGTAAATAGTTTTATTCAGTTTCAGATTGTCAGTCTGATAGCCTGCTAACCCATTGTCAGCAGGCTTTTTTCTTTATATGAAAGCTGTCCACCTAGATATGAAAACAGCCCACCTAAAAATATCAATCCACTTTTAGGCTATTCTCTGTATCCCAAAGTGCCCTTCTCTTTTTCTCGCTGTTTTGTCACGATACCCCTCGGGATATATCCGCAACATCACTTTATGACTTATTCAATTCAGGACTATGTTTAGCCCCTGCGGATACCTATATGCAAAATAAAATACGTTTATTACTACTCAGCCTGTCACTGGCTGTATTTGGCGTGATCACCACCGAAGTCGCGGTGATTGGTTTATTGCCACAATTAACTCAGCAGCTTCATATCACAGCGCCACAAGTTGGTTTTCTCGTCAGTATCTACGCGGTGGTGGTTGCCATTTCAGGGCCCTTTATCACATTATTGCTCGGGCGTTTTAATCGCAAAACCGTTCTATTGGTCATCATGATGCTATTTATTATTTCCAATAGCATTTATGCCCTCACCGAAAATTATCACATGATTTTAGTGTTTCGAGTCTTACCCGCACTAACCCATGCGGTCTTTTTTGCCATCGCCCTAAACCTTGCTGCCAATGCCATGCCACCCGAAAAATCCGCCAAGGGCGTGGCTATTGTGTTTTCCGGTGTCGCGGTGGGGATGGTTTTGGGGCTGCCGCTCAGTGCCTTTATTGCGGAAGCATTCTCCCTGACTGCCGCCTTTTGGTTCGGCGCTTTAACCAGTTTGCTGGCATTTATGGGAATCGCTATTCATGTACCGTCGACTCCCGTAACTACACCGCTGAAAGTCCGTGAACAAGTGGCGATTTTAAAACGTTTGCCTGTTTGGTTATGCATATTGACGGTGACATTGATTTTCAGTGCGATGTTCGCCAGCTTCAGCTATATCGCCGATTATTTGATTAAAATTACTGGGTTTTCGAACAATGCGACCAGCACGCTATTGGTGGTGTTCGGCGTCAGTGGGTATATCGGTAACTTTATTTTTAGCCACTTTCTACAACGCAGCCAAATTGCGACCACCTTGCGTTACCCCGTGTTATTCGGGATGATTTATTTCGCGGTTTGGCTCTTTGGTCATCAGCCGATAGTGATGGTGGTGTTGGTGATTTTATGGGGTGCTTTCCATACATCTGGTTTAATTATCAGCCAAAGTTGGTTAATGAAAGAAGCCAATTCAGCCCCTGAGTTTGCCAATAGCCTGTATATTTCATTCTCAAATTTAGGGATTACCATTGGCACTATGATCGGTGGCTGGGCAATTTTATATGCGGGGATTGCTGCCATTATTTGGGTGGGAATTGCCTTCACCGTGCTGGCATTGTTCAGCATCTGGGTAAAAGTGAAACTAACCCATTCGGTACCAGCACTCGCTTGCCATTCCCTTAATTAAATTGCCCTTTTTTTGCCGCCTGAAGCAACATATCAATCACATAGCGTGTTTTTGGCGGCATACTACGCCCTTTCGGCCACAATAGATTAATCGGCGTTTCATAGCCTTCTGACTCTGGCAAAATACGCTGTAATTGCTGTTTTCTAAGATAACTATCGACCAACCATAATGGCAACTGAGCAATCCCTTTTCCTTGCAGCACCGCTTGGAGCATCGCATCGCCATCAGCGAGTTCATAAAAAGGGGGTGGTGCATACTGGATAACAGCTCCTTCTTCACATAAGCGCCAATAGAAAGGTGCACCTTGGCGGATCCCCACAATGCAGCGATGATTTTCCAGCTCTTGAAGATGCTGTGGCACCCCGTATTTTTCAAGATACTTTGGCGACGCACACAGAACTTGGTTTTGTATGGTTAACTGCCGAGCCACAAGATGGGCACTATCCGGTAAAGGGCCAATACGCACCATTAAATCCAGACCTTCCTCGAGGGCATCCACAAATTGCTCATTAAACGAAACGCTCAACATCAATTGGGGCTGCTCATCCATCAATTGCATCAAAATAGGCATAATGCATTTGCGCCCAAATGCGGCAGGGAGATCTAGGCGCAGCTTACCCATCAAGGTATTGGTATTCTCTTGGAGCTGTTGACCGGCTTTATCTAATAAATCCAGCGCGGCTGAGCATTCATGGAAGTAGCGCTCCCCTTCCGTCGTGAGCGAAATTCCCCGCGTGGTTCGGATTAATAGGCTAATACCCAAATGTTCTTCGAGCTTAGTGACACGCTTGCCAACGGCGGATTTGGTGATCCCTAAGCGCTCTGCCGCTTCCGTGAAACTCCCTGATTGAACCGTCGCCACAAATGCAGTAATACCGGTGAGTGAATGGATGGGGATCATAATGCGCTTTTTAACCTCATCAACTGCTAGCCTGCTGCTTTTTTTTTCGATTGATTCATTCTAGAGCAAATCCCCAAACCCTTAAATCAATCTCTAAATTTAATTAATTCCTGCCCGTTTGATATTCATATAAATTATTTTTTTCTTTGTTTTAAATCAAATTACCGTCATCTAAAAAAAGGCAATATCCTACATATTGTGCTTTAATTAATTCACTAGACACTATATATAGTAAAAATTCACATTTCTTTCACAGGGATGCCCCATACTGATAAAAGATAATGGACGCTATCGCCAGTCCTGTGAGGGATTTAATAAGGAGTATGACGGTGAAAACGGTGGTTATAAAACGAGATGGTTGTCAGGTCAATTTTGATCTCCCACGTATTCAAGAAGCGGTACGACGTGCGGCCGCTGCTGTGGACGTCAAAGATGATGATTATTGCCTACAAGTTGCCACGGTTGTCTCTGAGCAGTTGTGCAATCGCGAAAAAGTGGATATCGCTGAGATCCAAGATGCTGTCGAAGACCAGCTTATGTCGGGGCCTTACAAGGATCTGGCTCGAGCCTATATTGAATACCGCCATGACAGAGACAGCGAACGCGAAAAACGCAGCCAACTTACTCACGAGATCCGCGGCCTAATTGAGCAAAGCAACTTATCCTTACTCAATGAAAATGCGAACAAAGACAGTAAGGTGATCCCAACCCAGCGTGATTTATTAGCCGGGATCGTCGCTAAGCATTATGCCAAACAGCATATTTTGCCGCGCGATGTTGTACTTGCTCATGAAAAGGGTGAAATTCACTATCATGATCTCGATTATGCCCCTTTCTTCCCGATGTTTAACTGTATGCTTATCGACCTTGATGGCATGTTAACCAACGGTTTTAAGATGGGAAATGCAGAAATCGAGCCACCAAAATCTATTTCTACTGCCACTGCCGTTACTGCACAAATTATTGCCCAAGTGGCTAGCCATATTTATGGCGGAACCACCATTAACCGCATTGATGAAATTTTGGCTCCTTACGTCGCTATCAGCCATGAAAAACACTTAAAAGTCGCCAACGAATGGAAAATTGCTGACGCCGAAGCTTACGCCCAAAGTCGCACAGAAAAAGAGTGTTACGATGCGTTCCAATCCTTAGAGTATGAAGTGAATACACTGCATACCGCGAATGGGCAAACTCCCTTCGTCACCTTTGGCTTTGGGTTAGGTACAACCCAAGAAGCACGACTTATCCAGCAATCGATTCTCAAAAACCGCATTGCGGGATTGGGCAAAAACCGCAAAACCGCTGTTTTCCCAAAACTCGTGTTTGCCATCAAAGATGGTCTGAATCATAAATACGGCGATCCTAACTATGATATCAAACAGTTAGCCTTAGAATGCGCAAGCAAACGCATGTATCCAGACATCCTCAATTACGATCGCGTGGTTGATGTCACGGGTTCCTTTAAAACACCGATGGGCTGCCGCAGTTTCTTGGGTGTCTATGAAGAAGATGGCAAACAAATTCACGATGGACGCAATAACATTGGTGTAATCAGCTTAAACTTACCGCGCATCGCGCTGGAAGCTCAAGGTAGTGAAGAAGCATTTTGGGCGCTTCTCGATGAGCGTTTAGCCATCGCTAAAAAAGCATTAATGACCCGCATAGCACGCTTAGAAAATGTCAAAGCCCGTGTTGCCCCTATCTTATACATGGAAGGTGCCTGCGGCGTTCGCTTAAAAGCCAATGACAGCGTAGCTGAAATTTTCAAACATGGACGCGCTTCAATTTCATTGGGTTATATTGGGTTGCACGAAACTATCAATGCCCTATTTGGCACACAAACTCATGTGTATGACAGCGAGCAATTGCGCGAAAAAGCGGTCGCTATCGTCAATCGTCTGCGCCAAGCCACTGACGAATGGAAAGCCCAAACGGGCTACGGTTTCAGCTTATACAGCACGCCGAGCGAAAATCTGTGCGACCGTTTCTGCCGCTTAGATACCGCTGAATTTGGCGTTATTGATGGCGTAACCGACAAAGGCTACTACACCAATAGCTTCCACTTAGATGTGGAAAAACAGGTTAATCCTTACGATAAAATCGATTTTGAGCAGCCGTATCCGGCGCTCGCCAATGGCGGTTTTATCTGTTACGGCGAATACCCGAACTTACAGCACAACCTCAAAGCCCTCGAAGATGTTTGGGATTACAGCTATCAGCATGTTCCTTACTACGGCACCAACACGCCAATCGACGAATGCTATGACTGCGGTTTTTCCGGTGAGTTTTCCTGTACCAGCAAAGGCTTTACCTGCCCAGCTTGCGGCAACCATGATACTAACCGCGTTTCCGTGATCCGCCGTGTCTGTGGCTATTTAGGCAGCCCAGATGCACGACCGTTTAATGCGGGTAAGCAAGAGGAAGTGAAGCGCCGTATCAAGCACTTGGGTAATGGACAGCTCGGTTAACAGCGGATAAATACCATGAATTATCACCAATATTATCCTGTGGATGTGGTAAATGGCCCCGGTACCCGCTGCACATTGTTTGTCTCGGGCTGCGTTCATCAGTGCCGAGGCTGCTATAACCAAAGCACATGGCGAGTGGATTCCGGTATTCCTTTTACCCAAGAGATGGAAGACCAAATTATCCAAGATTTGCAGGATACGCGTATTCGTCGCCAAGGGCTTTCCCTCTCAGGGGGCGATCCTTTGCACCCCGCTAACTTGCCCGCTATTTTAGCGTTAGTGAAGCGAGTGAAAGCCGTCTGCCCAGATAAGGATATCTGGATGTGGACGGGGTATAAACTGGATGAGTTGACACTAGAACAGCAAAAAGTGGTGAGTTTGGTCAATACGTTGATTGATGGAAAATTCGAACAGACACTGTACGACCCTGCGCTGCTGTGGCGCGGCAGCAGTAACCAAGTCATTCATCGGCTACGTTAAGCCTCACGCAGCCTAAGCTTCACGCAACCAATGTAATTTGGTACCAAACCCCAGCGTGTTATCCACCATTTTCACCGTCTGTAATTGGAGCTGCCAAATCGGCAGCTTCGCCTCTAGGGCAACAGGAAATCGCTGGCAATAAAATGCTTTCTGCACATCCGCCTCTTCACCGTCAAATTGGCGAATTTCTCCCACAAATTGAATACCTTGAATTTTACCCACTTGCTTAGTTTGTGCAGAGATAGTCCCTGCCACTTGAGGGTTTTCCTGCATTAATTGACCGTGCTGCGAATCGGGGGATGTCATGAAAATTAAACGCATATTTTGGCGGTCAAAGGCGTAATAGCAACTGGCAGCCCAAATATCATCTTGATGAGAGGTAAACAGGGAAAAAACGTGTTGGCGAGCAATATAGCGCTGGATATGTTGTAAGGTGTTTTCGGGTGTCATTGCGAATGTCCATGTTAGACCGTTCAGAACACGCCCATAAAAATGGCTGGGCGTGCTTAAGCTGTTCTGAACGTTATCTGTACTTAGTTCGCACTACTATACGCTAAATCTTTCTAGCATTTCCTTGAATAATTAGATTTTTAATCTCATAAACTCAAGGTTTTTACTCTAATCATTGTGACCTTTTACTTTAAATAATTCGAGTTGCAGCTAGGCGGCAAGTGAACGAGTCGCTAGGAGCATACACTAGTATGTGACTAGTGGGAGTGAACGCAGCCAACAACGCTGCGGCTCGAAGTATGACGAGTAAATCTGACGAGTAAAATTATTTATAGATTGCTGCTGTACCATTCATCTCATTCTCACCGCTTGCAGAAATCACACGGAAAGATTTTGCGCCAGCTTCATCAGCTTTTTTGGCTAATTGTGCAGTCAGGTCATTTACACTTGCAGCACCACTTACAGACACATAACCGACTGCTGGCTCGCTAGCTTGTCTAACTTCTTCAGCCGCCATTGAACCAAATGATACAGCACCTAAAGCTAAAGCAGCAGCAAATAATGTTGATTTTTTCATGGTAAACTTCCTCATTGTATGTTTGATATTTACAGGGGTTTTTTCGTGTTTCCCTGTGATATGGATCATACTATGCGCTTTATTCTGAGATGAAAATTAGCTAATTTTGCTATAGTTATTCAAAATAATTGAACAACAACCTATATTGAGGTTACAAATTTGTGACAGCTTTATATCATTTTTTATTTATAATTTAGTATGTTATAAACTTTATGATCCGCGAGAAAATTCGCTGGAAGCCAACTAAATTCTCCTTATAAATCAGCACAGAATGCTAAATTCAATAATAAGAAAAACAAAATGACACAGCAAAATTGGTCTCTTTACTTAATTCGGCAAAAAAATAACGCGTTATATTGTGGGATCACCATCGATGTTCAGCGGCGTTTTAAACAACATGAAGCGGGAACAGGTGCAAAGGCGCTAAAAGGCAAAGCGCCTTTAACTCTCGTTTTTCATTGTGCTGCGGGGGATCGTTCTGAAGCGTCTCAATTAGAGCATCGAGTTAAGCAATTGAGTAAGCAGGAAAAAGAAAGGCTGGTCACTGACCAGCCTGAGGATTTACAGCATTATTTAGCGGTTTATACATTGTCAAAATGCGATGAGTAAGTGACTTCGCCTTTATGCTGGTCAATTGCGCCATTTTCGAGTCCATAGACAAGAAAATGTTTTTGTAGACTTGGCCATTGGCAACGTAATTCGTGGTTGGAAGCGGGTTCAAAACCAAAACGTCCGTAGTAACCCTCATCACCGAGAACGACGACAGCTCCATAACCAAATTCATTTAAGCTATCTAACCCTTCATAAACCAATTTTTCCGCGATACCTTGGCCTTGATAAGCTTTTTTAACGGCTAATGGGGCGAGTCCTACCCATTGAACATCTTCACCATTCACATCAACAGGGGTAAACCCGACATAGCCAATAACTTCGCCGTCATCGTTGGTTGCCACCACACCGAGGGTCAATAACCCATCTTCACGCAGGTGCTGAACAAGATCTGCCTCACCCTCAGTTGGGAAGGTTTCACGTAATAGCGTGTCGATACCCATGGCATCAACCGGGATTTCTACACGTATCAGCATGAGGTTAACACAGGCGTTTTATGCTCTGCGTCCTCATTGTCTTGCACCATTTTAATCACATCAGCGAGCTGTAATAGACCAAAGCGCAACGGCGCAGGCATATTTTCAATTTCGAAGGCATCCATCAGGTTTTTAACATACAAACCTAATTCAGTATCCCCCTCAATCACCAAACGGCGTTGGAAAAAGAGCGTATCGGGATCTTCTTTGCGGGCAGCAATCAAGACCAGATCATTGGCATTGCCGCTGACACTGACATCCGGTTCAGCCTGCTTCTGTACCACCAGCTGACCCTCTTGTAAGCTGATAAACCAAACAAGCTCTAAATCTCGGATCTCAACTTTCAGCCATTTCCCTTCCAGAAAATCGAGTTCGCCTTCTTTAACAGATTCACGAAACTGCCAACTTAATAGTTGTTCGAGTATTTGACGCTGTACGACAAATGGGGTCACTTTCAATGGAAACTTCAAAAATGAAGGGCCTTGAGTGATCAGTTGAGAACGAATTTTACCAAACACAGTACTAACTCCCGTATCAATTATCTGTCCATCTCGCATGACTACTGGTTAAAGCAGCTGCTTGGACAATTTAATACCTATAATGACAATGATTATAGATAACATTGATGTGTAGATGTAAAGATAGTCAGAGATATATCGTTATTTATTCGATATAAGGACATATTTTGCCAAAAAATAACGTGATGATACCGATCCTATATCAATCTTTATCCATCTCGCCAATATTTATTTCCAATAATCTCTACACTTTTATAATAGTCACGAAATAACTATCTCGCCTACAACATTCCAAGCTTCTCTGCGCTAAATCAAAACCTCTACCAAACCCCTTGTCTAGAATGACCAATTGCTAAATTTTTATACAGAGAAAAAGCTAATGGAATTACTCTGCCCTGCGGGGAATTTACCTGCCTTAAAAGCCGCTGTTGATAATGGTGCCGATGCAGTGTACATCGGACTCAAAAATGACACTAACGCGCGCCACTTTGCAGGTTTGAATTTTACGGAAAAAAATCTGCATGAAGCAGAGCGTTATATCCACCAGCGTAAACGTAAATTGCATATTGCGATAAACACCTTCGCTCACCCTGATGGTTATCAACGCTGGCAAAACTCTGTTGATTTAGCGGCTGACTTAGGGGCCGATGCCCTGATCCTCGCCGACATTGCTATGTTAGAGTACGCAGCCAATAAATACCCGCATATTGAACGCCACGTTTCTGTGCAAGCTTCCGCGACAAACACAGAAGCTATTCGCTTCTATGAGCGTAACTTTCAGGTGCATCGCGTGGTACTCCCTCGCGTGTTATCAATTCACCAAGTTAAACAACTCGCCAAAACCAGTCCTGTACCGCTGGAAGTATTTGCTTTTGGTAGTCTGTGCATTATGGCTGAAGGTCGCTGTTATCTTTCTTCCTACTTAACGGGTGAATCACCGAATACCGTCGGCGCTTGCTCTCCCGCACGTTTTGTTCGTTGGCAACACACTGAAAATGGTATGGAATCCCGCCTCAATGATGTGCTGATCGATAGCTACAAAAAAAATGAAAACGCCGGTTATCCTACGCTGTGTAAAGGGCGCTATGTGGTGGATGATCAGAAATATCATGTGCTTGAAGAGCCCACCAGCCTCAATACCATTGAGTTACTCCCAGAGCTAATGAGTGCCAATATCGCTTCGGTAAAAATTGAAGGCCGTCAGCGTAGCCCTGCCTATGTCACCCAAGTGACCAAGATTTGGCGTCAGGCAATCAATCGCTATAAATCCAATCCAGACGGTTTTGTGACGGATCCGAGGTGGCTCAAAGCCCTTGGCGACCTTTCTGAAGGCAGCCAAACCACCCTTGGTGCGTATCACCGTAAATGGCAATAACTGGCGCAAATCATTCATCAGCATGGATTAATGGGTAACATAATGAAATATGCATTAGGCTCAGTACTGTACTACTGGCCAACATCAACCTTACAGGATTTTTATCAGCAGGCAGCAAACAGTGACGCGGATATTATTTATCTCGGGGAAACGGTGTGTAGTAAACGCCGTGATATGAAACCCAATGACTGGATTGACCTCGCTAAGCAGCTGGCGGGAAACGGTAAACAAATTATTCTTAGTACCCTTGCACTGTTACAAGCGCCCTCTGAGTTGAAAGAAATTATTAAGTTAGTCGATAATGGCGAGTTTTTGATTGAAGCGCACGATTTTGGTGTCGTCAACATGCTGGCAGAACGCAAATTGCCTTTTGTCGCAGGTCACGGGCTTAACTGCTATAACGCCCCCTCTCTGAATATTTTGCTACGCCAAGGCATGATGCGCTGGTGTATGCCCGTTGAGCTTTCCCGTGACTGGCTGGTGAATTTGCTCAATCAATGTGAAGAGTTAGGTATTCGCGATAAGTTTGAAGTGGAGGTTTTCAGCTACGGCCATTTACCGTTAGCCTATTCAGCCCGCTGTTTTACGGCGCGCTCGGAAAACCGCCAGAAAGATGAGTGTGAAACCTGCTGCATCAATTACCCGCAAGGGCGTAAAGTACTTTCCCAAGAGCAGCAGCAAGTGTTCACGCTTAATGGTATTCAAACCTTGAGCGGCTATTGCTATAACTTAGGCAACGATATTTCATCCATGCAGGATTTGGTGGATATTGTGCGGGTTTCCCCTGAAAGCCTTGAGTCCCTCGATGTGATTAAGCAGTTTAAAGCCAACCAACATGGACAGTCCCCACTTCTCATTCCCGACCAAAGCTGTAATGGCTATTGGCGTAATATTGCTGGATTGACTCTAGAGGCGTGATGGGATTTTGCTATTTATGAGAGGCTCTTTATTGAGCCTTTTCATTCCATGGTCAATCACTAACAAAAACCTGCGCAATTCTTCATCAATAACCTGCCTATACCCAGAATATCCCCCAAACAGATACGGAGTTATCTCCTTTGAATTCAGTTGACGTGCTGTAGATTAGATAAGCAACCAAACTCACAGACTCATAAGGAAATACCCGTGATAAAACGTACCCTGCTCGTCATGACACTTTTTTTAGCGGGATGCTCAACATCCCTTGAGTACACCAACGCTGATCTCGAAAAAAACCAAGAGGTGAGTTACTCCGATTCTGGGTACTATCGCGTGGTATTTAAAGGAAAAAAAATTCTTTCAGTACCTGAAAATGCCCATATTGTGGCAGGTACTGAAGATAATGCGGTTGGAAAATTGAACCAAGATGGCAAAACAGGTGAGTTTGTGATTGCAGGGCTTGCCGCCAAAAGCAATGGCAACATTAGTTCCCAAGTGGGTGGTCACGATTATAATTTGAATTTCCTATTAACCGATGAAAATGATTTACCACTTTCATCGGTTAATTACATCATTATCAATGATTGTAATGGGGAAGCTTATTCGGGCAAAACCAATGCTAACGGACGCACATTTTCGGTTTCAACCCCTGAAGAATGTAACTTAAGCCTCAGCGTTGTGGAATAAAAGATTGTGCCATAACGTATTTAGAGCCATTTTTCAAAATAAGAGGTTGGAAACCAACCTCTCTGACTATTATTTACTATTTTATTATCATTTATGAAAATGCTTGCGCCAGCGATGTACCGCATGGCTAATCTGGCGTAACTCGCCATCTCGCAACATGCCAATAAACACACCGATAAACGAGTAAATCACCCCAAGCACCAGCATCATCACAATATCCATTAAGATATCTCGAAATGGCAGCCCCATTTGGTTGATCCCCGCCATCGCGTTAGTCGCCCATGTGGATGGCAATGCAGAGGCTATCATTCTTACCCAGTCTGGCATCGCTTGCAGTGGCCAAATCGTCCCTGACATATAGAACACCGGCGTGGTGATAAACGCCAATGTCAGGTAGATCATTTCCACACTACGCAAACATTCCGTGACCAGCTTCCCTAACCCAATAACAGCAAGTAAGAATGGGAAAGTCAGCATCCAGATCTGGTACAAAGGCGCTTCTTGCCGATATCCCAAAATCCATGGCCATAAGGCGAAAAATACGGTCGAAAGAAATAACCAGATAGGCACCAACGCCGACAACGCCCCAAGGTAAACCGCTAATGGGGGCTTGCCTTTTGGTGTGGAGCGAATGGCAATGCTGACCCGCACGCACGCAATTAATAAGGAGTGCTGCAATAACATAACCAACAAGCCAGGGAAAATAATCGCCGCAAAGCTAATTCCGGGGTTGTAGAGCGGCTCAGTCTCACTGCGAACAGGGGCAATAATCACTTTCGCTTGCTCAGGACTGAAACCCGCCTTTTCCAGTAATTGGGTGTTATAGGCGCTCAGTAGCGTTTGATACGCTTTCGATAACTCTTGCTGGATCTGCCCGCTGGCCAAGCGGTTTGTCGCATCCCCATAAACGGGTACCGTGATATTTTTGCCACTAAGCAGATGCTTTTCAAAATCAGTTGGGATGATCACGATAGCAAACAGCTGCCTCGCAATCATATCCTGCCGCGCTTGAGCTAAATTATCGTAACTGTGCAGCTGAACTTTTGGGGTGGCATCTAAATCTCGGATCAGTTCACGACTTGCGCCTGAGTGATCCATATCGATAACGGCCACAGGCAGATCCCACAATACAGGGCGCGCATAGACCAAACTCATAATACAGAGAGAAACGAGCAGCAGCAGCCACATTGGTTTCTCCAGCATGCCCAGCAGTACCTTTTTAAACGTCGCAAAATAGACCGTCATCACACGATACTTCCTTGGGTTTCTAACCGTTTCACTAAGCGTTTACGGATCAAAAATGCCGTTAGTAACGGGTAAATCAGCAAGAATAGACACACTTGCACAATACGCTCAAACGAGATTTCCCGTAAGAAAATATCAAACATGGCGTTTAAGGTGTGAGTGAGCGGCTCCGCGTTCGAAATAATCCGGGCGGGCAAAATCATCGAGAGTTCCGGTACTGCCATGCCAGAAAATGCCAAGGCAATACTCACCAGCATCCCGATTAAGCTGTAAGCCATTATCGCGCTGGACGTGAAGCTAAAGAGCAGTAACCCGATACTCTGCGCTGCTATTACATAGAAGAAGCCCACCAGCATCATATACAGAGGGTTCCCCACTACTTTTGCGTCGAAAATAGTGACTAACGCCGCCAGTTCCACAATCAGTAATGTCGTGAAAAATAACGTATAAGGTGCCATTTTACCTAGCAGTGCCATTGAAAATGGCTTCACGCTTTGGAGAATGGTGCCGCGAGACATGGTGTAAATAGTGGCCGTGACCACAAACAGTTGCAGCATGTGGATGGTCGCCGCAAATTGTTGGTAATAAATATAGCTGCCACTAGGGTTAAAGAGGCTATCGTAAGAGAGCGTGACTTGCGCCAATGCCGGTAAAGATTGCCCCATCGATTTCGCCATTTCTTGGCGGTATTTGGCGTTAAGTTCTGCAACTAAGCCGCTAAAATCTTGAATGGCATAACTGCCGGATGCGTAAAATAGCGCATTGTAATACATGCGTAATTCAGGCTGGCGTCCTCGCAATATATCCTCCTCAAAATTTTGGGGGATATAAAGCAAGGCATAATCTTTGGCGCTACCCAGCTGCTTGATGGATGTCACTAAGTTGCCATCAATCGCTTTTACTTCCGCATGAGGACCCGCATCAAGATCGCGGATAATTTGCCTTGAAATCGGGCTGTTGTTGTTATCTACCACCGAAACGGGCACATCCATCAGCGTTCCCTCTGAGAAGTTAGCGCTGATTAACGTAAACAGCATCAAAGGGAATAGCCAACTCAGCCAATGAAAGACTGGGCTGCGGATCGCCATTTGGGTTTCGCGGCTAAAGGCATGTTCAAAACCATGCCAAGCGAATTTGAGTTTCATGGCGTCACCTGTTATTTATCCCAGTGCCACAAGACGCTCATCCCCGGTCGTAATCCTTCAATCGGTTGTTGTGGATACAAGCGAACTTCAAAAGTTTTCAGGTCGAAATCCCCTGTCGCACGGGTGGCTCGTTTAGTTGCGTAATCCCCTTTCGGCGCAATATAACGAACTTCAGCTTCCACGGTTTTGTCCCCTAAGGCAGGCACCGTCAGCTCAATTTTGTCCCCTTTTTTCACACCCACTAAAATGTCTTCACGTAGGTTATAAACAAAATAGGCTTGAGGAAGGCTGATCAATGAGATTAATGGGCTACCAGCATTGAACAGTTCACCAATTTCCGCAGGGATTGGACCGACTTCACCATCCACAGGGGCTTTCACTTGCAAATCATCCAGTTGAACTTGGAGTTCAGCCAGTTTTTGCTTCGCTTGGTTCACTGCCGCTTCATATTGTTGACGCTGCTCGATACGATCGCCGTTTTTACCTTCTTCCAAACGCGCCTTAGCACTTTGGACTTGTTGGAACGCAACATCTTTCGCTTTACGGGCAGTATCTAGCTCATTCGCGGAGACATACCCTTTACCTGAAAGATTATTTAAGCGGGTAAATTCACGAGAGGCATTTTGGTATTGAGAATTTGCTTGAGCTACCGCAGCTTGTAGGTCACGCAGCGTCTCTTCACGAGTCCCATTTAAGGATTGGTCGAGTTGAGCTTGAGCTTGGTCCTTAGCCGCTTTCAATGCCGCGTATTGGGCTTGTAACTCAGGGCTTTCTAAGGTGATCAGTAACTGCCCTTTTTTCACATCATCCCCGCGTTCTACATGGCGTTCAATGACTCTGCCTTTGGCTTTTGAAGTCACGATGACTTCTGGTGCGTCCACTTCCCCTTGCAATAATAAAAATTGATTATGGGAATGAAAAAGCGCCGCAGCAGCAATTAAGATCAGCATAAGCAAGATCAGTATGATGGTTCTTTTTTTCATTATGTATGTGGGCCTTGAATAATCACGGAGGAAACTACTTTTTTATTATGACAATAAATTAACACTAACGTTAAGAAATTTGTGCGCAAAATCACGCTTTAGCGGTCTTTTTAGTCTGAGGGGCTTTGGCGCTTATGTCAAATAATGATGTTTTGCTAATTATTAAATGACGATTACTTAACCAGCCCAATAAGATACAATATCCCCCGAAAGTATATGGCTAAACCCACTAAGCGCAGCCCCCATAATGTAAAATATAGTGAGCCATGCTCTAAATAGTTCACATTATGGGTAGGCGACAAGAGAAGATATCTTGGGGAGCATACAAAAGTATGTGACCCAAGTAGCTGAACGTAGTCAACCCCCCCATAATGTGAAACATAGTGAGCCATGCTCTAAATAGTTCACATTGTGGGTAGGCGACAAGAGAAGATACTCTAGGAGCATACAAAAGTATGTGACTAGAGGAGCTGAACGTAGTCAACACCCCCATAATGTGAAATATGACGAGCATGTACGAATTTGATCTGATTTTACTATTACTCCAACAAATGTGCGTCTACCTCGTTATCGCTTGGGCACTCAGTCGCACTCCGCTAGTTACCCCACTTCTTAAGGTGACCATTCGCTTACCTCATAAAGTGATGTGCTACCTGATTTTCTCAGTATTTTGCATTATTGGTACTTATTTTGGTTTACATATCAATGATTCTATAGCGAACACTCGTGCTATTGGTGCTGTACTTGGCGGATTGTTAGGCGGCCCTGCGGTGGGTTTTGCTGTTGGGTTTACAGGTGGGCTTCACCGGTACTCTTTGGGTGGAATGAGCGCTTTTGCTTGTATGATCTCGACCATTGTCGAAGGCTTAATTGGTGGGCTGGTACATCGTTACTATATGAAGCGTGGGGAAATTAATAAAATTTTTAACCCTGTTACCGCTAGCTGCGTCACCTTTTTTGCTGAAATCATCCAGATGCTGATTATTTTACTCATCGCCCGCCCATTCGATGAAGCTTATGAATTAGTGAAAAATATTGCCGCGCCGATGATCATTGCCAATACCATCGGGGCAGCCATGTTTATCCGTATCTTGCTGGATAGACGCGCCATCGTTGAGAAATACACCACCGCATTCTCCGCTCAAGCCTTGAAGATCGCCCTATGCACTGAAGGTATTTTGCGTAAAGGCTTCAATGCGGATAACAGCATGAAAGTGGCGAAAATTATTTACCAAGAATTAGATATTGGTGCGGTGGCCATTACGGATAGAGAAAAAATTCTCGCCTTTATCGGGCTAGGCTCCGATCACCACATTCCCGGTACGCCTATCTCATCGATTCAATCCAGGCAGGCTATTGATAATAATGAAGTCGTCTATGCCGATGGTAACGAAACCCCGTATAAATGCTCGTTAAGCCCCTCATGCAAGCTAGGCTCCACCCTCGTCATCCCGCTTAGAGGTGAAAACCAACGAGTCATTGGAACCATCAAATTATACCAAGCAAAAAATAGCCTTTTTAGCTCCATCAACCGTACGCTAGGGGAAGGAATTGCCAGCTTGTTCTCTGCCCAAATTTTGGCGGGGCAATATGAGCGCAATAAGCAATCTTTACTTCAATCGGAAGTCAAACTGCTTCACGCACAAGTGAACCCGCATTTTCTCTTTAATGTGCTCAATACATTACAGGCAGTGATCCGCAAAGATAGCCAGCAAGCAGGACAGCTCGTGCAGTATATCTCTACCTTCTTTCGCAATAACTTAAAACGTCCAGAACAGAATGCAACATTAGGGGAAGAAATTGAGCATATCAATTCATACCTGCAAATTGAAAAGGCTCGATTCCAAGAGAATTTGCAAATCCACTTGGACATCCCCGATGAGGTGAAACAGGTAGAATTACCCGCGTTCACACTGCAACCGATTGTCGAAAATGCAATAAAACACGGCACTTCACAGTTATTACATACCGGATACATTACAATACGTAGTTATATTCGCTGTGAACATGTCTATATTGAAATCGAAGATAATGCCGGTTTATACCAACCAAGTGGACAATCTGACGGCTTAGGGATGGGCTTAGTCGATAAACGCTTGCGCCTGAAATATGGTGAAAAATATGGGATCGGCGTGGAGTAT